>CAVSKP010000007.1:0-112012 GCA_963728555.1 uncultured Actinomycetota bacterium
TGTCTCGTCATTACCCGAGCGGGTCGCCGACCTCGCCGGTCGCCTCGTCGAGGGGCCCCTGGCGCAGGCGCGTGAGCAGTGGCGGGGCTGTCGGACGCAGCCCGGCGACCTCGGCCAGGCCGGCGAGCACGTCGTCGGGACGCACGGCCGGCACGGCGTGCCGGAGCGTGAGGTCCAGCTCCGTCCCGACCGCGTGCTCGCGGACCGTCAGCGCCACGACGGGAGCGCGGCAGTCGAAGCTGCGCAGGCCCTTCTTGGTCATCCGCTCGACCGGTACGGCGGTGGCGGCCAGGAACGCGTGTGACCGCGCCGCGGGTCACCGGTACGGGGGGGTCCAGCACCAGGCTCCATCGGCTCGCCTCCAGGTGGTCGGCCAGCGACCCGGCGCCGGCCGTCCACGACCTCGAGCACGTCCAGGCCGTCGGGGAGCGCATCGGCGAGCGCGCGGCGTACCTCGTCGGGGTCGAGGACCTCGGCCAGGCCGATCTCGAGGTACTCGGCCTCGCTCGCGGCGCCGGTCGGCGAGGCGCCGGCGTAGGAGATGCGCGGGTGCGGGTTGAAGCCCGAGGAGTACGCCATCGGGATCCGCGCCCGGACCACCGCACGCTCGAAGGCCCGGCTGAAGTCACGGTGGCTGGTGAAGCGCAGCCGGCCGCGTTTGGCGTAGCGGACCCGCAGCCGCTGGACGGGCGGGGCCTGCTGCGGCGGCTGGCGGGCGGGCGGAGGCGGCACCAGCCCACGCTAGCGGCGCGCGATCAGGCCATCAGCAGCGAGCCGACCACCAGCACGGCCGTCAGGCCGAGCACCGTCGCCGAGAACCACCTCACCCAGCGGTTCGCCGCGGTGGCGGTCCCGAGCACGATCAGCAGGGTGGCCGTCGCGATGAAGTAGCGCTGCTGGATGGGGGCGGAGCCGGAGGCGACCCAGGTCAGCACGGCCAGCACCGGCGGGCAGGACCGCGGCGGCCGCGATGGCCGCCACCGCGAAGGCGGAGCCCCTCGATCCGCCGACGGCGGCCCCCACCCTCCGGCACCGTCCGGCTCGGGGAGCCTGATCTGCAGACCCAGGCCCCACACCATCCCGGTCATGGCCACGCTGATGGCGAACAGCCACGGGTTCGCGAGGACGCCCCACACCAGGCCGGTGAAGGGGGCCATCGAGGTGTTGAAGGCGAACAACAGCGGTCTGGTCGAGGGCGTCGAACGGGATCTGCGCCGCGTCCTCCATCGGGTTGTCGCCGCCGACCCCGCGCAGCACGGGTTGCGCGAGGCGGCTCAGCGCCGCCAACCCGACCACGGCCCCGAAGACCACCGAGACGGCCGCCCACCTCTTCACCTGGAGGCTCCGCGGCTGACGCGCCGTGATCAGGAAGCCCAGCAGGAGCAGGGTGACCGCGAAGCCGATGAGCGCCGTTTCCTTCGCGGTGACGGCGACCAGACCGACGATCCCGAGGACGCCCACCTGCGCGTACGCCGAGAGCCGCTCGGAGGTCGCGAGGCGGACCGCCAGCACCGCCATCCAGGCGACCGCTGCCTGCACCGCGGCGTCCGGGTTGACCGTGATGCCCTGGAGCAGGATCGCCGGGGCGACCGACGTGCCGACCGAGACGATGAGCGACACCGGCTTCGAGCAGCCCAGCAGGACCATCAGCACGAAGAACCCCGCTGCGGCGGCGGCCAGCCACCCGGTGTTCGCCACCCGGGCACAGGTGCGCGGCGCCCACGGGGTCAGCTCTTCGCACACCCGGTAGGGCACCGCGGTCGCGAGGTAGTAGGTCGGGGCGTAGTTCGTGGCCGTGCTCAGCCCGCCGTACGGCGCGAGCTCGGGTGTGTAGTGGTCGGAACCGCACTTCTCCAGCTGCGCCCACGCCCCGCCGCGCGGCTCGTCGCAGGCGAACTCGGCGAGAGCGACCTGACCGAGGGGCTCGTAGACGCGCGGCATGTCACCGTGTGCCAGCTTCACCACGTAGTCAAGGTGCGCCGCCTCGTCGAAGATGGTCGAGGGCTTCTGATGGACGCCGAGCAAGGCGATGAGCTCGGTCACCACGAAGGCCACCAGGGCCCACACGGTCACGCTCCGTCGCGCACTGCGCTTGCTCGACGTGCCTGCTGACAACGGCTTCTCCTCGGTCCCGGGCACCCGGCGCCCGAGCAGACTGGACGGCAGTGTGGCACCTCCCGGGCGGCGCCCGTGATTCGCCTCTGCCCGGAGTGTCTGACCTAGACTCCGGCGGGTGTCTGCCTCATCCGAGTTCACCTACGACGTCGTCGTCGTCGGCGGCTGCGGCCACGTCGGCCTGCCGCTGGCCATCGCGTTCGCCTCCCGCGGCTTGAACGTCGCGATCCACGACATCGACGCCGACGCGGTCGAGCGGTGGGCTCCGGGCGAGCTGCCGTTCCGCGAGGACGGCGCCGAGCCGGTGCTGCCGAAGGCGCTCGCCGACGGCAAGCTGCACGTCGACCACCGACGCCGGCCGTGCTCGGCCGAGCGCCGAGGCCGTCGTCGTGGTCATCGGCACGCCCGGTCGACGAGCACCTGAACCCCGACCCGCGCGCGGTCACGCAGGGCCCTGCCAGCGAGCGTCGCCGCACTTCCGCGACGGCCAGCTGCTCGTGCTGCGCAGCACCGTCTACCCCGGCGTCACCCGCGGCGTCGAGCAGATGTTCGCGGACGCCGGGCTCGACGTCGACGTGGCGTTCTGCCCCGAGCGCATCGCCGAGGGCAAGGCGATGGAGGAGCTGTTCTCGCTCCCGCAGATCGTGTCGGGCCGCACCCCGGAGCGCGCGCGACCGCGCCGCCGCCCTGTTCGGCACGCTCACCGACTCGATCGTCGAGCTCGAGCCCGAGGAGGCCGAGCTCGCCAAGCTGTTCACCAACACCTGGCGCTACATCAAGTTCGCCGCGGCCAACCAGTTCTACATGATGGCCAACGACCACGGCCTGGACTTCGACCGCATCCGCAAGGCCGCTCGCGCACGACTACCCGCGGGCCGCGGACATGCCCGGCGCCGGCTTCGCCGCCGGGCCGTGCCTGTTCAAGGACACGATGCAGCTGGCGGCGTTCACCGACAACTCGTTCCAGCTCGGCCACGCCGCGATGCTGGTCAACGAGGGCCTGCCGCTCTACCTCGTGTCCCACCTCGAGCAGCAGCCACGACCTCGCCTACGATGACGGTCGGCATCCTCGGCATGGCGTTCAAGGGCGAGAGCGACGACATCCGCTCGAGCCTGTCCTACAAGCTCAAGCGGATCCTGGAGTTCCGCGCCGGCGACGTGCTCTGCACCGACCCGTACGTCACGGTCGACGACTCGCTGCTGCCGCTGGAGGAGGTGCTCGAGAAGAGCCGACATCCTGATCCTCGGCGGCGCCGCACCAGCGCTACCGCGACCTCGCGACCGACAAGCCGGTCGCCGACGTCTGGAACTTCCTCGGCGCGGGGCAGCGCGCTGTGACGCCTCGGCGGTCTCCGTCGTCATCCCCGCCTACAACGAGGGGGACGGCGATCGTCCCGGTGCTCGACCGGATCTTCGACGCCGTCGAGCTCGACGTGCGAGGTGCTCGTCGTCGTCGACTTCGAGGAGGACACCACGATCCCGGTGCTCGCAGGCGTACGCCGAGGAGGAGCCGCGGCTCGACCGCGCTGGTCAACACCTACGGCCGCGGCCCGGCGCAACGCGATCCGCTACGGCATCGACCACGCCCGGCACGCCGCCGTCGTGGTGACGATGGCCGACGGCAGCGACGACCCGCGCCAGATCGACGACCTGGCCCGGCTCGTCGACCGCGGCGTCGTGGTCGCGGCGGCCTCGCGCTACACGCCCGGCGGCCAGCAGGTCGGCGGCCCGCTGGTCAAGGGCCTGCTGTCGCGCATCGCCGGGCACGTCGCTGGGCCGGTTCGGCGCGCGTCGGCACCCAGGACGCGACCAACAGCTTCAAGGCCTACTCCACCGAGTTCATCCGCGAGGTCGGCATCGACAGCCGCAGCGGGTTCGAGATCGGTCTGGAGCTGACGGCCAAGGCCCGCCGGCTGCGCCGGCCGGTCGCCGAGATCTCCACCATCTGGCTGGACCGCACGGTCGGCGAGTCGAACTTCGACCTGAAGGCGTGGATCCCCAAGTACCTGCGCTGGTACCGCTTCGCCTTCGGGCCCCGGCTCACCCTCGACGGAGGTGCAAGCGGCAGAGTGCCGCCATCGCCGCTCGCAACAACGCCACCAAGTAACCCACGGAACGGATCACGCAACGCATGACTGACAACAACGGCTCCAACGGGAAGGTCCTCGTCTCCGGCTCCGCCGGATTCATCGGCGGGTACGTCGTCGAGGAGCTGCTCGGCCGCGGCTACTCGGTCGTCGGGATCGACAACTACTCGAAGTACGGGCCGGTCGAGAAGTCCTACGACAACCACCCCGACTACTACTTCGTCGAGGACGACGCGCGCAACGTCGACGTGATGAAGAAGCTGCTGTCGGACTGCGACCACTTCATCGCCGGCGCGGCGCTGATCGGCGGCATCTCCTACTTCCACGCCTACGCCTACGACCTGCTCGCCACCAACGAGCGGATCATGGCCTCCCAGTGCGACGCGGCGATCGAGGCGCACCAGCACGGCAAGCTCAAGAAGGTCACCTACCTGTCGAGCTCGATGGTCTTCGAGTCGACCGAGCACTGGCCGTCGAAGGAGGGCGACGAGCGGAAGATCCCGCCGCCGCTGTCGTCGTACGGCTTCCAGAAGCTCGCGGTCGAGTACTTCGCCAAGGCGGCCTGGGACCAGTACCAGCTGCCGTACACGATCGTGCGGCCGTTCAACTGCGTCGGCATCGGCGAGGGCCGGGCGCTCGGCGACGTCGAGATCGACTCCGGCAACGTCAAGCTGGCGATGAGCCACGTGGTGCCCGACCTGGTGCAGAAGATCGTCAAGGGCCAGGACCCGCTGCACATCCTGGGCGAGGGCAACCAGATCCGGCACTACACCTACGGCGGCGACCTGGCCAAGGGCATCGTCGAGTGCATGGAGCAGGACGCCGCGCTACAACGACGACTTCAACATCTCCACGCCGGACGTCGACGTCGGTGCGCGAGCTCGCCGAGATGATCTGGCGCAAGATCAAGGGCGCCGACGTGCCGCTGCGCCTCGTCAACGACCCGGCCTACGAGTACGACGTGCAGAAGCGCGTGCCGGACGTGACCAAGGCCAAGGAGGTGCTCGGCTTCGAGTGCACCACCACCCTCGACGAGATGCTCGACGAGGTCATCCCGTGGGTCACGCAGGCGGTCGAGGACGGCAAGCTCTGACGCTCCGATGACGACGTCGTCGCCCGACACCCGCCGTCGGGCGACCGCATCGGCACTACTGCTCCTCCTCTTCCTCGCCTGCTCGGCGGTGGCCGTCGGCAAGGTGATGCACGAGTACCCGTACCCGTCTCCCATCGACGAGGTCGTCCACTTCGACTACATCCACGACTTCCCGCACGTCCCGGTCAACGGCGAGCGGGTCTCGGCCGAGGGTCTGGACGAGTGGGCGTGCCGCACGATGGGCCCGGAGTACGTGCTGCGGGTGCCGGACTGCGGCGGCCCCTACGAGGCCAGGAAGTTCCCCGGCCAGGGCTACTCGACCGCGGGCAGCACGCCGCCGCTGTACTACGGCGTCACCGCCGTCATCGCCCGGCCGGTCGTGAAGCTGACGCCGTGGTCGCTGTGGGACGTCTCCCGAGCCGTCGGGGCGCTGTGGCTGACCGCCCTGATGGCCGTCATCTACCTCCTGGCCCGCCGGTTCCGGGTCTCCCGGACGACCGCGGCCGCGGCGGCCCTGTTCACCGGGCTCTCCCCCACCGTGGTGGCCTCCGCCGCGACCATGGGACCCGACACGGCCACCGCCGTGACGAGCGGCGTGGTGATGCTGGCCGCGTTGGCCTACGACGGGTCTCGCCGCCGTCTCCTGCTCCTCCTGGGCGCGGTGGCGCTGGCCGCGGTCACCAAGTTCACCGCGTTCGCGGGCGTCGGGGCCGTCGTCCTCTTCCTGCTACTGCGGCCGCTGCTGGCCCGGGGAGAGCATCGCCGTGCGCCCTACGACCTGCGGGCGGGGCTGCTGGCGGCTGCCGGCTCGCTCGTGGTCTTCGGGGCGATCTCGTACGCCTGGGGGCTGCGCTTCCAGAGCACCAGCCTGGTGGACCCCGACCAGATCCCGATCAACGTGCTGCTGCATGCCGACAGCGTGGACTGGGGCGCGATCTGGGAGTCCATGCTCTACTCCCTCCTCAGCCCCGGTACCGGCAACTGGCAGCCCGGCTTCCTCAACGACGGCACCAACGTCTTCCTGGTCACGGTGATGTCCGGCGTCTTCGCCGTCAGCACGGTCGTGGGGGCGCTGGCCCTGCGGAACCGGCCGCGGGTGAGCGCCTTCGGCATCGGCCTGCTCGTGATGGCGGTGGTCACGCCGTTCGTTCTCGTCGCGCTGAACTTCTACGAGAACCACCTCTACTTCCAGCTGTCCCCTCGCTACGGCTACGCGCTGCTGCCGGGCATCGCGGCGGTCACCGCCTGGGTGTTCCGCGCGCCGGCGTACGGCCGCGCCCTCGCGCTGCTGGCCGTGCTGTCGCTGGTCAACCTGCTCACGTGACGTGGCGCGCTCCGGATGGGCGATCGGGCCGGCCCCGCGTTGTTAGCATGCGCCCTATGACGGACGAGGCTGGTTTCGCGCGTCCGCGAGTGCTCGTCATCGTCCCCGCGTGGAACGAGCAGGACTCGGTCGTCGCCACCATCAACGAGATCCGGACCACGAACCCCGCGGTCGACGTGCTCGTCATCGACGACGGCTCGGTCGACGGCACCGCCGCCCGCGCCGAGCAGGCGGGGGCGCTCGTGTGCCGGCTGCCGTTCAACCTGGGTGTGGGCGGGGCCATGCGAGCCGGCTTCCGCTACGCCCTGCGCCATGAGTACGACGCGGCCGTGCAGGTCGACGCCGACGGCCAGCACGACCCCAGCTACCTCGGGCGCCTGGTCGACGGCCTCGCCACCTCCGACGTCGTGATCGGCTCCCGCTTCGCCGGCCCGGACGCGACGTACCAGGTCCACGGGCCACGCCGCTGGGCGATGTCGATGCTCGGGCGGGTGCTGTCGCGCCTGGCCCGGACGCCGATCAACGACGCCACGTCCGGGTTCCGTGCGGCCAACCGGCGGGCCATCGGCGTCTTCGCCGCGCACTACCCGGCGGAGTACCTCGGCGACACGGTCGAGTCCCTGGTCATCGCCCTGCGCACCGGCTGCACCATCCAGCAGGTTCCGGTCGTCATGCGCCCTCGCACCACGGGGACGGCGAGCGCCTCCCCCGGACGGGCCACGATCTACTTGTTCCGCGCCGTGGTCGCCCTGGCGCTGGCGCTGGTCCGCCGGTGGCCGACCCAGGTCGCGGCCAACGAGCCGGTCGGCCTGGCGGTCGACACGTCGGTGACCCAGCCCGTCGGGAGGCTGTGATGGGTGCCACCCTGCTTGGCCTGGCGATGGCCCTGGCCATCCTGGTGACCCTGTTCGAGATGTTGCGGCGCCACCGGCTGCGCGAGAAGTACGCGCTGATCTGGTTCGTGATCGCCCTGTGCGCGGCCATCGTCGCGCTGGTGCCGGCCCTGCTGACCTGGACCACGGAGCTGCTCGGCCTCAGCCTGCCCTCGAACCTGCTGTTCTTCGTCGCCTCCGTCGTGCTGCTGCTGCTCACCCTCCAGCACAGCTATGAGCTCGGGCGGCTCGAGGAGCGCACCCGCACGCTCGCGGAGGAGGTCGGCCTGCTGCGCCTGGAGCTCCAGCGGTCGACCGGCGAGACCACCGCCGAGGCGCCCGAGACGCGATGACGGATGCGCGGGTCACGGCGGTCGTGCTCGCGTACGGCGCCGAACCGGTCCTCGGCGAGTGCGTGCACGCGATCCTCGGCTCCACCGGGGTGGCCGTCGACGTGGTGCTCGTCGACAACGGGTGCACCACCGACGCCGTGGACCGGCTGCGCGACGTCGCCGGCGTCACCGTCCTCACTCCCGGCACCAACACCGGCTTCGCCGGCGGCTGCAACCTCGGCGCCCGGCACACGGACGCGCCCGTGCTCGCGTTCGTCAACGGGGACGCCGTGGTCCGGCCCGGCGCGCTGAGCGCCCTGGCCGCTGCCGTCGCGGACGACGACGTCGGGCTCGCGAGCGGCTCCCTGCGGCTCTACGACCAGCCCGAGGTGATGAACTCCGCCGGCAACCCCGTGCACTTCTCCGGGCTGAGCTGGGCCGGTGGGCTCGGCGAGCCCGCAACCGCTCACGCCACCGCCGCCGACGTCGCGTCGGCGACCGGGGCGGCCCTGGTCGTCCGGGCCGACCGGTTCGGCGCGCTGGGCGGCTTCTGCGAGCCGATGTTCGCCTACTGCGAGGACGCCGAGCTGTCGCTGCGCACGTGGCAGCGCGGCTGGCGGGTGCGCTACGTGCCGGACGCCGTCGTGCTGCACCGCTACGAGTTCTCCCGCAACCCGCTCAAGAGCTACCTCCTGGAGCGCAACCGCCTCTACCTGCTCGCCACCCTCTACGAACGCCGTACCCTCGCCGTCCTGATGCCGGTCCTGCTCGCCCTCGAGGCCGCCGTCACCCTCGTGGCGCTGCGGCAGGGCTGGTTCCGCGAGAAGGCGCGGGGGTGGGCGTGGCTGTGGCGGCACCGCGCCGATGTCGCGGCCCGCAGGCGCGACGTACAGGCGTCCCGCACCGTCGCGGACCGCGCCGTCCTCCGGCACCTCACGGGTGACTTCGCCCCGGGCGAGTCCACCGGGCTGGCCGCGCCGGGGCCGCTCCGGGCCGCCTCGCGCGGCTACTGGGCCGTGGCCCGGAAGGTGCTCGGCGCATGAGCGAGACGACACCGGCTCGCACGGTCCCGCTGGGGCAGCCGAGCCTCGGCGACCGCGAGCTCGATGCCGTGCGCGCCGTGTTCGAGTCCGGCTGGGTCTCCGGGCGCGGGACCGACGTGCGTGGCGTTCGAGCGGCGAGCTCGCGGCCGCCACCGGGACCGCCCACGCGCTGGCCACCGCCAACTGCGGTTCGGCGCTCCACCTGGCGCTCGAGGTGCTGGGCGCCGGGCCCGGGGACGAGGTCGTGGTCGCCGACTACACCTTCCCCGCGACCGGCCACGCCGTCGTGTGGACCGGCGCGACCCCCGTGTTCGCCGACGTGCGCGCCGACATCGGCACGGTCGACCCGGCCTCGGTCGAGGCACTGATCGGCGAGCGAACCGTCGGCGTGATCGCGGTCGACACGGTCGGGCAGCCGGCCGACTACGACGAGCTGCGCGCCGTCACCGACAGGCACGGCCTGTGGCTGCTCGAGGACGCCGCCTGCTCGGCCGGAGCGACCTACCACGACCGGCCGGCCGGCAGCCTGGCCGACCTGGCCGCGTTCAGCTTCCACGGCCGCAAGGGCATCACCTGCGGCGAGGGTGGCGCGCTGGTCGGCGACGACGAGTCCCGGATGGCCCGCGCCCGCAAGCTGCACACCTACGGCATCGCCCCGGCAGTCAACCGGGTGGGCGCCCGGCTGGTGGTGCCGTCCTTCGACGACGCCGGCCACAACTACCGGATGTCGGACGTGCACGCCGCGATCATGCGGGTGCAGCTGGAACGCCTGCCCGAGCTGCTCGCCGCCCGGAGCCGCCGCCGCGCGGGGCTACGCCGAGCGGCTCGACGGCGTCGACGGCATCACCGTGCCGGTCGTCCTCCCCGACCGCACGCACCCGTGGCAGTCCTACCTCGTGACCACGGATGCGACGGTGGACCGGGACGCCGTGGTGATGGCGCTGCGCGACCGCGGCGTGGGCTCGAACTTCGGGACCTACGCGAGCCACGTGCAGCCGGTGTATGCCTCCCCCGACGCCTGCCCGGTCTCGCTGCACCTGTTCCAACGACAGCTGGCACTGCCGATGCACGCCGGCCTCGTCGAGGACGACCTGGACTACGTGGCCGACCAGCTCGTCTCGAGTCCTCGCGTCGCTCGAGGTGCGCCGGTGACCAACGACATCCACCCGACGGCCGTCATCGGACCACAGGTCGAGATGGGCGAGGGCAACGTCATCGGGCCCTTCTGCGTCCTCCAGGGACCGGTCCGCCTGGGCGACGGCAACTTCTTGTCTCCGCACGTCCTGATCGGCGCCGCAGCCGAGGTGCGCGGCAACGTGTTCGTGCCGAGCTGGCGGGAGGAGTCCGAGGAGGGCGGCGTCGAGATCGGGTCGCGCAACGTCCTGAAGGAGCTGGTCTCGGTCAACACCGGATGGCGGACCGTGACGCGGGTGGGCGACGACTGCCTGCTGATGAACGGCTCGTACCTCGCCCACGACACGCAGACCCGCGACCGCGTGACCGTCTCGTCCGGCAGCGCGGGTGGGCGGGCACAGCGTCCTCGAGGACGACGCCACCCTCGGCATGAACGCCACCGTCCACCAGCGCCGGTTCGTCGGAGCCGGCGCGATGGTCGGCATGTCCGGCCGCCGTGAGCCGCGACGTCGCGCCGTTCACCGTCGTCCGCGGAGTGCCCGCCCGCGCCACGCCGGCTCAACACGCACCGCCTCGAGGCCTCGGCGGTCGGCGAGGAGCTCCATGCCCGGCTGCGGGCGATCGTCCTGCGAAGGCTCCCGCGACCTCGGCCGGCCTTCCCGACCTCGCTCCGGGAGCCGATCGAGGTCTGGCTCGACCGTCCCGACCGCGGTCAGGAGACGCACCAGTGACCGAGACGTTCATCCCCGCCGCCAAGTCCGATCGATCGGCGAGGACGAACGCGAGGCCGTCGACCGGGTGCTGCGGTCGGGGATGATCGCCCAGGGACCGGAGGTCGCGGCGTTCGAGGCCGAGTTCGCCGCGGTGATGACCGCCGGCCGCACCTGCGTGGCGGTCAACTCCGGCACCTCCGGCCTGCATCTCGGCCTGCTCGCCGCCGGCATCGGCCCCGGCGACGAGGTGATCGTGCCGTCGTTCACCTTCGCCGCGACGGCCAACTCGGTGGCGCTCACCGGCGCCACGCCGGTCTTCGCCGACATCGAGCCGGACCACTTCTGCCTGTCGCCGGCGGCCGTGCGCGCCGCGGTCACCGAGCGCACCGCCGCGGTCATGCCCGTGCACCTCTACGGCCACCCGGCCGACATGGACGCCCTCCAGGCCGTCGCCGACGCGCACGGGCTGCGGGTCTTCGAGGACGCCGCCCAGGCGCACCTGGCGACCTGGCGGGGGCGACCGGTCGGCACCTTCGGCGAGCTTCGCGATGTTCAGCCTCTACCCCACCAAGAACATGACGTCGGGCGAGGGCGGCATGGTCGCCTGCGCGTCCGAGGAGGTCGCCCGCGCACGTGCGGCTGCTCCGCAACCAGGGCATGGAGCGGCAGTACGCCAACGAGGTGATCGGCTTCAACGCCCGGATGACCGACATCCACGCCGCCATCGGCCGGGTCCAGCTCGCGCGTGTCGAGGCCTGGACCGAGCAGCGTCGCACGAACGCCGCCTTCCTGGACAGCCACCTCGAGAACGTCGTCGTGCCGCCGCGTGGCCGACCGGGCCACGCACGTCTACCACCAGTACACGATCCGGGTGGAGGCGACCGAGCGGGACCGCATCGTCGCCGAGCTGCGAGAGAAGCACGCGGTCGGGTGCGGGGTCTACTACCCGATCCCGAACCACCGCCTCGACGTCACTGGCCCAGCTTCGCCCGCGACCTGGACCTGCCCGAGACCGAACGCGCCGCGGCCGAGGTGATCTCGCTGCCCGTCCACCCCTCGCTGACCGGAGGAGGAGCTGGGCCGGATCGTCGACGGCGGTCAACACGCTGCGCCGCGGCCGGGGCCTGACACAGCCGTTACTCGTCGCGAGTCAGCTCGTAGATGTAGTGCTGTTGCCCGTTCCACGTCACCGTGTCGATCTCCTTCGCGCACCGGCTGTACACGGCGTACGGCGACAGCAGGTGGGTGACCCCGAGGGACGTGGCGGCCAGCTCGCAGGGCGGGATGGCGACCGAGATGATGGCGGGGCCGGGGGTGGTGATCACCGCAGACGTGCCGGCCGGCGCGTCCTCCGGCAGCTTGAACGTCATCACCAGGTAGCTGGCGCCGCGGTTCCAGGCCTCCTCGTAGGTGTGGTCGGGATCGAGCTCCTCCCAGCGGGAGACGATGGGCCCGGTCACCTGGTACCCGGTGACGGTCGGCACGCCGTTCGCCGCGAGGAGGGCGGTGTCCTCCAACGAGGAGGCGGCCCACCGGGTGCCGTCGGCCTCGGCAACGGCGGCATACGCCGCCATCTTGTGCGGCCGTGGGAGAGCCCCGGAGGTCACCCAGGCCGAACACCACCGGGTTGGCGTCGTACCCGGCCAGCAGGAGGGTGACGGAGACCGCGGCCACGGGCCAGACCCGACGCGGCCAGCGGGTGACGCACCAGACGAGGGCGGTGACCACCGCGACCGTGGCCCACACCTGCAGCAGGCCGAGCGTCGGCAGGGTGCGTTGGAGATCGCTCACGCCGTACGCCGTGACCGCGAAGCAGGTCGCCGCTGCGAGGTTCGCCCACTTCGCCGTCCCCACCTCGATGCGTGAGAGCACCAGGCAGAGAAGGATGGCGGCCGGGTAGCCGACGGTCTGCGCCGCCCGGATCGACTGCAGGGTGTTCAGCATCGGCACGTGCTCGCCGACGACGCCCCACGGACACGGCCGTCCAGGACGTCGTGACGACGAGGAGGACGGCAAGCCCGGTGACCGCGGCCCACTGGGAACGCGTGGCGGTACGCCGGGCCGTCGACCACAGCGTGGCGGCCCACACGCCGCAGACCAGGAACGCCGACGAGATCTCGCTCTGGTTGTTCAGCAGCGGAGCCGGGTCGTCCTCCAGCTCGCTGAGTCCCGGGGCGCCGAAGAGCAGGAAGGGCGGCTGTGGCTGGCCGGTCACCCGCCGCAGGCCGGGGTAGACGGTGTTGAGCTCGGCCTGCAGGGCGGACCAGTTCTCCCAGAGGGTGCCGGCCAGCACCACGACCGCCACGGCGGCGCCGATGCCGATCGTCGTCAGCGACACCCGGCGCTCGGCGCGCTCGCGGACCATGAACCAGCCGGTGGCGAGGACGAGGGGGAGGCCGATGGTCAGTGACCACGGCACGTAGAAGGTGGCCAGCCGGGCCAGGCACAGCCCGCCCGCGGCCGCGAGGAGGATCGCGGGTAGCCGTCGGCGATCCATCAGCCGGTCCCGGGCGAGGAACAGCAGGTAGCAGCCGGCCGCCGTGAAGCCCAGGATCCGGATCGGCATGAAGGACCACCACAAGGCTGGCGGGTGCCAGGAAGCAGAGCGCGACGGCCAGCCAGGACATCGCCCGCGTGGCGCCCAGGCGCCGCAGCAGCGGCGGCAGGGTCAGGAACAGCAGGAGCCAGGGGAACGCCTCGATGGGCCGCGAAGAGCATGGCGTCCGGCAGCCATCGGCCCGAGCCGCAGCAGGTTCCCGTCGAAGAACAGGGCCGACTCGAACGCACCCGCCGGAGGAGACCTGGTAGATCAGGTCCGGCGCCTGGCTCAGGTACGGGTGCATCGACGAGCCGTGGGCCAGCGTCGCGAGCTCGATCGGGGTCTCGGTGAGCCACTCGTCCTCGCGGATCGGCAGCGGGGCACCGAGCTGGTGTGCGAGGGGGGACGACGGGTCCTGCCGCAACAGGCCGAGCGACGACGTGGTCGCCCCCGTCACGGTGAGGGCGGCGTAGCCGAGGAGCGGGAGAGCCACTTCCACCCGGTCGGCCCACGAGCCACGCCACCGCCAGGTACGGCGGGACCTCCGGTCGGTCTCCGCCTCGCTGTCCGCGTCGATGTCCGCGGTCGCCGGCGCGATGTCGGTGTCGATGAGGTGCTCCTGGGTCCCCGAGGCGGTGTGAACGGGCGTCAGGCTAACGCAGGGGTGATGCCGGATCCCGGCGGCAACTCTCGTAGGCTCTCGCCCGATGCGCATCGTCGTCGTGAACAACTTCTTCCCGCCCCGGGTGGGCGGGAGCTCCCACCTGTCCGACGCCCTGGCCCGCGGCTACGCCCGGCTCGGGCACGAGGTGCTGGTGGTCACCGCGGCCTACCAGGACGCCCCGGCCGAGGAGGAGCGCGACGGCCTCCGGATCGTCCGACTGCCGTCCGTGACGCTGCCCGAGAGCCGCATCAACGTCAGCTTCGACCTGTCCTTCGCGACCCGTCCCGGCCTGCGTCGCCGCCTCGCCGGCGCTGCTCGACGAGTTCCGGCCGGACGCCTTCCACCAGCACGGCCAGTTCATGGACCTGACCTGGGCCACGGGCGAGCTACGCCCGACGACGTGGGGTGCCCGCGCTGCTGAGCGTCCACACGCGTCTGGAGAACCCGCTGGCCAGCTACCGGCACGCTTCCGGGCGCTCGACGCGCTGGTCGTGGCGCCGCGGCTGCGCAGCGTACCAGCCGGCGATGGTCGTGATGGACTCCTACATGCAGGACTACATCACCGAGCGCTACCGCGGGTGCTACTCCGAGCTGGTGCCGATCCCGGTCGGCGTCGACCCGGTCTGGGTGCGCGGCGGTGACCGCGCGACCGGACGCCGGATGATGGGCGTCGCCGACGACGTGCCGGTCATCTTCTCGATCGGCCACGTGATCCCGCTGCGCGACCGCGTCGGTCTCGTCGAGGCGCTGCCGCGGGTGCTCGCGACAGCACCCCGATGCGGTGCTGGTGGTGGCCGGCCGGGTCTACTTCGACGCCTTCCTGCGCCGCGCCGAGGAGCTCGGCGTCGCGCACGCCGTACGCAGCCTCGGAGCGGTGCCCAAGGCCGACGTCCCCGCACCTGATGGCCGCCGCCGACGTCGAGAGCCACGAGCAGGGCATCGGGCCTCGGCACCGCCACCCTCGAGTCGATGGCCGCCGGCGCTCCCGGTGGTGGGCTGGGGCCGGCACGACAACTTCCCCGCGGTGACCCTGTCGACGGCGAGGACATGCTGCTGGCTGCCCCGGGCGACGTCGACGGGCTGGCCGAGCGGCTCGTCGCCGCGCTCGGCGACCCGGCGTTGCGCCGGTCGATGGGGGCCCGGGCGCGGCGCCTCGTCGACCGGCACTTCAGCCTCGACGGGTGCTCCACCGCCATGTCCAGCAGCTCGAGGCCCTCTCCGGGCAGCCTTCCACCTCGCCGGCCCGCTGATAGCCTCACCTCGCCCGGATCGTTCGTCGGACACCGATCCATCTGCCATCCACGGAGGACTCCCGATGTCGCGCACCGAGACCGTGTTCTTCACCGGCGGGGCCGGCTTCATCGGACTGCACGTCGTGCCGATGCTGCTCGAGCAGGGCTACCGGGTGCGCATCTTCGACAACATGTTCCGCGGCGACCGCGACGCCGTGCGACGCCGCTCGTGGCCGACGGCGACGTCGAGCTGGTCGACCAGGACGTGCGCTACGGCGGGGCCGTGCACGCCGCCGATGAAGGGCTGCTCCAAGGTCATCCACGCCGCGGCCGTGTCGATCAACAAGAGCCAGGCCGACCCGTACGAGTCGATGGACATCAACCTGATCGGCAACCACAACGTGTTCGCGGCCGCCGCCGACCACGGCGTCGACCGGCTCGTCTACTGCTCGTCCGCGTCGGTCTACGGCGACCCCGAAGAAGCTCCCGATGCACGAGGACGACCCGCTCGACCCGCTGACGCCGTACTGCATCTCCAAGCGCGACCGGCGAGGACCTGCTGCGGCTTCTACGAGCGCCGCAGCGGGCTGTCGTGGATCGCGCTGCGGTTCTTCAACGTCTACGGCCCCGGCCAGAAGACCACCGCCTACTACACGTCGGTCATCAACCACTTCGTCAACCGGATCCGCAACGGCGAGCCGCCGGTCATCGACGGCAAGGGCGAGCAGTCGATGGACTTCATCCACGTCCACGACATCGCCCGCTCGGTCGTGCTCGCGCTGGACTGCGAGCGGCGACAACGTGCCGGTCAACATCGGCACCGGCATCGACACCTCGATCGCCGACCTCGCCCGGATCCTGATCGACGCCATCGGCGCCGACGTCGAGCCCATCTTCAACCCGCGCGACGTGCTCGTCAGCCGGCGCGCGGCCGACATCACCCGCGCCAAGGAGGTGCTCGGCTTCGAGCCGAGCATCAAGGTCGAGGACGGGATGAGCCGACCTCATCCGCAGCGCCTGATGGAACGGCCACCGGCCTCGGCTCGCCACCGAACCCGTGGAACGAGCACGCCTGGGTCGTCGGCGACCCGGAGATCGGTGAGGGCACCTGGATCGGCGCCTTCACCGTGATCGACGGCTCCGGCGGGCTGCGCATCGGCGAGGGGTGCGACGTCTCCTCGGGCGTGCAGATCTACACGCACTCGACGGCGCGGCGCTGCGTGAGCGGACGCCGCGTACGACGAGGTCGACCGGCAGCCCGGTCGTGATCGGCGACCGGGTGTTCCTGGGCGCCAACGCCGTCGTCACCATGGGCGTGACCATCGGCGACGAGGCCGTGGTCGGCGCCGGCGCGGTCGTCACCCACGACGTCCCGCGCGCACCGTCGTGGCCGGTGTCCCGGCCCGCCCGGTCGCCCGGGTGGAGTTCGCACGACGACGGCACGCCGTCGTACGTGCCCCTCGACCTCAGCGGCGGATGAGCCGAGAGAGCCTCTTCCACCAGGCGGTGCGGCGGCAGGATCGAGGCCCGCTCGGCCTCGGCGTCCACCTCGCCGCGGACCAGGTCGACGAAGTGGCCGAGCTGGGTGGCCAGCGGCTCGGCGCCGATGATCTCGGGCACCTCCATCTCGGTCAGCTGACGGAAGCCGTCGTGGCCGACCTCGCCCTCGAGCTGGGTGTGCCGGTAGGCCGTGACGCCGCGGCGCAGGAGGTCGACCTCGATCATCCGGTCGAGCTCGTGGATGACCATCGACCGCACCTTCCGCTGGCCGATCCGGCAGCGCCGAGGCCGAGGCGATGCCACCGCCGGCGAACTGCATCGTGGTCTCCATGACGTCCTCGGCGCCCCGAGCGGACTGGGGGTTGAACTCACCGACCTTCACGTCCAGGTGCGGCGGGGTACTCGCCGCCGAAGGCGCGCACCACCAGGTCGACGTCGTGCACGAGCAGGTCCCAGGCGACCCCGGTCTTGATCCGCGGCACGTACGGCGAGTGGCGCTCGGTGCGGACGTAGACGCGGTTCGTCGAGCATCCGCATGGCGACCATGACGGCGGGGTTGAACCGCTCGAGCAGGCCGCACATCAGCGGGACGCCGGCCGTCGGCCGAGGCCTCGAGGACGCTCTCGGTGTCGCGGAGCGAGGCGCACACGGGCTTCTCGACGAGCAGCGGCAGACCGGCCTCGATGACCTGGAGGGCCAGGTCGAGATGGTGCTCCGTCGGGGCGGCCACCACGGCGGCGTCCACGCCGGAGAGCGCGTCCATCGTCGGCGACCAGGCGGCGTCGTACTGCTCGGCGGTCGAACGGCCGGCCACCTCGTCGGGGTCGATGACCACGCTGAGGGTCGTGTCCGGTCCGGCGGAGATGGTGCGGGCGTGGTTGAGGCCCATCGACCCGCACCCGACGAGCGCGATCTTCACAGGGCCGCCGAGCCCAGCGTGGCCAGACGGGCGATCTCGGCCCCGATGGGGATGGCCGAGGTAGCCGCCGGCGAGGGCGCGTTGACGACGTGCAGGGTGCGCGGGGTGCTCCGCAACAGGAAGTCGTGGACGAACGAACCGTCCCGCATCACGGCCTGGGCGCGGATGCCCGCCTCGCGCGGCGTCAGGTCCGCCAGCTCGAGCTCGGGGCAGTAGCGACGACACTCCTGCAGGTAGCTGCGCTTGGACGCGGAGTTCCACAGCTCGCGCAGGCCCGTCCTTGCGTGGCGGCGGGCCACCCTCCACATGCCGGTGAAGCGGAGGATGTCGAGGGCGTCACGACGGTCGAAGGAGAACCGCGGGTACTTCTCCCGCGCCAGCCCCAGGACGGCGTTGGGTCCGACGTTGAGTCCTCCGCCGACCGAACGGGTCAGGTGCACGCCGAGGAACGGAAGAGCCGGGTCGGGCACGGGATAGATCAGGTGCGAGACGAGATCCGCCTTCTCGGGGACGACGTCGTAGTACTCCCCGCGGAACGGCACGATCCGGAAGTCCACCTCGAGGCCGGCCAGCCGGGCCATCCGGTCGGCCTGGACGCCGGCGCAGAACACGGCCTGCCGTGCCCGGAGCTCACCGCCGGTGGTCTCGAGCACGACCTCGGACCCGGACTCGCGGACGCCGGTCACGGCGGTCCCGGTGCGCAGCTCGCCTCCCCCGGCCCGGACGTCGTCGGCGAAGGCCCGGTTGACCGCCCCGAAGTCGGTGATGCCGGTCGACGGGACGAGCAGGGCGCCCAGCCCCGTGACGTGTGGCTCCCGGCGGCGGAGCTCGGCCCCGTCGATCAGCTCGGTGGCGATCCCGTTGACCGTGGCACGCTCCTGCAGCGCCGCCAGGCCGGCCTGCTCGCGCGGGCGGGTGGCGACCAGGAGCTTGCCGGTGCGCTCGAACGGGATGCCGCGCGCCGCGGCGTACTCCTCGGTCAGCATCGCCCCACGGCGACACATGTCGGCCTTGAGGCTGCCCGGCGCGTAGTAGATCCCCGAGTGGATGACGCCGGAGTTGTGACCGGTCTGGTGCCGCCCGAACTCCTGCTCCTTGTCGATCAGGAGCACGCTGCGCCCGGGCTCCGCCTCGACGAGGTGCCGAGCGGTCGAGGCGCCTACGATCCCGCCCCCGACGACGACGTGGTCGTAGATCATCCGTGTGTCCCGTCCTGCGCTGGTTGCGGCGTACCCGCAGCAGCCTAGGCGGCGGGCCGGACGTTATGCTCGCGCGGCCGCACCGGACGACGTGCGGTTCTTTCTCGTCAGCCCCCGGAGGATCATGACCGCGCGCCGTTCCCCGATGCGAGCGACCGCGGTGTGGGCCGCGGTGGCGTTCATGGTGACCGTCGCCATCGCCGTCCTGGGGGTCTCCAAGGCCCCGGGCACGCCTTTCGACGAGGCGGCCCACCTCGACTACGTGGTCAAGCTGGCCCACGGGGACATGCCGAAGGTCTACGAGCCGTACGGACAGATCGTCCTCGGCGAGCTGGCCTGCGACAACCCGCGCGGCGAGGCCTGGGCGGGACTCGAGCCGTGCGGTTCGCCGAAGTACACCCCGGGGTTGGCCCCGTTCGGCGGCCTGAGCACGGCCACCAACTACGCCCCCACGTACTACGCCATCACGGCCGTGCCGTACCGCGTCTGCGAGGAGACGACGTCCCTGCACCCGCGCGTCTGCGGCCGGGTCGCCAACACTCTCTGGCTCGGAGCCGCGGCGGCCGGCTTCTTCGTGCTGATGGTGATGCTCGGCTGCACGACCGTGCCGTCGCTGCTGGTGTCGATCGGCACGTCGGTCTCCCCGGCCATCCTGCTGCAGGGCATCACCGTCAACCCGGACGCAGCCGTCCAGGCATTCGTCGCGTGGTTGGCCGTGCTCGCCGTGTGGCTCGGTACGAGGTCCACGGTCGCCTTCTGGAAACAGGTGGCGATCCTCGGCGTCGCCGGCGTGGTCACGGTCACCGCCAAGGAGACCACGCTGGTGGGGTACGCCGTGATCATGCTGATGCTCGCGTACCTGCTGAGCCAGGGCGTCCCGCGTCGGGAGCAGGTCAAGCGCTGGATCGCGATCGTCTCGACGGTCGGCGGCGTGGTGGCCGTGGCCGCGGTGAGCCGGCTGGCCCAGGCCCCCCTGCGAGGTACGGGCGGCGTCAACACGCTGGAGGAGCTCAGCAAGGTGCCCGCCGGGAGCATCGACGACGGCGCGCTGCTCGGGTTCACCTCCTCGATGGCGCCGTTCACCGGGCTGGTGTGGGCGCCGCTGGCCGGCCCGTACCTGTTCGCGATCTGCGCGGTCACCACCGCCCTCGCCTGGGGGCTGGCGCTGCGGATCAGGCTGCCCCGCGCGGCCGCGACTCTCGGGACTCCCGGGAGCTCCGAGACCTCCGAGACTCCCCAGGCGGACGTCAGCGCGCAGGAGACCTCGTTCCCCGTGCTGGCCATCGCCCTTGCCTGGCTGCTGCCGGCCGTCCTGGTGGTCCTGACGTGGCTGTCGTCGCGGGCCATCCCCGTCCAGCAGCGGTACTACATCGCCACCGCGACGCTGTTGCTCGTCCTGGGCACGGCGACGTCGACGAACCGATGGATCCGGTGGCTGTCCGCGGTCGTGATGGGCGGGACCATCGCCATGGTCCTCCAGGCGCTGCTGACCACCTAGGAGTCGCGGGGGCGAACGGTGGGCGAACGGCGCGATTCTTCGGCCGGGCCGCCCGCGGGTAGGCTCGCTGCCGCCACCGCCCCCTCTCTCCCGGGAGACCCCCAGGTCATGAGCGACGACACCACCTCCGAGGCGTACGCCCAGCGCCTCGAGCGCCTCGAGGGAGCCCGCTGGAAGCAGGTGCTGGACGTCCAGCGCCCGTACCGCTGGAACCTGCGCCGGATGGCGCTCGGCAAGACCCTCGACGTCGGCTGTGGCATCGGGCGCAACCTCGCCACCCTGGGCGCCGGCAGCCTGGGCGTCGACCACAACGCGAGCTCGATCGCGCTCGCGCGGTCCCGGGGACTCGACGCGATCACCAGCGAGGAGTTCGACGCCCGCTACCCGGAGGCGCCGGCGGAGCCGGAGTTCGACAGCATCCTGCTCGCCCACGTCCTCGAGCACATGACCCGCGCGGAGGGCATCGCCCTGCTCGAGCACTACCTGCCGTTCGCCCGGCGCACGGTCGCGGTGATCTGCCCGCAGGAGCGCGGCTACACCACCGACGCCACCCACGTGACGTTCCTCGACGGCAGCGACATCTCCGCGATGCTCGAGCAGGTCGGTCTGCGCACCCGCAAGGTCTCCTCGTTCCCGCTCCCCCGGTTCGCGGGCAAGGTGTTCCCCTACAACGAGACGGTCGTGCTGGCCGACCGCACGTGAGCGAGCACGACGAGCTGGCCGAAGCCCTCCGCCTGGCCCGCCGCGAGCTGAAGCTGGCGCGCGGGCGGCAGGAGGCAGCCGAGGAGACGCTCCAGAAGGTACGGCGCCAGCGCGCGACCGTGCGCGACCAGGCGCGGCTGTGCTCCGAGGCGCTGGCCACGCTGCTCTCGGAGCGCTACTGGGCCGAGCATGGCCGCGGCGGACTGGCAGGAGGTTGGGCCGCCAGGCTGCGGCCCGGCCGTGACGACGCCGCCGAGCGCGACCAGGTGGCCGCCATCGAGGCGAGCGACCTGTTCGACGGCGGCTGGTACCTCCGGCAGCACCCGGACGCCGTACGCGAGCTGGTCAGCCCCGCGGTGCACTACCTGCGCACCGGCGCCGGAGGACGGCGCCGAGCCCGGCCCGCGGTTCGACACGCTGGAAGTACCTCGAGGACCATCCCGAGGCGCGCGACAGCGACCTGCCGCCCCTGCTGCACCACCTGCGACACACGGCCGGCTGAGCGAGCGCCCCCATGGACACCTCGGACTTCTGGGCCCGCTGGCTCGCGTTCGCGCGCGCCTGGAGGGACAGCGACCCGGACCGGCAGGCGCAGCTGGTCGACCTGGTGCTGGCGTCGGGTCTCGACGAGGCGCTGGCCGCGTGCGGCGCCGACCCGGCCGACCACGCCGCCAACGCCCTGCTGGACCCGGCCGACCGGATGTTGTGCGAGCACGACCTGATCTCCGCGGGCAGGATCTTCGACGAGTCCGGGTACGTCTGGCGCAACCGCGAGCTGCACTGGGCCTTCTGCCGTCACCTCGAGGGGCTGCGCCACTTCGTGCGCTACGGCTGGCGCCAGCTGCGCAACCCGACGCCGGACTTCGACCTGTGGTGGTACTGGCTGACCTACCTCGACCCGGCGGCCGAGGTCGTCAACCCCGTCGTCCACTACCTCGCGGAGGGCAAGCACCTCGGCCACGGCACCGTCCCGCCCGTGGCGCCGGTCCGCGAGCTGCCACCCGCGCCGGGCCTCTCCGCCGGTGGGCCGCGCCGTATCTGCCTGTTCGCGGGGTACGACGGCGACGGGATCATCGACGACTACGTGGTCGAGTACGTGCGCGAGCTGAGCCGGTTCGCGGACGTCTTCTACCTCGCCGACTGCGATCTGGAGGCGGGCGAGCTCGACAAGCTGGCGCCGTACACGCGTGGCCGCTGGACACCGGCGCCACGGCCGCTACGACTTCGGCTCCTACTCGCTGCTGGCGCGCGACCTGGTCGGCTGGGACACGGTGGCGACGTACGACGAGCTCCTGCTCGCCAACGACAGCTGCTACCTGGTGCGCCCGCTCGACGACGTCTTCGCCACCATGGACGCCCGCCCGGCCCACTGGTGGGGGCTGCAGGCCACCGACGACGACTTCACCGAGGGCGACCTCAAGCGGCTGGGCCGACGGCTCCGCGTCGACGACCTGGTGGACAGGAGCCGCCGCGAGCGCCCGTGGCGGATCTCCGACTGCTTCCACGTGGGCTCCTACTTCCTGGCCCTGCGCTCGGACATCATCGCCGACCCGGAGTTCCGGCGCCGGCTCGACATGGTGGCCACCCAGTCGGAGAAGAACTCGATCATCAGGAAGTACGAGATCGGCATCTCCTCCTACCTGACCCTGGCCGGCTACCACGTGGAGACGTTCGTCGACGGCGTGCTGCCCTTCCACCCGATCCACGGGCACTGGACGTTCCCGCTGCTGGAGGAGGGCTTCCCCCTCATCAAGCGGCAGTTCCTGCACGAGAACCCCTTCCACGTGCCCGACGTGGACCGCTGGAAGCAGCGGATCCTCGCCGTCAACCCGGACGCCGACGTCGCCGCCATGGAGGACAACCTCTGGCGGGTCTCCCCGGTCTACAACCTGCGCCGGGCCTTCGGCATCCACACGATGCCCAGCGGCGCGGTCCGGATGCCGGAGCTGGTGGGTCCGGACAACTTCCAGGAGTACGAGAGCTGGGTTCCCCGGTTCGAGCACTGGTGGGCGTTCGTGGTGGATCCCACCACCCACCGCCTCCAGGGCAACGCCCGGGCGGTCTTCGAGGCGGTCCGGCACGACCCCACGATCAAGAAGATCCTGGTGGTGGAGCGGGACTCGCCGGTCCTGGGCGGCGTCAATGTCGCCGTCGCCCCCATGGGCACGCAGGAGTCGACCTGGTACCTGGTCCGCGCCGGCACGACGTTCGTCTCGCTGGGCCCCCGCGCCGATGTCGACCACCCCGTCTCCGGCACGACCCACCAGTTCGTCGACCTGCGACGCGGCTCGCCACTCATGTCGTACGGCGCGACGACGCGGGTGGGCCCGGACGGCGACCGCACCCCCCACAACGAGGCCATGCACGACCTCGACCTGACGAGGTACGCGATCGCCGCCTCCGACGAGCAGGCGCGCGCGATGGCGGTCGCGATCGCGTCACCGAACCGCCCGAAGGTCTGGGTGACCGGCTCGCCGCGCACCGACCTGATGCTGTGTCCCGAGGAGTCGCTGGCCACCGACCTGCGCAGGCAGCTGGCCACCCTGCAGGTGGCCACGGGCGGTCGCCGGCTCGTGGTCTGGGCGCCCGAGAACCGGGGCGGTGGCCGACCCCTCCCCACCCTCGACGACGACGACCTGCGCTGGCTGCGGACGTGGGCCGACCGCCACGGCGCCGTGGTCGGGGTGCGCCCGCCACTGGCACCCGCCGGTCGGGACAGAGACGGCCTCGACCGCGAGGCACTGCGCGAGGCCGGCGTCCTCGTGCTCTCGCCGAGGATCTTCCCCGACGTCGAGATGGTGCTGCGTGAGGCCTCCGCCCTGGTCTCCGACTACACCAGCGAGCTCCTGGACTTCCTGGTCCTCGAACGGCCGGCGATCGCCTGGGTCCCCGACCTCGACGAGGTCATCGACGACCCCGGGCTGCTGCACGACCTGCACGACCTGCTGCCCGGCGCGGTCTGCCGCGACACCGGACGGCTCCGGGCGGTCTGGGAGGGACTCCTGGACGAGCCGACCGCCGAGCAGGTGGCCGAGCGGGCCCGGGTCCGCGAGCTGCTGCACGCCCACCGCGACGGCCGGTCCGGCCATCGTGTGGCCCGCCGCGTCCACGAGACCTACGTGCCCGTCGGGGACTGACTGGTCAGGCGCCGGTGTACTGGCGCCGGATCCGCTCGGCGACGCGCCAGCCCGACTGGTCGTCGGTGTGCGCGAACGCCAGGTCGACCGCCTTCCGGTAGGCGACATCGTGCTCGGCCGATGTCGGCTCGAAGACCGTGTCCAAGGCTGCCTCGAGCTCGTCGAACGAGCGACACACGGGTCCGGGCAGGACGGTCGCGGCCGGGTAGTGCCCGGCCTCCTCCGCGTCGACCGGCTGACGTGGGTCGAGCAGCAGCAGGGGACGGCCGGTCAGCAGGAAGTCGACGGCGTCGTCGGCGTCGTCGGTGACCACCGCGTCGGCGACCCGGAGCAGCACCGAGGGATCCGGCACCCGGCGGGTCGAGAGGCCCCAGGCCCCGCTCGGCGTCAGCGTCTGGGTGAGGCTCCCGGGCCGGTCCACCGCTCCCTCGCGGACGCCGAGGACGACGTCGTGGCGGCGGCACCACGCGGTGAGACGGTCGCTCTCGGCATCGGAGAACGCCCGCGCCGGCCGGTCGGCCCGGGGCCAGAGCATCACCAGGCGCCGGCCGGCCAACCGGTCACGCAGCTCCCGCTCGGCCGTCCGCAGGTCGTCGGGGAGGGCGTCGTACTCGCGGGTGACCAGGTCGTGACGGGGCAGCCCGGTGAGCCAGAGCTGGTGCAGGTTGAGCGGCGTACCGGCCGCCTTGGCCAGCGCGTCGGCACGGCTCGCGACGACCATGGCGTTGAGGCGGCGGTAGTCGGTGGCCAGGCTCTTGAACGCGTTCGACCCGCGCCGCGCCCGCTCCAGGGGACCCGGGCCGACAGGGAGGCCGCTGCCCAGGTGCACGACGTGGTGCCAGCCCTTGGTCAGCGGCACGTCCACCACCTTCCGGGGGGTCCGGTCCACCAGGACCTCGCCGCACTTCGCCAGCTCGTGCTGGCCCTCCCGGGTCTCGACAGGCAGCACCGCGACGTTCTCCCCGTCGAGGTCGATGCGACGCGACCGGGTCAGCACGACCTTGCGGATCGTCGGGTCGTCGCGAACGGCCTCGAAGACCGCCCGGGCGCTCGGGTCGAGCCGGTGCGTGTCGGGTGAGACCAGGAACGCCCACCAGTGCGGGAACTTCGGCAGCTCCTCGTCGACCCAGCGGAAGCCGTACCCCTGCCACGGCGGCGCGGGCCGCACCCGCCGGCCGGTCGCCTCGTCGAGGGTCGCCACCAGGCCGCGCTGGACCCGGTCGTCCGGGGAGACGCGATGGATGCTCGCCCGGATCAGCTCCATCGGCGCCTCGGGCGCGGCGTTCAGCAACCAGTCGGGCCAGTCCCGGAACCCGGGGACGTCGCGCGGGTTCTCGGCGAGGAAGTTGCGCTTGACCAGGGGGAAGCCCGCAGCAATGTGGTCGAAGGTACGTTTCGAGTACAGCGGGTGGAACGGGTAGAGGGCGTCGGCCCAGGTCTCGAACTCGTAGCCGGAGTCCATCAGGTAGCGGCCGATGCCGATCTCGTACTTGTCCACGACCAGCTGCTTGTTCCGTTGGCCGCACACGGTGTCGAGCCGGTAGCGGAAGCCCTCGTCGTCGAGGACCGGCCGGCGCAGCACCTGGAAGTAGGAGCTCAGGTGCAGGTACCGCACGTCGGACCAGCGGCGCGGTCCGACCATGTCGCGGCGCGCGACGTCGAGCGGCATCGAGGCGTCGGTGCCGACGTCGTCCTCGTTGAACTCCATGGACGTCGCCTGGAGGCTCCACCAGTCGCAGGCGCGCGCGTCCATCTCGGCGAACACCTCGTCGAGGGGCCGGACCAGGAAGCAGCTGTCGTTGGCGAGGACGACCTCGTCGTAATCGGCCAGGCGGTCCCAGCCGACGAGGTCGCGGGCCAGCACGGACCAGGAGCCGAAGTCATAAGCCGCATGCGGCTGGCTCCACGCCTGCACGGCGATCCCGTCGAGCTTGTCGAGCTCACCGGGGTCGAGCACGCCGTCGGCCAGGTAGAACACGTCCGCGAACCGGGCCATCTCGCGCAGGTAGTGCACGACGTAGTCGTCGAGGATGCCGTCCCGGTCGTACGCGGCGTACAGGCAGGCCCGTCGCGGTGTCTGCCCCTCGGCATAGCGGGTGGGCACCCGCTCGGGAGGCCGACCGGGCACGGGCTCCAGGCCCTGGTGGCGGCCGACCAGGAGGTAGTGCAGCAGCGGGTTGACGTCCTCGGCCGTGGGGTCGAGATAGGTGCAGGTGTACCACCACAGGTCGAAGTCGAGGCTCGGTGCCCGGAGGTCACGCCAGCCCTCGTCGACGAAGTGGTGCAGAGGGTCGACGCGACGGGTGGAGAGCCTGTTGGCCCGGGCGTACCCCTCGGCGTCGAAGGCCCCGCTCTCCCGTACGACGGCCATCGCGCAGGCCCTCGCGGCGTCCGGGTCGACGGGCTGGTCGCTCTCCTTCCCCGGCAGGCCCTCGGCCAGGACGCGGGCGACCAGGCGGCGGGCGCGGGCGGGGTCCTCGCGGTCGACGCGGTGCCAGCGGCGGACGAACGCGGACCAGAGGGCCTGGAAGTCGGCGCAGCGACGCCGCCCGCTCTCGAGATCGGGCATCAGGCAGGCGGGTAACGGTCGGCGCGGCGGCCCTCGTCGGAGAGCAGGAAGTGCACCAGCGGGTTCAGGCCCTCGGCGAGCACCTCGGGGTGCGCGTCGAGGTAGCGGGCCGTGTCGAAGTCCGGGCCGGGTGCCCGCAGCGGCTGGGTGGGGTGCCGCAGGAAGTGCAGCGCGGGCTCGTCGCCGGAGCGGACGACGTCGTGGTACTGGCGCAGGTACCACGCCGGGTCGAACAGCGCCGAACCCCGGATCAGCTCGAGCTGGCGCTCCTCCTCGTCGGTGGGTGCCGGCTGGCGCCGCGCCATCAGGCTGTGCTTGCGGCCCTTGACGGTGCCGTCGATGCGCAGCCGTTCGGCAAGTGCTGCGGAGATCAGGTCTGCCGACTTCACGGCCCGGTTGCGGGTGGCCCGCATCTTCGCCAGGCGGGTCTCGACCTTCTCCTCCGCCTTGCGGGCGACGACGAGCTCGTCACGAAGGAGGGCCACCTCGGCGCGCAGCCGGGTCAGCTCCTCGCCCTCGCCGTGCACGCGAGCGACGATATCGCAGGCCGGTCCGACGGCCCTCAGCCCTTCATCGCCTGCGAGGGGTAGACGGTGCTGACGCGGACGCCGTCGAGCCAGGCCGTCAGCCGGTCGGCCTCGACCTGCAGCGCCTTCTGGGCGGCCTTCGGCACCTTCTCGACGTAGCGGACCTCGACCACGCCGTCGTCGTCCTGCACCCAGCAGCCGACGATCCGGCCGTCCCACCAGGCGGTGGTGCCGGCGTTGCCGTTGGTGTCGAACAGGTGCGGCGCGTGCGGGCCGAGGTAGAAGTCGCGGGACTTCCAGCCCATCACCGTGGGGTCGAGAACGGGCAGCAGAGCCGCCCAGTGGCCGTCGTAGGTCACCGCGTCGAGGTCGTCGGCCAGCAGCCAGCCGGTCTGCCCGTCGTCCAGCGAGACCTGCTCGGCGCCGAGCGTGGCCAGCGCCTGCTTGACGATGCCGACGGTCCCGCCCAGCCACCACTGGATGTCGGCGGCGGTGCCCGGGCCGAAGGTCCACAGCCAGCGGCGGACCAGCTCGGCCCAGCCCTCGTCGGCCTTCCACGCGGTCGGTACGTCGCCGCCGTCATGACCCAGCCAGGCGGCCATCGACGTCCATTGCGGCCGGGAGACCCGCCAGTGGCCGCCGTTGCGACCTCGGGTGATCAGCCCTTCGACGCCGAGCTGGGTCAGCACGCGGGGCGAGATGGAGACGTTGGCGGCGTACTTCTTGCCGACGGCCAGGTCGAGCCGGCCCTCGAGCACGGGCAGCTGCTCACGGAGCGCCTGCGCCGAGAGCTCGCTGCCGTCGGCCAGCCGGTCCAGCACCGCGGCGCAGGCCCGGTCGAGCCACGCGGCGCCGTCGTCGGCCAGCCCGCCGTTCTCGATCTCCTTGACCAGACGGGGACGGAGCGTCGCCGCCACCCGGGCCGAGGCGCTCCCCCAGGCGGCGGGGAGCAGGTCGCGCGGGAAGACGAAGACGGTGCGCCGCATGGCGAGCTGCTTGACGATCGTGCGGCGGTCGTAGAGCTCGCGGTCGATGTCGGCGACCGTCAGGCCGTCGACGCGGGCCATCAGGGAGAGGTAGACGGTGGCCGGCTCGGTGGCGTGCAGCACGGTCATCGCCTCGGTCGCGGCGACGGGGTCGGCGTACCTCTCCTGCGGCACGATGCCGTGGCGGCGGGCGATCCTGGCCCGACGCTCGTCGTCGCCGACGTGACGCACCGCTGCCATGCCTGCATCTTGCCTGAGCGTGCCGACACCCCCGTTACCGTGACGGGATGAGGGCCGGTTTGCTCGTGTGCGTGGCCCTGCTGGCCGCCTGCTCGACAACGGACGAGAGCGAGCCCGCTCCCGAGCCGGCGCCGTCCACGTCCTCGTCCGCGCCGGCGCCCACTGCGACGACCAGTGCGACGACTCAGGAGCCCGACCCGCCGACGACCGAACCGCTCGTCATCGCCGTGCACGTACGCCGCCCGCCCGCCGACCTGACCCGGAGCCAGGCCGGCCTGCTGGTCGACGGCGGCGTGACCCGCTGGAGCCAGCTCGGACTGCCGGGTGGGCTTCTGACGGTCACCCGGAAGCCGCGTGACCTCGCGGACCTCGGTGCCGACCAGGTGGCGATCGTGCCCGCGCACAGGGTGGGACCGGGAGTCCGCGTGCTCAGCGTCGACGGTGTCGACCCGCTGCGCGATCCCGACGACTACCTGCTGAGGGTGGTCGGGCCGGCGGCCGGCCGGGTCACCACGCTCTCCGTGGTCGGCGACATCATGCTGGGCCGAGCCGTCGGTGAGCGGGCAGCGGCGGTGGGAGACCCGTCGTACGCGTTGCGCCCGATGGCCACGAGGCTGGCGGCCGCGGACGTCACGGTGGGCAACCTCGAGAGCACGTTGTCGACGGACGGCTCCCCGACCCAAGGGGGCGACTCGTTCGCGGCGGACCCGCGCGTGGTGGCCGGGCTGCGGGACGCCGGCTTCGACGCGGTCAGCCTGGCCAACAACCACACGGGGGACTACGGCGACCGGGCCCTCGTGCAGACGGTCCGCCGGCTGGCCGCAGGCCGGGTGGCCTCCTTCGGCGCTGGGCGCAACCTGGCGGACGCGCGCCGGCCGGTCACGATCACAGCGAGGAACGAGACGACGTTCGGGTTCATCGGCTTCAACGCGATCGGCGAGACGCCCGCGGCCGGTCCCCGGACCCCGGGAGCCAGCTCGGTCAGCATGCCGCCACGCACGGGTCCGCTGGATCGCGCCGAGCTGGGGCGGGTGCTCGCCGACGTGCGCCGCGTCTCCCGGCTGGTCGACGTGATGGTGGTGATGCCGCACTGGGGCACGCAGTACACCGAGCGGCCCGAGCCGGTCCAGGAGTACGTCGCGCGGCAGCTGGTCCGCGCCGGCGCGGACCTCGTCGTCGGCGGTCACCCCCACTGGGTGCAGGGCGCGACGCTCGTCGGGGACGCGCTCGTCGTGCAGTCGCTCGGGAACTTCGCCTTCGACATGACCACGCCGGAGACCAACGAGGGACTGGTCCTCGAGGCGACGTACTGGGACGACACGCTCAAGGGCGTCGACTTCGTGCCGTACCGGCTCGGCCCCGACCACGCACCGCGGGTGGTGCCGTACGACGCGGCGGAGCGGGTGTTCGCGAACTTCTGGAGGTTCAGCGGCCTGGGTGCGTGAGCCACTCCCACAGCAAGCGGCCGCTCCGGCGCAGCTGGTCGGGGTTGACGACGGCCGGCACGTCCTGGGCGGAGTGGTAGGCGGCGTACGACGTGCCGCCGAGCCGCGCGGCCGGCAGGCCGGCGTCCGCGAACGACTCGTGGTCGCTGCCGGTGTTCGCTTCGACCGCTGTGTCGATGCCGAGCTCGGCGGCGGACCGGAGCAGAGCGTCACGCACCGCGGCGCCGGTGCCGTCCACCCAGGCCACGGTGAGGGGTGGGCCGACGCCGACCCGGTCGAGGGAGACCATGCCACGCAGGTTGCGGCGCTCGGCCGTGCTCATCGCGTCGACGTAGTGCCTCGAGCCGAAGTGGTGCTCGTCCTCGCCACTCCCCCGTGGCTCCTCGCCGCCGAACGCCACGAGCACCAGCTGCGTCTCACCCGGGGTCTCGGCCCAGCGCCGGGCGGTCTCGAGCACCACGGCGACGCCCGAGGCGTTGTCCTCCGCGCCCGGCGCGACGGCGATCGTGTCGAGGTGCGCGCCGATGACGACGTACTGGTCGGCTGGGTCGAAGTCGGGCAGCGTGGCCACCACGTTGGCCGACCGGCCGCCGTCGACGGGGACGCCCCACGAGCTGCCGGCGGGCACGGGGAACGACTCGCGCGCGACGTCGTACCCCAGCCGGGTGAAGCGCTCGCCCACCCAGCGTGCGGCGCGTCGAAACGCCGGGCCGGTCGCCAGCCGAGGGCCGATCTCGCCGGCCAGGAACTCGACGGTGCGCACGGCCCGCCGGGTCGAGAACGGCGTGGTGACGGGGTCGCTGGTGGGTGTCGGGGTCGCGCTTGCCGCCGTCGGCGTCGGCGTGTGCGTGGGAGTGGCGGTCGTTCCGCTCGGGACGGGATCCGGCCCGGTCCGGGAGGACGCCTCGCTCGTGCAGGCGCCGGCCACGAGCACGCTCGCGGCGACCCCCGCGGCGACGCCGTACCGGCCCATGACCCGACTGTAGGCACAATGGCTCCACCAGGATCGGCCGCGAGCGAGGGGGCAGATGAGCCGGCGCACCCATGGGCTGATCGCCCTGCTCGCGGTCGCCGCGCTGGTCGCCCTCGTCCTCGTGTGGTGGCCGCTCGGCGGCGACGGGTCGACGCCGAAGACGGCTCCGAGACCGGCCCCGACCAGATCTCCCAGCGGTCCGGGGCCACCCCTGCCGTCGCCGACCTCGACCCAGACGATCCGTCCGGGCGCCACGTTGACTCCCTGCCCACGGCGCGGGCCGCAGGTGCCGCTGACCGTCGTCACGTTCAACATCCACAGCGCGATCGGCCACCAGGGCTTCGCCCTCGACCAGATCGCCGGCGAGATCGCCGCGGTCGACCCGGACGTCGTACTCCTCCAAGAGGTCGACAGGGACCGGCTGCGGAGCGGGTTCGTCGACGAGGCGGAGTACGTCGCGTCGCTGCTCGACATGAGGCAGGTCTTCGCCTCGAACGTCGAGCGAGACGGCCGGCGTGCCGGCGACCCGATCAGCGAGTACGGCACCGCGGTGCTCACCCGGCTGCGCGTGGAGAACTGGACGCACACCCTGTTGCCCAACCAGCCCGGCCGGCAGCAGCGGGGGCTCCAGCACCTCGTGCTGCGGCTGCACGGACGGCCGATCAGCATCTACAACGCGCACCTGGACCACACCACCCCGGCGCTCCGACAGGAGCAGATGCGGCTCGCGCGCGACATCGTCGGCATCGACCCGTACCCCGCCATCTTCGGCGGTGACTTCAACGCTTCGCCGAGCTCCGCGACCCTGCGGCTGGCGCTCGACCCCACGCACACCGACCTCCACGACCCGTGGCCGCTGGTCGGCGAGGGCGAGGGGCTGACGGTGCCGAACCTCGCGCCTCGCAGCCGGATCGACTTCCTGCTCGCCACGAGTGCGTGGACACCGACCGTCATGGTCACGTGGCAGTCGGCCGTCTCGGACCATCGGGGCGTGGTGGCTCGCTTCCTGCTGCGCGCACCCCGGGTCTGCCGCTGAGCGGGCGCGCCCGGTCGATCGGCCCAGCCGGCTCAGACGGCGAGCACGTAGTCGATGACGTACGGCGTCTCCCGGATCCGCGCGACCATGGGAGGGCTCGACCCGTAGACGTGTCCGGTGGGCGTGACCGTCGTGACCCGATGGTGCCCGTCCGCGTCGGGCGAGGGTCTGGCTCGCCAGCCGGGTGCCTGCTTGGCGTGGTTGCAGGCCTCGCAGAGCCCCTGCGCGTTCTCGGCGTCCGTCGGGCCGCCGGCGTCGTACGCCGTCGCGTGGTCCCGGTGGCGGATCGGGGCATCGCACCACGGCGTGCGGCAGACCTGGTCCCGCAGCAGGATGAACCGCGTCAGGCTCGCGGGGAAGAACCGGCTCCGCGAGTCCATCGCGACCAGCTCGCCGGTCGTCGGGCTGGTGTAGAGCCGGCGCAGCCAGACCGCCTCGTCACTCGAGCACGCGCGCGCCACGATCTCGCGGGCGAGCTCGGCCGGGACGGGACCGTAACCCTGGACGTACGCCGGCTCGTCGCTCGTGCCGAACAGGGCAGCGTCGGTCATCACGAGGTCGAGGGATACGCGGTCGCCGTGGCGCTCGGTCTTCTCGGGGCCGGCGGGGGTGGCGTCCCAGTGCATCTGGTCGTGGTCACGGCGAGCCGCGGCGGCCAGCACGGAGTCGACCAGCGTGTCCGCCATCAGGTTGCCCCGGCGCCGCTCGTCGCCCGAAGACCGGGCCGAGTCGGCCTCACGGCCGAGGGCTGCCATCACGGCCACGCCCTCCTTGACCGGGAGCAGCGCGCTCAACCGGGCCATCGCGTCGGGAGCGGGCCGTAAGGTCACCTGGCGGTCGGCCTCGGCGCGCCGACGCCGGTTGACCAGCGCCTCGGCATCGAGGCGGCACGCCTCGCGCATGCACTCGGCGACGAGCTCACGGTCGCCCATCCGCTCCAGCCGCTCCGCATCGCCCGCGACCGCCTCGTCGACGGCCGCGCGGTCCTCCCGGGTCAGGCAGGCCGTCTCGCGGGCGATGAGGGTCGCCTTCCACTCCGTGATCCGGCCGGCACGCCAGGCCCCCCACGTGTGCGGCAGCTCGGCCGCCACGACCTTGGCCAGGCTCAGGTGTCGCTGCCCGCGGTGGTGCGACTCCCGCCGTGCCAGCGCCACCTGCGCGGCCACCCCACGCCCTTGCAGGCTCGTGGGAACCCCTCGGGCCGCCTGCTCGGCCCGCTGGCTCTCATCGAGCTCCGCCGCCACCGCAGCCTGCGCCGCCGTGGTCACGCACCCCAGCTCCTCCAGGGCGCGGATGAGGTCGATGCGCTCCGGATCGTCGAGGCCGCTCGGGCTCTGCAACGCGCGAATGAGCTTGTTCGTGAAGTCGATGATCGAGGACAGGCTGAAGCCCGTTTCCTGGATATCGACTGATTCGAACATACGTTCGATTATGCCACAGATCCCGCTCTCTGGCCAGCAATCCACAGCCGGGAATCTGCCCATTTTCGCGATCTGTGCGACTAACCTCCACGTCCATGGAAATTCCGGATATGGGAGACCTCAACAAGCGAATCGACAAGGCCACCGAGGGTCAGCGCGAGACGTGGTGGAGGTCCCTGACGCAGCGAAGAACGGCTCGCGTGGGGTGCGCTCTTCGCGGCAGGGGCGATAGGTCCTCTCGGCATGGGCATCCTCGGCGGCACTCGGCAACCTCTACTCCGGCAAGGTTCCCAGCGCCAGCCAGTTCGAGGCTGTCTTCCTGCTTGCGTTGCTGACCGCGCCGGTGTTCCTCGGCCTGGCCGCGCTGGTCGCCTTGGCACGTTACGGGGGCATCGACGTTCATGTGGGCAGGTGCGCAGCTCGCGGCCGGCGGCTATGTCACGTCGAGCTTTGGGCCCGCGACCTCACTCGGAGACTTCTACTGCTACCGCTCTTCAACACGCTTGAACATGCGTGCCGAGCCTTCGACCAGGCCGGCTTCCAGATCGCCGCGGGAGCTTCCGGGGGTGGACCAGCGGGCAGCGCCCGCATCCTCGGATTCGCGTTCTCGTACACGGCCGATGCGCGCGGCGCCGTGATGGCGCTCTGCGGAGCCGTAGCCGGGCTTGCGGCCGGATATCTCATCCGGATGCAAAGTCAGCGTACGTAGCCCCGCGCCGTGGCAGGTGCGGTGGCTCCCCGGGCTGTCGGATCGGGAGCGGTCCGTTCGTGGTAGGGGTGGGAGGCCACCCCAGGCCCTCCCGTGTCCGCTCGCCGTACCTCACCTCAGGAGAACCATGAAGCTCCTTCTCACCTCCGCCGGCGTCAAGAACCCGAGCATCCACGACGCGCTCGTCGACATGCTGGCCAAGCCGATCGCCGAGTCCAGTGCCCTGTGCATCCCGACGGCGATGTACGGGCACCCGTCCGTCGGCCCCGGCGTCAAGCCGTGGCGGTTCATCACCGGGAACGAGGGCAACCCGATGGTCGACCTGGGCTGGAAGTCGGTCGGCATCCTGGAGCTCACTGCTCTGCCCAGCCTCGACGAGGAGCGCTGGGTGCCCCTGGTCAAGGAGACCGACGTCCTGCTGGTGGCGGGCGGGGACGTGCTCTACCTGTGCCACTGGATGCGCGAGTCCGGGCTCGTGGACCTGTTGCCGTCGCTGACCGAGACGGTCTGGGTGGGGCTCAGTGCCGGCAGCATGGTGATGACCCCGAGAGTCGGGGACGACTTCATCCAGTGGCGGCCGCCGAACGGCGACGACACCACGCTCGGCCTCGTCGACTTCGCCATCTGCCCCCACCTGGCCCCCGACGGCATGCCGGGCAACTCCATGGCCGAGGCCGAGCAGTGGGCCGGCACCATCCCGGGACCGAAGTACGCCATGGACGACCAGTCGGCCATCAGGGTCGTCGACGGCGCCGTCGACGTCATCTCGGAAGGAGAATGGCGGCTCTTTCCCGGCTAGTCGCCCGTACGCCGCGCGCGCCCCCCGACGAACATCGAGGTGAGTGGTCGGTCCACCCTTGTCCTGGACCTGCCCGCACGTGAGGGTGAGCAGATGCCTGTGCGTCCTCACCACCCGGACAACCTGCGCGCCTTGGTCGGGGCGAGCGTGTTGCCGGCATGAGCGAGCGGGGTTGGCAGAGCTTCCTCGCCGCGGACGGCGTCGAGGACTGGGTCGTGCTGCACGGGGGCGCGACGGCCGTGTTCCGCGTCGAGTCGCTCGGCGAAGCGGCTCAGCTGGCCGAGGCGGTGGCGCGGGTTCCCGGCCTCGAGGGGTCGGGCGCTCTGGTGACCATCGCCGACACGTGCCTGACTGTCCGGCTGTGTCGCGGTGTGTTCCGGCTGGAGGAGTCACACGTCGAGCTGGCGCGGGGGGTGTCGGCGGCCGCTCGATCGCGCGGGGCCGTCGCCGACCGCGCGGCCGCGCACGAGGTCTCTGTCGCGATCGCCGCACAGCCCGACGCCGTCGACGTCGGCTTCTGGCGCGCTGTCCTCGGGTACGCACCGGTCGACGAGGACAACGCCACCGACCCGATCGGCCACGGCTCGACGGTGTGGTTGCAGGAGCTCGACCCGGCGAAGCCGCTCCGCCATGCGATGCACCTCGACGTGTCCGTGGCTCGCGAGCACGTCGACGCACACGTCGCGGCGGCCGTGGCTGCAGGAGGCCGAGTCGTCGACGTGACCGACACTCCGGCGAGCTGGGTCCTCGCCGACGCTGCCGGCAACCGCGTGTGCGTCACCGCCTGGCCGGACGGGTCCGTCGCGCCTGCTCCGCCCGAGCAGTAGCACTCGTCAGCGTGGCGCGTCTCGCAGCGAGGTGACCGACAAGAAGGGCTGGATCAGGCGGTCGTCGCCGTTCAGCGGGGAACGACGCGCGACGCCCGCCAGGAGATCGGCGACCTGGACCCGTGCGTCGTCCCGTGAGTCGACCATCACCAGCCCCGCCAGCGGGGTCACCGCTCCCGGCAGCCCGGCGCCGTCGGCCAGGGCCTGCTGCAGGCGCCGCAACCGACCGGCCGTGAGGGCGCTCTGCTCGTCGTGGACCACCAGCACCTGTCGCCGTCCGCCGCTCCAGAACAGCACGGTCTCGGCGAGGGCGGGCAGCATCGGCTCCAGCGGTGGCGGGATCGACCGGTCGTCGTCGATCAGCCGCTTGACCACCGCCCGGACCCGGGTCCGGCTGAGACCGTCGAGAACACCGTCTGCCTGCACCCCGAGCCCGGCTCCCGACAGCGAGTCGCGCGCCTGGAAGAACCGGTCCACGAGGTGGCGGTCCGGCTGCTGACGTCGTTTGGTCCGGACCAGCTCGACGAAGGCCGCGAGGAACTCCTCCCAGTCGCGGTCACCCGCGCGGCGGGCGCGGTACAGCGCGAGAGCCGAGGGACGGTTGTCCTGCGTCAGGCGGGTGCCGGCGGCGTACGTCGGCTCGGCCAGGAAGAGGTCCACGACCCGGGTGACGAGGAAGTACTCCTTGTCGACCAGGTGGACGTGAGCCCGGCCGGTCAGGGCCGTCAGGAAGTACTCCATCGCGGCGCTCGCCTCCGGACCGCGGAGGAACTGGCCGGACTTGAGCTCGTTCAGCGCGCCACCGAACTCGGACCGCAGCGCGGCGATCAGCCCGACCGCTTCGTCCACACCCAGGTCGACGCTCGCGTGCGTGATCGTCGGGGTGGCCGGGTCGAGCAGGTTGCTCCCGGAGAACCCGGACTCGTCGCAGGCGATCTCCACGACGGCACCGGCAACCGCCTCCGCCGGCGGCAGCCCGCCCTGGAGCGGCAGCTTCATGTCCGATCCCCTCGTCACGCGAACCAGTGGCACCCTGGCGGGATGATTCTTGCCTGCCACACCCTCATCTACTCCGACGACGCCGACGCCACCCGGGCGTTCCTCCAGGACGTTCTCGGCTTCCCGAGCGTGGATGCCGGTACCGGGGACCACAACTGGCTGATCTTCCGTACCGGGGCCAGCGAGCTCGGCGTCCACCCGACCGGCTCGATGCGTGACGGATCCACGACACCCCGCCACCACGCCATCAGCTTCATCGTCGACGACCTGGAGTCGACCATGGCCGAGCTCCGGGCCAAGGGCGCGGAGTTCAGCTCCGGTCCGGACGACCACGGCTACGGGCTGGTGGCGATGGTGAGGGTGCCCGGCGCCGACGACCTCCAGCTCTACCAGCCGCGGCACGCGACGGCGTACGCGATGTGAGTTCGCGGTTCGCGCGGACCGCCTGAGAGCATCGCCGGGTGCCCATACGCCGTACCGTCCTGGTGCTGGTGGGCCTCATCCTCCTGGCACTGAACCTGCGGCCGGCGGCGGTCAGCGTCGGGCCGGTGCTCGACGAGGTGCGCGAAGGCCTCGGCATGGGCGCGGCGTCGGCGGGCCTCCTGACGTCGCTGCCGGTCCTGGCGTTCGCGTTCTTCGGCGCGCTCGCCCCCGCGCTGGCCAGCCGCATCGGCCTGCACCGGGTGACGTTGCTGTCGCTCGTCTGCGTCGTGGTCGGCCTCGGCACGCGGGTGCTGGTCGACCACGAGCTGCCGTTCCTCGCCCTCTCGATGCTCGCCCTTGCCGGCATGGCCGTGGCCAACGTGGTGCTGCCGTCCCTCGTCAAGCTGCACTTTCCCGACCGGGTCGGGCCGGTCACGGCGATCTACACCACCGCGCTCTCGGTCGGGCTCACCGCGTCGTTGTGGCTCACCGTGCCGATCAGCGACGCCTTCGGTGACTGGCGCGACGGCCTGGGCGCGTGGGCGCTGATGGCGGTCGTCGCGGCGGTCCCGTGGCTCGGCCTGGTGTCCCACGACCGCCACCTCGAGCGCCCGGAGCGCACGATCGGGTACGCCGACGTGTTGCGCACCAGGCTCGGCAAGGTGATGGCGGTCTTCTTCGGCTTCCAGTCGCTGCAGGCGTACGTCATCTTCGGGTGGTTCGCCACGCTGTGGCGCGATGCCGGCTACTCGGCGGCCGAGGCCGGGTTGCTGGTCGGGCTGCTCGCCGCGACGGCGATCCCGCTCTCGCTGTGGGCGCCGACCCGGCTGGCGAGGTCGGACGACCCGCGGGTCCTGCTGTTCGCGATCATGTCGTGCTACCTGGTCGGCTACACGGGCCTGCTGATCGCCCCGCACTCGCTCGCGATCCTGTGGGCCGTGGTGATCGGGGCCGGCACCACGACGTTCCCCCTCGTGCTGACCCTCGTCGGCCTGCGCGCCCGTACGCCGGAAGGTACGGCGGCGCTGTCCAGCGTGACCCAGTCCGTGGGGTACCTGATCGCGGCCGTGGGGCCGTTCACCATCGGGGCGCTGCACGACGCGACCGACGGGTGGACCTGGCCGTTGGCCCTGCTGTTGGCGACCGTCGTGCCGCTGTTCGTGGTGGCGGCGTACGTCGTCCGCCCGCTGGCCGTGGAGGACCAGCTCAGGACGCAGCCGGGGCGACCAGCCGCTCCCGCAGCGCCGTGAGCTGCTCGTCGGTCATCCCGCCCTGGCGCAGGTACGCCGTCACGCCGCCGTACTTCTCGTCGAGGTGCTCGAGCACGTCCAGCATGAACTCCACCGGGGTCGCCTGGTGCCCGCGCCAGAACTCCCGCTGCCGCTCGTCCTCGATCGTGGCGAGGTACTTCTCGACGTACGGCGCGAGACGCTCGCCCGTCACGGCGTAGTCGGCGGCGATCGTCCCCGGCGCAGCTCCCGCCACACCCAGGGCGAGCGCGACGACCAGCCCGGTGCGGTCCTTGCCCGCCGCGCAGTGCACGAGGACGGCGCCAGGCTCGGCGTCGGCCATCGAACCCAGGGCATCGGCGAAGAGGTCGGGCCGTGCGTCGAGCATCTCGAGGTACAGGGCGCCCATCGTCGAGCCGATGTCCTTGACGTCGGCGGGGTCCTCGACGGGCAGGTTGACGTAGATGTCGTCGTCGGCGAACGGGTGCGGCTCGACCGACTCGCCCGGCCGCCGCAGGTCGACGATCAACGAGACACCGGCCTCGCGGAGCAGGTCGGGGTCGGTCAGCCGGGTCAGCGACTCGGTCCGGATCAGCGCCCCCTCGCGGATCGTGCCGCCGTCGACCGGAAGCCCGCCCAGGTCGCGCGCGTTCGCCAGGCCGGGCCAGTCGAGGTGGAGCGGCCGGTACGCGGTCAGACGACGCTGAGCGGCAGCAGACGCTTGCCGGTCGGGCCGACCTGGATCTCGGTGTCCATCTCGGGGCAGACGCCGCAGTCGTAGCAGGGCGTCCAGCGGCAGTCGTCGACCTCGGCGGAGTCGGGGTCGAGGGCGTCCTCCCAGTCGGCCCACAGCCAGTCCTTGTCGAGACCGGAGTCGAGGTGGTCCCAGGGCAGCACCTCGTCGTAGTCGCGCTCGCGCACGGTGTACCAGTCGAGGTCGACGCCGGTGCCGGCCAGCGCCTTCTCGCACGCGGCGACCCAGCGGTCGTAGGAGAAGTACTCGCTCCAGCCGTCGAAGCGGCCGCCGTCGCGCCAGACCTCCTCGATCACCCGACCGACGCGGCGGTCGCCGCGCGACAGCAGGCCTTCGATGGTGCCGGGCTTGCCGTCGTGGTAGCGGAAGCCGATGGCGCGGCCGTAGCGCTTGTCGGCGCGGACCTTCTCGCGCAGCTGGCGCAGCCGCTCGTCGGTGGTGTCGTGGTCGAGCTGGGCGGCCCACTGGAACGGCGTGTGCGGCTTGGGCACGAACCCGCCGATCGACACGGTGCAGCGGATGTCGTTGCGGCCGGTGACCTCGCGGCCCTTGGCGATCACCTTGGCGGCCAGGTCGGCGATCTCGAGCACGTCCTCGTCGGTCTCGGTCGGGCAGGCCGCACATGAAGTAGAGCTTCACCTGGCGCCAGCCGTTGCCGTACGCCGTGGCGACGGTGCGGATCAGGTCCTCCTCGGAGACCGCCTTGTTGATGACCTTGCGCATCCGCTCGCTGCCGCCCTCGGGCGCGAAGGTCAGGCCCGAACGGCGGCCGTTGCGGGAGAACTCGTTGGCCAGCGTGATGTTGAAGGCGTCGACGCGGGTGGACGGCAGCGACAGCGAGACGTTCTGGCCCTCGTAGCGGTCGGCGAGGTCCTTGGCGACCTCCCCGATCTCGCTGTGGTCGGCGCTCGACAGCGACAGCAGGCCGACCTCCTCGAAGCCGGACTTGCGGATGCCGTTCTCGACCATCGCGCCGATGGTCTCGATCGACCGCTCGCGCACCGGCCGGGTGATCATGCCGGCCTGGCAGAAGCGGCAGCCGCGGGTGCAGCCGCGGAAGATCTCGACGGAGAAACGCTCGTGGACCGTCTCGGCCAGCGGCACCAGCGGCTTGGCGGGGTAGGGCCACTGGTCGAGGTCCATCAGCGTGTGCTTGCGGACCCGGAACGGGATGCCGGGCTTGTTGGGGACGACGGCCTCGATCGAGCCGTCGGCGGCGTACGTGACGTCGTAGAACCGCGGGACGTAGACGTTCTGGCCGGCCGCCAGCCGGCGGAGCAGCTCGACGCGGCCACCGGGCCGGTCCTCGGCCTTCCACTCGCGCACGACCTCGGAGATCGCGAGCACGATCTCCTCGCCGTCGCCGAGCACGGCCGCGTCGACGAAGTCGGCGATCGGCTCCGGGTTGAACGCCGCGTGGCCGCCGGCGATCACGATCGGGGTCGTCGTCGGACCGGTCGACGGCGTGCAGCGGGATGCCCGCCAGGTCGAGGGCGTTGAGCAGGTTGGTGTAGCCGAGCTCGGTGGAGAAGCTCACGCCGAACAGGTCGAAGTCGCCCACCGGGCGGTGCCCGTCGACGGTGAACTGCGGGATGCCGTGCTGCGCGCATCACCCGCTCCATGTCGGGCCACACCGAGTACGTGCGCTCGGCGAGGATCCAGTCGCGCTCGTTGAGCACCTCGTAGAGGATCGCCACGCCCTGGTTGGGCAGCCCGACCTCGTAGGCGTCGGGGTACATCAGCGCCCAGCGGACCTCGGCGCCTCGAGCGCAGTCCCACTCCTTGACCGTGGAGTTGAGCTCGCCGCCGACGTACTGGATCGGCTTCTGCACGGTCGGCAGCAGCGGCTCGAGGCGCGGGAAGACGCTCTGCCCTCGGGTGGGCGTCGACGTGGGCACGGGTGGGGACCTCACTGGGGTAGACGAACAACCCAGGGTACGACGCACCTCGGCGCATCGGCCGGAATCCGGCAGACTCCTGACATGCGCGCACTCCGGGCTCCGGCGGCCTTCGACGGAGAACGGTTCCTCGACGGTGGCGCGACCGTGCTGGTCGACGGCTCCTCGATCGTGGGCGTCGAGCCGTTCGGCTTCTCGCCGCCGGCGGACGTCGAGGTGGCGTCGTACGACGGGACGTTGCTGCCCGGACTGATCGATGCCCACGTGCACCTGGTCGCCGACGGCGTGCCGGGGAGCCTCGAGGCGCGTCGGCACGATGAGTGACGACGAGATCGACGCGGTGATCGCGCGGACGCTCGCGCAGCAGGCGGCCGCGGGCGTGACGACGGTGCGCGACCTCGGCGACCGGAGGTACCGGACGCTGGACTTCCGCGACGCCGCCGAGCCCGGGGTGCCGCGGATCGTGGCGTCAGGCCCGCCGTTCACCACCGAGGGCGGACACTGCCACTACCTCGGCGGGGCCGCCGAGGGACCCGGTGCCATCCGCGCGGCGATGGCCGAGCACGTCGACCGCGGCGTCGATGTGGTGAAGGTGATGGCCTCGGGGGGCATGCTCACCACCGGGACCGACCAGCTCGGCGTGCAGTTCTCGACCGACGACCTGGCCCTGGTCGTCTCGCTCGGCCACGATGCGGGTCTCCAGGTGGTCGCGCACGCCCACTCGGTGCGCGGTGCGTGGCACGCCGTCGCAGGCGGGCGTCGACGGGCTGGAGCACTTCACCTGCATCACCGAGTCCGGCATCGCCACCCCGTCCGACCTGCTCGACGCCGTCGCCGCGGCCGGGATCGTGATCGACCCCACGATGGGCGCCGACGCGTCCCAGCTGGACCCCGCGACCATGCCCCCGCCGCTCGTCGAGCTGATGGAGCGGTTCGGCCTGATGCCCGACACCTTCCTCGACACCCGGAGGGAGCAGCTGCGCCGCGCCCACGAGCACGGGGTTCGGGTCGTCTCCGGCACCGATGCCGGCATCGGCCCGGCCAAGCGGCATGGCAACGCCTGGCGGGCCGTCCTCGATCTGGCCACGGCCTATCCGGCCGAGCACGCGCTCGCGGCCGCGACCTCGTACGCCGCCCAGGTGCTGGGGCTCGACGGCGTCACCGGCCGGCTGCGGCCCGGCCACTCCGCCGATCTGCTGGTCGTCGACGGCGACGTACGTGCGGACGTGACGGCGCTCAGCCGGCCGGTCGCGGTGCTCGTCCGCGGGGAGCCACCCCGTACCGGTCGTGATCTCTGACGAACTCCATGAGGTCGCCGAGACCATCGGCCAACGGTGTCTTGGCTCGCCAGCCGAACACGTCCTCGGCGCGTCGGGCGTCGGCCTGCCACGTCTCGACGTCCCAGGCCCGGTTGTCCATCGAGCCCCATGCGGGTTCGAGGTCGATGCCCGTGAGCTGTCGCGCCATCTCGACCAGCTCGCCGATCGTCGTCTGCTTCCCGGAGCCGACGTTGACCACCGGCAGCTCGTGATCGACGACGACGGGTGACGTCGTCCACTGCACGACGAGGTCGAGGACGTCGTCGACGTGGACGAAGTCGCGGGCGACCCGCGGGTCGACGAGGGGCGGCAGCTCGCGCCGCAGCAACGCCGCAGCGAGGGTCGGCATCAGGCGCGCCGGCGTCTCCCATGGCCCGTACGCCGAGTAGATCCGCAGGACGATCGCGGTGAGGCCGCGCCGGGCCACGCCGTCGCAGACCAGGTGCGTACCAGCCAGCTTGGTGATCGCGTAGTGGCTGTTGGGTGCGGGCCTGGCGTCCTCCGAGGGAGCACCCGGCTGCGGGCCGTACTCGGACGACGAGCCCAGGTGCAGGAGGGGGATGCCGTACGCCGCGCCGACGTCGACCAGGTGCTCGACGGCCGTCACATTGACCTCGAGCATCTGGCGCAGGTCGGTCTGCCACGACGAGGCGCCGTGGGTCGCCGCGTTGACGATCGCGTCGGGCTGGTGCGCCTCGATGGCCGACTCCAGCTCGGCTCGCCGCGCGATGTCGAGGTCGACCTTCGTGCAGTCGACATCGTCGAGCCGCCAGCGGTCCGAGCCCGGCCGGGTGCAGGCGATCACGTCATGCCCGCCGCCTGCCAGGCGCCGCGCGAGGTTGGCGCCGATGAAGCCGGCGGCACCGGTGATCATGGTCCGCACGTCGTCGCCTCAGGCGAGCAGGTCGGCGTACCCCAGCGCGCCGACCCAGTGACCCGCGAGGCGCTGGACCTCGGCGCGCTCGTCGGCCGACAGCTCGGCTCCGGTGGCGAGGTTCTGCTCGGTCGTCGGCACCCTGATCGTGCCCCACGGGTACACCTGCTCCAGGTCACGCCCGTTCCACGTCGGCCCGCCGAGCGAGGGTGCGCCGGCGTCGATGCCGAGCGCCTGGCACACCGGTGCCAGGGCGGCACGTGGATCGACCGCGAGGTCCTCGAAACGAACGATGTGCATGCGCTCGGGGAAGCGCTCACGCACGACGTGGGCGACGTGCTGGTTGATCGCCCATTGCGTCACGTACGCCGTCAGGGAGAGCGGCACCGGCCGCTTCCTCGTGTCGGCGTACGCGGACCACGGGTTGCGGACGACGTGGACGAAGTGGGCGTCGTCGAGCTCGGTGAGGATGGCTTCGGCATCGACGACGAGCACCGGTGAGTAGCCGACCCAGTACCGTTCGCTGCCCGACCTGTTCAGGTCCCGCCAGGTGTCGAACGTCGCCTCGAAGAAGCTCAGCACGTTGCCCGCGCGTGTGCGCCCGTACTTCTCCGTCAGCTCCACGAACCGATCCCGGCGCTCGTCGTCGTCCAGGTCGAAGGGCCAGTCCCGGAACTTGCTCACGTGCGGCGTGCGCGAACGTACCTTGGCCTCCTCGTCGATGATCGCCCGGAAGTCCGCGGCCGCTCCGGCGGCGAGGTCGAACACCGGCCACCGGTACTTCGCGGGGAACATCCCGGACCACTGGTCGTTGACGAGGCGGGTGCCGATCTGCGACTCGTACGGGTAGACGAACAGCTCCGGGTGCCCGTCGAGATGACGGTGCGTCGTGTTGCCACCGTTCTCGTACATCGCACCGAGCATCACCAGGGCACAGGGACGTGCGGTCATCGTCAGCCTTCCGTGAACATCGTGTCGGCGATCTCGTCGCCGTCGGGCCGGTACGTGAACCACGCGGAGTCGACCGGCGCCACGGGCGCCGTGGCCACCGACGAAGCCTCGCGCCGTCGTGGTGTCGATCCAGTCGATCGCGAAGACCTGGTCGCCGTTCGGCCACGTCAGCGACCCTTCGACGGTCCCCGTGCGGAGGTCGACGACGTGGACCCCGCAGGACGCGATGGCGGGATCGAGCCCCGGCGCATACGCCTCGAACCGCGGGAATCACCCGCGACGTGCCGACGAAGGCGCGGTCGCCGACGATGCACAGGCCCGCGGGTCCACCCGGGAGCGCGGCCACGACCTCGGTGGACTCGCCATCGACCACGTTCGAGGGTGCCGTAGCCGCTGTCGTCGACGAACAGCCTGCCGTCGACGCCACGTCGTGCCGAGTGCGGACGCGTCAAGCCACGGGCGACCACCTCGCGCGTGCCGCCGTCGAAGACGACGCCCTGACGGTCGACGGGCCAGGCCGGATCACCGGGCGCGAAGCCGTTGAAGGACTCGCACGACGCCGTGAAGCAGCTGTCGTCCAGCGACGACCCGGCGGCGATCGAGTTGAGCTGGATGAGGTTGTGCGCGCCGGCGAGCCTGCCGTCGTGGTCGACCGAGCGCGGCCACCACACTGCGCGGCAGGAGTCTCCGGTCAGGTCGACGATCGCGTTCAGGCCGACGGCGTTGGCCAGCAGCCGGCCGTCGACGATGGCGAGGTCGTGCAGGTACATGCAGCCCGGAAGGAACCGCGTCCGGTGCGGCACGAGGCCCGGGGCTCCGGGGTCGTCGCCGACGAACCGGTCCTGCCTCGCGAACCACCCGGCGGAAGGCCTGAGCTCGAGGAGCTGGTTGGGGTTGCGGGTGCACGCGACGTGCACCGAACCGGCCTCGCGGTCGACGACGAGCCCCGAAGGATGGGGGACGCGCAGGCTCGACGTGACGACCTTGCCCTCGGCCGCGCTGAGAGCCAGGACGAGGTGCTCGTACTCCCGGGTGACGAGCAACGTGATGCCGAGCTCGTCCAGGACACGCACGAACCCGTCGTCCACCAGGGCCGTGACGGCGTTCGGGTCGAACGGGTCGGCGGTGGCGGACAGCGAGATGACCTGTTCGGGGTCGCGGAGGGCGACGTCGTCGCGGCGCTCGGTCAGCGAGCCCGACGCTCCGGCGTCCGCCGCAGCGAGCCGCCGTCTCAGCGTGACGGCGCCGAGGTACATGCCGAACGCCGAGCGCACCTTCGTCGTGGACACACCGCCGTGCCGGCTCACGCAGGTGACCGGGAACTCGAGCAGCGGCAGGTCCTCTCGTTGACAGGCAGCCAGCCACTCGAGGTCGATGAGGTCGCCGGACTCCCGCAGCTCCATGAGCGGGGTGAACGATCCGCGGGAAGACCTTGGGGGTGCCGTTGAGGTCCCAGCTCGCCAAGCCGAACAGGGCGCGGGCTTCGAGGTTGTACGCGACGGAGGCGCCGCGCCGCACCAGGCTGTCGCGCGATCGGCGTACCGCCTTGATCGCGACGCCGTCGTTCAGCACCGCGAGCGCGAGCGCCGTACGGAGGTCGGCCGCAGACGTGCGCGCCGAGTTGGAGTAGCAGAGGAGGTCGCCGCTCGAGGCCGCCACACCGGCGCGAACGGCGCGCCCCCAGCCCGGCTTGGGCACGCGCAACACCCGCACGGTCGGGTCGCGTTCGGCGACCGCGAGGCAGGAACCGTACGACCCGTCGTCGTCACCGTTGACCACGGCGATGATCTCGGTGGTCGTGGAGATGGTGGCGGCTGCGGTGGAGAGCATCTCGAGAATGGGGCCGATGTGGTCGACCTGACGATGCACCGGCAGGACCACCGAGACCGCCGTCGACGTCAGCGGCCCCGAGCTCTCGGCGCTCACGAGACCTGGCTCCCGGGTCGAGCCCGCACCGATCGGACGACCTCGTCGACGACGGCGTCGGCATCGATCCCGGCCCATCGGTCGAGGTGCGCGGGCGACCCGACCACCCCGCTCGGCCACGAACGCACGCCGAGGCGGACGACCCGGGTGGCACAGCCATGTTCGGCGACCACCTCGCTGACCATGGAGCCGAGGCCACCGCGCACATGATGGGCCTCGACGGTCACGACGAGCCGGTGTCGCGCGGCGAGCTCGGCGACCAGGCCGACCGGCTCCGGCGCGACCTGGAAGACGGCGGCCGTCGTCGCATCGATGCAGTGCGAGGCCAGGCGCGCGCGCACCAGGTCGAGCTGCGCACCGAGTGGCCCGAGCGCCAGCACGGCCACCGACCCGTCACCCTCCGCGAGCACCGTGGCTCCGGTCGCGACCGGCACGCCCTCGAGGCCGGACACGTCCGCGATGCTGCCCTTGCTCAGGCGGAAGTAGACCGGCCCCTCGGCGTAGCAGAGCTCGGCGACGGCCTGACGCGCCTGACGGTCGTCCACGGGACAGACGACCCGCATGCCGGGCATGGCACGCATCAGGGCGACGTCCTCGAGCGCGAAGTGCGTCGGCCCGTTGTTCGAGTACTCCATGCCGCCCCCGACGCCGATGATCCGCACGGGCAGGTTGGGCACCGCGGCCCCGTTGCGGATGAACTCGTAGGGACGCATCGAGGCGAAGCTGGCGATCGAGTAGATGAACGGGATCATCCCTCCGGCCGCCAGCCCGCCGGCCACCGCCGCCATGTTCTGCTCGGCGACACCGACGTTGTACGCGCGATCGGGGAACTCGCGGAAGAAGTCGTCGACCACCCCGTAGCCCAGGTCGCCGGTGAGGAAGACGATCCGCTCGTCGACGGCGGCGAGCCGGGCCAACTCGTCGAGGACGGCGTTACGCATACGCGCCCTGCTCGGCCATGGCTTGTGAGAACTGTTCGGCGTCCATCGGCAGGTAGTGCCAGTCGAGCCGGCGTTCCATGAAGGACACGCCGTGACCGAACACCGTCCGGGCGATCACCACGACCGGCGCGTCGGGGTCGGGCCTCAGCGCCGCGTCGAGCTCGTCGAGATCGTGGCCGCCGACCTCGCGCACGATCCAGCTCGCCGCCGCCCACGCCGCGCCAAACGGCTCCGGGTCGAGGATGTCCGCGGTGGCACCGAGAGCTTGCTGCCCGTTGACGTCGACGACGGCGACGAGGTTGCCGAGGTGGTGATGACCGGCGAACCGCACGGCTTCCCAGGTAGCGCCGGAGTTGCACTCGGCGTCGCTGAGCACCGCGACGACGCGACGGTCGAGACCCCGGATGCGGGCCGCGAGCGCGTGCCCGACGGCGGCGCCGAGCCCTTGACCGAGCGAGCCCGTGGCAACGTCGATGCCGCGGACACCGAGCTCGGGATGCACGCCGAACTTCGTGCCGTCGGTGCCGAAGGAGTCGAGGGCCTCGGAGGTGATGTGGCCGGTGGCTTCGAGGGCGCAGTACAAGGCGAGCCCGGCGTGTCCCTTGGCAAGGATGAAGACATCCTGACGATCGTCCGGGGTGAAGCGGAACGCATCGCAGGCGTGCGCGGCGGCCAGGATCTCGGTGACGGAGAGGCACGATCCGATGTGTCCGACCCCGGCCCGGTAGGAGAGCTGCAGCACTCGGGTGCGGATGTGTGTGGCCAGCGCGCCGGCAGGCGGGTTTCGGTCGCTCGACGGCCTCTCCCGGGACATGCTGTGAAACCCTGATTGAGTCCTCTTCGAATTACAAGCCCCCTGGGGGTGGGGTCTGACGGGTGGACACAGACACCCATACTGGCCCGACGTTTCCCACCGCCAGAGAGAAGCGTGTGTGAGGACCCCGATGTCGACGTCGCGTACGACGCGTACCTTCGCGACGCGCGCCGTACTGGCTGTCGCCGTGGTGACGGCCTTCTCGCTGGCCCTTCGCTGGAACGCGGTCTCCTTCGCCGGGTGGCTCAACATCGACGAGGGCGAGATCCTCGCGGCGGGCCGTCGGGCGGCCATGGAGCCCTGGCTGCCGATGGCAACCGCCTCGGCGAACACCTACTTCCCCCTGTGGCCGACGTCGCTGGGGTTCCTCGACGTGCTGGGCGTGCCGATGACCCTCAGGGCCGCGCACGTGTTGTCGGCGTTGTCCTACGCCGCGATCTTCTCGATGGTCTGGGTGGCCACGGCCAGGAGGTGGGGGTGGATCGGTCCGGCGGTCTTCATCCTCCCGGGGGCCTACTGGATCCTGACGGTGCACACCGACTTCATGGAGCTCGGCACCGAGCTCCCTTCGGTGCTGGTGCTCGTGCTCGGCGCCGTGGTCGCCTTCCCACCAGACCGGGCCGTGAGTGCGAGACGCCTCGCCGTGGTGACGGCCATCGCCTCGCTCGCGCCCTGGTTCAAACCCCAGTCCGGCCCGCTGGCGCTCGCCCTCGTCCTCTCGGCCTGCGGCTTCGCCTACTTGCGCCGGGAGGAGCCCTGGAGCGGGAAGGAGTGGGTACGGCGCGCGGCGTGGCTGGGTGCCGGCGGACTGGCGCCCAGCGTGTTCCTGCTCGCCGTGATGGCCGTCGGCGGTACGTGGGACCTGTTCTGGGACGAGCCCGTCGGGTTCGTACGCGCCTACCTCTCGCACGACGTCGGCAACCTCGGTGTCGGCGACAAGTCGGCACCGCTCCCGGAGCGGCTCGACCAGCTGGGCCACGACGTCCGCTCCAACTGGCTCGCCCTGGTCTGGACCCTCGTGGGGCTCCGCGGGTGCTGGCTCGGCAGGCGTGGGTCTGTCGGACGGTTCGGTGCCTGTGTGGTCGTCTGGGCGACCCCCATCGTCGCCGCTCTCGCGACGCTGCTGGTCCAGTGGCCGGTGTGGACGCACTACCTGAACTTCCTGTTCGGTGGCGCGGCGATCGCGGCCATCGCCGGTTCCGGCCTTGCCGGTGCGCCGGACGCGACGCGCTCCACCCCGGGCCTCCTCCCGGTGGTGCGCGGACGCGTCGCCGAGGTCGCCGGCCTGGTGGCCGTCGTGGTGGCGGTGGCAGCAGCGGTGGCCGCGTCGGCACTGCCACGGCCGGTCCCGGCCTTCGATCCGCCGTTGCACTCGGGCGAGCGCGCCCTGAGCGAGCTGTGCCCGCCCGGCACGTCCGTCTTCGTGTGGGGCTGGGCCGCAGAGCTGTACGCCTACTACGACTGGCAGCCCGCGAGCCGGTACGTCACCTGGTCGCTGCTCCGGGCAACCACTCCCCACCAGGAGCAGTACCGCCGGAGCTTCCTCGACGAGATGTCCGCCGACCCGCCGTCCTGCGTCGTGAACGCCGTCGGTCCGGCCTGGTTCGGGTGGTCGACACCGGAGATGCAGCTGGAGAACGACATCCCGCAGACCCGGGAGTGGCTCGACGCCTGCTACACGCCGACGACCGTCACCTTCGCGCCGGAGGATGCGATCTCGGTGTGGACGAGGAACGCCGGCTGCTGACGCCGGGCCCAGCGCCAGGCGGCGGCCCCTAGGGTTGCCGCATGGGGGCGGAGGGCGACTCGAGGGCGGCCTGGGCGCGGTGGACGAACGTCCTCGCTGGTCGTGCTGGCGGCGACGTGGGGGCGTGACCCGAACCCCGTGGTAGCGGCACTGGTCTTCGTGGTCCTGGTGGGCGCCGTACTCGCGGCGGTGCACCACGCGGAGGTGGTCGCGCACCGCGTGGGTGAGCCGTTCGGCTCGCTAGTGCTCGCCGTGGCCGTGACCATCATCGAGGTCGCACTGATCGTGACGCTGATGGTGAGCGGCGACAAGGACACCTCCGAGCTCGCGCGGGACACCGTGTTCGCGGCGGTGATGATCAGCGTCAACGGCATCGTCGGGCTCTCGCTGCTGGCGGGCTCGAGGCGGACCAAGCTCGCGGTCTTCAACGCCGAGGGCACTGGCTCGTCCTCACCCTCGGCCTGGGCGAGACCCAGATCGTGCTCCTGCTGATGTCGGTGATCGTCGGGGTGCTCACGGTCGTCCCCGGTCGAGCCAAGCCCCTGAACGGCGGGCTCCACCTGGCGATCCTGGCGGCATACGTGTTCCTCAGCATCAAGCCCTGACGTACGCCGACCAGGGCTAGACCCGCGAGGCCATCCGTACGGCGATCGCCTTGGACCCGCGCGACTGCTCGTGGGCGCGGCCGGCGATGTTCTGGAGCAGGCCGACGGCGAGCATGCCGGCGAACAGCGAGGACCCGCCGTACGACACGAACGGCAGCGGTACGCCGGTCACGGGCATGATGCCCAGGCACATCCCGATGTTCTGGAACGCCTGGAACCCGAACCAGCACGCGATGCCGGCGGCGGCGACGCGGCCGAACACGTCGGGCGTGGTCGCGGCGATCGCGAGGGCGCGCCAGATCACCACGCACAGCAGCGCGATGAGCAGGCCGGCGCCGAGCAGGCCGAGCTCCTCGCCCGCGACCGTGAACACGAAGTCGGTGTGCTGCTCGGGCACGAACCCGGACTGCGTCTGGGAGCCGTGGAACAGCCCCTGCCCGAACAGCCCGCCGTTGCCGACCGCGATCCGGGCCTGCTCGGTGTTGTACCCGGCGCCGCGCGGGTCGAGGTCCGGGTTGGTGAACGCCAGGAACCGGTCGACCTGGTAGGCCTTCAGGAACCCCTCGGCGACCATCGCCACGGCCGCCGTGATGCCGCCGGCGACGAGCAGCGCGAGCCAGCGCCGCGGCGTACCGGCCACCGCCAGCACGCCGAAGATCGTCGCCGACAGCACGAGCATGGTCCCGAGGTCGGGCTGGAGCATGATCAGGGTCGCCGGTACGCCGGCGATGACGAGCATGCCGATCACGGTGCCGAGGCCCAGCGGTTTGCGCCGCCCCTCGGTGCGCTCGGCGACGAGCAGCGCCATCCCGATGACCACCGCGAGCTTCGCGAACTCCGACGGCTGGATCGACAGCCCGCCGAGCTGGATCCACGAGCGCGAGCCGTTGATCGTCGTGCCGCTCGTCAGCACCAGCACCAGCCCGCCCACGGACGCGAGATAGACGACCGGCGCGAGGATCCGCACCCAGCGGTGGTCGGTGACGGTCACGACGGCGAGCAGCACCAGCCCGATGCAGACGTTGACGACCTGCTTCGAGAGGTACGCCGCGGTGTCGCCGCCCGTGAGGTCCTCGCGGTGCGAGGTGGCCGACCAGACGAGCAGCGTCCCGAGGGTGACCAGCGCCAGCACCGCCAGCATCAGCAGCCAGTCCAGGCGGGGAGCGCGCATCACCGATCCCCCTTCCGGGGCGGCAGGATCGACCCGTCGCCGAGGAACGTCGGCAGCCCGCGCGGCGCGGAGGTGCCGGGGATCGCGGCGCGCTTCGGGTCGACGTCCATGCCGTCGACGCCGTAGAGCGACTCCCAGATCGCCCGTACTGCCGGCCCGGACGTCCCGGAGCCGGTGCCGGCCTGGCTGACCATCATCACCACGACGTAGTTCTCGTCGTAGGACGCCACCCACGACGTCGACTGCTTGCCGTACACCTCGGCCGAGCCGGTCTTGGAGCGGATGTGCACCTGGTCGAGCGGGAAGTCGATCATCTTCCAGGCCATCGTGCCGACCTTGGCGGTGCCGAGCAGCGCCTGGTCGACGTACCTCATGCTCGCGGGCGTCGCCTTCACGCGGGCCTGCACCTTCGGGGCGATCCGCTTGAGGACCTTGCCGTCGGGGCTGACGATCGCCTTGCCGATGCGGGGCTCGTAGAGGGTGCCGCCGTTCGAGAGCGCGGCGTACGCGCGAGCCAGCTGCAGCGGCGTCACGAGCGTGTCGCCCTGGCCGATCGAGAAGTTGACGGCATCGCCGGCGCGGTAGTAGCTGCCCTCGAGGCAGAACTCGTGCGCGAAGAGGTGCAGGAAGTCGCGCGTGCCGTCGGTGTTCTGAGCGTCGATCTTGCAGTAGTAGCCCTTCATGGACTTCCAGTACGCGAGCTTCCAGTGCCGGTCCGCGATCCGGCCGCTGGCCTCGCCGGGCAGGTCGATGCCGGTCTCCTTGCCGAAGCCGAAGTTCTTCGCGCCCTCGACGAGCGGGTCCTTGGCGTCGACGTCCTGGGGGTCGGAGCCGTACCGGGTCCAGAAGCTCAGGCCGACGCGGTAGAAGAACGAGTCGCAGGAGATCTGCAGCGCCTTGGCGAAGTCGATGAGGCCGTAGGACGCCGACTCGTAGTTCTTGAACCAGCGGTTGCCCACCTGAAGCCCCGAGGAGCAGTCCAGCCGCGAGTCGGGAGTGAAGCCGTTGTTGAGGGCGCTGACCGCCATCACCGGCTTCCACGTCGAGCCCGGCGCGAACTGTCCCTGAGTCGCCCGGCCCAGCAGGGGGTTGCCCGCCTGGGTCGAGTAGAGGGTGCTCAGCTGCTTCTTGCTGATCCCGCCCACCCAGAGGCCGGGGTCGTACGTCGGCTGGCTGGCCATCGCCACCACCCGGCCGGTCTTCGCCTCGAGCACCACCACGGCGCCGGAGTCGGCGGCGTAGTTGCGGCCGGTCACGTCGTCGTGGGTCGCCCGGGCGGTCCTGATCGTCTCGGCCAGCTGGCGCTCGACGATGCCCTGCACCTTCGCGTCGATGGAGGTGACCAGGGTGTCGCCGGGCTGGCCGGCGACCTCGCTGTCGTCGCCGAGGACCCGGCCCATCGAGTCGACGGCCACGGTGCGGTAGCCCGGCATGCCTCGCAGCCACCGGTCGTACTCCTGCTCGACGCCCGCCCGGCCGACGACCGAGGCGCCGTTGACCGAGGTGTCGCCGTCCTTGGTCGCGGCGGCGTACTCGTCGGAGGTGATCGGGCTGAGGTACCCCAGCACGTGCGCGAGGTTGATCCCGAACGGCCGCGGGTAGCTGCGGACGCTCTGCTGCTCGGCGAGCACCGCCGGGTAGTCCTCCGGCTGCTCGAGGATCCGCAGGGCCACGGCCCTGCCGACATCGGCGGCCACCGGCACGGGCTGGTACGGCGACCCGTTCCAGCAGACGCCCACCTTGCTGTCGTCGTCGCCACAGGAGACGAGGCGCGCGCGGATCCGTGCCGGGCGCATGTCGAGCACGGCGGCGAGTCGCTTCACCACCACCTCCGACCCGTGCTCGCCGAGCTTGCCGAGCAGGGTGCGGTCGACGCTGACGACCCAGGACGTGCGGTTGGCCACCAGCGGGCGGCCCTGGTCGTCGACGATCAGGCCGCGCTCGGGCTGGACGACGATGTCGCGCATCGACTGGGAGGCGGCGCGGGCGTGGTACGTGTCGCCGCTGACCACTTGGAGGTAGTAGAGCCGCGCGAAGAGCGTCGCGAACAGCGAGAACACCAGGACCTGGATCACCAGCACCCGCAGGCGCCCTCGCCTCCCGCTGGTCGAGCGCTCGGAGACCATCACGCTCGGACCCTGGCGGGGTCCAGGGCGGTGAGCAGGCGCATCAGGCCGGGCAGCACCAGCGGCGTGAGCAGCACGTCCCACAGGACACCCGCCAGGATCACCGGCAGCAGGTCGCCGACGGAGACGACCGGGTCCTGGAGCAGCAGCCCGGTGATGGCGTAGACGGAGGTCCCCACGAAGGACGACGCGGCGACGGTGACCACCACGGCGGTGGCGGTCGGCTTGCCACCGCTGCCGGTGGCGCCCTCGGGGCGCACCCGCCCGGCGACGTACCCGACGATGACCAGCGCGAGCGCCCACCGGCCGGCGACGTGGTCGGCCGGCGGGGCGAGGTCGAGCAGCACGCCGGCGACGAAGCCGAGCACGGCGGCCTGCTCGGGTCCTCGGACGAGCGCGGCCGCGACCACCACCAGGAGGCAGAGGTTGGGCACGACGCCGTGCCCGAGCCACGACGGGGCGAGGTGCGGGAAGAGCGAGACCTGGAGCACCAGCGCCAGCGCGACCAGGGCCACGGTGACGGACCAGCGGAACCAGCTCAGGCCGATCACGTCGGGCATCAGCGCAGCCCCCCGTCCGCCTCGATGACCGAGCGGTCGGAGCTCGTGCCGGACGGCACCACGACCCCGACGACGTCGAGGGCCCCGAAGTCGACGAACGGCTCGATCACCGCACGTTGCGAGGTCTGGCGCAGGCTGCTGAACACCTGGGTGACGCGGCCGACCGGGACGCCGGTGACGTACGGCGCGCCGCCCTGGCTCCCCCACGTGACCACCACGTCGCCCTTGCTGGGCACCACCGAGTCGTCGACGAGCTCCAGGTCGAGCCGGCCGCTGCTGCCGAGGTCGCCGCGGCCGTGCAGGAAGCCGAGCTGCATGCTCTCGCCGATGCGCCCGCCGACCACGGACTCGGCGTCGACGACGAGCAGCACGGTGGCGGTCGTGCGCGTCACCCGCAGCACCCGGCCGACCAGCCCGTCGGCGTTGAGCACCGTCTGGTCGGGCGCGATGCCGGCGCGGGAGCCGGCGTCGATGGTGACGGTCCGGGAGAAGGTCTGGGTGGCGCCGATCCCGACGACACGGGCGGGGACCAGCGCCTGCCCGAGCGTGCTCGCGGCGCTGGTGAGGCCGTCGTACTCGGCGAGGCGGTTGCGGTCGACCCCGGAGGTGACGACCTGCTGTCGGAGGTCGGAGTTCTCGGCGGTCAGGGTGGCGATCTCGTGCCGCATGTCGGAGCGGGTGCGGAACCAGTCGGGGACGGCGGTGATCGGGCGTACGGCGGTCGCGGCGGCCGACTCGACGGGGCCGAACACCTCCCCCATGGCCCGCCGGGCCGGCTCCATCGGCGAGTCGGTGCCGCCGTGGTAGTCGAGGGTGATCAGCGTCGCGCACGCCAGCAGCAGGGCGACGAGCAGTGAGCGGCTCGGGCGCGGCTCGCCCGGACGAGGCCGCGCCATCAGTACCTCCGTCGCCCGGGACGGGACGGTGCCACGAAGACCTGCTGGAGTCCTTCGAACTCCTCCACGCACTTGGCCGCGCCCATCGCCACACTGGTCAGCGGGTCGTCCGCCACGTGGACGGGCATGCCGGTCTCGTGGCGCAGCCGTTCGTCGAGGCCGCGGAGGAGGGCGCCGCCGCCGGTGAGCACGATGCCGCGGTCCATGATGTCGCCGGCCAGCTCGGGCGGGGTCTGGTCGAGGGTGCTGCGGACCGCGTCCACGATCGTGTGCAGCGGCTCCTCCATCGCCTGGCGGAGCTCGGCGGTGGAGATCACGACGGTGCGCGGCAGGCCGGTGACCATGTCGCGGCCGCGGATCTCGGCCTCGGTCTCGTCGGCCTGCTTGTCTGCCAGCGGGAACGCCGAGCCCATGGTCATCTTGACCTCCTCGGCGGTCCGCTCGCCGAGCATCAGGCTGTACTCCTTCTTCATCCACGCCACGATCGCGGCGTCCAGGTCGTCGCCGGCGGTGCGGATGCTCAGCGACGTGACGACGCCGCCGAGGGAGATCACGGCGACCTCGGTGGTGCCGCCACCGACGTCGACGACCATGTTGCCGGTGGCCTGGTGCACCGGCAGCCCGGCGCCGATGGCGGCGGCCATCGGCTCCTCGATGATGTAGACCTGTCGCGCGCCGGCCTGGTAGCCGGCCTCCTTGACGGCCCGCTGCTCGACCGCCGTGATGCCGCTGGGCACGCAGATGACCATCCGCGGCTTGGCGAAGTAGCGGCGGCGGTGTACCGACCGGATGAAGTAGCGCAGCATCTGCTCGGTGGCCTCGAAGTCGGCGATCACGCCGTCCTTCAGCGGCCGGATCGTCTCGATGTTGTCGGGCGTACGGCCGATCATCCGCTTGGCCTCGTGCCCGACCGCGAGGATGTCGCCGGTGGTGGTGTTCAGCGCGACGACGCTGGGCTCGTCGAGGAGCACGCCCTTGCCGCGGACGTAGACCAGCGTGTTGGCCGTGCCGAGGTCAACGGCCATGTCACGACCGATCAAGCTGCCTGCCATGCGCGCTGCCTCGTCTGTCGACGTCCGGGGAAGGAGGGACGACGAAGCCCGCCCGACAAGTGACGCGTCGACCCGGTTCGAGGCTAAGCGCGCAGGTCAGCGAGGTCGGTACGCCACGCCGACGGTCCCGACACCGCTCGCTGGTCGCTCGCTGGCCTCGACCACCGATCAGGGGAACCAGATGCCGATCTCGCGGGTGGCGGACTCGGGCGAGTCGGAGCCGTGCACGATGTTCTGCTGGACGGCCAGGCCCCAGTCGCGGCCGAGGTCACCGCGGATCGTGCCCGGAGCGGCGACGGTGGGGTCGGTGGCGCCCGCCAGGGACCGGAACCCCTCGATCACGCGCTCGCCCTCGACGACCATGGCGGCGACCGGTCCGGACAGCATGAACTCGACCAGCGGCTCGTAGAACGGCTTCCCCTGGTGCTCGGCGTAGTGCTCGGCCAACAGCTCCGGGGTCGCCTCGCGCAGCTCCAGCCGCACCAGCACGTAGCCCTTGGCCTCGATCCGCCGGACCACCTCACCGGTGAGGCCGCGGCGGACGCCGTCGGGCTTGACCAGGACCAGGGATCTCTCCATGGCCAGGACCCTAGCGAGCCCCGAGCTGCTCGGCACGACGGCGTACGTCGTCCGGCACCGGCCCGCGGGACCCCTCGTCGCCGACGGGGGCACCGGCCACGCGGTAGAGGGGTACGTGCCCACCCCACGGGTTGTCCGCGATGTCGTCGTCCGGGTCGTCGGGCCCGCCGGCGCGGACCTTCAGCGACGCCTCCCAGAGGGGGACGGCGAGCACCTGGGTGGCCGCGAGCTCCTTGCGGGTCGGCCTGCGGATGGTCGCCGCGCGGCCGGGCACCAGGTGGTCGACCATCAGGTCGAGGGCGTGCTGCCGCTCGTCGGCGTCCTCGACGACGCGGGCCGCACCGATGATGACGGCGGTGCGGTAGTTCATCGAGTGCTCGAAACCCGAGCGGGCCAGCACCATGCCGTCGACCTCGGTCACGGTGACGCAGACGGTCCTGGACCGGGCGGCGAGCAGCCACTTGGCCGCGACGGAGCCGTGCACGTAGAGCGTGCCACCACGATCGGGGCCCTCGAGGTCGACGGCGTACACGGTCGGCAGCACCACCGGGTGCGCGCCGTTGTCGACGCCGACATGGGCCACCAGCGCGTCGCGCAACAGGGCGTACAGCTCGGTGCGGTCGGTGCGGCCCTTCTCGGACAGGCGGCCAAGCCGGGTGCGGGGTGTCGGCGAGAGTGGCTCGCTCATCGCTGGCCCCTCATTGCTGGCCCCTCATTTCTGGCCCCTCATTTCTGGCCACTCATCTGGGCTCGCTCCCGCTCGATCTTGCGGCCCAGGAAGTACGCCGTGCCCCACAGCAGCGCGAAGATCGCGCCGAGTGCGAACATCATCGGGATCACGAACCCCAGTCCGATCGCCGCGCCCTGGAGCACCCAGCCGAGCGCGTAGGCCCACTCTCCGCGCAGCATCCCGGCGAGCAGCAGGCTGGCGACGGCAAGCCCGAGGCCCACCCACAACGCCTTCGCGATGTCGACCCCGGCGATCGAGATCATCACCGGGGTGGTCAGGCCGAGCGTGACGCCCTCCAGGCTGAGGATCGCCGCGCACATGCCGCGCCGGGGTGACCGCTCCTCTGCGGGTGCCTGGGTCATTGCCGGCCCTTCAACAGGCTGCGCGCCTCGCCGACGGTCACCACCGAGCCGGTCACGAGCACGGCACCCGACCCGAGCGAGCCGCCGGTGCTGTTCTCCTCGGCGATGGCGACGGCCTGGTCGATCGCGTCGGGGAGGAACGGCGCCACCGAGACGCGGTCCTCACCGAACACCTCGCGCGCGACGACGGCGAGCTGCTCGGCGGGCATGGCCCGCGGGGTGGAGTTCTGCGTGCACACGACGTGCGAGAGCACGGGCTCGAAGGCTGCCAGCACGCCCTCGTAGTCCTTGTCGGCCATCACCCCGATCACGCCCACGAGCGGGTCGAGCTGGAAGGAGTCCTCGAGGGCGGCCGCGGTCGCCTCCGCACCGTGCGGGTTGTGGGCGGCGTCCAGCACGATGGTGGGGCTGCGGCGGATCACCTCGAGGCGGCCGGGCGAGGTGACCTCGGCGAAGCCGGCGGCCACCACCTCGGCGTCGAGCGGATCGGTGCCGAGGAACGACTCGACGGCAGCCAGCGCGAGGACGGCGTTCTGCGCCTGGTGCGCGCCGTACAACGGCAGGAACACCTCGTCGTACCTCGCGCGGAGACCCTGGAGCGACAGCAGCTGGCCGCCGACGGCGGGCGTCCGGCCGACCACACCGAAGTCGACGTTCTCGCGGAGCAGCGTGGCGTCGACGTCGTGGGCGCGGTTGCGCATCACGTCCTCGACGTCGGGCAGCTGCTGGGCGACCACGGCGATCGCGCCCGGCTTGATGATCCCGGCCTTCTCGCTGGCGATGGCGACGGGGTCGTCGCCGAGCAGGTGCGCGTGGTCGACGGCCACGGGCAGCACGACGGCCACCGCGCCGTCGGCGACGTTCGTGGCGTCCCACGCGCCACCGAGGCCGACCTCGACGATGGCCACGTCGACCGGCGCGTCCGCGAAGGCTGCGTACGCCATCCCCACGATCGTCTCGAAGAACGACAGCGGGTGCGGCTGGCTCTGGTCGACGAGGTGGGTGTACGCCGCCACGTCGTTGAACGCGGTGACGAACTGCTCGTCGGTGAGCGGCTCGCCATCGAGGCAGATGCGCTCCGACATCCGCTCCACGTGCGGGCTGGTGAACCGGCCGGTACGCAGCTCATGGGCGCGGAGCAACGCGTCGATCATGCGCGAGGTGGAGGTCTTGCCGTTGGTGCCGGTCAGGTGCAGCACGGGGTAGGTCTTCTGCGGGTCGCCCAGCAGCTCGACGAACGCCCGGATGCGGTCGAGGGAGGGCTCCATCCGGGTCTCGGGCCAGCGCGAGAGCAGCGCGTCCTCGACCTCGGCGTAGGTCTGGGCGAGGCGTGGGACTTCAGGGGTCTCGGTCATCTCGCGGCAAGCCTAGGGCCGGGCGATCCGGAGGTTCACCTGGTCGACGACGGGGCGGTAGCCGATCGCCTGGTAGACGCCGTTGGAGGTCGGGTTCGCCTGGTCGGTGTAGAGGCAGACCCGGGCGCCGGCCTCGAGGAAGATCTGCGAGACCTGGGCGACCGCGATGCCGGCGTACCCCTTCCGTCGGTGCTCCGGCGGGGTGTACACGGGACCGATCCGGGCGACGCCGAACGCCGGTGGGTTGGCGCCGGTCAGGTGTACCCGCTCCCCCGACTCGTCGAGCCAGAACCAGTAGGTGCCGCCCTCGATGCGCCGGCGGAGGTCCTCGGGCTCGATCTCCTCCCGGCCGTGGGCGGCGGGGTCGCGGCCGGCCTGCACGTCGGCGTCGTACATGAAGCGGTCGACCCACTCCTTGGCGAGGTCGAAGTCGTCGAGGGTGGCCTCGCGAAGCGTCCCGGGCACCCCGACGGGCGGGACGAGGTCGCCGAGCTCGAACAGGCGGGTGTGCTGGGCGACCTCGACGGTGTCGCCCTGGAGGCGGGCGAGCTCGGCCGCCATCACCCGGGCCGCGGGCAGCGAGCCGTTGAGACCGCCGACCGTCTCGCCCCGGTCGTGGACCGCCCGGGCCATGGCGATGGCAGCGTCGTCCGGCATCGGCAGCACGAACATCGGGTGCGGCGGCGTACGGGCGGTGCGCATGGCCAGGCCCCCGATCGCCCCGTCCTCGTCGCGGACGATCGCCCACCACTGGGGCCGGTCGGTCGGCGTCGGCTCCCCCAGCATCCGGCTGGTCACCGTCGCGACGACGGTCGTGATGACGGGGTCCGCTTCGAGCTGCTCCCGGGCCTCGGCGAGGAACACGGCCGGATCGGTGGTGAGCTCCACGTCGTAGGTCATGCGGCAGGTTATGGATGAGACCCGGCGGGATGCACCCCCATATCCTGGGCCGCATGACACCGACCCCCGAGCAGGCCCGGTCCACGACGAGCGCCGAGCGGCGTTCCGTCGTCGTACCGGACAAGCCGGCGCTGGAGGGGCTCGAGGCGAAGTGGTCGGAGCGCTGGAAGGCCGACGACACCTACAAGTTCGACCGCACCCGCCCGCGCGACGAGGTCTACTCGATCGACACCCCGCCGCCGACGGTGTCCGGGAACCTGCACGTCGGGCACGTCTACTCCTACACGCACACCGACCTGGTCGCCCGCTACCAGCGGATGCGCGGCAAGGCCGTGTTCTACCCGATGGGCTGGGACGACAACGGGCTGCCGACCGAGCGCCGGGTGCAGAACTACTTCGGCGTGCGGTGCGACCCGTCACTGCCGTACGACCCGTCGTTCACGCCGCCGGAGAAGCCGGACCCCAAGCGCCAGGTGCCGGTGGACCGGCCCAACTTCGTCGCGCTGTGCGAGCAGCTCGTGGTCGAGGACGAGAAGGTCTTCGAGGGGCTGTGGCGCCAGCTCGGCCTGTCGGTCGACTGGAGCGAGCACTACACGACCATCGGTCCGAAGGCGCAGCGGATCAGCCAGGTGGCTTTCCTGCGCAACTACGCCCGGGGCGAGGCCTACCTCGCCGATGCGCCGACCATGTGGGACGTCACGTTCCAGACGGCGGTCTCGCAGGCGGAGCTGGAGCCACGCGAGTACGCCGGTCACTACCACCGGGTCGCCTTCCACAGGCCGGACGGCACCCCGGTGTACGTCGAGACCACGCGCCCCGAGCTGATCGCCAGCGCGGTGGCCCTGGTGGCCCACCCCGACGACGAGCGCTACCAGCCGATGTTCGGCACGACCGTGACCTCGCCGGTCTTCGGTGTCGAGATCCCCGTGGTCGCCCACCACCTTGCCGAGAAGGACAAGGGCGCCGGTATCGCGATGTGCTGCACGTTCGGCGACCTGACCGACGTGACCTGGTGGCGCGAGCTGCAGCTGCCGGTTCGCACGGTGATCGGGCGCGACGGGCGGCTGACCCGCGAGACGCCGGAGTGGTTCGGTGGCGCCGGCGCGGCGGCGTACGACGAGCACCTGGCCGGGAAGACCGTGTTCAGCGCCCGCGAGGCGATGGTCGCGCTGCTCCGGGAGTCCGGCGACCTCGACGGCGAGCCTCGTCCCACCACGCGGATGGCCAACTTCTACGAGAAGGGCGACAAGCCCCTCGAGATCGTGGCGACCCGGCAGTGGTACATCCGCAACGGCGGCCGGGACGACGGCCTCCGCGACGACCTGCGCAAGGTCGGCGACGAGATCGACTGGATCCCGCAGTTCATGCGGCACCGCTACGACAACTGGGTCGGCGGCGTCAACGGCGACTGGCTGATCTCCCGCCAGCGGTTCTTCGGCATCCCGTTCCCGGTCTGGTACCCGCTCGACGACGACGGCGCACCGGACCACGACCACCCGCTGCTGCCCGGCGAGGCCGAGCTGCCGGTCGACCCCTCGACGCAGTCGCCGCGGGGGTACGACGAGGGCCAGCGCGGCAGGCCGGGCGGGTTCGTGGGCGACCCCGACGTGATGGACACGTGGGCGACGTCCTCGCTGTCGCCCCAGATCGCGGGTGGCTGGCTGACCGATGAGGACCTGTTCGCGCGGGTCTTCCCGATGGACCTGTGCACCCACGCCCACGACATCATCCGGACCTGGCTGTTCTCGCGGGTGGTGCGGGCCCACTTCGAGCAGGGCGTGGCTCCGTGGAAGCACGCCATGATCTCGGGCTTCATCGTCGACCCCGACCGCAAGAAGATGTCGAAGTCGAAGGGCAACGCCTTCGTGCCGACCGACATCCTCGACCAGTACGGCGCGGACGCCGTCCGTTGGCGGGCCGCCATCGGCCGCCCGGGTCTCGACTCGCCCTTCGACGAGTCGCAGATGAAGGTCGGCCGCCGGCTGGCGATGAAGGTGCTCAACGCCTCCAAGTTCGTGCTCGGCTCGGTCGGCGCGTCCGACCCGGATCCGTCGCTCGTGAGCGCCCCGGTCGACCGTGCCCTGCTGGCGCGGCTGCTGGCGACGTGCTCGAAGGCGACCGCCGCGTTCGAGGCGTACGACTACACGACCGCCCTCGAGGTCACCGAGAAGTTCTTCTGGGAGTTCTGCGACGACTACCTCGAGCTGGTCAAGGAACGGGCGTACGACGCCGCCGACCCCGCGTCCGAGTCGGCCCGGGCGACCCTGGCCTGCGCGCTGCACACCGTGCTGCGTCTGCTGGCGCCGTTCCTCCCGTACGTCACCGAGGAGGCCTGGTCCTGGTGGCAGGACGGCTCGATCCACACCGCCTCGTGGCCCGCCTCCCCCGATGGCCTGTCAGTCGACGCCGACCCCGCCCTCCTCGACGCCGTCGCGGCGGCCCTGATGGGCATCCGCGGCGCGAAGTCCCAGGCGAAAGTCTCGATGCGCGCACCCCTCGCCCGCGTCGAGGTGACCGGCCCGGCGGCCCTCGTCGAGGCCGCCGCCCTGGCCGCCGACGACCTCCGCCGCTCCGGCCACATCCAGGGCGACCTCGTCTTCACGCCGTCCGAGGGAGTTACGGAGATCTCCGTCGTCGCCGAGCTGGCGGAGGCCTGACCACGCGATTCGTCAGCGATCCTCCGGGTACTCGCAGCGTGGTGATCTCTGACGAATCGGTGGCGTAGCCGGCCCTGTGGATGACGCCCGACGCACGGGCCTCCGAGCGGACACGATCGGGCCATGACCGATCGACCCAACCTCGATTCGTCAGAGATCGCTCCGCTCCCGTCACCCGCAGGATCGCTGACGAATCGTGTGCGGCGCATGGAGGCCATCGCCGAGGTGGCGGCGCACCAGTCGCTCGTGGTGTCCAGACGTCAGCTCCGCGATGCTGGATGGACCCGCTTCCAGATCGACCACGAGATCGAGATCGGACGCTGGCAGTCACCGGCCCCCGCGGTGGTCGTTCTGCACACGGGCGGGCTGGAGCGTGAGCAAGCGCTGTGGCTGGGAGTGCTTCACGCGGGTGACGGTGCCGTCCTGTCGCACCTGACGGCGGTTCAACGCGCCGGACTCAGTTGGACCGGCGGCGACGTGATCGACGTGATGACTCCGCGCGGAGATGCCGTTCTCCCACTGTCGGGCTATCGGTTCCACGAGACTCGGCGCCCGTACGAGCGCTGGGTCAAGCCGGTCAGCGGGCCACCCCGACTCCCGATCGAGCACGCCGCGCTGCTGGCGGCCGAGCGAGACCGCAACATCCGCCGGGCGCTCGCCCTCCTCGTGGCGTGCGTGCAGCAGCAGCTCACGACCGCCGAGCGCTTCGGGGTGACCATCCCGCTCATCCGCAAGCTGCGTCACGGCAAGACGTTCAAGCTCGTGCTGGCTGACATCGCCGGCGGAGCTCAGTCCTTCGCCGAGCTCGAGGTCGGACGGCTCTGCGACGAGCACGGCCTGATGCGGCCCACGAGACAGGTCGTGAGACTCGACAAACAAGGCCGGCGTCGCTACCTCGACTGCGTCTGGGTGTTGCCAGACGGCCGGGTTGTCGTCCTCGAGGTCGACGGGTCCTTCCACGCGGAAGTGGTGGCGTGGTGGAAGGACATGAAGCGCGAGCGGGCGGTCGTCATCCAGGGCGACAGCGTGCTCCGCTGCTCCTCGGTCGAGCTGAGGCTCGAACCGGAGGACGTGATGGCGGACCTCCGTCAGATCGGGGTGCCGAGCGTCCAGCGCGAGATCTGGGCCTCGTGAACCCCGATTCGTCAGAGATCGGCCCGCTGCGACCACCCGGAGGATCGCTGACGAATCGGTGTCAGGCGGACTTCTTCTTCTTGGCCTCGGACTCGCGGAGGATGAGCTCGGGCATCTCCTCGTCGATGACGGTCTCCTTGGTGACGATCACCTTGGCGATGTCGGCGCGGGAGGGGACGTCGTACATGACGTGGAGGAGGACCTCCTCGAGGATGGCGCGGGCGCCACGTGCGCCCGTACCTCGCTCGAGAGCCTTGGCGGCCACCGCGGCCACGGCGTCGGTGGTGAACTCCAGCTCGACGTTGTCGAGCTCGAAGAGCTTCTGGTACTGCTTCACGAACGCGTTGCGCGGCTCGGTGAGGATCCGGACCAGCGCCTCGACGTCCAGCTTGCGGACGGTGGCGATCATCGGCAGCCGGCCGATGAACTCGGGGATCAGCCCGAACTTGGTGAGGTCCTCGGGGCGCACCTCGGCGAGCAGGTCCTCGCCGTCGCGCTCGGCCTGGCCGCGGACCTCGGCGGTGAAGCCCAGCGACTTCTTGCCGACCCGCTGCTCGATGATCTGCTCGAGCCCGGCGAAGGCGCCACCCACGATGAACAGGATGTTGGTGGTGTCGATCTGGATGAACTCCTGGTGGGGGTGCTTGCGGCCCCCCTGCGGCGGGACCGAGGCGGTGGTGCCCTCGATGATCTTCAGCAGCGCCTGCTGCACGCCCTCACCGGAGACGTCGCGCGTGATCGAGGGGTTCTCGGCCTTGCGGGCGACCTTGTCGATCTCGTCGATGTAGATGATCCCGGTCTCGGCCTTCTTGACGTCGTAGTCGGCGGCCTGGATCAGCTTGAGGAGGATGTTCTCGACGTCCTCACCGACGTACCCCGCCTCGGTCAGCGCCGTGGCGTCCGCGATCGCGAACGGCACGTTCAGCATCCGGGCGAGGGTCTGCGCGAGGTAGGTCTTGCCGCACCCGGTCGGCCCGATGAGCAGGATGTTGCTCTTGGCGACCTCGACGACCTCCTCCTTGGAGTGCTTGCCCGAGATGGGCTGGAGGCCGGCCTGCACGCGCTTGTAGTGGTTGTAGACCGCGACCGCGAGGGTCTTCTTGGCCTGCTCCTGCCCGATCACGTAGGAGTCGAGGAACTCCGAGATCTCCCGCGGCTTGGGCAGCTCGTCGAGGGTGACCTCGGCGCCCTCGCTGAGCTCCTCCTCGATGATCTCGTTGCACAGGTCGATGCACTCGTCGCAGATGTAGACGCCGGGCCCGGCGATCAGCTTCTTGACCTGCTTCTGGCTCTTTCCGCAGAAGGAGCACTTCAGCAGGTCGCCTCCGTCACCGATGCGTGCCACGGGCGGTCATCCTCCGATTCGGCCGGAGCAGGGGTCTCCGGCGGGTACGACGGGTGGTGCGGGTGCTGCGGGTGCTGCGGGTCGTGCCGAACACTTGTAGGCCCCTCGACGTTACCCCGAGCCGCCCCCCGTCGGGGGCACGGACACGAACTTCGCCCGCTCGGAAAGTCGCCGGTGAGCCACTGGACTAGGCGAGGACCGGGGTCCTCTTGCGGGACTCCAGCACCGCGTCGACCAGGCCGTAGTCGACGGCCTGCTCAGCGGTCAGGATCTTGTCGCGCTCGATGTCGCGGCTGACCTCCTCGATCGACCTGCCCGAGTGCTCGCTGATCATCTTCTCGAGCAGCTCGCGCATCCGGAGGATCTCGTTGGCCTGGATCTCGATGTCGGAGGTCTGGCCGAACGTACCTTCGGTGTAGGGCTGGTGGATCAGGATCCGGCTGTTCGGCAGTGCCAGCCGCTTGCCCGGCGAGCCGGCCGCCAGCAGGATCGCCGCCGCGGAGGCCGCCTGGCCCAGGCACACGGTCTGCACGTCGGGCTGGATGAAGCGCATCGTGTCGTAGATCGCGGTCAGCGCGGTGAACGAGCCACCGGGACTGTTGATGTAGATCTGCACGTCCTGGTCGGGGTTCATCGACTCCAGGCAGAGCAGCTGGGCCATCACCGCGTTGGCGACGTCGTCGGAGATGGGCGTGCCGAGGAAGATGATGCGGTCCTCGAAGAGCTTGGCGTAGGGGTCGATGCGGCGGAAGCCGTACGACGTCCGCTCCTCCCACTGGGGGATGTAGTAGTTCATGTCAGGTCCTCGGATTCCTCAGTCGTCCTTGCCGCGGGCCGGACGGCCCTCGTCGGCTGCCTGCAGCGCGCTGGAGATGACCTGGTCGACCAGGCCGTAGTCGCGCGCCTGCTCGGCGGTGAACCAGCGGTCGCGGTCGGCGTCGGCGATGACCTGGTCGATCGGCTGGCCGGTGTGCTCGGAGATGAGCTCGAGCAGGATCTTCTTGATGTGCAGCGACTGCTGGGCCTGGATCTTGATGTCGCTGGCCGAGCCGCCCATGCCGGAGGACGGCTGGTGCATCATGATCCGCGCGTGCGGCAGGGCGTAGCGCTTGCCCTTCGCGCCGGCGCACAGCAGGAACTGGCCCATCGACGCGGCCAGGCCCATGCCGACCGTGGCGACGTCGTTCGGGATGTAGTTCATGGTGTCGTAGATCGCCATGCCCGCGTCGACGGAGCCACCCGGCGAGTTGATGTGCAGGAAGATGTCGGAGTCCGGGTCCTCGGCCGAGAGCAGCAGCAGCTGGGCACAGATCGCGTTGGCGTTCTGGTCGCGCACCTCAGAGCCGAGGAAGATGATGCGTTCCTTGAGGAGCCGCTGGTAGATGTGGTCGTCGAGCCCGTAGCCGGAGGGGCCGCCGTTCATGGTGACAGTCACGCCAGCGACCCTAGCCGCCGCGAGGGGTCGGACCACGGGGAACGGGCCCCTGTTCGCCAACAGCGGACGAACTGCCGACCCCTTCCGCCTCGCCCAGGCCCAGCGCCCGACGGGTCATCGCGTTGCGAGTGTCGAGCAGGTCGGCCAGGGCGGCGTCCAGGTCGTCGGCGGACACGTGTACGCCGCCCGCGGACGCCTCGGGTGCCTCCCGGTCGGCGGCCACCACCGCGGCACGCCGCAGGAGCTCCTTGAGGAAGGACGCCGTGACCCCGTCGGTCCGGTCGAGCACGGCGCCGAGCCGGGAGTCGTCGAGCTCGACGTCACGGCGGTACAGCCCGACCAGCTGCTGTCGTGCGTCCCGGTCGGGCAGCCCGATGTGCACCGCCTGGTCGACACGGCCCGGACGCGACGCCAGCGCGTCCTCCAGCAGGTCGGCGCGGTTCGTGGTCAGCAGGAACACCACGTCGGCGTCCTCGTCGAGGCCGTCCATCTCGTTGAGCAGCATGAACAGCAGCGGGGCTCCGCCTTCGTACATGTCGCGCTGCTGGGCGATCAGGTCGACGTCCTCGACCACGATCATCGCCGGCTGGAGCGTCCGCGCGATCGAGCACGCCTCCTTGATGGCGTGCAGCGTGTCGCCGCTGAGCTGGACGATGGTGGTGTCGGCCAGCTCGCCGATCAGGTACCTCACGGTGTGTGTCTTGCCGACGCCCGGAGGCCCGTACAGCAGCAGGCCGCGCTTCAGGTGCTGTCCGGCGGCCCGCAGCCGGTCGCGGTGCCGGGCGACGCCGACGACCTGACGGCGTACGTCGTCGAACGTCTCGGCGGGCAGGATCAGCTCGCCCGCGGCCAGCGGCTCCCGGTGGTGGAACCGCAGGATCGAGCCGTGCCGGCCGAACATCGTCCGGCCGAAGGAGACGACCTGGCCGCGATAGACGTTGTGCTCGACCGCAAGGTCGGCGAGCCGAGCCGTGATCTCGGCACCCCGGCCCTCGGACGTCGCGATCACCTCGACCGAGGCGTTCTCGCGGCCGTCCTCGGCGTCGGGCCCGCGGAACAGGATCGCGCTGCGACCACCCGCGTCGGTGGCGAGCACGATGGCCACGCGCAGGCACTCGAGCGTCTCCCCGTCGGGACCTGCCGGCAGCGAGGTACGTGCGACGTTGCCGGGCCGAGGCCCGTACCTCGCCTCCTCGGGCAGCTGCCCGAGCAGGTCGGCGATGCCCACGGAGCCACGGTGCCGGTAGCCCGCGATCCCGACGAGGCGGTGCTCGCGACCCGGTTCCGCCAGCCAGGCGTCCAGCGCCGCCTGGACGTTGACGTGCTCGTACGCCGGCCACTGCTGGTCGGCGACCGGCAGCCGGTCGGCCGGCACACCGAGGTGGTCGGTCAGCAGCGTCGCCAGGGTCTGCTTGTCGGCCTCGCGCGCCTTGTCGACGAAGCGGGTCACCAACCGACGCCCGTAGCGTCGGACGTCGGCCAGCTCGGGTGCCTGCCCGTCGGTCATGGACCGACCCTAGGGCTAGAGCCGGGCGGCGTCCGTGGTCGGCTCGTCGGTGGTCTCGACCACGACCTCGGGCGCCTCGGCGTCCTCGTCGTCGGCGGAGACGGGCTCGCCGATGGTGCCGTCGGGACGCAGGTTCTTCAGCTCGACCACGTTGCCCGAGGCGTCGGTGACCGTCGCCTTCTCGACCAGCTGCGCGAGCGCCTTGCCCCGGCGGATCTCCTGGACCAGCTCGGGGATGTGGTTGTGCTCGAACATGTGGTTGACGAACTCCTGCGGGTCCTGCCCGGACTGCTGCGCCCGCATGGCGAGGTGCTGCTGGAGCTCGTCCTGGTCGACGCCGAGCTCCTCCTTGGTGGCGACCTCGTCGAGGAGCAGCTGGGCGACGACGGCGTCGTGGACGCGTCGCTCGAGGTCGGCCTCGAACTCCTCGGCGGTCTGGCCCTCGTCCTCGAGGTACTTCTCCATGGTGATGCCGGCGTAGGCGAGCTGCTGCTCGATGTTCTGGCGACGGGAGTTGAGCTCGTCGGTGACCACGGTCTCGGGCAGCGGGATGTCGACGCGCTCGAGGAACGCCTCGAGGACCGCGTCGCGGGCCGCGGCGGCCTGCTCGAGCCGCTTGCCGCGGCCGAGCCGCTCCCGCACGTCCGCGGACAGCTCGTCGGCGGTGTCGAACTCGGAGGCCAGCTGGGCGAACTCGTCGTCGAACTCGGGCAGCTCCTGCTCCTGCACCTTCTCGACCTTGACGCTCACCTCGACGTCCTGGCCCACCAGGTCGCCGCCGACCAGCTGGGACGTGAAGGTCTTCTCGTCGCCGGCGGCCATCCCGACGAGGGCCTCGTCGAGGCCGTCGAGCATGCCGCCCCGGCCGACCTTGTACGACATGCCGGTCAGCTCGGCGCCCTCGACTGTCTCGCCGTCCTGCTGGGCGACCAGGTCGATCACCACGAAGTCGCCGTCCTCGGCGGAGCGCTCGACGTCGGCCAGGGTCGCGAACCGCTCGCGGAGCGCCTGGACCTGCACCTCGACGTCCTGGTCGGTGACGGCGACGTCCTCGACCTGCGCGGCGAGGTCGTCGTACGCCGGGAGGGTGATCTCGGGCTTGACGTCGACCTCGGCGGTGAACTCCAGCGACTCGTTGTCCTCGAGCCGGGTGACCTCGATGTCGGGCTGGGTCATGGGCTGGAGGTCGTTGTCCTGCAGCGCCTGGATGTACAGCTGGGGCAGCGCGTCGTTGATCGCCTGGTCGAGGATGGCGCCGCGGCCGACCTGGCGGTCGATGACCATCGGCGGCACCTTGCCCTTGCGGAAGCCCGGGACGTTGATCTGCTGGGCGATGGTCTTGTACGCCTTGTCGAGGCTCGGCTTGAGCTCCTCGAAGGGCACCTCGACGGTCAGCTTGGCCCGGGTCGGGCTCAAGGTCTCGACGGCGCTCTTCACAGGGTTTCTCCTCAGGTGGGTGTCGGTTCTCGTGTCGGGGCGACAGGACTCGAACCTGCGATCTCCTGCTCCCAAAGCAGGCGCGCTAGCCACTACGCTACGCCCCGCCAGGCTGCCCCCGACCCACGTGTGGCCGTGGTTCGAGGAGCCTGAGAGCGGATGACGGGAATCGAACCCGCGTAGCCAGTTTGGAAGACTGGGGCTCTACCATTGAGCTACATCCGCGCAAGCCCGAATCGTGCCACAGGAGCGCGTCGCGGCCCCAAACCTGACCGGCGTCAGACCCGCCGGTGGACCAGCAACATCGCGCGGTCGTCGTCCTTGGAACCGAGCCGGTCCACGAGCCGGTCCACCCGGACGTCCCCCGACCCGTGCAGCGCCTTCTCGGCCTCGCCGATCATGCGGTCGATGCCGAGCTCGATCTCGCGCTTCGGGGTCTCCACGATGCCGTCGGTGTAGAGCAGCATCGCGTCCCCCGGGCGCATCACGCCCCGCACGCTCTCGAACTCCGCGCCCTCGATCAGCCCGAGCACGGGACCGTCGGACTGGAGTGCCGACCACCGGCCGCTGCCGGCTGCGAGGTGCACGGCCGGCGGGTGGCCGGCGGTCCAGACCTCGAAGTGTCCGGACTGGAGGTCCAGGGACAGCTGCACCGCCGTGGCGAACCCCTCGTCCCAGCGGTGGCCGAGGAGGTAGGCGTTGGCGGCGGTGAGGAACTCGTGGGGTGGTACGGCGGTGATCAGGCCGCCGAACGCCCCTGACAGCAGCAGCGCCCGGGTGGCCGCTGCGTCGCCCTTGCCGGAGACGTCGACGACGGCCACGTCGAGCCGACCGCTGATGGCCGAGGCCACGATGAAGTCACCGGCGAACAGCGTGCCGCCGGCGGAGCGCAGGGCCGACTCGGCCACCCACTGCCCGGGCAGCTCGGGGAGGCGGCCGTAGCGCTGGATCCGGTCGCGCAGGTCGATCAGCATCGACTCGCCCTGCGCCCCCGCGACGCCGAGCCGGGAGCGCCGGTGCGAGGTGATGAGCACGATGGCGCACAGCAGCAGGATGACGACGACCGCGACCCAGGTGCGTTGGGTCGGGCTGACGATCCGCGGCAACGAGCCCAGGACCAGGATGCCGAGGAAGACGATGAACGAGAGCATGTAGCGCGGGTTCAGGAACAGGCTCGCCAGGATCAGCGGCACCACCAGCAGGTTGATGGGCACGTAGTCCGGGAAGCCGATCGTGCCGATGCCACACAGGACCGAGAACACCACCAGGGCGACGAGCGGGGCCTTCTTCGGGGCGCCCGGATCGTCGAGGGACTTCCACGCCAGGGAGAAGCGACGCGGGACGCGCGCGGGCACACCGGATCGCGACTTCGGCGCTCCACTCATGCTCGTGATCCCGTCCGGTCGTTGACATTCACTGTACGGCGCGGGACCGGAACCGCGGCTGACAATGCGCACACCAGAAGAGGTTTCTTCCGTTGAGGACCTCGGTCCGCACGCGGGTCCCGCAGACCAGGCACGGCAGCCCTGTCCTGCGGTACACGTAGACCTCGCCACCGTGGTCGTCCACGCGCGCGGCGCGGCCCATCGCCTCCGGCGTGTGCTCGGGGCGGACCGTGTCGATGGTGCCGGTCTTGACCCCCTCGTTCATCAGCACGACCAGGTCCTCCCAGATCGCACGCCACTGGCCGACTCGGAGCGTCCGTCCGGGTCGGTGCGGGTGCATGCGGTGGCGGAACAGCACCTCGGCCCGGTAGACGTTCCCCACGCCGGCGATCACCTCCTGGTCGAGCAGCAGGTCGCCGATCGGCCGGTGGCTGCGGCTGATCCGGGACCAGGCGCGCCCCGGGTCGGCGTCGTCGCGGAGCGGGTCAGGGCCGAGGCGGGCGATCACCTCGGCGCGCCGGGCCGTGGTGACCAGGTCGCAGACGATCGCGCCGCGCAGGTCGGCGTACGCGCCGGGCACGCCGTCGCGGGTCGCCAGGCGCAGACGAACCTGTCCGACGGGCGGCGGCTCCTCCTCGACGCCGGTGTGGACGTCGAGCTGGCCGATCAGGCCGAGATGGATGTGCACCACACGCTCGCCGGCGAACTCGCAGAAGAGATGCTTGCCGGCGGCCTCGGCCCCGAGCAGCACGGAGCCGTCCAGCATGGCCGCCGACTCGGCGAACCGGCCCTGCGGGCTGGTGACCGCGAGCCGCCGGCCGGCGAACGCGTGGGTCACCTCGCGAGCGAGCCGGTGGAGGGTGTGCCCCTCAGGCATCCGGCTGGTTCACGATCGGGCGGAGGGCGGCAGCGGGGGCAGGTCACCGGTGCGTTCGTAGTCGGTGAGCATGCCGATCCGGCGGGCGTGCCGCTCCTCCTCGCTGAACGGGGTGGCCAGGAAGACCTCCACGAACCGCGTCATCTCCTCGACCGTGTGCATCCGGCCGCCCACGGAGACCACCTGGGCGTCGTTGTGCTCTCGCGCCAGGGCCGCGGTCTCCTCGGACCAGACGAGCGCGCAGCGGATGCCCTTCACCTTGTTGGCGGCCATCTGCTCGCCGTTGCCCGAGCCGCCGATGACCACCCCCAGGCTGCCGGGCTCGGCCGCCACCGCCTCCGCGGCACGGAGACAGAAGACGGGGTAGTCGTCGAGGGCGTCGTACCGATGGGGCCCGTGGTCGACCGGCTCGTAGCCGTGCTCGGTCAGCCAGGCCGCCAGGTGGGCCTTGAGGTCGAGACCGGCGTGGTCGCAACCGAGGTGGACGCGCATGGCGGGGAGTCTAGGGATCCCCACCGACCCGGCTGAGCCACCCCGTGCTCGGGTGTTCCTCACTCCTGCGGCGTCAAGACCCATTCGTAGGTCCCCAGGACCACATCCTGGGGAGAGACCTTGCAGGTGCCGAACACCTCGAAGGTGACGCGCGTCGTCGACTGGGCGACCATCCGGGTGGCCGAGCCGACGAACGGCTTCAGGCTGTAGTGGTTGGTCGTCCGGAAGGCCGAGAGCGCGATCGGCTCCTCCTGGCCCGTGACCGTGTCGACGCAGGCCATCTTCTTGCTTCGGTCCACCTTGACGGCAGGCACCACCCGGAGGCGACTCCCGGTCCAGGTGAAGGAGAACTCGCGTCCCGTCGTGCTCGTGATCGTGCCGCTGCACGAGGTGTCCGAGCAGGCCGCCGCCGGGAAGGTCCAGGTCGCCGGATCGCTCTTGCCCTTCTGTTGGGTCGTCGTCCCGCCGCGCGTCACGGAGGTGCGGTTGAAGATCACCAGCTTCCAGTCGCCGCTCGGCTGCGACTCGGCGAGCAGGTCGGCCGGTGTCGGCCCGGTCGGCGTGGCCGACGGCGAGGGCTTCGCGGCGGCGGGCGCGGCGCGCTCGGCTGCCGGTGCGTCACCGCCGCGGAACGCCAGGAAGGCGACCAGCCCCAGCACGACGGCACCGGCACCGGCGCCCACGAGGACGCGGGGGCGCAGCGACTTGGTCGGCAGCCGGGTGGCCTCGTCGGCACGCGACTTGGCGTCGTCGGCGTGCGCGAGCTGGCGGGCAGCCCCGACCACCACGCGGGCGGACCCGCGCGTCTCCTCCCAGGCCATGTCGCGTCAGCCCGACGTGGAAGGGCCGGCGGGATCGTCCGACCCGCCGCCGTTGCGCTGCTTCCACTTCTCGGTGGCCGTGGCGATCCCGGCGTCGGCACCCTTGTCGAGGACCTTGTCCTTGATGGTGTCCGCGGCCTCTTCGAAGACCGCCGTCACCGTCGTACCCGCCCCGGCCACGACGGCACCCGAGCCGGCGGCCAGCAGCTCGTCGGACGAGACGTTGCCCTTTTCCCCCATGTGACTCTCCCCCCAGAGAGCAGATGATGTGCCGCACACTGTGATGTGGCGGCGCAAGGGTGTCAATAGCCCTCACCTGGGGTGGTCCAGCACACCCGTCGCGGGAAAGGGGCAGCCGTGCGGCTCGCGATCGACCTCACGCCGCGTGAGCCCGCGCCTCGCGTCGGCGTCGAGCACGAGTACGGCGTGTGGTCCGGGTCCGCGCAGATCGACTTCCGCCACCTGCTGCCCGTCGTCGCCGCGGACCTGCGCGCGCTCGATCCCGGTGATCCCCGGGCCCGCCGCCTCCCCTCCGGGGTGATGCTGACGGCCGACGGCCGCGAGGCCGAGCTGGCCACCCCGCCGTTGCCGTGGGACCGGCACGCACCCGGCGCGCTGGACGCGCTGCTGGCCGCCGAGCGCAGCGTGCTCGCCGCGCGTGGCGCCGAGGCAGGCGGGGCCGACCGGCTGACCGGCTTCTCCACCCACGTCAACCTCACCGTCCCGGACGCGCGAGCGGTCGAGATAGGCCGGCGGTTCGTTCGCTCGTGCGCGCTGGCCACCGTGCTGGTCGGCGAACCGTCGTCGAGCGCCGGACTCCTCGTCCGGCCGCGCCGCGGGCGACTGGAGATCGGCGGGGAGTACGCCGAGGGTGAGCACCTGGTAGCACTGGTGACGTTCGCCGGCTCGGCGGTTTCGGCGCTGGTCGCCGACGTGCCGCCACCCTCGCTGCCGGAACCGGTCGCCGTACCGGCGCGGGAGAAGTTCGGCTGGTTCCTCCCGCCCGAGGGTCCTTACGCCGACCTCCTCGCACGCGGCCGGGCCGCGGGTGGCGACCTGCTCGAGGCGGCCTGGAGCTGGGCGCGACCCTCGTGCCTGAGCGCCGGAGTGGACCCGGCGCCGGTCGACCGGCTCGTGGCGGGCGCCACGCTGCGACTGGAGGACAGGGACACAGCGGCGGACGCCTGCACCGTGGGGATGGAGCGGGCAGACGCTTCCCCCGACCGGCGGACCGGGCCGCGTCGGCTCACGGGCGACGTCGAGGCGGAGACGCTCTGGCTCACGTGGCAGCACGTGGTCTGGGTGTTCCGCCGGGGCGGGCGTGAGCTCCACGCGGTGCTGCCGGTCGACCAGGAGGCAGAGTTCCTCGAGCGGCTCGACAACGGTGCGTACGACGACGTCGTGCACCGCGAGCTGGCTCGGCGCGTCGGACGCCGGCGCCTCGTGGTGCACGCGCAGGTCGAGGGCGCCGCCTGGTGGCACGCCGTACGACCCGGCGCGCTGGTGCCCGCGGAGCGGGGTCCCGATGGCGAACCGCCCCGGGTCTCCTACCGCCGCGCGGCGCGCCAGCTGCGCGCGGCCGCCGCCAGGTAGGCCGCCACCGCCAGCACGGTCGGCTCCGACGCGTCGAAGGACGGGTGCCGGTAGTAGCCGTGCACCTGCCCCAGGCACCGGAAGCCGGTGACCCGGACACCGGCCTCCGCGAGGCGGCGTACCAGCTCCTCACCCTCGTCGCGGAGGGGGTCGTGCTCGGCGGTCACGACCAGGGTGGGTGGCAGGTCGCCGAGCCGCGCCGAGCGCAGCGGAGCGAGGTCGTGGTGCTCGAGGTCGGCCGGCGTGGCGGCGTACTGCTCCCAGTACCAGGCCGCCTCCTCCGGGCTGAAACCGTCGGCGTGGGTGCGGTAGGAGTCGTAGGCCGCCGCCGGGTCGAGGAACGGGTAGACGAGCGCGACCGCGGCCGGCCGCTCGGGCCGGCGCAGCGCGGCGACCAGGGCGAGGTTGCCGCCGGCCGAGTCGCCGTGGAGCAGCAGCGGGCCGTCGAGGTCGGGCCGGGAGGCCACCCAGGCCAGGGCCGCATCCACGTCGTCGGGGGCCGCCGGGAACCGGTGCTCCGGCGCGCGGCGGTAGTCGAGGCTCAGCACCCGGAGCCGCGACCGGTTGGCCAGCCGCCGCGCCAGGCCGTCGTGCACCTCGAGGTCGTGGAAGACGAAGCCGCCGCCGTGCAGGTGCACCACGACCCCCGGGTCAGCGTCCGCGGGGGTGTAGAGACGAGCCGGTACGCCGCCGGCGTCGACGTCCTCCACGGCCGCGACCTCCTCGCGCGGATCGGCGGCGGCCGCGGCGCGCGCCAGCGTCCTGGCTGCGTCGATGTCGAAGCCCTCCTCCCACATCTGCGGGCCGTCGACCTCGACGGCGATCCACTCGCGGGCCTGGGGGTGCAGCGCCATGGCGACGATTGTGGATCGACCAGTCCCGACGTCAGTAGCCGACGCGCATGACCTGGCCGGTGGCGGCGCCCTCGATGGACTCGACGTACGCGCGGGCGGCGTCGGCGACGGGGATGGGCGTGGCGCCCGCGAACATCGAGCCGTAGGCGTCCCACGCCTCCTGGAACACCGTCGCGCTCACGGCATTGATGCGGATGCCGCGGGGCAGCTCGATGGCCGCCGACCGGACGAAGGCGTCGATGCCGCCGTCGACGGTGGAGGCGATCGGGCTGGTCGGGACGGGTTCGACGGAGAGGATGCCGGACACGAGGGTGAAGGAGCCGCCGTCGGCGACGTGGTCCATCCCGAGGCGGACGAGCTCGACCTGGCCGAGCAGCTTGTCCCGTACGCCTGCCAGCCACTGGTCGGAGGTCAGCTCGGACAGGGCGCCGTACGGCGTCTTGCCTGCCGTGCAGACCACGGCATCGACCTGACCGACGGCGGTGAACAAGCCCGCGATCGACGCGGAGTTGGTCAGGTCGACGAAGTGCTCGCCGGACCGCGATGCGGCGACGACCTCGTGGCGGTCGCCGAGCGCGGCGATCACGGCCGAGCCCAGCCGGCCGGACGCGCCGACGACGAGGACCCTCACGAGAGACTCACTGGACACTCACTGGGCCGCCAGCCTCGCGCGCTCCTCGTCGACCACCGACGGGTCGAGCTTGGTGAAGATCGGCGTCGGCCTCTCGACCTTCGCGCCGACGGTCACCGGGCGCGACTCCCACGACGGGGTCTCGCTGTAGTCGCCGGTGATCACCGGGTACGTCAGCAGGCCGGCACCCTCGTCGATGTCGAGCTCGTCGACGTACTCGATCCGCGGCATCGGCTGGAACTCGCCCTCGCCGCCGAGCGCCTGCCACACCTTCGTCGAGGTGTGCGGCAGGAACGGCGACAGCATCGTGTTGCAGTCGAGCACGCACTGGGCGGCCACGTGCAGCACGGTGCCGAGCCGCTCTCGCTGGTCGTCGGCCTTCATCTTGTAGGGCTCGGTGGCGGTGAGGTACTTGTTCACCTCGCCGACCACCCGCATCGCCTCCGCGATCGCGGCGCGCTGGCGGTGCCGGCCGACCAGGTCGCCGACGGTGTCGAAGCCGGCACGTACGGCGGCCAGCACGGCCTCGTCGACCGGCTCGAGGTCGCCGGCGGCCGGGATCTCGCCGAAGCTCTTGTTGATCATGGTGGCGGTGCGGTTCACGAGGTTGCCCCAGCCCGCGACCAGCTCGGAGTTGGTGCGCTGCACGAAGTCGGCCCAGGTGAAGTCGGCGTCGGACGTCTCCGGGCCCGCGGCGCAGATGAAGTAGCGCAGCGCGTCGGGCTGGTAGCGCGCCAGGAAGTCCCCGACCAGGATCACGTGGCCGCGGCTGGTGGAGAACTGCCGGCTCTCCATGGTCATGAACTCCGACGAGACGACCTCGGTGGGCAGGTTCAGCCGCCCGTACTCCCCCGGCTCGCCGCCCCGCGACCCCTCGCCGTTGTAGGCGATCAGCTCGGCCGGCCAGATCTGGGCGTGGAAGACGATGTTGTCCTTGCCCATGAAGTAGTACGACAGGGCCCCCTCTCCGTCACCAGTGTCGTTCCACCAATCCCTCCATCGCTCGGGCTCGCCCAGCCGCCGCGCCCACTCGATGGACGCGGAGAGGTACCCGATCACGGCGTCGAACCACACGTAGAGCCGCTTGGTCGGCTGCTCGCGCCAGCCGTCGATCGGCACCGGGATGCCCCAGTCGATGTCGCGGGTCATCGCGCGCGGCTTGAGGTCGTCGACGAGGTTGAGCGAGAACTTGATGACGTTGGGCCGCCAGGTGCCGGAGGCCTCGCGCCCGTGGAGGTAGGCCGTCAGCGCGTCGGCGAGGGCGGGCAGGTCCAGGAAGAAGTGCTGGGTCTCCACGAAGTCCGGCGTCTCGCCGTTGATCTTCGACCGCGGGTTGATCAGGTCGGTCGGGTCGAGCTGGTTGCCGCAGTTGTCGCACTGGTCGCCGCGCGCATCGGGGTACCCGCAGATCGGGCAGGTGCCCTCGATGTAACGGTCGGGCAGCGTGCGCCCGGTCGACGGGCTGATCGCGCCGAATGTCGTCTGCTCCACCAGGTAGCCGTTGGCATGGACGTGCTGGAAGAGCTCCTGCACGACCTTGTAGTGGTTGCCGGTCGTCGTACGCGTGAAGAGGTCGTAGGACAGCCCGAGGTCGACCAGGTCGTGCACGATCACCGAGTTGTTCTTGTCGGCGAGCTCGCGCGCGGTCACGCCCTCCTGGTCGGCCGCGACCAGGATCGGCGTGCCGTGCTCGTCGGTGCCGGAGACCATCAGCACCTCGTGGCCGGCCATCCGCATGTACCTGCTGAACACGTCGGAGGGCACGCCGAAACCGGCCACGTGGCCGATGTGGCGCGGGCCGTTGGCATACGGCCAGGCGACGGCGGACAGGACATGCGTCATGGGGAGAGCCTATTGAGGTAGGGCGAGCGGTTATCCGGCCCCGTCGCTGGTCGAGCCGCGAGGCCGTCCACGGCCGAGCGTGTCGAGACCCCGGAACGCTCACCGGGTCTCGACACCGCTCGCTGACGCTCGCGGGCTCGACCAGCGAGCAGGGACGGTCGCGGGCTCGACCGGCGAACAGGGGCGGTCAGCTGAAGTCGAGCTTGCGGTTCCGGGTGCGCTTGAGCTCGGAGAACTCGGGGTACGACGACAGCGTGACGGTCGCGTCCCAGATCCGGCCGGCGTCCTCGCCGCGCGGGATCTGGCTCAGCACGGGACCGAAGAAGGCGGCGCCAGCGAACGCGATGGTCGGCGTACCGACGTCGTCGCCGACCTGGTCCATGCCGGCGTGGTGGGACTTCTTGATCGCCTCGTCGTACGCCGAGTCGTCCCACGCGCCGATGAGCTCGGCGGCCAGCCCGGCGTCCTGGAGGGCCGCGCCGATCGACTCACGGGTCGAGCCCTCGCCCCGGGTGTGGATGTGCTCGCCCATCGCGGTGTAGAGCGGGAGCAGGGCCTGCGGGCCGACGTGCTCCTGGGCCGCCATCAGCACGCGCACGGGTCCCCAGCCGTCCTCGAGCTTGCGGCGGTAGTCCTCGGAGACGTCCTTGTCCTCGTTGAGGTAGCTCAGGCTCATGACGTGCCAGGTCACGGCGATGTCTCGGACCTGCTCGACCTCGAGGATCCAGCGGGAGGTGATCCAGGCGAAGGGACAGCGAGGATCGAACCAGAAGTCCGCCACCGGGAGTGCTGAATCGTTACCAACTGGAGCGCTGCCCGAGGGAGAGGTCATGACTCGGTAACAGGGAGGTCACCGATGCTGTTCCCCCCTCGCCCGAATGGCAGGATGCCAGGCATGCCTGGAACCAACCTCACCCGTGAAGAGGCGCAGACCCGCGCCGGTCTTCTGTCGGTCGAGACGTACACCGTCGACCTCGACCTCACCGTGTCGGACAAGGTCTTCGAGAGCACCACCGTGCTCAGGTTCACCTGTTCCCAGCCTGGCGCCAGCACGTTCGCCGACCTGGTCGGCGCCACCATCCACGAGGTCGTCCTCAACGGCGAGAAGCTCGACGAGTTCGATGTCTACCGCGACCACCGGATCCGGCTCGACAACCTCCAGGCGACGAACGAGCTGCGGGTCTTCGCCGAGATGCCGTACAGCCACACCGGCGAGGGCCTGCACCGCTTCGTCGACCCGGCCGACGGCAAGGTCTACCTGTACAGCCAGTTCGAGGTGCCCGACGCCCGCCGCGTGTTCACGACGTTCGAGCAGCCGGACCTGAAGTCGCGGTTCACGTTCACGGTGACCGCCCCGTCGCACTGGGTGGTCGTGTCCAACGCCCCGACTCCCGAGCCGGAGGCGCTCGCCGACGCCACGAAGTCGGTCTGGCGGTTCCCGCAGACCAAGCCGATGTCGACGTACATCACCGCTCTCGTCGCCGGTGAGTACCACGCCGTCCACGACAGCTACGAAGGCAAGAACGGCACCATCCCGCTCGGCCACTACTGCCGGCAGAGCCTCAAGGAGTACCTCGACGAGGAGAAGGTCGTCCTGGTCACCAAGCAGGGCTTCGAGTTCTTCGAGGAGGCGTTCGGCTACCCGTACCCCTTCGAGAAGTACGACCAGCTCTACGTGCCGGAGTACAACATGGGCGCGATGGAGAACGCCGGCGCGGTGACGCTGCGCGACGAGTACCTCCCCCGCAGCCGGCAGGACGCCTCGTTCTACGAGTTCCGGGCCTCGGTGATCCTCCACGAGATGGCGCACATGTGGTTCGGCGACCTGGTGACCATGCGGTGGTGGGACGACCTGTGGCTGAACGAGTCGTTCGCCGAGTGGGCCTGCTACCACGCCGCCGTCGAGAACACCGAGTTCACCGAGTCGTGGACCGGCTTCACCAACGCCCGCAAGAACTGGGCGCTGCGCCAGGACCAGCTCCCCTCGACGCACCCGATCGCGGCCGACAACTACGACCTGCAGGCCGTCGAGGTGAACTTCGACGGCATCACCTACGCCAAGGGCGCCTCGGTCCTCAAGCAGCTGGTCGCGTGGGTCGGCCTCGAGGCCTTCCTCGCCGGCCTGAAGCAGTACTTCCACGACCACGCCTACGCCAACTCCGAGTTCACCGACCTGCTGACCGCGCTGGAGAAGTCGTCGGGCCGCGAGCTCGACTCGTGGGCCAAGGAGTGGCTGCAGACCTCGGGCGTGAACACGCTGACCCCCGAGTTCGAGCTCGACGGCGACGGCGCGTACGCGTCGTTCGGCGTACGTCAGACCGCTGCGCCGGGGTACCCGACCCTGCGCCGGCACCGCATCGGCGTCGGCCTGTACGACCTGGAGAACGGCCACCTCGTCCGTCGCAACCACGCCGAGTACGACATCGAGGGCGAGCTCACCGTCATCGACGAGCTCGTCGGCCAGCGCCAGCCGGCGCTGCTGCTGCTCAACGACGGCGACCTGACCTACGCCAAGATCCGCCTCGACGAGCGTTCGCTCGAGACGGTCGTCACCGGGCTCTCCCGCCTCGACGACTCGCTCGCCCGGGCGCTCTGCTGGGGTGCCGCGTGGGACATGACCCGCGACGCCGAGATGTCGGCCACCGACTTCGTCGAGCTCGTGCTGCGCAACATCGGCGCGGAGACCGACGCGTTCGGCAGCTCGCGGATCCCCGGCTACGCCGCCGCTGCGGCGAACACCCTCTCCGCCCCGCAGAACCGAGCGGCGCTCCTCGACCGCTGGGAGTCCGGCCTCCGGGAGCTGCTGATGGCTGCCGAGGCCGGCAGCGACCACCAGCTCACCTTCGCCCGCTCGTACGCCGCCTCCGCCCACACCGGCGCCGCCCTCGACGACCTCGCGGGGCTGCTCGACGGCTCGTTCGTGATCGACGGGCTGGCCGTGGACACCGACGTGCGATGGGCGCTGGTCACCCACCTGGCCCGCAACGGCCGCATCGGCGCCGACCGGATCGCCGAGGAGCTCGAGCGCGACAACACCATCTCCGGCCAGGAGCACGCCGCCGCGGCGCTCGCCTCCCGCCCGGACGCCCAGGCCAAGGCCGAGGCGTGGGACCAGGCGACGGTCCAGGAGAACGTCCCGAACGAGACGCACCGCTCGATCTGCGGCTCGTTCATGCGCTTCGGGCAGGAGGAGCTGCTCGCGCCGTACCTGGACAAGTACCTCGAGGCGGCCGACGACATCTGGGAGCGCCTCGGCACCCAGAAGGCCTCGGTCGCGCTCGAGTACGCCTTCCCCATCCCCCTCGGCAGCCCCGAGATGCTGGAGAAGGTCGACGCCTGGCTCGACTCCTCCCCCGCCAACCCCGCCGCCAAGCGGTACGTCCGCGAGGGTCGCGACGACGTGGCTCGCGCCCTCCGTGCGCAGGCGAAGGACGCGGAGGCCGCGGGCTGACGCGCAAGTCTCGCTGGTCGAGCCGGCCGAGCCGCTAGGCGAGGCCGTGTCGAGACCCCGGAACGCTGACGGGGTCTCGACACCGCTCGCTGGCGCTCGCGGGCTCGACCAGCGAAGGAGCTACTCCGCGTGCAGGGTCTGCGGTGCTCGCGCGTGTTGGGCGAGCATGGCGACGCCGCGCTTGAGGCCGCCGACGAAGTCGCCGGCGGCGAAGCCGGACTGCATCTCGAGGATGGCGAGCTGGACCTCGTGGTCGGTCAGGGTCCGGCGGACGACCGAGCCGGTCACGACCTCGATGGCCCGGGCGACGGGGTCGACCATGACGAGGACGGAGTGGGTCGGGGCGACCAGGGCGGCGTGCAGGCCCAGGGCGTACGCGCGGTGGTCGTCGCCGGACTGGCCGACGAAGACCGAGAACTCGTAGCGGGACGTCTGCTCGGCCGCGCGGATGGCGCGGTCGATCTCGAAGCGGTCCCCGGGGGTGAGGTCACCAGCTGCCACTGGCCCCACCCGTCTCGTCGGTGGAGCCCGCGGTGCGGGCCTCCAGCGCCAGCTCCTTGTCGCGGCGGCCGCCGAACCACTGGTCGTCGGACCGCGCGCCGGCCGGGGCGATGGACTCGCCGCGCACCACCGACGGCAGGTACGTCGCCAGCGCCAGCACCACGAACACGGCCAGCGGGATGCCGCCGAGGACGAGGAGCGCATGGAGGAACGACACGTCGTCCGGGGAGCTCCACCGCTCGGGTACGTCGGCGCTCGCGGCGCCGGCGTACGTCAGCGGCAGCGCCACGGCGACCGTGACCACGGCCAGGGTGCTGCGTACCAGTGCCTTCACGGGGCCGAGACTATCGGCATCCGGGTCTCGCTAGCGTGACGCCCATGGTGCTCCTGACCGTCGACCCGTGCCTGCCTGGCGAGAACACCTGCGAGCGGGTGCTCGACTGGACCGGCAACGACCGGCTGGCGGAGATCGCCGACCTGGTGATCGGCAAGCCGACGGCGATCCTCACCATCGCCCTGGTCGGCCTGGTCGCACGCTGGCTGCTGAATCGCGTGGTCGACCGGATCGTCCGCAAGGCCGAGGACGGCGTGCTTCCCGACCGTCTGAACCGGATGTCGGTCGGCCGCGGCGCCACCGAGGACGGCGAGAGCGCGCGCAGCCGCCGCATGCAGCGGGCCCGGACGATGGGCGACCTGCTGAAGAGCATCATCACCGGCGTCGTCGTCGCGGTGATCATCACCATGATCCTGGCCGAGCTGAACTACGAGATCGGCCCGATCCTGGCGAGCGCCGGGATCGTCGGCGTGGCCCTGGGCTTCGGCGCGCAGAACCTCGTCAAGGACTTCCTGGCGGGCATCTTCATGATCTTCGAGGACCAGCTCGGCGTCGGCGACTCCGTGGACCTCGGCGAGGCCAGCGGCACGGTCGAGGCCGTCAGCCTGCGCGTCACCCGGCTGCGGGACGTCAACGGCACGGTCTGGTACGTCCGCAACGGCGAGATCCTCCGCGTCGGCAACCAGAGCCAGAACTGGGCTCGCACCGTCCTCGACGTGACGTTCCCCTACCGCGAGGACGTCACGCGCGTACGTCGCGTGCTCACCGAGGTCGCCGAGGACCTGTGGCGCGACGAGGACTACGACGGCGTGATCATCGAGCAGCCCGAGGTGTGGGGCATCGAGGCGGTCACCGCGGACGCGATCACCATGCGCGTCACGCTGAAGACCGCGCCGCTCGAGCAGTGGCGGGTGGCCCGCGAGATGCGGGCGCGGATCAAGGCCCGCTTCGACGCCGAGGGCATCAGCGCGCCGTACGCCCACACGGTCGTGGTCAACCAGACGCAGGATGATCAGAACGCCCCCGAAGGGGCCTGACCGTCCCTTTGCGAGGATGGTGCCGTGACGTTCTACGACGAGATCGGCGGCTACCCGACCATCGAGAAGATCGTCGCCACCTTCTACGCCGGCGTCGCCGGGGACCCGGTGCTCCGGGCGGTCTACCCCGAGGAGGACCTCGGGCCCGCCGAGGAGCGGTTCCGCCTGTTCCTGGTGCAGTACTGGGGCGGGCCCACGACGTACTCCGACACGCGTGGACACCCGCGGCTGCGGATGCGGCACGCGCCGTTCGCGGTCACGCCTGCGGCGGCCGAGCGGTGGCTGGTGCACTTCCGCGAGGGGCTCGACAGCGTCGACCTCACGCCGGAGCAGGACGCCCAGTTCTGGGACTACGTGACCCACGCCGCGCAGTTCATGGTGAACACCTTCGAGGAGGTCTAGCGGGCTTCGAGCCCCGGCGCGGCGAGCAGCCGCTCGCGTACGTCGGGCGGCGGCGCCTCGGCGCCGGCCGGTGGACGGGTCGACGAACACCATCGCCACCCGGGCGCGGGCGAGCAGGCGATCGCCGTCGAGGATCTCCGAGGCGATGACCATCGACCTCCTGCCCACGTGGGTCAGCCAGGACCACGCGTCGTACGGCTCGGAACGGAAGAGGATCGGCAGCTTGTACTCGACGTCGGTGCGGGCGGTCACCATCCGTGCCGGCATGCCCTCCTCGGTCAGGCCCTTCCAGAGCCGCGCGGTGAAGAGGATGCGTGCCTCCATGAAGTACTCGAAGTACTTCACGTTGTTCACGTGCCCGTACACGTCGACATCGGAGAACCGCACGTGCACCGGGTAGTGGCCGACGGCGTCGCGCCTGGACTCCCACGCGAGCCGGGAGGGGTCAGCCCAGGCGGGTGGCTCCTCGAGGTACGTCGCCAGGGCCGACCGCTCGCCCTCGCTGAGGCGGCGAGGACGCTCGGACTCGAAGATGAACGGCGTCAGCACGGTGGTCGCGCGCAGGTAGATGCGACGGCCATCGGATCCGGAAGAGTCCTCGTGGAACACCTCGTAGGCCATCGTGAACGACGCCGCCCGGACGTCGGTGACCCAGCACTCGATGCTGACGGGCTTGAACCGGAAGGTCAGTGGGGCGCGGTAGTGCACCTCGTGGCGCACGACGACGAGCGCTTCGGCCAGGTCGCCGGTCGCCTCACGGGCCGCATGCACGCGCAGCATGTCCACCCGGGCCTCTTGGAGGTAGTCGACGTAGACGACGTTGTTGACGTGCCCTTGCAGGTCCATGTCCGCCCAGCGCATCGGGCACTCATAGACGTGGCGCACGGATCGACTCTGCCAGAGCGCGACCCGGCCGGCCGTCGCGGATCAGTGGCCGGGCGCCAGGTGCCCGTAGTAGGCGCGGATCGACTCGTGGCGGGCGACGCGGGCCCGGTGGTGGAAGGCAAGGCGGTTCGCGACGACGGCGGCGAGGAGGGCGACACCGGCGACGGCGGCCACGCCCACAAGGGCGAGCAGGATGACGACGAAGGTGGTGCTGACGATGACCATGACGGGAACCTCTTTCTACATTTGTAGTATCTACTGATGTAGAAGATACTCCCGTGCTGGTCTGTTCCCCAGGACGGATGTCCGTGACGCAGGTCACCCGGGTAAGTACCCTGACGCAGTGGCGTGTCCTGACTGCGGCGCAGCGACCGCGCTCGGACAACGCTTCTGCGGGGAGTGCGGGCATCCGTTGAGCGCGCCGTGCCGCGCCTGCGGCGCCGCGCTGACCGGCAAGCGCTTCTGCGTGGAGTGCGGCACGCCCGTGGACGCCGCGCCCGCCCAGCACGCACCGGCCGCGCCGGCCGCGCCCGAGACCGAGCGACGCCTGTGCTCGGTGCTGTTCGTGGACCTCGTCGGCTTCACGCCGTTCAGCGAGGGCCGCGACCCCGAGGAGGTCCGCGAGCTGCTGACGCGCTACTTCGAGGTCGCGCGCACGGTCGTCGGCCGCTACGGCGGGGTGATCGAGAAGTTCATCGGGGACGCGGTGATGGCCGTCTGGGGCACCCCGGTCGCGGTCGAGGGCGACGCCGAGCGGGCCGTCCGCGCCGCTCGTGACCTGGTCGCCGAAGTGGCCGAGCTCGGCGCCGAGGTCGGTGCCAGCGGCCTCGCGGCGCGGGCCGGCGTGGTGACCGGGACGGTCGCGGCCACGATCGGCGCCGAGGGACAGGCGATGGTCGCCGGCGACGCCGTGAACACCGCGGCCCGCGTCCAGTCGGCCGCTCCCCCGGGCACCGTCCTGGTCGACACGACCACCCGCCGGATGGCCGGGCTGGCCATCGAGTTCGAGGAGCACGGCGAGGTCGAGCTCAAGGGCAAGGCCGAGCCCGAGACCCTCTGGCGCGCCCGCGAGGTGGTCTCCGGGATCGGCGGGGCCCAGCGCAGCGACGGGCTGGAGGCACCGTTCGTCGGCCGCTCCGTGGAGTTCGGACAGCTCAAGGACTCGCTCCACGCGACCGCCCGTGAAGGCCGGCCGCGCCTGGTCCTCGTGTCGGGTCCGGCCGGCGTCGGCAAGACGCGGCTGGGGTGGGAGCTGGAGAAGTACGTCGACGGGCTGGCCGAGAGCGTCTTCTGGCACCGCGGCTCGTGTCCCCGCTTCGGCGAGGACACGGCGTACTGGGCACTCACCGAGATCGTCCGCGCGCGCCTCGGCGTGGGCGACGGTGACGACCGCGCGGCGATCGAGGACAAGCTGACCCGCTCGCTGGCGGACCTGTTCGACACCGAGGCCGAGCGGGGGTACGTCGCCACCCGCCTGGCGCCCCTCCTCGGGCTGCCGACCGCCGGGGCCGAGCTGGCCCGCAACGACCTGTTCGCCGGCTGGCGGCGGTTCTTCGAGGGCCTCGCCCGGCGCCAGCCCGTGCTCCTCCTGGTCGAGGACCTGCACGACGCCGACGAGGGCCTGCTCGACTTCCTCGAGCATCTCGTCGACTGGGTGCGCGACCTGCCCGTCCTGGTCATCGGCTTCACCCGGCCCGAGCTGGTCGACGAGCGGCCCGGGCTCGGCTCCGGCCGCAACCGGAGCCTGATCACCCTGGCCCCGCTGGACGACGCCGCGATGCGCGACCTGCTCGAGGGCCTCGTCGACCGCATCCCTCCCGAGGCGGCCGACGCCATCGAGGCCCAGGCCCAGGGCATCCCGTTGTTCGCGGTCGAGACCGTCCGCTCGCTCATCGACCAGCAGGTGGTGGTGGCCACCGACGACGGCTACGCGCTGAAGGGGGACGTCGGCACGCTGGCCGTCCCGGAGAGCCTGCACGCGCTGCTCGCCGCCCGGCTCGACGCCCTCGATCCGGCGGTGCGCTCGCTCGCCGGCGACGCCGCGGTCATCGCCGCACCCTTCACCGCCGAGATGCTGGTGGAGATCTCGGGTCTGGACGCGGCCCAGGTCCGGGCGGGGCTCGACGAGCTGACGCAGCGCGACGTGCTCCAGATCAGCGCCGACGTGCTCTCCCCGCAGCTCGGCGCCTACGGCTTCACCCATGGCCTCCTCGCCCAGGTGTCGTACCAGACCCTGTCGCACCGCGACCTCAAGGAGCGGCACCTGCGGGTGGCCGCCCACCTCGCGGCGTCGACCCGCAACGACGGGGACGCGCTGGCGGAGGTCGTGGCCCGCCACCACCTGGACGCCCTCGAGGCCCGGCCGAACGACGACGACGTCGCCTCCGTGCGCGCCTCCGCCGTCGAGTGGCTCGTCCGGGCGGCCGAGCGGGCCCGGTCGACCGGTGCCCAGGGCGCGGCCGCGCGACTCTTCCGCTCCGCCGCCGAGCTCACCGGCGAGGCGGACGAGACGACGGCGCTGCGGTCCGCCGACCTGTGGATGCGAGCGGCCCAGGCCGCGTACGACGGCGCGGACCACGACGTCGTGATCGTGGCCACCGAGCGCGCGCGGACGATTCGTCTGACGCACGGCCGGGAGCGCTCGGCCGCCGTGGTCGAGGCCCTCCGAAGCCGCGCGATGCGCCGGAGTGGCCGGGCCGGTGACGCCCGCGAGGACCTCCACACCGCCATGACGCTGCTCATGGAGGGGCCCGACCTGGACACGGTCGAGGTGGCCGCCGCCCTCGCGCGGCTGGAGTGCTTCGACGAGTACGGCGACGGCGAGCCCGCCACGCTGCAGGCGATCGCCCTGACCGAGCAGCTCGGAGCCAGCGACCGCCTCCTGGCCGACACCTTCATCTCCCGCGGCATCCTGCTGGCGTCCCGTGGCCGCCGCTTCGAGGCCATCGCCCACCTGCGCGAGGCCCTCGGGTTCGCCGAGGCGGCCGGCGACAGCGAGGCCATCACCGCGGCCCTCGGCAACCTCGCCGACATCGCACTGTTCGCCGCACCGCGGGAGGCCCTCGGCTTCAGCCAGCGCGGGAAGGACATCGGTCGTCAGGCCGGTAACCGCTACTCGCTGGCGGTCTGCGCGGCCAACACGATGCTCTGCCGGCTGCGGCTCGGCGAGTGGGACGCCGCGGCCGACGAGAGCGCGACCGCGATCGAGGAGGACGGCCTGGGCGACATCCCGGAGGTCGCCGGTCCCGCCGCTCTCGTCCAGGCGCTGCGAGGCGACGCCGCTCGGGCCCGCGAGCTCTTCCGGCCGATGGGTCGCGTCGCGCCCGACGACCAGGCGGCGGCCTACGACCTGCTCGCCGAGGGCGCCATGGTCCTCGCGGAGGGTGACGCTCCGGCGGCCCTGCGGCACCTCCGCGACGCCCTCACGAAGCTGCCGAACCCCGCCATGGACCCGTTCGTGCTCGTCTGGCCGTTCGCGGCCCGGCTGGCCCACGAGGCAGGCGACGAGGAGGCCCTCACCACCGTGCTGGCCGTCCTGGACCCCTACCAGGTCGGTCGAGCTGCCCCCGCTGGTGCGCGCCGAGCGGAAGCTCGCCCGCGCGCGGTTGCTCGCCGACCCGCCGGAGCGGACCGCGGCCGTCGAGGAGGCGGTCGCGGACCTGCGCGCCGAGGGGTCGCCGTACCACCTGGCCCTCGCCCTCCTGGACCTGGCCGAGGCGATGCGCGCGAGCGACAAGGACCCGCGCGACGTGCTCGCCGAGGCCTCGACCATCGGCGCCGTGCTGAGGAGCCCGCACGTGCTCGCACGCGCGGACCGGCTGGCGACCGAGGGATAGCGTGACGTCCGTGGCGGCGTGTCCGAGCTGTGGAGCAGCGACCGCGGACGGCCAGTCGTTCTGCGGGTCCTGCGGCACCGCGCTCGCGGTGGGCTGCCGCACCTGTCAGGCCCCCCTGACGCCGGGCCTCCGGTTCTGCACGCGCTGCGGCACGCCGGTCAACGAGGACGACCAGGCCGAGTCGGCCGCGGTCGTGCCGCGGCCCGACGCCGAGCGACGGCTGTGCTCGGTTCTCTTCGTCGACCTGGTCGGCTTCACCCCGCTCAGCGAGGGCCGGGACCCCGAGGAGGTCCGGGAGCTGCTGTCGGAGTACTTCGCGATCGCGCGGCAGGTGGTCGGGAGGTACGGCGGGGTCATCGAGAAGTTCATCGGGGACGCCGTGATGGCGGTCTGGGGCACCCCGGTCGCGGCCGAGGGTGATGCCGAGAGAGCGGTGCGGGCAGCGCTCGACGTGGTCGCAGGTGTGGCCGACCTCGGCGTCCGGATCGACGCAGCCGGGCTCGCCGCGCGGGCGGGGGTCGTCACGGGTACGGTCGCCACCACCCCGGGCGCTGACGGGCAGGCCATGGTGGCCGGCGACGCCGTCAACACCGCGGCCCGGGTGCAGTCGGCGGCGCCGGTGGGTGCCGTCCTGGTCGACACCACCACCCGCCGGCTGGCGGCCCCCGCGATCGACTTCGAGCTGCACGCTGCCGTGGAGCTGAAGGGCAAGGCCGAGCCCGAGACGCTGTGGCGGGCCAGCCAGGTCGTCTCCGGCATCGGCGGAGCTCAGCGCGGCGACGGCCTGGAGGGCCCGTTCGTCGGCCGGGCCGTCGAGTTCCGCCTGGTCAAGGACCTCCTGCATGCCACCGAGCAAGAACGGCGGCCGCGCCTGGTTCTGGTGTCGGGGCCACCCGGCGTGGGGAAGTCCCGGCTCGGCTGGGAGCTCGAGAAGTACGTCGACGGGCTGGCCGAGACCGTGTTCTGGCACCGCGGCCGGTGCCCTCGCTTCGGCGAGCACACGGCGTACTGGGCCCTGGCCGAGATGGTCCGCGCGCGTCTCGGCGTCGCCGAGGACGACGACCTGGACCTGGTCGACGACAAGCTCGCCCGGTCCCTGCACGACCTGTTCGACGACGACGCCGACCGCGCGTTCGTCGGCACCCGGCTCGCCCGGCTGCTGGGCCTGCCCGCGACCGGGCGCGAGGTCGAGCTGACCCAGAGCGAGCTGTTCGCGGGCTGGCGGAAGTTCTTCGAGGCGCTCGCGCGGCAGCGCACGGTCCTGCTGCTCATCGAGGACCTGCACGACGCCGACGAGGGGATGCTCGACTTCGTCGAGCACCTCGTGGACTGGGTGCGCGACCTCCCGATGCTCGTCATCGGGTTCGCGCGCCCCGAGCTGACGGACAGGCGCCCGGGCCTCGGCACGGGGCGCGGCCGCACGCTGATCACCCTGGTGCCGCTGGCGGATCCGGCCATGCGCGAGCTGCTGGCGGGCCTGGTCCACCGGCTGCCTCCCGAGGCGGCGGCGGCGATCGAGGCCCAGGCCCAAGGCATTCCGCTGTTCGCCGTGGAGACCGTGCGGTCGCTCATCGACCGGCACGTCGTGGAGGACACCGGTCGCGGGTACGAGCTGACGGGTGACCTGGGCGAGCTCACCGTCCCCGAGACCCTGCACGCGCTGCTGGCCTCCCGGCTCGACGCCCTGGACCCGGTGGCCCGCTCGCTCGCCGGGGACGCGGCGGTCATCGCGGCGCCGTTCACCGTCGAGACGCTCCGGGCGGTGTCCGTCCTGGACGCCGCGCACGTGCACGCCGGCCTGTCGGAGCTGACGCACCGCGACGTGCTCCAGATCAGCGCGGACGCGCTGTCGCCGCAGATCGGTGCCTACTCCTTCTCCCACGGCATGCTCGCGTCGGTCGCCTACCAGACACTGTCCCGGCGTGACCTGAAGGAACGACACCTCCGGGTGGCCGCCCATCTGGCAGATTCACCACGCAACGAGGGGGACGCGCTCGCCGAGGTGGTGGCGCGCCACCACCTCCACGCGCTCGAGGCACGGCCGACCGACGACGACGTGCCCGCGCTCCGGTCCACGGCGCTCCGGTGGCAGGTGCGCGCGGGCGACCGCTCGTCGTCGACCGGCGCGCAGGCTTCCGCCGCTCGCCTCTACGCCTCCGCCGCGGAGCTTGCCGCCGATGCCGAGAGCGAGAAGGGCGCGCTGGAGGCCGCCGACCTGTGGATGCGTTCGGGTCGGGCAGCCTTGGCGGCCGCGGACTGGCCCGCGACCATCGCGGCCGCCGAGCGGGCCGCGGCCCTCCGGACGACGTACGGACACCCACGCCTGGTCGCCCTCGCCGACGCGCTCCGTGGCCGGGCGATGATCGTCGGCGGCAGTCCCGACGAGGCCCGGCGCCTCCTCACCCGGTCGCTCGAGGCACTGTCCGACGAGCCCGGCCACGACACCATGGAGGTGATGACGGCGGTCGGCGGCGCGTACGCGATGTCGGGCCAGCCGGAGGCGGACGACCTCACCCAGCGGGGGCTGGTCCTCGCGCAGCAGCTCGGGATCGAGGATCTCCTGATGGTCGACCTGCTGATCCATCGCGGGATCGCGCTGTCCACGCAGGATCGCTGGATCGAGGCGCTGGCCCACTTCCACGAGGCCTCCAGGCTCGCCGAGGTCCACGGATCGACGGTCCATCGCGCCCGTGCGGCGCTCAACATCGGTGACGCCGTGTCGTGGCACTCGCCCCAGGAGGGCCTCCTCCAGGCGCTCGAGGTGCAGGCGCTCGCCCGGCAGGTGGGGTTCCGCTACTACCTGGGCTACGGCATCGTCAACGCGGTCGTGTGTTGCCTGCTCACGGGTGACTGGCAGCTGGCCGAGGAGCAGGTCCGGACGGCGCTTGACGAGGACGACCTGGGCGACATGGCCATCGTCGCCCCGACCGCGACGCTCGTCCTCGCCCTCCGCGGGGATCCTGCCGCCGGCCGGGCTGCGCTGCCGCCCGCAGACGGCAGGCACGATCCGCAGGAGCGGGCCTACATCGACTTCGCGCGTGCCGTCCCCTGCTACGTCGAGGGCGACACCGCCGGCGCGCTGGCCTGGGCTCTGAAGTCGGTGGAGGTGAGCGCCACGGTCGGGTTGCACTCCGACGTCTTCGTGCTCGGGTGGCCGCTGGCGGCGCGCGCCGCACACGAGGCGGGCGACCAGGCTGCGATACAGAGCCTGCTGACGATGCTCGACGGCCACCACGCCGGACAGGTACCTCCCCTGGTCGCCGCCGAGCAGCGGCTCACGAACGCCCGGCTCGTCGAGGACCCCGCCGACCGCGTCGCGGCGATCGAGGATGCCGTCACCGAGCTGCGGACCGTCGGGTCGCCGTACCACCTGGCGCTGGCGCTGCTCGACCTCGCCGAGGCTCAGCGAGTGCTCGGCAAGGACCCTGCCGACGTCGTCGAGGAGGCGGCGTCCATCGGCACGACCCTCGGAGCACCTCAGGTCGTCGAGCGCGGCGGCGTCGCTCAGGCCTCGGCCGCCCGGAGGCGAGCGCACATCACCTTGAGCAGCCCCTTGGTGACCTCGGGGTGCTCGTCGAGGATCGGGTGGAAGGCCCACGACGCCAACGAGATCGTGGTCACCGGGCTGGTGGCATGCACCGTGGCCGAGCGCGGCTTCCCGTCGATCATCGAGATCTCGCCGAAGTAGCTGCCCGGGCCCAGGTCCGGTCGTGGGGCGCCGTGCACGGTGACCGAGGCGGTGCCGGAGCGGATCAGGTGGAAGCCGGCCGCGCCGCCGCCCTCCTCGGTGATGTCCCTGCCCTCGGGATGGTTCACCACCCGGGCCTGGGCGGCGATGGCGTTGAGCGCCTTCTTGCTCAATCCGGCGAACAGGTCGGTGCTGCTCAAGGCCTGGACGATCTCCGGGTCTGCCGCCATGCCGATCCCCACTCTCGCTCGATGCGCCGTACGTCGGTACGGCGGCCAACGTATCGCCGCACCCGAACGGCGAGCAACGGTACGGTCCCGACATGCCCGACCTCTCGCCGCGCAGGGAGCAGCTCATGAAGGCGGCCACGACGGTCGTCGCCGAGCACGGGCTGCGCGGGCTGACGCACCGGGCCGTGGACCGGCAGGCCGGGCTCAGCGAGGGCAGCTGCTCGGCGTACTACCGCACCCGGCGGGCCTTGCAGGAGGGTCTGGCCCAGTACGTCGCGTCGACGGCGGCCGGCGACGTGGCCGGGCTGACCGAGGACCTCCGCGCGTGCGGGCCCGCCGACGACCGCAAGGTGGAGCTCACCACCCGGCTGCTCCTGCGCTGGCTGGGCGAGCGCGACCTGCTGCTCGCCCGGCTCGAGCTGGAGCTGGCTGCCGCCCGCGACGCGTCGCTGGCCGTCGTGCTCGCCGAGTGGCGCAAGCGCCTGGTGGGTCTGGTGGCCGGCATCATGACCGACCGCGGTGTGGCCGACGAAGCCCGCCGCGCGGAGGTGCTGGTGGCCGCACTGGACGGCGTACTCCTGTCGGCGCTGCTCCGTCCGGTCCGCTCGCGACGGGCGTTCGTGACCGGTTCCCTCGAACGGCTGATGAGCAGCCTCGCCGAACCGGACTGAGCACCTTCGACGCGCAGCCGTAGGCTGGCCGCATGCCCGAAGCCGTCATCGTCGCCGCCGCCCGCTCCCCCATCGGCCGTGCCTTCAAGGGCTCGCTCGTCGACGTCCGGCCCGACGACCTGGCGGCGACCATCGTCCGTACCGCTCTCGACCAGGTGCCTGCGCTCGACCGGCACGCCGTCGACGACGTCTACCTCGGGTGCGGGCTCCCCGGCGGCGAGAGCGGCTTCAACATGGGCCGTGTCGTCAACATCCTCAACGACATGGACGACGTCCCCGCCGCCACGATCACGCGGTACTGCGCGTCGTCGGTGCAGACGACCCGGATGGCCTTCCACGCGATCAAGGCGGGCGAGGGCGACGTGTTCGTCTCCGCCGGGGTCGAGACGGTCTCGCGCTTCGCCAAGGGCAACTCCGACAGCTGGCCCGACACGCACAACGCGGTCTTCGCCGACGCCGAGGCACGTACGGCGCAGGGTGCGGCCGGCGGCCCGGTCAACGGCGCCGCGTGGCACGACCCGCGCGCGGACGGGAACGTTCCCGACATCTACATGGCGATGGGCCAGACCGCCGAGAACCTCGCCCAGTCGCGCGGTATCTCGCGCCAGGAGCTCGACGAGTTCGGCGTGCGCAGCCAGAACCTCGCCGAGAAGGCCATCGTCGACGGGTTCTGGGAGCGGGAGATCACGCCGGTCACCACACCCTCCGGCACCGTCGTCTCGACCGACGACGGGCCGCGCGCGGGCGTGACCTACGAGGCGGTCTCCCAGCTGCAGCCGGTGTTCCGGCCCGACGGCCTGGTCACCGCGGGCAACTGTTGCCCGCTCAACGACGGCGCCGCAGCGGTCGTCGTCATGTCGGACACGAAGGCCGCCGAGCTCGGGATCACTCCCCTGGCGCGCATCGTCGCCACCGGCGTCAGCGCGCTGTCCCCCGAGATCATGGGCCTCGGCCCGGTCGAGGCGACCAAGCGCGCGCTGGCGATCGCCGGCATGACGATCGGCGACATCGACCTGGTCGAGATCAACGAGGCGTTCGCGGCGCAGGTCGTGCCGTCGTACCAGGACCTCGGCATCGACCTCGACCGTCTCAACGTCAACGGCGGGGCGATCGCGGTCGGCCACCCGTTCGGCATGACCGGCGCCCGGCTGCAGGCCACGATGCTCAACTCCCTCGACTGGCACGACAAGTCCGTGGGCCTGGTGACCATGTGCGTGGGCGGCGGCCAGGGCATGGCGCTCATCCTGGAGCGCATCGGCTGACCTAGGGTTGGCCTATGTCCGACAGCGCCGACGCACGGTGGCTCGACGAGCCTCAGCAGAAGTCCTGGCGCGCCCTGGTGATGGGCATGACGCTGCTGCTCGACCGGCTGGACGCCGACCTGAGGCGCAACTTCGACGTGTCGCTGGCCGAGTACGAGATCCTGGTCCGCCTCTCCGAGCGGCCCGGCCGGCAGCTGCGGATGGCCCAGCTCGCCGACGCGCTGGCTCACAGCCGCAGCCGCGTCACCCACACGGTCAAGCGGATGGAGGGCGCCGGCCTGGTCGCGCGAGGAGCGTCGGCCGAGGACGGCCGCGGGGTCGTCTGCGCGATGACCGACCTGGGTTACGAGCTGCTCGCCCAGATGGCGCCGACCCACGTGAACGGCGTGCGCGACTACCTCGTCGACCTGGCGGGCACCGACGACTTCGATGCCCTCGGCCGGGTGATGAACGCGGTGGCGGACAAGCTCGTCGTCGCCCATCCCGAGAGCGAGATCCGCTGACCCTGGCCCGCGGGGGATGATGGCCGGGTGCCGTCGTCCGAGGAGGTCCTCGCGTCGCCGACGCCGCAACGCCGCCCGCTCCTCCGCGCCGCGGTGGCCGTGGTCGTCCTCGGCCTCGTCGCGTCGGGGGTGGTGGCCAGGCTCTCCGAGGACGACGAGAGCGAAGCGCCCGCGGCCGCACCCGCGTCGCTGGTGCCGGCCGCCTCATCCGACCGGCCGGCCCTGGACCCGACCACGGTCGCGCCGCCACCCTGGGTGCGCTACCCCTCCCGACTCGAAGGACACTGGGTCGGCGAGGAGGGGTCGGCTCGCGTCACCCTCGTCGTCAGCAACGCGCGGCTGACGCTGTGGCAGGGCACCGGGCCACAGACCGCACGGACCCTGCTCGGCTACCGGAACATCACCGTCACCGGCCACCGCGTCCACGTGCGTCCGATCAGCGACGAGGGCGAGACCGCGACGTACCGCTGGCGGCTCCGGCACGAACACCTCACCTTCGACCTCGTCGAGCGCACGCCCAAGGCGGCCCTGCGACTGGAGACGGTGCGGTTCCTGCGGGTCGGCTGAGCGTGCCCGGGCACGGCTTGCCCGGGCCTTCGTCACAACGGGTCGTCGTGGTCCGACGGCGTGCCCTCACGGTCGCCGAAGTCGACGACGACGGTCTCGAAACCCTTGTGGCGCTGGGCTGCTGCGTATCCGCTGTAGGCCCGCCGGTCGGCCTCGGTCAGCCGCACCGCGTCGGTGAACGGCGTGAGGAGCGCCCGCGGCCACAGGTGCCGGCCCAGGACGACGTTGAGCTCGACACCCAGCATCCCGGCGACCGACACCAGGAAGATCGCGGCCATCAGTCCGAGCACCAGGCCGAACGTCTGGTTGACGGTGTCCGCCCCGGACAGCACGCGGGTCACGTAGAGGGCGCCGCCCTGCTGGATCAGGTGCCACAGCACGGCGGTGAGCATGGCACCGGGGACGGTGGTCCGCTGGCGGTCGGGCCGGGCCGTCGCGAGACGCATCAGCACGACCAGCACGGCGCCGACGACCAGGACGCTGAGCACGCGCGCCAGCCACCGCACGGGCGAGTCCTCGACCCACGCGATCAGACTGGTGTTGCTGACCAGCACCGAGCCAGTGGTGAGGCCGAGGACGGCCAGGCCCCCGAAGGCCACGATCAGCAGGCCCCGCACCCGCACCAGGAACGGGTTCGGCCGGCTGTTGCGCGGGATCTGCCAGGCCACGTTGATGGCGTTCTGGACCGCGGTGCCGAGGCCGATCGCGCCGTACAGCGCCGCGGCCGAGCCGACGATGACGGCAGGCGTGGAACCCGTCAGGCCCTCGGGCCGGCGGAACTGGTCGCCGAGCACCGGGAACTGGCTCAACGCCGAGTCGAGCACCCGCGACTGGAGGTCCGGGTTGCCCTGGAGCAGGAAGCCGAGGATCGAGGTTGCCAGCAGCAGGAGCGGGAAGACCGCGAACAGCGCGTAGTAGGTGACGATGACGGCGAGGTACGTCGCCTGGTCGTCGACGTACTTGTAGACCACGGCGATCGGGACGCCGAGCACCGGCCAGCGACGCTGCAGACGGTCGATCGGTCCGACCTGCCCGGCGCGCGCCATGGTCGGGCTAGGGCCGCGTCAGGCGTCGGTGGGTGACGCGGTGCGGGCGCGCGGCCTCGATGCCGAGACGCTCGACCTTGTTGGCCTCGTAGGCGTCGTAGTTGCCCTCGAACCAGAACCACTTGGCCGGGTCCTCGTCGTCGCCCTCCCAGGCGAGGATGTGCGTGGCCACGCGGTCGAGGAACCACCGGTCGTGAGAGGTGACCACGGCACAGCCGGGGAAGTCGAGGAGCGCGTCCTCCAGGGACTGCAGGGTCTCCACGTCGAGGTCGTTGGTGGGCTCGTCGAGCAGGAGCAGGTTGCCGCCCATCTTCAGCGTGAGCGCGAGGTTCAGCCGGTTGCGCTCGCCGCCGGAGAGGATGCCGGCCTTCTTCTGCTGGTCGGGACCCTTGAACCCGAACGACGCGACGTACGCGCGGGAGTTCATCTCGAAGTTCGCGACCTTGATGAAGTCGAGCCCGTCGGAGACGACCTCCCAGACGTTCTTGTTGGGGTCGATGCCGCCACGGCTCTGGTCGACGTAGGAGATCTTCACGGTCTGGCCGACCTTGAGCTCGCCGTCGTCGGGCTGCTCGGTGCCGATGATCATCCGGAACAGCGTGGTCTTGCCGACGCCGTTCGGGCCGATCACGCCGACGATGCCGGCGCGGGGCAGCGTGAAGGAGAGGTCGTGGATCAGCGAGCGGCCCTCGAAGCCCTTGGCCAGGTCGTGCGCCTCGAGCACCACGTCGCCGAGCCGGGGCCCGGCCGGGATGTTGATCTCGGAGGTGTCGATCTTGCGCATCCGGTCGGCCTCGGCCGCCATCTCCTCGTAGCGCGCGAGACGCGAGCGGCTCTTCGTCTGCCGGGCCTTGGCGTTCGAGCGCACCCACTCGAGCTCGCGCTCGAGCATCTTGGCGCGCTTGGCGTCCTTCTGCCCCTCGATCTTGAGGCGCGCCTGCTTCGTCTCCAGGTAGGTGGAGTAGTTGCCCTCGTAGGGGTGCGCCTTGCCGCGGTCGAGCTCGAGGATCCACTGGGCGACGTTGTCGAGGAAGTAACGGTCGTGGGTGACGGCCAGGACGCAGCCGGGGTACGACGCGAGGTGGCCCTCGAGCCACTGCACCGACTCGGCGTCGAGGTGGTTCGTGGGCTCGTCGAGGAGCAGCAGGTCGGGCTGCTGCAGGAGCAGCTTGCACAGCGCGACGCGACGGCGCTCGCCGCCGGAGAGGTTGTCGACGAGGACGTCGGGCTCGGGGCAGCGCAGGGCGTCCATCGCCTGGTCGAGCCGGCTGTCGATGTCCCATGCGTTCGCGTGGTCGAGCTCGGTCTGGAGGTCGCCCGTTTCTTTCATGAGGGCGTCCTGGTCGGCGGCAGACAGATCAGGGTCGCCCATCTCCATGTAGGCGTCCTCGAGCCGCTTCATCTTGGCCTTGATGTCGTGGACGGCCTCTTCGACGTTGTCGAGCACGGTCGTGCCCTCGGTCAACGGCGGCTCCTGCTGGAGCATGCCGACCGTCGCGTCGGGGTCGATGATCGCGTCGCCGTTGTTGGCATGCTCGAGCCCCGCCATGATCTTGAGCAGGGTCGACTTGCCCGTGCCGTTGGGCCCGACGACGCCGATCTTGGCGCCGTGGAGGAAGGACAGGGTGACGTTGTCGAGGACCACCTTGTCGCCGTGGGCCTTGCGCACGTTGCGCAGCGTGAAGACGTACTCAGCCATGATCGGCAACCCTACGGGCGCACGGGTCGCCACCCGAAATGCCGGAACCCGTCTGAGACCTCCTGCCCGGGCAGCGCGTCGATACTCATGACGGGCACCCATCGGCGAGGAGACGGACCCCAGGCATGGCGATGAGCACGAACAGGGGCGACGAGGAGTTCTCGGCGTTCGTGGCGGCACGGGCCGACCACCTGTACCGGCAGGCGTGGCTGCTCACCGGCACCCGGCCGGCGGCCGAGGACCTGGTGCAGACGGCGCTGACCAAGACGTACGCCGCGTGGTCGCGGGTACGGCGGGCCGACGACCCCGTGGCCTACGTGCACGGCGTGCTGATGAAGTCGTTCCTCTCCGACCGGCGGCGCCGGTGGACCTCGGAGCTGCCGGTCGCCGAGCCCCGCGTCGACATCGCTGGCGGGCTCACCGACCCCGCGGACGCCCAGGTCGAGCGGCTCGCGCTGGCCGGCGCGCTCGACGGCCTGAGCCGGACCGACCGCGCGGTGGTGGTGCTGCGGTACTGGGACGACCGCTCGGTCGCGGACACCGCGGAGACGCTCGGCCTCAGCGAGGCCGCCGTGAAGAACCGCAGCCTGCGCGCATTGCGCCGCCTGGCCGAGCACCTGGAACCCGTCCCCGACGACACCCGAGGGAGCCACCGATGACCACGCACGACGAGACCCTGGTACGCGACGTGCTGCACCGCGCCACCGACGACCTGACAGCTCCCGTGCCGACACTGACGGCCGCCGCGACGGTGGGCGGCCGACGGCTGCGGCGTCGCCGGCGAGCCGTCGCTGCGGCCGGCACGCTCTTTGCGGTCGCGCTGGTCGCCGTACCGGTCGGGCTGTCCCTCGGCGGCTCGACGACGGCCGGCTCGGTGGCCACCGATCCCACGCCGACACCGACGCCCACCCCGACCCCGGAGCCCACGCCCCACCTCGTCGACAACGACGCGTGGGCCCAGATGCCCGCCGCCGAGATGGCGACGACGTTCGGTCGCCTGGCGCCTGCGGGTGTCGGGCTGACCGACGTCATGCTCACCAACGAGGATCGGGCGCCCGGCGAGCCGAAGACACAGAGCCCGGGTTACCTGCTGGCCCGCCTGACCACCGACGGGGTCACGACCGGGAGCGTCAACCTGATCCTCTACGTGACCGGGCAGTCCGACGCCAAGTACACCTGCCCCGGCAACCTCACTCACCCCGACTCCTGCACCGACATCCTCGGGGACGACGGGCAGCCGATCGGCCGGCGTTCGGTCACGACGTCCGCCGGCGGTGTCGTCGAGCACGAGGTCGTTCTGGTGCGGAAGAACGGCGGCCTGGTCTACGTCGACGCCACAAACTCCACCGACGACAAGTGGGGCCCTGGGTCGCCGGTCGCCGGCGCGACCGTGCCGCTTACCCTCGACCAGCTCCAGGCCATCGCCGAGGACGACGCCTGGACCTCGTGGGAGCCACCCGCCTCCGCCGGTTGAGGACGGCGCGCCTCGCTGGTTGAGGAAGGCGCGCGTCTCCGGTGGTTGAGGAAGGCGCGCGCGTCCCCGGTGGTTGAGGAAGGCGCGCGCGTCCCCGGTGGTTGAGGAAGGCGCGCTAGCGCCTGTCACGAAACCCCCGGTGGTTGAGGAAGGCGCGCTAGCGCCTGTCACGAAACCCGGTCACCGAACCGGCCACGAAAATTGATGGCCCACTTTCCCGGAATCCCTTGTGGATAAGGGATTCTCGAGGGTTTCACTGTCGGTGGTCGATGCTTGGATTCAGGTATGTCCAGCACCTACGCCGCACCCCTCGACCTGGTCGAGCGTGGGCTGGACGAGCTCGCCGCGATCGCCCCGGAGTTCCGCGCCACCGGCGAGCGACAGGGTCTGCTGCTGCGGATCGCCCGGATCAAGGCCCGCGTCGCCGCCGAGGAGATGCGGGTCCTGGCCGCCTCCGACGACATCGCCGTCGAGACCGGCGACCGGTCCACCGCCCACTGGCTCGCCAGCGCCACGCGTGAGGCGCACGGGACCGTACGCCGCCACGCGGCCCTCGCACACGCCCTCGACGAACGGTGGCACCAGGCCGCCACCGCCCTCGCCGCCGGTGAGGTCAACCTCGCCCAGAGCCGGGCCATCGCCGAAGCCCTCGACGCCCTCCCCACAGACCTGGGCGACGACCTGCGGGTCAAGGCCGAGCGGCTGATGATCGACCAAGCAGCCAACCTCGGCCCCCGCGAGCTGAAGACCTTCGGCGGTCGGCTGCTGGAGTACCTCGCCCCCGACATCGCCGACCAGGCCGAGTACCAGCGACTGCTGGCCGCCGAACGCCGCGCCGAGGCCGCCACCCGCCTGACCCTGCGGCCCCGCGGCGACGGATCCACCGACCTGCACGCCCGCATCCCCACCCCGGTCGCCAACCGGCTCCGTACCTACCTGGACGCCTACACCGCACCCCGCCGCACCACCCACCCGCTGGGCGAGGTCGACCAGCTGCCCGTCGCCCGGCGACGGGGCGAGGCGTTCTGCGCGTTCCTGGAGAACCTGCCCGACACCGGACTACCGGTCCACGGCGGCACCGCCACCAGCGTGCTGGTCACCCTCGACTACCAGACCCTGGTCACCGGCCTCGGCATCGCGGTCACGTCGGCCGGCGACCGGGTCACCGCCGAACAAGCCCGACGGCTGGCCTGCCAGGCCCGGATCATCCCCGTCGTCCTCGGCACCAGAGGCGAGGTCCTCGACCTGGGCCGCTCCGCCCGACTCTTCTCACCGGCCCAGCGCAAGGCGATGGCCATCCGCGACGCCGAGTGCACCGCCGAGGGCTGTTCGATCCCGGCCGCCTGGTGCGAAGCCCATCACCACAAGAGGCCCTGGTCCCACGGCGGCAAGACCGACCTCGCCGACGGCAAGCTCCTCTGCTCCTTCCACCACCACCGCGCCCACGACCCCGCCTGGCAAACCTTCCACCACCCCAACGGTTCGACCACCTTCCACCGACGCACGTGACAGGCCGGGGGTCTCGACAAGCCCGACCGGCGTTCGGGAACCGTCGCCTTTGCGCCTCTAGCCCCGCCACGGGGTGAGCCGCGGCCACCAGGCGGGAACGGCGCGGCAGTAGGCGTCGTACGAAGCGCCGTAGGTCTCGCGCAGGGTCGGCTGCTCGTAGGCCATCACGAACGACACCACCGCGAGTGCGAAGATCCCGAACCAGACCAGCAGCCCGACACTCGTGAAGATCAGGGCCTGACCGAGGATCACCGCGCCGACGGCGAGGTACATCGGGTTGCGCACCCACCGGTAGAGTCCGCCGACCACCAGCTCCTGGGTCGGCGCGACCGGGGCGGGAGTTCCTCGTCCCTCGCGGACGAACCGGACGAAGCAGGCGATCAACGCCGCCAGTCCCGCCACGACCACCGCGAGGCCGATCACGACGTACGGCGGCGATGCCGGGTCGGCGTACGCCGTGATGAACCATGGCACGAGGCCCCCCATCACGCCGGGCGCTACCAGGAAGAACAACACGCTTCCCCAAGCGGCCCGGCGCATGGTCCGCACCCTAATGGTCGTGCCGACCGCGATCTGGCCCACAGAATGCGGGGAGGCGAGCGAAGGGTTGGACATGAACGACGTGACCATCGTGGGAGGCGGGCCGACCGGCCTGATGGTGGCCGGAGAGCTGGCGCTGGCGGGAGTCGACGTCGAGATCGTCGAGCGACGTACGACGGCGGAACTCGTCGGTACTCGTGCTCGCGGGTTCCACTCACGGACGATCGAGATCTTCGACCAGCGCGGTATCGCCGACCGGTTCCTTGCCGAGGGAAAGACGGCCCAGGGGCTGAGCTTCGCCAACACCCCGCTCGACATCGGCGGCCTCCCCTCCCGGCACCCGTACACGCTGGGGCTGGGGCAGAGCAGCATCGAGCTGATCCTGCTCGGCTGGGTCCAGGAGCTGGGCGTGCCGGTACGTCGCGGGCTCGAGGTCACCGGTTTCGCCCAGGACGCTGCCGGCGTCGACGTCCAGCTTGCCGACGGTGAGCCACTGAGAACGGCGTACCTGGTCGGCGCCGACGGCGGCCGCAGCGTCATCCGCAGGCGGGCCGGCATCGACTTCGTCGGAGCGGAAGCGACCCGGAGCTACCTGATCGCCGAGGTCGAGGTGACCGAGAAGACGCCCACCGGCATGCGGCTCGACGACGTCGGGATCCATGCGATGAACGTGATGGAGGACGGGCGGACCGTCGGGCTCGTCGTGACCGAGCAACAGATCGGGTCCGGGACCGAACCGACCCTGGCAGACCTCCGCGCGGCACTTGCGGCCGTGTACGGCACGGACTTCGGGGTCCACGATCCGACGTGGATGTCGAGGTTCACCGACGCCACGCGGCAGGCCGCCGCCTACCGCAGCGGGCGGGTACTGATCGCCGGCGACGCGGCGCACACCCATCCGCCGACCGGCGGGCAGGGTATCGGCCTCGGCGTGCAGGATGCGATCAACCTCGGCTGGAAGCTCGCCCAGGTCGTGCAGGGCGTCTCGCCCGACACCCTCCTGGACACCTACCAGGCAGAGCGCCACCCCGCCACCGCCAAGGTCCTGAAGAACGTGATGGTCCAGGCCCTGCTGCAGCGAGGTGACGCGCGGACCGAGGCGACGCGTCAGACGTACGCCGACCTGTTGAGCTTCGACGGACCTCGCGCGCACCTGGCCGGGCTCTTGTCCGGCCTCGACGTTCGCTACGACCTCGGCGAGGGGCACCCGTTGCTCGGACGCCGCATGCCGGACCTCGACCTCGTCACAAGCCAAGGACCGCGACGAGTCTTCGGGCTGCTCCACGACGCCAAGCCGGTGCTGCTCGACCTCGGTGCGCCCGACAGCATCGACATCGCGCCGTGGGCGGACCGGGTCCGGCACATCCGTGCCGACCACGGCGGAACGTGGGAGATACCCGTCATCGGGCCGGTCACCGCCCCCGAGGCCGTGGTGATCCGGCCCGACGGCCACGTGGCCTGGGTAGGCGACGGCACGCAGACCGGGCTCGACGAGGCCCTCACGACCTGGTTCGGCCAGCCTTCAGCGTTCCGCGAGCACGTCGACCGGTAGCCGCGCGCGCCGAAGCGGGCGGTCCGGCACGCCCGACGACCTACCCCATGGCGTCCAGGGACTCACGCACGGCAGCCGCGACTCGACCTGGCATGCCGGCCACGTCGAGGGGAGCCCGGCCGACCACCTGGCGCGGGATGAAGCGCTGCCACGCGAAGTCGAAGGCGAGCAACGCGCGCAGGTCGGCACGACGGTCCACGGTCACGCCCGCGGCGCGTTCGTACGCCGCCAGGTAGTCCGCAGCCGGCCCGGGCCCGAACAGCACGGCCAGGTTCAGCCGGCAGTGGCCGACGTCGCTCCCCCGGCTGCCCGTGCCTGCGTGGGGCCAGTCCACGACGCCGGTCAGCCGACCCTGGCGCCGTCGCGGGTGCTCAGGTCGCATACGCCGTCACGCAGCGGCCTCCTCCACCGACGGGGTCGTCTCGCCGCTCGCCGCGGGGTCGGACGCGCCGGCGGGCTTGGGTGTCCGCGAGAACACGGCCGTGCCCTTGCTCAGGTCGTGGCCGACGTGGGTGGCCTCGACCTCGAGGGTGCTGACCTCCACGCCGTCACGGTTGGTCCACGTGTTGACGCTGAGCCGGCCGTGCACGACGACCGGGTCGCCGCGGCGGACGGACTGGAGGCAGTTCTCGCCCAGCGCTCGCCAGGCGCTCACGCCGTACCACTGGGTGGGCCCGTCGACCCAGGTCTCGGTCTTGCGCTGGTAGCGGCGCGGCGTGGCGGCGACCCGGAAGCTCGCCACCAGCGAGTCGCCGGCCACCCGGCTGGTCACGGGCGTGCCCACCCACCCCTGCAGGGTCACGGTCGTCTCGTACATCGCTCTCTCCTTGTCTCGATGAGTGGTCTCGAGGCTCGGGCCTGGGGGCCCTCGCACCTCGACCACCGAACCTGGTGGATCGCGGATGCGGCCACGGGACGAGCGAACGCGGCACCACCGACGCTGCCGGCCCGGACGGCGTACCCCTGTGGACATCGGGTGCGGGAGACCGGGCTGTGGAGGGAGAACGGGCTACTGGAGCGCCTGCGCGATGCCGTTGCGGGCGGTGTCGTACCCGGCCAGCACCTCGCGCACCGGCGCCACGACGAGCTCCTCGGCCACCTCGGAGATGCCCGCGCGCAGGCGACGGTCCGCCTGTCGGGCGCGCCGGCGAGCCGTGGCGCCGACGAGGAAGCGGCAGAAGAGGGCGAACAGGATCCCCAGCCCGACGCAGCCGACGACGAGCAGCAGCGGGAGCGGGTACCCGGCGACGTCGGGGGTCTCCGGGAGGTCGACGGTGACGTACCGGACGGCGAACAGGGCGCCGAGCCACAGCGCGCCGCCGATGGCGGCGAGTAGGAAGAGCCACTGGAGCACACGCACGAAACCGGCCCAGGCGGGGATGCGTGAGGCGCCGAGGTCGGCGTCGCCGAGTGCCAGGTCGAGCCGGTCGTTCAGGTCGACCCGGCGCGACAGCGACGCCTCGCGGACGGCGTACGCCCATGGCCGCGACAGGTCCTTCGCCACGTCGTCGGCCACGCCACGGACCGCCGAGTCGACACGGGCGCGCTGGACCTCCGTAGGGGCTGGCACGGAGGTGCGGGGGCGACCCTTCACCAAGCCCGACAGCTCACGCCCCGACGAGCCCAGGTCGAGGTGCAGCCGTTTGAGCGGGTCGGGCCGCAGCCGGGAGAACCAGGAGACGACCGGCCAGCCAGTGGCTCGGCCGGCGCGCAGCCGGGTCGACGTCTCGACGGCTTTCACGACCGTCGGTACGCCGGCGGAGTCGGCGAGCGCGTCCTCGAGGGCCGCGATCCGATCCTTCGAGAGCGACGGCGTCGGCGCCGAGCCGGTCGCCTCGCCCAGGCGCTGGGCGGCGGCCCGCAGGTCGGCTTCCAGCCGCGTCCGGACCACCTTCTTCGCCGCCACCCGGGAGGCGATCTCGTCGCGGAGCGCGTCGATGCCCACACCTGTACGGGCACTCGTGGCGATGACGGGCACGCCGGTGAGGCCGTCGGCCTCCAGCAGTCGGTGGATGTCGGCGAGCATCGACTCGAGCCGGTCCGGCGGAACGGTGTCGACGTGGTTGAGCAGACCAGCATCACCTCGCGATGCGTGGCGAGCGGGGCGAGGTAGCGCCCGTGCACCGCGGCGTCGGCGTACTTCTGCGGGTCGAGCACCCAGATCATCAGGTCCGCGAGCTGGACGAGGCGGTCCACCTCGAGATGGTGGGAGGTCTCGGTCGAGTCGTGGTCCGGCAGGTCGAGCAGCACCACGCCGTCGGAACCGGTCCTCCTCTGCCGCGGTCGAGCAGGGAGTCGCGCATGACCTGGTGGCGCGGCGGGATGCCGAGGTAGTCGAGGAGCTCCTGGCGCCGTCATCCCCCCACACGCAGGCGGTCGCCCACGACGTCGTCGGGCGGCGTACGCCGATCGGCGAGAGCTCCACACCCGTCAGGGCGTTGAACGTCGACGACTTGCCCGATCCGGTGGCGCCGGCGAGCGCCACGACCGTGTGGTCGGCGGACAGCCACAGCCGTCTCGAGACCCGCTCGACCATGGTCCGGCTGTCGACAGCCTGCTCGTCGGGCAGTCGACCGCGCGACGCCTCGATGGCTGAGCCGAGGCCTCGATGCGGTCGCCGAGGTCCGTGCCTCGGGACACCAGCTCCTGGCCCCCCCCAACAAGGAGGTCACTCTGGCTCCCCGTCGTGATCTTCACCGCGCGGTGCTCCGGCGCGCCGGGGAAAAGCCCAGTCGGAAAGCGGGTCCAGGCTGCGTAGCGATTGGTATCGCAGGTCGTCCACGCACGGGCCGCGTCGCGGAGTGCGACCGGCGCCCTGCCGGCTCGAGCGCGGGCTGTCGAGCAGGTCGGTGTAGCGTCGCCTCCTCGTCGAGCAGCTCGCCGACGCGGGCGAGGGCTGGCGGGCTGGCTCGGCCGAGGTGCGCAGGGCCTGGTCGCCGAAGACCGCCTCCAGCAGCTTCTGCCCGAGCACCGCATCCGCCGGCGATGCCGGCCTCGGCACCCGTCATCCCGGCGGTGTGTGGAACACCACGACCATCAGCGCCACCGCAGGCCGTTGACCCCGTAAGCGAGGAAGCGCGCCGTGCTGCGCTTCTCGGCGCCCTCGGTGCGGACCATCTCCAGCACGTCCTGCTGCCGTCGCGCACGGCCCGCTCGACCTCGCCGCAGGTCGCGCGAGGCCCGGCCGAGGTCCTCGCCGGCATCGGACGAGCAGCGCCGGCCGGGCGCCAAGCGACGCCACGACGCCTCGGCGCGCTCGGCGGCGGCCTCGGCGTGCTCCAGGATCAGCGTCTCGAGCCTGGACTCGACGGCGACGGTGACGCGCTCGGCCTGCTGGGGCTTGCCCTTGACCGCGTTGACGATCCGGTCGCGGATCCAGCCGACCTTGGTCTCGAGGACTGCAGCAGCTCGCCGGTGCCGACGAACTCCTGCCACCGGGCGAGCACCTCACCGCGGAGCAGGGTGCCGTCGGCCGTCGCGTCGACACGTCCGGATCGCGTCGTCGTAGGCCTTGTCGGCGCCGTCGCGCAGCCGCGGCTGGCGCGTCGACCTGCTCGGCCGCGGCGTCGGCGACCGCGTGGGCACGCCGGGTGAGCGTCCGGATCGCGCCGTCCAGGGTCTGCTGGACCACGGCGGCGCGGCTCGGCGTCCGCCGCCAGGTCGTGAGCCAGCCCCGGATCTCGGCCACCGTTCGCCGGGCGAGCAGGCCGTCCTCGTGACGGGCCTCCTGGACGAGGAAGAGCGGCGAGTCCTTCAGTCCGCGGGGGCGAGCATCCGCGCCAGGTGGGCGGCAACGGTCTCGACGGCGTCCGGCGGCGTCCGGTCGAGGACGATCGCGACGCCGCCGAGCGGTCGGCGGCCTGACGCAGGAAGTCCCACGGCACCTGGTCGGCGTACCGCGCGGCGGAGGTACGAACAGCCAGAGGTCGGCCGCGGCGAGCAGCTGCGCCGCGAGGACCCGGTTGCGCTCCTCGACGGAGTCGATGTCGGGGGCGTCGAGGATGGCGAGCCCTGCCGGGACGATTCGAGCGCACGAGCTGCAGCGCGCCCGGGTCGTGGGTGGCGTGTCGACACGCTCGAGGTCGGGCAGCAGCCGGTCCTCTCCGAACCACGCGCGTCGGCGGGGTTGTGCACCAGCACCGGCGACCGGGTCGTCGGACGGAGCACGCCGGGCTCGGTGACCCCCGCGCCGACCAGGGAGTTGACCAGCGTGGACTTGCCGGCGCCGGTCGACCGCCGACGACCGCGAGCAGTGGCGCCTCGAGCGTGACGCGCGCGGGATCACGTAGTCCTCGAGCTGGTCGACCATCTCGCTCCGGGTGCGTGGGTGCTCCGCGACGCCGGGCAGGTCGAGCGGCAGCGCGGCGTCCTGCAGGGCCCCGCGCAGCGCACCAGCGCGGTCAGCATTCGCGCTGTACCGTCTCGTCGCCGATGTGTCCTGGTCATCGCGTGGGTACCACCTGTCCGGGAAGCGATCGAGGGACGAACTCGGCGATCCTCTCGACGTAGTCGTGGCCGCGCGTGGCGAAGTCCGGCGGCGGGGTGCCGCGCAGGTAGCGGCTGTGCAGGAAGCCGAGCTCGATCACCGCCTGCTGGTAGTCCCGCATGGCGCTCCGCCCCGCCACCGGCCTTGCCTTGGCGTAGCGCGGCTCCGCGGCGGGCGCGGAGGTCGACCACCCAGCCGATGTCGGTGGCCGGGATCAGGCCGCGGGCGGCGGCATCGGCCAGGGCGCCGGCCAGCATCCGGCGCTCCGAGCGGCGCGCCCAGACGGCGAGGCCGACCAGCGCCGAGGAACGCGGGCGCCATCAGGACGAAGTAGACGACGCACGAAGTGCTCGCAGCCGTACAGCGTCGAGGTGTTCCAGATCGCGTGCGCCGCACGGCCAGCAGGTACCGACGACCGGGGCCAGGAACCGCACCGCGCCAGCGTGCTCGCCACGGCGATGCCGACCCCGATGCCGGTGAAGCGTGTGAACAGCGGGTGCGCGAACGGGCTGAACAGGCAGCGCACGACGAACGTCGTGGTGAGCGCGTCGGTGCCGCCCGGGCCCATGCCGTCCGTGCCGTTGTACGCCGCCGCGAGGTAGAGGATGTTCTCGATGAAGGCGAAGCCGATGCCGACCATGCCGGCGTACACGATGCCGTCGAGGACGCCGTCGAGCTCCGCCCGCCGCCACCACAGCAGCAGGAGCAGGAACAAGCCCTTGGAGGCCTCCTCGGTGACCGGGGCGACCACGACCAGGCTCTGTTGTCGGTGATGCCGACGAAAGCCCGCCGACGCCCTGGACACAGCGCGACCGCGGTGGCGACGAAGCCGCCCCACAGCAGCCCGCCCGCCAGCAGGCGGCGCGGCTCGGGCTCGTAGCGGTCCAGCCACAGGTAGCAGGCGACCAGCGGGCCGACCGGCACGGCCGCCAGGACCGCGGCCAGCGCATCGTGCCGGGGCGCCGGAAGCGCCCACCGCAGCATCGCGGCAGCGCGCCCAGCACGACCAGCACCGTCACCACGACCGTGAAGGCGACGTTGTCGCGGAGGCGCTGTCCGGCTACACCGCACGGTGCCGTGACGGGCCGGGCATGGCGGAAGCCTATCGGGCTGGGCAGGTCAGCCGGGAGCGACGGCCCGAGCGGACGGCGTACCGTGAGCCGCATGGCGGACGATGAGGACAGCTGAAGACCGAGTCGCACGACCCCGCCGTGCCCGCGGCGTACTCGCAGTTCATGCGCGAGGGCTGGGGCGACCGCGACGTCGACCTCCGCCGCACCCGTCGCCGCGTACGCCGCCGCCGCCGGCGCAGCTCGCCGAGGCGTTCCCCGGCGAGCGGCTGGTGCTCCCGGCCGGCACGTTCAAGGTGCGCTCGTACGACACCGACTACCGGTTCCGCCCCGACACCGCGCACACCTACTTCTCCGGCAACCAGACCAGCGACGCGGTGCTCGTGGTCGACGACGGCGAGTCCGTGCTCTACGCACGGCCGCGCTCCGCGCGCGACACCGACGAGTTCTTCCGCGACCGGCAGTACGGCGAGCTCTGGGTCGGCCGCCGCCCGTCGCTGAGGGAGATCTCCGACTCCCTCGGCCTCGAGGTGCGCCACATCGACGAGCTCGCGCCGCGCCTCGGCAGCGGCAAGACCCGCGTCCAGCGCGGCGTCTCGCCGCCGTCGACCGGATGGTCGCCGCCGACGACGCGCGCGACGCCGACTTCGCCCGGGTCGCCTCCGAGATGCGGCTGATCAAGGACGACTGGAGGTCGGCAAGCTCCAGGAGGCGTGCGACATCACCACGCTCGGCTTCGCCGACGCGTCGCCGAGTGGGACCGCGCGCTGGAGTTCGGCGAGCGCTGGATCGAGGGCACGTTCTTCCGCCGCGCCCGCGCCATGGGCAACGACATCGGCTACGACTCGATCGTCGGCGGCGGCTCGCACGCGACGACGCTGCACTGGATCGACAACACCGGGGCGATCGACCCCGGCGAGCTGGTGCTGCTCGACATGGGCGTCGAGGGCCACAACCTCTACACCGCCGACGTCACCCGCACCCTGCCGGTCGACGGCACCTTCACCGCGCTCCAGCGCGACCTCTACGACCTCGTGTACGCCGCCCAGGAGGCCGGCATCGACGCGGTGAAGCCGGGTGAGCCGTTCACTCCGCCGCACAACGCCGCCATGGACGTGCTCGCGCACGGGCTCGAGGACCTGAAGCTGCTGCCGGTCTCGGCCGAGGAGGCGCTCGACCCCGAGTCGCAAGGTCTACGCCCGGTGGACCCTGCACGGCGTCAGCCACATGCTCGGCATGGACGTCCACGACTGCGGCCAGGCCGCGCCGGACGTCTACGCCAAGGGCACGCTCGCCGAGGGCATGGTGCTCACCGTCGAGCCCGGGCTGTACTTCCAGGCCGACGACCTGCTGGTCCCCGAGGAGCTGCGCGGCATCGGCATCCGGATCGAGGACGACATCCTGGTCACCGCGGACGGCTGCCGGAACCTCTCGGAGTCCCTCCCCCGCACCGCCGACGACGTCGAGGAGTGGATGGCGGAGCACCGCCGCTGACGCTCCCGCTGGTCGAGGAGGTTGCGCATCGGGTCTCGTGACAGGCGCTAGCGCGCCTTCCTCGACCAACAGGGCGGCCAGAAGCTCCCGCTGGTCGAGGAGGTTGCGCTAGCAACCGTCACGAGACCCCGTGAGAGGACGACGTACCTCTCACCGGGTCTCGTGACAGGCGCTAGCGCGCCTTCCTCGACCAACAGGGCGGCCAGAAGCTCCCGCTGGTCGAGGAGGTTGCGCTAGCAACCGTCACGAGACCCCGTGAGAGGGACGACGAACCGTCACCCCGGGTCTCGTGACAGGCGCTAGCGCGCCTTCCTCGACCAACAGGGCGGCCAGAAGCTCCCGCTGGTCGAGGAGGTTGCGCTAGCAACCGTCACGAGACCCCGTGAGAGGACGACGTACCTGTCACCGGGGTCTCGTGACAGGCCTAGCGCGCCTTCCTCGACCAACAGGGCGGCCAGAAGCTCCCGCTGGTCGAGGAGGTTGCGCTAGCAACCGTCACGAGACCCCGAGAGAGGGACGACGTACCTCTCACCGGGTCTCGTGACAGGCACTAGCGCGCCTTCCTCGACCAACAGGGCGGCCCAGAAGCTCCCGCTGGTCGAGGAGGTTGCGCTAGCAACCGTCACGAGACCCCGTGAGAGGACGACGTACCTCTCACCGGGTCTCGTGACAGGCGCTAGCGCGCCTTCCCCGACCAACGGGGGCCAGCGCGCGTTCCTCGACCAACAGGGGGGCTGGCGCGCCTTCCTCCGACGAACGCGGGCCGGACTTCCCCTCGGCCAGGACGGATGCCAGGCTGCGACTGGACCGTCGCGACGAAGCGTGACGGCCAGTGCCGAGTTGGGGGATCCGATGCTGTTCCACATCACGCAGGTCCACGGCACCCGGAGGACTGCCCGTACGGCAAGGGCGGGTCGCGCAAGTTCCACGACTCTTCGGTCAGCGAAGTGACCGTGCACGGTGTCTACGGCGCGTTCATGGAGCACACGATCTACATGGTCGTGGAGACCGACGACTTCGACATGCTCAACAAGTTCCTGCTCCCGGGCATGAGCGTCTGTTCGACCGAGATCACCCCGGTGAGCCCCGAGCCGCTGCCGAGCTGGAGCTCGACAATCACGTCCTGACGACCACGACGTCGCACCCGCGGACGTCCTCCCTCTCCGGGCTCCCCCTAAGCAGAGGACTCGATGTGGTCGAGGGTCGCCTCGCGGGCGACCGCATAGCGGTTCCGTATGTCGGGTGCGTACGGCGCGTCGTACGCCTGGGTGCCGCCGGCGGCCCACGACGGTGGTCGGTCGGAGCCGGACAGCACCCACGCAGCCTGGCGGGCGGCGCCGAGCGCGACGTGCTCGGCGGGGGCCGGCGCGTGCACGGGCCGGCCGAGCACCGTGGGTGCGATGGCCGGACGGCCTCCGGAACGCGCACCGCCGCCGACGAGCACGACGCGGTCGACGCGGGCACCCTGCCGCTCGAGCGCGTCGATGCCGTCGGCCAGGCCGCAGAGCAACCCCTCGACGCAGGCGCGGGCGAGGTGTGCCGGCGTGGTGGTGTCGAGGGTGAGTCCGTGCAGGGCGCCGGTGGACAGCGGGCGGTCCGGGGTGCGCTCGCCCTCGAGGTACGGGACGAGGACCAGGCCGTCCGCGCCGGCCGGCGCGGAGAGGGCGAGGTCCGACAGCGGTCGAGATCGACGCCCAGGAGGCGGGCCGCGGCGTCCAGCACGCGCGCCGCGTTGAGGGTGCAGACCAGAGGCAGGTGGCGGCCGGTGGCGTCGGCGAAGCCGGCCACGGTGCCGGTGGGGTCGTTCGGTGGCGTGGCGCTCACGGCTGAGACGACGCCCAAGGTACCGACGGAGAGGACGACCGTGCCCTTGTCGGCGCCGAGGGCCAGGGCGGCGCCGGCGTTGTCACCGCAGCCCG
>CAVSKP010000008.1:2500-433602 GCA_963728555.1 uncultured Actinomycetota bacterium
ACCAGTGACCGTCGCCGCGCCCGCTTCGCGCAGCGCCGCAGCCAAGGTCGTGGCGCTCAGGGCGTGCAGGTCTCCCCCGCCGAACAGCGCCGAAGCGGCCGCCTGGACGTGGCCGGTCTCCTCGGCACCGTGCACCAGGGTCGTGACGTGCTCGGCCAGCGCGCGCTGCCCGGCCCGCAGGAATGGCTTCTCCTCGGTCTGCCGGCCGAGCTCGTCGATCTCCTCGTGGGACAGGAAGGAGAAGACCTTGAGCATGTCCACGACCTGGCTGTCGTCGACGTTGAGCCAGAACTGGTAGAAGGCGTACGGCGACATCATCTCGGGGTCGAGCCACAGCGCGTCCGACTCCGTCTTGCCGTACTTCGTCCCGTCGGGCTTGCTGATCAGCGGCGTGCCGATCACATGGACGTGAGCGCCTGTGACGCGACGGATCAGCTCGGCGCCGCCGGTCATGTTCCCCCACTGGTCGGAGCCGCCGTGCTGGAGCGTGACCCCGTGGTCGCGGTAGAGGTTGAGGTAGTCCATCGACTGGAGCAGCACGTAGCTGAACTCGGTGTAGCTGATGCCCGTCTCCAGCCGTCGCTTCACGGTGTCGCGACCGAGCATCCGGTTCACCGGGAAGTGCTTGCCGATGTCGCGCAGGAAGTCGATCGTCGACAGGCTCGCGGTCCAGTCGTAGTTGTTCACCATCGTCGCGGCGTTCGGGCCCTCGAAGGAGAGGAACGGCTCGATCTGCGAGCGCACACGCGCCACCCAGTCCTTGACGGTGTCGAGGGAGTTCAGCGTCCGCTCACCGGAGTCCTTGGGGTCGCCGATCATGCCGGTGGCGCCCCCGACCAGGGCGTACGGCGTGTGGCCGGCCTGCTGCAGACGGCGCGCGGTGAGGATCTGGACCAGGTTGCCCATGTGCAGGCTGGGCGCGGTGGGGTCGAAGCCCACATAGAACCGAACGCTCCCGCCGCTGAGCGCTTCGCGCAGGGCGTCGCGATCCGTGGACAGCGCGAGCAGGCCGCGCCACTCCAGGTCGTCGATGAGGTTCGGGTCGATGGTCACGCGGGGCCTTCCGAGGCGGTGGGACTGGCGGTGGGGCTGGACTGTGAGGACTGGGCTCCAGCCTGCCGTATGGGTGAGCCGCGTGCCCACCCGGATAAGTAGGCTGGCGGGCGGCCTGAGAAGGGAGCCCATGGAGATCGCAGGCAGGTACACGCTCGACCGTGAGGTCGGGCGCGGCGGCATGGGCGCGGTGTGGCTCGGGATCGACAAGGTCCTCGGGCGGCAGGTGGCGCTCAAGCGCCTGGGCCTCGCGCCGGGCGTGGGCACGCCCGATCTCGAACGCGCAGAACGCGAGGCCCGGCTGGCGGCGCGGCTCAACCACCCACACGTGGTGGCGATCTTCGACCTGGTCCAGGAGGACCGGGACCACTGGCTCGTCATGGAGTACGTCGAGGGGATGACGCTCGCGGAGCTCGTCCGGCGTGACGGCTCGCTGACGCCCGACGAGGCCGCTCCTCTGCTGCGGCAAGCGGCCGAGGCGCTCGCCGCCGCTCACGAGGCGGGCATCGTGCACCGCGACGTGAAGCCGTCGAACATCCTGGTCTCGTCCGAGGGCCAGGTGAAACTCTCGGACTTCGGCATCGCGCGGGCCGAGCAGGACGCCTCGCTCACCCAGACCGGGCTGGTGACCGGGTCGCCGGCCTACCTCGCGCCCGAGGTCGCCTCCGGGCAGATGGCGCAGCCGGCGGCCGACGTCTGGTCCCTGGGCGCCACGGCCTTCCACGCGCTGGCCGGCCGGCCGCCGTACGAGGTCGGGGACAACGTGATGGGGGCGCTGTACCGGATCGTCCACGAGGAGCCGCCCCGGCTCGAGGATGCTGGCTGGCTGGCCTCGCTGCTCGAGAACACCATGACCCGCGAGCCCGCCGACCGCTGGCCGATGACGCAGGTCCGCGACTTCCTGGCCGGTGGACCGCTGGTGGCACCGAACGTCGCAGGCGCCACGCAGACGCGGGTCGCCACCGCCGTGGTCGACGACCCAGCGCCGCCGGCGACGCCCGTCGTGGCCGGCGCTGACGGCGGTGACGGCGGCACCCAGGTGCTCGCGCCGACCGCGCCGGCCGATCCGCCGGCGCACCGTCGTGGGCCCGGCGGCGCCATCATCGGCGTACTCCTCGCTCTGGCGGTCGTGTTGCTCTTCCTTCTCTTCGCCTGGCTGTTCGGCGCCTTCGACCCGCAGGACGAGTCCGACGCGGACTCGTCCTCGCCGAGCGGTTCGTCGTCCTCGGAGCCCGCGGAGCAGTCCTCGTCGACCACGGACGCGGATCTCCAAGCGCGGGCCGAGCAGATGCAGGCATTCGTCACCGACTACGTCGCGCTGGCGGTCGACGATCCGCACGCGTCGTGGGATCAGCTGACGCCGGAGTTCCAGAAGGCCAGCCAGGGGTTCGGGTCGTACCAGAAGTTCTGGGACCAGTGGGAGTCAGCGGTGCCGAGCAACATCGACGCTGACGCCGAGAACCTCACGGTCACCTACGACATCACCTACACCCCCGAGGGCGACGACGAGGAGCAGCGGGTCGACACCGTCACCCTGCAGCTCGAGGAGGACGGGGACGGGTTCCTGATCGACGGGGAGTCCTAGCCCGCTCCGTCGTGGACTCCCGCCTCCGGCGCGAGCCCTGACCACGCCGCCCGGACGATCCGATCGAGGTCTGCCCGGTCGACGGGACGCGGGTTGGCGTACGGGCTCTCGGCCGCCAGTTCCACGACCCGCTCCACGTCGGTCTCGGACATGCCGAGGTCGCGCAGGGATCGCGGCGCGCCGAGATCGCCAGCGAGGTCCCAGAGGGCGCGGGCGGAGTCGTCGGCGCCGAGGGCGCGGGACAGGGCAGCGGCCGCGTCGGGGGCGGCGGGTGCGTTGAAGGCGAGGACGTGCGGCAGCACCACGGCGTGGGTCGCGGCGTGCGGCAGCCCGAGGGTGCCGCCGAGCACGTGGCAGAGCTTGTGGTGCAAGCCCATCGTGGTCGAGCCGAGGACGCTGCCGCACAGCCAGGCGGCGTACAACGCCTCGGCCCGGGCGTCGATGTCGCCGCCGTCCTGGGTCAGGGCGGGCAGCGCGCCGGTGAACGCGCGGACGGCCTCCTCGGCCATCAGGCTCGTGACCGGTGACGCGTCCGGGGCGTAGAGACCCTCGACGGCATGGGCGACAGCGTTGAGGCCGCTGGTCACGGTCAGGTCCGTCGGCATCGTGACCGTCAGCTCCGGGTCGTAGACCACGGCGACGGGCTGGACCCGCGGCTCCCGGCCGGTGCGCTTCACGCCATCCTCGGTGAGACCCCAGACCGGCGTCATCTCCGAGCCGGCGTACGTCGTCGGGACGGCGAGGACCGGTAGCGCACGTTCGAGCGCGACGGCCTTGCCGAGGCCGATGGCGGAGCCGCCGCCGACCGCCACGCAGCCGTCGGCGCCGGTCTCGGTGGCCACGTCGACGGCGCGTTGCGCGACCTCGGCAGGTACGTGCATGCGCGCTTCCGGTAGTACTGCGACGACCCGGTCGCCGAGCAGATCCGCGACGCGGCGACCGAGGGCCTGGTGCGTCGGGCCGCAGATGACCACCACCCGTGCCAGGCCGACCGCGTCCACCTCCGCGGCGAGGTGTGCCAGCGCGCCCGTTCCGAAGCGCACGCGGGTCGCGAGCGCGCGGTGCGTGAAGGCCCGGGTCACGCCGGCTGGAGGGCGATGTCGAAGGTCAGCACGCCGTCGACGACCTCGCGGATCAGGCTCTCCTTGACGCCGAAGACGGCGTCGCTGTCGAGGTACGGCGACCCGGCGACGAAGACGTGGGTGGTGACGGGCCGGTAGCCGGGTGCGCTGACGATGAAGTGCAGGTGCGCGGGGCGGTACGCGTGGCGGCCGGTTGCCTCGAGCATCTCGCCGACCGGGCCGTCGTACGGAACCGGGTAGCTCTGCGGCACGATCGACCGGAACCAGAAGCGGCCGTCGCCGTCGGCGGTGAACAGGCCGCGCAGGTTGAGGTCGGGCTGGATGCCCGGCTGCTGCACGTCGTAGAAGCCCTCGGCGTTCGCCTGCCAGACGTCGAGCGACGCACCCGGCACCGGCTCGCCGTCGACTCCGGTGACCCGGCCCTCGACCCGGCAGGGCTCGCCCTTCTCCTCGAGGTTGATGTCGTCGCCGAGCTCGCGGGGCGGCGACTCGACCATGTGGAAGGGGCCGAGCACGGTCTGCTCGGTGGACCCGCCGTCGCTGCGGTGGTTGATCGTCTCCACGAGCATCGAGACTCCGAGCACGTCGGAGAGCAGGATGAACTCCTGCCGCAGGTCGTCGCTCATGTGGCCGGTGCGGGTGAGGAAGCCGATGCCCGCCGCCCACTCCTCCTCGGTGAGCTCGACGTCCTTGACGAAGGCGTGGAGATGGCGGACCAGGGAGCTCATCACCTCCCGCATCCGAGGGTCGGGGGCCTCCGCGAAGCTCGCCGCGACCACGTCCGCAGAATGTTCCTCGCTGAACAGCACCGACCGACTCTCACAGCACCTCGGCTGGGCGGCAAGGGACGACGACCGTGGGGCAAACTCTTGGTGAAGGGAACCTAGGGTCTTCTCTGGCGCGCCGCGCGGCGAGCCGCTACGGTCCCGCCCAAGCCCCCGCCGCCGTGTCCCCACACGCCGCTGGCGACATTCCCTGGGCACGGCAGCCCCGCCGCGCCAACCCCCGACGCCGGCGGGGCTGCTTCATGTCCGCGGGTGGGATGGGACTCCGGTGAGCTGGGGTCACCCCTGATGGACTAGCTCGAACCGCCCTACGTTGGCCCTGTGGACTCCCTCGCCAGCCTGACCCGAACCGAAGCAGAGACCCGCGCAGCTGTCGTCGAGGTGACTCGCTACGACATCGAGCTCGACCTCCGGGGCCTGCTCGAGGGGACGGTGCTGGAGGCCACGTCCACCATCACGTTCCGCTGCACGGAGCCGGGTGCGCAGACGTTCGTGGACTGTGTGCCGGAGATCCGGTCCGCCACGCTGAACGGCTTGACCCTCGACCCGGCCACGGCGGCGGCGGGCCGCCTGCCGCTCCCCGACCTCGCCGCCGAGAACGTCCTCGTGGTCGACTCGTCACAGTCGGACACCCACAGCGGGAACGGGGTCAAGCGCACCGTCGACAGCAGCGACAAGCTGGTCTACGTCTGGATGACTTTCGAGCCCGACATGGCACGGATGGTGTGGGCGAACTTCGACCAGCCCGACCTCAAGGCCGTGCACGGATTCACGGTCAAGGCCCCGGAGACCTGGACGGTGCTCAGCAACTCGGCTCCCACGGTGGTGGAGGGACTGGCGGACGGTGGGCGGGTCTGGACGTTCGCCGACACGCCCCGACTGTCGCCGTACGTGACGGTCGTCAACGCTGGGCCCTTCTACGAGCTCCGCGAGCGGCGGGGCGACCACGACCTCGGCCTGTACTGCAGGCAGTCGCTCAAGCATCTCCTCGACCGGGACGCCCCCGAGCTGTTCGATCTCACCGAGCGGGGGCTGGCGTGGTTCGGCGAGCACTTCGGCGTCCCCTTCGGACAGGAGCGCTACGACCACGTCTTCGTCCCCGACTTCGGTGGGGCGATGGAGAACTGGGGTTGCGTCACGTTCAGCGACTTCGCGTTCTCGCGCAGCCTCCCGACGTACGACGAACGCCGCTTGATCGCGGAGATCCTGCTGCACGAGATGGCGCACATGTGGTTCGGCGACCTGGTGACGATGCGGTGGTGGGACGACCTGTGGTTGAACGAGGCGTTCGCGTCCTGGGCGTCCTGCTGGGCGGCCGAGGGCGCCACCCGCTACAAGGACATCTGGGCCACCTTCCTCGCCACCTTGGAGCTGGAGGGCTACCGCATCGACATGAGTCCGGCCACCCACGCGATCAGGGGTGATGTGCCGGATGTGAAGCACGCGTTGGCGAACTTCGACCAGATCTCCTACGCCAAGGGGCAGGCGGTCCTCAAGCAGCTCAGCGCCTACGTCGGCGAGGACGCGTTCCTCGAAGGGCTGCGCGGCTACTTCCGTGACCACGCCTGGGGAAACACCACTCTCGAGGACTTCATCGACGCGGTCGGCGCGGCCAGCGGACGCGACCTGAGCGCGTGGCAACAGACCTGGCTCAACAGGTCGGGTACCGACACGCTCACCCTGTCCGGGGACACCTTGGCCGCTGCCGGGCCCGCAGGCGACGCGGCGCGACCGCACCGGCTCGACATCGGGTGTTACGCCGACACCGGCGACGGGCTGCGACACGTCGCCGACGTGGAGGTGCACGCGAGCGCGGGGGCCACCCCTGTCGTGCTCCCGGACTGCGACCTGCGGCTGGTCAACGACCACGACCTCACCTTCGCCGCCGTCCGGACGGACCCCGCGTCGCTGGAGCTGCTCCTCCGCCGCGCTGGGCAGCTTCCCGAAGCGCTGTCTCGCGCCCTCGCCGTCGGGACCGCCTACGACATGCTCGTCAAGGGCGAGCTCAGTGCCGAGGAGACCCTGTCCTGCATCGTGGGGATGCTCGAGACCGAGCGTCTCGGAGGCCTCGTCGAGCCGTTCCTGCACGTCGCCAGCAAGGTGGCCAGGAGCTTCACCCCCGTCCACGACATCGAGGCCGCTCGTTCCAGGATCGCCGACGTGGCCGCCCTCCTGGCCGCCCGCGAGCCGGAGCTCGCCAAGGGCGCCCTCCTCGAGCTGGCAGTCAACGCGGTCACCGTCGACCACTTCGCGCAGGTCGACGAGGCTGCATCCGGCGACCTCGGCGTCGCCTGGCGGGTGGCTACCAGGCGCGCGACGCGTGGAGAGTACGACGAAGCCGCTGTGGAGGCGCTGGTCGAGCGCGACCCCGATCCCGAGGCCAGCTTCAGCGCCCTGGCCGTGCGCGCCGCCCGTCCTCTCCCGGAGGCGAAGGAGGAGGTGTGGCAAGCGCTGTACGTCGACAGATCCGTGCCGGCAGACCAGTGCATGAACGCCGTGGTGACCGCCTTCTGGTGGCCCGAACAGCGCGACGTCCTGTTGCCGTACACCTGGCGCTACCTCGAGGAGCTGCCCAAGCTCTCGGGCGAGAGCCTGTTCAACCTCTGGGGGCAGATCCGCGCGATGTACCCGGACCTCGGCGACCAGGCCTTCGTCGACGCGGCAGGTTCCCTGGCCCACACCGACGGCACCAACCCGACCATCAGGGCCGCGCTCCTCAACGGGACCGACACCTTGGTGCGACGGTTGCGAGCACGAGGAGAACTCGCCGTCGCTTCGGCCTCGTGAGGAGTGGGCGACCGGGTGGGACTGGTGGGGCGGGTGGGGCTCGAACCCACGACCCAAGGATGATGAGTCGGTTCCACCACTCCCGCATTCATGCTGGTTGGTGGCCGTCACACCTGCTCTGAGGCGCGATTCTGGAACCACGTCCTGCCTAGTCGTCCTTCATCCGAGCGCATTGCGTAGCAACGGCGTAGCAAACACCGCACGCATGGGTCGCGTCCGGCGGCGGTTTCGACCTGGACGAAGAGAAGTGTTGCGAGCGCAGCAGAACGTCCGACCGGGACGGTTCACCATCCAGCCGTGGGAGAGTCGGGCGATGGAGAGGGCGAGCCATACGCTGCACCGCCTGACGTCCTACCGCCCCGGCGTCGAGTGGACGGTTCCCGCCGACGACCCGAGGATCGTCGCCGACCTCGAGGTCAACGACATCGAGCGGTTTCCCTGGTTCTTCAAGCGATATGCCGAACGGTTGCCGCGCCTCCCCCTACCGCGCGCACTGCCGCGCACCACGGCGGCGGCAGTCACGGTGCTCGCCGGCACCGCTGAGGTCCCGGCCGCCGACCTCGACCTGGCTCGACTCTCGCGGCTGCTGCACCTGTGCGCCGGCGTGGTGCGCACTGCGGAAGAGCCGCACGCGACGTGGTACTTCCGCTCGGCCGGCTCGGCGGGTGCCCGCTTTCCGCTCGAGGTGTATGTCGCAGTGCCGGAGGGATCCGGCCTGCCGGCGGGCGTGCACTGGTACGACCCACTCGAACACGCCCTCGTGTTGGTCGGGCCGCCGCCCAAAGATGGCGTACCCACGGTCGTCGTCACCGGCGTTCCCTGGCGGACCGGCTGGCGCTACCGCGAACGCGGCTACCGGCACGTGTACTGGGACGCGGGCACGATGCTCGCTCAGCTGCTGGCCGCTGCCGAGTCCGCCGGCACCCCGAGTGAGCTGTACACCCGCTTCCCGGACGTCGACGTGGCCGGGCTCGTCGGTGCAGACGGCGTGCACGAGTGGCCGGTCGCCCTGGTCGCGCTGGGCGCTGGCCGACCGGCGATCCGGGCCGGTGGCCGGGCCGCCGTAGGTTCGGTCGACGCGGCCCCGCTGGAGTTCCCGCTCGTGACGTCAGCTCAACGCGCCGGCGAGCTGGACTCGCTCGGTGTCCCGTGGGATCCGGGTGCGCCGGTCCAGGTCGAAGACGCGGGACGGCGTCCGGTCGAGCAGGTCGTCCTGGCCCGCGGCTCCCAGCGGCGGATGGATCCCACCCGCGGGCTGCCAGCCAGCACTCTGCGGACGGCGATGGACGTCGCCCTGCGTGGGGTGGCCGTGGCGCACTACGTCGCCGTGCACGCGGTCGACGGAATCGCTCCCGGCGTCTACCGCTGGCCGGACCTCGCTACGCCGTCACGGACCGGCGACCTGCGCGAGGAGCTGTTCCGGGTGTGCCTCGACCAAGGCCTCGGGCGCGACGCTGCCTTCGTCGTCATCGGCGCGGGCGACGTGCACGAGCTGGACGACCGCTCGTACCGCGAGGCGCAACTCGCGTCCGGCCTGGTCGAGGGCCGGCTGCACCTGCTCGCCTATGCGCTGGGCGCCAGCGCCTCCGGCATGACGTTCCTCGACACCGAGATCGCTGACCTGCTTGGCGAACCGCTGGACGCGTTTCTCTTCACCTGCGTCGGCGTGCCGGCCTACAAATCGGTTGCCGGTGGCCAGCCAGGGTCACCGACGACGATCCGGTGATCACGCCGCGCTGAGCGTCCTACGCCTGCCGCTCGGGCTTGCGCGTCACGAGCGTCTCCGGGCACGCCGGGCTGGTTCATCTCGTGGGGCGGTGTGGGGCGGGTGGGGCTCGAACCCACGACCCAAGGATTATGAGTCCTCTGCTCTGACCGGCTGAGCTACCGCCCCGGGCCCGGCGTCTGCCGGGTGAGGCCGCAGCCTACCGAGGGCGGGCCGTGACAGCCTGGGGACATGACGCTCTCGTCATACCTTGCCTCTCGATGGGGTACCTCGCCGCGCTGGTGGCGGCGATCGACCGGGCCACGGCCACACTCCGTCGCCGCGGCGTCCGCCGGGCTCTCGACGCGCTGACCGGCACGGCGCTCGGCGTGTTCAGCGTCCGGCTGGCCACCGAGCACGCCTGAACCGTCAACCGGCCAGCCACTCCTGCGGCGGGACTCCGAGGTCGTCGAGCAGCACCTGGCGGCCCTCGGGCGTGACCCGGAGCGCACGGGTGGAGCCCACGCGGCGTACCCATCCCCGCTCGAAGCACAGATCGGCGACGGCAGCTCCCACGCCACCGGCCAGGTGCGGGCGGCGCTCGGTCCAGTCGACGCAGACGAGCAGCGTGGGCCGGCGCCGCTGCTCCACGGCAGCGACGTCGACGCCCCAGGCCGTCAGTCCGGCGCGGCCGTCGCCGGAGAGCGCCGTACCGGACCCGTCCAGCCATCCCTTGGCGTCGACGGCGTCGTGCACGGCGACGCCGAGCCGGCCGGCGAGGTGGTCGTAACAGGTACGTGCCGTGCGGACCCTTCGCTGCTCGGCGGACAGCTTGTACGACGTCACCTCGGTCATCGGCTGGTCGCGGCTGAGCACCTCCAGGGCGGCCGCGATCGAGGCGTCGGCGATCCGCGCCCGCCGGTACCGGCCGTCCTGCCGGACCGTGACGAGCCCGGCCTCGACGAGCACACCGAGGTGCTCGCTCGTCGCGCCGCTCGAGAGCCCGACCGCGGCGGCCAGCTGACCCGAGGTGTGCTCCTGCCCGTCGAGCAAGGCGTCGATCATCCGGGCCCGGCCCGGAGCGGCCAGTGCGGCGCCGACGCGGTGCAGGTCGAGGATCGCCATCACCCGAGCATGGCACCGCGACGTCTCGGCCACGACCGAGACGTCGAGCACGTCGGGGACCCGTGGCACGCCGGCCAGATCGGCGATCTCGGGGTCCCCTGATCCACCCCGCGGGGTATGCACGCAGGGGTGGTTTCAGGCCGATCCGGAGGTGCCAGGCTCGCGGCGAGGACTCGACCACGAGGCCTCCAGACACTGGAGGAAATCATGGGAAGACTGCTCGGCATCATCGTCGTCGTCTGGTTGTTGATCGGCGTCGTGGCAGCTGCGCAGCGGGGGTACTTCGGGAGCGACAACGACGTCTCGTGCAAGGACGTCGGGGACACGGGCCTGACCATCGTGGCCGGACCGCTCAACTACGTCGGGGTCAACCCCAAGATCAAGTGCAACGTCAAGACGCCGCAGCCGTCGGAGTGACCGCGCTCAGCGCGTCGCCATCAGGGGTGGCTCGGTGATGTCGAGCAGCCAGTAGGCCGCCGAGTCCCCGAACTCCGCCATCTCCTCGTCGGTGAGATGGGTGAGGCAGCGTGCCCAGGACTCGGAACGCGCGAGCTTGCCGATCTGGAGCGAGGGGGTCAGAGCCGAGCGCAGCTCGGCGGTCGGCGCCAGGTCGCTCCACACCTCGATCGCGACGTCGGCGACCCGTGACAGCCGCGGGTCGTCGGGTCCGCAGTCGAGGTGGAACCGCATCGAGTTCAGCGTCGCCAGCAGCACGGCCAGCGGGTCGCTGAGCACCGAGTCGCCGAAGTCGAAGAAGCGCATGCCGCCCGGCATCGCGAACACGTTGTTCGAGTGCAGGTCGCTGTGGTTGAGCGTGACCGGCAGCCCGAGGGCGAGGACCTGCTCGACCCAGCGGTCCAGGTCGGGGAGCGAGCTCCGGAGCCGGGTCACAGCCGCGGCGTCGAGACCCCGAGGGTCACCTGCAGGAAGCGCGGCGTACTGGCCGAGCCGGGTGACGACGTACGTCGCCGCCTCGGCCGCGCCGAGCCGGCGCGCACCGGCGCCCTCCAGAGCCGGCAGGTGCCCGGCGACCTCGCGCTGGAGCAACGACGCCTCCCGCACGACGGCGCACCAGGTCTCCACGTCGTCGCCGACGGACTCGCGCATCACCGGGCCCTGGTCGGGCGTCATCAGGAAGCCCCGGTCGAGGTCGACCGCCGTCACCGGCACCACCCGTTCCGAGAGTCCGGCGAGCACGGCCATCAGACTCGCCTCGAAGGCCTGGCCGGGGCAGTTCTGCTTGGCGTACCAGGTCCCCTCGCCGGTGGTGACCCTCCAGACCGCCGACCAGCAGCGGATCTTGACCACCTCGAGGGAGACCTCGGCGTCCAGCACCGAGCGGCACCACTCGGCCAGCTCGGCCTCGAACGCCGCCGACCGCCACACGGGTGACATCGGCTCGCCGCGCTGCGGCGGCGCCCAGAGATCCGGCCTGACGTCAGCCGTCACGCCGCTGCATCTCGTGCATGCGCTCGACCGGGCGGAACCCGAAGTCGCGGTTGGTCGCCTGCATCGCGTGGTTGTCGACGGCGGTGTCGGTGTGGATGGCGACGCGGTCGCCGTACTCGGCCTGGGCGATCTCGAGGGTGGCGCACTTGAGGAGGGTGCCGAGCCGCATCCCGCGATGCTCCGGCATCACCAGGGTGTCGGCCTGGGTGATGTAGTCGGCGCCGTGCGGGAGGTACAGCTCGGAGTAGCCGCCGAACTCGCCGTCCTCGCGCCGTCTCACCGCCGCGGTGATGGCGTGCCAGCTGCGCGCTATCCGCTCCTCCCCGTTGCGCAGCCGGGTCTCGTCGACGACGACCGGGTCGAGGTCGATCTCTCCCGTGGGGACGTCGTTCTCCATCCGGGTGCGCATGTCGCAGAACGCCTCGACGTGCTCGTCCGGGCAGCGTCCCTGCCACGTCACGACCTCGTACGCCGCCGCGTCGGTCTTCGCCCGCAGCCGGCTGATCTCGCCGGGCGCCACCGGCAGGTCCAGCATCAGGTGGTCCTCGCGGTGGACGACCTCGAACCCCAGCCGTTCTGCGAACAGCGAGGCGGGAGACGCGGACCCGTCGGCGGGCACGAACACCTCGCCGCAGACGCTGGTCCGTCCGTCGACCCGGCAGTGCTCGGTGGCGGCGTCGTGCAGCGCCGTGCCGATGCCACGGCGTCGGTGGTCCGGCAGCACGTTGACCTCGAGGAAGCCGATCTGGGTGTTGTCCTGCAGGGGCGCACCGATCTCGGCGGTGCCGACGACCTGATCGCCGTCGACGGCCACCCAGAGGTCGCGCCGGTGGTACGGGTTCGGGTTGCGCAGCGAGTTGACGAGCCGGTCCCACGAGCCGAGGAGCGCGTACTCCCGGTCGTGCCGCTGAGCGGCCTGCTCGGTCTCCCAGAAGGCGCGCAGGATGACCTCGTCGGCGGGGTCGACCGCGCGGATCTGGATCACCGGGGCAGCCTGACGGACCCGGCGTCGTACCGCCAATCGGTTGGGAGCATGCTCTCCTGCCATGGACCCCAAGCCGCTGAAGACGTTGCCCGAGGACTGGACCAAGGCGATCGCGATCGTCGCCCACCCGGACGACATGGAGTTCGGCGCAGCCGCCGCGGTCGCCCGCTGGACCGGTCAGGGCAAGGAGATCGTCTACGTGATGGTGACCAGCGGCGAGGCCGGCATCGACGGGATGGAGCCAGACGAGAGCCGGCGCGTTCGGGAGGCCGAGGAGATCGAGTCCGGCCGCATCGTCGGCGTCGACACGGTCGAGTTCCTGGGGCTGCCCGACGGGATCGTGGAGTACGGCGTCCCGCTGCGCCGCACGCTGGCCGCGGTGATCCGCCGGCACCGCCCGGAGATCATCCTGACCGGCAACTTCCGCGACACCTGGGGCGTGGGCGCGTTCAACCAGGCCGACCACATCGCCGTGGGCAGGGGCGTGCTCGACGCCGCCCGCGACGCCGGCAACCGCTGGATCTTCCACGAACAGCTCACCGACGGGCTGGAGCCGTGGGGCGGGGTCAAGGCGGTGTGGGCGTTCGGGTCGCCGGAGGCCGGGCACGGCGTCGACACCACCGAGACGTTCGACCTGGGCGTCCAGTCGCTGGCGGCGCACGCGGCGTACATCGACGGCCTCGGCTGGGAGAACTGGGACCCCCGCGAGTTCCTCGAGGGCTTCGGGCGGCAGATCGGCCAGCGGCTGGGCGTCGCGTTCGCTGCGAGTGCCGAGGTGTACTCGCTGGTCTGGGGCGGGGACGACGACGAGGGCTGAGCGCGTGGACCGATGAGTCCCGCGGCTGGGCTCGGGTCGCAACGTGCATGGGCAAGATCAAGGCAGTCGAGTACCTCTCCCTCGACGGGGTCATGCAGTCCCCCGGACGACCCGACGAGGACACCCGCGACGGCTTCGACCTGGGCGGTTGGGCGTCCGGGCCGCTGGGCGCCGATCCGGCGGCGGCGCAGGCCTCGATGGGGAGACCAGGGTCCGGCGTGATGCTCTTCGGGCATCGCACGTACGACGACGTGGTCGGCCATTGGCTCTCGACGGATGCCCCGAACCCGTTCACCCGGCTCATCCGGGACACGCCGAAGTACGTCGCCTCACGCGACCCCGATGCGGTCCTCCCCCACCCGAACTCGACGCTGCTGCCCGGGGACGCGGTGGCCGCGGTGCGTGACCTGAAGGACCAGGTCGAGGGCGACATCGTGGTCCTGGGGAGCGGTGACCTGGTGCGGCAGCTGGGCGCGGCCGGGCTCGTGGACGAGTACGTGATCACCACCGTGCCCGTCGTCCTCGGCCGGGGCACCCGGCTGTGGGGGTCGACGTACGCGCCGATGCAGGTGGTGCGGTCCTACACCTCGCCGACCGGCATCGTGGTCGCAACACTGCGGGTGGCGGCCTAGGGCCGCCTCCGGCGCACGGTCAGGGGCAGCGGTGACCTAGGCACCGGTTCGAATCGAGAAACGGTGCCAGGCTCACCGCCGAACCGGGGCACCACCAACCGGCGGTGACCTGGGCACCGTTCCCGGTCGCGAGAGGGTGGCAGGCTCACCGCCGCCGTCGCGGCCTAGGCACAGCACGACGGCGGGCCCGGAATGGACCGCCGTCGAGCGTCGCTCCCCCGGTTGGACTCGAACCAGCAACCCTTCGGCTTCCGGCGACCGGTCCGGCGTGGTCCGTGACGCTGTGATCCAGGCGGGGGATCGAGGGATTCAGTCCCCTGGAGTACCTGCCGGTCTCTGGAACTCCCGCCCAAACTGCCGCCCGAAATGCCGCCCGTCAATCGCCGTCCACGCCGGCGTCGTCGTCGCCGTGACCGTGTCCGCGGTCTCGGCGTTCCGAACCCGCTCGTTGAGGGTGAGCTGGCCGAACCGGTCCCCTCGCCACTCACGCCCGGCACAGTCACGGAAAGTGGACGCGATCATCGGGTTCGCGATCGGTGAGCACCACGACGCCGACCTGGCCCCAGGCCGCGTTGCGGATGGCGGTCGTGGTCCGCGACGGCAAGGACGCCCTGACCCAGCTGGTGCCCGGTTGTCCTGGTCGACAAGAAGTTGACCGCCATCCAGGTTGCTTCGGTCACGGACACGACCTGCGCTGACGTGCCGGGACCGAGCGGAACACGAGGGCGCTGCTCGGCGCTGCATCGGCCACCCGCTCTTGTTCGAGTGGTTGGACCGAGTTCTCTAGCGACCCGAGGGTGACCCGGACTTCATCCCCGCGTTGATCCCGCGCGCAGGCCCGGCGACGCTCGGGTTGGCGACGGCGGCAGGTCGAGCGGCCCAGGAGCCGAGGACCTCGACGTACCCCGTGCCGCTCGCGAGGGCGAGCACCACGGCGCCATAGCTGTCGGCGGCTGTGCAATCGTTGGCGCCCCCGGCGCACACGTTTCGGCTGCCGACAGGCCCGAAGGTGTGGGACTCGAAGACGCACAGATTTCCGGGAAGGGCGTCAGGTGCAGCGGCGCTGCCCAGACAACCCGGCGGATTAGGTGCCCCCAACGTGATGTAGTGCGCCGTCGGCGGTGCTGAAAAGGTTGCGCCGAACGAGATGCCGTTGGCGAATCCATCGCTACCGTTCGCGGCGTATCCGGTAAAACCGTAGGAACCGCGGTACAACTTCTGGATCGGCGCGTACTTACTGTCGGACTGCCCCTTGGTGTAGTAGTTCGCGTCCGTCTGGGCCTTGGTGTAGAAGGTGGCTTCGGACTCGGCCTTCGTGTAGTAGCCGCCGAGCCTCTCGGCCAACCCCGTCTGCGTGACGTACGGACTCAGGATCGACGCCACGGACGACGACTTGACGAAGGTCTGGCCCGCCTCCGCCCTCGAGTAGTAGCGCTTGTCGGCGCGAGGCTTGATCTCGGTCTTCCAGATCACCTTCCAGTTGGTCGCCGTTGCAGCGTCCTTGACGGCCGCACCTGCTGGAGTCAGAGCTGCTATTCCGCCGCCAACCAGGACCCCCACGGCCAGGCCGACCAGCGCTGTGCTTCCCCGTTGCTTGACCTGCATGAGCACCCCTTCGTCTGCGCTTCACTGGATGCGAGCCGCACCTGACTCATCGTGTTGTCGGCCCGAGTGGTCGGCCAAGGCTTACCGCAGCCGGGCAGAGGAGGTCTAGACCACCTGTTGGAACGGATCACCGACTGGGAAAAAAGCGGCATCGGCGACTGCGGTTCTACGCGCCATCTTCGACCAGGAGGACGAGGAGCGGCAGCATGAGTCCCCACCCACAGGCCCGGGGGGCGTCGACCAACGGCGAGCGCTCGCCGAGCTCGACGACGTCCAAGCTCGGCGCATCGGCGCGACGAGTCCCATCGGGTTCGCCGACACGCTCACGAGCTGCTCGCCGGCGTCCGCCTGACCGCGAGCCGACCGGGTGCCCGGGTCTAGCACGCCTTGACGGTCATCGCCGGTGACGTCGACCCCGTGTAGGCGTCATCGGGACGAGTCTTCGCCCGGGCCCTGGCCCGGTCGACGTTGAAGCGGTACGGACAGCTTGACCGTCCGAGCCGATGATCCATTTGCTGTGATTGACGTTCACCCAATGCCCATGAACTCGCCCCTGTAGGACGACTGTCGCGAAGCTCCTGGGCAGGTATCCGGCGGCTCGCTCCTGGCGAGTCTCGACGATGAACCGGACCCGGGCATTCCTGGCCGGGCTCCGCGGCCTGACCTCGAGGGAGGTCAGGGTTTTCGGCCAGCGCATCAGGAACGTGTCCGGGACGACCGTGAGCGCGACGCACTCATCGGCGGAGTTGCATGCCTGCGCTTCGCCTTCGATCCGGTAGGGGCCGGGCAGGTTCGGGGACTCGCAGAGGGAGAACGCCTGCGGATAACCACTCCCCGACGCGAGTCAGATGACCTAGCCTGCTGGACAACCTCGCGCAAGGCAGGGGAGAAGCCGTGGCAGGGGGCTGCAATGCGGCAGTGGAGGGTGTCGACAGTGGGGGCGGTGGTTGGCCTCCTGCTGCCGTTGTCGATCGTGGTTGTGGCTAGCACAGCGGCTCCGGCTTCCGCGCTTCCTTCGGTGTGCACGAGCGGCGCGTCCAATGTCCGGAACTGGATTCATTCTGACGGCTCGGCTCTGCCCTTCGACAGCACCAGCTTGTGGAACCCAGCGGGCATCCCTGGATCCGGACCCAATGAGATCCTCTGCATCAATACCAGCGATCATCTCGTCCTCGACGATCAGGGGACGACTCTCGTGCACGCGGGCCAGCTCTATCTCGACGGCACGTCCGAAGTCGAGGTCACGGCCGGCGCCTCGCTCTTCGTCGACGACGGCGTCCAGTCCGTGTGGGGGCCGGGCACCAACGTCGCGATCAACAACAACGGCCAGCTCGGCGGCGCGGGGACCATCCGAGTGCAGGGCGGCGTATGGTTCGCCTCTCCCGGCACGGGGTCGGTGCTCAGCGGCACCGGCGCGATGCTCGTCGACGGGAGCGCCTCTGTGGTGGCCAACGGCCTCGGCCTCGATTCCGGCTACGACGTGGACGTGTCCCCTGGTGGGCACCTGAACCTCGGGCCCGGTACCTGGTTGGCGGCCGACCCCGGCACCACCACGACGATCCAGCCCGGGGCCACGTTGGACATCGGCGGCGACGGGGGGTTCTACCGGCGCGACGCGGCGGGTTCGGGCGTACTCGTCAACAACGGCGTCTTGAGGAAATCCGTTGGTACGGGGATCAGTGTGATCGACGCGACCTACCAGGGGAGCGGGCAGATCCAGGTGCAGTCCGGCACCGTCGCCATGCTCGACAGCGGGTTGATCGGCGGAGCGGTCTGGCCGGGCAACACGCTGGCGACGGGGCGCTGCGACGGCCCGGTGTCAACCGCGACCTGCCAGCCCACTACGGACCCCGCGGTCGACGCGATGAGCGTGGCCTTCACCGTGCCACAGGCCAACCAGGTGGCGAACGTGCAGCTCCAGGAGCTCGGACCCGTCGACAAGGCCGCGGACCCGCAGGCCGTGGGCAACGAAGTGCTGGCCCACGCCGACAACCTGGTGACCGACAGCGCGCACCCCGCCCAGGTCGTACTCCGTTTTTCCCAGGCTGACGTCATGAGCACGCCGCTCGACGAGGTGCAGGTCGTCCACACGACCGACGACAACCAGCAGGTGCTGCTCCCCGCCTGCGTGAACGGGGCCTTGCCGAGCGGGCTGTGGAGCTGCGTCGTCCGGCCGGTGACGCGGACGGCCCAGAACACGTTCGTCAACGTCCTGACCACGCAGACCAGCCGGTGGCGGCTGCGTCGCGCGCTCCCGGTCGAGAACCAGGGCGCGCCGAGCGCACCCCGGCGGGTGACGGTCGAGGAAGCCAAGCCGTTCGACGGATCGCGCCTGTCCGTGTCGTGGATCGCGCCGGCCTCGAGCGGCGCGGGACCGATCTCGGCGTACAGGGTGTTCGTCGACGGCAAGCTCAAGGCCTCACCCGCCGCCACGTCGGTGACCTTCAAGGACGCCGGTCCCGGCAACCACACGGTCACGGTCGCGGCGGTGAATGCCGCAGGCACGGGCGTGACCGCGGCCGACGCCATCAAGCTGGCGCCGTTGTCCAAGCCGCGCAAGGTCACCGGAGTCGACGGCACGGCCGGAGGCAAGGCGACCGCGGGCGTGAAGTGGAAGCCACCGGCCGACGCGGGCGGGCTCACCGTCAAGGGCTACAAGATCGCGATCTTCCGCAGCAACGGCAAGAAGGTCTCCATCACCAAGGTGAAGGCGTCCAAGCGCACCGCCACGTTTTCGCTGCCGCCGGGCAAGTATCGCTTCCGGGTGCGCGCCCTGAACCGCGACGACGCCGGACCTTGGAGCGGCCTGACGGACGCCGTTCGCTGCCGGTGATCGGGAAGGCCCGCTAGAGCAGACCGCGGGACTTCAGCTCCAGGTAGTGGTCGGCCAGGGCCGGTGGCAGCTGCTCGGCCGCGGCGTCGACAACGTCGACCCCGAGCGCGCGCAGCAGCTCTGCGGTTCCCCGGCGGCGGGCCAGGACCTGCTCGGCCGGGCGCGCTCGCGGTGCAGACCCGGAGGATGCAGTTCACGCCACGGGGTGGTCTCGGCGGCTCGGATCTCGTGCACGATCACCGGTCAGCGGCGCGACCCGCCGGACCGCCTTCGCCGTGCTCCGGATGATGCTCGACACCGCGGTCCGAGACGGCGTCGTAACCCAGAACGTCGCCTCGACCATCGCCAGGCCCAAGGTCGACCGGCAGGAGGCCGACAACCTCTCACCTGCCGAGCTCCGCACCGTCCTCGACGCGCTCCACGGCCACCGGCTCGAACCTCTCGTGCTCCTGCTCGCCGGCACCGGGCTGAGAATCGGCGAGGCCCTCGCGCTGCGCTGGACGGACCTCGACCTCGACGCGCCACGGCTCCGGGTGACTGGCACCGTCCGTCGGGTCGGCGGCCAGGTCGAGCGGACCGCACCGAAGTCACAGCGCAGCCGGCGCACCTTGCCGCTCTCGCCGGCGATGGTCGAGGCGCTGCGGTCGTGGCGGAAGGTGCAGGCAGCCGAGCGGCTTCGGGCCGGGACCTCCTGGGAGGGCACCAGCCGTGGGTCTTCACCACCGAGTCCGGCCGGCTGCTCGACCAGCGGAACGCCGCCCGGGCTTACCAGCGAGCTCTCGCCGCTGCCGGCGTCGACGTGCCGGCGCGCTTCCACTTGTTCCGGCACTCCGCAGCCTCCACCATGCTCGCTAGTGGCGCGGTGTCGGTGCGGACGGTCTCGGAGGTCCTCGGCCACAGCTCGACCTCGATCACCGCCGACACTTGCGGGCACGTCATGGACACCGCGAAGGCGCACGCGCTGGGCGTCGTCGACGACGTGCCCTCCGGTGAACTGCCGCCCGAACTGCCGCCCGACAAGAGACCAGGCCCAGTCACATCGCTGTGACTGGGCCTTTGACCTCTGCGATTGCTCCCCCGGTTGGACTCGAACCAACAACCCTTCGGTTAACAGCCGAATGCTCTGCCAGTTGAGCTACAGGGGATCGGTAAGGAGCGGGCACAGGTTAGCAAGGCGCGCGGGCCCGAACTAAATGCCGGGCTCCATCAGCCCTACCTCGTCCTGGGCGCTCGCGAGAGCGGTCTCGGCGGCCAGCCGGACGGTGGGGTCGTCGGGGTCGATGCCGGCGTCGTACTCGTAGATCCAGCGCAGCCCGCGGTCACCCGAGGCGGCCCGTCGGGCGATCACGCGGACGCCCCGGCGGCCCTCGATGGGTACGTGCCTGACCAGCAGCACGCTGGCGGTGACCCGCTCGCGGACCAGCTCGAGCAGCCGGCGCGGCTCGGAGATCGAGAGCGTGTGCTCGACGCGCGGCTCGCCCCAGCGTCCCACCTCGGCGACGCGGAGCTCCTCGGTGTCGCGGTCCCAGTCGGCCGCTTCGACGTCCTCCCAGGCGAGGCGTACGCCGGGCAGGTACAGCGCCTCGCGGGTGCCGGCCAGCACCTCGCCGGTCGTCGTCTGGGTCCAGGCGAGCACCTTCTCGCCGGCGGCGACGTCGATCGCCGGCCGTCTGGCGAACCCCTTCACGTGCCGGTGCCCATCGACAGCTCGCGCAGGGTGCGGCGGTGCTGCTCGAGGGCGACGAGCTCGCCGAACATCCGGTTGTACTCGGTCGCCTGCTCGACCGGGTTGGTGCGCTGGAGACGCGACTTCACCTCGGCGATCCGGCGCAGCGCCGTGAGCTCCTGGAGCCGGTAGACGTGCGCCGCCACGAACGCGGCGTCCGGTTCCTTCGCGGTCTTCAGCTGCTCGACGCCCAGGGCGCTGACCGCGGACTGGACGACGGGGTCGGCGGCGTCCGCGCGGATCCGCGCGGCCCAGCCGGCGTCGGCCGCGCTCGGTCCGCCGTTCTTCTCGATGAGCTCCCACACCGACCGCAGGGTGGGGTGCGTGAAGTCGTTGGCGCCGACGTCGGCGGCCGACCGCCCGACCGCGCCGGGGTGCTGGAGGACGAGCTTGAGGGTCTCCCGCTCGATCGCGAACCGGGGTTCGCGAGGGTCCGGGAGCGCGGGCCGCTCCTGAGGTGGGGACGCCGCAGCGTCCGCGGACGGCCGCACCTCGGGACGGCGGTTGGCCGCCCGGCGTACCTCCTCGCGGGCCTGCTCGATGTCGACGCCGATCATGCCCGCGAGCTCGCGGGAGAAGGCCTCGACCTTGGACTTGTCGCGGATCGAGGACACCAGCCGCGCGCCCTCGCGGACGGCGTCGACGCGGCCGTCGGCGCGGTCGAGGTCGAACTTGGAGACGACGTTGCCCAGCACGAAGCGGTACAGCGGCACCCGCCGGGCGACCAGCTCGCGGACGGCCGCGTCGCCCTGCTGGATGCGCACGTCGCACGGGTCGAGGCCGTTCGGCTCGATCGGCGACGTAGGTCTGGGACACGAAGTTCTGGTCGCCGGCGAAGGCCCGCAGGGCCGCCTTCTGGCCGGCGGCGTCGCCGTCGAAGGTGAAGATCACCTCGCCACGGAAGTCCTCGTGGTCGTGCAGGAACCGCCGCAGCACCCGCGCGTGGTCGTCGCCGAACGACGTCCCGCACGTCGCCACCGCGGTCGGCACGCCGGAGAGGTGGCAGGCCATCACGTCGGTGTAGCCCTCGACCACTACCGCCTGCGACGTCCGCGCCATGTCCCGCCGCGCGAGGTCGATGCCGTAGAGCACCTGGCTCTTCTTGTAGAGCGGCGTCTCGGAGGTGTTGAGGTACTTCGCCTCGATCTTGTCGTCCTCGAAGATCCGCCGGGCTCCGAAGCCGATGGTGTCGCCGCTGGCGTCGCGGATCGGCCACAGCAGCCGGCCACGGAAGCGGTCGTACGCCGAGCGGCCCTGCGCGACGAGGCCGGCGGCGACGGTCTCCTCGTCCTTGAACCCCTTCTGACGCAGGTGCCGCACCAGGGCCTCGCCGTCCCGGGGGGCGAAGCCGATCCCGAACTGCTCGGCCGCCGCCTGGTCGAAGCCGCGCTGGCCGAGGAACTGGCGGGCGACCACGGCATCGGGGGTCGCCAGCTGGTCGGCGTAGAAGGCCTGGGCCGCCTTGTTGGCCTCCACCAACCGACCTCGTTGGGGCCCGCGCGGCCGGTCGTCGCGGACGTCACCGTCCTCACGCCGCAGCTGCACGCCGTACTTGTCGGCCAGCCGCTCGACGGCCTCGGTGAAGGCCATCCCGTCGATCTTCATCAGGAAGGAGATGACGTCGCCGCTCTCCTGGCAGCCGAAACAATGGTAAAACCCTCGACTCGGTGTGACATGGAACGACGGGGACTTCTCGTCGTGGAACGGGCAGAGTCCCTTGAGCGAGCCGCCGCCGGCCTTGCGGAGAGTGACGTAGCCGGAGATCACGTCGTCGATGTGCGCCTTCTCGCGCACCTCGGCGATGTCCTCCTCGCGGATCCGGCCGGCCACGCGCGGAGTCTATGCCGCGCCACCCGCTGGCCTTCGGGGCCTGTGGACGGGCACCCCTCCGGGTGGTTCGACGCTTCGACGGCGAGGTCAGGATGGAGTGATGACATTCTCGGAACCCGACGGCGGGCACCGATGAGTCCCACGAGCCAGAGCACCCAGGGGCTCGACCGGACCGAGGCCGCCACGCCCGACCCCGACGACCCCCGCAAGCCCGACGCCCCGACCGACCTCCAGAAGCGGACGTGGTTCTACGTCCTGCGCAAGGTGTGGCGTGAGTTCTCCGACGACCAGTGCACGGACCTGGCCGCTGCACTCACCTACTACGGCGTGCTGGCTCTCTTCCCGGCCGCCATCGCCCTCAGCGCCGTGCTGGGCCTCGTCGGCCAGTCCCCCGAGAAGTCGGTGCAGACCGTGCTCGATGTGCTGTCTCCCCTCGTCTCCGAGGACACCTTGGGGACCATCAAGAGCCCGCTGCTCGAGCTGGCCGGCTCGCAGGGCGCCGGCCTGGTGCTGGTGCTCGGACTCCTCGGCGCGCTGTGGTCGGCGTCGGGCTACGTCGGAGCGTTCGGGCGTGCGATGAACCGCATCTACGAGATCGGCGAGGGCCGCCCGTTCTGGAAGCTGCGGCCGATCATGCTGCTGATCACCCTGGTCGCGATCGTCCTGGTGGCGCTGGTGATGGTGATGCTGGTCGTGAGTGGGCCGTTGGCCCAGTCGATCGGCGACCAGATCGGACTCGGCGACCAGGCGCTCCTGGCGTGGAACATCGCCAAGTGGCCGGTGATGGTGGTCGTCGTGATGTTGATCGTGGCGATCCTGTACTACGCCACGCCCAACGTGCAGCAGCCCAGGTTCCGCTGGATCTCGATCGGCGCCGCCGTGGCCATCCTCATCTGGATGGTGGCCTCGGCCGGCTTCGCCTTCTACGTCGCCAACTTCTCGTCGTACAACAAGACCTACGGCTCGCTGGCCGGCGTCGTCGTCGGCCTGGTCTTCCTGTGGCTGACCAACATCGCGCTGCTGCTGGGCGCCGAGATCGACTCCGAGCTCGAGCGCGGCCGCCAGCTCCAGGCGGGCATCCCGGCCGAGTCCGAGCTCCAGCTGCCCGCACGCGACACCCGTAACATCGAGAAGGCGGCGAAGAAGGAAGCCGCGGACGCCGCCAAGGGCCGGCGGATCCGCGAGAGCGTCGGACGCCGCCGCAAGAGCTAGCCCGTCGCCACACGACCGAACCCCACGGAAGGACACCCCCATGAAGAAGCTGTTGCTGCTGGTCGCCTTCGCCGCCGGCTACGTGCTCGGCGCGAGGGCCGGGCGCCAGCGCTACGAACAGATCATGAACGCCGCCAACCGCGTCAAGGACGACCCGCACGTGAGGTCCGCCGCGTCGACGGTGGCCGAGACCGCGAAGGGGCAGGCGCCCATCGTCCGGGAGAAGGTGGCCGCCGCTGCCGGCGCCGCCGCGTCCGTGGCCGCCGAGCACTCGCCGTTCGGGTCCTCCCACGAGGACGAGCTCAAGGAGCAGCTCGACCCCGACAGCACGGCTCGCCAGGAGAACCCGTACCCGCAGGGGCACCTGCCGTAACAGAACCTCAGCCGGCGGCCAGCCGATCGTGCCAGGCCAGGGCGCTGGCGTCGGTGAGCGAGGCGACCTGGTCGACGACGGCCCGGCGGCGACCGGCGTCGTCGCCGGCGGCCTTCCAGTCGTCGGCGTACGGCGTGTCGAGGGCGTCCGGGCCTCGGATGTCGAGGGCTGCGACCAGCTCGGCCAGCAGCTCACGCTGCTGCGACATCAGGGCCACCCGGTCGTCGGCACGCATCACGTAGTGCGCCGCGATCCCCTTGAGGACGGCGATCTCCCGCTCGATCCCGGCGGGCACGACCAGGTCGGCGTCGTACCGGACGAACGGACCTCCGCTCGCGGCGTACGTCGCGTCCTGCACCTCCCCGCAGAACCGTCCGATCAGGTCGCTGGTCAGGTTCTTCAGGGCGGCGAGGTGACGACGGGACCCGTCGTACGGCGCGTCCGGCCAGCCCGCGACGGCCCGCAGCCCGGCCAGCGACGTCGTCGAGCTCGGGGTCGGTCGCGTCGGGCAGGTACCACTCGCGGACCGTCGCCCACACCGCATCGCGGTCGATCAGGTGCAGGTCGACGCGGCCCGCGACCACGCCGTCCTCGACGTCGTGCACCGAGTACGCGACGTCGTCGGCCAGGTCCATCACCTGCGCCTCCAGGCATCGGCGCCGGCCACCGAGCCCCACGCGGACCCAGTCGAAGACGGTCAGGTCGTCGTCGTAGACGCCGAACTTGCGGACCACCCGTGGCGACCCGTCGGCGTGCACGCCCTGCGGTGACTCCGCGTCGGCGAACGACCAGGGGTACTTGGTGCACGCGTCCAAGGTGGCCCGCGTGAGGTTGAGCCCGACCGAACGCTCGTCGTCGAACGTCTTGGCCTCCAGCCGTGTCAGCAGCCGGAACGTCTGGGCGTTGCCCTCGAACCCGCCGCACTCCTCGGCGACCTCGGCCAGCACCCGCTCGCCGTTGTGCCCGAACGGCGGGTGACCCAGGTCGTGCGCGAGGGCGGCGGTCTCCACGATGTCGGGCTCGCAGCCCAGCGCCCGGGACAGGTCGCGAGCGACCTGGGCGACCTCGAGGCTGTGGGTGAGCCGGTTGCGGACGAAGTCGTCGCTCTGCGGCCCGACCACCTGCGTCTTGGCCGCCAGCCGGCGCGACGACGCCGCGTGCACCACGCGGGCGCGGTCGCGCTCGAACGGCGTCCGCTCCGGCGCCGCCACTCGCTTGGGCGGCTCGGCGACATACCGCTCGCGGGCCGCCGCGTCGTACAGGTCAATCGGGTCCATCGAGGCCGACCCTAGTGGCGGCAGCCCGGGACCGAGATCAGTAGACGCTGACGTGCACGTGGTCGTAGTGGTTGGCCGTCGCCGAGCCGCGGCTCGCGAACAGCCGCCAGCCCTCGCCCGCGCGCACGGGCGTCCAGATGTGCTGGCGCCAGAGGATGTCGTAGATGTGCAGCTCCGAGGCGTGCGCCCGGAGGAAGTCGGCGATGGCGGTGCCGAGGGTCACGTCGCTGGTCATGATGTCGAGCGCGCGGCCCGAGGAGTGCTCGCCGTGGTTGTCCCAGCCGCCGTACGACGTGATCTGCGGGAAGGCGTGGCACACCGAGCGGTAGACGTAGACGGCGTTGGAGGTCAGCCCGCTCTCGACACCCGGGTCCGGGCAGGGCGCCATCGAGAGGCCCGCGCCGACGCCGAGCGGCTTGTCCTCACTGAGGTAGCCGTCGGTGACCCAGCGGCTCTTGCCGGCCACCACGATCTCGACGCGATCGCCTGCCTGGCGGCCGGTGACGAGCACCTGCCTGGAGGCGGCGATCTCGCCGACCTGGACCGCGTCGGCGCCGGACTGCGTCCAGAGGTTGAGCTCGGCGGTCGTCCAGAGCTTGGTGCCCTTCTGCTCGGCCTTGCGCACCGCCAGCGCCGTGGCGGCCAGCGCGCCGTCGGCACGGGCCTCCTTGACGAGCTCCTTCTTGTCCTGGTGCGACACCTTGCGCGATGAGGAGCGCGAGACGGTGAAGCGGTCGCTCAGCTGCGCCTGGTCGTCGGACGCCGACAGCGTGGCGGCCAAGGGACCGGGTACGACGTCGGCGGCGACGAGGCCGGTGACGGGGTTGGCACTGAGGACGCCGACGGCGACGACCGAGGTGGTGGCCATGACGGCGAGGCCTGCGCTGACCTTCTTGGCCGCGCCGGGGCGGGCTGACAAGAGGGTCGCGAAGAAGCGGCGGGCATCGGTGTCCCGCTTGTGGCGATGCTCTGCCACAGCGCTGATCCTTAGCTGCTAGACGTCAGGGGGAACGGGCCGCTTCCGCGAGAACGGTTGGTTGATAACGAAACGGACACGAAGCCGCGAGTCAAGCACACATCTCGGAGCGTGTCTCAATCTCGACACCCCGTCCCTGGGGTAATCCCCGTCACTAGGGTTTCTCCTCGAGCACCTTCCTGTCCGTGGTCAATGTGATGCCACGAAGACATTGCATTTGGCGTCACCACGATGTCATGGTGACTCCATGACGACGACGTTCCTCGGGCGACTGCGCCGGCTCCGCCACGGCTACGGGCTCCTTCTCAGGCTCGTCTGGGCCTGTTCGCCCGGCTGGACCACGGCCGGCGTGGCCGCGGCCCTGGTGCAGGCAGCGGCCGCCGCCGGCGTGATGGTCGGGTCCGGCCGGCTGGTCGAGAGCCTGGTCGACGGCGACCTGGCCACCGGCTGGCTGGTCCTGACGCTGACCGCTCTCGCGGTGCAGCCGGTCGCCACCGCGGTGGTCGACGTGGTGGGCTCCTTGCAGCAGGGCCGCGCCACTCCCCTGATGCTGGAGCGGGTGGCCGCGCTCGCCTCGCGGCCGCACGGCATCGAGCACCTGGAGGACCCCGACGCACGGCAGTCGATCGACGCGGCGATCGAGGAGATCAACCAGCAGTACTTCCTGGGCGTGGAGTCGTTCTGGCAGGTCTTCGGCTACCGCCTGTGGGGGGTCGCCGCGCTCGCCGTCCTGGCGTCCTGGTCGTGGTGGGTCGCCCTTCTCGCGCTCGTCGGGACCCTGTTCCTCAACCTGACGTGGTCGGCGTACTCGCAACAGATCTTCGAGAACATCTTCCGCGACCGGACCCGCCGGCGCTCGCGGTGGTACCGCGACCTCCTGGTGGGGCAGGACAGCGCCAAGGAGGTCCGGCTGTTCGGGCTGACCGACTTCGGGCTCGACCGGATGACCGCCACCTGGCGGTCGGCGATGGTCGTGCTGTGGGAGGGACGCAAGGCCAAGCGGCGGCCGATCTACCTCGCGGTGGTGCTGATGTTCGGTGCGTACGCCGTCGCCGTCACCGCCCTGGCCCACGACGCGTGGGTGGGCGCGATCTCGACCGCCGTGCTGCTCGCCTCTGCGCAGGCGCTGGTGCAGCTCGAGGGGCTCGGGATGCTCGGCGACATGCAGACGATGGTCAACCGCCAGATCGCGCTGCTGCTCGACCTCGACGACCTCGAGGGCCGGCTGCCGCCGGCGGCCTCGTCGTCGGACCGGGCGGTCTCGTCCGGGGCGGCGGCGGTGAGCCTGCAGGACGTCCGCTTCACCTACCCCGGGCGCTCGCTGCCGACCTTCGACGCGCTCGACCTCGACATCTCCCCCGGCAGCAGCGTCGCGGTCGTCGGCGCCAACGGTGCCGGCAAGTCCACCCTGATCAAGCTGCTGTGTGGGCTGTACCGCCCGGAGCACGGCACCGTGATCGTCGACGGGGGCGACCCCGGTGTCGACGACGACCTGCGCCGTCGGGTGGCGGTGATCTTCCAGGAGTTCGTGAGGTACCACCTCCCCCTGCGCGACAACGTCGCCATGGCGCTCCTCGAGGACGACCGGGGCCGCGACGTCGACGCGGTGGCCGCCCGGGCCCTGCACGACGCCGTCGGCGACCCGGTGCTGCGCCGGGTCGGCTCGTGGGAGCGGGTGCTGTCGGGCGAGTACGCCGGCGGTACCGACCTCTCCGGCGGCCAGTGGCAGCGGGTGGCCCTGGCCCGGGCTCTCGCCGCCGTGGACGCCGGGGCGGGCGTGCTCGTCCTCGACGAGCCGACCGCCGCGCTCGACGTACGGGCCGAGGCGGAGCTGTTCGACAACTTCCTGGCCGTGACGCGCGGCATGACCACGATCCTGGTCAGCCACCGGCTCTCGAGCGTCCGGCACGCCGATCGCATCGTGGTGCTCGACGACGGCCGGATCGTCGAGGACGGCACGCACGAGGAGCTGGTGGAGCAGGGCGGGCGGTACGCCCGGATGTTCGCCCTTCAGGCCGAGCGGTTCGCGATGGCTGGGTGCGACGTCGTGAGCTTCGTGCGCTCGCTCGGCCTGCCTCTGCGCACGGCCTGGGAGCTCGACCGCCGTGCCGCCCTCGTCGCCTTCCTCGAGGTGGTCGGCAGCGGGCTGACCAGCCTGATGCCGTTGGCCTTCGGGCTGATGGTCACCGGCGTCGCCGCGCGAGAGACGAGGCCGCTGGTCGCCGGCGCCCTGATCGCGCTGGCCGCGTTGGGGGTGGTGCCGTTCTTCACGACGGTCGGCGTCGAGGCCCGGCTGCGCCTCAACGAGATGGTCGGGCACGAGTTCGACCGCCGGGTGGCCCGGTTGGTGGCGGCCGTGCCGACCCTGGACCACCTCGAGTCGCCGTCGTTCCGCGACCAGGCCCAGATCGTCACCGAACGGCAGGGAGCCCTCGGCGGGGCGTACAACAGCCTCGTCAACGCCCTGCGCCAGCTGGCGATGCCGCTGGTCACCCTCGCCATCGCCATCGCCGCCGACCCGCGCCTGCTGTGGCTGCTGCCCGCGTCGGTGCCGAGCGTGCTGGTCGGCCGCTGGCTGATCCGGTGGGACGCGGAGGCCGAAGAGGGCGGCGCCGAGCCGGGCCGGCTCACCCAGCACCTGGTCGGCCTGGCCGTCGACCCGGTGTCCGCGTCCGAGCTCCGCGTGCTGGGTGCCCGCGCCGTCGTCGGCCGGCGCTTGCAGGCGGCCGGATGGGCGTGGCGCCGGCCGCACGTACGTGCCGAGGTCCTCAAGAACGTCGCCAGCACGGCTTGCGGCCTCTTCTACCTCGCGGCGGCCGGCGTGGTGCTGACGCTGATCGCCCGGGACGCGGCTCGTGGCGACGTACCGATCGGGGCGGTGGCCACCTCGGTGCTGGTGATCGGCCAGCTCCAGGGCGTGGTGTCGTCGGTGCGCTGGTTCGTGCACATGATGGCGCAGGTGGTCCGGACCGTGGGCAGGTACCAACGGCTCGAGGACGGCGTCGCGGCCGCGCGGCGCGAGGAGGGTGTGGGTGAGCCGCCGGCCCGTCTCGTGTCCGGGATCTCCCTGCGTGGCCTGGGGTTCACCTACCCCGGCGAGTCGTCTGCGTCCCTGACGGACGTCACGCTGGACCTCCCGGCCGGCGCGGTCGTCGCGATCGTCGGCGAGAACGGCGCGGGCAAGTCGACGCTCGTCAAGCTGCTGACCGGGCTGTACCGGCCGACCTCGGGCCAGGTGCTGGTTGACGGGGTCGACCTGGCATCGCTGGATGGCGACGCCTGGCGGGCTCGGTGTGCGGGCGCGTTCCAGGACCACGTGCACCTGGAGCTGGTCGCGCGGGAGACGGTCACGACGGGCGACCTCGCCGCGCTGGAGTCCGACGTACGGGCCCACTCGGCGCTCTCCGACGCGGCGGCCCTCGACGTCCTCACGGCCCTGCCCGCAGGCCTCGACACCCAGCTCGGCACCAGCTGGGACGACGGCACCGAGCTGTCCGGTGGTCAGTGGCAGCGGCTGGCCATCGCCCGCGGCATGATGCGCCGCCGACCGCTCCTGCTGGTGCTCGACGAGCCCACCGCCGCGCTCGACCCGGCCACCGAGCACGCGCTGTTCGAGGGGTACACCGATGCCGCCCGCCGCGCCGGCCGCGAGGGCGCGATCACGGTGCTGGTGACCCACCGCTTCTCGACGGTCGCCGCGGCCGACCTGGTCGTCGTACTGGCCGACGGCCGCGTCTCCGAGGTCGGCTCCCACGCCTCGCTCATGGCTGCCGGTGGCGGGTACGCCGAGCTGTACGGGTTGCAGGCGCGCGGGTACGCGTGAGCCCCCGCCCGGGATTCACCGGTCGCCCGGTGAAACCGTGGGTTGGCACGGCAAGTTTCAGCGGGCAACCCAGGGATTCACCGGCCAACCGGTGAATCCGTCAGCCGCCGGTGGTCTCGTTCGAGTCCTCCTGGACGTGGGCGCCGGAGCCGTCGGCGTCGTCGAGCCAGCCGTCGGGGAGGGCGACCTTGGAGCGGGGTGAGCCCTGGCGGCCGCGGGGGTGACCGAGCTCGGACACGGGGAAGGGCTCGTCGGGGTCGAGGTCGCCGAGCAGGGTGTCCAGGGAGGCGAGGGAGTCGACCAGGGCCAGGGAGTGCCGCAACGTACCTCCGGCGCGGAAGCCCTTGAGGTACCACGAGACGTGCTTGCGGAACTCCTTGCAGCCGCGCTCCTCCCCCATGTGCTCGCAGAGCAGCTCGGCGTGGCGGCGCATCACGGTGCGGACCTCGCCGAGCGAGGGCAGCACCGGGCCGGTCGGGCCACTGGGCGCGAATGCGGCAGCAAGGTCGCTGAACAGCCACGGGCGGCCGAGGCAGCCGCGACCGACGACGACGCCAGCGGCACCGGTCTCCACGACCATCCTTACCGCGTCGCCGGCCTCCCAGATGTCGCCGTTGCCGAGCACCGGGATGGTCACGTGGTCGACGAGCGAGGCGATGGCGGACCAGTCGGCCTCACCGGAGTAGGACTGCGCGACGGTCCGGCCGTGCAGGGCGATCGCGGCGCAGCCGGAGTCCTCGGCGATGCGGCCCGCGTCGAGGTAGGTGAGGTGGTCCTCGTCGATGCCCTTGCGGGTCTTCATGGTGACCGGGACGCCGTACGGCGTCGCGGCGCCGACCGCCGCGGTGAGGATCTCGCCGAGCAGCCCGCGCTTCCACGGCAGCGCGCCGCCGCCGCCCTTGCGGGTCACCTTGGGGACCGGGCAGCCGAAGTTGAGGTCGATGTGCGCGACGCCGTACTCGGCGCAGAGGATCTCGGCAGCCTTCCCGACGTACACCGGGTCGCTGCCGTAGAGCTGGACCGACCGGATCTTCTCCAGCTCGTCGAAGACCAGCATCTTCAGCGTGGTCTCGTCACGCTCGACCAGCCCACGCGACGTGATCATCTCGCAGACGTAGAGGCCGGCGCCCTGCTCGGCGCAGAGACGGCGGTACGCCGCGTTGGTGATGCCCGCCATCGGCGCCAGGACCACGGGGGTCTCGACCGTCAGCGACCCGAGGGTCAGCGAGGTCGGCAGCGTGGACAGGGCGGTCACGTGGTCCATTGTCGCGAGGGCGGGTGGAGGCCGCGAATCGTGCGGGGTTTCGTGACAGGACTTCGTCCTTCCTCAGACCACCGGTGCGGACTTCGTCCTTCCTCAACCACCAGAATGGCTAGCCCTTCGCGGGCTTCTTCGGCTTCGGCGGCTGCTCGACCTTGCCGACCCAGGTGATCGGGTTGAACTTGGCGTTCGGGCGGAACGTCACCGACGTCAGCTGTCCGTGGTCCGGAACCAGGTAGACCAGGCAGGCCGTGGTCTTCTCGCCGGTGGGGAACGACTCGGGGAGCGCCGGGCTCGGGCACGGCTTGAACTCGGTCTTGAAGGCGTTCGACTCGTACAGCGAGTTGTCGTCGTCGGCGACGTACAGGGGGATGCGCGTGCCGGCAAGGTCGGCCTCGCCGAGGTTCTCGACGGTGACGGTCACGTAGAACAGCGACGACGTGCGGCCGGCCGCGTCGAGCTGCCAGTCCGCGAGCGCCTTGATCGGGGCGCGTTGCAGCTTGCGGAGCGTCACGCCGAGGACCGCGACGCCGCCCTTCTTCTCCCAGGCGAGAACGCCGGTCTCGCCGACCCCGAGCTCGCTGCCCTGGTCGGTGAGCACCACGCCGTCCGGCACGGGCAGGTACGGCGAGGGGCCGGCGCTGCCGTCCTCGGTCGCCGTACCCGGTTGCTCGCTGGAACCGGATCCCGCGTCGGAGTCGTCACCCGAACCGGTGCAGCCGCCGAGGAGAAGGACCCCCGCCGCCACCGTCGCGACGACCCGTCGGGAGACCACCTGTTCAGCAGCCGACGAGTCGCTCGGCGAAGTACGCGGTGACCTGGTCGAGCGAGATCCGCTCCTGCTTCATGGTGTCCCGCTCGCGGATGGTGACCGCGTGGTCGTCGAGGGTGTCGAAGTCGACCGTCACGCAGTACGGCGTACCCACCTCGTCCTGACGGCGGTAGCGGCGGCCGATGGCACCGGAGTCGTCGAACTCGACGTTCCAGCCGAGTCCGCGCAGGCCGGCCGCGAGGTCCTTGGCCTTGGGGCTGAGGTCGGCGTTCCGGGACAGCGGCAGCACGGCGACCTTGATCGGCGCCAGGCGCGGGTCGAGCTTGAGCACGACGCGTTTGTCGACGCCGCCCTTGGTGTTGGGCGCCTCGTCCTCGGTGTAGGCGTCCATGAGGAACGCCATCATGGCGCGGTTGGGGCCGAGCGCCGGCTCGATGACGTACGGCACGTAGCGCTCACCCGAGGCCTGGTCGAAGTACGAGAGGTCCTGCCCGGAGAACTCGCTGTGCTGGGTCAGGTCGTAGTCGGTGCGGTTGGCGATCCCCTCGAGCTCCTCGAACCCGCGCTCGGAGAAGCCGAAGTTGTACTCGATGTCGACGGTGCGCTTCGCGTAGTGGCTGAGCTTCTCCTTCGGGTGCTCGAAGTGCCGCAGGTTGTCGGGGTGGATGCCGAGATCGGTGAACCAGCGGGTGCGCTCGTCGATCCAGTACTGGTGCCACTCCTCGTCCTCGCCCGGCTTGCAGAAGTACTCCATCTCCATCTGCTCGAACTCGCGGGTGCGGAAGATGAAGTTGCCGGGCGTGATCTCGTTGCGGAAGCTCTTGCCCATCTGGGCGATGCCGAACGGCGGCTTCTTGCGGCTGCTCGTGACGACGTTCGCGAAGTTGATGAAGATGCCCTGCGCGGTCTCGGGGCGCAGGTAGTGCAGCCCGGACTCGTCCTCGATGACGCCGAGGTAGGTCTTCAGCATCATGTTGAACTGGCGCGGCTCGGTCCAGGTGTGCCGGTTGCCGCAGCTGGGGCAGGCGACTGACTGGTTGAGGTCGACGGTGTCGGGGTCGGCGACGTCGTTCTTGCCGGCGTACTCCTCCTGGAGGTGGTCCGCACGGAACCGCTTGTGACAGGCCTGGCACTCCACGAGCGGGTCGTTGAAGGTCCTCAGGTGGCCGCTGGCCTCCCACGTCCGCGTCGGCAGGATGACGCTCGAGTCGAGGCCGACGACGTCGTCGCGGGTCGTGACCGTCGAGCGCCACCACTGCTTCTTGACGTTCTCCTTGAGCTCCACCCCGAGCGGACCGTAGTCCCAGGCGCTCCTGGTGCCGCCGTAGATCTCCCCGGACGGGAAGACGAACCCGCGTCGCTTGCAGAGGGAGACGATGGTGTCGAGCAGGGTGGAGGACTTGCTGGCCACGAGGGGGCTCCTGGGTCTGGCCGGCTGGCTGCCGGCCAAGCTGTCTGTCGGATCGGTCAGGCGGAGGGGTCAGCCTAGCGAGCGGGTGGAGGCGACATTCAGGTCGGCCCCGGGCTCGGCGGGCTCGTAGGCGCTCGGCTCGTCGATCGCCCTGCTCAGCACGGGCACGGCCGTGAGCTTGACGTCGTACGCCGACAGCGCGCGGCGGTAGGCGCCCACGCCCTCCCACTCGGTCGTCAGCAGCCACAGCTCGGGGTCGTCGGTGTTGCGGCCGATCCGGCTGCGGGTGAAGCCCGGCTGCGTGGCCAGCGCCTGGGCCGCGCGGTGCAGCTCCTCGCGGAACCGCTCCTGCTCGCCTTCGGGCACCCGGAACCGGTTGACCACGATCATCCGGTGCAGGTTACGCGGCGCACTCCTGGGGGCGACGGTTGCGGCGCATTTGCGGCCGAACTGCAGATCCGCGGACCGAGAACTTGCTGTTCGGCCGCAATTGCGCGATTCCCGACACCACGGAGGCAATCCCGATACGCCGCTGGCCGGCGACGACACCGCCGAGGACGAGCACCATGCCGAGGGCCTGGACCCAGCCGAAGACCTCGCCGGCGAAGGCGACACCGAGCAGGGTGCCGACGACGGGGTTGACCAGGCCGACGATCGACACCGCGCCGGCGGGCATCCGGGACAGGCCGCGGAACCAGCAGTAGTACGCGAGCGCCGTGCCGGCGGTCGTCAGCCACAGCAGCCCGCCGACGTTGGCGACGCTCAGGGACGGGGGCGGGCCCTCCACGAGGAGGGCGACGGGCACGAGCGCCACGCCGCCGGCCACCAGCTGCCAGGAGACGGCCGTCAGCATGTCGGTGGGGGCGGGCCAGCGCTTCACCAGCACGAAACCGAGCGCCGAGACCACCACCGAGCCGATGGCCGCGACCAGGCCGAGGGTGGAGATCTCGCCGCCGGCCCGCATGACGAGCAGCCCCACGCCGACCACGCCGACCAGGGCGGCGAGCAGTCGGCGGGCTCCGGGGTGCTCCCCGAGCACGGGCAGCGCGATGGCCATCACGGCCAGCGGCGACAGCGTCTGCAGCGTGGCGGCCAGCCCGCCGGGCAGCTCGTAGGCCGCCAGGAACAGCAGCGGCATGAACACGCCGATGTTGCACAGGCCCAGCAACACCGCCTTCCACCACCAGTCGCCGTGCGGCAGCTGGCGGCGGAACGCCAGCAGCACCAGGCCGGCGGGAAGGGCGCGGGCGGCGGCGGCGAAGAGCGGGCGGTCGGGCGGGAGGAAGGTCTCGGTGACGATGTACGTCGTGCCCCAAGCGACGGGAGCGACCGCGGTGATCAACAGCGTCCGGATCGAGGTATCTTCCATGGAAACTAATGTACCTTCCATGGAAGATATAGTCAACGCATGAGCGAGGAGCAACCGGACGCCGTGGACCGCATCGCCGAACAGTGGGCGCGCGAGCGCCCCGACCTGGACATGGCGCCGATGATGGTCGTCGGCCGGCTGCACCGGGTCGCCGACCTCCTCGACCAGGAGCTGCGTCCGGTCTTCGCCGAGGCCGACCTCGGCAACGGGGATTTCGACGTCCTGGCGTCCCTGCGCCGCGCCGGGGCGCCGTACAAGCTGACGCCCACCGAGCTCGCCGGCACCACGATGGTGACATCGGGGGCGGTGACCAAGCGGGTTGACCGGCTGGTCAAGCAGGGCCTCGTCGAGCGGACCGTCAGCGAGACCGACGGCCGCGGCCGGGTGGTGGCGCTGACTCGCGAGGGCAAGAAGGTGCAGGAACGGCTGCACCCGCGGCACCTCGCCAACGAGGAGCGGCTGCTGGGCGCACTCTCCCCCGCCGAGCGCGAGCAGCTCGGCAGGCTGCTCAACAAGCTGCTGCTCAGCCTCGAGGACTGACGACCGCAATTGACAATCATTCTCATTTCAGTTGAGAATGGTTCTCATGCGATTGCTCGTCGCCCTTCTGCTCGTGGTGCCTCTCACCGGGTGTGCCGCGCTGGCAGCCGACGACGACGGGCGCGTCCACGTGACCGCCGGCTTCTACCCGTTGGTGTGGGTGGCCGAGCGTGTCGGCGGCAGGTACGTCGACGTCACCGGGCTGACCGACCCCGGCGTCGAGCCGCACGACATCGAGCCGACCTTCGCGCGCACCGTCGCCCTCGCCCGCGCCGACCTGGTGGTCGTCGAGCACGGCCTGCAGCCGGCCATCGACGAGGCCGTCGAGCAGAACGCCGAGGGCCGCGTGCTCGACACGACCGACGTCGTGGCGCTGCACGGCGACGACCCGCACTTCTGGCTCGACCCGATCCTGCTGGCCAAGGTCGGGGACGCCGTGGCCGCCGACCTGGCCCAGCTCGACCCGCCGCACGCCGCGTCGTACGCCGCCAACGCGGCCGCCCTGCACGCTGACCTCGAGACCCTCGACGGCGAGTTCGCGGCCGGCCTGGCCGCGTGCGAGAGGCACGTGATCGTGTCGAGCCACGACGCGTTCGGCTACTGGGCCAAGTACGGGATCGAGGTCGCCCCCGTCACCGGGCTCACTCCCGACGCGGAGCCGACCCCCGCGGGCATCGCCCGGCTGCAGCAGCTGATCCGCGCCGAGGGGATCACCACGGTGTTCTCCGAACGACTCGCCAGCCCCGAGCTGACGGACTCCCTCGCCAACGACCTCGGTCTGCGCACGGCCGTGCTCGACCCGGTCGAGGGACTGACGAGCGACGACAGTCACGAGAACTACCTCTCCCTCATGCGCGAGAACCTCGCCGCCCTCCAGGAGGCCAACGGATGCACGAGTCGGTGAAGCCGGTCGAGCTGAGAGCCGGCGCCGTCGCGATCGCCGGCCGGCCGATCCTGCGCGGGATCGACCTGACCGTCGAGACCGGCGACTTCGTCGCGCTGATGGGGGCCAACGGCTCCGGCAAGACCACGCTGGTCCGAGCCCTCACCGGCCTGCTGCCGCTGACGTCGGGCGAGCTGCGACTCTTCGGGACGCCGCTGAAGGAGTACGACGCGTGGTCGCGGATCGGCTTCGTGCCGCAACGTTCGACGGCCTCGTCGGGCGTGCCCACGTCGGTCTGGGAGGTGGTCGCCTCCGGGCGGCTGACCCACCGCAAGCCGCTGCGTCCCCTCTCCCGCGCCGACCGGGCGGCCATCGACCATGCGCTCGACGTGGTCGGCATGGCCGACCGCCGGCACGACGGGGTGACCGAGCTCTCGGGCGGCCAGCAGCAGCGGGTGCTCATCGCGCGGGCGCTGGCAGGACAGCCCGACCTGTTCGTCCTCGACGAGCCCACGGCCGGGGTCGACCTGCCGAGCCAGCAGGCGCTGGCCGACGCCCTGGGACGGCTCAAGGCGGAGGGCGCCACCGTCGTGCTGGTGGCCCACGAGCTCGGGCCGATGGCGCCGCTGGTCGACCGGGCCGTGGTGATGCGCGACGGGCGGGTCGGATACGACGGACCGCCGCTCGCGGACCACGAGGTGCACGACCCGTCGTTCGGCGAGCCGCACACGCACCATCACCATCCAGCCGATTGGCCGAGCGCCGCGCGGCACGACCACACCCCCCACCTCGACTCCCCCATGGATCGCCGATGAATCACCCCACGAAACCATGAACCTGATCGATCTCCTCTCCCTGGGCTTCATGCAACGCGCGCTCGTCGCGGCCGTGTTCACCGGGCTGGCGGCGCCGGCCGTCGGCACGTACCTCGTGCAGCGCCGCCTCTCGCTGATGGGCGACGGCATCGGCCACGTCGCCGTCACCGGCGTCGCGCTCGGCCTGCTCACCGGCACCTCGCCCACCTGGACCGCCGTCGTCGTCGCCGCGCTCGGCGCGATCGCGATCGAGCTGATCCGGGAGCGCGGGCACACCAACGGCGACGTCGCGCTGGCCCTGATGTTCTACGGCGGCCTGGCCGGCGGCGTGCTGCTCACCGGCCTCGGCGGGCAGAGCACGTCGCTGCTGCAGACGTACCTGTTCGGCTCGATCACCACCATCTCGACCGAGGACGTCTGGGTGACGATCGGGCTGACCGCGGTGGTGATCGTGGTCTGCGTCGGGCTGGCGCCGCAGCTGTACGCCGTGGCGCAGGACCCCGAGTTCGCCAAGGTCGCCGGGCTGCGGGTCGGCGCCTACAACCTGGCCGTCGCCGTGCTCGCGGCCGTGTCGGTGACGGTCGCGATGCGGACGGTCGGGCTGCTGCTCGTCTCCGCACTGATGGTCGTGCCGGTGGCGACCGCGCAGCAGGTGACCCGGTCGTTCCGGACGACCCTGCTGGCGGCGATGCTGCTGGGGATCTTTGCCTCGGTGGGCGGGTTGCTGGTGGCGGCGTACGCGTCCTTCTCCGCGAACGTGGCTCCTGGGCCGAGCATCGTGCTGCTGTCCCTGGCCGGGTTCGTGGCGGCGTGGCCGCTCGGGGCGTGGCTGCGGTCGCGGCGACGTCTGCGGGAGCCGTTCGCGCCGGTCGAGCCCCTCGACGTGCACGACGTCGCGGACGAGCACGGACACGTACACGGCCCGGACTGCGGCCACCTCGCGGTCGAGCACGGCGACCACGTCGACTACGTGCACGGCGGGCACCGGCACGCGCCCCACGGAGAGCACTATGACGAGCACTGAGGGAACGCCTCGTCCCACCCGACAGCGGGTCGCCGTACTCGAGGCGCTGGGGTCGGTCGACGACTTCCGCTCCGCCCAGGAGGTGCACGAGATCCTCGTGTCGTCGGGGTCCTCGGTCGGTCTCGCGACGGTGTACCGGACCCTCCAGCTGTACGCCGACACCGGCGACGTCGACGTGCTGCGGCGCGAGGACGGCGAGGCGATCTACCGCCGCTGCTCCGAGACCCACCACCATCACCTGGTCTGCCGCTCCTGCGGCGCGACCGTCGAGGTCGAGGGCCCCACCGTCGAACGCTGGACCACCGTCATGGCCGCCGAGCACGGCTTCACCGATGTCTCCCACACCCTGGAGATCTTCGGTACCTGCGCGAACTGTTCCTGACGCCGTCCGCTGGTTGAGGAGGGACGAAGTCCCGTCACGAAACCCGCGGTGGTTTCGTGACAGGCGCTAGCGCGCCTTCCTCAACCAACGGGTGGCTACGCCTTCCCGTACCTGCGGTCGCGCTGGGCGTAGAGCTCGATGGCCTTCCAGAGCTCGATGCGGTTGCAGTCGGGCCAGAGGACGTCGGTGAAGACGAGCTCGGCGTAGGCCGCCTGCCAGAGCATGAAGTTCGAGAGGCGCTGCTCCCCCGACGTCCGCCAGATCATGTCGGCGTCGCCTGCTTCGGGGACGTAGAGGTGGCGGGCGAAGGTCTTCTCGTCCACCTTCGAGGGGTCCAGCCGACCCGCGGCCACCTCCTGCGCGATGGACCGCGCGGTGTCGGCGAGCTCGGCGCGGCCGCCGTAGTTGACGCACATCGTGAGGGTCAGCACCCGATTCGCGCGGGTCAGCTCCTCGGCGACCTGGAGCTCGCGGATCACCGACTTCCACAGCCGCGGGGCGCGGCCGGCCCACCGGACCCGGACGCCGAGCTCGTGCATCTCGTCGCGGCGGCGGCGGATCACGTCGCGGTTGAAGCCCATCAGGAACTTCACCTCGTCGGGCGAGCGGGTCCAGTTCTCGGTGGAGAAGGCGTACGCCGAGATCGCCTTCACGCCGATCTCGATGGCGCCCTCGACCACGTCGAACAGCGAGTGCTCGCCCTGCTCGTGCCCGCGGGTTCGCGGCAGGCCGCGCTGCTTGGCCCACCGCCCGTTGCCGTCCATCACGATCGCCACGTGCCTCGGCACGAGCTCGCGAGGGATCGCCGGCGGCCGCGCCCCTGAGGGGTGCGGATTCGGCGGACGAGGGCGACGGGCGCTCACGCCGACAGCGTAGGGCGACCACAGATTGGTTGACCTGTGCATCTAGCGGGGTCGTGACCCGGCTCCCTATCCTCGAGGGAGGTTCCGGCTCGGCGGGACACCTTCCCCGACCAGGAGTACCCATGCGCGCCCGGCCCCTGCGTGTCGTCGCGGCGACCGCCGCTGCCATCGGGGCCACCACCGCGCTGACCTGGTCGGCGCACGCCGAGGTGGCGCTGATGAGCACCGGCAGCTTCGGAATCGTGGAGCTGCTCAACTTCTCCGGTGGCAAGGAGGCGCTCCCCCTCGACGGGACCGACGTCGGCGAGGCCTCCGTCGAGTGCGACCCGTTGACACGCGGTCGCCGCGCCGTCTTCGCCGGCGCGCTCGCGTGGGCGCCCGACGTCCACGCCGGCCTCGCCAACGACTGGCAGTACGTCCGCGTGGTCGCCGGCGCCGCGGACGACGAGGGGCAGGTACTCACCGGCGAGATCTCGCCGTTCTACCCGGCGTACGACGACCGGCCGGCGATCCTGCCCGCCGTCGGCGTGCTGCTCCCCGACGACTCGACCACCTACACGCCGCTGCTGATGGTGCAGTTCTTCGACTCGACCTACGAGCTGGCCGGCACCTCCATGGTCGCGAGCCAGAGCGGCGCCTGGCGTGACGGCGACTCCTGGGAGGTCGCGCACGCCGACCTCGTACGGTGCGACTAGCGCTCGACGTACTCCCACGACCGCAGCCCTCGCTCGAGGTGCCAGTGCAGATACGCCGACACCAGGCCGGACGCCTCCCTCAACGCCCGGGCATCGGCAGCCGCGACGGCGTCCCAGTCACCGGCGAGCAGTGCGCCGAGGACGTCGAGCGTGCCCGCCGACGGTGAGGCGGAGCCCGGGACCCGGCAGTCGGCGCACAGCGCGCCGCCCGCCGACGGGCTGAACGCCTTGTGCGGGCCCTCGTCGCCGCACCGCGCGCAGTGCGAGAACGACGGCGCATACCCGGCCACCGCGAGCGAGCGCACCAGGTAGGAGTCGAGCACCTGGTGCGGGCCGCGCTCCCCCGACGTCATCGCCCGCAGGCCGCCGACCAGCAGCAGGAACTGCTGCACCGCCGGCTGGCCCTCCTCGGTCACCAGCCGGTCGGCGGTCTCGAGCATCACCGTGCCGCACGTGTAACGGTCGTAGTCGCCGCCGAGCCCACCCGCGAACGGCTCGATCGTCTCGGCCTGGGTGACGATGTCCAGCGACCGGCCGACGGCCAGCTGCAGGTCCACGTGCGTGAACGGCTCGAGCCTCGAGCCCCACCGCGACGTCGTCTTCCGCACGCCCTTCGCCACCGCGCGGACGCGCCCGTGCTGGCGGGTCAGGAGGGTGATGATCCGGTCGGCCTCCCCCAGCTTGTGAGTGCGCAGCACGACCGCCTCGTCACGGTAGAGAGGCACTCACCCAGTCTGCCCCACGAGGCCTTGGATCACCCTCCCGTATGACGGCGGGTCGCGGCGGTCAGGCCGCCCCAGCACGACAGGGCGAACTCCGCGGCGAGTGCGTTCAGGCGGCCGGGCCTGGCCCGCCACTCCACGATGCTGCGCGCCTCGACGAACTCGGCGTGCGGCATCTCCTCGGCCAGCATCGCGGCGTCGGCGAACGGGTGGATCGGGTCCGAGGGGTGGCCGACGACCAGCGCCCGGGCCTGGATCCGGCGGCGCTGCTTGGAATGCGGGGCGACCCGGCCGAAGATCACCCCGTGGATCACGGCGGCCACCGAGGCGGGCCGCTGGTCGAGGGTGTCCAGGCCGATGCCGACCCAGAAGGGCACGTACCCGCGCGGGATCGGGCGGGTGACCGCGCGGAGCGCCGAGACCGTCCAGGGCAGGTAGCGCGCCGCGAACATCAACGGCACGAACGCCAGGATCCCGGCGTGCAGGGCGTTGTCGAGGACCGGCATCTCGATGATCAGGCCGCGCACCCGGTCGGGCCAGGTGGCCGCGAACTCCAGCGACACGTTGGCTCCCAGCGAGAGCCCGCCGATGACGGCCTGGTCGGCGCCCAGGTGGTCGAGAAGGGCGAGCACCTGCTCGGCGAACGCGGTCATCGAGTAGACGAGCGGGTCCGCCGGCCGGTCGGAACGGCCGTGCCCGAGCAGGTCGAGAGTGACGACGTGCAGCCCTTCGGCCGCCAGCGCACGTGCGAGCGGCTGCTGCATCCGCCGCGGCATCAGCTGTCCGTGCAGCAGCACGACCCAGCGGTCGCCGCCGCCGTACTCGGTGTACTCCAGGCGGTCGCTGCCGTGCGGGCCCTCGACGAAGAACTGCCCGATGCGCTCGGAGACCAGGGCGTTGATCGGCATGTGGCCGAAACTAGTCGCCCGAGCCCCCCCGCTGATGGAACTGTGACCACCGTGACGTTGCCCGACCACCTGCTCCCCGAGATCGAGCGCTACTACGACGCCGTGCCGCGACCCGTCGCCACCACCGAGGAGGTCGGGCCGTTCACGCTGTTCCTGGCCGAAGAGGGCACCGGCTGGCAGTTCTACGCCCGCCCGCGCCTGGGCGGCACCGACGAGTTCACGGCCGAGGACGTACGCCGCGTGCTCGACCGCCAGGTCGAGCTCGGCACGCCGCGGGCGATCGAGTGGGTGCACGAGTCCACGCCCTCGCTGGTGGGGGCCGTGAAGACCGTGATCGACGGGGATGACAAGGCCGAGCTCGAGGAGTGCCCCCTGCTGGTGCTGCCGACGGAGACCGACGTGCCGGCTGCCGACGGCGTGCGTGTCCTCGGCTCCGGCGACCCCGACATCGCCGCCGTCACCTCGGTGATCCACGCCGGGTTCGACGGCACCGACGAGATCGTCGACCGGCCGATCGGCAAGCGCGCCGACATGGTCCGCGACGGCATCCTGGTCATCGCCGCGGCGTACGTCGACGGCGAGGTCGCCGGAGGCGGCAGTGCGGCGCCGCGCGCCGACGGCGCCGAGCTGATGGGCATCTCGGTCCTGCCGCGGTTCCGCCGCCGCGGGCTCGGTTCGGACATCACGCGTGGCCTGGTGCGTGCGGTGCGCGACCTCGGAACCCGAACCGTGCTGCTGTCCGCGGCCTCCGACGACGCGGCGAGCATCTACCGCCAGGTGGGGTTCGTCGACGTCGGCACCGCCTGCATCCTCGGGATCCACGGTGACTGAGGTGACGCGCGACCTCCGGCGGGTCCACCCCGACGACTGGGAGCTGTTCCGCGACATCAGGCTCCGGGCGCTGGCGGACTCCCCCGACGCCTTCGGGTCCACGCTGGAGCGCGAGCGCGACTTCTCCGAGAAGGAGTGGCGGCGACGGCTGGTGCGGCCGGTCGTCGTGGTCCTGCACAAGGGCCGACCGGTATCGGTGGGTGGCGTGTTCCAGGACGACGGCCGGCACCAGGTGTGGGGCATGTGGACCGACCCCGACCACCGCGGCCGAGGTCATGCCCGCGCGATCCTCGACCTGCTCGTCGGCGAGGCGGTCGCGGCCGGCGACCCGGTGTCGTTGCACGTGAACACGGCCAACCCCGACGCACGGGCCGTCTACGAGCGGTACGGCTTCGTCGCGACCGGCGAGCTCGAACCTCTCCGGCCGGGCTCGGAGCAGCTCATCGAGCTGATGCGCATCGGGTGAGCCCGTCCCAACGCCGCGGGTGCAGACTGCACGACATGACACGTGAGGTGTTCTCGACCGCCGACGCCGCGGCCCCGGTGGCGTCGTACTCCCAAGCCTGCGCGAAGGGCGCCGTGCTGGCCGTGGCCGGCCAGGTCGGCGTCGACGCGAGCGGAGCCCTGGCGGGCGACGACGTGGCCGGCCAGACCGAGGCGGCGCTGCGCAACCTCGAGGCGATCCTCGGGGCCGCGGGTGCCTCGCTGGACGACGTGGTCCGGATGGACTGCTACCTGACCACGTTCGACGACTTCGCGGCCTTCAACGAGGTGTACGGACGCTGGTTCCCGGCACCGGACCCGCCGACGCGCACCACGGTGGTGGTCGGCCTCGCTCCCGGCTTCCTGGTCGAGGTGACCGCGCTGGCCGTGCGCGGCTGACGCGAGGGCGCGCCATAGTCCGGTCGGGCCATTTCCTAACCCTCGGGATGTCTTTACCTTCGGTACATGCCGATGCGCCACGGATCCGAGACGTTCTTCATCGAGGGCGAAGGGGTGGTCGGCGAGCAGCTCGGCGGACGGCCGGCCGCGCGGGCTGCGAAAGCCGCCGACGCTCCGCCGTTCCGCTTCAGCCGCTGCGGGCCGAAGGGCGACCCCATCGGCCCGGCCGTGACCAAGAAGATCGCCAACGCGATGGTCTCCGGTCCCGGCTCACCCCAGGACGGCGGCTCGAGCAACGTCCCCGCCGGGTACACCTATCTCGGCCAGTTCATCGACCACGACCTGACCATGGACAAGACACCCGTCGAGCTCGGCGAGGACGTACCCCCGTCCCAGCTGGTCCAGGGCCGCTCGCCGCGTCTCGACCTGGACTCCCTGTACGGCGCCGGGCCGGGCGACCCGAAGTCCGCCAAGTTCTACGAGGACGACGGCGTGCACATGAAGCTCGGCAAGACCCGCAAGATCGGCCCGGACGCGAGCAAGCAGGGTCACGACCTGCCGCGCGTCGACGGCAAGCGGACGGCGCTGATCCCCGACCCGCGCAACGACGAGAACCTGATCATCGCCCAGACACACGTCGCGATGATCCGGTTCCACAACGCCGTGGTCGACTCGCTGCCGTCGAACCTGCCCTCGGTGAAGAAGTTCCGCCAGGCCCGCAAGGCCGTCTCGCTGCACTACCAGTGGATGATCCGGCACGACTACCTGCCACGGATCGTCGACCCCGCCGTCGTCGACGACGTCTTCACCAACGGTCGCAAGGTCGTCCAGCCGGACGCCGGGCCGACCGAGGTGCCCACGATGCCGATCGAGTTCTCGGTCGCGGGCTTCCGGCTCGGGCACAGCATGATCCGCGAGACCTACAACTGGAACCGGCGCTTCCCGGGCCAGAACGGCGGCCTCTTCTACATGTTCGACTTCTCCGGGCTCGGCGGGAACCTCGGCGGCGACGTCATCCTGGCGAGCAACTGGCTGGCCGACTGGCGCCGGATGTACGACTTCGCGGCGGGCGGCCATCCCGAGCTCGCACCCGCCAGCAACGTCAACCACGCCATGCGCATCGACACCTTGATCGTCGACCCGCTCAAGCACCTGCCCGCCGGCACGTTCGGCGGCAAGGAGTCGCTGGGCTTCAACGCGCCCGAGCGCAACCTGGCCTTCCGCAACCTGACCCGCGCCGGCATGGTCAACCTCGCCACCGGGCCACAGATGGCCACGAAGCTGGCGAACGTGGGCGCGCCCGTCACCAAGCTGACCAAGGCCCAGATCCTCGGCGGCTCCGGCGGCGCGGTCCTCACCGGGCTCACCGCGGACCAGAAGCAGGCCGTCACCAACAAGACGCCGCTGTGGTTCTACATCCTGCGCGAGTCGGAGCTGAACGGCGGCAAGCTCACCGGCGTCGGGGGCCGCATCGTGGCCGAGACCATGCACCGCGCCATGCAGGGCAGCACCTTCTCGATCGTCCGGAGCAAGGACTTCACGCCCACTCTCGGCGACCGCGGCAACACCTTCGAGATGACCGACCTGCTCCTGGTCGCGTTCAAGGGGCAGGCCTCCGGGATCAACCCGCTCGGCGGCGCCTGACCGCACGCCGCCGAGCGGCGCGTCGGCTGACCTGCGGCAGGCCCCGGACCGTCAGGCCGGCGGTGCTGGACCGGAAGACCGGTTGACCGCCGAGATCACGGCCTTCAGCGACGCGGTGACGATGTTGGCGTCCAGGCCGACCCCCCAGAGGACCTGGTCGCCGACGAGGCACTCGACGTACGCCGCCGCGATGGCGTCGCCGCCGGCCGAGAGCGCGTGCTCGGCGTAGTCGAGCACCCGGACGTCGTAGTTCTCCCCGTTGGCCTGCTGCACCGTGTTGAGCGCGGTCACGAACGCCGCGATCGGGCCGTTGCCCTCGCCGGTCAGGGTGGTGAGGTCGCCGTCGACGTACACGTTCACGGAGAGCTGGTCCTTCTCGCCGGCCGCCGCTGAGGTGTGCACGGAGTTGAGCCGGAGCGGGGTCGTGCGGTCGAGGTACTCGCTGCGGAACGCCGTCCAGATCTGCTCCGGGGTCATCTCGCCGCCCTCGGCGTCGGTGTGCTGCTGGATGACCCTGCTGAACTCGATCTGCGCACGCCGCGGCAGGTCGAGCTTGTGCTCGGCCTTGAGGATGTAGGCCACGCCGCCCTTGCCGGACTGGCTGTTCACGCGGATCACGGCCTCGTAGGAGCGACCGACGTCCTTGGGGTCGATGGGCAGGTACGGCGCCTCCCACGGTGAGCTCCGAGACCGGCTTTCCTTGCTCGGCGGCGATCCGGTCGAGGTCCTCCAGCCCCTTCTTGATCGCGTCCTGGTGGGAGCCGGAGAACGCCGTGTAGACCAGGTCGCCGGCGTACGGGTGCCGCGGGTGCACGGGCAGCTGCGTGCAGTACTCGACCGTCCGGCGGATCTCGTCGATGTCGCTGAAGTCGATCTGCGGGTCGATGCCCTGGCCGAACAGGTTCATGCCGAGGGTGACCAGGCAGACGTTGCCGGTGCGTTCGCCGTGCCCGAACAGGCAGCCCTCGACGCGGTCTGCGCCGGCCATCATCGCCAGCTCGGTGGCGGCGACGGCGGTACCGCGGTCGTTGTGCGGGTGCAGGCTGATGGTGGTGAACTCGCGGCGCGTCAGCTGCCGGGAGAACCACTCGATCTGGTCGGCGTACACGTTGGGCGTGGCCATCTCGATGGTCGCCGGCAGGTTGAGGATGATCTCGCGTCCGTCGTCGGGCTGCCACACGTCCGAGACCGCCTCGCACACCTCCACCGAGAACGGCAGCTCGGTGCCGGTGAAGATCTCGGGGCTGTACTCGTACCCGATGATCGTCTGGCCCAGCACGTTCTCGCTGTGCTTCATGACCAGCTCGGTGCCGCGGACCGCGATGTCCTTGATCTCGTCGTTGGTCGCATGGAAGACCACGCGGCGGAACAACGGGGCCAGCGCGTTGTAGAGGTGGATGTTGGCGTGGTGCACACCGACGAGCGAGTGCACCGTGCGCTCGATCAGGTCCTCGCGCGCCTGGGTCAGCACCGAGATGGTGACGTCCTCGGGGACCTTGTCGGACTCGATGAGCTGGCGGACGAAGTTGAAGTCGGTCTCGCTCGCGCTCGGGAAGCCGACCTCGATCTCCTTGTAGCCCATCCTGACCAGGAGCTCGAACATCTTCAGCTTGCGGGCGGGGCTCATCGGGTCGATGAGCGCCTGGTTGCCGTCACGCAGGTCGGTGGAGAGCCAGCGCGGCGCCTGGGTGATGGTGCGCGTCGGCCAGGTGCGGTCGGGGATGTCGATCGGCGGGAACGCGCGGTAGCGGTGGATGGGCATCCCGCTGGAGCGCTGGGTATTCGTGAAGCCTGAGTTCTGGAGGGTCATGGTCGGTCGTCCTCGTTCGGTCGTGCGGGACGTCGGCGCGAGAGGACCTCCGCAGCGAGGGGGTCCGACGGGTTCAGACCTCGCTGCGGCGGCGAAGGAGGAGGCTCGGTCCTCGAAGGGCGCTCATGACCACGCCACCATAACCGCGCGCGTGCGGCGCCCGCGACCCGTTGTCACAGTCCGGACCGGATCCCCGAGTCCGATGGCTTCTCGGGAAGGCCAGGCGGGCGTAGGTTGACGCCCGGGGGGATCACCTGGGGCAAGGGGGGCTTCATGGGGACGTTGCTGGTGGGCGGTTCGGCTCGGCCTCTCGCGTCTCGGGCTCGCGTGGGCATCGTGGTCGTCAGCGTTCTCCTGTGTGCGGGTGGACCTCTGCCAGGCGCAGACTCCCGCGAGATATCGAGCCCCCCGACCCGTGCGCGGGCCGAAGCGTTGCCGACCGTCGGGTCGCTGAAGGCCGCCCCGGCGGGAACCATCGCCGGTGAGAAGGTGCGGTTGAAGGGCCGACTCGTGCCGCACGTCGCCCGGCCGGTCGTGCTCCAGCTGCGGAAGGGGACCGCCTGGCGGACGGTCGACACGAAGAAGTCGAGCGGCGACGGCAGCTTCCGGTTCGCGACGCGCACGCGCAGCAAGCCGACGACGTACCGGGTGCTCGCTCCCCAGACACCCGCCTACGGCGCCGTCCAGACGCCCCGCCGTCGGCTGACTCCACGCGCCCAGAAGGGCACCCTGGACCTGCCCGGTACGGCCGCCAAGGGCGCCGCCACGGCCGTGAAGGCCGCCTTCAAGCCCGCGCGGCCGGGTCGCAAGGTCAAGCTGCAGCTGCGGTCCGGCGGCGGCTGGCACACCGTGGCCACCAAGAGCGAGAACGCCAAGGGTCGCGCCTCGTTCTCGGTCAAGCACGACCAGCCCGGCACCTATCGGTACCGGGCCATGGCGGTCGCGGCCAAGGGGGCCAAGGCGGCAGCGACGGCGTCGGGTGACCTCGTCGTCACCGGGACAGGGCCCCCCGCGGGCTCGCCGTTCGTGACCGGCGTGAGCAGCAACGGCCGCTACTTCGTGGACCAGTTCGGCAACCCGATCCTGGTCAAGGGCGACTCACCGTGGGCCATCCTGCAGGACGCCTCTCCCGCGCAGATGGACATGTACGTCGCCACGCGCGGCTCGCAGGGCTTCAACACGGTGATGCTGAGCCTGCTCGGCTCGGTCGCCAACGGGGGGCCGTCCAACACCGGCGCCACCTACGACGGCGTGCTGCCCTTCGTCGGCGGTGACCCCAGCAAGCTCAACCCCGCCTACTGGGACCGGGTGGCGCACTTCCTCGACGTCTGCCGCAACGCGGGCATCACGGTGATGGCCTACCCGATCGACGGATGGGCAGGCACGGCGGCCAACTCGGGCCTCGCGCAGAGCTGGTCCACCGCGACGGCACAGGCGTACGGCAAGGCGGTCGCCGCACGGCTTTCCGCCTACCCCAACGTGATCTGGGCCGTCGGAGGCGACTACCCGACCGGCCAGTCGACCGAGGACGCCCGGTTCTACGCGGTGCTGCAGGGTCTCGCCGCCGGTGGGATGGACCGGATCTCGACCGTCCAGTTCACTCTGAACCAGACCAGCCTGTCCGGCACGTACTGGGACGCCAAGGTGGACTTCTCGTTCGTCTACGCCTACGCGGCCACCTACGCCGTCGTCGAGGACGGCTACCAGGAGACCACGCCGGCCGGTGCGCACATCCCGGCCATCATGGGCGAGGCGCACTACGAGGCCTACGGCGGCGTCTCCGACCTCTACCTGCGGTCGATGGCCGCGTGGGCGCTGACCTCGGGATCGCCCGGGGAGTTCTACGGCAGCGAGGAGGTGTGGGACCAGGCCCCGACCTCGGCGGCGCTGACCACCACGGCCGTCGCCCAGCTCTCCGCGCTGCGTCACGCCTTCGAGGGGTTGAAGGGCTGGCAGCGGCTCGAGCCGGACTTCGCCTCGACGTTCATCACCGCCGGCAGGGGCACCAAGGGGAGCGGTGACGGCGAGTACTTCTCCGGGAACAGCTACGTCACGGGCGGCGTCACCGGCGACGGCACGCTGGCGGTGATCTACCTGCCCGATGCCACGTCGCAGACCATCACCATCGACCAGGCCAAGATGGGACCTGGGTACGTCGCGCGCTGGGTCGACCCGACCAACGGTGCCAGCACGCCGACCGCGACCGGGGCGACGTACCACAAGACCGGGGCGAACGCCGCCGGCGCCTCGGACTGGTTGCTCGTGCTGGAGGCCACGACCCCGAAGAGCTGACCTGAGGCAGGATCGGCGGGGTGAGCCTCACCTTCACCCCGCCGCACCTCGACCTCACCTTCATGGCCCCGCTCTCGGAGGAGCGGTCGGCCAGGCTGGTGGCCTTCCTGGCCGCCGACTCCCCCGGCGGCGTGCTCGACATCGGCTGCGGCTGGGCCGAGCTGCTGCTCCGGGTCCTGCAGTCGGCGCCGGACGCGATCGGCGAAGGCGTCGACCTCGACGCCGAGGCGATCGGGCACGGCCAGACCTTGGCCGACGAGCGCGGGCTGGCCGACCGCGTGGACCTGCGGGTGAGCGACGCACGCGACCTGCAGGGCGGATGGGACCGCGTCGTGTGCATCGGCGCCTCGCAGGTCTGGGGTCCGCCGGTCGAGGAGGCACAACCGCTGCCGTACGTCGCCGCGCTGGCGGCCCTCCGCGGTCTGGTGCCGCGCGGCGGCAGAGTCGTCTACGGCGACGGCATCTGGTCGCAGCCGCCGACGCCCGCCGCCGTGGCGCGGCTGGCCGGGCGCGACGACGAGTTCCAGACCCTCGGCGACGTGGTCGACCTCGCCGCCGCGGCCGGCTTCGCGCCGCTGGCCGTGCACGAGGCGTCGCTGGACGAGTGGGACGTCTTCGAGTCCGGGTACGCCGCGGGGTACGCCCGCTGGCTCGCCGGCCACGACATCGACGACCCCGACGCCGACGAGGTGCGCGGGCTCGCTGAGCGCCAGCGGTCGGCGTACTTCTCGGGGTACCGCGGGGTGCTCGGCCTGGGGTACCTCGAGCTGCTTGCGGTCTAGCCGCGCACGAGCGCCTCGGTGACGAACCGGGCAGCGTCGCGGGCGGAGTACGCCTCGTCGCCGCCCACGGTGCCCATGCGCACGACCACGGTCTGCGAGCCCGGGTCGACCAGCACCACCTGGCCGCCGAGTCCCTGTGCGGTGAAGACGTCGGCCGCGGCCCCGGGGATCGCCTGGCCGACCGACGGTGGGGACTGCCCGGGCGCGTCGGTGGAGAGTGCGCCGATGATCGGACCGCGACGGTTCAGCCACCACAAGAAGCCGTACGCCGCGTTGTGCTCCTGGCTCGGCCGTCCCGTGGCCGCCAGCACCCAGGACCTCGGCACGATCCGCTCGTCTCCCCAGCGGCCCTTCCGTAGGAACAAGTAGCCGAACCGCGCCATGTCCTCGCACGTCGTCTGCATGCCGAAGAAGGTGTTGGTGTTGCCGGCGGGGTCGGCCGTCATCTGCGTGTGGGCCATCCCGATGGGGGCGAACAGCCGCTCGGCGGCGTACTCGCGGGTCGTCTGCCCGGTCGCGCGGGAGATGACGCGGTCAAGGGTCTGGATGGCGGCGTTGTTGTACGCCCAGACCTCGCCGGGCGGGTACTCCTGATCGAGGTCGATCGCGAACTGCGTCCGGTCCCCGGCCTGCGGGAGCTGCCCGTAGTCGATGCCCGGGTGGGCCGCCCACACACGGTTAGCGACGATCGGTGGACTAGTGGACTGCACCTTGACTCGCCCATACCAGGACCTGCTCTTCTTCCTCGTCGTGTGGATCCAAGTGCCCGCCTGGAACGGACACGAGCCGCGCTTGCGGCAGCCGGTCTGCCAACCACCGCCCGTGCGCTGGCGGGACGTTCGTGTCGTCCTCCGCGACCATGACGACCACCGGACACGTCACCATGCGCACATCGAATCCCCACGGACGACTCGATGCGGCGTAGTCGTCGAACATGCCGCCGGGTCCAGGCCGCAGTCCGTCCAAGGCGGCATCGACGAGCATGTCCCTCGTGTCGATCGGAAAATCGGCGCTCTCCCTGAGGGAGTCGATCCACGCCAGCGTGTCTCGATAGAACTGTCCATCGTTGTGCTCCTCACCGAGGAGCGCGTCTTCCCATTCCTTGACTTCCTCGGGGCTCATCCCCTCGTAGAAGTCCAGGTCGCTGGCGTCGTAGGGAGCCAACCCGCAGATGGTTGCGCAGCGGGTCACCCGATCGGAGAGCCCTGCTGCGACGGCGAGGGCGTAGGGCCCACCACTGGACACGCCGACGACGGCGAACTCGCCGAGCCCGAGACGGTCCGCGATGACTTGAGCATCACCGGCTGCATCTCGGACGCTACGCCCAGGTTGCCGGTCGGACCCGCCGTAGCCGGGCCGGTCGTAGGTGATCACGCGAAGCGTGTTGCGCTCGTACACCCCGTTCACGTGACGCAGGAGGCGACTCCCCGGCGATCCATGCAGAAAGAACAATGGAGATCCATCGGGATCACCCCACTCGCAGAACGACAACTTCCGGCCGTCCTCAGTCTCGACAGTGATCGTGTCGGCCACAGAAACGCCCCCTACCGCCGCCGCGTCGCTGCGGTCGGTCACAAGACGCTAGTTGCAGGGCGCGACGGCGCGCAATCGAGCGCGACGAGGACCTGGGCATGGCTCGCGTCCGCGACCCTCCCCCGGCGCTAGCCTCGGCTGGTGCCGCGCCTGCTGGTCGTCCACCATTCCCCTACGTCGACGGTGCGGGCGCTGACGGATCGGGTCGTGGCGGGAGCGCACGACGACGCGGTCAAGGGAGTTGACGTGCTGGTCCGCCCAGCGTTGGAGGCAAGCGCCGAGGATGTCCTGTCCGCCGACGGTTTCCTGCTCGGCACGACGGCGAACTTCGGGTACATGAGCGGGGCGCTCAAGCACTTCTTCGACACCATCTTCCTCGAGGCAGGCGGGGCGCTGAGCGACGACGGATCCGCGGCCGCCGGCGCGGGCGGCGGGAAGCGGCCGTGGGGCCTCTACGTCCACGGCCGGTACGACACGACCGGCGCCGTCCGCTCGGTGCAGTCGATCGTCACCGCCCTGCCGTGGCGACAGGCCGCCCCGGTACTGGAAGTCCTCGGTGACCCGACCGACGAGCAGCTCGCGGCGGCGTACGAGCTGGGCGGCACGCTCGCGGCGCTGCTGACCGAGACCTGACGGCGTTCCTACCCCCAGTAGGATCGCCGTCTTGTGAGCGGTCCCCTGCGCCGCGTGGGCGCCATCGTCGCCAGTGTGGCGACGGCCGTCGCGCTCAGCGGTTGCAAGGAGGACCTGCCGGCCGACGTCGACCCGGCGCAGGTCGACGCGGTCGAGGCCCCGGACCTCGGCGCCTGCCGGTTGCTCACCGCCGACGATCTCCAGCAGCCGAGCAACGCCACCCGCACGGTCGACTGCAGCGAGAAGCACACGGCGCAGACGTACGCCGTGGGCTCGCTGCCCGAAACGCTCCGGGACGTCGACTACGAAGCCAAGGACCTCGGCGTCTACGCCTTCGACAAGTGCTCGTCGGGCTTCATGAAGTACGTCGGCGCGGACGAGAGCCTTGCGATGCGCACCATCCTCACGTGGGCGTGGTTCCGGCCCTCGCAGGACGCCTGGGACGAGGGCGCCCGGTGGTACCGCTGCGACGTCGTCGGCGGCGGTGACCAGACCCAGCACCTCGTGCCGCTGCCCGGCGACGTCCAGGGCCTCCTCGTGCAAGCCGACGACGACTGGCTGGTGTGTGCTACGGGTCCCACGGTCGACGGGTCGGTCAAGGTTCCGTGCTCGAGCGCCCACGACTGGCGGGCCGTGTCGACGATCAAGCTCGGAGAGCCGGGTGACGAGTACCCCGGCGACGCCGCTTCGGTGCAGACGACCCGCGACTACTGCTCGAAGTCGGTCGGCGCCTGGCTCGGCTACCCGGTCGACTACGACTTCGGCTACACGTGGTTCCACGAGGACGAGTGGAACGCCGGCAACCGGCGCTCCGTCTGCTGGGCGAAGACCAGCCAGTGAGAGCCCGCCTCCTTCCTGCCACCCTGGCCGTTCTGGTGTGCACCGCGACGGCCGGCTGTACGTCGTCCGGCGACTCCGACGCAGGACCGACGTCCTCGGCTCCGACGAGCGCTGCGTCGGCCGTCGCGTCGCCCTCCGCGACCCCGACTCCCGCCCGCGCCGTGCCCTCGCCAGGCAACCGCGACTGCTACGCCTACGGCTACGGCTCGGCCGTCGCGCCCGTCGCCGAGGGCGACCCCGTGCCCTGCGACCGCCCGCACACCGCGATCACCTTCCAGGTCGGCGACCTCGACACCGTGGTCGACGGCCACCTCGTCTCGGTCGACTCCCAGCGCGTGCAGGACCAGGTGGCGCGCGAGTGCCCCGCGGCGTTCGAGCGCTTCGTCGGGGGCACCATCGAGGCGCGACGCCTCACCATGCTGCGCCCGGTGTGGTTCACGCCGAGCCTGCGCGAGTCCGACCGCGGCGCCAACTGGTTCCGCTGCGACGCCGTCGCCATCGCCGCCGACGAGAAGCTGGCGCCCCTGGTCGGCCGCTTGCAGGGCGTGCTGGCTCGGCCTCTCGCGAGGGAGCGGTTCGCCATGTGCGGCACCGCCGAACCGGGCACCGCCGACTTCCAGCGCGTCATCTGCTCGGCCCAGCACGCCTGGGAGGCGCTGCGCACGGTCGACGTCCCGGGGAAGACCTACCCGGGCGTCGTGAAGGCCCGGGCCGCCGGCCAGCAGATCTGCCAGGACGCCGCCAGCGCCGTCGCCGACGACCCGCTCAACTACCGGTGGGGGTACGAGTGGCCGACGGCGGTGCAGTGGCAGAACGGCCAGAAGTACGGGATCTGCTGGGCGCCCAGCTGACCTACGCGCCCGGGGCGTGCCTCAGCGCCCGCCGCGGGTAGGCGGGCGTGGGGCGGGGTGGTCAGGTGTCTGCCGGTGGTGCTTGGCGGCGGTGGTGGGAGATGTCGAGGGTGCCGGTGTGGTCGCGGAGGAACTGGTAGCCGTGCGGGCTGGTCCACAGGTACGAGCCGGGCTCGAGGACGTAGGAGGACCAGCCGGAGGCGTGGGTCTTCAGGCGGTGGTGTCGCCGGCACAGGGGTGCGATCTGGCACACGCAGGTCGGGCCGCCCTGGTGGTAGGGCACGACGTGGTCGTGGTCGCAGGGATGCGCATCGGGTCGCAGTGTGCGGGCGGGTCGGCTGCACCAGGGGAAGACACAGGACACGTCACGCAGCGCGACGGGTTCGGCGATCCGGTCCGGGACCTCGTAGGCATCGACCGAGACGTGCTCGGCCAGGTCGATCACCGGCTTCACGACCACCCGGGCGTCGGGCCGTCCGCACCAGTCCCGGATCGTCTCGGCGGTGACCGGGGTCCGGGTGTTCTCCACCCGCCCCACCCCACCGCCGGTGCCGTGCACCGCCGCCTCGGCCAGGTGCAGGTACAGCACCACCGTCGACCCGGCCCTCTTGCGCCCGGTCTTCGTGCGCTCGGCCGGTGACTCCTCGGCCGGGTAGGCGAGGGTCAGGTCGCGGCGGGCGAGCTCACCGACCGCGATCGCACGGCGCACATCGAGTGTGGCGGTGGACCCGAGCAATGCGAGGCGGTCGGCGCCGGCGCGGACGGCCTGGTCGAGGTCCAGGGCGTCGGCCAGGTCCAGCTCCCCGCAGACCACGCTGGTGCCGGCGAAGGAGACCTGCTGGTGGTCGATGTCGAACCGCCGACCATCGGCGGCTTCGCGGCGACGCCGCTCGGCCTCCTCGGGCATGAACCTGCCGACCGCCTCCGCCACCAGCCGGTCGACCTGGGCGGGGCGGACCTGGTGCGCCACCGGTGCGACGTGCCGGTCCACGAACGCGGCCGCCTGCTTGGTCAGGCCCGTGGTCTGCTCGGCGACCCGCCGGGCCCGCCACGCCGCCAGGTCCCCGCCGGTGACCCGCGCCCACAGCCGCGGGAGCCGGTAGCGACACTCCACCGCCTGCCCGACGTACCGCTTCCCCGCCTCGGTCGGCAGCCCGACCGCGGCCGCGAACTCGGCCACCGAGAACTCCCTCACCCACGGCGCACCCGGCCCGGCGACCGGGATCGCGGTGTCCCCGAACCCGCGCAGATGCACCGTCTCGGCCGCGTCGATCGATTCGGCGGGGTGCATGATCGCCCACGCCACGGCGAGTTCGAGCAGCTCCGCCTCGGCCCGATCCGCCTCCGCCCGCCGCGCCCGCGCGAGGGTGAGCACTCCCGCGGGAGTCTCGGGGCGGCTGCTCGTCATGGTCAAAGTCAACCAGTGACCACCGACAGTGGAGCCGGCGAAATCGGCTCAGAACCCCTGTATCCACAGGGGATTCGCAATTCGTGACCAACTCGTGACCCATAGTGTTCGAGGCGGTGACCACAGCGGTCGACCCGCGCGGACCTGCTCGGGCGCACCCTCGGTGAGCGGCCACCGCAAACCCCCGGGTACGGCAACCACGTCCATCGACAAGCGTGCGAGCGGCCGCGGTCCGGTCACCGGGTCTCGACACGCGCTCGCCTAGCGGCTCGCGCGGCTCGACCACCGAACCTCGCATCGTTCGTGCGCCGGCAACTTGGTGGTTGAGGAAGGCGCCCTGGCGCCTGTCACGAAACCATCGCACTGGGCCGCCTCCTCGCCGCAGGTCTCGACAAGCTCGACCGGCGTACCTCACCGCCGTCCGGTCACCGGGTCTCGACACGCGCTCGCCTAGCGGCTCGCCCGGCTCGACCACCGAACCTCACGTGGCTCGGTGCGCCGGCATCTGGTGGTTGAGGAAGGCGCCCTGGCGCCTGTCACGAAACCATCGCAACGGGCCGCCTCCTCGCCGCAGGTCTCGACAAGCTCGACCGGCGTACCTCACCGCCATCCGGTCACCGGGTCTCGACACGCGCTCGCCTAGCGGCTCGCGCGGCTCGACCACCGAACGTCGCGTGGTTTCGTGGGCCACGAGTAAGCGATTGCCCTGATGTGCGGACGTCCCGGCGACGCGACTCTCGGAACATGACCAAGCACACCTTCATCCTCGCCGCCGCGGCCCTGGCTGCCGCGGCCATGCTCACTCCACCAGCCGCCGACGCGGCCACGACGGTCCAGGCACCGCCCGGCGGCGTCATCGTCTGGGGCAATGCGGCCTCGCTCGACGTCGTCGACGTCACGGTGAACCTGATCGCCGCGAACGCCGACGGATCCGGCCAGCACGTCCTGACGCCCAAGCGCTCCGGGGTCTCCGACGCCGACGCGACGATCTCGCCGGACGGGTCCCAGGTGCTGTTCGCCCGCAACCACGACGACACCGCCGAGCTCCGCCTCGTCCCGATCGACGGTGGTCCGACGACCGTCGTCCCGCTTCCCTGCCGGGGCGGCTGCATCGGCTACGACAAGGGCACGTGGCTGAGTGGGAAGCGGATCGCGTTCACCAAGTACGTCAGCGGCGACCAGTACAAGAACGGCTACGCCGGCATCCTGTACACCGCCCGGCTCGACGGCACCGGACTGCGCCGGCTGTCGCCCGCGGGACGTGACGGTGTGTACGAGGAGATGTACGCCCGGCTGTCGCCCGACCACAGCTTCTTCGTCTTCGCCCGCGAGCGGATCCGGGACGGGGACGCCGCGGTGTTCCGGATGGCACCCGACGGGACCGGGGTACGTCGCCTCACCCCATGGAGCCTGCAAGCTCAGCTCCCGCACCTGTCGCCTGCGACGAGCGGACCGACCGCCGGGCTGATCGTGTTCCAGAGCTACGGCGAGGGGAACCCCGACGGATCCTCCCGCGACCTCGTGACCGTGCCCGCCGACTGCGCATCACCGGCCGCCTGCCGGGCCGCGCTCGCCTACGTGACCCACAACGGCATGGGCACCGCCCGCGCCTCCAACCCGGCATGGTCTCCGGACGGCTCGCACCTGGTGTACGCCGGCCGGCCCAGCGAGAACGACGTCAACTGCGAGATCGTCACGATCGCCTACGACGGGTCGGGTGCCCACACGGTCTCGACCTCCGCGGCCTTCGACTACCGGCCCGACTGGGGACGCGGCTGAGGTTCGTGGTCCACACTGACCCCATGAGCGGGCCCGGGAGCACGCCGGCGGCCGCGTTGCGGGTGCTGATCGTGGACGACCACGAGGGTTTCCTCTCGGCCGCCACTGCGCTGCTCACCGCGTCGGGATACGACGTGGTGGGCAGCGCCACGTCCGGGGAGGACGCCCTGGCCGTCGTCGCGGCCACGCAGCCGGACGTGGTCCTGGTCGACCTCCGGCTCCCCGGGATCGACGGCGTCGAGGTCGCCGACCGGCTCCACCAGCTCGACCCGTCCCCGCGGGTCGTGCTCATCTCCAGCCGTTCCGAGGCGCGTCGGGAGCCTCGGGTCGTGGCGGCGCCCACCGTGGGCTTCCTCAGCAAGAGCGAGCTCACCCCCGACGCGTTCGCGGCCCTGCTGCGATGAGCCACCCGTGAGCGCCCGTGCCTGGCAGGTCACGGCCGCGGCGACCGCCAGCGCGGCCGTGGCGGCGTCGATGCTGCTGCCGGCACTGACGGTCGGCTCCGACCCGTCGTTCCCGGACCTGGTGTGCGCCAGTGTCACGCTGACCTGCGGCCTGCTGCTCCTCGCCGAGGGCCGGGCCGGACCCACCGGGCTGCTGCTGCTCGCCACCGCTGCGACCTGGAGCCTGCCGCTCCTCGACCTGGCCGTGGACGGCCCTGCCGGACGCGTGCTGGCAGCGGGCGCCCTGGTGCACCTGGCCACGCTGGCGGCCGCAGTGCTGGTCACCCTGGCCGGTGATGTCCCCTCACCTCTACGGATCGCGACGGCGGTCACGGCGGCCGCGGCCGCGCTGTCCGGTGCCGTGGGTGGCTACCGCGTGACCCTGCCCGCGCTCGGCGCCGTCGTCGGTCTGAGCGCCGTCCGTGGTCGAGGCCCTGCCCGACAAGCAGGCGTGGTCCTGGCGGCGTTGCTCCTCGGCGAGGCCGCGGTCCGGGCCATGGGTGTGGAGGCGGAGCAGACGCTCTTCGCGCTGCACGCGGTGGGTGTCTCGGTCGTGGCGATCCTCGTCATGGTGGCCGTGCGGCGCACGCCGAGCGACTCGCTCCGTTTCGACCTCGACACCGCGGGCCTGCGCGACCTCGACGAGTCGCTGGCGGACGCCCTCGGGTCGCCCGGACTCCGCGTCTGGTTCGCCGGCGTCGCGGGCGACTGGCTCGACGCGCTCGGCAGGCCCGTCGAGGAACCGCCCCGCACCGCAGCCCTCGTCACGGACCCCGTCGATCGAGCCCGGGTGGCGGCCCTCGACGGCCTGCGCGGCGACCTGCCCGACCGCCTGCTCACGACGCTGCGGGTGGTGCGCGACCATGCCCGGCTCCGGGGCGCGGCAACGGACCAGCTGATGGCGCTCGCGGCGTCGCAACGCCGGCTCCTGGTCGCCGGCGACGACGAGCGGCACGACCTCGAACGCCGGTTGCGGGTCGGACCGGTCCGGCATGTCGACGCGGTCGCGACCGCGACCGCCGGGCGGCCCGAGCTGGACGACGTACGCCGCCGCGCCGGCCTGACGCGCGCCGCCCTGCTCGAGGTGGCGCGCGGCCTCGACCCGCTCAGCGGCAGCACGGGACTCGCCGGAGCCCTGACGACCCTGGCCGCCGACGCCCCGGTCCGCGTCGACGTCGCGTGCGGCCCCGAGACCGACCGGGCCGACGACGCGGTCCGGCGGACGGTGTGGTTCGTGTGCTCCGAGGGCGTGACCAACGCGAGCAAGCACGCTCCCGCCTCCCGGGTCCGGATCGTGGTCCGCGTTGTGCACGGACGGGTGGAGACGCTGGTCGAGGACGACGGACCCGGTGGCGCCGACGCGGACGGTCTCGGCCTGCGCGGCCTCGCCGACCGGGCCCGAGCCATGGGCGGTCGCCTCGCCGTTGACTCTCCCGCCGGCCGCGGCACGAGGCTGATGCTGGACCTGCCCGTGGCTTCCGGGGCGGCCACCCGATGAGCACCGCCGCCGGCCTCCTCGTCACGGCCGCCCTGGTCGGCGCGGCGGGCGTCGCCGCGCTCCTGGTGGGCCGCCGGACGTCCGGGGCGGCCGCCGTGCTCGCCGGTCTGTTCCTCGCCGTCGTCGCGCCGGCGACCACCCTGTTCCCCTCATCCCTGCAGACCTGGGCGGGCGTGGCCGCGGCTCCCCTGGTGGCGGCCGCAGCGGCCCTCACGCTCTCCGAGCCGCGATGGGAGTGGTTGCCGATCGCGGCCGGGGGAGCCCTGGCCGGTCCCGGCCGGGTGTTGCTGACCGACCCGTTCCGGGATGCGGCCTGCACCGACGACTGCGTGACCAACCCCCTGGGTCTCGCGTCACGACCCGAGGGAGCCGCGGCGCTGCACCTCAGCGGCACTGCCCTGCTGGTCGTGGGCGTGGTCCTGCTCGCCGCCCATCTGCGCCACGACGTCGCCTCGGTGGCGGCAGGCGGAGCCGTCGTGGTCTCCGCCCTGGCCGGAGTCGACGCCGCGCCGACCCTGCTCACGCTCGGCCCGCTCGCAGCGGCGGTGCTGCTCGCCGAACGGGCCCGACGCGTGCTGCTCGCGCGCGGCCGCGTTCAGGCGCTGGTCGATGCTCTCGGCGGCGGCCCGGCAGACGTCGCCACCCTCCTGCGCCGGCAGTGGGGCGATCCGGATGTGGCGGTGTACCACCGCATTTCCAGCGGCGCGTTCGTCGACGGCACGGGCCGCCCGGAGCCGATCTCCGAACCGGGGACCGGTACGGCGGTGGCGGAGGTGACGGCGGACGGGCAGGTCGTCACGCGGATCCACCACGACGCGCGACGGGCCGAGGCAGGGGCCGTCGGCGTCGCCCTCGACGAACGCGCCCGGTTGGCCCTCGAGAACGACCGGCTGGCCGCGGACGTCGCAGCGCGGGCACGGGTGCTGACCGACGCGCGCACCCGCCTGGTGCGTACTGCCGACGCCCAGCGGCGCGCCCTCGAGCACGACCTCCACGACTCCGCCCAGCAGCACGTCCTCGCGCTCGGGCTCGAGCTCCAGCTCGCGGGGTCCGGACCGGGCGACGACCTGGCGGACGTGCTCGACGCCTGCCGCCGCGAGACCGCCTGCGCACTGGAGGGCCTGAGGGAGATCTCGCACGGGATCTATCCGGCCGACCTGGAGTCCGGCGGTCTCGTCCACGCCCTGCACGAGCTCGCCCTGCGCGCCCACGTCCCCGTCGACGTGCAGGCGATGCCCGGCGCGGAGCCGTCCGCCGACGTCGCGCGGGCGACGTACGCCGTCGCAGACGACGCGGTCTCCCGGGCATCCGGACCTCTGCGGATCAGCGTCCGGCCCGAGGGTGCGCTGCTCGTCGTGGAGATCCGGGGGCCGAGCGCTCCGCCGCGCGAGCCCGTGGTGGACCGGGTGGCGGCGTTCGGCGGCACCGTGCGCACATCTCCGGAGAGCTGGGAGGTGATGCTGCCGTGCGTGTGGTCGTAGGCGAGGACCAGGTACTCACCCGCGAGGGCATCGTCCGGTTGCTCACCGCCGCCGGGCACGACGTGGTGGCCGAGGTGGGCACCCTCCCGGAGCTGGTGCGGGCGGCCCGCGCCGAGCGACCCGATGTCGTGGTGGCGGACATCCGGATGCCGCCCCACCACCGCGACGAGGGAGTGGTCGCCGCGACGACGATCAGGGCGGAGCAGCCGGACACCGGCGTGCTGCTGCTCAGCCAGCACGTCGAGGCCGACCTGGTGACGCGACTGCTCGGCTCGGGCGAGGGCGGCCTGGGGTACCTCCTCAAGGACCGCGTGCTCGACGCGGCCGCCCTGGACCGCGACCTGCGTCGCGTCGCCGCAGGCGAGTGCGTCGTCGACCCCACCCTGGTCGAGAGACTGCTGCGCCGGCCACGGGTGCACGACCCTCTCGCCGTGCTGACCGCCCGTGAGCGGGACGTGCTGGAGCAGCTTGCCCGGGGCCGGACCAACATCGGCATCGGCGCCGAGCTGGGCATGTCCGTGCGCACGGTCGAGGTGCACCTGAGGCAGGTCTTCGAGAAGCTCGGGCTGCCCGACGATGCGAACGCCAACAAGCGGGTGCTGGCGGTGCTCACCTTCCTCTCGGCCGGCCATGCGCCCCACGCGTCCCACGGCGGCGTCGGCTCCCCCGGAAACCCCTGATGACGCGGCCGACGTCGAGCCCCATGCTCATCCACATGGTCCGACGCCCTTGCGTGGCCCGCCTGCTCGCAGCCGGGATCGCCGTGACGGTGCCCATGGTCCTGACCTCGTGTGACTCCTCGCCGACCCGGTCGGGCGCCGCCGAGGAGGAACGCACGCTCGTCGCTGCGACGTACTTCGCGGTGGGCTACCCGTCCGGGGACACCCTCGACCACCTGGTGACCACCCTCGACGATTCGGGATCGGTCCACCTGCGCGTCGAGACCGAGTCCCTGCTCAGCACCACCAACCAGGACCCGGGATCCGACCTGCTGGCGCTCGTGCGCGCTGGCGACCTGGACGTCGCGGTGGTGCCGACACGGGTCTTCGACCTCGTCGGCGTGACCGGCTTCCAGGGTCTCCAGGCGCCGCTGCACTTCGTCTCGGTGGAGCAGGCGGACGCCGTGCTCACCGACCCGATCGCCGAGCGGATGATGGAGCCCGTCGAGTCGCTGGGGCTGGTCCCGTTGGCGCTCACGTTCGACGCCATGCGCGACATGAAGGGGTACGCCGGCGCGCTCACGGCCCCGGACGACTTCGCCGGCCGGCAGGTGGCGGCACGTCCGAGCGACGCCACCCGGTTGGCCATCGAGGCGCTCGGGGCGACCGTCTACCCCGAGGTGGGCCGCCCCTTCGAGGAAGCCGTGAGCGCCGGGGAGGTGGCAGCCCTGGAGGACTCCCTCAACCAGTCGAACCTCGAGGGTGCCGGCACCTCGGTCGCCAACGAGATCTGGTCGTTCAAGGCCAACGTGATCGTCGTCAACGAGGACGCCTGGCACACCCTGTCCGGCGCCCAGCAGGACCGGTTGCGTGACGCGGCGGCCGGCGCCCGCGACTTCTCCACGTCCACGATGGCCTACCACCTGGACCTGGCCGACGCCGCACGGACCTACTGCGCCGGGGGGCACGGCGACGTCGTCATGGCCTCGGAAGCCGACCTCCTCGCGATGCGGGCGGCTCTCGAGCCGATGGTGGACAGGCTCCGCAGCGACGAGCTGACGGCCGACGTCATCGACCGCGTGGACGAGCTCGCGACCGATCACCCGCCCGTCACGCCGGTGCAGCCTTGTGTGGCGTCGACGACCGAGACCGGCGGCTACGCCCCGGTCGAGGCGGTCGGCGACCAGACGGTCCTCGACGGCACGTGGCGGCTCGAGGTCTCGAGGGAGACGCTCCTCGAGGCCGGCGTCGGGCCCACCGACGCCAGCAACAACATGGGGATCTGGACGTGGCGCGTCGGCCAGGGACACGCCATCCCGATCAAGGAGGGTCAGGCACCCTGCGACTCCGAGTACCGCATCGACGCAGACCGCTTGTCGATCCTCTTCGACGAGGCCTCCGGGTGCAGTGACGACTTCACGGCGCACTGGCGTCGCGAAGGCGACCGGTTGCTCCTCACCGACGTGGAGTCGCCGGTCGTCGGCGGCGCCGTGTTCTACGAGGCGTTCTTCTCCGGCGGCCTGACCAGGATCGGCGGCGAGTGACTAGAACCCGAGCTTGCGGAGCTGACGGGGGTCGCGCTGCCAGTCCTTGGCGATCTTGACGTGGAGGTCGAGGTAGACGGGGGTGCCGAGGAGGGCTTCGATCTGCTGGCGGGCCCGGGAGCCGACGTCGCGGAGCCGGGAGCCCTGGTGGCCGATGACGATGCCCTTCTGGGAGGACCGCTCTACGTAGAGGTTGGCGTGGATGTCCAGGAGCGGCTTGTCGTCGGCGCGTCCTTCGCGCAGGCCCATCTCCTCGACGACGACGGCGATGGAGTGCGGGAGCTCGTCGCGTACGCCGTCCAGCGCGGCCTCGCGGATCAGCTCGGCGACAAGGATCTCCTCGGGGGCGTCGGTGAGGTCGCCGTCGGGATAGAGCTGCGGGCCCTCGGGCAGCATCGCGACGAGCAGGTCGGCGAGCAGGCCGACCTGGCTGCCGGACACCGCCGACACCGGAACCACCTCGGCCCAGGTGGTGTTCGTGGATCGCCCAGGGCCGCGATGTCCAGCAGGTGCTGGGCGATCTGCTCGGGCGAGGCCAGGTCGGTCTTGGTGGCGATGGCGACCCTGACGGTGCGTCGTACCTTGGCCAGCTCGGTGACGATGAACCTGTCCCCCGGCCCGATCTTCTCGTTCGCGGGGAAGCACACGGCCACCACGTCGACCTCGGCCCAGGTCGTCCGGACGAGGTCGTTCAGGCGCTCGCCGAGCAGGGTCCGCGGTCGGTGCAGGCCGGGGGTGTCGACCAGGACGAGCTGGGCGTCCGGGCGGTTCACGATGCCGCGCACCACGGTCCGAGTGGTCTGGGGCTTGTCGCTGGTGATCACGACCTTCTGCCCGACCATCGCGTTGGTCAGCGTCGACTTGCCTGCGTTGGGCCGCCCGACGAACGAGACGAACCCGCTCCGATAGGTGTCGCTCACCGCGCGACCTCCGCGTCGTACGCCGCCCAGATCTCCTCGTCGGACTTCCCGGCCGCTTTCCCCGCCCGCCAGATCGGGCCCGGGTCGACGGCCCGCGGCTGTCGCGTCGCGCCGCCGCGCCAGTAGCCCATCACGTCGTACGCCGTGCTCGGCAGCCGTATCTCGCGCATCAGGTGCTTGCGGATGGCCCGCATCTGCGACGACTCGCCCGCCATCCAGAAGTACCCGTCGCCCGCCGGCCAGTCGATGCCCTCGACGACCTCCGCGAGCGCCGACTCGCCTTCGCCCGGAGGTACTGAGCCAGGTGACATCGACGCCGTCGGGCAGATAGCCGCTCAGGTCGTCGGGGACCTCGGCGTACACGTTGATGCTCACCGGGTCTCGTGACGGTCGCTGCGCGACGTCCTCGACCAGCGACGAGACGATCCGCGAGATCGCCGGCATCGCGGTCAGGTCGCCGACCAGGATGAGCCACCGCGCCGACTCGGGCATCGCGAACGATCCCTTCGGCTCCGCGATGGTGACCCGCTCGCCGACGCAGTCGCGCGAGGCCCACTCCGTGACCAGCCCTTCGGCGTGCAGCACGACGTCGAGCACGAGCGACAACCCGTCCCACGACCGCACGGTGTAGTAGCGGGACTGGAACTGCCCCGGCACCACCAGGCCGACCCACTCGTCGGGAATGCCGGTGGACTCGAACGCGTCCGGACCCGAGAGGTCGCCCAACGTCAGCCGGACGAGGTGCGGCGAGAGTCGCTCGCGGCGCACCACGGTCGCGGCGTACTCGCGGGCTCGGGCGGTCACCCGCCCAGGCTAGTGTCCGCGGGGTGACCGACGAGGGGGCGGCCCGAGAGGACCCGTGGCGGCGCCGGCGGCGCTGGGCGTACGCCGCGTTCGTGCTCGGCCTGGCGATCTTCGTCGCCTGGCTGGGCATCCCGACCGACCGGATCGGCCTGGCCGCGCTGGCGACCGGCTTCCTCAGCATCGGCCTGCTCGGAAAGGGCTGGCGGGCCTGGGGACGGATGCTGCTCGACTGGGTCCCGTTCCAGGCGGTCCTGCTGGCCTACGACTACAGCCGCGGCTTCGCCTCGCCGTACTCCGACGCGCAGATCGCCGCTCGCGACTACCCGACCCAGGGCGTGCAGAACGACCTGGGCCTGCCGCTGCAGGTGCACGCGCCGATCGACTTCGACCAGTGGCTGATGCGGCTGGTCCACCTCGGCGACATCACGCCGACGCAGTGGCTCCAGGAGCACCTGCACCCGGGACCCGTCGACGGTACGGCGATCCCGTGGTTCGCGGTGGTGGTGAGCGCGGTCTACAGCTCGCACTACCTGGTCACGCCGGTGACCGCGGTGGCGCTCTGGATGCGCGACCGCCGGGAGTACCGCCGCTGGATGTCGATGGTGGTCACCCTCGCGGTGGCCGGCCTGACGACGTACGTCCTGCTGCCGACTGCCCCGCCGTGGCTGGCGTCGCTCCAGGGCGACCTCGACGGCCCGCGCGTGCTGCGGCTGACCTCCGAGGGCTTCGACCAGGTCGGCCTGCGGATGGTCGGCTCTGCCCTCACCCTCGGACAGCACCTGGTCAACCCGGTGGCCGCGATGCCGTCGCTGCACGTGGCGTTCGCGACCCTGGTCGCCGGCTTCTGGTGGTCACGCGTGCGCGCGCCGTACCGCTGGCTGCTGCCCGTCTACCCCACGCTGATGTGCTTCAGCCTGGCGTACGCCGGCGAGCACTACGTGCTCGACGAGCTCGCCGGGGCGGCGTACGCGCTGGTGATCCTCGTGATCGCCCGCCGATGGTCGAGGAAGGACGAAGTCCTGTCACGAGACCCGGCGACGGACGCGATCGCGGCTCACCGGGTTTCGTGACAGGCGCTAGCGCGCCTTCCTCAACCAGCGGCGCCGCTAGCGCGCCTTCCTCAACCAGCGGCGCCGCTAGCGCGCCTTCCTCAACCAGCGGCGCCGCTAGCGCGCCTTCCTCAACCTCCAGTGCGGTCAGACCCACGTGTTGGAGCGCAACGGGAAGCCGTCGACGCCGTCGTCGCCGGTCTTCACCGCGAGCACGTGGTCGAGCTGGATCTCGTTGAGCTCGAAGCCCATCCGCGACCCGGCCATGTAGAGGCCCCACACGCGCGCCGTACCCTCGCCGACCTCGGCGACACACTCGTCCCAGTTGTCGACGAGGTTCTGGCCCCAGGCGGCGCAGGTCCGCATGTAGTGCAGCCGGAAGTTCTCGGCGTGCATCACCTCGAAGCCGGTGTCCTGGGCCTCGGTGATGATCCGGCCGACACCCGTGAGCTCGCCGTCGGGGAAGACGTAGCGGTCGATGAACGCGCCGGTCTCCTGCCGCCGGTTGTGCGGGCGGGTGATGCAGTGGTTGAGCAGCCGGCCCTGCGGGCGGAGCTTGTCCTTGAGGAAGCCGAAGTAGTGGGGGTACTGCCGCACCCCGATGTGCTCGGTCAGCCCGATCGAGCTGATCGCGTCGAAGTCGCCCTCGAGCACGTCGCGGTAGTCGGAGTGCCGCACCTCGGCGAGGTTGGCCAGCCCCTCACGGTCGATGGCCTGCTTGGCCCACGACGCCTGCTCGACCGACAGCGTCGCGCCGAGCGCCTTCACGCCGTACTCGCGGGCGGCGAAGCGGACCATGCCGCCCCATCCGCAGCCGACGTCCAGCAGCCGCATGCCGGGCTTGAGGTCGAGCTTGCGCGCGATCAGGTCGTACTTGTAGTCCTGCGCCTCCTCGAGCGTCGCGCCCTCGTGCGGGTACACCGCGCAGGTGTAGGTCATCGACGGACCGAGCACCATCTCGTAGAAGCGGTTGGAGACGTCGTAGTGGTGGTGGATCGCGTCCGCGTCGCGGCCCATCGAGTGGCGCAGGCCCTCGACCGTACGGCGCCACCGCGGCAGGGTCTCCTGCGGCGGGACCGGCGGCGGCTTGAGGTTCGACCAGCCCAGCCCGCGCACGATCTGCAGCGCCTCGGCGGGCGTGGGGGCGCGGAACCTGAGCTTGCGGTAGAGCAGCACCAGCGCGTCGTACGGGTCGCCGGGGTGCACACCCTCGAGGTCGAGGTCACCCATCACGTAGGCACGAGCCAGCCCGAGGTCACCCGGCGCCGTGAGCAGGTAGGCCAGCCCACGCTGGTTCTTCAAGTGCCCGGTGATCGGGATCTCGCCGGTCCCGATGGAGCTGCCGTCGTAGAAGTTGAAGCGTCCCGGCAGTTCCTGCGTCAGGAGCATCCCCAGCGCGTCACCGATCTTCATCGTGCTCATCGCCGTCGCACCGCCTTGTCGTAGAGGCTCGTCAGCCGGTTGTCGGGGTCGTACTTCTGCTTGACCGCGGCGAGGTTCTCGCCGTCGTAGATGCGGTCGAAGGTCTCGCGGTCGTAGAACGCCTCGGAGTAGAGCCCCTTGGCGCCGCCGAGCTCTTGCACCTTCGCCTCGACGGCGCGGTTCCTCGGGGCGTTCTCGCGGTCCGGGCCGACGTGGACGGTGCCCCAGAAGCCCACGTTCACGTACGTCGCGTCGCGGGTGAGCGGGTACGTCGGCCACTCGCGGTCGCGCAGCTTCAGCGGGCACAGCCAGACCGGCCGCATGCCGATCTCGACGTCGAACCATGCGAGGAACTCCGGCAGCTTGTCGACGGGGATCTCGACGTCCTGGATCACCTTCTCGCGCGCCGGGCGGCCCGCCCGCTTGTCGAGACGGTCGGCGATGCGGAAGCGGTGGTCCCAGCCGATCATCTTGTAGTAGACGTCCGAGCGGCGGTACCTGCGTGGCCAGACCTTGCGCAGACGGGGGTTCTGGGCGCCGAACGCACCCGAGCACCAGAACCAGTCGGTGTCCCAGCGCCACAGGTAGTCGTAGGTGGTCAGCAGGTCGGTCTCGCGCTCCTGGATCGAGCGGTAGTAGATCTGCTGCCCGGTGTAGTCGCTCGCCGCGGCACCCCGGCCCGGGTGGTCCGACCAACGGGCCAGCGTCAGGTAGTACTCCCCCGGCGCGAAGGCGACGCCGTCGATGCCGTCGACCTGCTCGCCGCCGTACTCCCGCGTCTCGGTGATCATCGCGATCGTCTTGGCGAGCAGCTCCGCATCGTCGAAGCGGACGTGCCGCAGCGCCACGTGCGACCGGATCGGCTCGAGCTCGATGCGCAGCCGGGTGGCGTAGCCGAGCGAGCCATAGGAGTTCGGGAACGTGTCGAAGAGGTCGTCGCCCGGGCGGGTGGTGACGACCTCACCGGCGCCGGTGAAGACGTCCATCTCGATGACCGACTCGTGCGGCAGCCCGCTCCGGAAGCTCGTCGACTCGATGCCGAGCCCCGACACGGCTCCGCCGAGGGTGATCGTGCGCAGCTGCGGGACGACGTACGGCATCAGGCCGTAGGGCAGGGTGGCGTCGACGAGGTGCTCGTACGTCGTCATGCCGGCCACGTCGGCGGTCCGGTTCTTCGGGTCGACGAAGATGACGCCGTCGAGGCCGCCGACGTCCAGCCCGGGCGCATGCGTGGCCTGGCGGGGCCGGAACAGGTTGGAGGTCTTCTTGGCCAGCCGGACCGGCTGACCCGGAGGGATGGCGGAGTACGACGCGCGAAGCCGCTTGACTGCTTGCGCGTGCTGGGTCCAGGCACCTTCCCCGGCAGTCACCCGACCGACTTTATCGCTACCTCACGCGGTCTTCTCAAGGAGGCCTGCATCCAGCGCGCTGTCGCGCCGGTCGAGCCGCGCACGCAGCCGGACGGACGCCTCCTCGAATCGGCCGGCGCGGATCAGGGCGTGGATCAAGGTGTCCTCGAAGACCTCGCGCTGCGCACGCGACCCACCGACCTGCCACAGCCGCGCCTCCAGCGGCAGCAGCGTCTCCGCGGCCCGCGCGTGCTCTCCCTCGACGAACGCCGCGAGGCCGTAGGACAGCCCCGGGAGCAGCTCGGCGGCGCCGGGTGCCTCGAACCCTCGAGCGTTGTGGGCGAACTGCCGCAGCCCGTCGGCGTCGCCCGACGTGGCCAGGGCGAGCGCGACGTGCACCCCGACGAAGGTGAACGGCACGTCGTCCATGAACGGCACGGCCAAGGTGCTCACGCGCGGGTCGCGGGGATCGGTCCCGCTCGGCACATGGCCCATCAGCTGGCAGCGCCACAGCAGGGACGGGCCGTCGATGAGCACGCCGCCGGCGTTGCTGCCGCCGCAGTGCGGGTATCTCGCCAGCGCACCCTCCCCGTCGCCGAGAGCCAGGGCGTGAAGGGCGCCGTGCCAGACGAGGTGGCCGCGGAACACGGCCTCGCCGTCGGTGGTGGTGAGCCATGGGTCGAGCCAGTCGAGCCCGGCAGCGTGGTCACCGCCCTCGAAGTACACGTGCGACATCGGGTGCCCGCCGGCAAACCCGCTCGGGTCGAGCTCCAGGGACCTCGATGCGAGCTCGTGCGCCCGGTCCAGGTGTCCGAAGTCCTGCTCGAACATCGCGAGGAAGCCGAGCACTGCCGGGTCGTCACCGACGGTGTCACTGCTTCGCCGGACCCGCTGGTACGCCTCGGCCTCGTCCTTCGGGTCGGTGTCCATGAGCAACGTGAACGCCGCGATGGTCATGCCCATCAGGTCGCCGGGGTACGCGTCGTGGTGGGCCAGCCACTGCTGCTGAGCGCCCCACATGCCCTCGTCGACGAGTGACCTGGACGCGGCCACGAAGGACCGCTCCCAGTCGTGGGTGGCCCGGCCGTCCTCGGCCGACGTGACCTCCTCCTCGGCGTCGAACTCTCCGCCGAACGCCCCCAGCACCGCCGCCGTCGCCCGCGCGACAGCGAACCCCGGATCCTGCTCGATCACCTCGCGCAGCCGCTCGACGTCCCCGGACCGCTGGTCGTGGTAGCGCCGCAACGCCTCGCCGTACGTCGGCGCCACCTCCGCCGCGCACGACAACGGCATCCCCCACGGGTCGGTGACGGCCATGCTTCGAAATACGCGCCATCGCTCGCTGGTCGAGCCCGCGAGCGCCAGCGAGCGGTGTCGGACGTTCGCTGGTCGAGCCCGCGAGCGCCAGCAGCGGTGTCGAGACAGTCGCTGGTCGAGCCCGCGAGCGCCAGCGAGCGGTGTCGAGACAGTTCGCTGGTCGAGCCCGCGAGCGCCAGCGAGCGGTGTCGAGACCCCAGTCATCCGTTGGTCTCGACACGCTCGGCCGTGGCCGGCCTCCCGGCTCGACCACCGAATGACGTCAGACCACGTGCACGGAGACGCCCTCCCCCGCGAACTCGCGGACGGCGGCCAGGTCGGCGTCCGACGGCTCGCCACCCATCACCACGGCCGCCTCGAGGCCGCGGGAACCGGAGGAGATCGCCATCGCGATGCAGACACCGAGGGCGGAGACGGTCAGCGAAGGCAGGGAGACCGAGGCGGCGGCGTACGTGCGGCCGTCGAGGTCGCGGACGGCGGCACCCTGCGGGGAACCGGTCCGGGCCCGGGTGGCCCGGGCGAGAGTGACGAGCTTGGCGTCCTCGGGCGACAGCTCAGTCATCGGCTTCCTCCTCCTCCAGGGCGCTGACGAGCACGGTCTCGATCCGGTTGCGGCGGCCGGTGGCCTCCTCGGCCTCGAACCGCAACCCGTGGGCCTGGACCGAGGAACCGGGGATCGGCACCTTGCCGAGGTGCTTGGCCATCAGGCCGAGGACCGAGTCGACGTCCTCCTCCTCGACGTCGACGCCGAAGATCTCGTCGAGGTCGTCGATCGGGTACCGCGAGGACACCCGGACGGAGCCGTCGTCGAGGCGCTCGACGTCGACCTGCTCCGGGTCGTACTCGTCGGTGATCTCGCCGACGATCTCTTCGAGCAGGTCCTCGATGGTGACCAGGCCGGCGGTGCCGCCGTACTCGTCCACGACGACCGCGATGTGCTGCCGGTTGGCCTGCATCTCCGAGAGCAGCGTGTCGACGCGCTTGGAGTCGGGCACGAAGAACGCCGGCCGGATCACCTCGCCGATGCGCTCGGTGAACTCGACGTCCGGCGCCTCGAAGTCACGCCGCACGATGTCCTTGAGGTAGGCCATGCCGACCACGTCGTCGAGGTTCTCGTCGACGACGGGCAACCGGGAGAAGCCGCTGCGCAGGAACAGCGACATCGTCTGGCGCAGGTTCTTGAACCGCTCGATGTAGACGACGTCCCCGCGCGGCACCATCACCTCGCGGACGATCGTGTCGCCGAACTCGAAGACCGAGTGGATCATCCTCCGCTCGCCCGACTCGATGACCGCCGATGCCTCGGCGAGGTCGACGAGCTCGCGCAGCTCGGTCTCGGTGGAGAACGGGCCCTCGCGGAAGCCGCGGCCGGGGGTGATGGCGTTACCGACGAGGATCAGCAGCTTCGGGATCGGGCCGAGCACGGACGTGATCCACGAGACCGGCCCGGCCGTGCTCAGCGCGACGCGTTGGGAGTGCTGTCGGCCGAGGGTCCGCGGGGCGACGCCGACGACCACGAAGGAGACCAGCGTCATCACGCCGATCGAGGTGACCAGCGCGGGCCAGAACGCTCCGTCGTAGGCGTCCCTGACGAGCTGGGTGACGATGACGATCGCGGCGATCTCGCAGAGCAGCCGCATCAGGAGCGCGGTGTTGAGGTAGCGCGGGGCGTCGTCGAGCAGCACGACCAGACGACGCGCGCCGGCGCGGCCTTCGGCGACCAGCTCCTGCGCGCGGGCCCGGGAGAACGACGCGAGCGCGGCGTCGGCGGCCGAGAACACGCCGGCCAGCACGACGCACGCCGCCGCGGTGAGCAGCAGCCAGATGTCGGTCGAGGTCATCGTCCCTGGATCATCGTCGGGTCAGCGTGATCGCCACTGGGCGAGCAGGTCGTCCTGCAACCCGAACATCACCCGATGGTCCTCGGGATCGGCATGGTCGTAGCCCAGCAGGTGCAGGATGCCGTGCACGGTCAGCAGCTCGATCTCGGCGTCCCTGCCGTGTCCGGCTGTCTCACCCTGCCTCGCCGCGATCTCGGGGCACAGCACCAGGTCGCCGAGCACGCCCTCCTCGGGGTCCTCGTTGACCAGGCCCGGCCGCAGCTCGTCCATCGGGAAGGCGAGCACGTCGGTCGGGCCCTCCTTCTCCATCCACTGCTCGTTGAGCTCGGCGATGGTGGCCTCGTCGACGGCCTTGATGCACAGCTCGGCCTGCGGATGCACGCGCATGACGTCCATCACGAACCTGCTCAACCGGGCCAGCTCGCGCACGTCGAGCTCGTGGCCGGACTCGTTGAGCACCTCGATGCTCATCAGGGACTGGTCCTCACTCACCGGCGCTGGTCGCGGTGGTCCCGCTGGTCGCGCTGGGCGGCGACCTCGTTGCGGGCGTCGAACTCGTCGTACGCCGCCACGATCTTGCCGACGAGCCGGTGCCGGACCACGTCGTGGGCGGTGAGCCACTGGAAGTTGACGTCCTCGATCTCCTGAAGGATGTCCTGGACCACCTTCAGGCCGGACTTGGTGCCTCCGGGCAGGTCGACCTGCGTGACGTCACCGGTCACCACGATCTTCGAGCCGAAGCCGAGTCGGGTGAGGAACATCTTCATCTGCTCCGGCGTGGTGTTCTGGGCCTCGTCGAGAACGATGAACGAGTCGTTGAGGGACCGGCCACGGAGGAAGGCCAGCGGGGCGACCTCGATCGTGCCGGCCGCGAGCAGCTTGGGGATCGACTCGGGGTCGACCATGTCGTGGAGGGCGTCGTAGAGAGGACGCAGGTACGGGTCGATCTTCTCGGTCAGCGTGCCGGGCAGGAAGCCCAGCCGCTCTCCGGCCTCGACGGCGGGGCGGCTGAGGATGATCCGGTTGACCTTCTTGGCCTGCAGCGCCTGCACGGCCTTGGCCATGGCGAGGTACGTCTTGCCCGTACCGGCCGGGCCGATGCCGAAGGTGATCGTGTGCTTGTCGATCGAGTCGACGTAGCGCTTCTGGTTCAGCGTCTTCGGGCGGATCGAGCGGCCGCGGTTGCTGAGGATGTTCAGCGACAGCACGTCGGCGGGACGCTCGGTCGTCTCGGCGCGCAGCATGTGGAGCACGCGCTCGACCGTCTCGACGGTGACGCCCTGGCCGGTGCGGATGATCGTGACGAGCTCGTCGAGGAGCCGCTCCGCGAGGGCGATCTCACCGGGCTCGCCGGTGAGCGTGATCTGGTTGCCGCGCACGTGCACATCGGCGCTGAACGCCCGCTCGAGAAGGGCGAGGTGCTCGTCGCCGGGGCCCAGGAGGCTGACCATGTTGATGCTGTTCGGGACGACGACCACGTGCTTGGTGCTGGCCTGGGGCTCCGCCTGGGGAGCGTTGTCGTCCACGCGCTGGTGACTGTCGGTCATGGATGCCCGGTGCGGGCGGCCTCTCTGGTCGGCGATGGGGCTGGTGCAACGGCTTTCCATGCTACGGGAGCAGTGGTGTGCTCCCCAGCCGTTTCCGCGGCTCTCCCCGGCTCACGACCCCGCCGGGGCCGCCAGTGGGGCCGCCAGTGCCTCGGTCGCCACCCACGCCCGGAACCGCGCCGGCCCGACCGCGGCGACCAGGCCGCCCGTCTGGGACTCCTGGAGCAGCAGGGCCGCCACCTTGCGGTCCAGCAGGGTCCCGTCGAGCCGCAGGAGCACGTCGATCTCGTCGTCGGCGCAGACGCGCGGCCAGCCGAGCTCGAAGACGTTGTGGTCCTGGTCGAGACCGGGATCGACCCGGTGCTCCTGCGCGACGGCGTGCAGGAGCCGTACGCCGGTCCCGCGCACCGCGAGGTCCACCCACCGGCTGACGGCCTGGTGGTCGGGGTGGCCCGTGTAGCCGTCCGGCCCGAAGGTGACGACCGTGTCCGGCCGGACGTCATCGAGGACCGCGCGGATCCGCGCGGCGGCCTGCTCGGCGTCGACCCTCGCACAGCCGCCGTCCGGGTAGTCGAGCCAGTGGTGCTCGGTCACCCCGAGCACCGCCAGCGCAGCCTCCAGCTCGGCCGTGCGGATCGCCGCGAGGTCCGCTTCCTCGCCGCCCGCCTCGCCGCGGGTGGCGGTCACGCAGACGACGCGCTGCCCGGCGTCGGTCAGTGCGGCGGACAGGCCGCCCACGAGGTACGTCTCGTCGTCGGGGTGCGCCCAGACGGTCAGCAGGGTGCCCAGATCGTCGACCAGACCGTCGATCGGCCCCTCGAGCGGGTCCCCGGTCGGCTCCGTCATGGGCCCAGCCTGCCGGGTACGGTCCTGTCGGCGTTGATTACATGATTACTGTTCGGGCATGAGCGATCCGACCCTGATCGAGTGGGCCGGTGGCCCCGACGCCTTCCGCAGACTCATCGACGCGTTCTACGACCGCGTCGAGGAGGACGACCTGCTCTCGCCGCTCTTCCCGGGCGGGGTCAGCGAGGACCACCGCACCCACGTGACGATGTGGTGGGTCGAGGTGTTCGGCGGCGCGCCGGACTACACCGAGCGGCGGGGCGGGTACGAGACGATGCTCGCCCACCACCGGGGTCTCGCCATCACGCCGGAGCAGCGGTTCCGGTTCGCGTCCCTGATGAGCCTGGCCGCCGACGACGCCGGCTTGCCGGACGACCCGGAGTTCCGGGCGGCGTTCGTCGGGTACGTCGAGTGGGGCACCCGCTTGGCCCTCTCCAACTCCCAGGACGGGGCCGAGCTCGTCGAGCACGCCCCGGTGCCCCGGTGGGGCTGGGGCGTCGCGCCGCCGTACCAGCCCTGAGCACCGGGCCCACCCGTGGCGGCGTCAGGGGCGCGTGACCGTCAGGATCCCCAGGCACATCTCGTCGGTGGTGCCCTCGCCCCACACGACGTACTTGTCCGGGATCCCGTCGAAGGCCGGCAGCTTGTCGCGCAGCCACTGCACGTGCTTGCAGGTCACCCGCACCACGTCGCCCCAGTCGACGTGGACGGGCTCGATCGGCTTGTTGGCCTGGTTGTCGAAGTCCCAGATCGGGATGTCGAGGATGGTCCTGGCGTTCGGGGTGCCGGGGTTCACCTCGATCTTGATCGAGCGGCCCAGCAGGTGCATGTGGCCGGCAACCCCGCGGATCGTAGTGGGCTCGGCGATCGTCCGGTCGCAGTGCGTGACGTTGCTGGGCCTGGGCTTGCCGCCGCACAGGAAGTACAGCGCGTTGTTGGTGTTGCCGGCGCCGCCGAACCGTGAGATCACGTCGGCGATCGACGCGTCGCGGTCGCAGAGCGGGCCGTCGGCGTACTTCTTGCGACAGGGCATCTCGACCGGCGCCGGCAGCAGCATCGTCTCCAGCGGGGTCAGGTGGGCAGAGCCGGGCGCGTAGCGCAGCAGGGTGTTCGACTGGTCGTCGCCCGGGCCGGCGAGCAGGTTGTAGTGGACCTGCATGATGATCCGGCTTCCCGCCGCCAGCGGCTTGCCGAACCCCGGCGAGCTCAGCGACTCCTTGCCGCCCGGGGCCCACGCACCCAGCCACGGCGCGCTGTTGAGGCCGTCGTTGTCGCGCAGGCCGCTCCCACCGAAGCAGGTCCAGCCCTCGCCCTCGGTCCCCGCGTCCAGCGCCTCGGCGTCGGCGACCTGGTCCGGCGGGACGGTGAACAGGATGACGTGGTGCACGACCGCGGCGTTGCCGGGCTGCACGAACGTGCCCGTGAGGTACACGTCCTTGGCCAGGTGCGGGTCGAGGAGGAAGCAGCGGTAGTCGTCGGTGCCCACGCCGTTCGGGGCCGAGGGCGTGTACGACGCGGGCATGCGGAGCGTCATCCGCTTCTCGCCGGGGCGCAGCGGCTTCGGCTTGGTCGCCTCGATCTCGTGCCCGTCGTCGGTGGCGGTGTCGCTGGGCGCCTCGGAGTCCCCCGACGCCGTCGCCGTCGGCTGCGAGCTCGCGGGTGCTCCCGGGGCCGGGTCGGCCCCGGTGGCGTCGTTGCTCGAGCCGCAGGCGGCGAGCAGCAGAGCGAGCACGGCTGCCGCACCGGCGAGCGTGCTCGCCGATCGGCCGGCCCTCATCCGGGTGGCCATGTCATCGCCCTTCCGCCCAGCACGTGCAGGTGTGCGTGGAAGACAGTCTGACCGGCGTCCGCGCCGGTGTTGAACACCAGCCGGTAGTCGTCCAGACCATCAGCGTCCACCACGTCCCGCGCCACCCGCACCAGCTCGGCCACCGTCTCGGGCTCCGCGTCGGCAAGAGTGCCTGCGTCGGCGTAGTGGGAGCGCGGCACGACCAGGGCGTGGGTGGGCGCCTGCGGGTTCACGTCACGGAAGGCGACCGCGGTGCCGGTCTGCGCGATCACGTCGGCGGGGATGTCGCCGGCGACGATCTTGCAGAACAGGCAGTCCGGGTCGGCCGTCATGTTTCCCATCCTCACACGCGGTCCGCGACATGCCCCCCGTCGACGGCGTGTAAACCACCGGGCGGGGTCGCACGTCGGACTAGCGTGACTGTCCATGCAACGGCCAGGGCGTGGGCGAGTGCCATGAGCCCCGGCACCGCCGCCTGGCACGAGACGGACGCGGACGGCGCCGTGGAGCAGCTGTACGTCGCGCACTGGCGGTCACTGGTCCGGCTCAGCTACCTGCTGGTGCGCGACGTCGGCACCGCCGAGGAGGTCGTCCAGGACGCCTTCGTGGCCATGCACCGCCGCTGGGACGGCATCCGCGACCCCGACAGCGCGCTCGCGTACCTGCGCCGCGCGGTGGTCAACGGGTCGCGGTCGCGGCTGCGCCACCTCAAGGTCGTGCGGGCGCACGCCGAGCGGCAGCCCGTGCCGGGCGTCGTACGGGGAGCCGACGAGGCGGTGCTCGAGATCGCCCGCCGGGAGGCCGTCCTCGACGCGCTTGCGGCACTCCCCCGCCGCCAGCGCGAGGTGATGGCGCTGCGCTACTACGTCGACCTCTCCGAGGCCGACATCGCCGAGACCCTCGGCATCAGCCGCGGCGCCGTGAAGAGCCACGCGTCCCGCGGCGCCGCTTCCCTCCGCGACCTGCTCTCCGACCACCTGGAGGCCCGCCCGTGAACAACGACCCTCGTCTCGACCCGAGGCACGACGCCCGGCTGTCGGAGCTGATCTCCGACACCGCCGACGGCATCGAGCCCGGTGAGGGGCTGACCGCCATCCGATCCCGTACCCGCAAGGAGAACCCGATGAGCGCAGGCACGAGCAAGGGCCGCAACTGGTTGTACGCCGTGAGCGGCGCCGCCGTCGGCACCGCCGCCGTCATCACCGCGATCGCGGTCGTGCCCCAGCTCAACGACGACGGCGACCGGACGCCCGCGGCTAGCTCGTCCCCGAGCGCACCCGACACCGGGAACGGCAGCCCCAGCCAGGACCCGACGCCGTCGCAGACGGCCACGGACACCCCGACCACCGCCGACCCCACGAACCTGCCGAACGAGCCGGCCGTGCCGGTCTACTACGCCGGCGACGGCCCGCGGGGCACCGTGCTGTTCCGTGAGTTCCAGCCCGGGATCGGCGCCGACCCGGTCGCCCAGTCGGCGATGGCCGCCGTGGCCGGCCCTGCGCGTGACCCCGACTACCGGTCGCTGTGGCCGGCCGGGACGCAGGCCACGGCGTCCTACGACGGCGACGTCATCACCGTCGACCTCACCGGTGACTTGCATGACCGACCCGCCGGCATGTCCAAGAGCGACGCGAGCCTGGCCGTCCAGCAGGTCGTGTACAGCGTGCAGGGCGCGGCGAAGGCCCGGGCCGGTGTGCAGTTCCTGATCGCTGGTCAGCACACGGACCAGGTGCTCGGGCAGCCGGCCTCGGAGCCGCTCACCAACGCCAAGGGCTCGAGTGTCCTGTCCCAGATGAACATCACGCAGCCCGAGGAGGGGCAGACGGTCTCCGGCACCTTGAAGGCCGAGGGCGTCAACAACGCGTTCGAGGCGACGTTCACCTGGGAGATCCGCGACGCGAACGGTCAGGTCGTCCTCAACGACTTCGGCACGGCCGACGGCTGTTGCGAGGTGGACAAGCTGTTCCCCTGGAGCACCGGCGACATCGACATCTCCGGCCTCGCCCCGGGCACGTACACCTTCGTTGCCATGAACGACGACCCGTCCGGCGGCGAGGGCAAGGGCCCGGACGTCGACACCCGGACGATCGTGGTCGAGTAGGGCCATGCTGTTCGGCCGGATCCCCGGAGTGCGCCGTTCGCGCTCCGGCGTCTGGTGGCTGACCCTGGCCGGCTGCGTCGGGCTGGCGGCGCTGATCGTCGCGATCATGGTCGCCATCGGTCGGTAGGCCGGTCGGTAGGTTCTCCTCCCGTGGAGCTCTCGGCGCAGGATCTGAACCGGACGCTGCTGGCACGCCAGCACCTGCTCGCGCGGACGTCGTCCAGCGTCCCGGCGATGGTGGAGCACCTCGTCGGCCTCCAGGCGCAGGACAACCTCCCGCCGTACGTCGGCCTGGCCGCCCGCCTCGACACCTTCGACCCGTACGACGTCACGCGCGGGCTCGAGGACCGGTCCCTGGTCCGCCTGCTCACGATGCGCAGCACCGTGCACCTGCTGACGGCCGACGACGCGCTCACGCTGCGGCAGTTCACCCGGCCGATCCACGAGTACGAGCGGAAGGTCAGCCAGAACATCACACCGGCGCTGCATCTGGACGTCGACGAGTTCGTGGTCGCCGTCCGGGCCGCCCTGGCCGACGGGCCGCTGCCCGTCAAGCGGCTGGGCGAAGCGCTGTCCGGGACATACCCCGACGTGCCGCCGCACGCGCTGGCCTCGCTGGCCCGGGTAGCGGCACCGCTGGCCCAGCTCCCGCCGCGCGGGTGCTGGAAGCAGCCCGGTGGGGTGGTCTACGACTTCGTCGACTCCTGGGTCGGCCGGCCTCTCGCCGAGCCGGACCCGGCTGCGATCGTGCGGCGGTACCTCGCGGCGTACGGTCCGGCCTCCGCCGCCGACGTGACCGCCTGGTCCGGCGTCCGGGGCATCCCGGCGGTGATCGCGTCGATGGAGGACCTGGTCCGGCACACCGACTCCTCCGGGAAGAAGCTCGTCGACGTGCCAGGTGCGGCGATCGCCGTCGCGGATGCCCCCGCTCCCGTCCGTCTCCTCGGCGTCTACGACAACGTGTGGCTCTCCCACGCCGGCCGCGACCGGGTCACCGACCCCGCCAAGCGCAAGCGCTGGATGGGGGTGAACGGCGGGCTCTGCGCGACGGTGTTCGTCGACGGCTGGCTGGAGGGTCTGTGGCGGGTCGAGGACGGCAAGCCGGTCGTCGTCGAGCTGTTCCGCTCGCTGACCAAGCAGGAGAAGGCCGGCCTGGACGAGGAGCTCGACCGTCTCACCGAGGTCCTTGCCCAGTGAGGCCTTCGGTGAGGCCTTCGGTGACACCTCCGTGAGCCCGACCCCAGGTCCGATGGCCTGGGGTCGAGGGCAGACGCGCGCGCTGCGCGAGGTCTAGCGTGATGCGTTTACCGCACGCACGGAGCCGGGAGGGAAACGCTGTGGAACTGCAACGACGGACAGCACTCAAGGGCGGCGTCGCCGCCGTCGCGGGAGCACTCACCGGGGGCCCGTTCGCGGGGCTGCTCGCCCAACCGGCGGCCGCCGCACCACAGCCGACCCTGGGCCCGATCCCCGACCTGCGAGATGGCACGGTGCGGCTGCACCTGCCGCCGGGATTCAGCTACCGCTCGTTCCACGACACCGAGTTCCCGGTGGTCCTCACCGACGGCACCAACCTGCCCGGGCGCCACGACGGCATGGGGGCGTTCGCGGCCGGCAACGGCAACATCACCTTGATCCGCAACCACGAGATCGTGAACTCGTTGACGGCGGCGCCCTTCGGGCCGGCCTCGCTGTCGGCGTACGACACGAAGGCCGGCGCCGGCTGCACGACCATGGAGGTCACCAAGTACGGCGAGGTGGTCAGTGCCTACACCAGCCTGCACGGCACGATGTTCAACTGCAGCGGCGGGCGGATGCCGTGGGGCTCGTGGATCACGTGCGAGGAGACCATCAACGGCCCCGACGTCGGCCCGGACTTCCAGGGCGTCTCCAACGCGCAGCTCACCCAGAAGCACGGCTACGTGTTCGAGGTTCCGGTCGACGGCCCGAGCAACCACCAGCCGATCACCAGGGCGGGACGCTTCCCGCACGAGGCGGTCTCCTTCGACCCGAAGGACGGGATCCTCTACCTCACCGAGGACAACTTCGAGTTCCCGTCGGGCTTCTACCGCTACATCCCGAAGAACAACCCGATGGAGACCGGCTTCCTCGACAACGAGGGCACGTTGCAGATGCTGGCGATCAAGGGCCAGCCGAACGCCCACCTCGAGGCGCGCCAGCCCCAGCGGGCGACGTACAAGGTCGAGTGGGTCGACATCGACGACCCCGACCCGACCATGCCGGCGGGCACCACCAACGACCAGGCGTTGGTGAAGGTCGGCGACCAGGGGCGCGCCCAGGGCGCGGCGCTGTTCTCGCGCCTCGAGGGTCAGGTCTACGACGAGAACTTCGTCTACTTCACCTCGACCCAGGGTGGCGGCGCCGCTGAGCAGGACTGGGGCGCAGCCGATGACGACGACGACAACACCACCGGGTTCGGCAAGGGGAACGGGCAGGTGTGGGCGTACAACACGCGCTCACACAAGCTGCAGATCCTCTTCCAGGCACCGGTCGACAAGGCGGAGGCCGAGCTCCGGTTCGACTTCCCCGACAACATCACCACCAGCGCGGCAGGCACGCTGGTCGTCTGCGAGGACGCCGGCGCACCCAACTACGTGCGCGGGCTCTCGCGGGGCGGACACGTGTGGGACATCGCGCTCAACCGCCTCATCAGCTCGACGGGCGCCTCGCGGTTCGGCGACGAGTTCGCCGGGTCGACGTTCTCGCCCGACGGCCACACGTTGTTCGTCAACATCCAGGCGAGCCGAGGGATGACGTTCGCGATCTGGGGTCCCTGGGAGTCGATCGGGGTCTGACGCACGACCGGCGGTGCGTGAGTGTCGGTTCGAGTCGCGGAGACCAACACTCACTCACCGCCAGCGCGAGGTCCGGGACAGCAGCGCAGCCACCGCGGCCACCCCCGCGGTCGAGGTCCGCAGGACCTCGGAGCCGAGGCGTACGGCGCGCGCGCCGGCCGCCACGAACGTCGCGACCTCGTCGTCGGTGAGGCCGCCCTCCGGCCCGACCACCACGAGCAGCGAGTCGTGGGCGGCCGGGTCGAGGTCCCCCAGGACGGCGCCGTCGAGCTCGTGAAGCACGACCGCGAGGTCGGCCGTCCGGACCAGCCCCTCGACGTCGGCGGTCGACGCCATCGGCGCCACCTCGGCGAACCACGGGCGCCGCGCCTGCTTCGATGCCTCGCGCGCCGTCGAGCGCCAGCGAGCCAGTGACCTCTCGGCCCGCTCGCCCTTCCAGACGGCGACCGAGCGGGCCGCTGCCCAGGGCACGATCCGGGCGACGCCGATCTCGGTGAGCACCTCCACCGCGAGCTCGCCGCGGTCGCCCTTCGGGATCGCCTGGACGACGGTGACCGACGGCGCTGGCTCGGGAGTGTCCACGAGCGAGGCGACCGACACCGCGAACACCCGCTTGCCGGTCGTGGCGACCGGGCCGGTGACCGACCGGCCACGGCCGTCGGTGAGCACGACCGACTCGCCGACCCGCAGGCGGCGCACCGCGACGGCGTGGTGCGCCTCGTCCCCGGTGACCTCGACGGTCGAGCCCACCGCGGCATCGTCGAGGGACGGCACCCAGTGGACCGGGAGGCTCATGCGCGACGGGACTTAGAGCCCGTTGAACGCGTCGCGGATCCTGCCGAACATGCCGCGGTTCTCCTCGCGCATCTGGCCGGTCGGGTTCTCCTCGTTGCGGATCGCGGCCAGCTCTCGCAGCAACTCCTCCTGACGAGGATCGAGCTTGGTCGGCGTCTCGACCAGCACCGTCACCACCAGGTCGCCCCGACCGGCGCGCAGGCCGGGGACGCCGCGGCCGCGGAGCACCTGCGAGGACCCCGACTGGGTGCCCGGCCGGATGTCGAGCTCGAAGGAGGTCTCCACACCCGCCTCGGACTCCTCGCCGTCGACCAGGTCGGCCTCGAGCGTCGGCAGCGTGAGCGAGGTACCGAGCGCGGCCGCGCTCATCGGCACGGCGACCGTGGTGTGCAGGTCGGTGCCCTGCCGGCTGAACGTCGGGTGCGGAGCGACGTGGATCTCGACGTAGAGGTCACCGGCAGGACCGCCGCCGGGACCGACCTCGCCCTGGTCGGTGAGCTGCACGCGGGTGCCGGTGTCGACGCCGGCGGGGATCTTCACGGTCAGCGTGCGGCGCGACCGGACCCGTCCGTCGCCGGAGCACTCGCGGCACGGGTCCGGGATCACGGTGCCGTAGCCGCGGCAGGCCGCGCAGGGACGCAGCGTGCGGATCTCGCCGAGGAACGACCGCTGGACGTGGGCCACCTCGCCCACGCCGTGGCAGGTCTCGCACGGGATCGGGTGCGACCCGGGCGCCGTACCCTCCCCGAGACAGGTGGTGCAGACGACCGCAGTGTCGACCTTCAGCTCGCGAGCGACCCCGAACGCCGCCTCGGCGAGCTCGATCTCCAGGCGGATCAGGGCGTCCTGGCCGCGGCGGGTGCGCGGTCGCGGGCCGCGGGTGGCGCCACCGGGGCCGGCGGTCCCTCCGAAGAACGCGTCCATGATGTCGGTGAAGGAGAACCCCGCGCCCTGGCCGAAGCCGCCCATCCCGCCGAAGACGTCGCCGCCACGGTCGTACGCCGCGCGCTTCTGCGGGTCCGACAGCACCTCGTAGGCGCGGCTGATCTCCTTGAACCGCTCCTGCGTCTCCGGGTCGGGGTTCACGTCGGGGTGCAGCTGCCGCGCCAGCCGGCGGTAGGCCTTCTTGATCGTCTCGGCATCCGCGTCGTGCGGGATACCCAGCAGCTCATAAGGGTCGTGGCTCAACAGTCGTCCTTCAGGTCTCTCTTCACGCCTCGTCGAGGATCCGCGAGACGTAGCGGGCGACGGCGCGTACCGCCACCATCGTGCCGGGGTAGTCCATCCGGGTGGGGCCGACGATGCCCAGGCTGGCCATCGCCTCGTCGCCCGGGCCGTAGCCGGTCGACACGACACTCGTCGAGGAGAGCTCCTCGTAGGGGCCCTCGTGCCCGATCCGGACGAGCACGCCCCCGGGGTGCGCCTCGCCCAGCAGCTTGAGCAACACGACGTGCTCCTCGAGGGCCTCGAGCAGGGGGCGTACGTCGACGTCGAACGAGTCGCCGTACCTCGCCAGGTTGGCGGTGCCTCCGACCACGACCCGTTCGTCCGAACGGTGGTCGGACATCGCGTCGACCAGGGACGCCACCACGGCGGCCGTCTCGGCGCCCACCTGCTCGAGAGCGCGCAACGCGCCGAGCGCGCCGACGATGGTCTCGCCGATGACGGCGCGGTGCACGGCCGTCCGTACGTCGGCCAGGTCGTCGTCGGTGATCGCCTGGTCCAGCTCGACGAGGCGCTGCTCCACCCGGCCGGTCGACAAGATGAGCACCACCAGCACCCGGGTCGGGGCCAGCGCGACGAGCTCGACATGGCGGACCGTGGAGCGCGAGAGGGTCGGGTACTGGACGACGGCCACCTGCCGCGTGAGCTGCGAGAGCAGCCGCACCGAGCGGTGCACGACGTCGTCGAGGTCGACCGCACCGTCGAGGAACGTGGCGATGGCCCGCTTCTCCGGCGCGCTCATCGGCTTGAGGGTCGTCAGCCGGTCGACGAAGAGCCGGTAGCCCTTGTCGGTAGGGATCCGGCCGGCGCTGGTGTGCGGCTGGGTGATGAACCCTTCCTCCTCCAGCGCGGCCATGTCGTTGCGCACCGTGGCCGGCGAGACGCCGAGTGAGTGCCGCTCGACGAGGGCCTTGGAGCCGACCGGCTCCTGGGTGGAGACGTAGTCCTCCACGATCGCGCGGAGGACGGCGAGCTTGCGGTCGTCCTGCACGGCTCGCTCCTCCTCTGGCAGTCGGTCTGGCGGTCGTCTGGCACTCGCGGGTCCTGAGTGCCAAGCCTACTAGGCTCCGTGGGATGGCTGGCTTCAACGAGGTGGCAGATCGTGTCTGGGTGTCGCGCTACCCCTGGCTGGACGTGAACGTCTCGATGGTCGCGGGCGAGGCCGGCCTGCTGGTGCTCGACACGCAAGCCTCTGCCGCCCTGGCCCGCGAGGTCGTCGCGGACCTGCGGCGGGTGAGCGCCCAACCGGTGCTCTGGGCGGTCAACAGCCACGAGCACTGGGACCACACGTTCGGCAACGGCGTGCTGCAGGCCGAGGGCGCCGAGCTCATCTGCCACGAGACCGCCGCCGAGACCCTGCCGGAGCACGCCGCCGAGGTGCGCGCCGCGGCCGCGGAGGAGGACGACCCGAGGTACGCCGCCGTGGCGGCCACCGAGGTCGTCGTACCCGAACGCACGTTCTCCTCCGCCATCTCCCTCGACCTGGGCGACCGGTTCGTCGAGCTCGTGCATCCCGGCCGCGGGCACACCGCCGGCGACCTCGTCGTCCGCGTGCCCGATGCCGACGTGGTCCTTGCCGGCGACCTGGTCGAGCAGTCCGAGAACGGCAACGCGCCCGGCTTCGGCGAGGACTGCTTCCCCATGGAATGGCCGCTGACCCTCGACGTCGTGCTCGGCCTGACCACGCGGGCCAGCGTGGTGGTGCCCGGGCACGGCGCGGTGGTCGACCGCGAGTTCGTGGAGCAGCAGCGCAACGACATCGGCATCGTGGCCGAGACCATCCGCGACCTCGCGACCCGCGGCGTGCGACTCGAGGACGCCGTCGCCGCCGCCGAGTGGCCCTACCCCCGGGACATGCTGACGCGGGCCGTCCGCCGCGGGTACGAACACCTGCCGCGCAGCCAGAAGCGCCTCCCGCTCGTGTGAGCGCTCGCGGGCCGGGTGGTGGGGATACCCGGTTGACCGGGTATCACTGACGTTCGCGTGGGTTGCAACCCTCACTGAGCGGCAGGAACGACCCCGAAGTTCGGTCCGGAGGGGTGTTGCCGGGATTCTCCCGGGCCGGTAGACCCGGGACATGAGCGAGACGCCCGACAGCGAGTACACGCAGGTCTCCGTCCCGGACGAGGAGCTGCCCGAGGACCTCCAGCCGGGAGACGACAACCCCCTGGCCGAGGCCGCGGACGACGTCGCCGACCGTCAGGACATGGGCGACCCGCACATCGACCCGCTCCAGCGCGACGAGGACGACAACCCCGTCCCACCCGACACCGACGCCAGCGAGGACGCGCACCACGGCGAGGACGCGGACGCCGACCCCACCGGCGCGTCCTGACGCTCGGACCGGTCGAGGGCTCCTAGCGTTGGTCGGTGCCCTCCCAGCGATCGACACCGCGTTACGGCTCCGACGTCCTCGCGGGTGACTGGCGCGCTCCGAAGAACGGCCGTGCCGTCCCCGCCGCAGCCGAGGTGGGCGCGGTCGTCGAAGAGGTGATGACCGACTTCGTCGGCGAGATCGTCGCGGTCGACCGCGACCTCGACACGCTGACGCTGGAGGACCGCCGCGGCAAGCGGCGTACCTTCCCGCTCGGCCCCGGCTTCCTGCTCGAGGGCCGCCCCGTCATCCTCGCGGCGCCGGTCCGCAAGGTTCCGGCGAGGCCCACCCGTACGGCGTCCGGCTCGGTCGCCGTGGCCGGCGCCCGGGCGCGCGTCGCCCGCGCGAGCCGGATCTTCGTCGAGGGCCGGCACGACGCCGAGCTGGTCGAGAAGGTCTGGGGCGACGACCTGCGCCTCGAGGGCGTGGTCGTCGAGTACCTCGCCGGTGTCGACGACCTCGCCGGCCACCTGCGGGACTTCGCGACCCGGCCCCGAGCGTCGCGTCGGCGTCCTGGTCGACCACCTGGTCGCGGGCTCGAAGGAGAGCCGGATCGCCGAGGCCGTACGCCGCTCGCCGGTGGGTCCGCACGTACTCGTCGTCGGCCACCCGTTCGTGGACGTCTGGGCCGCCGTGAAGCCGGCGCGGCTCGGCCTGGAGCGCTGGCCCGACGTCCCTCGCGACGAGGAGTGGAAGAAGGGCGTCTGCCGCCGCCTCGGCTGGCCGCACCAGACCCAGGAGGACACCGCCCGCGCCTGGCAGCACATCCTCGGCCGGGTGACGTCGTACGCCGACCTCGAGCCCGCCCTCCTCGGCCGCGTCGAGGAGCTCATCGACCACGTCACCAGTTGATCGCTGGTCGAGATCACCTGTTGATCGGTGGTCGAGCCCGCGAGCGCCAGCGAGCGGTGTCGAGACCCCGTGAGCGGGTCGGGGTCTCCCCTCAGGGAACGGTCAGGGCGCTCACGGATCCCGCTGGAGCGGCCGCGCGTCTAACGTCGTGGGTACACCACTCACCGAAGGAAGACACATGATGACCGAGACCCCCAACAGCGACCCCCACGCGGGCCAGGAGGGTCCCTCCCAGGAGCCGGCGTACACCTACTCCTACGCTCCCTCGACCACCACGACGCAGACCGACCGCAACTGGGCCTCGGCCTCGCACTGGGGCACGCTCGTCGCGGCCTGGCTGGCGATGGGCTTCCTCGCCCCGCTGCTGATCATGCTCACGGTCGGCCAGCAGTCACCGTTCGTGCGCAAGCACGCGGTCGAGTCGCTGAACTTCCAGATCTCCCTGCTGATCTACGGTGCCGCCGCGGTGCTGTTCTCGATCCTGACGATCGGGCTCGGCCTGCTCATCGTGATCCCGCTGGCCGCGGTCTTCCTCGTGGCCGCCCTGATCTTCCTGATCCAGGCGTCCATCAAGGCGGCCAACGGCGAGGACTACAGCTACCCGCTCACGCTGCGCTTCGTCAGCTGAGGACACACCTCACGGCAGCAGGTCGCGCACCACGGCGTCGGCGAGCAGCCGGCCCTGGATGGTGAGCGCCAGCCGTTCGTGGCCCACCCGCTCCAGCAGTCCCCGGTCAACCAGGCCGGGGACTGCGGCGCGTCCGGCCTCGTCCAGCAGGTCGACCGGCAGCCCGTCGACGAGCCGGACCTCGAGCAGCACCCGCTCCACCCGCCTCGTCTCGTGGTCGAGGACCTCCCGTGCGAGCGCCGGGCTGACCGCGGCGTTGACCCGCTCGGCGTACGCCGCCGGGTGCTTGACGTTCCACCACCGCACCCCGCCCACGTGGGAGTGCGCACCCGGACCGACGCCCCACCAGTCGGATCCGTTCCAGTAGCCGACGTTGTGCCGACAGACGGCCCCGTCGCGCGCCCAGTTCGAGACCTCGTACCAGCCCAGGCCCGCCTTCGTCAGGCGCTCGTCGGCGAGCAGGTACTTGTCGGCCTGGTCGTCCTCGTCCGGCATCGGCAGCTCGCCGCGGGCGATCCGGCGGGCCAGGGCGGTGCCGTCCTCGACGATCAGGGAGTACGCCGACAGGTGCTCGGGCGCGCACGACAGGGCCGCGTCGAGCGAGGCCTCCCAGTCGGCGATCGACTCCCCCGGTGTTCCGTAGATCAGGTCCAGGCTGACCTGGCTGAAGCCGGCCTGCCGCGCCCAACGGACCACGGCCGGCACCCGCAGCGGGTCGTGCGTGCGATCCAGGGTGGCCAGCACGTGGGGGACGTCGGACTGCATGCCGAAGGAGATCCGGTCGAAGCCCACCTGGCGCAGCTCTTCGAGGTCCCAGAGGGCAACGCTGTCCGGGTTCGCCTCGGTCGTCACCTCGACACCGGGCGCGAGCCCGAACTCCGCGCCGATCGCCGCCAGCACCGAGCCGAGCTCGCCCGGCTTGAGGACGGTCGGGGTGCCGCCGCCGAAGAAGACCGTCGAGACGGGTACGTCGACGTCGCCGAGCACCCGCCGCGCGAACCGGACCTCCTCGATCGCGGCCTCGGCGTACGTCGACCGGGACGCCCCGCGGGTCTCGGCCGTCCGGCCCAGGTCTTCGGCGGTGTAGGTGTTGAAGTCGCAGTAGCCGCAGCGCACCGTGCAGAACGGCACGTGCACGTAGAACCCGAACGGTCGCCGGCCCAGCTCGGCCAGCGCGTCCTCGGGGAGCGCGCCGTCGGCGGGGGCGGGTTCGCCCGATGGCAGCGCGGACGGCATGGCTGCATCAAACCAGCACTGGCGCCCGTCGAGCTCGTCGAGACCATGTTGCGCTGTCGGCGAACGGACTTCGGATCGCGGAGTCCCGAGCGTTGGATGGGCCCCGTGGAACCCCTGGACGCCTACTCGGCGATCGTGGTCGGGGTCGCCGACGCGCTGACACCCCGGGTGGCTTCTCTGCGCATCCGCGGCCGGCGGGGCGAGTCGGCCGGCTCGGCCGTCGTGCTCAGTGACGAGGGCCACCTGATCACCAACGCGCACGTCGTCGGCTCGGCCTCCTCCGGTGAGGCCGCCTTCGGCGACGGCACGACCGCACGCTTCGACGTGGTCGGCGCGGACGCGCTCTCCGACCTGGCCGTCGTACGGACCGACCGCGAGGTGCCGAACCCGCCCGAGTACGGCGACGCGGACTCGCTCCGCGTCGGCTCGCTCGTCGTCGCGGTCGGCAACCCGCTCGGGCTCGCTGGCTCGGTGACAGCCGGCGTCGTCAGCGCGCTCGGCCGGTCGATGCCGGCCCGCGGACGAAGCACCGCCCGTCTGATCGAGGACGTGATCCAGACCGACGCCGCCCTCAACCCCGGCAACTCCGGCGGCGCGCTCGCCGACGCCCGCGGTCGGGTGGTGGGCATCAACACCGCCGTCGCCGGCATCGGCTTGGGCCTCGCGGTCCCCGTCAACGCGACGACCAGGCGGATCATCTACCAGCTGATGCACGACGGGCGGGTCCGGCGGGCATACCTCGGCCTGGTCTCCAGCCCCGCTCCCCTGCCGCCCGGCTGGGCAGCGCGTACCGAGCAGCAGACTGCCTTGCGCGTCGTCGAGGTCGTGGACGGCTCACCGGCCGAGGTCGCCGACCTGCACCGCGGCGACATGGTCCTGGCCGTCAACGGCACGCCACTCGGCAGCGCCGGCTCCCTCCAGCGCCTGCTCCTCGACGACGCCATCGGCTCCCGCGTCGAGATCACCGTGCTCCGCAACGGCGCCCTCGTCGACGTCGTCGCCGAGCCCACCGAGCTCGTCGACTGAGGCGCCCCGATCGACCCCGGGCAGACTGTCCGGATGGAACGCCCGGATCCGCTGACCGCGGCGCGCGACCTCGTCGCCGGACGGTTCCCCGACGCCACCCAGGCCTGGCTTTCAGGCTCGGTGGTTCTCGGCGGGGCGACCGAGACCTCCGATCTCGACATCACCGTCCTGCTCGAGGAGGTCGAGGTACGCCGGGAGTCGCTCGTGCACGACGGTTGGCCGGTCGAGCTGTTCGTCCACGTACCCGCCTCGGTCCGGCACTTCGTCGAGAAGGACCTGGCCCGCCGCAGGCCGACGATGGCCCGCCTGGTCGCTACGGGCATACCGTTGGTGTCGGGCGACGGCGGCGCGGAGGTGCGCGCGTACTGCGAGCGGACGCTCGAGACGGGTCCGGCGCGGCCCGCGCCTGACGAGCTGGCAATGGCGCGGTACGCGCTCACCGACCTGCTCGACGACCTGCGAGGTGGCGGCGCCGACGACGTGCTGGACGCCGTCTCGGTCGAGGTCTGGCGGAGTACCGCGGAGCTCGTCCTGGCCGCCCACGAGTGGTGGCACGGCACCGGCAAGTGGCTGGTCCGCGAGCTCGCCGCGCTGGACCGCCGCGAGGGGACGTCGTACGCCGCCGACCTCCACGCCGCACTCCGCGCTGCGCTGGCCGGCGACAGGTCCCGGCTGATGGACCTGGCCGGGCAGGCCCTCGACCTGGCGGGCGGCCCGCTGTGGGCGGGCTTCCGGCTGTCGGCCGACCTCTAGACGGGGATGTTGAGCGTGGCGACGTACCCCTCGTCGACCGAACCGGTCAGCTTCGCCATCTGCAGCGAGTAGCCGTCGGAGAAGATGCCGTCGGAGTCCAGGCTGACCTGGGCGAGGTTGGTGACCGACTGCTCGTACCCGTCGGTGGCGTACACCGTCTCGCAGACGTCCTGGGGCAGTGCGAGCTGGGAGGTACGCAGCTTGCTGGACGCGCTGGTCGCGGCGTCGAGGGACTCATAGACCTCGAAGTGCATGTGCGGCCAGCGGCCGGAGTAGCAGGCCGGGAAGATCGTGGTGAACTCCAGCGACCCGTCCTCGGCCGCCTCCTGGACTCCGCGCAGGTAGTTCTCGTCGGCCGCGGCGTCGGAGTACATCGAGTAGCTGCCGTCGCGGTCGCAGTGCCACAGGTAGACGGCTGCGCCGGCGAGCGGCGTCGCGTCGTCGCCGTTCAGGTCGTACACCTTCAGCTCGACGGTCACGGGCACCCCGTCGGCGACACCGGACGCCTCGCCGAACGAGGACGTGATGTCCGAGCGGACGATGCCCGACTCGGTGAGCACGTTGGGGCCGTTGGAGCCGTCGCCGGGGTAAGGGCCGGCCGTCTCCTCCGGGATCTCCCCGTCGGCGACCTCGACGGTCGAGTCACCCGCGGGTACGGCGGTGCTGGTCGAGGTCGAGGAGGAGTCGGCGGCACAGCCCGCGAGGGCGGCCACGCCGACACCACCGAACACGGCCAGCATCCCGCGGCGTCCGAGGGAGCGCTGACGCTCGACGATCTTGGGCAGGTCGTGGGAGAGGCCGAGGTCGTGGTCCTCGATCTCGTCGTGGTGGGTCATGCGCCCAGTTGACCCGGACGACCTGTGGGTCCGCTGTGCGCTCTCGCTGGTCGAGCCGTGAGGCCGGCCACGGCCGAGCGGCGTGTCGAGACCTCGCCCGGCTCGACCAGCGAATGCCACACGGGCTACGCGTAGAAGCCGTCGATGAGCTCCTTGTAGTTCTCCTCGACGACGTTGCGCTTGACCTTCATCGACGGGGTGAGCTCGCCGGACTCGACGCTGAGGTCGTGGTCGAGGAGCTCCCACTTCTTGATCGTCTCCCAGCGGTTCAGGGTCTTGTTGAGCTCATCGACGTACCCCGCGACCATCTGGTGGCAGGCATCGGACTTCACGATCGCGGCGTAGTCGCCCGAGACGCCGTTCTCGGCGGCCCAGCCGGGGAGAGCGTCGGGGTCGAGGGTGACGAGCGCGACGACGTAGTTGCGCTCGTTGCCGAACACCATGAACTGGCTGGCGTAGGGGCAGATCGCCTTGAACTTGGCCTCGATCGCAGGCGGCGCGATGTACTTGCCGCCGGAGGTCTTGAAGAGCTCCTTGATGCGGCCGGTGATCCGGAGGTACCCGTCGGCGTCGAGCGCGCCCTTGTCGCCGGTCTTGAGCCAGCCGTCGTCGGTCAGCGTCTTGGCGGTCTCCTCGGGGAGGTTGTGGTAGCCGTCCATCACGCCCGGACCCTTGATCATGACCTCGTCGCCCTCGCCGAGCTTGACCTCGCTGGCCGGGAAGACCGGGCCGACGGTGCCGAAGCGGTAGTCGCTGGGCAGGTTCACGAACGAGCCGGCCGAGGACTCGGTCAGCCCGTACCCCTCGAGGATGACGATGCCCGCCGCGTTGAACCACTCGGCGATGTCGCGGTTGAGCGCGGCGGCGCCGGAGATGAAGAAGCGGACGCGACCGCCGAAGCGGTCCCGGATCTTGGAGAAGACGAGCCTGTCGAACAGGGTGTGCTGCACCGACAGCGGCAGCGGGACGGACTTGCCCTCGCGCTTGAGCTTGTCGACCTGGAGGCCGACCTTGAAGGCCTGGTTGAAGATCTTCTCCTTCACCCCGCCCTCGGCCGCCTGCATCGTCATGATCCGGCCGTGCGCCTTCTCGAAGATGCGCGGTGCGGCGCCCATGAACGTCGGCTTCACCACGGCCAGGTTGTCGATGATCTTGTCGACGCGCCCGTCGATCGCCGCGGAGTAACCGCACGCCATCTGGGTGGACATCAGCACCTTGCCGAACGAGTGCGCCATCGGTAGCCACCGGAACTCCAGGTCGTCCTCGCTCAGGATGTTCTGCGCCCGGATGGCCTCGCCCTCGTAGACCCATGAGCTGTGGCGGAGCCGCACGCCCTTCGGCCGGCCGGTCGTCCCCGACGTGTAGATCAGGGTGGCGAGCTGGTCGCCCGTGATCGCCTTGGCCGTCTCCTCGATGATGCCCGGGTGCTCGGCGAGGTAGGTCTCGCCCAGCTTCTCGAGGTCGGCCAGCCCGATCACCCAGTCGCCGTCGGCGGTGCCGTCGAACGTGATGACCTTGTGCACCGACGGCAGCTCGGCCTTGCGGGCCGTCAGCTTGGCGATCTGGGTGTCGTCCTCGGCGAAGACGACCTGGCAGTCGGAGTCGCTGAGGATGTACGCCGTGTCCTCGTCGTTGGTGGACGGGTACACGGTCGTCGTCGCGGCACCGGACGACATGATCCCGAGGTCGGCCAGGATCCACTCGTACCTCGTGCCGGAGGAGATGCCGACCCGCTGCTCGGGCTGGACGCCGAGCGCGAGGAGTCCCGCGGCGATCTTGCTGACGTCGTCGCCCGCCTGCTTCCAGGTGATGGACTTCCAGTCCTCGCCGACGGGGTACCGGAACGCCTCGCGCTGCGGCGACTTCGCCACCCGCTCGAGGAGCTGTACGGCCACGTTGGCCGGCAGGGAGTCGATGAAGCTGGCGTCGATCTTCGTGGGCATCGGAGCTCCCGCAGTCAGTTCGGTCGGGCGGCAGGGGGCCGCCCCGGCGGACCGTTTGCAGGGAAACCTAACTCACGTTGTTACGCACGGGTAGGCGTTCCGGGCGCGCCCGCTTCAGATCGCCGGCAGCTCGAGGTCGTGCCGCTGGCGGAGGGCCTTGCTGGCGAGGTACGCCGCGTTCGTCTCGTTGAGGTGCACGCCGGTCGGGACCCTGGCCGCCACGTCGACGCCCATGCCGCGCAGCTGGTCGACCTTGTCGGGGTTGTTGGTCAGCAGCGAGATCCGGCGTACGCCGAGCGCTGCCAGCATCTGGGCGGCGACGGTGTAGTCGCGCTCGTCGGCGCCGAAGCCGAGCGCCAGGTTCGCGTCGTAGGTGTCGAGGCCGTCGTCCTGGAGGGCGTAGGCGTCGAGCTTGGCGTACAGCCCGATGCCCCGGCCCTCCTGGCGGAGGTACAGCAGCACGCCGCCCACGGCCGCGACCCGCTCGACCGACTCGCGCAGCTGCGGCCCGCAGTCGCAGCGGTCGCTGCCGAAGACGTCGCCGGTGAGGCACTCGCTGTGCAGCCGGACCAGCGTCGGCGCGTCATCGCGACGGCTGGCGAGGCGCCGCTCCCCCAGCCGGAACGCCAGGTGCTCGCCGCCGTCCACGAGCCCGTGGAAGGTGAACGCCCGCGCGTTGGTGGCGTACCCGTCGGAGAAGCGGAGCGGGATCGGGACCTGCGTCCGGATGGTGGCGGCAGGAGGCGGTGTGAGTGACGTCATCAGTCCTCGTAACGGTCCGAGAGTGCGTAGCGGAGGAGCACCACGTCACCGAGGCGCTGGACCTCGGCGAGCGTGGCGCGGCGGTCCTTGTTCCAGGGGAAGCGGCCGTCCTCGACGAAGCGGGGCGCCCGGGAGTCGCCGACGAAGAACGGCGCGACCACGAGGTGCAGCTCGTCGGCGAGCCCGGCGGTCAGGAACTGGGTGTGGATGCTGCCGCCGCCCTCGACCATCAGCCGGCTGGTGCCGCGCTCGTGGAGATCCTCCACGAGCCGGCTCATCCGTACCTTCGGCCCGCCGTCGACGATGGTCGCGACCTCGCCGAGTCGGCGGCGCGCCTCGTCGTACGCCGGCCGGGCGCAGTAGACGAGCTTGTCCGTGTCGCCGGTGGAGAAGAACCGCCCGGTCGGGTCCAGCCGGGCCCCGCCGGTCACGGTGACCTTGGTCGGTGTCGGCGGCAGCCCGCGGGCGATCCGGTCGTCACGCCAGGCCTGGCTGCGCACGAGCAGGCGCGGGTTGTCCTGCCGGATCGTCTGCGCGCCGACGAGGATCGCGTCGCTCGCCGCGCGGACGCTGTCGACGCGCTCCAGGTCGGCGTCGTTGGAGAGCAGGAGCCTCTTGCTCGATGCGTTGTCGAGGTAGCCGTCGATGGACATCCCGCAGCTGAGCAGGATGTAGGGCCGGTCAGCCATGCGCCGACACCGCCTCACGACTCGTGCCGGACCCCGGCTGCTCGTCGGCCGGCGTGGGCCGACGCCGGACGACGAGCAGGGCGGCGCCGGGCAGGGTCGCGGCGAGCGAGAGCACGCCGTACGCCGTCGCGACGGTCGTGCCGGCGGCGGCCCCGAGCCCCGCCGCGGCGAACGCCCATGCGGCGGCGCCCTCGCGCGGACCCCAGCCGGCGACGTTGAGGGGGACGGCCGCGACCACGAGGACGGCCAAGGCGATGGGGACCATCGTGGTCGGGGCCGCGTCCACCCCGGCCGCGTGCGCGGCGACCAGGAAGACGGTGGTGTGGCCGGCGGTCGCCAGCACGGAGGTGCCGATGATCGTCGGCAGGGCGCTCGCGTCGAGGGTCCCGCGCACTGTCAGTACGGCGAGCAGCGCGCCGGCGCCGGCCAGGGCCACGGCGGTCGCGAGGGCGAGCGTCGTCGTCGACGGCCAGGAGTCGGCGGGCCACACGATCATCACGACGAGGAGGCTGGCCGCGATCTGCACCGCCTGCCCGATCACCCGCTCCCAGAACACCGAGCGCAGTGTCCTGTGGGCGAGGCCGCGATGGACGTCACCCAGGACGCCCCCGGGAAGTACGGAGTTGAGGAACTGCGAGCGGTAGTACGCCGTCACGGCCTCACGCAGGCCGAGGTGCACGCCCGCGCTGCGGGCCACCAGCTGCCAGCGGACCGCCGAACCGACCGTGGTCGCCCCCACCACGACGAGGGCGATGGCCACCGACCCCGGGCCTATCGAGCGAAGACCTGCCACAAACGGCTCGGTACCCACTCTCGCCGCGAGCACCCCCAGGACGACCACGCCCACACCGACGCGTGCTGCCGCCCACCACCGCTCGTTCATGTCACCTCCGCTCCCTGCCCTCCCCTACGGGGCCGGGTACAGGTCGGTTCACCGCAGTCTCCTCGCCCCGCGGTCGACCCGGGCAGCACCCCCGACCCCCGCCAGTCTTCCTCGCCTCGCAGCGCTCGGTGGTCGAGCCGGGCGAGCGCCAGCGAGCCCGTGTCGAGACCCCGCGGTCCCTCCTCACGGGCCGGCGGAGCTCTCGGTGGTCGAGCCGGGTGAGCGCCAGAGCCATTCGCTGGTCGAGCCGGGCGAGCGCCAGCGAGCCCGTGTCGAGACCCCGCCGCCCTCGTTGCGAGCCATCAGAACTTGTTGCGAGATTTCTTCGGAAACCCTGTGGAACAAGGGCATTCTCGACCCTTCGATGTCGGTGGTCGGTGCTTGGCTGTACTCATGAGCGCAGCACCGGAGGAGCGGTTCGAGGTCGGGGACCTCGACCCCGCCGGCGTGCTCGCGCTGACCGAGTCCAACGAGCGCGAGATCCGCGAGCGTGAGCTGCTGCGGCTCGAGCTGGCCTACCAGTGGGCGGTGCTGCACCCGGCCACCACCGAGACCGGCGTCGAGACACCCGGAGGTCCGGCGCTGGACGTCCTGGACGCCGAGGAGACCCTCGGCGGCGCCGGGACGCCCGCCGTGGCGGCATTCGCACCCGAGGCCCTCGCAGTCGCACTCGGGGTGTCGCCCGCTGCCGCCAGGGGCCTGATGGCCGACGTGCTCGACCTGCGTCACCGCCACCCACTGCTGTGGAAACGGGTCCGCACGTTGGACATCCCGGCCTGGCAGGCCCGCCGGGTCGCCCAACAGACCCGGAGTCTGTCCGCGGATGCCGCGGAGTGGGTCGACGAGCGGCTGGCCACCCGCCTCACCGTCGGCGTGAAGCTGCTGGACCGGCTGGTCGCCGACGCCATCGCCCGGTTCGACCCCGCCGAGCACGCCCGCCGCGAAGACCGCGGCAAGGCCTCCTGGGACGTCAGGCTCACCCACCCCGGCCCCACCGACTTCACCGGCACCTCCGAGCTGTGGGCCCGCGGCGACAGCCTCGCGCTCCAGGCGCTCTACGACGAGGTCTGCGCGAAGGCCCACCAGGACGCCCTGGACGGCGACCCCGACCCCCTCGGCGCCCGCAAAGCCAAAGCCCTCGCCGGCCTCGGCACCACCGACGCCACGCCGCCGGACAAGGGCCGGCTCTACTTCCACATCGACGCCACCGACCTCGACGACCCCGGCACCGAGGGCATCGGGGAGGTCGAGAAGCTCGGCCCCGCCACCCTGACCAAGCTGCGCGAATGGGTCGGCACCCGCCGCGTCACCGTCGTCCCCGTCCTCGACCTCGGCCGCCGCGACGGCGTCGACACCCACGACCCGCCGCCGTGGATGCGGGACCTTGTGATCCTCCGCGACCGCCACTGCGTCTTCCCCGGCTGCCGGGTCGACGCCCGCTCCTGCGACCTCGACCACACACCCCGTACGACGAACGCGGACCACCGGGTCAAACCAGACCCGACAACCTCGCCTGCCTCTGCCGGCGACACCACCGCGCCAAGACCAGCGGACTGTGGCGGTATTCGCGCACGCCCAACGGTGGCTACGCGTGGCACGGACCTCACGGCACCTCTGCTGAGGTCGCGCACCGGGCGTGAGCAGAGCGAGGTTGCCGACCTGCGACCCGTCCGATGACACGGGGGGCCGGCGACCGGGATGTTGAGGTCGGTGCGCACGCTCGCCTCCGGAAACGCAGCCGCCTGCGACGTCAGGCTGCCGAGATCGACCAGGTCGTTGACCTGGGCGGGGGTGAGGATGAGGTTGGTCAGCTCGTGCCGCCCGTGCCGCGCGACGAACACCCCGCTCGGGTCGTTGATCCAGAACTGCCCACGGTGCGGTGGCTAGCGGTGACTGAATGAGCAAAGGGCGTTTGACCTGCTCAGATGCTCCCTCCACCGTTGAGGACCGGTGAGCGTCCGCGACTGTCTTGCGGACTGTCTGCGGACTGCTGTTCGCACGGGGAAGCCCCTCGAGACCACAATCGGCAGTCAAACCCAGTGTTGAACCGCCGACGAACACGGCTCCGATAGCGCACCCATCGCGGCCTGAGCGCGTGCACCCCCATCTGTAGCCTCGAGTCCATGGCGATCCAGCTGCGGGACTAGGTAGCTGAAAGCGGTATGCACGCTGATCGGCATGAGCGGACGCCAACCCTCCTACTACTTCCGCTGCGGAATCCAGAGCAGCCGCGCCACTAGGAAGGCGCGCTGGACGGCTCTCGCTCGGCGCACCGGCGCGGGCAAGTTTGGAGGCTGACAGCACAGAACGCCCCCAGCAAGCTCTCGGGAAGCTCGCGGGGGCATCGTGCGGCCAAGTCCCCCACTCGGCCGCTGCCAAGTATTTCAACCGCGGCGCGAAGGCCGCGACAATCACCCTAAGGGCTGAAACGCCACACCCCCTCGGCCGAGTAACATTTGCTCCATCAGTGGTGACCCAGACCCCGTTGCCCACCATCCACAATGGCTACCGGGGTCTGCGCGGCTCTGGTGGCCACGGCGCCGCGCATCCCCACTATGCGCGCGCGAGTGCTCCCCGTTCGCATCGATCCCCCGCGGGCGGAGCCTTTCGGTGCTTCCCGCTCCGCGCCAAACTGACGCCATGTCCGACCTGCTGCCACCAACCCCGCCCTGGCTGCGGATGCCGGACGTGCCCGAGCCGCTGCGACGCCTGCACCGGCGCTCCTGCTCGACTGGCACCAGACTCCGGACGGGAAGGCGCGGGTGGTGCGCCGCTGCGACTCACAGCCGGATCAACGATGCTCGAGGCGTGGCTCGCTACTTCGAGGCCTTCGACACCGCGGTCTAGGCGCGCGGCCGCCGCCTTGCAGACTCCCCCTGTCGCCATGGGTTGAACCGCGTAGTCGTCGGACCGAGCCGAGCAGCGGAGCAACCAAGCAGCTCGAAGCTAGACGAGCGCCAAACTGTCGCATCAGGCACGCCCACCCTCAACCCCCGACCACCTCCAACACGGCCGCGAGCTCGGTCGCCGTACGGTCCCAGCCGGTGAGCGTCGTACGCCGGTCGGCGGCGACCGCCTGCAACCTCGTGCGGAGCCTGGCGTCGGTGAGCCAACCCCGCAGGGCGGCGGCCAGGGCGGCCGGGTCCCCGGGAGGCACCAGCAGACCCGGGAGCGGGACGCCGAGCGACTCGCGTACCCCGCCCACGTCGGAGGCCAGGACGGGTACGCCGCGCGCGAGCGCCTCGGTGGCGACCATGCCGTAGGTCTCGTGGCGCGACGGCAGCACGACGAGGTCCGCGGAGGCGTACGCCGCCGACAGGGCCGGACCCGTCAGCGCACCGGCCAGTGTCACGCGGGCGTCCAGCCCGGCGCCGTGGAGAGCCGACCACAGAGCAGAAGCATGCGAAGGGTCGAGGGAGGCGCCGACCAGGGTCCAGGACCAGGTGAGGTCGGCGAGGGAGGTCAGAGCGGACACCAGCACGTCGTGTCCCTTGACCCGCGTGATCGCACCGACAGACAGGAGCCGGGCGCCGGTCGCCGAGCCCTCGGCCAGGGTGCCCTTGTCGGTGCCGGGAGGGACGACGTGCAACCGGTCGGCGGGCAGGTCGTACGCCGACGCGAGCCAGTCGCGCGTCCACCGACTGGTGCACACCACGGCCGCGGCCGCGCCCAGGGCGAGGGCCTCCGGCTCCCGGCGCGGCTCGGCGCCCGCGATGGGCAGCCCGATCGGGAGGTGCACGAGCACCACGGTCCGCAGCCGACCCTGGGCGGCCGCCAGCGCCTCGGGAGCGGCCGAGCCCACCAGGCCGTCGACGACCACGGTCGCCCCGGTCGGGAGCCCGGCGAGGACGTCGCCCAGCGTCTCGGACGTCGTCTCGTGCGTGGTGACCTCGCGGCCCAGCGCCTGCAGGGCCGCGGTCACGCGGAGGTCGTAGACGTTCCCCCCGCTCGGCCGGGCGGGGTCGGAGAGGCCGGTCGGCCCGATGAGGTGGAGGACGTTCACGGCGCCAGCGTCCGCTCGAAGCTCGCCCAGGCGATGTGCGACTCGTGCAGGGTCACCACGATCTTCTCCAACGCCTTCGCCGGCTCGCCGAGGTCGCCGGCGCGGACCCGCTCGGCGAGCCGGTCGGCCACCACCCGCGCCAGCATCTCGGTCGAGGTGTTCTGGCCGGCGAAGTCATCCTCGTCGTCGAGGTTGCGGTAGTTCAGCCTCTCCAGCACCTCGCCCAGCTGCAGTCGACGCCCGGCCGATGTCGACGAGCACGCCGTCCTCGTCCAGCCGCGAGCCCAGGAAGCTCGCGTCCACGACGTACGTCGCCCCGTGCAGCCGCTGGGCCGGGCCGAACGCCTCCCCCTGGAAGGAGTGCGCCACCATCATGTGGTCGCGCACCGTGACGGTGAACATCAGTCGTCTCCCGGGTCGTAGGTGATCGTGTGGCAGAGCGCCGGCACCGAGCCGTCGGCCAGCTTCGGCATCAGGTCGGGCAGCTCCTCGAAGCGCGACTCCCCGGTCAGCAGCACGTCGAAGGCCGGATCATCCAGCAGACGGAGGGCCAGTGCCAAGCGTTCGGCGTGGGTACGCCGCGCGCGGCGGGCCGCGGCCACCTCGCCGACCTGGCTGGCGCGGACCGTCAGCCGCCGCGAGTGGAAGGCGCCTCCCAGCGCGACGGTGACCGGCGCGTCGCCGTACCAGCTGAGCTCGAGCACCTCCCCGTCCGGCGCCAGCAGGTCGATCGCGGTCTGCAGCCCCGCCGACGTGCCCGACGTGTGCACGACCAGGTCCAGCTCCTGTGGCGCGTCACCCGGCACAGAGAAGCCGGCCCCGAGAGTCTCCGCCACCCCAGCCCGCGACCGGTCGGTGTCCACCAGGGTCACCGTGACGCCGGGGATGCCGACGAGCAGCCGCGCGACGCAGCAGCCGACCATGCCGGCGCCGACCACCGCGACCCGGTCGCCGACCAGGGGACGCGCGTCCCACAGCGCGTTGACGGCGGTCTCGACGGTGCCGGCGAGCACCGCGCGCGTGGCGGGCAGGCCGTCCGGCACGACCGTGACCGCGGAGACCGGCACGACGTACGCCGTCTGGTGCGGGTGCAGGCAGAACACCGTCTGCCCGACCAGGTCTTCGGGGCCCTCCTCGACGACGCCCACACTCAGGTAGCCGTACTTCACCGGGCCCGGGAAGTCGCCCTCCTGGAAGGGTGCCCGCATGACGGCGTACTGGCTCTCGGGGACTCCGCCGCGGAAGACGAGCGTCTCGGTGCCTCGGCTGATCCCCGATGCCACGGCTCGGACGAGCACGTCGTCGGGCCCGACGACCGGCAGCGTCACCGGCCGGATCTCCCCGCGGCCGGGCTCGGCCACCCAGAAGGCCCTCGCCACGTGCACCTCCTGAACCGGGACGACCGCACACTCGTAGACCGAAGGTAGCGATCCCGGTCGTCTGAGAACACGGAGGTGACATGACCGAGGTTCACCGGTTCGGCCCTGCCGACGCCGTGACCGCCGTACGCGCCGTGCTCACGGCCGTCCTCGCGGTGCTCGTCGTCCGGTCCTTCGGGCACGACGTGGCACGAGGCCTGGTCGTCACCCTCGCGGCGATCGCCCTGGTCACCGATGCGATCGACGGCCGGGTGGCCCGCCGGACGCGCACGGCCAGCCGCTTCGGCGCGCGCTTCGACATGGAGACCGACGCGGCGCTGCTGCTCGTCCTCAGCACGTACGTCGCCCACGACCTCGGCCTCTGGGTGCTGGCGATCGGGCTGGCGCGCTACGTGTTCGTCGCCACGAAGCTGCCGCTGCCCTGGCTGCGGGGTGCGGCGCCGCCGCGGCCGTGGTGCAAGGTCGTCGCGGCCATTCAGGGCATCGCCCTGGTCACCGTGGCCGCCGACGTGCTGCCCGAGACCGTGGCGGTGGTCGGCCTGCTCGCGTCCCTCGCCCTGCTCGTCGAGTCGTTCGCCCACGAGGCCTGGGACCTGTGGCGGGTGCGCACCCCGCACCAGCCGCGACCCTGGGCCCGGCTGCTCACCGGTCTGATCGCCGTCCTGGTCGTCTGGGCCGTGCTCGTCGCGCCCGACGACATCGCCTCCCTCTCCCCCCAAGCGTTCGTCCGGATCCCGCTGGAGGGGCTGGTGCTCGCGGGCCTGGTGCTGCTGCTCCCCCGCCGGGTCGCCGCGTGGGTGGCGGGCACCGCGGGCGTCGTGCTCGGGGTGCTCACGGTGGTCAAGGTGCTCGACATCGGGGTCTCGGTGGCGTTCGCGCGGCCCTTCGACCCGCTCGGCGACCCCGTGTACGCCGGCGCCGGCGTCAGCTTCCTCCGCGACGCGCTCGGCACGCCCAACGCGTACACCGTCTCGGCGCTTGCCGTGCTCGTCATGGTCGCCGTCCTCGTGCTGGTCCCGTACGCCGTGCAGCGCGCCGCCGGGCTCGCGCGCGGGCACCGGCCGGTCGCCGCCCGCGTCGTGCTCGTGCTGGCCCTGGTGTGGGGCGGCTGCGCGCTGGCCGGCGTACGCGTGGGCTCGGGCGAGCCCGTGGCCGCAACGGCCGAGGTGGAGCTGGCCTCCCAGCACGTGTCCTCGGTCCGGCAGAACCTCCGCGAGCGCGCCGAGCTCGCCAAGGCACTCGAGAACGACAGCTACGCCGACGTACCTGCCGACCGCCTCCTGGACCGCCTCCGCGGCAAGGACGTGCTGCTGGTGTTCATCGAGAGCTACGGGAAGGTCGCCCTCGACGGGCTGCCGACCTCGCCCGAGCTCCGCGCCTCCGTGGACGAGTACTCCCGCCGCCTGGACCAGGCCGGCTACGGCACCCGGAGCGCGTACCTCACCTCCCCGACGTTCGGCGCGATGAGCTGGTTCGCGCACTCCACCCTCCAGTCCGGGCTCTGGATCGACAACCAGAGCACCTACGACCTGCTGCTCGGCCACGAGCGCCTGACGCTGAGCAGCGCGTTCCTGAAGGCCGGCTGGCGCTCGGTCGGCATGATCCCCGCCGACACCGAGACCTGGCCGGAGGGCGTCGACTTCTACCACTGGCAGCATCTCTACGACTCCACGAACATGGGCTACGAAGGCCCACGCTTCGGCTACGGCCGGATGCCCGACCAGTACGCCCTCGAGTCGTTCCGCCGGCTCGAGCTCGACCAGCCGGACCACGGCCCGGTGATGGCCGAGATCGACCTGGAGTCCAGCCACAACCCGTGGGTGCCGCTGCCCCGGATGATCGACCCGGCCGACCTCGGCGACGGGTCAGCGTTCGACGGCATGGAGGACGAGGGGCCGCAGCGCGACGACGTCTGGACGTCCGCGACGCGCGTGAAGGCGGCGTACGTGAGGTCCCTGCAGTACTCCCTCGACGCACTGACTTCTTTTCTCGAGCAGAACGCCGACGACGACCTGGTGGTCATCACCCTCGGCGACCACTGGCCGGTCACCACGGTCTCCGGGACGACCGCCGGCCACGACGTGCCCATCAGCGTGGTCGCCCGCGACCCGAAGGTGCTCCGCAGCATGGGCGCGTGGCAGTGGGAGGACGGCTTGCGGCCTGGCGACGACGCCCCGGTGTGGCCGATGGACGCCTTCCGCAACCGCTTCCTGGACGCCTTCAGCCGCTAGTCGGATCAGAGGTCGAGCCGCAGCAGGGCCTGGCCGGAGTCGGAGCGCACCTCGACCCGGTCGATGTCGTCGACGGTGGCCGCCGTCGCGCCGGGCATGTGCAGCGTCTTGCCCGGAAGCGCCTTCCAGCTCGCCACCTGCTCGGTCCTGCCGTCGCGGGTGTGGATCACCAGGGTGAACCGGGCGCCCTCGGCCGCGCCGTAGTCGTCGACGCCGTCGCGCCCGTAGGTGCACGTCAGGTCGAGGCGGGTGCCCCACCCGACGCTCGTCAGGGACACGTCGGCGCTGACCCCCTCGTCATGGACCACGCTCATCGGCAGGGCCGGAGCGGTCGTGGGCGCCGACGTGGACGTGGAGGGAACTGCCTCGGGGCTGCTGTCGTCGCCACGAGAGGCCTGGTAGGCCGTGGCGCCGGCGGCCACGACGGCGACCGCGGCCGCGGCGCCGAGCGCCAGCACCACGCGGCGGCGGCGCTGCTCGCGACGTACGGTCCCCACGAGCGAGGGCAGCAGCGTGTCCGGCAGCGGCACGTCCGGCGCCGGCTCCTCCACGGACTCGACGGGCACGCGCGCCAGCAGGCCGGGCATGCCGGCGAGCTGGGCGACGGCTCGCCGGCAGGACGCGCAGCCGGGCAGGTGCCGCTCGAACTCCAGCCGCTCGGTGGGCGAGAGGGCGCCGAGCACGTACGCCGCGTCGGAGTGCGCCAGCGGGCAGGCGCCCTTGGGCTGCTCGGTCATGCGGTCACCCCCATCTCTTCGAGGGACAGACGCAGGGCGCGCAGGGCGTAGTGCGTGCGGGACTTCACGGTTCCTTCGGGGATGTCGAGGGTGCGGGAGGCGTCGGCGACCGACATCCCGCGGTAGTAGCAGCAGAGAAGGACGGCGCGGTGGTCCTCGCTGAGCTTCGCGAGCGCGTCGGCGACCATCCACGACAGCAGGAGCTGGTCGGTGTGGTCGCGGGCACCCTGGGGTCCGTCGGGCTCGGGGGTCTCGGCGACCATCACCTCGGTGCGGCCCCGCTTGGTGCGCCACTCGTCGATCGCCAGGTTGCGGGCCACGGTGAACAGCCAGGACCGGACCGACCCGCGCGTCTCGTCGAGCAGCCGCGAGCTCCGCCAGGCGCGCAGCAGCGTCTCTTGCAGCAGGTCCTCAGCGCGCGTGCGGTCGTGGCCGGTCAGCCGGAGGCAGTAGCCCCACAGCGCGCCGGCGTGCTCGTCGTGCAGCTGCTGCATCAACGCCACGGGGCTGGACTGGTCGGCCACGCTCACCTCCTTCACCCCGGAGAACGTTGCGGAGACCCTCTCGGTTCAGTGTCCCGCGCCCCGGTTCAGTCCTGGACGGCCTTGGCGATCGTGAAGCACATGGTCAGGTAGTCGTCGTCGGGGTCGCCGTCGATGACGGCCCAGGACGCGTTGTGGATCATCCGGACGACGACCCAGTCGCGGGCCCGGTCCTCGTCGAGGCCGGCGCCGTCGACGAGGGTGTGGAACCGGCGGCGGAGGTTCTCGCGGGCGTCGCCGGCGATGATCCGATCCCACTCGTTCCACAGCATCGGCGCCGGCTCGTAGTGCGGGTCGCCGCTCATCGGCTTCGGGTCGATGACCAGCCACGGCTCGCGGTCGGCGGCCAGCACGTTCATGTGGTGCAGGTCGCCGTGGATGATCCGGCCGACCGACGCCGGGTCCGCCACCAGGTCGCGGGTCAGCGACACGCACTGCTCGCGCATGCGCCGTGGGATCGGCGCGTCGCGCGGCAGGGCAGCGAGGTCGTCGGTCCAGCGCTCGACGTACGACGTGATGGTGCGCAGCTGGGGCAGCGCAGGCACGTGGATGCGTCCGTAGAGCCCGGCCACGATCTCGCACGCCTCGGTGTCGCCGACGGTGGTCAGGTCGCGCGGATGCAGCCGTTCGAGGAGCAGTGCCCAGCGGCGCGGGTCGGCGCGGAGCAGCAGCACGGCGCCGTCGCCGTGCCACCGCTGGAGCGCCAGGGCCTCGAACTCGGACTCGTCCTCGACGTCCTCGTGCAGCTTCAGGACCGCCTGCTGCCCGTCCTTGGTCACCACCGGCACGACCAGCGAGCAGTGACCGTTCATCAACGCGCCGTCGACCGTCAGCTCCCACTCCTCGAGAAGCCCGGCGGCGAGCCCGGGGAGCCGGTCGACCCACGCCGCCCAGTCCTCGCCGCGGTCGCGCATGGCCAGCACCTCGGCGGGCAGCTCCAGCGTCACGCGACGGGGGCGAGGGTCCGAGAGTGGCTGACGAGTCACCTCGTCATCCTGCCCTGGCTACCTCTTGCCGGACTTCTCGGCGGCCGGGCCGGTGGAGAGGGCGGCGATGAAGGCTTCCTGGGGGACCTCGACGCGGCCGACCATCTTCATCCGCTTCTTGCCCTCCTTCTGCTTCTCCAGCAGCTTGCGCTTCCGGGTGATGTCGCCGCCGTAGCACTTGGCGAGCACGTCCTTGCGCATCGCGCGGATGTTCTCGCGGGCGATGACCCGGGCGCCGATGGCCGCCTGGATGGGCACCTCGAACTGCTGGCGAGGGATCAGGTCCTTGAGCTTGCCGGCGAGCATCACGCCGTAGGAGTACGCCGCGTCCTTGTGCACGATCGCCGAGAACGCGTCGACGGGCTCGCCCTGGAGCAGGATGTCGACCTTGACGAGGTCGGCCGCCTGGTCGCCGGAGCGCTCGTAGTCGAGCGAGGCGTAGCCCTTGGTGCGCGACTTCAGCTGGTCGAAGAAGTCGAAGACGATCTCGCCCATGGGCAGCGTGTAGCGCATCTCGACGCGGTCCTCGGAGAGGTAGTCCATGCCCTGCAGCGACGCCGCGCTTGGCCTGGCAGAGCTCCATGATCGTGCCGATGTAGTCGGCCGGGCTCAGGATCGTCGCGCGTACGACGGGCTCGCGCACCTCGGCGATCTTGCCGCCGTCGGGGTACTCGCTGGGGTTGGTGACCTCGACGACCTTGCCGTCCTCCATGACGACCTCGTAGACCACGTTGGGCGCCGTCGAGATCAGGTCCAGGTCGAACTCGCGCTCGAGCCGCTCGCGGACGATCTCCATGTGCAGCAGGCCGAGGAAGCCGCACCGGAAACCGAAGCCGAGGGCGCCGGAGGTCTCCGGCTCGTACGCCAGCGCCGCGTCGTTCAGCTGCAGCCGCTCGAGGGCGTCGCGCAGGTCCGGGTAGTCGTCGCCGTCGATGGGGTAGAGCCCGGAGTAGACCATCGGGTTCGGGTGCTTGTAGCCGGCCAGCGCCTCGGTCGCGCCGTGGTGCTGGCTGGTCACGGTGTCACCGACCCGCGACTGGCGGACGTCCTTCACGCCGGTGATCAGGTAGCCGACCTCGCCGACCCCGAGGTCCTTCGCCTTCACCGGCTCCGGGCTGATCACGCCGACCTCGAGCATCTCGTGCACCACGCCGTTGGACATCATCTTGATGCGGTCGCGGTGGCTCAGCTTGCCGTCGACGACGCGGACGTAGGTGACCACGCCGCGGTAGGTGTCGTAGACCGAGTCGAAGATCAGGGCCCGCGGCGGGGCGTCCGCGTCACCGACCGGCGCCGGCGTCTGCTTGACGATCTCGTTGAGCAGCGCCTCGACCCCGTCCCCGGTCTTGGCCGAGGTGAGCAGCACGTCGGAGACGTCGCACCCGATGATGTGCGCAAGCTCGGCGGCGTACTTCTCGGGCTGGGCCGAGGGCAGGTCGATCTTGTTCAGCACCGGGATGACGTGGAGGTCGGCGCCGAGGGCGAGGTACAGGTTTGCCAGGGTCTGCGCCTCGATCCCCTGAGCCGCGTCGACCAGCAGCACGGCCGCCTCGCAGGCCTCGAGGCTGCGGGACACCTCGTAGGTGAAGTCCACGTGCCCCGGTGTGTCGATCATGTTGAGCACGTACGTGCCCGGCTCGGCGCCCTGGTCGTTGCCGGGCGGGACGGTCCACGGCATCCGGACGGCCTGGCTCTTGATGGTGATGCCGCGCTCGCGCTCGATGTCCATGCGGTCGAGGTACTGCGCGCGGGCGCTGCGCTCGTCGACCACCCCCGTCAGCTGCAGCATCCGGTCCGCCAGCGTCGACTTGCCGTGGTCGATGTGGGCGATGATGCAGAAGTTGCGGAGCATCCCCGGGTCGGTCGCGCCGGGGAGCGGCGCGGGGGTAGGGACGGGCGAGGGCACGGGCCATTCTCCCAGACCGGCCCTGGACGGACGAAACGGTGGGAACCCCACTCCGGGGTCCCCACCGTCTCAGGCGTCGTTTGGTTTCCAGGCGCGTCCTCTCAGCCTCGCAAGCTCGGGCCGAGCGCGCTCAGAACTGGTTGCCCTGGTTGTCGGCGTCGCGCGGCGGCGGCTGCACCTGGTGCCGACGATCCGGTGACCCTCGACGTCGTCGTCGTCGGTCTCGATGTCGCTGCGCATCCGGTCGGGCCGAACGCGGTGGCCCTCGACGTCGTCGTCGTCGGTCTCGATGTCGCTGCGCATCCGGTCGGACTTGATGCGGTGGCCCTCGACGTCGTCGTCGTCGCGCGACTGCACGAAGGGGACCTTGTGGCCCTCGACGTCGTCGTCGTCGATCTCGTGCCTCTTCCGTGCGGGACCTCGGTGGCCCTCGACGTCGTCGTCGCTCGATGTCGGCGTCGCCTCGTTCGGGACGACCTGTGTGGCCCTCGACGTCGTCGTCGGCGGTGTCGGGCTCCAGGCCGGCCTTGTGGCCCTCGACGTCGTCGGTCTCGAAGGTGTTGTCCTGGTCGTTGAACTGCTCGGTCATCGTCCTTCTCCTTCGCTCTGCCCGGTTGCCCCGGCTTGGTACTGCGAACACTGCACCCCACATGGCCGTGGGGTCTGTCATCGCCCTGACACAACGGCGAAGTCAGATCACCCCCCGGACGCTGTTGTCGCTGGCCGCGTGGAGGACCGCCTTCACCTGGAACGGCGTGAGCCACGGGTGCTTGCTCCGCATCAGCGCCACCATCCCGGTCACGTGGGGCGCCGCGAAGCTGTTGCCCGTCGCGGTGATCGACCCCTGGTTCGTCCACGCTACGTCGACGTCGATGCCGCGCGCACCGAACTCGACCGGCGGATGCGCGTTGTAGGCGAGCGCCAGCTCCTCGGTCCCCGGGCGGGCGGCGACGGACACCACCGAGGAGTACTGCGAGGGGTACGTCGGGCCGGGCAGGTTGTTGGCGGCGCACACGAGCACGGTGCCGGAGAAGTACGCATCGTCGGCGACTTCATGGAGCGGCGCGAACATGGCCTCCGCCTTGCTGGACAGCGACAGGTTGGCCACGTCCATGCCCTGCTCGACGCTCCACTCGACACCCGCATGCAGCAACGCGCCGCGACCCTTCAGGTTCGCGCCCAGCACCCGCACGCTGTAGATGGCCACCTCGGGGGCTATCGAGCGGATGATCGCCGCACAGGCCGTGCCGTGGCCGACGAGGTCCTCGTGCGGGCCCTCCACCTCGACGTACCCGAGCTCGGCCTCCGGGTCGAGGACGAACGCGACGCCCCCCTCGACGCCGTGCACGCGCGGGTGTTCGGCGTCCACGCCGCTGTCCACGATCGCCACCTTCACCCCGGCCCCGGTGCTGCCCTCGAACGCCCATCGGCGCACCTCCTCGAACGGGAGGGACACGACGGACTGGAGGCTGCCGCGGTCGAAGGCCCCCGACCAGGCCGGAGTAGTGGTCACCCAGCCTCGCCCGAGGTCGAGGTCGGGTGGGTGACCTGCCACTGCCGGACGACCTTCAGCACGTCCCGACCGAGCCCGTCGAGGCTCACGTCGACCGGCGTCCCCGACGCGGCGCGCACGCCCTCGACGAGCATCGCCATGTGGCTGGCCAGGGTGCCGAGCACGTGCAGCGTCCAGTCGCTGGTCTCGGCGACCTCGGCGTCGAGGACCGACGTCACGCCGATGACCTCGCCATCGGGGGTCATCAACGGCGCCGCGAGGATCGCGTTCGGCACGTAGTTGGTCGACTCGGCGACGTCGCGTGCGAAGCGGGGGTCGGCTTGCACGTCGCGTACGGCGATGGGCTGGCCGGACATCGCCGCCCAGCCGCCGATGCCACGACCGACGGGGATCGTCACGCCGACGATCTCCCGGGCGCCCGCGCCGTCGGCCACGACGTAGGTCAGCGTCTCGCCATCGTCGTCCACCAACGCGACCGAGCACGCCGCCGCCGCGAACAGTGAGCGGGTGGCCTGCACCGATCGACCGAGCACGTCCTCGAGTGTCGTCACGTTCCCCCTGCTTTCCCGACGAGCCGACCGTCGCGCACACGGTACCTGCGATCCCGCCCGGCGGAAGGGGGTCGAGCCGACCGGATCGGCCGCGTGACTGCGGGGACTTGCGGCGGAGTGTTTGACTGCGATCGTGGAGATGCCCGCTCTGCTGCGCTCGCTGCCCGACGACGATGCCCGACGACTGCTCAAGGCCAGCAGGGTGAACACCTACCAACGTCGCGAGACGCTCGTCAACGAGGGCGACACGTCCGACAGCTTCCACATCGTGCTCGACGGCCATGTCGCGATCCGGTTGACCAAGCCGTCGGGCGAGACGGCGATCGTCAACATCCTCGGCCCCGACTCGCACTTCGGCGAGGTCTCGCTCCTCAACCGCAACGCCGGCCATCGCACCGCCACCGTCGTGGCCCTGGAAGCCGTGCGCACCCTCAGCATCCCGGCCGATGTCTTCCACGAGCTGCGCGACCGCAACCCGCGGATGGAGCAGCTCGTGACCCAGATCCTGGTCCAGCGCGTCGAGGAGCTGTCGGCGCTGTTGGTCGAGGCGATGTACGACTCCTTGGAGATGCGCGTCGTACGCCGCCTGGTGCGGCTCGCCGAGACGTACGCCAAGACCTCCGGACACGTGACCATCCCGCTCACCCAGGACGAGCTCGCCGAGCTCGTCGGCGGCACCCGCCCGTCGGTGAACCAGGTGCTGCGCCGCCTGGTCGACCAGGACCAGCTCGAAGTGGGACGCGGCCGGATCACGGTCACCGACCTGGGGGGCTTGCGCGAGCAGGTGGAGTAGCCCGCCTGGCCTTTCGGGCACCGATCCTGCTAGGAAGGACAACGGCCTCTCGGCCGGCCCTTCTCGGGGTTCCGCTACCCAGCCGTCGTGCTGGAGCAAGGAATGGGATCGATGAACCACCTCTCCACCCGTCGTCCGCGCGCGCCGTTCGCGGTGTTGCTCGCCGTCGTGGCCGCCCTCGCCGCCACGCTGCTCGGACCCGCGTCGCCGGCGAACGCGGTCACCAAGCTGACCGACGCGCAGGCGGCTTCGCAGCTCGCCGCCTCCGGCATCACCCGGACGTCCAGCGGCGGCTGCACGAACCGCAACATCAGCACCTGCACGTCGTACGAGCAGATCAACCAGGACACCGTGACGGGCATCAAGACCTACAAGTCCGTGAGCGGCTGCGCGGTCAACATCACCGGCGGCACCGAGGTCGGCCACGCCTCCGGCACCTACAGCCACTACAACGGCTACAAGGTCGACATCTCCCGGTCGTCGTGCAACGACAACTACATCACCTCGCACTACACCTACATCGGGCTGCGCGGCGACGGCTACCCGCAGTACCAGGCCGCCTCCGGCAACGTGTACGTCAACGAGGGCAGCCACTGGGACATCACCTACTACACCTGCGGCTGCTAGGCCTCGACACCGCCTTTCGGTGGTCGAGCCGGCGAGCCGCTAGGCGAGCCCGTCTCGAGACCAAACCCCTTGGCGGCCACGGGGTTTCGGTGGTCGAGCCGGGCGAGCCGCTAGGCGAGCCCGTGTCGAGACCAAACCCCTTGGCGGCCACGGGCAACGGTCGTGAAGGATGTCCGGGTGGCCGCCATCCCGACGACGATCCCGCACGGCCGTACGGCGCAGCGGCTCACCTGGCCGCACCTGCCGCCGGCCGTCCGGGCGCTGGTCGAGGAACGGTGCGGCTCCCCCGTCGTCGACGCCGCGTCCCAGGGCGGCGGGTTCACACCCGGGTTCGCCTCGGTGCTCACCTGCGCCGACGGCACCCGGCACTTCGTGAAGGCGGCGTCGGCGAAGGCCCAGCGGGTGTTCGCCGAGTCCTACCGGGAGGAGGCCCGCAAGCTCCAGGCGCTGCCGGACACGGTGCCGGCGCCGCGCCTGCTCTGGCTCGAGGACGGGGACTGGGTGGTGCTGGGGCTCGAGCACGTGGACGGCAGGACACCACGCCGGCCCTGGCGGCAGGCCGACCTGGACGCGGGACTGGACGCCCTCGAGGTGGTCGCCCGCGAGCTCACCCCGGTCCCGGAGGGTCTCCACCTGGACTCGTTCGCCGACGAGCTCGCGACCTGGCCGGCGTACTGGGAGCACGTCGCCGCCACCCGGCCTGAGCTCCGCCACCTCGACGAGGCCGCCGACCTGGCCGACCGCTTCGCCGAGGGCACGGAGGGCGAGACGGTCGTGCACATGGACGTCCGCGACGACAACATGCTGGTCCGGCGCGACGGCACCGCGGTCTTCTGCGACTGGAACTGGCCGACCCGCGGGGCGGCGTGGCTCGACTCGCTGTTCCTGCTGATCGGACCTCGCGGCGACGGGCTCGACACGGACGCGGTGGTCGCGTCGCGGCCGCTGCTGCGCGACGTACCTGCCGAGCACATCGACGCCGTCCTTGCTCTGGTCATCGGCTACTTCCTCAAGTCGGCCGACGACCCGGTACCGCCCACGTCGCCGTACCTGCGCGACGCGCAGCGGTGGCAGGGCGAGGTGCTCTGGCAGTGGCTGGGCGAACGGCGCGGCTGGTGAGCCCTCGTGCGGTCGGCGTCCGGGCGCCGTGGACGGCCATGCCCGAGCAGGTCCAGGCGTGGGTCGCCGAGACGCTCGGGTCACCGGTGGTGGCGGCCGCCGACCAGGTGGGCGGCATGTCGCCCGGCTGCGCCACCCGGCTGGTCTGCGAGGACGGCACCCGCGCGTTCGTGAAGGCCGTCGGGCTGGAGCTGAACCCGCGGACGCCGTCCATGTTCCGCCGCGAGACCCTCGCGCTCACACTGATCGGCTCGCACGAGCTGTGGGCCGACCTCCTGGCGTCCTACGACGACGGCGACTGGGTCGCGGTACTCCTCGAGGACGTCGAGGGCGACCATCCGGACCTGGACGACGACGCGACCATGGACCTCCTGCTGCGCGAGACCGAGCGGTTGTCAGCCGTGCTGTCCGAGCGGGTGCCGGACCCGCCGGCGCCCGACCCCGAGAACGGCGGGCTGGCGGACCTCCGGGCCGGGTTCCACGAGTGGGCCGACGCGGTCGCGCGTGCGGACGAGATCCCGGCCCACCTGCTCCCCGAATGGATCCGCCGCGACACGGGTACCTGGGAGCCGCTGGTGCGCTCGCTCGCCCACGGTGAGATGGGACTGGTGCACTGGGACATCCGCACCGACAACCTGCTGGAGCGGCCCACGGGCGAGATCGTCTTCCTCGACTGGGGAGCCGCCTCGATCGGTCCCGCGTGGCTCGACCCGCTGCTCGCGCGGCTGGAGCGCGTGGAGTCGCCCTGGTTCGACGCCTCGCTCGTCTCGTCCCCGACGCTGGCCGCCGCCGGCGACACCGCGGTGGACGCCTGGCTGGTCGGGTTCGCGGCCTTCCTCGCCTGGCGGGCGCACACCGCGGTCGACGTGAACCTGCCGACCCTCAACGATTTCCGGATCGCCGAGTCCCGGCGGATGCTGGTGGGCGCGGAACGACGGCTCGGAGTCTCCTGACCTGCGATTTGGGCGGCTCCGAAGCGCTCCGGTATCGTGACCCGTCGCGTGTGCGCCCGCGTGTGGCGCCCGCCCTCAGACTCAGCAACCATCCCGAACCCGACCGAACGAAGGCTTGCCCAGTGGCGAACATCAAGTCCCAGATCAAGCGGATCAAGCAGAACGAGAAGCGTCACCAGCGCAACAAGGCCGTCAAGTCCGGCCTGAAGACCGCGGTGCGCAAGTTCCGCGAGGCCGCCGACGCCGGCGAGAAGGACCAGGCCATCGTCCTGGGCCGCGACGCCTCCAAGAAGCTCGACAAGGCCGCCTCCAAGGGCGTCATCCACAAGAACCAGGCCGCCAACCGCAAGTCGGCCATCGCCAAGCGCACCGAGACTCTCTGACGTACTCTCTGACGACTCTCTGGCGCGACAAGCGCAACGAAACGACCCGCCCGGTCCTCCGGGCGGGTCTTGTTGTTTCTCAGTCGCTCGCGGGGTCCCGCAGGCCGGTGATGGTCAGCACCATCCGCTCCAGGGTGTACGCCGCGTCGCTCGCCTTGCCCTTGATGTCGGCGTCGGCCTCGGCGATCACCCGGATCGCACGGGCGATCGCCGGGTCGCTCCAGCCGCGTGACTGGTCGCGGATGGTGCGCAGCTTCCACGGCGGGACGCCCACCTCGCGGGCCAGGTCGGCCTCGCGCATGCCGCGAGGCGCCGACTTGTAGCGGGCCACACCGCGGGCCGACCCGGCGAAGGCCGAGGTGACCAGCACGGGAGCGGTGCCGCCGTCGATCGCCCACCGCAGCTCCTCGAGGGCCACCCGCCGGCGACCCCAGAACGCCGCGTCGGCGACCGCGAAGGACTTCGCCTCGGCGCGGCCGCCGAAGTACTTGCGCACCTTCTCGACCGTCAGCGACTCCTCGGGGTAGTCGTTGGTGAGCTGGTCGGCCGCCGCCGCCAGTGAGCGCAGGTCCTGGCCCACCGCCGAGACCAGGAACGACGCGGCGTCCTTGTCGATGGTGGCGCCGTTGCGGCGAACCTCCTCGGTGACGAAGCCGGGGTAGTCGGACCCGCGCAGCTCCTCGGACTTCACCTCGGTGACCGGACCGAGCTTGCGCAGCTTCGCCAGCACGCCCGAGCCCTTCGGTCCGCCGCCGTGCACGAGCACCAGCGCGACGTCCTCGGCCGGCTCAGCCGCATAGCCCAGCAGACCGTCGACGGACTCGTCGGGCAGGTTCTCCAGCGACCGCACCACCACGCAGCGGGTGCTGGAGAACAGGGACGGCGCGGACATCTCGCCGAGCTCGGCCAGCGTCAGCCCCGACGCCTGCGTCTCGGAGACCTCGGCCTCGACGTCATGGCGGCGGACGGCCTCGCGCACCGCGACGATCGTGCGCTCGTTGAGGAACTCCTCCTTGCCGGTCACCAACGTGACCCGGCCCAGCACGTCCTCGGCCTTGGGTCCGCGTGTCGCTCGTCCTGTCATCGCGAACTCAGCCTGCCACAGCCCCCCGACGTGCTCATCGCTCGGTGACGGCGACCAGACGCCCGTCGCGGACGGCGACCACGACATCGCCGTCACGGTCGGTCCGCAGCACTTCGGAGCCGTGCGCGGTGAGGTCGTCCAGCGTCGTTGCGGCCGGGTGGCCGTAGTCGTTGTCCGCGCCGACCGAGACCACCGCGAGGCGCGCGCCGAGCGAGTCCAACCAGGCGAGGTCCTGGTAGCGGCTGCCGTGGTGCGGCACCTTGAGCACGTCGACCCGCAGTCCGGGCAGCAGGCGAGCGAGAGCGTGCTGGCCCTCCGGCTCGACGTCGCCGGTCAGCAGGAACCGAACGCCGGCCACCTCCGCCAGCAGCACGACGCTGGCTTCGTTGGCCGTGCTGCCGTCACCCGGGCCCCTGGTCGGCGAGTCCGGCGGGGGCCAGAGCACCTGCAGCGTCACGGCGCCGACGGTGCGCGTGGCGCCGTACGCCGCCACCTCGGTCGTCAGCCCCGCCGACCCGGCCGCGGAGTCGACCTCGGCCACGCCGCCCGGCGGGTCGGCGAGCCGGGTCACCTCCACCGCGTCCACGTCACGGTGCGCCAGCACACCGGTGACCCCGTCGACGTGGTCGGCGTGGAAGTGCGTCAGCACGAGCAACGGCACGCGCTCGACGCCCAGCCGGCGCAAGCAGCCCGCGACCAGCCGTGGGTCGGGGCCGGCGTCGACCACAACGGCCGAGCCCGGTCCCGCCCGGAGCACCAGTGCGTCGCCCTGGCCCACGTCGCACGCGGCGAACACCCAGCCGTCGGGTGGCCAGCCCGGAGTCGGCGGCCCCAGCACCGTGACCGCCAGCAGGGTGACGCAGGCCGCGGCGCCCGTGGTGCGGTGGCGCAGCACGACGGGTCCCGCCCACAGCACGGCGCCGGTCACGACGACCAGCAGTGCCAGCGACCACGCGGTCGTGCCCCAGTCGAGAGCCGCGCCCGGCATCGCGGCGCCGTGCTCGGCGACGGCGACGATCCACGCCACGCACCAACCGGCCAGGGTGCCGATGAGGCGGCCGGCGAACTCGGACACCAGACCTGCCAGGCCACCCAGCAGGCCCAGGACGGTCGCGGGGCCGACCACCGGGGCGACGAGCAGGTTGGCGGCCACGGCGACCAGGCTCACCTGACCGGAGATCGCCGCCACCAGCGGCGTACACGCGAGCTGGGCCGCCGCCGGCACCGCGACGGCCTCGGCCAGCCACCGCGGCAGCCAGCGGGCGAGGGCGTCCCGCCAAGCCGGCGCGACCAGCAGGATGCCCGCCGTGGCCAGCACCGAGAGGGCGAAACCGGCCGTGCGACCGAGCCCCGGGTCGAGCAGCAGCAACCCGACCACCGCGACGCCGAGGCCACGGACGCCCCGGTGCCAGCCGCCCCGCCCCAGCCCGACCAGCGCGACGGTGCCCATCGCCGCCGCCCGGAGCACGCTGGGCTCGGTGCGCGCGAGCAGCACGAACCCGACGATCCCGGCCGCGCCCACCACGGCCAGCCACCGGCCGCGTACGCCGGCCCAGCGCGCCACCACGAGCAGGAAGCCGACCACGAGCGTGAGGTTGGTGCCGGAGACGGCCGTCAGATGTGTCAGCCCGGTCGTCCGGAAGTCCTCGGTCAGCGCGGGCGGCATCCCCGCGTCGTCACCGTCGACGAGCGCCGGCACCAGCGCGCGCTGGCTCGTCGGCCGGTGCGCCACCGACTCGCGGATCGAGGCCCGCAACGCCTCGGTGGCCCGCCAGCCGACGCCGGCGCGCGCCAGCACCTCCGGTGGGCCCCGAGGCGTCACCAGCGCAGCCACGTCACCGTCGTCGGCGGGACCCAGCCGGCCGGTGAAGCGCACCCGCTCCCCCATCGCCAGCCGGCGCCAGTCGTCGTCCCCGAACACCAGCACCGGCTGGTGCCGGCCCACCGAGACCCGGACCAGCACCTGCGGGCCGAACCTGCCCTCGACCAGGCGCGGGTCGCCTGCGACGGTGCCGGTCAGCACCGCGACCGCCCGCTGCCGGGCCGCCGCCGCGACGGGACCGTGTCGCACCATCTGGGCGCCGGCCACGGCCACGCCCGCGACCGCCGCGCCGACCGCGACCATGCCCACGAAGGTCCAGGCGATCCGCCCGCGCCGGAAGGTCACCATCACACCCGCGACGGCGGCGAGGCCGACGAACGCGAGGGCGACCCGCGCCGGTGCGAGCCCCGTGGCCAGCAGCGAGCCGGCCCACGCCGCCGTCCCCAGCAACGGCATGCGAAGGTCGGTGTTGTTCACAGGGTCACGTACGGCGTCAGCTGCGCCAGCGTGGCCTCGCCGATCCCGTCCACGTCGAGCAGCTGGTCGACGGAGGTGAAGCCGCCGTGCTCGGAGCGGTAGGTCATGATCGCCTGCGCCGTGACCGGGCCGACCTCGGGGAGTGACTCGAGCCCCACCTGGTCGGCCGTGTTGATGTTCACCAGCGTCGCCGCGGGAGCCGTCGCACCGGAGACGCCGGCGGCGACGCCGGCGGGTGGGTCCACGCCCACGAGGACCTGCTCGCCGTCCACCAGCACCCGCGCCAGGTTGAGCCCGGTCAGGTCCACGCCTGCCCTGGCGCCGCCGGCGGCCTTCAGGGCGTCGACCACCCGGGACCCGGAGTCGAGCACGGCGATGCCCGGACGACGTACCTCCCCCGCGACGTCGACGGTGACCTTCCCGGTCGCACCGGTCGACGAGGGCGCGGAGCTCCCGGGGTCGAGGCTCACCAGCCCGGTGGTGACCCGTGGCGCGGGCGGCACCGCCACCTCCGAGGAGTGCCCGCCGAGCAGCCACCACGCGGCCGCGCCGACCCCGACCAGCACGAGCACCGCCACCACGGCGAGCTGGGAGGGCCCCAGAGTCAGCCGCCCGCGAGAGGCGTGCCGACCCGGGGAGAGTACGACGGCCGGTGCGGGCGGACGGGACACGACCGGACCGCGACCGTCCCGGACCCGGGTGTGCGTCGGCTCGGGGTCGGCGGCGGCGGGGTCCAGCGTGGGGTCCGCGTCGACCCGGAAGCCGGCGAGCTCGGCGCCGAGCAGCTCGAGGCGCCGCGCGACCGCCCGCTCGTGCGCGTCACGTCTCCCCCGAGCCATGCCCGCGACGCTAGGCAGCGACGGGGCGCCTCGCCACCGGCTCGTCGCCACCTGTGGACAACCGCCTGGCGGTCCTCACTCGTGGCGTCGACGTCGCCCGCACATGGCCCAGATGAGAACGCTTGGATGACGCGTCACTATTGCGTGGTGCCACGAACGGATACCGCATCTCGGGTGATCGCGGCTCCTCCCGATCGTGTGTACGCCGCGCTCGTCGATCCCGACGCTCTCGCCGCGTGGCTGCCGCCCGCCGGGATGAGCGGCAGGTTCGAACACTTCGACCCCCGGCCCGGCGGGTCGTACCGCATGGTGCTCACCTATGCCGACGCGTCGACCGCATCCGGCAAAGCCACCGCCGACTCCGACATCGTCGAGGCCAGGTTCGTCGACATCGTCCCCGGCCTACGAGTGGTGCAGGCCGTCACCTTCGTCGGCGACGATCCCGCTCTTGCGGGCACCATGACCATGACGTGGGAGCTCACCGCAACCGACGGCGGGACCCGCGTGGACATCCGCGCCGACCAGGTTCCCGCTGGCATCTCCGCCGAGGATCACGCAGCCGGGCTTGCATCATCGCTGGCCAACCTTTCCGCCCACCTCGAACGGTAGGACCGACGACGCGAGTGCTTGCGCGGACCCACCGGTTGCCCGGAGGCACTTCCGAAAAGGCCCCCTCCAGGAGCAGGCTCGGGGGGTAACCCGGATGCGCCGGGCATGTCGGGCGAGGACCATCAAGAGCTCAACGACAACCGGGGAGGCACGTATGCCCATCTTGCCGATCGCCAAAGCAGCCATCGCCGAGGCCAGCCGTCGTTCCGAGGAGGGGCCTCGGCGAGACAGCGGGATCTGCCTCATCCTGGTCCGGGAGTGCTACGGGATCCCACCCGGCGGCAACGCCAACATGGACGGCGACGCCGACGCCTTCGACGCGTGGTTCCGGTCCGAGCACAAGCACCCCGAGACCAACCCGGCACGGATCCCACGCGGCGTACCGATCTTCTGGCAGGGCGGCTCGGCCAACCACGGTCACGTCGCGATCGCCACCGGCTTCAACGGCAACTGCTGGTCGACGGACATCAAGCGCCCGGGGTTCTTCGACCGCTGCAAGATCACCCAGATCCACGACGACTGGCACCTGAAGCTCCTGGGCTGGACCGAGGACCTCAACGACGTGACGGTGCACCAGCCGTGAAGCGCTGCTCGTTCGCGTTCTACAACCTCGCCCCGCCCGGCGCCCCGAACCGCGGTGAGGTCCAGGTGAGGAAGGAGCTGACGGCGATCGCCAACTTCGTGGACCCGCTGACCGGGAAGCGGAAGCGGCCGAAGGTGCTCGGCGTGTGCGAGGCGGTCGGACGTCCGTTGCCGGAGCTCGCCCGCTACGAGATGCTCCGCACCAGGGAGAACCCGAGCAAGGCCAACGTGGCCGTCTACGTCCGCGACGACCTCCGCCACGGCGAGCCGCGTTGGGTCATGCACGAGAAGGAGTGGCCGAAGATCTTCGGCTCCGGCTTCCACGAGCCCCGCGCCACCCTGGTGGTGAAGGTCGAGAACTGGAGGATCGTCGTCGCGCACGCCCCGCAGGCGCCACGATTGGGGTTCCCGCAGGCGACCCAGGACGCTCTGGACGACGCACGCAAGGAGTGGCTCGACATCATGGTGCGGCTGCTGGACCGGGACGGTCCCGTCCTCCTGGTGTCGGATCCCAACGGGCTGGCCGACGAGCTGGAGCAGCGCATGCACGCACTCGACACCAAGGGCGGCACGGGTGAGGCGGTCCACGCGCTGGGGGCGCACGTCGAGGGCTTCCAGCTGCTGGGAGAGGCCAACGGCGTGGCCATGTTGTCGGACCACCAGCAGTTCAGGACGGGCGATGCGGTCAAGCCCTGAGGCCCGGTCATCGGCATGACCGCTCACTTGTGAGCGACCGCCTGCATGACGTTGTTCGGCCCTAGGTGAGCAGCGGGGCCACGCAGACGGCCACCATGCCCGGCCCGACGTGCGCGCCGAGCACGGCACCGATCTCGGTGCACCACACCTCGCGGCCACCCAGGTTGTCCGCCAGCTCCTCGGCCAGGCGCTCGGCCAGCTGCTCTGCCCGGTCATGGCTGGCCAGGTGTGCGACGCAGACATCGACGGGGGCATCACCCGCGGCCTCCAGCACCAGCGCCTCCAGGCGGTTGAGCGCCCGCCCGGCCGTGCGCACCTTCTCGAGGTTGACGACCCGGCCGTCCTGGATCTTCAGCAGCGGCTTCACCGACAGCGCGCCGCCGAACAGGGCGGCAGCCGCTCCGATCCGTCCTCCGCGGCGCAGGTACTCCAGGGTGTCGACGTAGAACAGCGAGGTCGCCGCGGCCGCCCGCGCGTGGGCGGCCTCGACGGCGTCCAGGGCCGACCCGCCGGCCGCGATCGCCTCGACGGCCGACACCGCGGCGTACCCCGTCGCAACCCCGACCTGCCGGCTGTCCACCGGGTGCACCGGGATGCTGGCGTCCTTCGCGGCGAGCTGGGCGGACTCGAACGTGCCGCTCATCTCGCCCGACAGGTGGACCGACACGATCTCGGTGGCCCCGTCGGCTGCCGCCCGCTCGTACACCTCGAGCAGCGCGCTCGGCGTCGGTCGCGACGTACTGACGGGGCGGAACGCCTTCAGTGCCTCGGCCACCATCGCCGGGGTTGCCCCGCCCGACTCCTCCGACGGGTCCTCCTCGAGCACCTCGTCGTAGACCTGGGCCCCGATCACCACCTGCAACGGGACCACGACGATGCCGTGCGCCGCCGCTACCCGAGCGGGCAGGCTGGCGGTCGAGTCGGTGACGACACAGACCCGATCGTTGGCCGGCATGCGCCGAGGCTAGGGCATCACTCAGACGACGACGTTGACCAGTTTCGGCGCGCGGACGATCACCTTGCGGACCTCGGCGCCGTCGATCGCGCGGACCACGTCCGGGTCGGCCATGGCCGCGGCCTCCAGGTCGGCCTCGGAGATGCCGGGCGCGACCTCCAGCCGTGCCCGTACCTTGCCACGGACCTGGACCACGCACGTCACGGTCTCCTCGACCAGCAACGCCTCGTCGACCGTCGGCCAGGAGGTTCGGGCAACGGTCGGCTGGTGCCCCAACCGCTCCCACATCTCCTCGGCGACGTACGGCGCGACCAGCGACAGCAGGACTGTCACGGCTTCCGCGGCCTCGCGGACCGCCGGGTCGGCCGGCCCGGCTCCGCTGTCGATGGCCTTGCGGGTGGCGTTGACCAGCTCCATCACGCGGGCGACCAGGACGTTGAACTTGAAGCCCTCGACCAGCTCGGCCGCGTCGTGGACGGTCCGGGCCGTGACCCGCCGCAGCGCGACGTCACCGGTCGACGGGTCGGTGCCCGGCGCGGCGGTCACGTCGCCGCTCAGCCGCCAGGCCCGCTGCAGGAACCGCAGCGACCCGGACGGGGACATGTCGGCCCAGTCGATGTCGTCCTCGGGGGGTCCCGCGAAGACCAGGGTCAGCCGTACCGCGTCCACGCCGAAAGCCGATAGTTGGTCCCCCAATCGGACGCCGTTGCCCTTGGACTTCGACATCTTGGCGCCTTCGTTGATGACCGTGCCCTGGTTCAGCTGGGCGTTGAACGGCTCGCGGAACCCGACCAGGCCCATCTCGTTCAGGACCATGGTGAAGAACCGGGCATACAGCAGATGCAGCACGGCGTGCTCCACGCCGCCGATGTAGACGTCGCACGGCCCCCACGCGTTGACCAGCTCGGTGTCGAAGGCGCGGTCGTCCAGGTGCGGGGAGCAGTAGCGCAGGAAGTACCACGACGAGTCCACGAAGGTGTCCATCGTGTCGCTGTCCCGCTTGGCCGGTCCGCCGCACTTCGGGCACTCGACGTTGACCCACTCCTCGGCCGCCGCCAGCGGCGAGACCCCGCGCGGGGTCAGGTCGGCACCGCGCAGCTCGGGCAGGACCACCGGCAGCTGGTCGTCGGCCACCGGCACCTCGCCGTCGACCGGGCAGTGGATGATCGGGATCGGCGCGCCCCAGTAGCGCTGGCGCGACAGCAGCCAGTCGCGCAGCCGGAAGTTGACCGCGCCGCGACCGAACCCCTTCTGCTCCAGCCAGTCGATGATCGCGCGCTTGGCCTCGGCGATACCCAGGCCGTCCAGCGAGATCTCGTCGTTGGCGGAGTTGATCGCCTCGCCCTGCCCGACGTACGCCTTGCCGTCGAAGTCGTCGGGGGTGCGCACCGTGCGGATGATCGGCAGGTCGAACCGCTCGGCGAAGTCCCAGTCGCGCTGGTCCTGGCCGGGCACCGCCATGATCGCGCCGGTGCCGTAGTCGGCCAGCACGTAGTCGGCGGCCCAGATCGGGATCTGCTGGCCGTTGACCGGGTTGACGGCGTACCGGCCCAGGAAGACGCCGGTCTTCTCGCGGTCGGTCGACAGCCGCTCGATGTCGGACTCCTTGCGGACCTGCTCCAGGTACTCCTCGTACGCCGGCCGGTAGTCGTCGGAGACCAGCTCACGGGCCAGGTGGGCGTCGGCGGCCACCACCATGAACGTCGCGCCGAACAGGGTGTCGGGGCGCGTCGTGTAGACGGTCATGGGGTCGCCGTCCACCACCGGGAACGTCACGTGGGCGCCCTCGGAGCGGCCGATCCAGTTGCGCTGGGCGTTGATGACCCGGTCCGGCCAGGTCGGCTCCAGCACGTCCAGGTTGTCCAGCAGCTCCTGGGCGTAGTCGGTGATCTTGAAGTACCACTGGGTCAGCTCGCGCTTGGTCACCTCGGCGCCGCAGCGCTCGCAGTGCCCGTCGATGACCTGCTCGTTGGCCAGCACGGTCTGGTCGACCGGGCACCAGTTGACCGGGCTCTCCTTGCGGTAGGCCAGCCCGCGCTCGCGGAACCGCAGGAACAGCCACTGGGTCCACCGGTAGTACTCCGGGTCGGAGGTGTTCAGCGTGCGGCTCCAGTCGAAGCTGGTGGCGAACTTCTTGCACGACTCGGTCGAGGTGGCGATGTTGGCGTAGGTGAAGGTCGCCGGGTGCTCGTTGTCGCGGATCGCGGCGTTCTCGGCGTTCAGGCCGAAGGAGTCGAACCCCATCGGGTTCAGCACCTCGTAGCCCTTCAGCCACCAGTACCGCGCGACCACGTCGTGCAGGGCGAACACCTCGGCGTGGCCCATGTGCAGGTCGCCGCTGGGGTAGGGGAACATCGTCAGCGCGTAGCGCTTCTCCCGCGGCGAGTCGTCGTCGGCGCGGAAGGGGTCCAGCTCGGCCCACACCCGCTGCCACTTCTCCTCGACGGCCGCGACGTCGTACGTCGCCGCCTCGCCCTGGATGTCGGGGCCCTCACTCATGGGGGTCACTCTCTCAACGTTCTCGCTGATGCTGGTCATCGGTCTCTCCGTCTCCCTGGATCTGGACATGAAAAAACCCCTCGTCATGGAGGGGTGGCCGCGCGATCAGCGTGCGATCAGCGCGGCTGTCCAAGCAGGAGCGAACGACTCGTCATGTCGCCAGGGTACCGCGCCGGTACGGGTTGCTGCGACCGTGTTGGCTCAGGCCGCGGACGAGGACGGCCGGGGGCAGATCTGCGGCAGCAACCAGCGGACGCGGGCAGCAAGATCCTCACCGGCGGACGGCACGCACGAGACGTGGTGCAGGAGCGCCTTCTCGAACAATCCGTCCAACAATGCGTACGTCGCCCGCTCGTCGAGGATGGGCAGGCCGCCGGCCAGCGCGGCATAGCGCGTGACCACGCGCCAGGTCAGCCCCTGGATGGTCTCGTCGATCTCGAGCACGTCGTCGCGGAAGGCGTCCTCGAACAAGCTCTGGGTGCGGAGGTCGTACCAGAGCCGGTGCAGGGGCGCCTCTGTGACGATCGAGTCCACCAGTCGCAGGGCGAACCGCTCGAGCAGCTCGTCCGCAGTGGTAGAGGTCTCGACGATCTCGTCGAAGCGGTTCACGCACTGGGTCTTGTAGAGCCGGACGCAGTGGGTGATCAGCTCCACCTTGTCGGAGAAGTAGTAGTGCACGACGCCGTGGGTGAACTCTGAGTTCTGGGCGATCTCGCGGAGCGAGGTCCGGGCGTAACCGAGCTCGCCGAGGGTCTCCAGCGCCGACTGGGCGAGCTGGGTGCGGCGCTCCTCGAAACGCTGTTCACGGCTGGTGCGTGACCGCAGGGGGATGCTGGTCATGCCACCAAGGTAAGGGTGTCCTACCTCACCCGGATCCTACTTTCGGACATAATTCCTAGGCATGTCGGGGATCGCGTCATCTCTGTCGCTGATCGAACGTCGCCACGTTTCGCCCCGATAGCGTGCGGCCATGACGATCACCGACCTGTTCCGGCTCGACGGCAAGGTGGCGGTGGTGACCGGCGCCTCCAGCGGCCTTGGCGTCGCCTTCGCCCAGGCGCTGGCGGAGGCGGGGGCAGACGTCGCGCTCGGCGCCCGCCGTGTGGACCGCCTCGAGGAGACCGCCGGTCTGGTCCGCGACGCCGGACGACGGGCCATCGCGGTCGGCACCGACGTGGCCGACCCGGAGTCGTGCACGGCACTGGTCGCGGCCACGATGGCGGAGCTCGGTCGCGTGGACATCCTGGTCAACAACGCCGGTCTCGGGACGGCCGTGCCCGCCACCCGCGAGACGCCCGAGCAGTTCCGGCGGGTGATCGACGTCAACCTCAACGGCGCCTACTGGATGGCCCAGGCGTGTGGGCGGGTCATGGAGGCCGACTCCAGCATCGTCAACATCTCCTCGGTGCTCGGCATCACCACCGGCGGCCTCCCCCAGGCGGCGTACTCCGCCTCCAAGGCCGCGCTCATCGGCCTGACCCGCGACCTGGCCCAGCAGTGGACGGGTCGCAAGGGCATCCGGGTGAACGCCCTCGCGCCAGGCTTCTTCGCCAGCGAGATGACCGACCACTACCCCGACGGCTACCTCGACCTCGCGATGACCCGCGTGCCCGCCGGCCGGATGGGCGAGCCCGCCGAGCTGGCCGCCACGCTGGTCTGGCTGGTCTCCCCCGCCGGCGCGTACGTCGTCGGCCAGACCATCGCCGTCGACGGCGGGATCACCATCACGTAGTCACCGGGTCCCGGACACCCGGCGAGCCTACGAAGAGTCGTCGGTGTGGTCCCGCACGGGGATCGTCGGGTGACTCGTCGCTACCCTTCCCCGCGTGAACCGCTGGACCTACCGTCCCGAGCTGGACGGGCTCAGGTCGGTGGCGGTGTACCTGGTCTTGCTGTTCCACTGCGGGCTCGCCTGGTTCGGCGGCGGGTTCATCGGCGTGGACCTGTTCTTCGTGCTCTCGGGCTTCCTGGTCTCGCACGTGATCTGGGCCCAGGTCGACCAGGAGGGCTCGTTCCGGCTGGGCTGGTTCTACGCCCGCCGGGTACGTCGCCTGCTGCCGGCCGCGGTCGTCGTGATCGTGGTGACCGCCGCCGTGCAGCTGCTGGTCGCCAGCGAGCCCCAACGGGTGGGCATGGTCCGTGACGGCCAGGCCGCGCTGGTGTACCTGTCCAACTGGCAGTTCATCGCCGACGCCCGCGACTACTTCGCGGCGGACACGACCGGCAGCAGCCCGTTCCTGCACTTCTGGTCGCTGTCGATCGAGGAGCAGTTCTACGTCGTCCTGCCCCTGCTGCTGCTCCTCCTGCTGCGACTGCGGCGGCACGCCGTCGTCGCGCTCCTGGTCCTGGTCGCGGTGGTCGGGGCCTCGGTCGCCCTTCAGCTCTGGCACGCGTCGTCGGACCCGACGTACGCCTACTACGCCACCGAGACCCGCATCTACCAGCTCGCCGCCGGTGTCCTGCTGGCCCTCCTGACCCGGCTCTTCGACTGGCGACCGTGGGCCGGCATCCCCCTCGCGGTGCTGGGCGTGGCCGCGGTCGTGCTCGTCGGCTCCGAGCTGGTCGACGTCACCGCGTCGACCCGCGGCCTGCTGGCCGCGGGCGCCTCGGTCGTGGCCATCGCCGGCGTGTACGCCGCCCCGTCCGGGCCCGTCTCGCGGTTGCTGGCGCTGCCGATCCCGCGGTACCTGGGCCAGATCTCCTACGGCACGTACCTGTGGCACTGGCCGGTGATCCTCGTGACCCGCCAGGTCTTCGACGTCGGACCGATCCTCATCGCGGCCGTGGCGGCGCCGGTCGCCACGGGGCTCGCGGCGCTCTCCTACGAGGTCCTCGAACGGCCCATCCGCCGGGCGAAGCCGCTGGACAGGTTCCGCTGGCCGGTCGTCGGCGCCGGTCTCACCGCCAGCGTGCTGGCGGCCGCACTCGTGCTGCCTCCGGTGCTGCAGTCATCGGCGCGACCGGCGCTGGCCAACCCCTCGGCCGGCGACCTGTCCGCGATCGCCGCCGATGCCGCTTGGGTCGATGACCCCGTCCCGGGGAGCCTCGACCTGCCCGGCGCCTTGGCCGACGTGCCCGACGCGGGCACGCCCTGCACGCCCGATGACCTGGAGGTCTGCGTCCGCGACACAGGGGACGGCCTCCGTGTGCTCCTGGTGGGCGACAGCCAGGCGGCGATGTTCGTGACGGCGTTCGAGTCGCTGGCCCAGGACCACGACTTCACGTTGCTCACCAACATCCTCCGCGGCTGCGGCTGGCCGTCGGGGCTGTCGCCGCGATGCGGGCCGGAGCAGGACACGTTCTACCGCGACGTGCTACCCGCCCTCGACGTGGACGTCGTCGTCGCCGTCAGCCTGTCGCGGGCCGAGCCCATGTGGCAGGAGCGGCTGGCGTCGCCGGACCGCCCGCCGGGCGAGACGCTCGCCGAGCTCCACGTGCGGACGTCCACGGCCACCGAGCAGCTGATCCACGCCGCGGGGGCCAAGCTGATCACGGTGAAGGCCCTGCTCGGCACCAACGGGTACCAGCGGCTGGGCTCCGACCCCCTCGACTGCCTCGCCCGGGCCGCTCGCCTCGGCGACTGCGCCGTCGTACCACCGGCCGAGAAGCCCTTCACCGACGGCATCCTCGACGCGCTCGCCGCGTCCTCGCCCGGCGACACCGCCGCGGTCGACCTGAACCCGGTGCTCTGCCCGGACTACCCGATCTGCCGCCCGGTCATCGGCAACACGGTCGTCTGGAAGGACCAGGACCACGTCACCGGAACGTTCCTGGACGAGCAGCGCGAGCTGATCTGGGACCGTCTCGTCGCCACCGGGCTGATTGCGTAGCCTCGCGACATGAGCGGATCGGGCACCAAGGAAGACCCGTGGCAGCTGACGACGGCCCCGGGGTCCAGCGACTACACGATGTACCGCGACGAGGCGGCCGACCCGCCGGCCCTGGTGTGCCAGGTCGGGTCGACCACGCTGAAGTACCACCTGAGCGCCGTCGACGACCTGCACGCCTGGCTGCGCGACCAGGGTGACTGGGTGCCGCTGGGCGCGGCCGACGAGAAGAAGGACGCTGCCGCGGGCACCGTCGAGGCGTGGGGCCGCGACGACGCGAACCCGGTCGGCGGCTGGTACGGCCTGCGCAACGGCTACCGCGGCCGGTTCGGGATGTACCTCCCGCCGCTGCTCGAGGAGCTCGGCCTGGCCGAGCTGACCCACGAGAAGCGCAACAACCAGATGCGGGCCCGCTAGGGCGGGGGTTCACAGATCCTGCCGTGGTGGGCCAGGATCTAGACCAAACGTCCACTCGGGAGGGCACTCATGCGTACGACCCTGTCCATCACCCTGGCGGCCGGCCTGATGGCCGCCCCGCTCCTCGCCGTCAGTCCGTCCGGCGCCGCCGATCCAGCTGCCGGGCCGACGCGGATCACGCTGACCCGCTGGACCTCCGACGCCGACTTCCGCGCCGGCACGCTGGAGGGCCTGGAGGTCAAGAACGGCCGCCTGACCATCGCCAAGAAGACGTCGCTCGCCACCCGGAGCTACACCGATCCGTTCGGCGACGGCACCGCGCGCACCTACGACGCCGGCACCTGGACCTCGCCGGTCGTCGAGCTCGGCTACCCCGACGACGAGGCCATCTCGTCGTGGAACGCCACGACGCCGACCGCCACCTGGGTCGAGACGCTGTTCCGCGGGCGGCACGCCGACGGGTCCTGGACCAAGTGGTACGTCATGGGCCGGTGGACCTCCGGTCGCGACTACGCCGAGGGTGACATCCACCGCACCTCGGTCGACGGGCAGAACGACACCGACGCCCGCATCCTCACCGACACGTTCAGCACCCGCTCGGGCAAGGAGCCGGTCGCGTTCCAGACCCGGGTCACGCTGCTGCGCCCACATGGCCGCGGCTCCTCGCCGAAGCTCGACACCGTGACCACGATGACCAGCGAGCTGATCCCGGACTACGCCGGCACCACCGCCTTCACGCTGGGCCACCACGTGGAGCTCGCCGTGCCGCCGTACGCGCAGAACACCCACTCCGGTGAGTACCCCGAGTACGGCGGCGGCGGCGAGGTCTGGTGCTCGCCGACGTCGACGGCCATGGTGATGAGCTACTTCGGCGCCACGCCGGGCGCCGGGGACCTGGCCGGGATCCCGTACGCCGACCCGCAGGTCGACCACGCTGCCATGAACGTCTGGGACTACACCTACGACGGCGCCGGCAACTGGCCGTTCAACGCGGCGTACGCCCACACCTACGGCCTCGACTCCTTCGTGACGCGGCTGCGGTCGCTGCAGGAGGTGGAGCAGCTCGTGGCCGCCGGCATCCCGGTGATCACCTCGCAGTCGTGGGACCTCGAGGAGATGCCGGAGGCGGGGTACGACACCAACGGCCACCTGCTCGTGATCATCGGCTTCACCGACGAGGGCGACCCGATCATCAACGACCCGGCGTCGAGCTCCGACGACAACGTGCGCAGCATCTACACCCGTGAGAACTTCGAGCGGGTCTGGCAGGAGTCGACCGGCGGCGTCGCCTACATCTACCACCCGGATGGCACACCGCTGCCGGCGAACCTGCCGGACCTGACGCCGAACTGGTGACCTCCGGGCCGACGAAAACGGAGCGGCAAAAAAGTTCTGAACCGACTGAACCAATTCGTGGTCGGGCGCATCTGATCGAGTGCAGGGCACCTCAGGCCCGCCCCGAGACCCTGACCGCGAACCACGGCGGTCAGCGCACGAGACCCCCGGCAGACACCGTCTGCAGGGGGTCTCGGATATTTCGGCCCTCCGCCGGCCGAGGCGGGGCATTCAGTGGGCGACGTCCTCCTGGACGAGCAGCGGGGTGACGCCGCCGAGCCGGCGATGGAACCGCACGTGAGCGGCGTACGCGTCGAGAAGCTGCCACAGCTCCCGGTGCGCCGCCCACGGAAGCGGTTCGTCGCCGTGGCGCCAGCTGGGCCCGAACCCGATCCACACGGGCGTCCACGTGGCGGCGCAGTCCCATCGGCCGCGCTGGGCCTCGACGAGGCGGCGACGGACCTGGAACTCGGTACGGCGCCCGTCCAGGCAGTTCGGGGCGGTGCGGATCGGCCACACCCGCATGTCGAGCACCATCAGCTCGAGCTCGAGGTCCGCGAGCGCGCCCGGCTCGACCAGGACGGTCGCGACGTTCTCGTGCGGGGCACGCCTCATGCCACGCAAAATAACCCCGGCCGCCGCCGGCGTCACGGGCCGGTCCAGACGGGCGCCAGGCGACGCGACAGCCCCCGGCCCGGACATCCGCCCCCGTACGCTGATGTCCGGGCCGCGAGGAGCGCGGCGAGAGCCTCCGGCGGGCCGCGCTACGTGGCCCAGGCGACGTCGTAGTCGCCGGGCCACCACCCCTCGATCTCGACCACGCCCTGGCCCTGCCACCACTGCTGCATCGGGCTGGCCACGGGGTCGAGATCACGTCGTGGACCCCAGTCGTCGACGTGCCAGAAGCGGCACGCGACGCGGATGTTGGTGGCGTCCACGGGCAGGTAGACCCAGCCCGGGATGCCGCCGCCGACCTGGACCCGCTTCCTCAGGTCGAGGGCATCGCCGGTGTCGTAGGCGACCGTGCACTGCACGACGTACGACCCGGAGTTGTGGAAGCTCAGGCTCATGGTCGGGACCTGGCCGACCCAGCCCGGCAGGGCGGTCCGGCCGGCGAACGACAGGAACTCGAAGGCGTACGGCACCGTGCCCGGTCCGGCCCGGCCGGGTGCGCGGGGGTACAGGAACGCCTCGACGTTGCTCGCTGATCCTGCGCCGGCGCTCCGGTACGACGCGTCGGCGGCCAGGTACGGGTCGCCCGCGCCGGTCAGGGCGGCCACACCGTCGACCGGCCCGTCCACGGTGAAGCTCTGGTGCGGCTTGCGCGAGGCCACGTTCACGACCCCGACCGCCTGGTAGGTCGCGGTGACCATGCCGAACCCCTGCACGATGCCGTCACCGGTCGCGTACCCGCGGCGCTCCGCCCAGTCGTGGATCACGTCGTAGTGCCGGGAGGCCGCGCGCACCGGGTCGTCGACGGCCCGGCGGCTGTAGCGGGTGCCGCGGGAGACGATGGTGTTGGACTCCGGGAACTGCCAGGATTCGCGACGCCCCGGACCGGACCGCCGCCCGGTCGACGGGTCGACGTACTCCCCCAGGTCGACCTGCTCACTGGCGTGGGCCACGCTCGCGCTCTGGTAGTCCCAGGTCGCGGGGCAGACCTCCTCGACCACGTCGACGTCGAGCGGGATGGCACCGAGCTTGTGCAGCTCGAAGAGCCCCGAGAGGGGGTCGACCACGCCGACCATGCCCGGCTCGACCGAGGGATCCAGGGTCCAGTTCCCCCACACGCTCGGACCCACCTCGGCGCGCAGCCGGGTGGTCATGAGCATGTTGTACGACGCCGAGTCGGCGACGAGGTCGTCGCGGACCCGGAGGGATCTGTCGTACATCGCTGTCTCCGTCGTGGGGGGTGTGCGGCGGTTCGTCGATCCCCGAGGGCCTCTGCGATCCGCGACACGTGCTCCGATCTGCCGGCTGCGCGCGTCATACCGTGGATCCGGCGCGCCGTTCTCCTTGTGTCAACCCTTGTCAACACGTTGACAATACCGGGTGCCAACGGGCAACGCTGACCCATGACGAAGAAATATGAGAAGAACTGGTCCCGTCGCATCACCACCGTCGCCCTGCTGGCGGCGCTGCTCACCGGCGGCGGGATCGCCTCCCACCACTCGCCCGATCGCGGGTCAGCGGCGGACGGCATCCCTCGCTGCTGCATCTAGGCTCGGGCGCAGTGGGTTGTACGTCGCGCCGGCCAGGTCGCTGGCGCGGCGCAGGGCCTCGATCGCCTCCTGGTGGCGGCCGAGCTCGAGGTAGGCCTCGCCCAGCTCACGCCACGCCGGACCGGCCTGACGCGAGCCGCCGGTCTGGTCCAGTGCGGTCGCCGCCTGGGCGAGGTACGCGACGGCCTCGTCGGCATCGTGCCGCGCGAGGGCGACGTGGCCGAGCACGAGCATGGTCTGCCCCGTGAGGAGACGATCGCCGGTCGACAGGTCCGCCAGGGCTTGCCGGCCGACTTCCTCCGCCCTCGTGAGGTCACCCGAGAGCAGGAGCGCGCGGGCTTGCTCGGTGCGGACGTAGCCGAGGTCGAGGCGCGTGCCGACGTCCTGGAGCTCCTCCAGGGCGCGACGCAGGTCGGGCAGTGCTCCCTCGGCGTCCGGTTGCTGCTGGCGCAGGCGAAGCGCACCCGAGACCACGCGGAGCAGCGCCACACCTCGGGCGTTGTCGATCTCGGCGTACAGCGCCAGCGCGCGATCGGCGTGCCGGCGCGCACCCACGGCGTCATGGCGGGCCTGCGCGATCACGGCGGCGTTCCATGCCGCGGCCGCCCGCGCGCGAGGAGCACCGTCCTCGCCCGCCCTGGCCAGCGCGCGGTCGATGAGCAGCTGTGCTCGGGTGAGGTCGCCACGCTCGAGGTAGCAGCCGGCCACGGCCGAGATCAGCTCCACCTGGACGCTGACGTCGTCGGGCGGGTCCGCCTCCTCGAGCTGCGCCAGCGCCTGCTCCCCGATGTCGACCGAGCGGCCGAGGTCACCACACTCGCTGTAGGCCATGATCAGCCGCACCGCGAGGGTGGTTCGCGGAACACCCGCGCTCAGTGCCGGCCGGGCAAGCAGCTCCTCGTAGGTGACGATCGCGTGCTCGAGGCGGCCCCGGGCCTCCTCCGCTCGGGCAAGACCCCAGGTGGCCTCGTCCAGGAAGCGCTGGAGAGGAAGGTCCCGGGCTCGGCTCTGCACCTCGGCGTACTCCTGGACGGCCACGTCATGGTCACCGTTGCGCAGGGAGAGCTCCGCGAAGGCCAGCCGGAGCCGCAGGTCCTCGTTGAGGTCCGCAGGCGTGCCGGTCTCCAGCTGCTCGACCTCGACTCCGAGCGCCTCCGCGAGCTGCACCAGCATGGTCTGGCTGACGGGTCGGCGGCCGGCCTCGATGTGGGAGAGGTAGCTCTTGGAGACGCCGACGCTCGCGGCCAGATCGGCTTGGCCGATGCCGCGCGCGGTCCGCAGGGCGCGTACGCGCCCGCCGGTCTCGTTGCTCATGAGCTCCCCTCGTGTCCGGGAGATTCTTCCATCCCGCGCAAGATCTTGGGTGGAGAGACGCTGCTTGCCCAAGAAACACCGCATCGCCGAGGCGGCACGGTGTTATCCGGCCGGGTCGCCGATCAGGCCGCAGGGCCGCCGCGAAGCGGCAGCTCGCCCCTCACGCGCTGCTCGTTGTCCCTCAGCCGCGGCTCGTAGTGGGCGAAGAAGACCTTCGCCACGAGATCGCGGCGGCTCCGTACCCCGGTCTTGTCAAAGATGCTCTTGAAGTGCTGCTGCACGGTGTGCGGTGAGATCGCCAGGGTGTCCGCGATCTCGCCGGTCGAGTAGCCGTGCAGCACGAGCCGGGTGACTTCCTTCTCACGATCGGTCAGCGCATAGACCGACATCAGCAATGCCGAGATGCGCGCCGGGTGCGCGGGCTCCACGATGACTGCGACCCGGGTCGAGTCCGCCGACACCAGCGCCGCGCCGTGCAGGACGATCCACAATCCAGAACGGCCCAGCACCCGAGCCATCGCGACCTCACCCGGCTCGCTCGGCGCGTCCACGTAGCGCAAGGCCCGCCCTGCGACCGCCTTCACGGCCGATGGAACTCTCTTCTCGTCCCACTCTCCGTCCGGTAGGTCCGCGAGCAGCTCCTCCACTCCCGGGGTGACGGATTCGACGCGCAGCTCGGCGTCCAGCAGCACGAGCCCGGGTGCGTGCACGGTGTCCGGGTCACTGGCTTCACCGAGCAGCAGCGCCCGGCGGGCGCCTTCGGCCAGGTGCGGCGTGACCGACTGGAGGAAGGCCTTGTCCGCCGCGTCGAACATCGGTTCCCCCGGAGCGCGGTAGATGCCGATCGAGCCCCAGACGTCACCGGACCGGGTCCGGAGCACTGCCAGCATCTCCTGGTCCCCGCCCAGCAACATGTTCGCCTGCCACCGTGGTGAGGACGACGGATCGCCTCCGGTGACCTCGTGCAAGGTCGAGACTCCGGCCCCCGAGCGGGCGAGGTCTGCCAGCTTGTGGACGTCGTCGTCGAGATACTCGTGCTCGAGGAACTCAGGAGGAACTTCGGGGATGCCTTCGTCGAAGTGGCTGGTGATGAGCAGCGACGCGGGGTCGAGGGTGAAGAAGCACGGCGCCCAGTAGTGCGGGATCGCGGCGGCCAGCGGCTCCCGGCACTCCCGCCAGAGGCCGACCAGGTCGAGCCCCTGCCCGCTCAGACGCACGAGCTTGTCCCGCGCGCGCTCCCTGGAAGCGGTCACCACGCATGTGAACGTACCTCGCTCGGGAGGGCGTACGAATACCACGTCGGTGGTATGGCCCGGCCGCCCCGAAGAGACCTACGGTCCGGCATGGAAATCCACTCGATCAACCCCGATGTCACCCTTCTCACCGACTGTGCCCAGGTGCCCGGGATCGGCTTCGTGCCGGTCAACGCCTTCGTGCTGCACGCCCAGGAGCCGGTCGTCGTCGACACCGGCCTCAGCACCCCCGACAAGGACTTCGTCACCGACCTGGCCCGGGTGATGGACCCGGCGGACGTTCGCTGGATCTGGGTCACCCACCCCGACCGAGACCACACCGGCGGCATCCGGGCACTGCTCGACGCCGCGCCGAACGCACGGCTGGTCTCGACGTTCGGTGGGGTCGGGATCCTGGGCTGCGAGTGGGAGGTACCGCTCGATCGGGTGTACCTGCTCAACCGCGGTCAGTCGCTGGAGGTCGGCGACCGTACCCTGCTCGCCTTCCGCCCGCCTCTCTTCGACAGTCCGGTCACCACCGGCTTCGTCGACACCAGTACCGGAGCCATGTTCACTTCCGACTGCTTCGGTGCCCCACTACCGACGGCCGAGCTCGCGACCGGTCCCAACGTCCGGGATGCAGGTGACGTGCGCGAGGGTCAGCTGCTCTGGGCCACCATGGACAGTCCCTGGGTGCACAACGTCGACGTCACGAAGTACACCGCTTCGGTGGACGCCGTCAGGTCGCTCGATCCATCGGCCGTGTTCAGCACGCACCTTCCACCTGTGCTCGCGGACATCGGCCGGCACTTCGACGTCATCGGCCAGGTGCCGCACGCCCCGGAGTTCGCGATGCCGGACCAGCAGGCGCTCGAGGAGCTGCTGGCATCCTTCGCGCCTGCCTAGTGGGCTACCAGCTGCGCCCGGCGCCCGAAAACAAGACCCGCCGCCCTTCGGGCGGCGGGCGCGCGGTGTCTGGTGGAGCTGAGGGGACTCGAACCCCTGACCCCCTGCATGCCATGCAGGTGCGCTACCAGCTGCGCCACAGCCCCAGATCGGTTGCTGTCACCCTGCGAACGGGCAACGACGTGGAATCTTAGCCAACCGCCTCGGTGCTGGCGAAATCGGCTCCGGCGGCCTCGTCGGGGTGCTGGCCGGAGGCGGCGTTCTCGTTGTACGACACCAACCGCAGGCCGCCGGAGGCGTCGTGCTCACCGAGCACCGCCCATGCGCCGTTGTCCATCCCGCGCAGCGTCCGGGAGAGCTCGTCCGGCCACCCCAGCAGCGCCAGGAGGCCGACCTTGAGGCAGGCGCCGTGCATGACGACGATGCCGGTCTCCCCCGGCGCGAGGGCCTCGTGACACTCGCGCAACGCCGGCAGTACCCGGGCACGCACCTGCGCCATCGTCTCCGCACCCTCGACCAGCAGGCTCTCGTCGTGCGCCAGCCACGCGGCGTACTCGGCCGGGTACCGCTGCTCGAACTCGGCCGTGGTCAGGCCCGAGCGGACGCCGACGTCGTACTCGCGCAGCCTGGGGTCGATCTGCACCGGGAGGCCGGCGGCGGACGCGACGTACTCGGCCGTCTCCCGGGCCCGCGCCAGGTCGCTCGACCAGAGGCGGACGGGTCTCAGGGCGGCGAGGTACGGCGCGACGGCGGCCGCCTGGGCGCGGCCGGTGTCGTCGAGGGAGATGTCCGCGTGGCCCTGGGCGCGGAGCTCGGCGTTCCAGGCGGTCTGCCCGTGGCGGAGCAGGACGAGCCGGCGGGTCACCGGCTGTGGGACACGACGTCCGCCGGGAGCGGGATCGCCGGGCAGTCACGCCAGAGCCGCTCGAGGGCGTAGAACTGGCGCTCCTCGTCGTGCTGGATGTGCACCACGATCTCGCCGTAGTCGATGAGCACCCAGCGGCCGTCGCGCTCGCCCTCGCGGCGCAGCGGCTTGGCGCCCACCTCGCGCAGCTTCTCCTCGACCTCGTCGACGATGGACTTCACCTGGCGGTCGTTGGAGCCGCTCGCGATGAGGAACGCGTCGGTGATGGCGAGCTGGTCGCTGACGTCGAAGGCGACGATCTGGCTCGCGAGCTTGTCGGAGGCCGCGCGGGCGGCGGTCACGACGAGCTCGACGGCCCGGTCGGTGGCGGTCACTTCTCAACTTCCTTGGCGGGTTCGGGGGCTGCGTAGAGGTCGTGCTTGGCGATGTACTGGACGACGCCGTCGGGGACGAGGTACCAGACCGGCTCGCCCCGGCGCTTCCGGTCCCGGCAGTCGGTGGAGCTGATCGCGAGCGCCGGGATCTCCACCATCGTCACACGGTCGGAGGGAATCGCATTCAACGTGGCGGGGTCCATGGTGTAGCCGGGGCGGGTGCAGCCCACGAAGTTGGCCAGCTGGAACAGCTCCTCGGCGTCGCGCCAGGTGAAGATGTCGGCCAGCGCGTCGGCACCGGTGATGAAGTACAGCTCGACGTCGGGCATGGCGGCGCTCAGGTCGCGCAGCGTGTCGATGGTGTACGTCGGCCCGTCGCGGTCGATGTCGACGCGCGAGACCCAGAATCTCGGGTTGGCCGCGGTGGCGATCACCGTCATCAGGTAGCGGTCCTCGGCCTCGGACACCTCGCGACCGGACTTCTGCCAGGGTGCACCGGTCGGCACGAAGACGACCTCGTCGAGGTCGAACCACGCCTGTACCTCGGAGGCCGCCACGAGGTGCCCGTGATGGATCGGGTCGAACGTGCCGCCCATCACCCCGACCCGCCGGCGGGCGGAGGTCGAGGAGGGGGGCGTGGCGAGCGCGCTCAGCTGTGCTCTCGCCCGCCGCCGAACGCGACCAGGATGCCCATGGCGATCATCAGCAGGGCGAGGGTGCTCGCGCCGACCACCCAGTGGTTGAGGCCGCCCCAGGTCTCGTTCCCCTCCGCGGCGGCGATCAGCAGCGTCGACATGGCGGGAACTCTACCGGGCCTCAGAGGTGATCAGCGCACGTGGCCGTCGCCCGTGACGACGTACTTGGTCGTCGTCATCTCCGTGAGCCCCATCGGGCCCCGGGCGTGCAGCTTCTGGGTGCTGATGCCGATCTCGGCGCCGAAGCCGAACTCCCCGCCGTCGGTGAACCGCGTGCTCGCGTTGACCAGCACCGCGGCGGCGTCGACCTCTGCCGTGAACCTGCGGGCGGCGTTCAGGTCGGCGGTGACGATCGCCTCGGTGTGCCCGCTCGACCAGCGGGTGACGTGCTCGATGGCCGCGTCGAGGTCGGGCACCACGGCGGCCGAGATGTCGAGGTCGAGGTACTCGGTGCCCCAGTCCTCCTCGGTGGCCGGGACCACCCCGTCGTACGCCGCGAAGGCCGCGTCGCCGTGGATCGTCACGCCCGCATCCTGCAACGCAGTGACGATCCGCGGCAGGAAGGCGTCGGCCACGTCGGCGTGCACCAGGAGCGACTCGGCGGCGTTGCAGACGCTGGTGCGCTGGGTCTTGGAGTTGACGACGATGTCGAGGGCCTTCTCCAGGTCGGCCGAGGCGTCGACGTACACGTGGCAGTTCCCGACGCCCGTCTCGATCACGGGGACGGTGGACTCCTCGACCACGGACCGGATCAGGCCGGCACCACCACGTGGGATGAGTACGTCGACCAGGCCGCGGGCGCGCATCAGCGCCTTGACGCCCTCGTGGCTGTCGCCGGGCGCGAGCTGGACGACGTCGGCCGGCAGCCCGAAGACCTCGACGGCACCTCGGATCACGTCGACCAGGGCGGCGTTGCTGGAGCGGGCGCTCGAGCTGCCGCGGAGCAGCACGGCGTTCCCGGACTTGAGGCAGATGCCGGCGGCGTCGACGGTCACGTTCGGGCGGGCCTCGTAGATCATCCCGACCACGCCGAACGGCACCCGCACCTGACGCAGCTCCAGCCCGTTGGCGAGCGTGTCGCCGCGGACCACCTCACCGACCGGGTCGGGCAGCGCCACGAGCTGACGGAGCGCGTCGGCCATCCCGGCCAGCCGGGCGGCGTCCAGGCGGAGGCGGTCGACCACGCCCTCCTTGGTGCCGTCGGCCTCCGCACGCGCGACGTCCTCGGCGTTCGCGGCCAGGATCGCCGCCTCGTGGGTCGTCAGCGCATCCGCGATCGCCGTCAGCGCCGCGTCCTTCTCCGCCCGGGTCGCCAGCGCCAGCACCCGTGCCGCTGCCCGGGCGCGCGTCGCGGCGTCGGCCACCTGCTGCTGGATGCCCATGGGTCCAGCGTAGGTTCACCGGCGTGCCGTCCACCCCACGAGTCGTGCTCCTGGGCGACAGCCACCTGGCCCGGGTACGCCGCGACCTGGCCCGGATCGCTCCGTCGGTCACGAACGCCGCCGTCGGTGGCGCCACCGTCCGCGAGCTGATGGCGCAGGCGATGAGCGCGGGCGTCACCTCGCACGACGTGCTGGTGGTCTCGGTCGGCTCGAACGACGCTGCTCCCTGGAAGTCCGTGCCTCTTGCGGAGTTCGCCGCGTTGCTGGACGCCTTCCTCGCCACGGTGCCTCACGCCGGGCTCGTCCTGCTCAGCCCGCCCGGGGTCGACGAGGCACGACTGGCCGGCGCCGGCAACCGCACGAACGCGGTCCTCGACACCTATGCCGAGGCGGCGTGCACGCGGTTCGCCGCCGCCGGCGCCGTGGTCGTCGACGGCCGCGCACTGCTCGCCGACCTCGGCCCCGCGGCGTACGACGCCGACGGCCTGCATCTCACGGCCGCGGCGTACGACGTCGTGCTCCCCGCCCTCGCCGCAGCGGTCACGACAACCGCGACGTGAACGAGTCGTGTGCCTGACGACGCGCTATAGCGCGTTCTCAGGCACACAACCCGAGGGCGGACTAGGCAGCGCCCGCCTGTGCCGGTGCCTGACGCAGGAAGTCGAGCACCTGCCGGATGACCGCGGGGTCCTTCAGGATCCGGCGGTGGCCGAGACCCTGGGTCGTCACCAGCCGGGCGCCCTCCAGCGACTCGACGAGGCGGGCCGAGTCGGCCCACGGCGTCTGCCGGTCATCGCGGTCGTGGACCACGAGCGTGGGCACCGGGTCGACACGCGAGGCCTGGAAGATCGCGTCGAACTCGGTCATCGGGATGCCCACGAACGCCTCCAGCTCACGGTCGAAGGCGCGACGGGTGCGGGCGCCGAAGCCGAGCGTGTGCTGGAACTGGTCGAAGAGCGGCTCCGCCGCGACCATCGGGGCGAGCAGCACGAGCCGACGTGCGGAGAGCCAGCCGAAGCGCAGGGTCAGGTACGTCGAGATGGCGCCGAGCGAGTGGGCCACGACGGCCTCGGCGGGCCCGTACCTCGCGAACACGGCGTCCAGGGCCTTGCCGAACTCCACCCCGTGCGTGCGACCCGGACCGGCCGGGCCGGGGTCGGAGTCGCCGTGTGCGGGCGCGTCGAACATCACCACGCGGAACCCTCGGTCCAGCAACGGCTCGACGTACGACGCCAGCTGGGACCCGCGGCCACCCCACCCGTGCACCAGGTAGACCGCCGGCCCGGTCCCCCACGCGCGGCCCCGGACCGCGGCGCCGAGCGACTCGACCTCGAACGCCTCGCCGCCCGGCGGCAGCGTGGCAGCGTCGATGAGCGGCGGAACCGCGAACCACAGGTCGCGGGCCAGGCGCGCGGCGACACCCGGGGCGACGAGATCCGCGAGAGCGAACAGCCGGCGACGGGCGGCAACGCGGAAACGAACGATCGTGCTTTTCCGTGGACCTGACATGACCCCTCCTGGGGTGGTGGATGACCTAGCGGGATGCCTCGAGCAGCTGCTCGAAGGCGGTGCGGGTGCGCTCGAGGGCGTGCGGGTCGCGCAGCAGCCGGCTCGCGTGGTGGTAGCCGAGCATCACGCCCTGGAGCATGAACGTGAACTGCGCCGGGTCGACGTCCGCGCGGAAGTGCCCCTCGGTCACGGCGGTGCCGGCGACCGTGGCGATGAAGTCGGTCCAGTCCCGCTGGTGCTGCAGCACGGCGTCGTGCATCGGCCCCGGCTGGTCGTCGTACTCGTCGGAGGCGGAGATGAACACGCAACCGCCTGCGAACGCCCCGGTCTCCCAGCCGATCCACCGTTCGAACAGCTCACGAACGCGGGCCTCACCGCGCGGCGCCTTGAGGGTCGGCCTCGCGACGACGTCGGTGAACCGCGCGGCCGCGTGGTCGAGCGCCTGCAGCTGGAGCTGCTCCTTGGAGCGGAAGTGGGCGAACAGCCCGCTCTTGCTCATGTCGGTGCGCTCGGCCAGCTGGCCGATGGACAGGCCCTCGAAGCCGACCTGCGAGGCGACGTGCAGTGCCTCGTCGAGGATCGACGCCTTGGTCGCCTGGCCCTTGCTCACGACGCCAGAATAGTACGATCGTGCTTTTTCCGCCACTCGGACGGACCGAGGCCGGTCAGCCCTTGCGCTGGTTGATCTGCTCGGTGGCGGCGGGAAGCACGGTGTGGAGGTCGCCGACGACCCCGAAGTCGACGAGCTCGAAGATCGGGGCCTCGTCGTCCTTGTTGATGGCCACGATGGTCTTCGAGGTCTGCATGCCGGCGCGGTGCTGGATGGCGCCGGAGATGCCCGCGGCGATGTACAGCTGTGGGGAGACGGTCTTGCCGGTCTGGCCGACCTGGTAGGAGTGGGGCACCCAGCCGGAGTCGACCGCGGCGCGGGACGCGCCGACGGCGGCGCCGAGCGCGTCGGCCAGTCCCTCGATGGGGTCGAAGTTCCCGCCCGTACCCCGCCCACCCGAGACCACGATCGCGGCCTCGGTCATCTCGGGGCGGCCGGTCTTCTCGCGCGGCTGCGCGGCGACGATCTGCGCGGTCTTCGCGGCGTCGGAGATGGTCGCGGCGAACTCCTCCACCGACCCGGCGCCGGATGCCTCCTCGGGCGTGGCGGCGTTCGGCTTGACCGTGATGATCGGCGTGCCCTGGGTGACCTTCGCCTGGACGGTGTAGTTGCCGGCGAACACCGACTGAGTGGTGACCGGACCCTCCTGGACGTCCACCGCGTCGGTGATCAGCCCCGACGACGTCTTGATGGCCAACCTGGCCGCGATCTCCTTGCCCTCCGGTGTGGAGGAGATCAGGACGGCGGCCGGGGAGGTCTTCTCCACCAGCTGCTGGAGAGCCTCGGCCTTGGGCGCCACCAGGAAGCCCTTGATCTCGGCGTCGTCGACGACGTAGACCTTCTCCGCGCCGTACCTCGCGACCGACTCCCCCACCGCGGAGCCCTGCGAGGCGGAGCCGATGAAGACCGCCGACGGCTCACCGAGCCGACGGGCGATCGTCAGCAGCTCGTAGGTCGGCTTCTTGACCGCACCGTCGGCGTGGTCGACGAGAACCAGAACCTCAGACATGACTCACACGCTCCTCAGATGAACTTCTTGGACGCGAGGAACTCGGTCAGCGCCGTGGCGCCCGAACCGTCCTCGTCCTTGACGATCTCGCCCTGGCTGCGCGGCGGGCGGGCCTCGGTGCCCTCGACCACCGACCAGGCCACCGACAGCCCCACCTGGTCCGCCGAGACGTCCAGGTCGGCCAGGCTGTAGGTCTCCATCGGCTTCTTCTTCGCCGCCATGATCCCCTTGAACGACGGGTACCTGGCCTCACCGGACTGGTCGGTCACCGACAGCACCAGCGGCATCGTGCCGCCGATCACCTCGGTCGCCACATCCCCGTCTCGCTTGACGCGGACCTGGTCACCCTGGGTCTCCACCACCGACGCCAGCGTCACCTGCGGGACCCCGAGACGCTCGGCCAGCATCGCCGGCAGCACGCCCATCGACCCGTCGGTCGACGCCATCCCGCACATCACCAGATCCGGTACGTCGCCCCCGGCGGCCTTCTTGACGGCCGCGGCCAGCACCAGCGAGGTGGCGATGGCATCGGAGCCGGCGATGGCCTCGTCCGAGACGTGCACCCCGGAGTCGGCGCCCATCTGCAGCGCCTTGCGCACCGCATCCGCGGCCTTCTCCGGGCCGACGGTGACCGCCGTGACGGTCACCTCGTCGGGGTTCTCGGCCTTCTCCTTGAGCCGGAGCGCCTGCTCGACGGCGTACTCGTCGAGCTCCGACAACAACCCGTCCACACCCACGCGGTCCACGGTGTTGTCGGCCTCGAAGTGCCGGTCGGCAGTCGCGTCCGGCACGTGCTTCACACAAACGACGATGGAGGTCACGGGCCCGAGGCTACTAGCGCGTAACCGGGCCGAGACACCGCGTCCTCGTGCGATGACTCACAGGGGAGGCGGCCGTCACACGGTGACTCGGCGGGTCAGACCGCGAGCTTGGTGCGGTCGACGGACCGGCGCAAGGTCGGCGAGCCGAGGTACCGCGTCACGACGGTGTAGGTGCCGATCTTGCTGATGTGCTGGAAGACCTTCTTCGCCTTGTCGAAGGAGCTCAGCCCGACGACGGCGCTGCGGATCTTCACGCCGTCGCGCTTGAGCACGATCCTCACCTGGCCCGCGACGTCCGTGCCGTTCACGGCCTCGACGGTCGCCTTCCCGACGAGTCGATGCCGGGGGGCGCGGTAGACGGCCGAAGCGGTCGTCGTCGTGTGGTCACGGACGACCGTGAAGGACGCGCCCGACTGGCTGGGCGCCAGCGTGGTCTCGGTCGGGGTGAAGACCGCGGTCACGTGGTTCGCGCCCATCGTCAGCGCCGGCGCCAGGTCGGCCTTGGCCTTGCCGCCCTTCACGTCGACGGTCACCGTCTTGCCGGCGTAGGTGAAGGCGATCTTGCCCGCGGGCTTCTGGTTGCCGCCGGCCCAGCTCACGTCGGCGGACACGCTCGGCACCGCGCCGTAGTCGACCGGCGAGCTGACCGTGAGGGTCGTCGTGGTCGGCGCCTGGACGACGTTCACCTTGTCCACCAACAGGTCCTGGCCCGTCGCCGGCTCGAGCGAGCAGGTGAAGGTGGTGGCCGGGACGACGACGGTGCCGGCGGTGTTGTACCCCGTGAGGGTGGCGGTGAAGTTGCCGGCGCCCAGCAGGATCGTGCTGCCGACGGCCCCGGCGGTGATGGAGCCGCCGGGTCCCGAGCCGAGGACGTGCATCGGCACTCCATCGGCCGTCACGGCTGTCTTGGGGATCGTGAGGGTGGAGGTGCGACTGACGCCGTCCACCGTGCCGGTCGCCTGACTGGTGCCGTCGACGGTGGCGACGCCGAGACCACGCAGGGTGTCTGCGAGCTCCTCCGGAACGGTCACGTCGGACGTCACCGTGATGGACGTCGACAGAGTCGAACCGAGGGTCGGCGGCGCGTTGGTGTCGACGACCGCGCTGAAGTCGTGGGTGAAAGCGTCGGCGCTGCTGGTGCAGCTGTAGGTCAGCGCGAAGCTCGCGGCCGAGGCCGGGGCAGCCACGGTGGCGAGACCTCCGGCGGTGAGGGCGAGGGCAGCGGTGGCGACGCGAGCGAGGGCGCGCGTGGTGGACGTCATGGCCCGATCCTCGCGGTCCGGTGAGGGTGGGGGCAACCACCCCCGCTTCGACGCGTCAGGGGCGGATGATGCGGTCCACGATCCGGCCGGCGACCAGCCAGACGATCGCGGCCAGGCCCCAGTTGAGCAGGGCTTCCTTGATCTCGGCGTTCTTGCCGGTGAAGTCCTTGATGCCGTTGTCGCGGTCGAAGACCGTCAGGTCGAGCCGGTCGGCCATCTTCAGGACCCACGTGACCAGGTCGTTGTCGGTGTTCGCCTTGAGGGCGACGAGGAGGGCGCCGATCGCGAGCACCAGGGCGGCGAGCACGCAGACCAGCCAGACCAGCTGACCGATCCGCAGCCGGACCAGGTCGAGGCCGGCCTTGGCCTTGGCGGCCGCGGCGGCGCCGCGCCTGGGCTTCTGCTCGTCCCGGGTGTCGGTCTCGGTCGTCTCGTCAGCCACGATGGGGTCCTTCGGGGGTCGGGTGCTCTCAGCCCAGTCTTGTCAGCCCAGTCTGTTCAGCCCAGTGGTCCAGCCTTGCACGTGACCGGCCTCATCGACCGACGAAACGCGCCTTGCCGGGCCCGTTCTCAACGAACGACCGCATCCCGATGTCACGGTCCTCGGTCGCGAACAGCGCGGCGAACTGCTGCCGCTCGATCTCCAGCCCCGTCTCGAGGTCGGTCTCCAGGCCGCGGTCGATGCTCTCCTTGGCCGCCCGGAGCGCGTACGACGCGGCGTTGCTGAAGCGGGACGCCCACGCCACGGCCTCGGCGTACACCTGGTCGGCGGGGTACACCTTGTCGACCAACCCGATCTGGAGCGCCTCGGTCGCCTTCACGAAGCGCCCGGTGAAGACGATGTCCTTCGCCCGGCTCGGGCCGACCAGCCGCGACAGCCGCTGGGTACCTCCGGCGCCGGGGATGACGCCCAGCAGGATCTCCGGCTGCCCGAGCACGGCGTCCTCGGCGGCGTAGCGCACATCGGCGCACAACGCGAGCTCGCACCCGCCGCCCAGGGCGTAGCCGGTGACGGCAGCGATGACCGGCTTGGGGATCCGGGCCACCGCGGAGAACGACGACTGGAGGGCACCGGAGCGACGGACCATGTCCGTGTAGGCCATGTCGGCCATCTCCTTGATGTCGGCACCCGCGGCGAACACCTTCTCGCCGCCGTACACGACCACCGCCTTCACATCGTCGCGCTCGCTCGCCTCGGTGGCGGCGGCGCGGATCTCCTCCTGGACCTGGACGTTCAGGGCGTTCATCTTCGGCCGGTCCAACCGGATGGTGCCGACGCCGTCGGCCACCTCGAGGCGTACGAACTCGCCCATCGTTGTCTCTCCCCTCGTCGGGTCGCGTCTGGTCGCCCGACCCTACCCAGCACAATGTGGCGGGTGACTCCCGAGAGCCGGCCCGAGCGGTGGCACTGGCGCACGCGCGACGAGAAGCTCGACGTGTGGCCCGGGCGGCACCAGGAGCTCGGGGCGACGTGGAGCCCGGAGGCCACCAACTTCGCCGTCTGGGCGCCCGAGGCGACGTCGGTCTGGGTGTGCCTGTTCGACACGGACGGTGGCGAGACGAGGTACCAGCTGACCGAGCACGTCCTCGGCGTATGGAACGGCCAGGTGCCCGGCGTACCGGTCGGCCAGCACTACGGCTTCCGTGCCGACGGGCCGTGGGACCCACGTCACGGACGCCGGTTCAACCGGCACAAGCTGCTGCTCGACCCCTACGCCAAGGCGATCACGGGCGAGCCGGAGCCCGGGCCGACGTTGCTGGACAGGTCGGCCGACGGGCGGCGGAGCACGAAGGACTCGGCGGGCGCGATGCCGAGGTCCGTGGTCGTGCACGACGAGTTCGACTGGGGCGACGACCGGCCGATGCGGCGACGCTGGCGCGACACCGTCATCTACGAGCTGCACGTCAAGGGCTTCACGGCGCTGCACAACGAGATCCCCGAGCACCTGCGCGGTACGTACGCCGGCCTCGGCTCCGACACCGTCACCAACTACCTCCGCGACCTCGGCGTCACGGCGGTCGAGCTGCTGCCCGTGCAGCAGTTCTTCACCGAGCCGGCCGTCGCGGCGCGCGGGATGAAGAACTACTGGGGCTACAACACCATCGGCTTCTTCGCCCCGCACGCGGCGTACAGCTCCTCGGGCACCCAGGGCCAGCAGGTCCGCGAGTTCAAGGAGATGGTCCGCAGCTTCCACCGCGCGGGCATCGAGGTGTTCCTCGACGTGGTCTACAACCACACGGCCGAGGGCGAGTCGGCCGGGCCGACGTACGCCTTCCGCGGGCTCGACGACCTCGGCTTCTACAAGCGGATGGGCGCGCCGGGCAGCGCGTACTGGGACGTGACCGGCTGCGGCAACACCGTCGACTCGACCAACCTCGGCGCGCTGCGGCTGATCCTCGACTCCCTGCGCTACTGGGTGACCGAGATGCACGTCGACGGCTTCCGCTTCGACCTGGCGTCGGCCCTCGCGCGGACCGGGCACGACATCGACATGCGCAGCGCGTTCTTGACGACGATCGGGCAGGACCCGGTGCTGAGGTACGTCAAGCTGATCGCGGAGCCGTGGGACGCCTCCATGGACGGGTACCGGGTCGGCTCGTTCCCGCCGCCGTGGGTGGAGTGGAACGACACCTACCGCGACACCATGCGCGACTTCTGGATCCGGCCCGGCCAGATCAGCGGCGTCGCGTCGCGGCTGTCGGGGTCTTCCGACCTGTACGCCGACGACGGGCGCTCGCCGTACGCCTCGGTGAACTTCGTGACGGCGCACGACGGCTTCACCGTGCGCGACCTGGTCTCCTATGACGTCAAGCACAACGAGGCCAACGGCGAGCACAACCGGGACGGCTCCGACAACAACCGCTCCTGGAACCACGGGGTCGAGGGCGAGACCGACGACGCCGCGATCCAGGCGCTGCGGCGTCGGCAGGCCGCCAACTTGATGATCACGCTGTGTCTGTCCAGCGGGTCGCCGATGCTCACCGCGGGCGACGAGCGCGGGCGGACCCAGGGCGGCAACAACAACGCGTACGTGCAGGACAACGAGGTGTCCTGGGTCGACTGGCGTGCGGACGACGCCTGGCTGGACGTGTACGACTTGACCAAGACCGCACTCCGGCTGCGCCGTGACCACCCGGCGCTGCGTCAGCGACACCACCTCGCCGGCACCCCGACGTTGGAGGGCGGCGCGAAGGACCTCGCCTGGATCCACCCGTCGGGACGCGAGATGGAGGCGCACGACTGGTTCGACGACTCGCTGCACGTGTTCGGGATGTTCGTCTCTGGCGACCCGCTCCGCTCCCCCGGCCCCCAGGGCGAGCAGCAGCGCGACTCCTCGTTCCTGATCTGGCTGAACGCCGACGACGAGCCAGCCGAGGTCACCCTCCCCAAGAACGACTGGATCCGCTCCGGCGAGGTCGTGCTGTCCACCTGCGCCGATCACCCCATCGGCACCCCCGTCGAGGCCGGTGACCTGCTCACCTTCGGCCCGCGCACCGTTGTGGTGATGAGGCACTCGTAGGCAGGGACGCTACGTCTCGTCCCCGGCCGGACCTACGACTTTCCCGGTCCCGCGCTCCAGTCCGGGTCGTCGGCCCCGGTGGTGGTGAGGCGGGTCAGGCCGGTGCCGTCGGTGTTCACCGTGTAGATGTCGTAGCCCACCGCGTCGTTCCCCGCCGCGAAGGCGACCCTGGTGCCGTCGGGCGACCACACGGGTGCGTGGCAACCGACGTCCTGCGGGTCGTCGACGTCACCCCCGCAGTCAAGGCCTTCGGGATCGACGTGCCGGAGCCCGGATCCGTCTGCGCGCACGATCCACAAGCTGCCGCGCGCGTCCGCGGTGACGTGACGGGAGAACGCGATGAGGTTGCCGCGTGATGACCAGTCGGCGCCCGGGTTGAGCCGCCTTCCGGCGGACTCGATGCGGCGCAGGCCCTGTCCGTCGGCATGGACGACGTACAGGCCGATCGCGTCCTCCTCGCCCCGGAACCGCACGAAGACGATCCGGTTCCCGTCTGGCGAGTACGAGCCCGGGATGTCGGTCGCGCCGAACGGGTTCCTGGTGAGGCGCCGGACGATCCGCCCGTCCCGCGCCGAGATCGTGTACAGCCCGTTGCGGCCGGCGTTCGTGTCGTCCCAGCTCTCACAGGTCAGCCGGGCCGCGCTCGGCGACCAGGAGCCGGTGGTGCAACCGATGTTGAGGGTCGGGTCGGGAAGCGCGAGCTCGCGGTAGTGGGACCCGTCGCGCCGGACGATCGCGCTGGCGATCCGGTCGTCGGGGGTGAGCCGGGCACAACGAGCCGGGACCCGTCGGGAGACCAACCCGCGCAGCAGGTGTGGCCGGGCACGAGCTTGCGCCGGTCCGTCCCGTCCGACCGCATGGTGAAGACGTAGGTGTCGTCGGGATCGGCCGGGGGTTTGGTGGTGAACGAGATCCGGCCGGCGTGTGCGACCTGCTCGGCCGTCCTCCCGACGGACGGCCCAGCGGTCGACGCCAGCAACGGCGTGGCCATGGCGACGACGACAAGCAGCCGGCTCAGCTTGGAGCTCATGGTCCTGAGTCTGCGGCCGTCAGGGCCGAAAGGACATGGGGGCTACTACGGAAACTGCCCCCCGACCGCCCGTTGGTCGAGGAAGGCGCGCTGGCAACCTCCTCGACCAACGGGCTCGGTCACGGCAGGGCGACGACGCCGAGCTCGGCGGTGCTCGCGAGGAGGTTGTTCTTGGGGATGACGCGGACGGTGTAGCCGAAGGCGCCGGAGTGGTCGAGGGTGACGGTGCCGTCGAAGCGGTACCGGCCGCCGTCGTAGGCCTCGGCGGGCGACAGCGAGTCCCTCGTGGTGTCGACGAGGGCGTCGTCGGCGTCGATCACGCCGTGCACGACCTGGACGTCGACGTCGTCGGGCGAGAGGACGCCGAGCGCGACGAACGCGCGCACGTTGAGGACGTCGCCGACCTCGGGTGCGTCTCCGACGCCGCCGGACTCTACGTGCTCGACGCGGACCTCGGGCCAGGCGTCCTTGACCTTCTTCTTCCACGCAGCGAGGGTCGCGGCGCCGGCGTAGTCGTCGTTCAGGGCGCGGCCGTTGACGGCGGCGGGGGTGTAGAGCTTGCGCACGTAGTCGCGGACCATCCGAGTGGCCAGCACCTTGGGGCCGAGCGACTTGAGCGTGTGCCGCACCATCTCCAGCCAGCGGGTGGGCACGCCGTCGCCGTCGACGTCGTAGAACTTGGGCGCGACGTCGTTCTCGATCAGGTCGTAGAGCGCGTTGGCCTCGATGTCGTCACGACGGTCGGCGTCCTCGATGCCATCGGCGGACGGGATCGCCCAGCCGTTGTTGCCGTCGTACCACTCGTCCCACCAGCCGTCGAGGATCGAGAGGTTGAGCCCGCCGTTGAGGGCGGACTTCATGCCGGAGGTACCGCACGCTTCGTACGGGCGCAGCGGGTTGTTCAGCCAGACGTCGCAGCCGGGGTACAGCGGCTGCGCCATGGCGATGTCGTAGTTCGGCAGGAACACGATGCGGTGGCGCACCTCGGGGTCGTCGGCGAACCGGACGATCTCCTGGATCAGCTTCTTGCCGCCGTCGTCGGCGGGGTGCGACTTGCCGGCGATGATCAGCTGGACCGGGCGCTCGGGGTGGAGCAGCAGCTTCTTGAGGCGGTCCTGGTCGCGGAGCATCAGGGTGAGCCGCTTGTACGACGGCACCCGGCGCGCGAAGCCGATCGTCAGCACGTCGGGATCCAGGGCCGTGTCGACCCAGCCGAGCTCCGCCTTCGCGATGCCGCGGTTGAGGTTGGACTTCTTGAGGCGCCGACGCGCGTCGTGGACGAGCCGCTCGCGCAGCTCGCGCTTCACCGACCAGATCTCGGTGCCGGGCACCTCGTCGACGGCACGGAAGAACGCGTCGACGTCGTCCCCGTCGGGGTTCGCGCCGCGCGAGGCCGCCAGCTCGATGACCTCGCGGGCCACCCAGGTCGGCGCGTGCACGCCGTTGGTGATCGACCCGATCGGCACCTCGGCCTCGTCGAAGGCCGGCCACAGGCCGTTGAACATCTCCCGGCTGACGTGGCCGTGCAGCAGCGAGACGCCGTTCGCGCGCTGGGAGAGGCGGAAGCCCATCACCGCCATGTTGAAGACGCTGGCGTCGCCGCCCTCGTAGTCCTCGCTGCCGAGCGCCAGCACGTTCTCGACCGGTACGCCGGCGGTCGGGCCGTTCTTGCCGAAGTACTGCTCGACGAGCTCGCGCGGGAACCGGTCGATGCCGGCGGGCACCGGCGTGTGCGTGGTGAACACGGTGGAGGCGCGGGAGACCTCGAGGGCGGTGTCCCAGTCGAGCCCGGGGCCGTCGGCGCCGACCGTCAGCTCGCGGATCCGCTCCAGGCCGAGGAAGCCGGCGTGGCCCTCGTTGGTGTGGAACACCTCGGGAGCCGGGGCGCCGGTGATCCGGGCGTACACGCGGAGCGCGCGCACGCCGCCCACGCCGAGGAGCAGCTCCTGGCGGAGACGGTGCTCCTTGGCGCCGCCGTACAGCCGGTCGGTCACCTCGCGGTAGTGGTCGGGGTTGCCCTCCACGTCGGAGTCGAGCAGCAGCAGCGGCACCCGGCCGACGCTGGCGACCCAGATCCGCGCGACGAGGTCGGGTCCGCCCGGCATCTCGATCGAGACAGTGGCGCGGACGCCGTTCGGCTCGCGCAGCAGCGACAGCGGCAGCTCGTCGGGGTCCAGGACCGGGTAGGTCTCCTGCTGCCAGCCCTCGCGGGACATCGACTGCTTGAAGTACCCGTGCTTGTAGAGCAGGCCGACGCCGACCAGCGGGACGCCGAGGTCCGAGGCCGCCTTCAGGTGGTCGCCGGCCAGGATGCCCAGCCCGCCGGAGTACTGCGGGAGCACGGCCGTGATGCCGAACTCCGGGGAGAAGTACGCGATCGCGCGGGGCGCGTCGGGGCCGGCCTTGCGCTGGTACCAGCGGTCGGCGGAGAGGTACCCGTCGAGGTCGGCCTTGGCGGCGTTCAGCCGCTCCACGAACGAGTCGTCGCCGGCCAGGTCGCGCCAGCGGTCGCGGCCGACGGCGCCCAGCAGGCGGACCGGGTCATGCTCCACCGAGTCCCACGCCTGCGGGTCGACCGCGGCGAAGACGTCCTGGGTCTGGGGGTGCCAGGACCACCGCAGGTTGCCCGCCAGGTCCGCCAGTGGCTCGAGCGCCGGAGGCAGGACGGGACGGACGGTGAATCGACGGATTGCGCGCACGGAAGGACGGTAGCCCGATTTGTCTGGATCGATCCAAATCGGCGAGAGCGGTGAAGCCTCCCACCCGTGCGGGTGGTTTCGTGACAGGCGCCAGGGCGCCTTCCTCAACCAGCGGTGGACTGGTGAGACACCCGGCTTGCACGGCCACACGGCGAACCGCAAAGGTGGGGAGCATGGTCGGGCGGATTCCCATCCTCAACGTCATGCCCGTGGTCGACCTCGGCCGGCAGGCCGCCAAGGCGACGGTGGGCGAGCCGATGCCCGTCTCGGCGACGGTCTTCCGCGAGGGCCACGACAAGCTCGGTGCCGAGGTCGTCACCGTCGACCCCAGCGGGACCAGGCGGGCGCCGGTCCCGCTGCACAAGCACCCGGAGCGGCCCGACCACTACGAGACCTGGGTGACACCGGACGTCGAGGGCGCGTGGACGTTCGAGATCCAGGCCTGGTCGGACCCCATCGGCACCTGGCAGCACAACGCCGGCGTGAAGGTACCGGCCGGGGTGGATGTCGAGCTGATGTTCACCGAGGCGCGGCTGCTCTTCGAGCGGGTGGCGGCCGACATCACGGAGGCTCACGACAAGGAGGTCCTCGAGGGCGCGATCGCCGCGGCCCAGGACGCGGAGCGCCCGGTCGAGGCCCGGTTGGCCGCGCTCCAGTCCCCCGAGCTCACGCGCCTGCTCGCCGCGCACCCGCTCCGCGACCTGGTCACCATCGAGGGGCCCTACCCGATGTACGCCGACCGGCAGCGCGCGCTGTTCGGATCCTGGTACGAGTTCTTCCCGCGCTCCGAGGGTGCCTACGTCGACGAGAAGGCCGGCAAGGTCGTCAGCGGCAACTTCCGCACCGCGGTGAAGCGGCTCGACTACGCCGCCGACCTGGGCTTCGACGTGGTCTACCTGCCGCCGATCCACCCGATCGGCGAGGTGAACCGCAAGGGCCCGAACAACACCCTGACGCCGGGCCCCGACGACACCGGCTCACCCTGGGCCATCGGGTCGAAGTACGGCGGCCACGACGCCATCCACCCCGACCTCGGCACGTTCGAGGACTTCGACGCCTTCGTGGCGCACGCGAAGGCGCTCGGCCTCGAGATCGCCCTGGACCTCGCCCTGCAGGCCGCGCCGGACCACCCCTGGGTCGAGAGCAACCCCGAGTGGTTCACCACCCGTGCCGACGGCACGATCGCCTACGCCGAGAACCCGCCCAAGAAGTACCAGGACATCTACCCCGTCAACTTCGACAACGACCCGACCGGCATCTGCCGCGAGGTGCTGCGACTGGTGAAGCTGTGGATGTCGCACGGGGTGCGGATCTTCCGCGTGGACAACCCGCACACCAAGCCCGTCGCCTTCTGGGAATGGCTGCTGCGCGAGGTCCGGCGCACCGATCCCGACGTGCTGTTCCTCGCCGAGGCCTTCACCCGGCCGGCGATGATGAGCACCCTCGGGGCCATCGGCTACCACCAGTCGTACACGTACTTCACCTGGCGCACGGCCAAGTGGGAGATCGAGGACTACCTCCGCGAGCTGTCCCACCACACCGACCACCTGATGCGGCCGAACTTCTTCGTCAACACCCCCGACATCCTCCACGAGTCGTTGCAGTACGGCGGACCCGCGATGTTCAAGATCCGCGCGGCGCTGGCGGCCACCGGCTCGCCCAGCTGGGGCGTCTACTCCGGCTACGAGCTGTTCGAGCATGTGGCCGTCAGGCCCGGCAGCGAGGAGTACCTGGACTCGGAGAAGTACCAGATCCGGATCCGCGACTGGGAGGGCGCGGAGGCCGAGGGCCGCACGCTGGCGCCGTACATCCGCGGCCTCAACCGGGTGCGCCGCCAGCACGCCGCCCTGCAGCTGTTGCGCAACGTCACGGTGCACAGCAGCGAGGACGAGAACGTGCTGGTGTTCTCCAAGCGCGCCGGCGACGACATCGTCATCGTCGTCATCAACCTCGACCCGCACGGCGCCCGCGAGACCACGGTCAACCTCAACATGCCCGCCCTCGGCATGGGCTGGCACGACACCTTCTCGGTCTACGACGAGATCACCGAGCAGACCTGGAGCTGGAAGGAGCGCAACTACGTGCGCCTGGACCCCGGCCACGAGCCCGCCCACATCCTGAGCGTGAGGAAGGCATGACCGACCGTTCGGTCGTCGGGTCGGATGGTCTCGACACGCCGCTCGTTCCTCGCGGCGGCTCGACCAGCGAGCGGTCGGTGGTCGAGCCGGGCGAGCCGCTGGGCGAGGCCGCGTCGAGACCCGGTGACCAGCAGGCGGCGCTCGATGCCGTCCGGGGCGACTTCTCCGAGGCGACGCCCCCGACGCCCGTCGAGGGCGACGTCGACATCAGCGAGGAGGTCACCGAGGTCGACGCGCCGACGGAGTCGCTGGCGACGCCGGACTGGTTCAAGACCGCCGTGTTCTACGAGGTGCTGGTCCGCTCGTTCCGGGACGCGAACGGCGACGGCACCGGCGACTTCCGCGGCCTGACCGAGAAGCTCGACTACCTGCAGTGGCTCGGCGTCGACTGCCTGTGGGTGCCGCCGTTCTTCGCCTCGCCGCTGCGCGACGGCGGGTACGACGTCGCCGACTACACCGACATCCTCCCGGAGATCGGCACGGTCGAGGACTTCCACACCTTTCTCGACGAGGCGCACCAGCGCGGCATCCGGGTGATCATCGACTTCGTCATGAACCACACCAGTGACGCGCACCCGTGGTTCCAGGCCAGCCGGTCGGACCCGGACGGTCCGTACGGCGACTTCTACGTCTGGTCCGACAGCGACGAGCTCTACGAGGAAGCCCGCATCATCTTCGTCGACACCGAGCCGTCGAACTGGACCTGGGACCCGGTCCGCCAGCAGTACTACTGGCACCGCTTCTTCTCCCACCAGCCGGACCTCAACTTCGACAACCCGAAGGTGCTCGAGGCGATGCTGGACGCGATGTCGTTCTGGCTCGACATGGGCCTGGACGGGTTCCGCCTCGACGCCGTGCCCTACCTCTTCGAGCGACCCGGCACCAACGGCGAGAACCTCAAGGAGACCCACGACGCGCTCAAGACGGTGCGGAAGTTCGTGGACACCAACTACCCCGGCCGGGTGCTGCTCGCCGAGGCCAACCAGTGGCCGGCCGACGTGGTCGACTACTTCGGCGACTTCGCGGTCGGCGGGGACGAGTGCCACATGTGCTTCCACTTCCCCGTGATGCCGCGCATCTTCATGGCGGTCCGTCGCGAGTCGCGGTGGCCGATCTCGGAGATCATGGAGCAGACGCCGACCATCCCGGACAGCTGCCAGTGGGGCATCTTCCTGCGCAACCACGACGAGCTGACCCTCGAGATGGTCACCGACGAGGACCGCGACTACATGTGGGCCGAGTACGCCAAGGACCCGCGGATGAAGGCGAACATCGGCATCCGCCGCCGGCTCGCCCCGCTGCTCGAGAACGACACCAACCAGATCGAGCTCTTCACCGCGCTGCTGCTCTCGTTGCCCGGCTCCCCGGTCCTGTACTACGGCGACGAGATCGGGATGGGCGACAACATCTGGCTCGGTGACCGGGACGGCGTACGGACTCCGATGCAGTGGACGCCGGACCGCAACGCGGGGTTCTCCTCCGCCACGCCCGGGAAGCTGCATCTGCCGGCGATCCAGGACCCGGTCTACGGCTACCAGAGCGTGAACGTCGAGGCGCAGCTCGAGAACGCCTCCTCCCTCCTGCACTGGACGCGCCGCATGATCCACGCCCGCCGCGGCCACCCGGCGTTCGGCCTCGGCAGCTTCACCGACCTCGGCGGCACCAACGCCACCGTGCTGTCCTACGCCCGCCAGCACGAGACCGACAAGGGCACCGACGTGATCGTGTGCGTCAACAACCTGTCCCGGTTCCCGCAGCCCGTCGAGCTCGATCTACGGCGGTTCGAGGGCCTGGTGCCCATCGAGCTGCTCGGCGGCGTGACGTTCCCGCGGATCGGCGAGCTCCCGTACCTCCTGACTCTCGGCGGGTACGGCTTCTACTGGTTCCGCCTGGTCCGCCCCATCGAGGAGGCGACCCAGCCGTGACCCCGTCGGAGACGACCCAGCCCCTGGTCGACATCAAGGCCTTCGTGGAGAGCGCGCGCTGGTTCGGCGGCAAGGGCCGGCCCTTCGAGGTCACCGACGTGCGCCGGCTCGGCTGGGTCGAGACCGGCACGAGGGCGACGGCGTCGATCGAGCTGCTCACGCTGCGCTACGAGGACGGCGAGGAGGAGTTCTACCAGCTGCCCCTCGCCTACTACGTCGACCCGGAGGAGCGGCTCAACCACGCCTTCGTCGGCTGGTGGCAGGAGCCCGAGCTGGGCGGCTTCGTCCACGCGTACGACGCCGTCCACGACCGCGAGGCGATGGCGGGGTGGTTGCTGGCGTTCGACGCCGCGACGCCGACGGGCGACCTCGAGTGGCACCGGCTGCCCGGCCACGACCTGGACACCGAGGCGCACTCCACGCTGTTCTCCGGCGAGCAGTCGAACTCCTCGATGGCCTTCGGCGACGACGCGCTGCTGAAGGTCTTCCGCAAGGTCACGCCTGGGATCAACCCGGACATCGCGGTGCACCAGGTGCTCACCGAAGCCGGCTCCGACCACGTGGCCCATCTCTACGGCTGGCTGGAGATGCCCGGCGAGGGTGCCCCACTCCAGCTTGCGATGCTCCAGCAGTTCCTCAAGACCGCCAGCGACGGCTGGGAGGCAGCGCTGGCCAGCGTGCGGAACCTCTTCGCCGAGGCGGACCTGCACGCCGACGAGGTGGGCGGCGACTTCGCGGGCGAGGCCGCGCGCCTCGGCGAGTCCCTGGCCGAGGTCCACCAGACGCTCGCCGAGCACTTCCCCACCCGCACCCGGACGGCCGACGAGCAGAGCGCGCTCGCCGACGCCATGCGCGCCCGGCTGGACGCCGCACTGGACGTCGTGCCCGAGCTGGCGCCGTACGCCGACGGCCTGCGCAAGACCTTCGCCGCGGTCGCCGACGTGCCCGGGGTGACGATCCAGCAGGTGCACGGCGACCTCCACCTCGGACAGACGCTGCGCACCGTCAAGACCTGGAAGATCGTCGACTTCGAGGGCGAGCCGGCCAAGCCGCTCGCCGAGCGGGTCCTGCCCGACTCCCCCTGGCGCGACGTCGCCGGCATGCTGCGGTCCTTCGACTACGCCCCGCGCGTGGCGGAGCGCACCGCGGCCGGCGCCGACGACACCGGGGCCGAGCAGCGGTCGTTCCGGGCCGCCGAGTGGGCCGAGCGCAACTGCGCGGCCTTCCTCGCGGCGTACGTCGGCGAGCGCGAGCTGACCGCCGACGAACAGGCACTGCTCGACGCCTACGTCGCGGACAAGGCCGTCTACGAAGCCGTCTACGAGGCTCGCAACCGCCCGACCTGGGTACCCGTGCCGCTCAGCGCCATCGAGCGGCTGGCGGGCTGACCGATGGTCTCGACACGCTCCACCGACGAGAGGAGCCGCAGATGAGCACGGTACGACCGGTGAAGGCCGAGGAGCTGGAGCTGCTGGTGAACGGCGGTCATGGCCACCCCCATGCCCTGCTCGGGCCGCACGTCCACGAGGGCGCCGTGACGGTGCGGGTCTTCCGGCCGTTGGCCAAGACCGTCTCCGTCGCCTACACCAAGGGCAAGGGCACCAAGACGGTCGAGCTCGACCACGAGTACGCCGGCGTGTGGGCCGGCACCCTCCCCGTGAAGGACGTGCCCGACTACCGGGTGCGGGTCGACTACGGCCAGGGCGAGATGGAGCGCGACGACCCGTACCGCTTCCTGCCCACCCTCGGCGAGATGGACCTGCACCTCATCAACGAGGGGCGTCACGAGCAGCTGTGGACCGTGCTCGGCGCGCACCGGCACGTCTACGAGGGCTTCGGCGACCGGGTCGAGGGCACGTCGTTCGCGGTCTGGGCGCCGCAGGCCAAGGGCGTGCGCATCAAGGGCGACTTCAACAGCTGGGACGGCCGCGAGCACCCGATGCGCCAGCTCGGCTCGTCCGGGATCTGGGAGCTGTTCGTGCCCGATGTCGGTAACGGCACGAAGTACAAGTTCCTGATCCTCGGCGCCGACGGCCAGTGGCGCGAGAAGGCCGACCCGATGGCCTTCCACACCGAGACTCCGCCGGCGACCTCGTCGGTGGTCTTCGACTCGTCCTACACCTGGGGTGACGAGGAGTGGATGACCCACCGCGGCGACAAGCCGGCCGTGCACGGCCCGATGGCGACCTACGAGATGCACCTGGGCTCGTGGAAGAAGCACTGGGGCGGCGACGCCTACTCCTACCAGCAGGTGGCCGACGACCTGGTGCCGTACCTCACCGACCTCGGCTTCACGCACGTCGAGTTCCTGCCGGTGATGGAGCACCCGTACGGCGGGTCGTGGGGCTACCAGGTCACGTCCTACTTCGCCCCCACGGCGAGGTTCGGCGACCCCGACGGGTTCCGCTACCTCGTCGACCGGCTGCACCAGGCCGGCATCGGCGTGATCGTCGACTGGGTGCCGGCGCACTTCCCCAAGGACACCTTCGCGCTGTCCCGCTTCGACGGCACGCCGCTGTACGAGGACCCGAACCCCTCGCGTGGGGAGCACCCCGACTGGGGCACGTACGTCTTCAACTTCGGCCGCCGCGAGGTACGCAACTTCCTGGTCGCCAACGCCCTCTACTGGCTGGAGGAGTTCCACATCGACGGGCTGCGGGTCGATGCCGTCGCGTCGATGATCTACCTCGACTACAGCCGCGAGGCCGGCCAGTGGCAGCCCAACGTGCACGGCGGGCGGGAGAACCTCGAGGCCGTCCAGTTCCTCCAGGAGATGAACGCGACGGTCTACAAGCGGGTCCCCGGCGCCATCACGATCGCCGAGGAGTCGACGAGCTGGGCGGGGGTCACCCGGCCCACCGAGTCCGGCGGCCTGGGCTTCGGCTTCAAGTGGAACATGGGCTGGATGCACGACACGCTCGGCTACTTCGAGCGCCAGCCCGTGCACCGCGCGTGGCACCACAACGAGCTGACCTTCGCCCTCGTCTACGCGTGGGCCGAGAACTTCGTGCTCCCGATCAGCCACGACGAGGTCGTGCACGGCAAGGGCTCGCTGCTGCGCAAGATGCCGGGCGACCGTTGGCAGCAGCTCGCCAACCTGCGCGCCTTCCTCGCCTACATGTGGGCGCACCCCGGCAAGCAGCTGATCTTCATGGGCACCGAGATGGGCCAGGAGTCGGAGTGGGCCGAGGCCCGCGAGCTCGACTGGTGGCTGCTCGAGCACTCCGAGCACCGCGGCGTGCACGACCTGGTCCGCGACCTCAACCGCTCCTACGTCGAGTCCCCCGCCATCTGGTCCCGCGACGACGAGCCCGAGTCGTTCTCCTGGATCAACGCGAACGACGCCGGCCGCAACGTGTTCTCGTTCGTGCGGCGAGGGTCCGACGGCGCCGCCGACCTGGTGTGCGTGGCGAACTTCGCCGCCATGCCGCACGGCGACTACCGACTCGGCCTCCCGTCCGCCGGCCGCTGGGACGAGGTCGTCAACACCGACGCCGCGGCGTACGCCGGCTCCGGCGTCGGCAACCTCGGCGGCATCGTGGGCCGTCGACGGCGAGCACGACGGCCAGCCGGCGTACGCGACCCTGGTGCTTCCTCCGCTCGCCACCGTGTGGTTCCGAAAGGCCGCCGACTGACTTCCTCGCTGGTCGCGCCCGGCGAGCGTCGGCTGTTCTGGGCAGCGAGCCGGTGTCGAGACCCGGTGAGGCCCCCTTGGTCTCGACACGCTCGGCCGTGGCCGGCCTCGCGGCTCGACCAACGAATGCCGGGCCGGGCCGCCCAGGGATGCCTGGCCTTCTCGCTGGTCGAGCCCGGCGAGCGCCAGCGAGCCGGTGTCGAGACCCGGTGAGCCCCGTGGTCTCGACACGCTCGCCCGTGGCCGGCCTCGCGGCTCGACCAACGAGTGCCGGGCCAGGCCGCCCAGGGATGCCTGACCTTCTCGCTGGTCGAGCCCGGCGAGCGCCAGCGAGCCGGTGTCGAGACCCGGTGAGCCCCTTGGTCTCGACACGCTCGGCCGTGGCCGGCCTCCCGGCTCGACCAACGAGTGCCGGCCAGGCCGCCCAGGGATGCCTGACCTTCTCGCTGGTCGAGCCCGGCGAGCGCCAGCGAGCCGGTGTCGAGACCCGGTGAGCCCCGTGGTCTCGACACGCTCGCCCGTGGCCGGCCTCGCGACTCGACCAACGAGTGCCGGGCCGCCCCGGCCAGGGATGCCTGACTTTCTCGCTGGTCGAGCCCGGCGAGCGCCAGCGAGCCGGTGTCGAGACCCGGTGAGCCCCGTGGTCTCGACACGCTCGGCCGTGGCCGGCCTCCCGGCTCGACCAGCGATCAGGGTCGTAGGGTCGTGACGTGGTCGACGTCCCCGAGCAGCCGACGCTGACCGACGGCGTCGTGACTCTGCGGCGGTGGCGGCTCGAGGACGTCGAGGAGGCCGTGGCGGGGCACGACGACGTGATCGCGCACTGGTTCGGCTGGCCCGCGGACGGGGTGAACGCCGAGCGGATGAAGGCGGCGATCGCGACCTGGCACATCGGGTACGACGACGACCGCTCGATCGTTGCCTTCGCGGCCGAGGTGGACGGCGCTCTGGTCGGCGCGGTGGACGTCCGCCGGCGCGACACCGGTGTCGGGGAGCTGTCGTGGATGCTGTTCAAGGGACATCGCGGCCAGGGGTACGGCACCCGGGCGGTCCGGATGCTCGCGGACTTCGCGCTGTCGGACGCGGGGCAGGGCGGTCTGGCGTACTGGCGGGTCGAGGCCAAGGTCGAGCCCGGCAACCAGGACTCGTTGCGGGTGGCTACCCGGAGCGGGTTGCGCCGCGAAGGCATCCGCCGGGTGGAGCCGGGCGAGGGGGACCGCGTGGAGACCGAGTCGTACGTCGTGCTCGCACGGCTGCGGAGCGACCCACCGTTGAGTGAGCCCCAGAGCTTCCGCGCCCTGCTCAACTCCTTCCTGCCGCGCAAGCGCGCGATCGGCCAGCTGCTGGTCCGCGACACCGCGGGCCGGGTGCTGCTCTGCCAGCTGACCTACAAGCGCGACTGGGACCTGCCCGGCGGGGTCGTCGAGGTCGGCGAGTCCCCGCGCCTGGCCGTCGGTCGGGAGATCGAGGAGGAGCTGGCCCTCACGATCGAACCCGGCGGGCTGGTGCTCACCGACTGGCTGCCCCCGTGGGGCGGCTGGGACGACGCCGTCTGCCTGGTCTTCGACGGCGGCGCCCACGATCCGTCCGTCCTGGACGCGATGGTCACCCAGCCCCGAGAGATCCGGAGCGCGGAGTTCTGCACCCTCGACCAGGTCGACGACCGCTGCGCCGACTTCACCGCTCGCCGCATCCGCGCCGCCCTCGCGGCCGTCGAGTCAGGGGTGCCGGGGTACACCGAGTCGGGCCGCTGATCCCCCGCTCGTTGGTCGAGCCCGGCGAGCGCCAGCGAGCCGGTGTCGAGACCCGGTGACCGAACAGCGCAGGTCTCGACACGCTCGGCCGTGGCCGGCCTCACGGCTCGACCAACGAAGGGGAGCGTCAGCGGTACGACGCGGCCTGCACGTCGTACAGCTCGGCGTACTTCCCGCGGCGCGCGGTCAGCTCCTCGTGGCTGCCGACCTCGACGACCTCGGCGCCGTCCAGCACCACGATCAGGTCGGCCATCCGGACGGTCGAGAACCGGTGCGAGACCAGCACCGTGATCCGGCCGTCGGCGGACTCGGTGCGCGCGGCGGCGGCGAACCGCTCGAACAGGGCGTGCTCGGTCTCGGCGTCGAGCGCGGCCGTCGGCTCGTCGAGGACCAGCAGCAGCGGCGCCTCGCGCATGAAGCCGCGGGCGAGGGCGACCTTCTGCCACTGGCCGAACGAGAGGTCCACGCCGCCGGGCCACTGCGGTCCGAGCTGCGTCTCGAGGCCGGTCTCGAGGCGGCGTACGACGTCGTCGGCACCCGCCCGCCCGACGGCCGTCGTTGCCGCGGTCGGGTCGTCGAGGCGAGGCAGGTCGCCGACGCCGATGGACTGCTGGGCGGCGAGCTCGAAGCGGTAGAAGTCCTGGAACGCGCCGGCGACCCGGGCCCGCCACGCCTCGGGGTCGATGGTGTCGAGCGGGACGCCGTCGACGAGCACCTGGCCGGAGGTGGGTGAGTACATCTGGGCGAGCAGCTTCACCAGGGTGGACTTGCCCGCGCCGTTCTCACCGACGACGGCGACGACGGCGCCGGCCGGCAGGTCCAGCGAGACGTCGTCGAGGACCAGCCGGTCGCGGGCGCCGGGGTAGGCGAAGGACACGTGGTCGAACCGGATGCCGTCGGTGATCCGCTCCGGCGCCGGCCGGTCGCCGGTGCGCTGGGCGGCGGCGTAGTCCTCCAACCAGGCGAGCCGCCGCGAGCCGTCGAGCCACACGCCGCGCAGGAACCCGATCTCGCCGACCGTCGCGCCGACGTACCCGGACAGCCGGCCGCCCGCGGCCAGCACGAGGAGCACGTCCGCCACCGGCGCGTCGAGCCCGTCGGTCACCCAGACCACCGCCGCGACGAAGCCGAGGGCGAAGAAGGTCCAGGCGAGGGTGTACCAGAGCGTGCTGGCCCAGCGGACGGACGCGGTGGGGCGGTACCACTCGTCCCAGGCCGTACGCCGGCCGGTCGACACCCGGCGACCGAGTCCCAGCACGCGCAGCTCGCGGCCGGACGGAGCGGTGGTGGCGAGCCGGTAGAAGTGCGTGGCCCGGCGCTGGTGCTGGGCGACCTCCTCCTGCACCCGCCGCTCGACGCCGGGGCGCCAGCCGGAGGTCGCCACCGTCGGCAGGGCGGCGAGCACCAGCAGGACCAGGCTCCAGTGGATCGAGACGAGCAGGCCGATGGTGACCGCCAGCCGGAGGATCCAGCCGCACGTCGAGAACACCGACATGTAGAGGTGGTCGAGCACGAAGATCTGGTCGCGCAGCACGGCCAGCCGGTCGAGGTACTCGGGTCGCTCCTGGTGCGCGACCGTGACCACCCTCGCCTGCAGGCCGGCAACGTGACCTTCGAGCGCGATCGTCACCTTGTCGCGGAACCGTCGCTGGAGCCGCGTCGAGATCACCCGCAACAGCCACGTGAGCATCGCCGAGGCGCCCAACCCGACGGCGGCCACCATCACCAGCCGGTCGTCGTGGCCGACGACGCCCTTGCCGAGCAGCGCCAGCCACAGCGCGATCAGTGCGTCCGGGAGCGCAGCGAGCAGGTTGAGCACGAACGCGGTGAGCAGCAGCCGCGGCTCGTGGCGGTACCCGAGCTTGAACAGCCGCCACATCGAGGACCAGGCGGCCGGGAGGGCGTCGGGGTCGCGCTCGACCTCAGCGGAGGACGTCATACTCGACCCCCTCCTCGTCCGCGGTCAGGTCGAAGCGCTGCGCCTGGAGCTCGAACATGGTGCGGTAGCGCCCACCCAGCGTCATCAGCTCGTCGTGGCTGCCGAGCTCGACGACCCGTCCGCCTTCGACCACGCAGATCCGGTCGACATGTCGGACGGTCGAGAACCGGTGCGAGACCAGGATCGTCGTCACGCCGCGGGTCGCCTCCAGCAGTCGCTGGAAGATCTGCGCCTCGCCACGGACGTCGAGCTGGGCGGTGGGCTCGTCGAGGACGACCACGCCGGCCCCGCGGCGTACGCCGCACACGGCGCGGGCCAGCGCCACCCGCTGCCACTCGCCGCCGGAGAGGTCGATGCCGCCGGCGTACTGGGTCGACAAGATCGTGTCCAAGGTCGCCAGGTGGTCGGCGCCCGCGTCGGCCAGCGCGGCCAGCACGTCCTCGTCGGGCGCGCCGTGCGGGGCGACGTTCTCGCGCAGCGGCAGCTCGAACCGGGTGAAGTCCTGGAACACCGCGGCGACCCGCGAGCGCCACTCGCGGACGTCGAGGTCGCGCAGGTCGGTGCCGTCGACCTCGATCGCGCCCCCGGTCGGGTCGTAGAGGCGGCAGAGCAGCTTGGCGAGGGTCGTCTTGCCGGCGCCGTTCTGGCCGACGATGGCCAGCGAGCTGCCGGCCGGGATGGTGAGGTCGAGGCCGCGCAGCACCTCGCGGTCGGTGCGCGGGTACGCGAACGTGACGTCGCGGAACCGGATCTCCGCCGCGGGCAGGCCGGCCGCCGGGCGGTCCCCCAGCCGGCTCAGCGCCCCGGTCACGCGGGTGGTCTCGCGCAGCCGCAGCACCGCGGCGACCGGTGCCGCGGCGCCGTCGAGAGCCCAGTTGAGCCCGCCGAAGGCGATCAGCGAGGCGCCGACCGCCACCTGCGCGTAGACCACGGCACGCTCGAGGGAGACCGAGCCGTCGCTGACGTCGCGGGCGAGGGCGGCGAGCACGCCGATGTTGGCCGCGGTGACCAGGACGACGCTCAGGGCGAGCGAGCGTTCGCGGAGCCTGGTGGCCGCCTGCTGGAGGTCGAACAGCTGACGCCGACGACCCGCGAACCGCTCCAGCGCCCAGTCGGCGAGGCCGAACACCCGGAGCTCCTTCGCCGAAGGAGGGTCCACGGCGAGCCGGAAGGCGTACTCGGCGTGCAGGCTCGCCTCGCGGACCTCGTCGGTGTTGCGGTCCCGCCAGACCGCGCTCTCGCGCAGCAGCCAGTGCGTCGCGCCCCACGCGCCCGCCAGCACGAGCGGCGCCCACCAGGCGTAGCCGAACAGCACGACGGCCGAGGCGAGGCCGGTGCCGAGGTCGATCAGGCCGCTGGCGATGAAGGGCAGGTTGACCTCCATCGGCGGGCCGTGGTGCCCGCTGTCGAACTCCCGCGCCACCGAGATGTCACCGGCCAGCGTCGGGTCCTCGAGGTGCCCGATGCCGGGCGGGTCGACGCAGGAGGCGGTGAGGTCGTCGTACAGCCACGCGGACATCCGGTTGCCCAGGCTCTCGCTCACGGTCTGGTGCAACGGCGCCGAGACCTGGAGCGCCACGAACACCACGCCCATCGCGACCAGCGGGCCGGTCGTCGACGACCCCCTCGACACGGCCCCGATGACGGCACCCGTCGCCACCGCGAACAGCGGCGGCAGCACCGAGCGGAGCACGATGAGGGCCCACCAGGCGTACGTGAGCGGCCGCGCGGCCTGGGGCAGGCTGGAGAAGAACTGCCACTCCTGCCGTTGTCGGTACCCCCGCACCCGACTCACCCTAGGACCGACCACAGACGCGCCGGCCGCTGGTCGTCGTCACGACAAGCGGTACACCGTCATCCGCTCCAGGGTTCCCTCGAGTACGCCGTCCCGGCCGGTCGCCGCGACCGGCACGGCCAGCACGCCGAGATCGCCGAACACCTCGAGCACGGGCCCGTCGAGCACGAGGCGCAACGGCTCGCCGGCCCACGGGAGCTCGTGGCGGCTGTCGCCGATCGTGACGGCCACCGACTCGGCGGTGGCGTCGAGCCGGAACTGGTCGACGGCGACCAGGAAGTCACCGGGCCGGGCGTCCCACTCGAGGTCGGCGACAGCCGGCAACAGACCCTCCAGGACCGCGCCGGCCCGCCGCTCGAGGACCACGGCCGGCGGTCGCGCGACCAGCACCTCGCCGACGGTGTGCAGCCCCCACGGCAAGCTGTGCGCGCCCATCCATCCGGCCTCGGCGTCGCCGACCTTCCGCAGCCAGGCGATCAGCCCCGGCTGACCGCCGGCGTCGAAGAAGCCCGAGGCGGCGTACAGGCTCGGGCCGTAGGTGAGCCGATGCCACGGACCGAGGTCGAGAAGGTCCCCGTCATCGTGCTCGCACCAGGCGTAGGCCACCTCGTGCTGGTCCCCGGGCCCGCCGACGGATGCGACGAGCACGAGTCGGCCGGCGACGTCCAGCAACGACGGGCACTCCCACAGCGGGCCGAGGTCGCCACCGGACGCGGCCACCACGGGGGGCGACCAGGCGACCAGGTCGTCGGAGCGCGAGGACCACAGGGCACCGGAACCGTCGGTCAGCCCGCCGGCCAGCAGCATCCGCCAGCCATGCTCGTACGGCGCCACGTACGGGTCGCGGAACGCCGTCGCGCTCCCGTCGGCCGGTGGCCCGAGCACGACGTCCTCCTTGCGCCAGCTCGTCCACGAGACCGAGTCCGGAAACGCCCGACGTACCCGCCCCTGGTCGGCGTCCCCGGCGTCGACGGCCGTGTAGAACATCACCGGCGGGCCACCAGGCGGCTGCACGAGCGACCCGGACCACACGCCGTCCTCGCCATCACCGGGGGCGAGGGCCACGGGCTGGGTCTCCCACACCAGCAGGTCCGTCGAGGTGGCGTGCCCCCACTGGCAGTCGACGGCCCAGGTGGTCCGGTCGGGGAGGTACTGGAAGAACAGGTGGTACCGCCCGTCGTGGTGCGTCAGCGCCAGCGGGTCGTTGACCCACCCGGACGGCGGCGAGTGGTGCAACGCGGGGCGCGGCGTGCTCATGGGGTGCATCCTGCCGAAAGCACCCCTGCCACCGGACCGCCCGGAGTGCTTGACTCGCCTCATGGTCACCTACGTCTACGCCTTCGCCCAAGGAAACAAGGACGAGAAGGACCTTCTCGGCGGTAAGGGTGCGAACCTCGCCGAGATGACCAACCTCGGCCTGCCGGTGCCACCGGGGTTCACCATCTCGACCGAGGCGTGCCGCGCGTACCTCGCGCAGGGCAGCCAGCCCGACGGCCTCGCCGACGAGATCTCCGCGCACCTCAAGTCGCTCGAGGAGGCGATGGGCCGCAGCCTGGGCGCCCCCGGGGACCCGCTCCTCGTCAGCGTGCGGTCGGGTGCGAAGTTCTCGATGCCCGGGATGATGGAGACGGTCCTGAACGTCGGCCTGAACGACGAGTCGGTGCAAGGTCTGGCGTCCAGCAGCGACAACCCGCGGTTCGCCCACGACTCCTACCGGCGCCTGCTGCACATGTTCGGCGGCACCGTGCTGGGCATCGAGGGTGAGCTGTTCCGCGACGCCCTCGACGACCTCAAGAAGGACCGCGGCACCACCGCCGACACCGACCTCGGCGTCGAGGACCTCCAGGAGCTGGTCGAGACCTACAAGGCGATCATCGAGAAGGAGGCCGGACGGTCGTTCCCGCAGGAGCCGCGCGAGCAGCTGGATCTGGCCGTGCGCGCCGTCTTCGACTCGTGGAACACCGACCGCGCCGTGCTGTACCGCCGCCAGGAGCAGATCCCCGAGGACCTCGGCACGGCGGTCAACATCCAGGCGATGGTGTTCGGCAACTTCGGCGCGGACTCCGGCTCGGGCGTCTGCTTCACCCGCGACCCCGCCAGCGGCGACCAGGGCGTGTACGGCGACTACCTCCAGAACGCGCAGGGCGAGGACGTCGTCGCGGGCATCCGCAACACGGTCTCGCTGGCCGACATGGAGAAGATCGACAAGAAGTCGCACGACGAGCTGCTCGCGATCATGGACAAGCTCGAGCACCACTACCGCGACATGTGCGACATCGAGTTCACCGTCGAGCGCGGCAAGCTCTGGATGCTGCAGACGCGCGTGGGCAAGCGGACCCCCGAGGCCGCGTTCCGGATCGCCGTACACATGGCCGACGAGGGCCTCATCGACATGGACGAGGCGCTGCGCCGCGTGAACGGTGAGCAGCTGGCCAACCTGATGTTCCCCCGCTTCGACGAGAAGGCCGAACGCACCCTGCTGGCCAAGGGCATGAACGCCTCCCCCGGCGCGGCGGTGGGCAAGGCCGTCTTCGACTGGGCCACGGCCGTCGAGTGGGCCGACCGGGGCGAGGACGTGATCCTCGTCCGCAAGGAGACCACCCCGGACGACCTGCACGGGATGATGGTCGCCCGCGGCGTGCTCACCAGCCGCGGCGGCAAGACCTCGCACGCGGCCGTGGTCGCCCGCGGCATGGGCCGCACCTGCGTCTGCGGCGCGGAGGCGCTCGACGTGGACGCCCGCGAGGGGAACTTCGTCGTCCGCAACGGGCCGACGGTCAACGAGGGCGACGTGATCTCCATCGACGGGTCGACGGGCGAGGTGTTCCTCGGCGCGGTGCCGGTCACCCCGTCGTCGGTGGTCCGGCACTTCGAGGGCGAGGAGGTCGACGAGCCGCTCGTGGAGGCCGTGGCCCGCCTGATGGAGCACGCCGACGCCGCACGCCGGATGAGGGTCCGGACGAACGCCGACACCGCCGAGGACGCCGCCAGGGCCAGGCGCTTCGGCGCCCAGGGCATCGGCCTGTGCCGGACCGAGCACATGTTCCTCGGCGACCGGCGCCAGCTGGTCGAGAACCTGATCGTGGCCGACGACGACGCGGGGCAGGAGGCCGCCCTGGCCGAGCTGCTGCCCCTCCAGCGTGAGGACTTCACCCGCATCTTCGAGGCGATGGACGGGCTGCCGGTGACGATCCGGCTCATCGACCCGCCGCTGCACGAGTTCCTGCCCGACCTGACCGAGCTCTCGGTCAAGCTGGCCATCGCCGACTCGCGCGGCCAGCGCAAGAAGCGGGAACGCAAGCTGCTCGCCGCCGTCCAGCGGTTGCACGAGCAGAACCCGATGCTCGGCCTGCGCGGCGTACGCCTCGGCATCGCCATCCCGCACCTGTTCACGATGCAGGCCCGGGCGATCCTCGAGGCCGCCGCGGCCCGCCTCAAGGCCGGTGGCCGGGCGGAGCCGGAGATCATGATCCCGCTGGTCGCCTCCGTGCGAGAGCTGGACATCGTCCGCGGCCGGATCGAGCAGATCGCCACCGCGGTGCAGGAGGAGCAGGGCATCGAGATCCCGCACCTGATCGGCACCATGATCGAGCTCCCCCGGGCCGCGCTCACCGCGGCCAAGATCGCCGCGTCCGCCGACTTCTTCTCCTTCGGCACCAACGACCTGACCCAGATGACCTGGGGGTTCTCGCGCGACGACGTCGAGGCGTCGTTCTTCTCCACCTACCTGGAGCAGGGGATCTTCCCGGTCTCGCCCTTCGAGTCCCTCGACACCGAGGGCGTCGGCGCCCTGGTCCGCACGGCGAGCGAGTCGGGGCGCGGGGTGAACGACAAGCTCAAGCTCGGCGTCTGTGGAGAGCACGGCGGCGACCCGGCCTCGATCCACTTCTTCGACACGGTCGGGTTGGACTACGTCAGCTGCTCGCCGTTCAGGGTCCCCGTCGCGCGCTTGGAGGCCGGCCGGTCAACGCTGGGCTGATCGCCTCTCGCTGGTTGAGGAAGGCGCGCTAGCGCCTGTCACGGTCCGCTGGTTGAGGAAGGCGCGCTAGCGCCTGTCACGAAACCCGGTGGGCGAGCCGCGAACCTCTCGCCGGATCTCGTGACGGTTGCCAGCGCAACCTCCTCGATCAGCGGGGTCTAGAACAAGGCCGACGCGAGGTTCTGACGAGCCCGCTTGACGCGGTCGTCGTCGTTGCCGACGGCGGCGAACAGGGCGAGGAGGTGCTCGCGGGCCTTGTTGCGGTCGGCGTCGGACGTACGCCGCACCAGGTCGATCAGCCGGTTGAAGGCGTCGTCCACGTGGCCGCCGAGCATGTCGAGGTCGGCGACCAGGGTCTGGGCGTCGACGTCGTCGGGGTTCGCGGCCGCCGCCTCGCGGGAGGCGTTGAGGTCGACCGCCTGGGTGCGTTGCAGCACCTTGGCCATCGCGAGACCGGCGGCGGCCTCGGTGTCGGCGGGGTTGGCGTCGACCAGCTTCTGGTACTCCGCCACCGCTTGGTCGATGTCCCCCTCGCCGAGGGCGTCCTGCGCGGCGGCGTACCTCGGGTCCGCCGGCGGCTCCTGCATCTCGTCGCCCTCGGTGCCGGGCGCCGGCGCCGGCGTCGCCGAGCGCGGCTGGTGGCGGCCGGTGATGCCCTGGGCGGTCAGCTGCTGGCCGAGCTGGTTGAACAGCGTGCGGATCTCGTCGATCTTCATCAGCCCCGGGATCGGCTGGGTGGCCGGCCGCCCGTCGAGGAGCACGAACACCATCGGCACCTGAGGGATCTGCATCGCCTGGGCGATCGCCGGCGAGGAGTCGATGTCGATCAGGCCGGCGAGGAACCGGCCGTCGTACTCGTCCGCAACGGTCGCCACGTCCCGCGCCATCGTGGCGCTCTCGGGCGCCTGCGCGGTCGAGTAGAACACCAGCACGACCGGCGCCGTCATCGACGCTTCGAGCAGACCCTGGAAGTTCTGCTCGTCGGCGTCCACGGCGTACGCCGACCCGCCGGCGCCGCCGGTCGGGCCCCCGCCGGCCGGAGGTGCGGAGGCGGGTCGCTTCAGGCCCGAGAGGTCGATCGCGCCCGGGCGGGAGAACGGCTGCTGCGTCATGCGGCTATCTTCCCGAACCACGAGAAGGGGTCCAACTCGGGACCGGCTCGATGGTCAGTCCTCCTCGACGACGTGCATGGCGGCTTCCTCGGCGCTCGCGCCCGCGCCGTCGACGCCCGCGTCCTCGGCGTACAGCTCGTCGTCCTCGTCCTCGTGTGCGCCTTCATCGGGCGCGACCAGCCGCCCGGCACGCCGGTCACCGACCTCGCCGTCGTCGAGGTTCTCGTACTCCTCCGGGTAGTCGTCCTCGCGCTCGGCCTCGGCGTACGGGTCCTTCTCGGGCTCCTCCTGCGCGATGCGCATGTCGAGGGTCTCGCCGAGCTCTTCCTCGAGTGGGGTGTTGCCGTACCCCTCCGCCACCGACCACTTCTCCGGCGGCGAGTACCCCTCCTCCAGCGGGTCGTCGAGACCGCGGTTGTCGGTGAGGCTGTCGCCGTCACCCTGCGGCTGGTCCTCGTCGTCGACGCTGTAGTCGCCGTAGGTCTCGTTGTCGCTCTCGCTCACGTGTCGACCCTAGCCACCGATTCGTCAGCGGTCTGACCTGGAGTCCCAGTGAGACGATCGCAGACGAATCGCGTCAGAAGCGCGCCGGCTCCCGGTACTCGCCCCACTCGGCGCGCAGCGCGTCGCAGATCTCGCCCAGCGTCGCCTCGACCCGGGCGGCGTCGAGCATCGACTCGATCATGTTGCCGTCGGTACGTGACACCTCGACCATCCGGTCGATGGCGGCCTTCACCGCGGCGTCGTCGCGGCCCGCCCGGCGCTCGGTCAGCGCGCGGACCTGCTCGACCTCGACCTCGTGGGAGACGCGGAGGATCTCGAGGTCGTGGGTCACCGACTCGGTGAGCGTGTTCACGCCGACGACCTTCTTCTCGCCCTTCTCCAGGGCGATCTGGTAGTCGAAGGCCGCCTCGGCGATCTCCGACATGAACCAGCCCTCCTCGATGCCGCGCAGGAGACCCTTCGTCACGGGGTTCTCGCCCCGCTTCGTGGCGGCGGCCAGACTCTCGGTGTCGGCGTGGGTCAGCCCTCCCTTGCCAGCGCCGCCCATGGCCAGGATCTTGTCGAAGATCAGATTCGCCTCGGCCTCGATCTGGTCGGTGAGCGCCTCGACGTACCACGAGCCGCCGAGCGGGTCGGCGACGTTGACCACGCCGGTCTCGTCCATGATCACCTGCTGGGTGCGCAGCGCGATCTCGGCGGCCTGCTCGCTCGGCAGTGCGAGGGTCTCGTCGAGGGCGTTGGTGTGCAGCGAGTTGGTGCCGCCGAGCACCGCGGCGAGCGCCTCGATGCCGGTGCGCACGACGTTGTTGTAGGGCTGCTGGGCGGTCAGGCTGACGCCGGCCGTCTGGGTGTGGAACCGCAGCCACTGAGCCTTCTCGGACGTCGCGCCGTACACGTCACGCATCCACCGAGCCCAGATCCGCCGCGCCGCGCGGAACTTGGCGATCTCCTCGAAGAAGTCGACGTGCGCGTCGAAGAAGAACGACAGGCCGGGCGCGAAGGCGTTGACGTCGAGGCCGCGGGCCAGCCCGAGCTCGACGTACCCGAACCCGTCGGCCAGCGTGAACGCGAGCTCCTGCGCGGCCGTCGAGCCGGCCTCACGGATGTGGTAGCCGGAGACCGAGAGCGGCTTGTACGCCGGGATCTTCTCCGCGCAGTACTCCATCAGGTCGCCGATCAGCCGCAGGTGCGGCTCGGGCCCGAAGAGCCACTCCTTCTGGGCGATGTACTCCTTGAAGATGTCGGTCTGGAGGGTGCCGTTGAGCTTGCCGATGTCGGCGCCCTGGCGCTCGGCCGCGACGAGGTACATGCAGAAGACCGGGACGGCCGGCCCGCTGATCGTCATCGAGGTGGTGACGTCCTCGAGGGGGATCGCGTCGAACAGCCGGTCCATGTCGGCCGCCGAGTCGATCGCCACGCCGCAGTGGCCGACCTCGCCGAGCGACTTGCGGTCGTCGGAGTCGCGGCCCATCAGCGTCGGCATGTCGAAGGCCACGCTGAGCCCGCCGCCGCCGCGGTTGAGGATCATCCGGTACCGCTCGTTGGTCTGCTCGGCGTTGCCGAAGCCCGCGAACTGGCGGATCGTCCAGGTCCGCCCGCGGTAGCCCGTCGGGTACAGCCCGCGGGTGAACGGGAACACGCCCGGCCACTCGGAGTCCTCGGTCCCGTACGCCGGCTCGACCGTCATCCCCGACAGCGTCGTGAAGTCCGCCTCCCGCGTCCGGGACGCGTCGTACCGCGCCTGCCAGCGGGACCGTGCGTCGTCCGTCATACCGAAATAGTAGGACGTCCTACTAAATTTGCCCAACTGACACCCCTCCGCCCTCGGTGGTCGAGCCCGCGAGCGCCAGCGAGCGGTGTCGAGACCTCGTGAGCGTTCCTCTCGGTGGTCGAGCCCGCGAGCGCCAGCGAGCGGTGTCGAGACCTCGTGAGCGTGTCTCTCGGTGGTCGAGCCCGCGAGCGCCAGCGAGCGGTGTCGAGACCTCGTGAGCGTTCCGGGGTCTCGACACGGGCTCGCCTAGCGGCTCGCCCGGCTCGACCAGCGAGGTGTCCTCAGCGCACCCAGCGGTAGATCTGGCCGTCCCGTACCTCGACCTCCGAGGGTGGCCGAGCTCCGTGCGACCGCAGGTGCTCCAGCACCTTGCTCCTGCCCCGCAGCGAGACCCGGCCGTCGTCGAAGTGCAGGTAGGGGTGCAGGAGCGGCCGCAGCTCGCCGTACTCGCCCTTGTCCAGGAACCCGTACGCCGCCATGGCCGGCGCGGGCATCTCCGGCAGGTCGTGGAGCATCTTCGGGGTGCACATCCGCCAGGCGTCCGTGACCAGCTCGCGCATCTCCTGCTCGTCCAGCCCGGCCAGCACCGCACAGACCCACGGGTAGCGCAGGTCGGACGTCGGCGGGAGGAAGAACGTCGAGGGGTCGGAGGCGATCAGCCCGTCGCGCTGGGCCTTCGGGAACCCGAACCCCATCGAGAGCTCGTCGGCGGAGAAGGCGACGTACACGATCGAGCCGACCCGGAACTTCCAGCGGCCGCGGACCTGTACCTCGTAGCTCCGCGGCAGCGGCAGTGCCACCCGGCGTACGGCGTCCGCGTCGGTCATGGGTTCAGTCTGCGAAGTCGCCGGCGTCGCGGCGTACCGGCCTGAGCAGCATCGAAAGCTCGGCCAGCTGCTCCTCGGTGAGGGACTCGAGGGCGAAGTCGGTCGCCACCAGGTCCTTGGTGGCCGCCTCGACCAGCTCGCGCCCGCGGGCGGTGATCTCGGCCAACACGCCGCGGCCGTCGTCGGGGTGCGGGACCCGGACGACCAGGCCGTCCTCGGTGAGCCGCCGGACGATCGAGGTGACCGACGTCGGGTGCACCTGCAGCCGCTCACCCATCTTGCCGAGAGGCAGCGACCCGCGAGAGGAGAACACGAGAAGGACCAGCGCCTCGTACCGCGCGAACGTCAGCCCGTGCGGCCTGAGAATCGCGTCGAGCCGGCCGATCACCAGCTGCTGGACGCGCATCAGGGAGGTCACCGCGTGCATCGCCGGGACGCGGTCCCACCGCTTGCCCCACTGCCGCGCCGCCTCGTCGATCGGGTCGAACGGCAGCGGCTTGCTCGGTGGCATGCGTCCAGTATCGGGCGTCCCGCGCCCCACTCGCCGGTCGAGCCGCCGCGAGGGACGAGCGGCGTGTCGAGACCCCTCGTCGCCCACCGGGTCTCGACACCGCTCGCTGGCGCTCGCGGGCTCGACCACCGAGGACAAGCGTCAGCGGGAGCTACCGGGCGTCGGCCTGCCGCAAGGTCGAGGGCGTCCCGAGCTTGACCGTCCGCCGCGAGATCCAGAAGGCGATCGCGAGCACCGCGAGCAGCACGACGCCGAGCACGCCGGCGATCACCAGCCACCGGAGGTCGTAGTCGACGGCGGGGTCGAAGGTGCCGACCTCGCCGATGTCGAGCGACGGCAGCACGAGCAGCAGGGAGGCGAGTGCGGCCAGGGCGCCGCCGACGACGGCCATGCCGAGCAGGGCGACGTACTCGGTGAGGATGGCGCGACGCAGCTCACGGCGACGTACGCCGACCACGCGCAGCGCCGCGACCTCGTACGCGCGCCACCGCAGCTGCACGATCGCCAGGGCCAGCACGCCGAGGAAGGCCAGGGCCAGCGTCATCAGGCCCACGAGGAGGAACACCTTCCACCCGAGACTGAACGCGTCGGACCGCAGCTCGTGGAGCTCGTCGGCCTCGGTGCGCACGTCCGAGAGGTCGACCCCCGCCTTGCGCAGCTCGGTCATGACCGGTGCCGGCGTGTCGGCGGCGACCAGCAGCTCGGTGAGGATGACGTCGGTCGACAGGTCGCCGTACTCGCGCAGCGCGGCGCCCAGGTCGGACAGGCCGCCGTTGTTGCCCACGACCGGGAGCGCGCCGGCGCGCCCCTCGACCTGCATGGGGGTCCGGGTGCCGATGAGGGAGGCGCCGTCGACGCCGTCCGGGCCGGCGTCCTCCAGCTGGGTGCCGGTCGTCGCCACCATGGGCGGCGACCCGGGCACGTCGGACGTGGTGAACCGGACGATGGTCGACTCGCCCTCAGGGATGTCGAGCGTGAGGCCGTCGCTGCCGCCCGACAGGCTCACCGGGGCGGCTCCCGAGGGGCCGAACGGGCGGGCCGGACGCCACGCGTCGGAGTCGCCGAGCCGCCAGTCGCCCGAGTCGTCGCCGTCGGCCGCGACGCTGGCGATGGTCACGGTGCCGTGAACGTCGGAGACCGAGGAGCTGCTCCCGGACAGGTAGAACTGCTGGAGCTCGCAGCCCTGCTCGCAGTCCGAGGCGAAGCCCTCGAGGGTGGCGTCGCCCTTCATCGGCACCTCGCCCATCGGCAGGATCTCCTGGTCGCCGGTCTGCTCCGAGACGTAGCGCATCCACAACGAGACCGGCAGGTTGAGCGAACCCTTCAGCGAGATGCCCTTCAGCTCGAAGGTGAGGTTGTTGCCGCTCCAGGTGATCGGGTCCATCTGGTCCTGCAGGTCCAGCCAGTCCTGCACCTGCTGCGGCCCGCCGGCGCCCCACTCGGAGTCCCACGCGGTGACCCGCGCGAACCGCGGCGAGTCCACCAGCGCGACGCGCGCACCGTCGGTCGTCCGCGGCGTCGGCGGCACCAACGCGGCGAGGTACTTGCCCTCGGGGTCGATCCGGTGCGTCAGCGAGTAGAGCTGCGCCGGCGAGGTGTCGGTGAAGTACACCGTCGCCGCGCCGACCGTGGCTGCGGCCTTCGACACCCGCCAGTCGTCGGCCACCTTCCAGGCCGACGTGGCGAAGGTCGCCATCGCCGTGGCCAGCAGCAGCGGCAGCACCAGCTGCATGAGGTCCTGGCGACGGACCAGCCGCCGGGACGCCAGGAACGGCGAGAGGCCGCCGCGGCCGGACGTCCTCGCCATCCACACCCGGGCCAGGAAGGCCAGCCCGACCATGGCCAGCACCGACGAGCCGAGTGCCACGAACAGCGGGGACAGCAGCTCGACGAAGCTGGAGGACTGGCTGGCGTCCGAGGTCACGATCTGGACGACGGCGGCCGCCGACAGCATGACCAGGGCACCCTGAGCGACCAGCGACCACCGCGACGTCGTACGCCGCCGGGTCGCCGCGGCCAGTGACGTGGCGAGCGGCTCTCGGACGACGCCGAGAACGGCGACGAGAGCCCCGGCCAGCGCCGCGACCGTGACCGTGAGGCCCGAGCTGACCGTCTGCGGCGTGACCACGAACGGGGTCTGGCCCAGCCACAGGTTCGACACCACCCTCGACGCCACGACGCCCAGGACGATGCCGGTCGGCACGGCCAGCAGCAGCACGGCGAACGGCTCGGCAACGGCGAACCGCACCACCTTGCCGACGGAGAACCCGCGGAGCTTGGCCAGCGCTATCTCCTGGCGTCGTACCTCCGCGGCGGACCCGATCAAGACGTAGAGCAGGAGCAGGGCCAGCACGATCAACGGCACGATCGCGGCCAGGGTGATCTGGGACAACAGGTGCTGCTCGGCCCGGACGTCGTCGAACAGGCCCTGGAGGCTCACCACGTCGTCGCTCTGGAGCACGGGTGGATCCTCGGCGGCGATCTCCGACTGCCACCGCACCAGGTTCGCCTGGGCGGCGTCCATGGTGTCGATGTCGACCTTCTCCATGTCGATCGCGCGCTCGGCGCCCCCGATGGCGTCGTACTCGATGCCCGACCGGTCCACGAGGAGGGCCGGCGCAGCCAGTGGCGGCAGCCCGCCCGGCGGCGGCCGGAGGAACCCGTCGCCGAAGGTGTGCACCGGGTCGAACCAGTACGTGTCGGTCTCGTCGTCGATGGTGTAGGTGCCGACGATCGTCCAGGTCTGCGTGAAGGTCGCCGGCTCCTTGTTGTTGCCGGCGAACGTCGTGAAGACGATGGAGACCTTCCCGCCCACCTTCTCGCGGATCGTCTTGAGCATCGTTGCGTCGACGAGCGCCTCGTCGGGCGCCGACGGGCACCTGCCGTCGAGGTGCACGTGCTGGCACATGTCCTCGCGCCAGTAGGCGTTGATCGGGTGCTCGACGAGACCGACGGGGTAGGTCCCGGAGCTCTCGAGCCAGGTGTGCGGGGGCTTCCAGTACGAGTCGGCCGCGTCCGTGGTGATCAGGTCCAGCGACGTGTCGAGCATGGTCTGCTTCGCGTCGTCGCTGAGCGGCTTGGGCGTGGTGCCGTCGTTCTTCGTGCCGTCGTCCGGCGGCTGGCTCGTGAAGGCGGTGAACACGGCGACGTTGCGGGCCGCGCCGACCGTCGGCGCCACCTCGACCTGCAGCCCCGTGTCAATGTTGAGCCGCTCGAGCGTGCGCTGGTCCAGCACATGCTCCGAGGAGGACCGGGCGTACAGCGGCGTCGCCACCGCCACCAGCAACGAGAGGGCACCCAGCGTGAACACGCCGAGGTTCAACCAGCGCCGAGATCGCAGGCCCGCCAGGAAGGTGCTCATCGATGGTCTGAGGGCGGAGCCACGTCGACGCGGCGTACGAAGAAACCGTCCTCGGTCTCCTCGAACTCCACGAGCGACCCCGGCGGGTAGTCCTCGGCCCAGTCCTCCGGCAGGTGTACGGCGCCGTCCTGGTCGATGACCGCGTAGTCGCGACCGTGCACGCCCTCCGACCCGATGCGTCCGTTGCGGATCGTGATCCGGCGCGGGATGCGGGCCGCGATGTCGGGGTCGTGGGTGACGATCACGACCGTGGTGCCGAGCTCGGCGTTCACCCGCTGGATCAGGTCGACCATCACGTCGCGGTCGTGGTGGCCGAGCTGCGACGTCGGCTCGTCGCAGAGCAGCAGGCCTGCGCCACTGGAGACCGTGACGGCGAGAGCGACCCGTTGCTGCTCGCCACCGGACATCGCGTTGACGGGCTTGTCGACGAGGTCGCCGAGACCGAGCATGTCCAGCAGCTCGCGGGGGCTCGGCAGCCTGCGCACGTCGGCCGCGGCCATGCCGCGGCGGGCGAACTCGACGTTCCCCGCGGCGGTGGCGTAGGTGAGCAGGTTGCGTCGGGCGCCCTGGAGGAGCGAGGCGACCTTGCCGGCGCGGAGCTTGGTCAGCTCGGCCTCGGAGATCCGGCTGATGTCGACGCCGTCGACGACCACCTTGCCCGCCGACGCCCGCTGCAACCCGCCGAACAGGCCCAGCAGCGTGGACTTGCCGGAGCCGGACGGGCCGAGGAGGGCCACCTGTTCGCCGGGGGCGATGTCGAGGTTCACGCCACGCAGCGCGACGACGTCGTGGCCGGCGAGGGTGGTGTAGATGTGCACGACGTTCTGGCAGCGCACCGCGATGCCCGCGTGTCCAGGGCTGTGGCCGCCGCCGGTCGAGCTCGTCGGGACCATGCTGTCGACGGTCATCGGACCGCTCCCGGCCGCATGTAGATGTCGTGCTCGTGTCCCGGCGGGGGCGGCGGCGGAGGAGCCGCCTTGACCTCCACGCGCCCGTCGACGAGATGGACCTCCTCGTCGCACTCCTCGGCGACCGCCGGGTCGTGGGTGGCCACCAGCACCACGGCTCCCCGGTTGGCCTCCATCCGGAGCTGGCCGACCACCAGGTCACGGTTGGCCTCGTCGAGCTCGCTCGTCGGCTCGTCGGCGAGCAGCACGAGGGCCTCCACGACCAGGGCGCGGGCCACGGCCACGCGTTGCAGCTGGCCACCGGACAGCTCGGAGATCAGCCGGTCGGCGAGCTCGTCGATGCCGACCCGACCGAGCGCCTCCACGGCCTTCTCGGTCGCCTCCGTCGGGGCGACGCCGCGTCCGCGCAGCGCGATCGCGACGTTCTCCTCAGCGGTGAGGGTGGGCACGAGACCGTAGCTCTGGAGCACGAACCCGGTGCCGGGCAGCGGCTCGCCCTTCGTGGTGACCGGCCCGCCGTCGTACGACGCAGTGCCGGCGGCCGGTTCGGTCAACCCGCCGACCAGGGCGAGGAGGGTGGTCTTGCCGGAGCCGGAGGATCCGGTCACGGCCAGCATCCGGCCGGGTGAGGCCGAGAACGAGACGCCGTCGAGCACCCGCCGGCCGTCGACGTCGAAGCTCAGGTCCGTGCCGACGAGCCGCCCGTCTCCCAAGTCTCCCCCGATCGTGGCCACCCGTCGGACCCTAGGACTCTTGCCCGGCAAATCCCACGGCGGGATCGGCCCTGTGCCGAAATCGTGACCTGTCTCCGCTACTGGACGAGATGATTTGCCGTGCGCCGCATCGTGTCGGGCAGGTTCGCCTAGAGGTTGGCCAGCAGGGTGTCCGCGGCGGTGTACGGGTCGGACTCCCCGGCGACCACCGCCGCCGCGAGGTCGTCGAGCTCCACGCGGGCATGGACGTCGTCCCACCGGCGGCGCAGGGCCGTCACGGCGATCGTCTCGATCTCGTCGCGGACCCGCTGGGTGCGCCGCTTCTCCAGCTCACCCGACTCCTGCAGCCACGCGAAGTGCTTGTCGATCTCGGCCGCCACCTCGTCCACGCCCTCGCCGCGGTGCGCGACCGTCTTCACGATCGGCGGCTTCCAGGCGCCGGGAGTGTGGTCGCCCAGCGCGATCATGTTCCGCAGGTCGCGACGCAGCTGGTCGGCGCCGTCGCGGTCGGACTTGTTGACGACGTAGATGTCGCCGATCTCGAGGATGCCGGCCTTCGCCGCCTGGATGCCGTCACCGGCGCCCGGGGCGAGCAGCACCAGGGTGGTGTCCGCGAGCCCGGCGATCTCGACCTCGCTCTGCCCGACGCCGACGGTCTCGATGACCACGACGTCGCAGCCGGCCGCGTCCAGCACGCGCAGGGCCTGAGGCGTGCTCCACGCGAGACCGCCCAGGTGCCCGCGGGAGGCCATCGACCGGATGTAGACGGCGCTGTCGAGCGCGTGGTCCTGCATCCGCACCCGGTCGCCCAGCAGGGCGCCGCCCGAGAACGGGGACGACGGGTCGACCGCCAGCACGCCCACCCGTTTGCCGGCCTTCCGCAGCTCGCCGACCAGGGCGTTCGTCGAGGTCGACTTGCCGACGCCGGGCGAGCCGGTGATCCCCACGATCTGCGCGTGGCCGGCGTACGGCGCGAGGGTAGCCATCACCTCCCGCAGCTGGGGCGCGTCGTCCTCGACCCAGGAGATCAGCCGGGCGACCGCGCGGGCGTCACCCTCGCGGGCCCGGCTGACGAGCTCGTCGACGGAGGGAGTGGCGCGCACTCAGGCTGGTACGCGCACGATGAGGGCGTCGCCCTGGCCGCCGCCGCCACAGAGCGCGGCCGCGCCGACGCCGCCACCGCGGCGCTTGAGCTCATTGCGCCAGGTGCAGCACGATGCGGGCGCCGGACATGCCGACCGGGTGACCGAGGGCGATCGCGCCGCCGTTGACGTTGACCTTGTCCTCGTCGAGGCCCAGGGATCGCGCCGAGGCGATCCCGACCGCGGCGAACGCCTCGTTGATCTCGACCAGGTCGAGGTCGGCGGGAGTGATGCCTTCCTTCGCGGCGGCCTTGGCGATCGCGTTGGCCGGCTGCTGCTGCAGGGTCGAGTCGGGGCCGGCGACCTGGGCGTGCGCGCCGATCTCGGCGAGCCACTCCAAGCCGAGCTCCTCGGCCTTGGCCTTGCTCATCACGACCACGGCGCAGGCGCCGTCGGAGATCTGCGACGCGGAGCCGGCGGTGATGGTGCCGTCCTTGCCGAACGCCGGGCGCAGCTTGGCCAGCGACTCGACGGTGGTGTCCCCGCGGACGCCCTCGTCGGCAGTGACCTGGATGTCGCCGCCACGCGTCTTGACGGTGACCGGGACGACCTCGTCGTCGAAGACGCCGTTCTTCCAGGCCTCGGCAGCGCGCTGGTGCGAGCGGGCCGCGAACGCGTCCTGCTCGTCGCGGGTCAGGCCGTCCGAAGCGGCGTTGCACTGCTCGGTCAACATGCCCATCGCCTGCGCCGTGGCCTGGTCCCAGAGGGCGTCGTAGGCCATCGAGTCGACCAGCGTGGTGTCGCCGTACTTGAAGCCCTCACGCGACTTCGGCAGCAGGTGCGGGGCTTGCGTCATCGACTCCATGCCGCCCGCCACGACGATCTCGACCTCGCCCGCCCGGATCAGCTGGTCGGCCATCGCGATCGCGTTCACGCCGGAGAGGCAGACCTTGTTGATGGTGATGCTGGGGACACTCATCGGGATGCCGCCGGCGACCGCCGCCGTCCGTGCGGGGTTCTGGCCCGCGCCGGCCTGGATGACCTGGCCGAGGATCACGTAGTCGACCTGGTCGCCTCGCACGCCGGCCTTGTCCAGGGCGCCGGCGATCGCGACACCACCGAGCTGGGCGGCGGACTGGTCCTTGAGACCACCGAGCAGCCGGCCGATCGGCGTACGAGCGCCGGCGACGATGACGGATCCGGACATGGGATGCCTCCTGGAGATGTGCAGATGTCTCCTGGCGACGATACCCACGGGCGTGTCCGCCGTGCGAGGCCGCGCACCCCTGGCGAGGTGAGGAAATCCTCACAAGGCGTGGCCTCTCCGCGGCCTCCTCGCCACGATGGCGGGATGGCCCTCCCGGACGAGCTCCCTGGTCACCTCTTCACCGCCATCGACCACGTCGGCATCGCGGTGCCCGACCTCGACGAGGCCATCGCGTTCTACCGCGACACCTTCGGCATGGTGACCGTGCACGAGGAGACGAACGAGGAGCAGGGCGTCCGCGAGGCGATGGTCGCCGTCGGCGACTCCGGATCCTGCATCCAGCTCCTCGCCCCGCTCACCCCCGACTCGACCATCGCGAAGTTCCTCGAGCGCTCCGGCCCCGGGATGCAGCAGCTCGCCTACCGCGTCGAGGACGTCGAGGCCGTCTCCACCGAGCTCAGATCGCGGGGACTCCGCCTGCTGTACGACGAGCCCCGCCGCGGCACCTCCGGCTCCCGCGTCAACTTCGTCCACCCCAAGGACGCCGGCGGCGTACTGATCGAGCTCGTCGAGCCCGCAGCTACCCCTGGTTGACGAGGGACGAAGTCCCGTCACGAAACCCCTGAAGCCGGACCGCCGACCGCTCGCCGGGTCTCGTGACACGCGCCAGCGCGCCTTCCTCGACCAACGGCCCGACGTGTCAGGTCCCTCACAGAGGTGCCCACGGGGACCGACCCGCCAGTAACTTGAGGCGCGTGCAGCAGATCCTCGACGCCATCCTCGCCGGCGACACGAGCGCCGAGGAGTACGCCGCCCTCGAGATGCCCGCGTCCTACCGCGGCGTGACCGTCCACAAGGACGAGGTCGACATGTTCGAGGGCCTGGAGAGCAAGGACAAGGACCCGCGCAAGTCGCTGCACGTCGACGAGGTACCCGTCCCGGAGCTCGGGCCGGGCGAGGCGCTGGTCGCGGTGATGGCGAGCGCGATCAACTACAACACCGTCTGGACGAGCATCTTCGAGCCGATGGCGACGTTCGGCTTCCTGGAGAAGTACGGCCGTCTCAGCCCGCTGTCCAAGCGCCACGACCTGCCGTACCACGTCGTCGGCTCCGACCTCGCCGGCGTGGTGCTGCGCACCGGCCCTGGCGTGCACCTGTGGAACCCCGGCGACGAGGTCGTCGCGCACTGCCTGAGCGTCGAGCTCGAGAGCCCGGACGGCCACAACGACACGATGCTCGACCCCGAGCAGCGGATCTGGGGCTTCGAGACCAACTTCGGCGGGCTCGCCGAGCTCGCCCTGGTCAAGTCCAACCAGCTGATGCCCAAGCCCGCGCACCTGACCTGGGAGGAGGCCGCCTCGCCGGGACTGGTCAACTCCACGGCGTACCGCCAGCTCGTCTCCCACAACGGCGCCGGCATGAAGCAGGGCGACAACGTCCTCATCTGGGGCGCCAGCGGCGGCCTCGGCGGCTTCGCGACGCAGTACGCCCTCAACGGCGGCGCCACGCCCGTCTGCGTGGTCAGCAACGAGGAGAAGGCCGACATCTGCCGCGCGATGGGCGCCGAGCTGATCATCAACCGCTCCGAGCGCGAGTACCGGTTCTGGAAGGACGAGAACACCCAGGACCCCGCCGAATGGCGGCGGTTCGGCAAGGACATCCGCGAGCTCACCGGTGGCGAGGACGTCGACATCGTCTTCGAGCACCCGGGCCGGGAGACGTTCGGCGCGAGCGTGTACGCCGCGCGGAAGGGCGGCACGATCGTCACCTGTGCCTCCACGAGCGGCTTCATGCACCAGTACGACAACAGGTACCTCTGGATGAGCCTCAAGCGGATCATCGGCTCGCACTTCGCCAACTACCGCGAGTCCTGGGACGCGAACCGGCTCATCGCCAAGGGCATGATCCACCCCACGCTGTCGCAGACCTATCCGCTCGAGGAGACCGGCCAGGCGGCGCTGGACGTGCACCGCAACACCCACCAGGGCAAGGTCGGCGTGCTCTGCCTGGCGCCCGAGGAGGGTCTCGGGGTCCGGAACACCGAGATGCGGGCCCAGCACGAGACCGCGATCAACCGGTTCCGCGGCGTCTGAACCCGAAGAGTCCGCGACGCGGGGTGGGCGTGTCCCCGGGGATGTTGGAGACTGGGCGGGCGAGGTACGACCACCGCCTGAGGGAGTGACGCTGCATGACCGACCGTGGCCTGTCCATCTTCGACGACGACCCGGACGACGTGGAGGAAACGGCCGCTGCGACGGACAGCGAGCGCACCCGGGTGCTGCCGGCCATGCCGCCCGCACCGTCGAACCAGCCGAGCCAGCCGAGCCAGCCGAGCCAGCCGAGCCCGCCGAGCCCGCCGAGCCCGCCGAGCCCGCCGACCCAGCAGACCCAGCCGACCCAGCCCGCCGACCAGCGGCCGCTGCCGGCGCCGCCGGGCTCGATCGCCGAGGCCGCCCAGGTGTACGCCCGGCAGACCACGCAACCGGCCGCCCCACCGGCCGCCCAGCCGACGGCCCCACCCCTGGCCCGACCGGCAGCCCCGACGGCGCCGGGCGGCGGCGTCCTGCCGACCGTACGACGGGGCGGCTACGACCGCGACGCCGTGGACGCCCGGCTGCGCCACCTCGGCGGCGAGCGCGAGGGCCTCGTCGGCAGTCTCAACCAGGCCCACAGCCGCATCAGCGAGCTCGAGAGCGCGCTCGCGGCGGCCCGGCAGGAGCTCGACGAGAACAAGAACCCGTCGTACGCCGGCCTCGGCGGCCGCGCGACGGCGATGCTTCGGCTGGCCGAGGAGGAGGCGGGCGAGGTACGCGCCACCGCCGCGCGGGATGCCTCCGAGATCCTCGAACAGGCCCGCCGCGACGCCCAGGCCGTCCGCGCCGACGCCACCCGCGAGGCCGAGGACATGCGGCTGGTCCAGCTCAAGGAGCTCGACGAGACTCGCGCCCGGATCCTCGCGGACGCCGAGCAGGAGCGCAGCTTCGCCCGCAGCGAGGCCGCCGACGTGCTGGCCTCGGCGCAGCGGGAGGCCGACCAGCTGCGGCTCGCCTCGCAACAGGAGGCGAACGACCTCCGCATCAGCGCCAAGCGGGAGACCGAGCAGGCCAGGGCGGCGGCGGACCGCGAGGTCCAGGAGGTGCGCCGCACCCTGGCGGTCGAGAAGGAGCGCCTCGCTCGCGAGGCGACCGACCACCACGCCACCGCGACCGCGGAGACCGGACGGCTGGTCGCGGAGGCCGAGGCCCGCGCCACCTCCGCCGAGCAGCGGGCCCGCGAGGCCATCGCCCAAGCACAGTCCCACCGCGAGCAGGCCCACACCGAGGCCGAGGCCCTGCTCTCGCGAGCGCGCCGGGAGGCCGAGCAGATCGTCTCGCTGGCGGGCAGCCAGGTCGACTCGGTGAACGCCTCGGCCCAGGCGAACGCCGAGCGCGAGCTCGCCACCGTACGGGCCGAGGTCGACCGGGTGAGCAAGCGCCGCGACGCCATCACCGCGCAGCTCGCGAGCCTGCGGGACGTCGTGGCCGGGTTCGGTGGCGACGGCGGCCAGTCCGACGAAGGCCAGTCCGACCAGGGCCAGGCCGACGACGGCCAGGCCAACGAGGCCCAGTCGTCCGGCCAACCGCCGGCCAAGCGGAAGAGGTCCTCGGGCGGCACGGACAAGGCCGGCGCTTGAGCGTCCGCGGGCAGGGCGCCGGAGCCACGCGCCGTACGGACCAGGACATCGACGAGGAGAACAAGGAGGGCGACCCGGCCGAGAACCCGACCGAGGAGGTAGAGGCCGAGCAGCCACCCGCCGACCTCGGCCGGCCGGGGCCACGGTTCGACCGGCACTCGCCCTTCTACATCGGCTTCTTCGGTGGCCTGGGCTTCGTGCTCGCCGGGTGGCTGTTCGGACAGATCGAGCGCATCGGCAGCGTGCTCATCCTCATCGTCGTCTCGCTGTTCATCGCCGCCGGCCTGAACCCGTCGGTGGAGTGGTTCCAGCGCCGTGGCATGCGCCGCAGCCTGGCGGTCACCTGCGTGATCGTGCTGTTCCTGGTCGGCGTCGCACTGTTCCTGCTGGCGATCGTTCCGGTCATCACCGACCAGGTCACCCAGATCACCGACAACGCGCCCGGCTGGCTCGACCAGCTCCAGAAGAACCAGAAGGTCCAGGACCTCGACGACCGCTTCGACGTCATCGAGAAGGTCCGCGAGTACGTCCAGGACGGCAACTTCACCTCCAGCATCTTCGGCGGCGTCCTCGGCTTCGGTCTCCGCGTGCTGGGCGCACTGGCCAACGCGTTCGTGATCCTGGTGCTGACGCTGTACTTCCTGTCCTCGCTCGAGTCGACCAAGAACGCCATGTACCGGCTCGCCCCCGCCTCGCGCCGCGACCGGGTCAGCAAGCTCGGCGACCGGGTCGTCGCGAGCGTCGGAGGGTACGTCGCCGGCGCGTTCGTGGTCGCGCTGTGCGCGGGTGTCTCGTCCCTGGTGTTCCTGTTCGTCGTGGGACTCGGCGAGTACGCCGTGGCGCTCGCCTTCGTGGTGATGCTGCTCGACGTGATCCCGATGATCGGGGCCACCATCGGCGCCGTGATCGTGTCCGCGATCGGCTTCGCCACCGACGTCAGGATCGGCGTCTTCTGCGTGATCTTCTACGTGATCTACCAGCAGGTGGAGAACTACATCCTCTACCCGCGCGTGATGTCGCGCTCGGTGGACATCCCCGGCGCGGCCACGGTGATCGCGGCCCTGGTCGGGGCGGCCCTGCTGGGCGTCGTCGGCGCGTTGCTCGCGATCCCCACGGCCGCGGCGCTGTTGATGATCCTGCGCGAGGTCTTCATCCGGCGTCAGGACGCGCGGTAGTCCGCTGCCCCGGCGCTCGCTCCCTGCGGTTTCATCAAGGTAGGGAGGTGAGTCTGCACTTCCCTAGGTGTGCGGGGCTGGGGAAGTGCGGATTCGCCTGCATCCCTTGATGAAACCCCCGGCCTGCGCCGCACGCATCAGGCGCCGGGACGCCCGGCAGGGATGCTCGTAGTGCGCTCCCCCAGCTTCACGCCCACCACGCCGGCCAGGATCAGTACGCCGCCGAGCAGCTGGAACGCCTGCGGCAGCTCGTCGAGCAGGAACCACGCCCACAGCACGCCCGAGACCACCTCGAGCAGGGCCACGAACGACGCGAGCCGGGAGCCCAGCCGTCGGATCGCGGCGATCCCGAAGACGTAGGACACGGCCGCCGTCACCACGCCCAGCAGCGCGATCGGGACCCACCAGGCGACCTCGCCGCCGTTGAGCGTCACCGACGCGGTGCCGGCGCGCATCTCCAGCAGGCCGAGGAGCCCGAGCAGGCCCAGCGCCAGCGCGGCCACGAGCATGCCGCCGGCGGCCAGCGCGATCGGCGGGAGGCCGTTGCTCTCGTCCGCCGACATCAGGAAGTACGTCGCGGCGCCGGTCATCGCGGCCAGCGACCACAGCACCCCGACAAGGCTCAGATCCGCCCCCGAGAACAGGTCGAGCACGAGCAGCAGCCCCAAACCCGCCACGCCGGCCCCTATCATCGTGAGCCGGCTCGGCCGCTCACCCCGGCGCAGCCACAGAAAGGCGACCACCGCCGCCGGCGCCGTGAACTCGATCAGCAGGGCCGGTGCCACCGGCATGTGGGCGACGGCCGAGAAGTACGAGAACTGGGGCAGGGCGACCGCGACCAGACCGTAGGCCGCGATCAGACGGCCGTTGTGGCGCAGCAGGTGCCAGCGGCCTCGCATCGCCAGCGCACCGAACGGCGCCACCACCAGCGCCGCGAGCGCGATGCGCAGCAGCGACACCGCACCCGGCGACCACCCGGTGTCCATCAGCCCCCTCGCGAGAGCTCCCGACAGACCGAACGAGGCCGCCGACAGCACCGCGAACGCCAGGCCGGAGACGGTGCGGGACGTCCGGGCCACCGACAGCGTGTCATCCGTCAACGTCGTCATGACATGTGACGCTACGCTCGATCGTGTAATATGTCAACGTGGTCTTCGCATATGACACCCAGATCTCGCTGCAGGCCGCCGTGACCCTGGTGAACTCCGGCGAGGACCCGGACACGCTGACCTCCGTCGCCGACCTGGACGCGTTCTACGAGCGGTTCGAGTACACCGGGCGCCGCGACGGCGATGCCGGCGAGCTGGACGCCGTACGCCGCCTCCGGCCGCGCCTGCGGTCGCTGCTGACCGCCGACCGCGACGACGCGGTGACGATGGTCAACGACCTGCTCGCCGAGGCCGAGGCGCTCCCCCGACTGGTGCGGCACGACCGTTTCGACTGGCACCTGCACGCGGTCGACCCGGAGGCGCCGCTGGACCGCCGAATCGCTGTGGAGACGGCGATGGCGATGATCGACGTGATCCGTGCGGACGAGATGTCGCGCCTGGGCGTGTGCGCCCAGGACGACTGCGAGGGCGTCGTGCTCGACCTGTCGCGCAACCGGTCGAAGATCTTCTGCGGCACGGCCTGCAGCAACCGAGCCGCCGTCGCGGCGTACCGCGCCCGCCAGCGCTGACCTTTCGGTGGTCGAGCCGGGCGAGCCCCTGCGCGAGCCCGTGTCGAGACCGGTGACTTGCCCTCGACCTCAGTCGCCGAGGAAGTGCTGCAGCACGCCGGTGAACGCCTCCGGCTGTTCGCTGTGCACCCAGTGGCCGGCGTTCTTGACCGTCAGCCGCCGCACCCTCGGGAACAGCGCCTCCATCGCGGCGGCGTGCTCGTCGCCGACGTAGTCGGACCGCTCCCCGCGCACCCACAGCACCGGCCCGTCGTACGGCGTCACGCCGGCCAGCTCCTCGGCGGGCCAGCCCGTGATCGCGTCCATCCGCTCGTCGAGGACGGCCAGATTGGGCTGCCAGGCCCAGCCGGGCGGTTCGGATGACCGGCGGAGGTTCTGCAGCAGGAAGCCCCGCACGGTGGGGTCGGGCACCGCCTCGGTGAGTGCCGCATCCGCGTTCGCGCGCGAGGTGAGCGCGGTGAGGTCGAGGCCGCGCATGGCGGCGACGTACCCGACGAACTGCCGCCCGCCCGGGTAGGCCTCCGGGGCGACGTCGACCACGCACAGGCGCTCCACGCGCTCGGGGTGCCGCAGCGCGAGCACCATCGCGATCTTGCCGCCCATCGAATGGCCGACCAGCGCCACCGGCTCGTCGGGGAGAGCCTCCGCGACCTGGTCGGCGGCATCGAGGTAGTCGAACCCGTCGGTCCACGGCGACCGGCCGTGCTGCGGCATGTCGAGCAGGAGCACCCGGTGCCGCTCCCGCAGCACCTTGGCGATCTGCGTCCAGTTCTTGCCCTGCCCGAACAGCCCGTGGCAGAACACGACCCACGACCCGCTCTCCCCCTGGGTCGTCGCGTACAGGGTCGCCGTCGTCACCCGTCGAGGCTACTGATCTTCGGTGGTCGAGCCGGGCGAGCGCCAGCGAGCCCGTGTCGACCGTTCTTGTCGGTGGTCGAGCCTGGCGAGCGCCAGCGAGCCCGTGTCGACCGTTCTTATCGGTGGTCGAGCCGGGCGAGCGCCAGCGAGCCCGTGTCGAGACCGCGCGAAGCTCATGGGTCTCGACACGCCTCGCCCAGGGGCTCGGCGGCTCGGCCAGCGAAATGACGGCGGCGCTAGAAATCAAACCCGTCGAAGAGGTTGCCGATGCCGTCGCCGATGTTGCCGAGGCCGTCGCCGATGCCGTCGGCCAGGGAGCCGAGGCCCTCACCCAGGCCGTCGAAGCCGCCGCCGAACATCACGCCCATGAACATCCACTCCATCGGGCCGAAGCCGCCGAAGTACCCGGCGGCGTACGGCGCGTAGGCGCGGCCACCCTGCCAGTACGGGACCCGCTCGGACCCGACCATGACCATCCGCGAGTCGGGCTCGGCGCCGGACTTGACGCGCTCGGCGTCCAGCGCGCAGGCCGGGACGTCGCGCTCGACGCCGCCCGGAGGGGCGTAGGGGACGTCCTCCACGGCCATCCCGTGCCGCGGGTCGAAGAAGCACGCCGGCCGGCGCGTCGGCAGCGCGTCGCCCGCCACCCGGGCGCGGACGCAGGCGATGGCATACCGCCCGTCGTCGAGGATCTTGGTGACGTTGGTGATCTCGTCGGGCGAGGTCATGTAGTCGCCGGCGAACTTGGCCGACTCGTAGGCGTCCAGGCCGCGCTGGTAGTCGGCGCGCGCACCCTTGTCGAGGTCCGCGCCGGCGAGGTCCTCGTCGAGGTCCTGCAGCTCCATGCCCAGCGCGGTGATGTCCTCGAAGGCCAGCTTCTTCACCGGCTCGAGCTCGGCGGTCTTGCGCTCGAGCTCCTTGCGCTTGGCGGAGCGTGTCGCGACCAGCGCGACGCCCGCCACCACGGCGACCAGCACGACCAGCAACACCCAACCCATGGCCACAGGCTACGTCTGCCGACCAATTCCGGCGCCCGCGCAGAGCGCGTCACCGATAGCGGAACGATCCTGTCCGCATCGGGTGACAGGCTGGCCGCACCACCCAACCGGAAGGACCACTGATGGCCACCACCGTCCAGGTCACCTTCGACTGCGCCGACCCGGGCGCCCTGTCCCGCTTCTGGAACGAGGTGCTGGGCTACCGGCTCGACAGCCCGCCGCCGCCGTACCAGACCTGGGACGAGGCCCTCGACGCCTGGGGCGTCCCCGAGGAGAACCGCAACGACGCCTCGGCGTCCGTGGACCCCGACGGCGTCGGCCCGCGGCTGTGGTTCCAGAAGGTGCCGGAGGTCAAGTCCGCCAAGAACCGCGTGCACCTCGACGTCCGCACGCACTCGGACCTGCGCGGCGAGGAGCGGATGGCCGCGCTGGAGAAGCGCTGCGAGGAGCTGGTCGCCCTCGGCGCCGCCCGGCTGTGGCGAGTCGAGCCGGACAACATCAACATCGGCCACATCACCATGGCCGACCCCGAGGGCAACGAGTTCTGCCTCGACTGAGGCAGTCTGCTGGCGTCAGACCGCGGCGAGCCGCCCGTCGCCCTGCCGGGTGAGCATGCCGTCGGCGACGGCGAGGGCGAGGGCCCGGTCGAACCGTTCCTGCTCCCAGTAGTCGGCCCCCACCAGCGCCCGGAGGTCGTCGGGGGTCTGCGGGCCCTCCGCCTGGGTGGCGCGCACGATCTGGCCGATCTCGTAGTGCACGTGCCGGTCGCGCGGCCCCTCCGTCGACGCCTTGGGGGGTGGCATCGGGGTCATCGTCGTCCTCCTGTCGTGGTGGGTTCGTCGTGGGCGGTCTCCGCCTCGGAGTCGGCGTCCTCGGCCGTCAACGGCTGGGCGAGCGACTCCAGCGACCGGCCCTCGGCCTTGACGCCGAGGAACGCCGCCACGATGCCGCCGGCGATCATCAACGCGGCGCCGATGAAGTAGCCGATGGCGATCTTGGTGATGTCACCCGACGCCGAGGCGTCGTCGATCAGCTTGCCGAAGTACAGCGGGCCGGTGATGCCGCCAGCCGCGGTGCCGATGGCGTAGAAGAACGCGATGCACAGGGCGCGCGTCTCCATCGGGAAGACCTCGCTGGCGGTCAGGTACGCCGCGCTGGCGCCGGCCGAGGCGAAGAAGAAGATGATGCAGCCCATCAGGGTCAGCGTCACGGCGGTCACGTCGCCGAGGAAGAAGCCCGTCCCGGCGAGCAGCACTCCGGACAGGATGTAGGTGCCGGCGATCATCGGCACGCGTCCGACGGTGTCGAACAGGTGGCTCAGCACCAGCGCCCCGAGGAAGTTGCTGACGGCGAAGACCGCGAGGTACCACCCGGTCTGCTTGACGTCGAGGAACGTGCTCAGGCTGTCGCCGTAGGTGAAGAAGAAGGCGTTGTACAGGAACGCCTGACCGACGAAGAGCGAGAAGCACAGGATCGTGCGCTTGGGGTAGAGCGTGAACACCGTCTTCGCGATCAGGGCGAGGCTGATCGTCTTGCGCTGCCGGATCGTGATGGTGTCCGAGACCGACTCGAGCTTCTTGCCCGACTCGTCCTCGACCGTGCTCTCGATGTCGCGGACGATCTGCTCCGCCTCGTCCTCGCGTCCGTGGATGAAGAGCCAGCGCGGGCTCTCCGGCACGTGCCGGCGGACGAGCAGGATGCCGACGGCGAGGATCGCGCCCAGGCCGAACGCCAGCCGCCAGCCCCACGACTCGTCGACGATGTTCGGGTCGAGCAGCGGGATGGTCAGCAGCGAGCCGGCCGTGGCGCCGACCCAGAACGAGCCGTTGATCGCGACGTCGACACGGCCGCGGTACTTCGCGGGGATCAGCTCGTCGATGGCGGAGTTGATGGCGGCGTACTCACCACCGATGCCGGCGCCGGTCAGGAAGCGGGCGCCGAAGTACCACAGCGGGCTCATCGAGAAGGCCGTCAACACGGTCGCGCAGGTGTAGACGGCCAGGGTGATGAGGAACAGCTTCTTCCGGCCGAAGCGGTCGGTGAGCTGCCCGAAGAACAGCGCGCCGAGACAGGCGCCGGCGACGTACACCGCGCCCGCCATGCCGATGTCCGAGCTGCTCAGGCCCAGGCCGGTGTCGCCGGGCTTGAGGGCGTCCGACATGGAGCCGACGATGGTGACCTCGAGCCCATCGAGGATCCAGACGGCCCCCAGTCCGACCACGATCATCCAGTGCCAGCGCGCCCACGGCAGCCGGTCCATCCGGGCCGGGATGTCGGTGGTGATGCGTCCGGTCTCGACGGCCATCACATCCGCCTTTCCGCCCAGGGCTTCGCGGAGGTGGTGCTCCCCGGGCCAGCCTTTCGACGCTAACGCCGCTCCGGGTGCCCTGCCTCACCCCTCGGAGGGCATTCCCAGGGGTGGTGCCGACGACTCGCTGGTCGAGCCGGGCGAGCCCCTGGGCGAGCCCGTGTCGAGACCCCTTGCCTCACCTGGTCTCGACACCGCTCGCTGGCGCTCGCGGGCTCGACCAACGACTACACGTGCGTGTAGTCCCGGAACCCGCGCTTGGTCTTGCGCCCCAGGTACCCCGCCGTGACGAGGTGCTCGAGCAGCGGGGCGGGCGCGAACCCGGGCTCGCGGAACTCGAGGTACAGCTCGCGCTGGATCGCCAGCGACACGTCGTTGCCGACCACGTCGAGGAGCTCGAACGGGCCCATCGGCAGGGCACAGCCGAGCTTCATCGCGGTGTCCACCTCGTCGGCGGTCGCGTAGTGCGCCTCGAGCATCTTCACGGCGTCGTTGAGGTACGGGAACAGCAGCGCGTTGACGATGAACCCGGCCCGGTCACCGCAGGAGACCGCGACCTTGCCGACCTTGGTGCACAGTGCACGCACGGTCTCGGCGACATCGTCGTCCGTGGCCACCGTCGAGACGACCTCGACGAGCTGCATCACCGGCGCGGGGTTGAAGAAGTGCATGCCGACGACGTCCTGCGGCCGCTTGGTCGCCATGGCGCACGAGATGATCGGCAGCGACGACGTCGTCGTCGCGAGGATGGCGCCCGGCTTGCAGATCTCGTCGAGGTTCTCGAACAGCGTGGCCTTCACCCGCAGGTCCTCGGCAACCGCCTCGACCACGAGGTCGCAGTCGGCGAGGTCCTCCAGCGAGGTCGTGCCGGTCAGCCGGCCGAGCACCTCCTCGCGCGCGGTCTCCTCGAGCTTGCCGCGCTGGATGGCCTTGTCGAGCGAGCGCTCGATGGTCGCGTGGACGCCCTCGACCTTGGCGTCGGACCGGCCGACGTACAGCACGTCGTACCCCGCCTTCGCGAAGACCTCCACGATCCCCGACGCCATCGTGCCGGTGCCGACGACGCCGACGCGCGTGATGTCGCGGCGCAGGTGCGGCTCGTCGTCGGCCGACGGGGTGAGGTGGTCGGGGACGACCTTGGAGCTGTCCGGCTCCTCGTAGGTGTAGAAGCCGCGGCCGGACTTCCGACCGAGGAGGCCCGCGGTGACCATCTGCTTCAGGATCGGGGCGGGTGCGTGCAGGCGGTCGCGGCCCTGCTTGTACATCGTGTCGAGGATCTCGTACGCCGTGTCGAGACCGATCAGGTCGAGCAGGGCGAGCGGGCCCATCGGGTAGCCGCAGCCGTAGCGCATCGCCGCGTCGAGGTCCTCACGCGAGGCGTAGTGCGCCTCGTACATGGCCACCGCGTGGTTGAGGTACCCGAACAGGAGCGTGTTGGCGATGAAGCCCGCCTTGTCGCCGCAGACCACCGGGCTCTTGCCGAGCTTGGCGAGCAGGGCCTGTACGTCGGCGAGTACCTGCGGATCGGTGACCACCGTGCGGATCACCTCGACGAGGTTCTGCACCGGCGCCGGGTTGAAGAAGTGCACGCCGACGACGCGTCCCGGCCGGCTGTTGGCAGTCGAGATCTCGGTGACGGAGAGCGACGAGGTGTTGGTCGCGAGGATCGCCTCGTCGTCGACGATGTCGTCGAGCGCGCGGAAGACGGACTTCTTGATCTCGATCGACTCCACGACCGCCTCGACCACGAAGTCCGCGTCGGCGAGGTCCTTCATGCTGGTGGTGAACGTGATGCGCCCCAGCAGCTCGGCCTGTGCCGCCTCGGACAGCTTGCCGCGCGCGACCGCGCGGGCGGTGGAGTGCTGCAGGTGCTCCCGGCCGCGCTCGAGGTGCTCGTCGTTGATCTCGACACCCGTGACGTCGTACCCGTTGCGGGCGAAGACCTCGGCGATGCCGGCCCCCATCGTGCCCAGGCCGATCACGCCGATCCGGTGGAACTCGCGCTGCTCAACGGTGCTGCTCGTCATGGCCAGGATCCTCCCACGCAGGTAGAGCAACCCTGGTGCTGGCCTTCGGTGGTCGAGCCGGGCGAGCCCCTGGGCGAGCCCGTGTCGAGACCCCCGGGTAGGTTGCTCAGTCGTGAGACTCGTGGTCGCGCGGTGCCAGGTGGACTACGCGGGGCGGTTGACGGCCCACCTGCCGATGGCGACCCGGGTACTGATGATCAAGGCCGACGGGTCCGTGCTCGTGCACTCCGACGGCGGGTCGTACAAGCCGCTGAACTGGATGTCGCCCCCGTGCACGCTCCGCGAGAGCGTCACCGAGGACGGCGCGGTCGAGTGGACCGTGACCGCCAAGACCGACGACACCCTGCGCATCCTGATCGAGGAGATCCTCAGCGACTCCAGCCACGACCTCGGCATCGATCCCGGCCTGCAGAAGGACGGCGTCGAGAAGCACCTCCAGGAGCTGCTCGCCGAGCATCCGGCGACGCTGGCCGTGGGCCTGACGCTGGTACGCCGCGAGTACCCCACCGCCATCGGTCCCGTCGACCTGATGTGTCGCGACGCGGCCGGCGCGAGCGTGGCCGTCGAGATCAAGAGACGCGGCGAGATCGACGGCGTCGAGCAGCTCACCCGGTACCTCGACCTCCTGAACCGCGACCCGCTCCTGGCCCCGGTACGCGGCATCTTCGCCGCCCAGGAGATCAAGCCCCAGGCCCGGGTCCTCGCCACCGACCGCGGGATCGCCTGCGCCGTGGTCGACTACGACGCCCTCCGCGGACTCGACGACCCGACCCACCGGCTCTTCTAGCAGTGCAGATCTTCCACATCGCCACCGCCGCGGACTGGGCTGCCGCACGCAGGTCGGGCTCGTACACGACCTCGACCGTCGGCCGGACCCTCGCCGAGGAGGGCTTCATCCACGCCTCGCGCCGCGAGCAGGTGGCCGGGGTCTGGAAGGCGTTCTACGCCGGCGTCCGCGAGCCGCTGGTGCTGCTGACGATCGACACCGACAGGCTGACCTCCCGCTGGCACGAGGACCCCGTCGGAGACGACACCTTCCCCCACATCTACGGGCCGATCGCACCCTCGGCCGTCGTCCGCGCCCAGCCTCTGGACGCGCGCGGAGGCACCGGGTCCTTCACCTCCGTCTTCGCACACGAGATGGGTCTGCGCCTCGGCCTCGCCGTCGTGGCCATGCTGCTGTCAGTGGTGGGCGGCGTGCTCGGAGGTCGTGCGGCGTGGGAGTGGGGCGGTTTCGTCGGCGCGGTGATCGGCCTGGTCGTGGGGGTCACGCTGATATGATCTGGTGGTTGAGGAGGTCGCGCTAGCGATCTGGTGGTTGAGGAGGTCGCGCTAGCGATCTGGTGGTTGAGGAGGTCGCGCTAGCGATCTGGTGGTTGAGGAGGTCGCGCTAGCGACCGTCACGAAACCTCCGCGGGTTTCGTGACAGGCGCTGGCGCGCCTTCCTCAACCAGCAGTGAGCGACACCACCTCGTCCGCCGTACCCCAGCTCAACGTGACGCCGGCACCGCCATGCCCGTAGCAATGGACGACGTCAGCGACTCGCTCGACGCGGACCGAGGGACGAGCGGGGCGCAGGCCGACCCGGTGCCGGAGCACCCGGGCGGACTCGAGGGACGGGACCAGGCGTCGCGCCCGCGCCAGGATCGCCGAGGCGGCCTCGGGTGACGGCGTCCGGCTCCATTCCCCCTCCTCGTCCGTGCCGCCGACCACGATGTCGTGGGAGCGCGGGACGACGTACGTCAGGTCGGCGGACGAGTCGAGGTACCACTGCTCGAGACCGACCTGGGACAGGTACGCCACCTGGCCACGCACCGGCTCGACCGTCAGGTCGTCTGCCAGCAGGCGCGCGCCGATGCCGGCGCAGTTGACGACGACGTCCGGTCCGGCCGGCAGGGCCGACAGGTTCAGCCGGGTGATCGTCCCGCCCAGCTCCTCGACCCGCGAGGCCAGCCAGGCAAGGTAGACGGGCATCTCGACCAGCGGGGCGACGAACGTCCAGGCGTCGCCGTACCCCGCCGGTGGCGGCACGTGGTCGAGGTGCGGTACGGCGGGACGCCACCACGGCTCGTCCTGGGGCTCGGCGAACACCTCCAGTCCCGGCCGCATCGCCACGCCGGCCCCGGCCACGTCCGCGAGCCGCGCGAACGCGTCGTACGAACGGGCGGACCAGGCGAGCACCCGGTCGAAGGGGAACGCGCGGTAGGGGTACCAGATCGCCGCAGCCACGGCCGAGGTCGTCTCCAGCGGCAGGTCCCGGGCCAGTACGTCGACCCGATGGCCCTCCTCCAACAGACGCACCGCACAGGTCAGGCCGACGACGCCGGCCCCGACCACCGTCACCCGCGCCATGGGGAGCAGTCTGCCGTGCGGTCGTAACCCGCGGCCACGCCCGTCGTTGCACCCTTCAACGGCTGGTCGTCGCACCCAGTCCGAGCCTGGCTCCTGGGTGCGTCGACTGGTCTCAGGCCCCGGCGATGCGCGGCGCGGTCGGGTCGGGCTGGCCGCCGTTCTGCTCGCGGGCGACGTACTCCTCGATGTCCCCGATGTCGTCGAGGTTGCGGGTCACCACGGCCAGCAGGTCGCTCATGGTCGCGACCTCCTCGACCTGCTCCTTGATGAACCACTGCATGAACTGCTCGGAGGCGAAGTCGGACTCCTTGCGCGCGATGGAGAGCAGGGTGTTGACCTGTTCGGTGACGCGCTTCTCCTGGTCGAGGGCGAGGGCGACCGGCGACACCAGGTCGTCGAACGTCGCGACCGGTGCCTCGACGCCGGGGATCTCGACCTCGTGGTCGGTGTCGAGGAGGTACTGCACCATCATCATCGCGTGGTCGCGCTCCTCGAGCGCCTGGCCGTAGAAGAACGCCGCCATCTGCGGCATCGTCAGCGCGTCGTAGTAGACCGCGCACGCGAGGTACTGGTTGTGCGCCGCGAGCTCGTTGCCGATCTGGGTGTTGAGCTGCCGGACGAAGGCGTCGGCGGCCATGGTGCCTCCAGGGGTGTGGTCAGGCCGCCTTGGGCAGCTTGACGAGCTTGCGCTTCTTGACCGTATAGCCAGTGGGCAGGGTGCCGCGCTTGAGTGCGAGCAGGGGGCAGCGCCGGCACTTGTCCTTGGACACGCAGCACTTCTTCTTGGGCAGGCAGGCCTTCGTGCCCTTCTTGCCCTTGCCCTTCTTCGCCACGCGCGGGACCTTAGCAGCGGAGGCTAAGGGTTGCCTAACCTAAGACTCGCCATCCATCCGCGTCGCCCTCCAGCTCGACGTACGTGCAGTTGTGGATGTCCCACGTCCGGCCGGGCCTGAAGTCCAGCACGGCCTGGGTGGCGACGATCGCGCCGCCGTGCGTGACGACGAGCACCGCCTCGCCGCGGTGCGCGTCGGCGATCGCATCGAGGACCGGCCGGACCCGGGCCGCGATCTCGAGGGCGCTCTCGCTGCCGGGGTACTTGGCCTCGACGTCCCCGTCCACCCAGCGCTTGAGCTCGTCGACGAAGATCCCGGTCCCCGCCGGCTTGCCGTACGCCTCGCCGAGGCCGAGCTCCACCAGTCCCTCGCGCACCGTCACCTCGACGCCGAGCACGGCGGCCGCCAGCTCGGCGGTCTGCACGGCCCGCGAGATCGTGCTGCAGTAGACGTGGGCGATCCTCTCGCCCCGCAGCTTCTCCCCCAGCTCCCGGGCCTGCGCGCGGCCGAGGACGGTCAGCGAGCCGCCGTGGTCCATCAGCAGCTCGGTCTCGTACTCCGTCTGGCCGTGCCGCGCCAGGAACACCCGCGCCGGGCACTGGAGGTCGCTCACGGGGACAGCCTAGGTAGCGTCGCGGGCATGCGACCGACGCCCCTCCCCACCGCTCCTGGCCAGGAGTCCGTCTGGGACTACCCGCGTCCGCCGGCCCTCGTGGCCGGCGCGGAGACTCCCGCGGCTGGTGAGCTTCCTGGGCGTTTCTGGACGTTCCAGGGGGTTGCAACCCACAGGAACGTTCGTGACACCCGGTTAACCGGGTGTCACGACCGCCGCGACCCCCCTCAGTCGATCGGCCGCAGCTCGTCGGCGTACGAGACGGACACTCGGCGCAGCACGCCGTCGTCGGTCACGGCGTACTGACCCATCCGCCACAGCGGCGGGCTGTAGGCGTGCACCGACACCGTGCCGCGCTCGGCGCCGTTGAGGCGATGGATGTGGTCGGGCCCGAAGGAGAAGGACGCACCGGCGCCCACCCGCGTCTCCAGGCTCTCGGTGCCGACTCGCAGGTTGTTCTCGACGAGCTCGCCGGCGACGACCGCGACCGCGCCGGAGGAGATGTCGTGGTCGTGCCAGCCGGTGTCGTTCACGGGTGTCCAGCACAGCAGCCACACGTCGACGTGGGCGTCGCGGTGCAGCGAGGCGTACACGCGCTCGTCGTCGTCGAACCCCACATGATGTGCCCACTGGTCGGGGTCCCGGGCCAGGGACACGACGAGCTCGCGGAGCTCGCCCGGGGTCAGGTCGCGGCCCGGCAGGCTCTCCAGCGACAGGTCCGTCGACTCCGTCTGGATCAGCTGGCCCTGGTTCAACTGGCCCTGGGCCACGACCGCACCCCCTCCGCCTCGACGACGGGCAACCCGAGCGCCCGGCGCGGGTTGGTCACCCGGATCGCGCGCACGGCGGCCTCCCCCATCGCCCCCGCTTGCTCGGCAGCGACCGGCGCTGCGTAAGGCCGGTCACTGCCGAGCACCAGCGCGTCGATCCCGAGCACCCGCACCAACGCGTCGAGGCCTTGTGGGCCGTACGACGACGTGTCGATGTGGATGAGCGGGTCGACCGCCCCCGTGGTGCCTCCCCTGGTGGCGTACCGCTCGTGATGCACCGGGGCCAGGCCGGCACCGGCCGCGAACACCACGCGCAGCGTCGGGTGGTTCGCACGCGCCCCCGCGGCGTGCCAGGCCCACCACGCGGCCTGCATCTGGGCGGCGTACCCGACGACGGCCGGCCACCAGGCCGGCAGTGGGGACGCCTCGGTCTCCGCGGACTCGGGGCCGGGGTGCACCAGCACGGGCCTGCCGGCTGCCTCGGCGACGGCGAGCACCGGCGCCAGCCGAGCCCAGCCGGCCGGCGTCCGGACGTCGGTGGCCGGGACCTGCAGGCCGACGTAGCCGGCAGCCAGCAGACGCGCCAGCCCGTCGACATCGGGATCGACCGACGAGACCGAGGCCCAGGCGCCGAAGCCGTCGGGCAGGGCGGCCGCGCCCTCGTGCCAGGCATCGAGAAGGGCGGTCGCCGACGGGCCGCGGAGCGACTCGATGCCCAGCGGCGCTGACAGCGAGACGCATGCCAGCCCGATGCCGTCGTGGGCGTTCTCGCGCAGCCGCAGGGCGAGGTCGTGGTGCGCCGGCTCGACGTCGTAGGCGGGCTCGCCCTGCGTGTGCAGGGTCCAGCCCCGGAGGTACGGCAGCCGCGAGCGGGCCCGCAGCCGGTCCACGAGCTGCTCGGGCCACAGGTGCTGGTGCAGGTCGACGGCCGCGACGGGCCAGTGCGGCGCGAGGATCGTGTCGCTCATCGGGCTCCCTCCGGAGGCTTTACTACAGTAAGTTGATAGACTTTATACCATAGTGTGACACACCGGTGCTCAGAAGCCCCTCAAGCGGACCTGTGGCGTCGTTGCTGCCGCTTTGGCGTCGTTGCAACGACGCCAAACGTCCGGGATACCCGCCTGACCGGGTATCCCGACCGGCGGGCCCTCAGCCCAACCCGTGGGCCGTCCGGATCACGTCGACGATGCCGCCCATGATCTCGGTGAGCCCGAAGTCCTTGGGGGTGAACACGGCCGCGACGCCCAGCTCGCGGAGCTTCCGGCCGTCGGAGTCCGGGATGATCCCGCCGACCACGACCGGTACGTCGTCCAGGCCGGCCGCGCGCAGCCCGTCGAGCACGGCGGGCACCAGCTCCATGTGTGAGCCGGACAGGATGGACAGCCCGACGCAGTGCACGTCCTCGGCGACGGCAGCGGCGACGATCTGTTCCGGGGTCAGCCGGATCCCCTGGTAGACGACCTCGAACCCCGCATCTCGTGCCCGTACCGCGACCTGCTCGGCGCCGTTCGAGTGACCGTCGAGACCGGGCTTGCCGACCAGCAGGCGGAGCCGGCCGCCGAGCTCGTCGCCCGTCGTACGAACCCGGTCACGGACCGCCGCCAGCTCGGCGCCCGCGTCGCCCGCCGATGTCATGGTGCCGACCGCGCCGCTGACGCCCGTCGGTGCGCGGAACTCCCCGAACACCTCGCGCAGCGTGCCCGCCCACTCCCCCGTCGTCGCGCCCGCACGGGCGGCGGCCAGGGTCGCGGCCATCAGGTTGGTGTCGGTCTTGGCGTCGGCGGCCAGGCGCTCGAGGGCGTCTCGTACGGCGGCCTCGTCGCGGTCAGCCTTCCAGGCTCGCACCGACTCGATCGCGGCCGCCTCGGCCTGAGGGTCGGCCGCCTGGATCGCGGCATCGAGGTCGGCCGTCAGCGGCGAGGGCTCGGTGGTCTCGTAGACGTTGACGCCGACGACCTTCTGCTCGCCCGACTCGATGCGGGCCCGCCGGGCGGCGTGGGAGGAGACGAGCTGCTCCTTCATGTAGCCCGACTCGACGGCGGCGATCGCGCCACCCAGTCGCCTGTACGCGGTCCATCTCGGCCCGGGCGCCCTCGACGAGCTCGGCCACCTTCGCCGCCACCACGTGCGAGCCGTCGAAGATGTCGTCGTACTCGAGCAGGTCGGACTCGAAGGCCAGCACCTGCTGGAGTCGCAGCGACCACTGCTGGTCCCACGGCCGCGGCAGGCCGAGCGCCTCGTTCCAGGCGGGCAGCTGTACGGCGCGGGCGCGCGCGTCCTTGCTCAGCGTGACGCCGAGCATCTCCAGGACGATGCGCTGCACGTTGTTCTCGGGCTGCGCCTCGGTGAGGCCGAGCGAGTTGACCTGGACGCCGTACCGGAACCGGCGCATCTTCGGGTCGGTCACGCCGTACCGCTGCTCGGTCAGCTCGTCCCACAGCTGCACGAACGCGCGCATCTTGCACATCTCCTCGACGAAGCGCACCCCGGCGTTGACGAAGAACGACATGCGGCCGACGACCTTGCCGAAGTCATCCTCCGACACCTGGCCGGACGCCCGGACGGTGTCGAGGACGGCGATCGCGGTGCACAGCGCGTACGCCAGCTCCTGCTGCGGCGTCGCGCCGGCCTCCTGCAGGTGGTAGCTGCAGATGTTGATCGGGTTCCAGGTCGGCACCTCGTGCACCGTGTACGCGATCACGTCGCCGATCAGCCGCAGCGAGTGCTCGGGCGGGAACACGTACGTGCCGCGGGAGAGGTACTCCTTGATGATGTCGTTCTGCGTGGTGCCGGCGAGCTGGTGCGCGACCTCCGTCGGGTCGAGCTCGGGGTTCTGCTCCTCCGCCACCACCTGGTACAGCGCGAGCAGCCACATCGCCGTGGCGTTGATGGTCATCGAGGTGTTCATCTCCGACAGCGGGATGCCGTCGAACAGCTTGCGCATCTCACCGAGATGCGGGACCGGTACGCCGACCTTGCCGACCTCGCCGCGCGCCAGCGGCGAGTCCGGGTCGTACCCCGTCTGCGTCGGCAGGTCGAAGGCGACCGAGAGACCGGTCTGCCCCTTCGCGAGGTTGCCGCGGTAGAGAGCGTTCGACGCCGCGGCGGTCGAGTGACCGGCGTACGTCCGCATCACCCACGGGCGGTCCTTCTCGGGCATAAGCCGAGAGTAGGTCTGCGGCTACCTCTCGGTAACCGGGAAAGTGTGTGGGCTATCCGACTGTCGAACACGTCACACGCCCAGCTGGTGGTCATGCCCTCGGCCTTCCTCGATCAGCGAAATGTCAGGCGGAAGCGGCCGCGCGATTCTCGCTGGTCGAGCCGGGCGAGCCCCTGGGCGAGCCCGTGTCGAGACCCCCTAAAGCGTCCACTGGGTCTCGACACCGCTCGCTGGCGCTCGCGGGCTCGACCAGCGAAACGTCAGGCCGCTCGCTCGACGTCGACGAAGCGCATCAGGCGGGAGAGGTGCAGCATCCGGCGTACGGCGGGACCGCAGCCGCGCAGGGTGACGTGGTTGCCAGAGAGCGAGGCCTCGCGGCTGGCGTACGCGAGGACGCGGGTGGCGGTGGCGTCGATGAACGTGACATTGGTCAGGTCCACGACGACGTCCTGCTCGGTGCCCACCAAGCGCTCGCGGAGGGCGTTGCGTACCTCCCAGGTGCTCCGAGCATCGAAGTCGCCGCTGAGGACCAGAACCGGTCCATCGGTCACGATCTCCATCTGCCTACCCCGCTCTCCGGAACCCGAGATCTCCGGTGTTGTCGGAAGGCTCCCCCGTGGCGCCTTCCTGCCCGGGTCCGCTCGCGCCGACCCGTGTACCAACTATGACGCGCGACACAACCGATCGGTTGCTAGGAAAGGGCGACCAAAATCCGCGTCGAGGTCGGCTACTAGAGTCCGACAGCATGGAGGGGCCATGGTGAACCTGACCCGCATCTACACCCGCACGGGCGACGGCGGCGAGACCCGCCTGGGCGACCTGAGCGTGACGACGAAGAACGACACCCGGCTGCACGCCTACGCCGACGTGGACGAGGCGAACGCACAGGTGGGGGTGGCGCTGACTCATAGCGACCTGGAGGAGGACGTCCGCGCCGTCCTGATACACACCCAGAACGACCTCTTCGACGTCGGTGCCGATCTCTGCACCCCGGTAGTGGAGGCGCCCGAGTTCCCGCCGCTGCGGATCGAGCAGGAGTACGTCGACCGGCTCGAGGCCTGGTGCGACCACTACAACGAGGACCTGCCCGCGCTGCGGTCCTTCATCCTCAACGGCGGCACGCCCGGCGCCGCCCAGCTGCACGTCGCGCGCACCGTCGTACGACGAGCGGAACGGTCGGCCTGGGCGGCGCACGCCGAGCACGGGGAGACCATGAACCTCGCTCGCGATCACCTACCTCAACCGGCTCTCCGACCTGTTGTTCATCCTGGCGAGGTACGCCAACCGGGCAGCCGGCGACGTGCTGTGGGTGCCCGGTGGCCAACGCGGAAAGGCGCCCGACGCGTGAGCGACGAGCAGAAGAAGACCGACGACAAGCCCTCCGAACCCACCGACGACCTCATCGTCACCCACCACACCCTCACGACGACCGCCGGCGAGATCACCTACACCGCCCGCACCGGCCGCGTGGTGCTGCGCGAGGAGGAGGTCAAGAAGGACAAGTTCCGCGGCTGGAAGGCCCGCGCCGAGCTCTCGGTCACGGCCTACACCATGGACGACGCCGACGTCACCGAGCGGCCGATCACCTTCGTCTTCAACGGCGGCCCCGGGTCCGCGTCGGTGTGGCTGCACATGGGCCTGCTCGGCCCGCGCCGGGTGGCCGTCGGCGAGCCCACGAACCTCAACCCGCCGCCGTACGAGCTGCTCGACAACGCCGAGACCCTGCTCGCCGTCTCTGACCTGGTCTTCGTCGACCCGATGTCGACCGGGCACAGCCGCGCGGTCACCGGCGGCAAGGCGGCCGAGTACCACGGGTTCGGCAAGGACGTCGAGCAGGTCTCGGAGCTGGTCCGGCTGTGGTGCACGCGCGAGGACCGGTGGATGTCGCCGAAGTACCTGATCGGCGAGTCGTACGGCACCACGCGCGCCGTCGCGGTCGCCCACCGGCTGATGGACCAGCACGGCATGTCGCTCAACGGCCTGGTGCTGGTCTCCAGCGTGGTCGACTTCGGCAGCCAGGACTTCGAGTTCCTGCGGGCCGACGAGGCCTGCCTGAACTTCCTGCCGACGTACGCCGCCATCGCCCACTACCACGGCCTGCACGAGGGCCGGACCCTCGAGGAGGTGCGCGCCGAGGCCGAGGAGTTCGTGGCCGGGCCGTACCGCCTCGCCCTCGCGCGCGGCCGCCGACTGCCGGCCGACGAGCGGGACGCGATCGTCGCGACGCTGGCGCGGCTGGCCGGCGTCGGCGAGGAGTACGTCGACCGCACCGAGCTCCGCATCGAGCACTGGCGCTGGTGCACCGAGGTGCTGCGCGACCGCGGGCTCACTGTCGGCCGGATCGACGGCCGGTTCACCGGGCCGCTCTACTCGCGGATCGCCGAGAACATGGACGCCGACCCGTCGATCGACGCCATCATGGGCCCCTTCTCGGCCGCGGTGCACCACTACCTGCGTGGCGAGCTCGGCAGCACGCTCGACATCCCCTACGAGGTGTTCGCCAACGCGATCAAGAACTGGGCCTACAAGGAGTTCGAGGGGAAGCCGATCAACGTCGCCGACAAGCTCGAGCGGCTGATGCGGGTCAACCCGCACCTGCGGGTGCGCATCGAGTACGGCTACTACGACCTGGCCACGCCCTACCACGCCGCCGAGGACATGGTCGCCCACCTCCGCCTCCCCGACGAGGCCTTCGACCGCATCGAGCACGAGTACTTCCCCACCGGCCACATGCCGTACGTCGACGAGGAGTCCCGCGTCCGCGAGGCCCAGGGCATCGCCAGGTTCGTCACCGCCTGACCCTCGCTGGTCGAGCCCGCGAGCGCCAGCGAGCGGTGTCGAGACCCAGGGACGCTCATGGGGTCTCGACGCGGCTCGCCCAGGGTCGCCCGGCTCGACCAGCGAGACTCCCTTTCGCTGGCGACCCGCAGTCCGCGAGCGTCAGACCCGGCGGACGAGGCTCCACGCCGCTCGCCTCGCGGCGCTCGACCGCGGTCCCCGCGTCGAGCCCGCGAGCGCCAGCGAGCGGTGTCGAGACCCAGGGACGCTCATGGGGTCTCGACGCGGGCTCGCCCAGGGGCTCGCCCGGCTCGACCAGCGAGACTCCCTTTCGCTGGTCGAGCCCGCGAGCGCCAGCGAGCGGTGTCGAGACCCGTGCACGGACCGAGGTCTCGACACGCCGCTCGTTCCTCGCGGCGGCTCGACCAGCGAGACTCCCTTCGCTGGTCGAGCCCGCGAGCGCCAGCGAGCGGTGTCGAGACCCAGGGACGGACTCATGGGGTCTCGACGCGGGCTCGCCCAGGGGCTCGCCCGGCTCGACCAGCGAGACTCCCTTTCGCTGGTCGAGCCCGCGAGCGCCAGCGAGCGGTGTCGAGACCCAGTGCACGGCACCGAGGTCTCGACACGCCGCTCGTTCCTCGCGCGGCTCGACCAGCGAGACTCCCTTTCGCTGGTCGAGCCCGCGAGCGCCAGCGAGCGGTGTCGAGACCCGTGCACGGACCGAGGTCTCGACACGCCGCCCGTTCCTCGCCGCGGCTCGACCAGCGAGACTCCCCTTTCGCTGGTCGAGCCCGCGAGCGCCAGCGAGCGGTGTCGAGACCTCACCGGGTCACGCTCCTGGGGTCGCTCTACGCGGGCTCGCCCAGCGGGCTCGCGACCCGGCTCGACCAGCGAGAATCGTGCGGCGGCTCGACCCCGACAGGTCAGTCCGCGACGAACTTCTCAGGGTCGAGGTCGAGGCGGAAGATCGTGCCGGCGCAGACAGGCCGGCGGCCTCGAGGGTGGCGCGGGAGGACCAGTTCCTCCACCAGCAGCCGGCGACCGGGGTGTTGCCGTCGGCGAGACGGCGCGGGCGGTCAGCGAGAGGATCGAGCTGCCGACGCCGCGGCGGCGCAGTACCGGGTCGACGTACATGCCGATGTCCACGACCGAGGAATCCAGGCTGTGCCGCTCGTGCACGGCGATGCCGGCCTCGCCGCCGTCGAGGCGGACGACGCTCATCTCGTTGCGGTCGACGTACGCCGTGAAGTCCTGCTCCCAGCCGGTCGACTCCAGGTAGTCGAGGTCGGCGTGCGTCGCGAGGGCCAGCTCGAGGCCGGGCAGCGGCTCACGCAGGTCGTCGGGGTCGAGGACGCGGAACTGGTAGGCCTGCGAGCCCGCGCCCGTCGCGAACGCGCCGAAGGTGGCGACGTGGTGGGCGTCCCAGGAGGCGAGGTACGCCGTGCGGCAGCCGGTCTCGGCCAGCACCACCTCCATGACCTGACGGTCCAGCGCCAGCGCGCGGCGGTCGAGCGTCAGCAGGCTCAGGTACGTGCCGTCGTCCGGCGACCAGCCCACGACGCCGACCGGCTCGTCGTCGACCAGCACCGCGCGGTGGGTCGCCTCCAGCCACTGGTTGGCCATGAACGAGTCGCCGCTCCAGTCCAGGGACAGGTGGTGCGCGTCGATCGCGGCGCGGGCGGCCGCCGGCTCGACGTCCTCGAGCCGGATCTCGACGTCATGGCGGATCACGAGTCGAAGCCGAGCCCGAAGCGGTCGAGCGAACGGAGCCACAGGTTGCGCCGGCCGCCGTTGCGGTCGGCGGCCGCCAGCGACCACCGCGTCAGCTGGACGCCGGCGTAGGCGAACGGCTCGGGCGGGAAGGGCAGCGGCTTGCTGCGCACCATCTCGAGGGCGGTCCGCTCGGTCTCGCGCCGTCGAGCAGGTCGAGCATCACGTTGGCGCCGAAGCGGGTGGCGCCGACGCCGAGGCCGGTGTACCCCAGCGCGTACGCCGCCCGGCCGGCGTACGCCGTCCCGAAGAACGCGAAGAAGCGCGTGCAGGTGTCGATGGCGCCGCCCCACTGGTGGCTGAACCGCAGCCCCTCGAGCTGCGGGAACGTCTCGAAGAACTGGCGGGCCAGCAGGTCGAACGTCGCCGGGCGCTGGTCGAGCTCGTCCGGCGCATCCGGCGGCCGAAGTGGTAGATCGCGTCGTACCCGCCCCACAGGATCCGGTTGTCGGCGGTCAGCCGGTAGTAGTGGAACTGGTTGCCGCAGTCGTCGATGCCCTGGCGGTGCCGCCACCCGACCGACGCGAGCTGCTCGGCCGACAGCGGCTCGGTCATCAGCGCGTAGTCGTAGACCGGCACGGTGTGCCAGCGCACCCGCTTGACCAGCGACGGGAAGGCGTTGGTGCCCAGCGCCACCCGGTCGGCCCGGACGGTCGCGACCGGCGGCCGTCCGGACGAGCATCGCCGGCGCCGTCCTTCTCCAGGCCGGTGACCGGTGTGTTCTCGTGGATCCGTACGCCGAGCCGCTCGGCGGCCTCGGCCAGCCCCCAGGCCAGCCGGGCCGGGTCGACGAGCGCGGTGTCGTCGCGGGTCCAGAGCCCGGCGAGGTACGTCGGGGAGGCGACCTCGGCGCGGATGGCGTCCTGGTCGAGGTACGTGCCCTCGCCCGCTTGACCGGCCTCCTCGAGCCACCCGACCTGGTGCGGCTCGGTCGCCACCGACAGCGAGCCGGTCAGCTCCCACGAGCAGTCGATCCCGTACCTCCCGATCGACGACTCGATCTCGGCGAGGTTCTGCTGGCCCAGCCGCTCGAGCGTGTCGATCTCGTCGGGGAACCGCTGCTCGCCGTTGCTCCCGGCCGTGGGTCAGCGAGGCCGAGCAGAAGCCGCCGTTGCGGCCCGACGCCGCCCAGCCGATCCGCTTCGCCTCGAGCAGCACCACGTCGCGCCCGGGGTCGCGCTCCTTGGCGAGCAGGGCGGTCCAGAGTCCGGAGTAGCCGCCACCGACGACCACCAGGTCGGCGGTCGTGTCCGCGTCCAGCGCCGGCCGCGGAGCCGGACGGTCGGGCGAGTCGAGCCAGGCCGACGCCGGTGCCGCGTCGGCCAGCGCAGGGTGTGCCAATCAGCGGGCCCGGCTCATCGCGTGCGCGGGAAGCCCAGGTCCACCGACGAGGTGGACGGGTCCGGCCAGCGCGAGGTGACGACCTTGCCGCGGGTGTAGAAGTTGATGCCCTCCGGGCCGTACATGTGGGTGTCGCCGAACAGCGAGGACTTCCAGCCGCCGAAGGAGTACGCCGCGACCGGCACCGGGATGGGCACGTTGATGCCGACCATGCCGACCTCGATGTCGAACTGGAACTGGCGCGCCGCGCCGCCGTCGCGGGTGAAGATCGCGACGCCGTTGGCGTACGGGTTCGCGTTGACCAGAGTCGACGGCGTCCTCGTAGGTGTCCACGCGGACCACGCCGAGCACCGGTCCGAAGATCTCGTCGGTGTAGACGGTCATCTCGGGCGTCACGTGGTCGAGCAGGGTGGTGCCGAGGAAGAAGCCCGTCTCGGGCACATCGGCCTCGCGGCCGTCGACCACGACGGTGGCGCCCGCCTCCGCACCCGCGCCGATGTAGCCCGCGACCTTGTCGCGGTGCTCGGCGGTGATGAGCGGCCCCATGTCGGTGCTCGGGGCCGCGCCGTCGCCGACGACCAGCTTCGGCAGCCGCAGCGCGATGGCGTCGACGAGCTGCGTCGCCGACGTCGCCGACGGCGACGGCCACCGAGATGGCCATGCAGCGCTCGCCGGCGGCGCCGTACGCCGCGGAGACGGCCGCGTCGGCGGCCATGTCGATGTCGGCGTCGGGCAGCACGACCATGTGGTTCTTCGCCCCGCCCAGGGCCTGGACGCGCTTGCCGTGGGCTGTGCCGGTCTCGTAGATGTAGCGGGCGATCGGCGTCGAGCCGACGAAGCTGACCGCGGCGACGCGCTCGTCGGTGAGCAGCACGTCGACGGCCTCCTTGTCGCCGTGGACGACGGTGAAGACGCCGTCCGGCAGGCCGGCCTCCTTCCAGAGACGCGCCAGGAACAGCGACGGCGGAGGGGTCCTTCTCGCTGGGCTTGAGGATGAAGGCGTTGCCGCAGGCGATCGCGTTCGCGCACATCCACATCGGCACCATCACCGGGAAGTTGAACGGCGTGATGCCGGCGACGACGCCGAGCGGCTGGCGGATCGAGTAGACGTCGACGCCCGTGCCGGCCTGCTCGGAGTAGCCGCCCTTGAGCAGGTGCGGGATGCCGGTCGCGAACTCGACGTTCTCCAGGCCGCGCAGGATCTCGCCCTCGGCGTCCGCGACCACCTTGCCGTGCTCGGAGGTGACGAGCTTCGCCAGCTCGGGCGTCCGCTCGTGCAGCAGCCCGCGGAACGCGAACAGGATGGCGGCCCGCTTCGACAGCGAGGCGCGGCGCCAGTCGCGCGCGGCCCGGCCGGCGGCCTCGATGGCGGTCGCGGACCTCGTCGGCACTCGCGAGGTCGACGGCGCCGGTCTGCTCCCCGGTCGCCGGGTTGAACACCGGTCCGGTCCGCCCGGAGGTGCCCGAGACCTCGGCGCCGTCGATCCAGTGGTGGATAGGTGCGGTCATAGCGCTCACCGTATTGCTGGCCCGGAGCCGCCGACCAGCGGTGTCCACCTGCGCAGTGCTGTAGACCACTTGTGGAGTTTTCCTCCATTTGCCAACAGGCCAGTCACACCGCCGCCTACCCTCCGAGAACCCGCGGGCACTCGGTGCGTGCGCCACCACCGTCTCCCCCTCCCCGACCACTCCCGGGAAGGACACCACGCCGCCGAGCCTGGTGATGGTGCTCGGCAAGGACAAGCTCAAGACGATCGCCAGGAAGGGCGTGCTGTCGGCCGCCGGGTGGACCGAGGGCGGCAAGCTCACGATCAAGGTGAGGCTGCCGGGCAAGGTCGCCACGAGGCTGAAGCTGCCCCGCCTGATCGGCAAGCGGGTGGTCGTCGTGACCAAGGCAGGCTCGGCCAAGCTGCGGATCAAGGTGTCCAAGAAGGCTGCCAAGAAGCTGCTCACGGTCAAGAAGCAGGTCCGCATCGTCGTGAAGGGCCAGCTCCGGGACGCCGCGGGCAACGTCGGCAAGGCCTCGGCCGGGGCGACGTACAAGCGCTGACCCTCACCCGCCCCCCGGTGGTTGAGGAAGGCGCGCTAGCGCCTGTCACGAAACCCGGTGACCATCGAGGTGCCGGTGGTTTCGTGACGGTTGCTGCGCAACCTCCTCAACCAACGGGGCCTTACGGCTCGACCACCGATCGGGGGCCTCGCGGCGACCGGACCGCCAGCACCAGCAGGGCGGCCGGGACCATGGTGGCGACCACGACGTACAGCGAGTGCAGCGTGCCCACGTGATTGCCCACGAACCCCAGCAGCGGCGGGCCGGTGAGGAACGCGCCGTACCCGATGGTCGAGACCACCGAGACCCGCCGGGCTGCCCTCTTGGGGTCGTCGGCAGCGGCGCTCATGCCGACGGGGAACCCGAGGGCGGCGCCGAGGCCCCAGATGACGATGCCGACCGCGGCCAGGGCCGGCGGGCCGGAGGTGATCACCAGGAGGAGGCCGGTGAACGCCGCCGTCGCCGACGCGAGCAGCACCGGCACCCGGCCGAAGCGGTCGAGCAGCGCGGGACCCACCAGCCGGCCGGTCGTCATCGCGGTGACGAACAGCGCGAAGCCCGCGACGCCGACGAAGTGGCGCGCGTCGTAGCCGTCGACGAGCGCCAGGGCGAGCCAGTCGCCGGCCGCCCCCTCGGCCAGGGTGAAGGCGAGCACCATCGCGCCGATCGCCACGGTCCGGGGCTCCAGCCAGGGTGACCGGCCGGAGCCGGGCTCGTCGTCGTCGGCGGGAGGGACGACGGGCGTGAACGCCCGCACCGAGACCAGGACGACGCCCAGGGTGGCGAGGGCGAGGAGCAGGTAGTGGACGGGGATCGGTACGGCGAAGCGCGCCGCGAGCACGCCGAGTCCGGCGCCGCCGATCGCACCGAAGCTGAAGCCGGCGTGGAACCTCGGCATCACGGTGTAGCCGAGGCGACGCTCGACGTCGGCGCCCTCGACGTTCATGGCGACGTCCCAGGTCGCCGAACCGAACCCGTAGCCGCCCAGACCCACCGCGACCACGGGGGCGGCCTCGAGCCACGTGACGCCGGCCGCCGTGACGGCGAACCCCGCCAGGGAGACGCAGGCCCCGCCGCGCACCACACCGGCGGCCCCCAGGCGCTCGATCAACCGGCCGCTGGCCGGGAGCCCGAGGAGGGAGCCGACCGAGATCGAGAGCAGCAGGAGGCCGAGCCCGCCGTTGCTCAGCTCGAGGCGTTCTCGCACGTCCGGCACCCGCGAGAACAGGGTCGCGAACAGCAGTCCGTTGAGGACGAAGACCGTCCCGACGGCATTCCGGGCCCGGACCACCGGCGTCGCCCCACGCCGGTCGAGCTTCTCGGGATCCTTCATAGGTGCTGTGCGGCGCTGGGCGGCGACGCCTCGAGCCAGGCCTGGAACCCCATCAGCGCCTCCTGGCTCAGCGCCAGCTCCACCTCGCCGTCGCGGGTCGCGCAGCGGATCACCACGTGGTCGGGGTACAGGGACAGCTGCTCGACGCCCCCGGGGTCACGGCGCCCGATGAACTCGAGGTCGGAGCGGTCCCAGACCTGCTTGGGGCGTGGGGACAACGAGAAGATCCGGAACCACTCCAGGCTCTCCGCGGTGTAGCGGCCGAGCCCGAGCACCCAACCGCGCCCGGCCTTGTCGGTCCGGGCGCGGTGGCTGAGCTCGAATGTCCCGCCGTGACGGGCGAGTACCCTTCGGCGGACGATGAGGGCGATGCCGTAGAACAGGACGACGACGAGCGCGACACCGGCTACGTCGAGCAGCCACTGCCAGAACGGCATCGTCCACCTTTCCGGAACCGCGTGCGGCCCTCACGGGGATCAGGCCCCGTCGCCCTCCGCCGTGTCCTCGTCACGCGCCTTGCGCTCGTCGAGGAGGCGCTTGGCCTCCTCGTAGGAGCTCTCGTGGGAGAGCTCGGCGTACTCGCACAGGAGGCGGACCTGGTTGTTGGCCACCGAGATGAACCCGCCGTCGACGGCCGCCACCCAGTGCCCGTCGTCGACGGTTCGTACGTCGACCTGGCCGGCCGCGAGCACGGACATGATCGGCTGGTGGTTGGCCATGATCCCGATCTCGCCGGCCAGCGTCCGGGCGTTGACGACGGTCGCCTCGCCGGACCAGACCTCGCGGTCCGCCGCGACGAGGGAGACCTGCATCGTGTTCGCCATGGGCCCAATCCTTCTCTCAGAGGCTCTTCTGGATCTCGTCCCAGCGACGCTCGACGTCGTCCAGACCGCCGCACATGAAGAACGCCTGCTCGGCCACGTGGTCGTAGTCGCCGTCGGCGATCTTGTTGAAGGCCTCGATGGTCTCGGTCACCGGGACCGTGGAGCCCTCGATGCCGGTGAACTGCTTGGCGACGTAGGTGTTCTGCGAGAGGAACCGCTGGATGCGGCGCGCCCGCGACACGATGATCTTGTCCTCCTCCGAGAGCTCGTCGACACCGAGGATCGCAATGATGTCCTGGAGCTCCTTGTTGCGCTGGAGGATCTGCTTGATGCGGATCGCGCAGTTGTAGTGGTCCGCGCCGATGTACTGGGCGTCGAGGATCCGGGACGTCGACGTCAGCGGGTCCACGGCCGGGTAGATGCCGAGCGACGCGATCTCGCGCGAGAGCTCGGTGGTGGCGTCCAGGTGCGCGAACGTGGTGGCCGGCGCCGGGTCGGTGTAGTCGTCGGCGGGCACGTAGATCGCCTGCAGCGAGGTGATCGAGTGACCGCGCGTCGAGGTGATCCGCTCCTGGAGCGTGCCCATCTCGTCGGCCAGGTTGGGCTGGTAGCCCACCGCGGACGGCATCCGGCCGAGCAGCGTGGAAACCTCGGACCCGGCCTGGGTGAACCGGAAGATGTTGTCGATGAACAGCAGCACGTCCTGGTTCTGCACGTCCCGGAAGTACTCCGCCATCGTCAGCGCCGACAGCGCCACGCGCAGGCGGGTGCCCGGCGGCTCGTCCATCTGACCGAACACCAGAGCGGTCTGCCCGATGACGCCGGCCTCCTCCATCTCCGCGATCAGGTCGTTGCCCTCACGGGTGCGCTCGCCGACACCGGCGAACACCGACACACCACCGTGGTCACGGGCGACGCGCGCGATCATCTCCTGGATCAGCACGGTCTTGCCCACGCCGGCGCCGCCGAACAGGCCGATCTTGCCGCCCTGCACGTAGGGCGTGAGCAGGTCGATGACCTTGATGCCCGTCTCGAACATCTCGGTCTTCGACTCGAGCTGGTCGAACGCCGGCGCCTTGCGGTGGATGCCCCAGCGCTCCTTGACGTCGAGCGTCTCACCCTCCTCGAGGTTGAGGCACTCGCCGAGGGTGTTGAACACCCGGCCCAGGGTCACGTCACCGACGGGCACCGTGATCGGGCCGCCGGTGTCGGTCACCTGCGCGCCACGGACCAGGCCGTCGGTCGGCTGCAAGGAGATCGCACGCACCATGCCGTCGCCGGTGTGCTGGGCGACCTCGAGCGAGAGGGTCTTGGTCTCGCCGAGGATCGTCAGCTCGGTCTCGAGCAGGTTGTACATCTCGGGCATCGAGTCGGACGGGAACTCGATGTCCACGACCGGCCCGATGACGCGGGCGATGCGGCCGGTGCTCCCCTGGCCCGACGTGGTCTCGGTGTCTTCAACTGTGGCAGTCATGTCTCTCACTCACTTCGGCTGACTAGTGGTGTGGCTTACTCGGACGCGGCGTTGGCGTCGGCGAGCGCATTCACGCCGCCGACGATCTCGCTGATCTCCTGGGTGATGCCGGCCTGGCGGGCCTGGTTGGCGATCCGGGTGTACTTCTTGATGAGCTCTTCGGCGTTGTCGGTCGCGGACTTCATCGCCTTCTGTCGTGCGGCCAGCTCGGAGGCCGACGCCTGCAGCAGGGCGAAGAAGATCCGGCTCTGGACGTACCTCGGCAGCAGCTCGTCGAGGACCGCCTGCGGCGACGGCTCGAACTCGTACAGCGGCAGCACCTCGTCGGCGTCGGGCCTCTCCTCGCCCTCGACGACCTCGAGCGGCAGCATCCGCACGCTGCGCGGCTCCTGCACCAGCATCGACCGGAACTGCGTGTAGACGAGGTGCACCTCGTCGACGCCGTCCTCGTTGTCGGTGTCGGCCACGAAGGCGCCGATCAGCGCCTCGCCGATGTCGCGCGCGTTCTCGTAGCGCGGCTGGTCGGAGAAGCCCGTCCACGTCTCGCGCACGGGCCGGTTGCGGAAGCGGTAGTAGGCATCGCCCTTGCGACCCGAGATGAAGGTGACGACCTCCTTGCCCTCCCCGCGCAGCCGCTCCGCAAGCCGCTCGGCCTCCTTGAGCACGCTCGAGGAGTAGGCGCCTGCGAGCCCGCGGTCACTGGTCACGATCAGCACCGCGGCCCGGCGCGGGTTCTCCGGCTCCGTGGTCAGCGGGTGCTTGACGTTGGAGTAGGTCACCAGCGCCGAGACGGCACGGGTGAGCTCGCGGGCGTACGGCGCGGCCTGCTGGGCCCGCTGCTGCGCCTTGATGATGCGGGACGCAGCGATGAGCTCCATGGCGCGCGTGATCTTCTTGGTGGACTCCACCGACTTGATCCGCGCGCGGTACTCACGCAGCGATACAGCCACTACTAACCCCGCTTCTGCTTGACGATGGTCTCCTGCTCGAGCTCCTCGTCCGGCAGGGCCTCCGCCGGCGCCTCGTGGCCGACCTTGATCGACTGACCGTCCGAGGTCTCGAACTGGTCGAGGAACTTCTCGTAGGCCGACTCGGCCGAGGAGGCCGTGTCGTCCTCGAACTTCTGCGACTCGCGGATGCCGTCGAGCAGGTCGGCGTGCCCGCGACGCAGGAAGTCGAGGAACTCGTTCTCGAAGCGCAGCACGTCGTCGGTCGGGACCCGGTCGAGCTTGCCGGTCGTGCCCAGCCACAGGGAGATCACCATCTCCTCGAGCGGGTACGGCGAGTACTGCGGCTGCTTGAGCAGCGCCATCAGGCGCTGGCCGCGGTCGAGCTGCTGGCGGGAGGCCGCGTCGAGGTCGGAGGCGAACATCGCGAACGCCTCCATCGCGCGGAACTGAGCCAGGTCGACCTTGAGCGAGCCGGTGACCGACTTCATGGCCTTGGTCATCGCGTTGCCACCCACGCGCGAGACCGACACGCCGACGTCGATGGCCGGGCGCTGGTTGGCCGCGAACAGGTCGGACTGCAGGAAGATCTGGCCGTCGGTGATGGAGATGACGTTGGTCGGGATGTACGCCGACACGTCGTTGGCCTTGGTCTCGATGATCGGCAGGCCGGTCATCGAGCCGGCGCCCAGGGCGTCGGACAGCTTGGCGCAGCGCTCCAGCAGGCGGCTGTGCAGGTAGAACACGTCACCCGGGTAGGCCTCGCGGCCCGGCGGACGGCGCAGCAGCAGCGACACCGCGCGGTAGGCCTCGGCCTGCTTGGTGAGGTCGTCGAAGATGATCAGGACGTGCTTGCCGTCGTACATCCAGTGCTGGCCGATGGCCGAGCCGGTGTAGGGCGCGAGGTACTTGAAGCCCGCGCTGTCCGAGGCCGGTGAGGCGACGATGGTGGTGTACTCCAGCGCGCCGGCCTCCTCGAGCGCGCCGCGCACCGCGGCGATGGTCGAGCCCTTCTGGCCGATGGCGACGTAGATGCAGCGGACCTGCTTCTCCGGGTCGCCGGTCTCCCAGTTCTGCCTCTGGTTGATGATCGTGTCGATCGCGATCGTGGTCTTGCCCGTCGAGCGGTCGCCGATGATCAGCTGACGCTGGCCGCGGCCGATCGGGGTCATCGAGTCGATCGCCTTGATGCCCGTGGCCAGCGGCTCGTGCACTGACTTGCGGTGCATCACGCCCGGGGCCTGGAGCTCCAGCGCACGGCGCTCGTCGGAGGCGATCTCGCCGAGGCCGTCGATCGGGGTGCCGAGCGGGTCGATGACGCGACCCATGAAGCCGTCGCCGACCGGGACCGAGAGGATCTCGCCGGTCCGCCGGACCGCTTGGCCCTCCTCGATCTTGTCGAAGTCACCGAGGACGACGACACCGATCTCGCGGGTGTCCAGGTTCAGCGCGATGCCGAGGGTGCCGTCCTCGAACTCCAGCAGCTCGTTGGCCATCGCCGAGGGGAGGCCGCTCACGCGGGCGATGCCGTCGGCGCACTGGGCGACGGCGCCGACCTCCTCGCGGCTGGCCGCCGACGGCTTGTAGTCGTCGACGTACTTCTTCAGCGCGTCGCGGACCTGGTCCGGACGAATGGAGACATCCGTCATCTTCGTTGCCTCTTCCCTGTTTGCTTCTGGAGCGATTCCGGTCGTGGGTGCCGGGCGTCTGGCCGGCGCTGTGCCTAGCCCGCGATGCGTCGGCGGGCGTTGTCGAGCTTGGTGGAGACGCTGCCGTCGATCACGTCGTCGCCGATCTCCACCCGCAGGCCGCCGATCAGCGAGGGGTCCTCGACGACGTGCAGGTGGACGGTCGTGTTGTAGGTCTTGCTCAGCGCCTGGGTCAGGCGGGTGATCTCGGTCGTGCCGAGAGGCTTGGCGGTGTGCACCACGGCGAGCAGCTCTTCCTGCACTCCTGCCGCGATGCGTTCGATCGCCTCCAGCGCACGCCCGATGGGGAGCGCGTTGTGCTCTGCCTGGTGCAGCAGCTGCAGCGTGGCCGGCAGCACCTTGCCGTCGAGCATGTCGTCGAGCAGCGCGCACTTGGCCTCGTCGCTGCGGGCAGGGTCTGACAACGCATCACGCAGGTCGGGGGTGGAACCGATCATCTGAGCGATGGCGAACAGCTCGTCGGTGACGCGCGGGGCCTGGGCCCCTGCCGAGCGGACCAGTGCCTGCACTCCGAGCTCCTCGAGCACCTCGGCCAGGTCCGGCGAGCTCGTCCAGCGCTGCTGCACCGCGGCGCGTGCGACGTCGAGGGTCGGGCCGGCGACCTTGCCGGCGAACACGTTCTCGGCGAGTCCCGCCTTGGCCTCGTTGTCGACCGAGGCGTCGGTGCAGACGCGTCGCAGCGCCGGCTCGGCCCTCAGCACCTCTGCGATCGCCAGCAGCTGTTCACCGAGCACGGCACTCTCGGCCAGCGTGCCGGTGCCGCCGATGCGTGACATCAGCTCCCGGCGCGCCTCTGCGGAGGCCCCTCGAAGCATCAGCCCGCCCCGTCCGTCCGGGCAGCCTGGGACTCCTCGAGCGTGTCGAGGTCGGCCAGGAAGCGGTCGACCACGCGGGCGCTGCGCTCGTCGTCGTCGAGGCTCTCGCCCACGATGCGGCCGGCGAGGGTGGTCGCCAGGGTGCCGACCTCGGCCCGCAGCGAGGCGACGGCCTGCTGCCGCTCCGCCGCGATCTGCGCGTGCCCGTTCTCGATGATGCGGGTCTTCTCCGCCTCGCCCTGCTGGCGCATCTCGGCCACGATCGTGGCGCCCTGCTCGCGCGCCTCCTCGCGGATCCGCGCCGCCTCGTGGCGGGCGTCGGCGATCTGCGCCTTGAACTCCGCCTCGGCGGCGTTGGCGTCGGCCCGCGCCTTCTCGAGGTCGTCGAACTCCTTGCGGATCGCGTTCTGGCGGTTGACCATCGCCCGGTTGATCGGCGGGATGACGTACTTGGCCAGCAGGAAGAAGAGCAGCGCGAACGCCGCGAGCTCGACCAGGAACGTGCCGTTGGGCACGAGGAAGTTGCTCTCCATCGGGACGAGCTGACTCGCAACGCCTGTCATGTGTCGGTCCTTTGCCTGGTTGTCCTGTGTCCGAACCCGGTGATCGAGATCAGGACAGGACGAAGACGAACATCGCCATGAAGGCGAGGTTGATGAAGAACATCGCCTCCACCAGACCGACCGTCAGGAAGAAGATCGTCTGGAGGCGGCCCTGCGCCTCGGGCTGGCGGGCCACGCCCTGGATGTAGGACGAACCGGCCAGACCGTCACCGACACCGGCACCGATCGCGCCACCGGCGAGGGCGATACCGCCACCGACGAACGCGCCGGCGAGCTGGACGGCCTCATCGCTTACTGCCATGGGAACTGCCTCTCCACTTGGTTTCTCTTGGTCGAACTACGTTGTCGCACCCGCGCCCCATGCACCAATCAGTGCGCGAGCGCGGGGGTCTTGCTGTCCTCGTCGTGCTCCGTCTCGTCGTGCTCGTCGTGACCGGCACCGGCCATGGCGAAGTAGAGGACGGTCAGCAGCGAGAAGATGAAGGCCTGGATCCCTCCGATGAACATGTCGAAGGCCTTCCAGAGGATGTTGGGGGCCCAGCTGGCCCAGATCGGGATCAGCCCGATCAGCGCGAGCATGATGCCGCCGGCGAAGATGTTGCCGAAGAGTCGCAGGGCCAGCGTGATCGGCTTGACCAGCTCCTCGAGGATGTTCAGCGGCAGCAGCACCGGGAACGGCTCCAGGAAGTGGCTGAAGTAGCCCTTCACGCCCTTGGTCCGGATGCCGTAGGTCCAGACGCTGACGATGGTGACCGCGGCCAACGCATAGGTCAGGTTGGTGTCCGCGGTCGGTGCCGCGAGCAGGTGGTGGCTGTCGTCGTTGAGCTTGCTGGGGATCAGCTCCAGCCAGTTCGCGAACAGGATGAAGAAGAAGAGCGCGATCGCGAGCGGGGCGACGTACGGGTGCACCTTGCCGAGGTTGTCCTCCACCTGGCGGTTCACCTCGCCGACGACGCTCTCCCAGATCAGCTGCAGCTTGGTGGGCACGTGGTCGTCGGACTTGGTCAGCTGCGAGCGCAGCCAGAAGCCGAGCACGAGCACGATCAACGCGGCGATGACGGTCGAGGAGATCGTGTCGATGTTGACCGTGCCGACGATGGGCCAGTGGCGCTCGACGTGCACGCCGATCTCGATGTTGCTGCCGCCCTCCTCGCCGCCCTCGGCGGCGAGCAGACCGTTGAGTTGACCAGTGATCACGTGACCGATGGTCATCCTTGCTTCAGCTCCTTCAGCAGGGGCAGCCCGGTCATCACCAGGGCGATCAGGCGGAAGATGGCGAGGCCCAGCAGCAGGCCGATGCCGTTGGGCCAGAAGACGACTGCCGCGCCGACCGCGACGACGGTGAGCAGGCCGAGGCGCATCAGGGTCGAGGCGATCATCTGGCCGCGGGTCGGCTGGGCGCCGGAGGTGATGATCCCCAGCAGCCAGCGCTCGGTCATCAGGTGGTTGGCCAGGCCGAGCAGGACGCCGCCGGAGATGCAGCCGGCAAGCTCCCACTCGCCGAACTGGCCGGCGATCCAGTACGTCGCCACGACGAGCACCAGTGCGACCGCGACCGTCTTCTTCTGGTCGAGCAGCACGCGGCCGAGTGTCGCCCTGGCCGGGAGCTCAGCGATGGGAGGCCGGCCCTCGGTGGCCGGAGGGGTCATGGGGCGAGCGTCGTTCATCGGACCACCTCATGACGAGCCCCGGTCTCGCGGTGTGGAGTCCCCCGACTGGAGGGCGGAGCGCACGCGCAGCCAGAACCCGACGCCGCCGGCGACCATGCCGAGGGCGATGCCGACCAGCGTGAACACCGGAGCCGAGTCGGCGGCGAGATCCGCGACGTACCCGAGCGCCGTACAGGCCACGACGGAGCCCGCGAGCAGGCCGCCGAGGCCGATGAGATCACGGCCCCGGAGAACGTCGCGCGAGCCGTCATCGGCCATCCACCCAGATCACTTCCGTCGGGGACGTCGGCGCCACCGGTGAACGTTCCCCCGACGGCCGGCGACTGCGCGAAAGTACCACAGCGCGATGCGGCCCAGACCTGGCCCGGGACGGGGCGGGAACGGGGGTTCGACATCATCGGACGGCGGCCAATCTGGTCGTCGGTCGGGGTGCTTGTGAAAACTAGCACAAAGTCCGGGGCGGATGCCATGCGGGCCCCTTCACCTTAGGTTCAGGCCTCTCTCAGCCTGCACTCAGGGTGCGCTCAGGGTCCCTCGGCGCCCTCGCGCTCCAGCAGCGCGGGCTTGCGCATCACCGGGAGCACGAACGTCATCGTCACCGTCAGCGCCGACATCGCGCCGAGCGAGATCCACATCCAGCGGCCGGTGTACAGGCTGGCCAGCACCATGCCGAAGGCGATCAGGGCCGCCCACATCCACATGATCAACACCGCCCGGCGCTGGGAGTGGCCGATCTCGAGCAGCCGGTGGTGCAGATGCTGCTTGTCCGGCGCCATCGGCGAGCGGCCGGCCCGGGTGCGGCGTACGACGGCGAGCACCAGGTCGGCGAGCGGCACCACCAGGATCGCCAGCGGGAGCAGGATCGGCAGCAGCGTCACCAGGAGGTTCGCCTGGCTGCCCATCGCCCCCTTGCTGATGTCGCCGGGCTGGAACTGGCCCGTCAGCGTGATCGCGCTGGCCGAGAGCACCAGGCCGATCAGCATCGAGCCGCTGTCGCCCATGAACAGGCGGGCCGGGTTGACGTTGTGCGGGAGGAAGCCGATGCATGCGCCGGCCAGCATCGCGCTCAGCAGCGCCCCCGTCGTGGCGACGGACTGGTCGTTGAAGCGGGCGAGCTGGTAGCAGAACGCGAAGAAGGCCAGCGCCCCGATGCACACGACCCCGGCGGCGAGGCCGTCCAGGCCGTCGACGAAGTTCACCGCGTTGACGGTGGCCACCACGATCAGCACGGTCAGCAGCGCGCCCTGTGCGGGGTCGACGGCGAACTGGACGTTGTTGCTGCCGAAGAAGAAGAGGTACTGCACGTTCTGGAGCACCAGGAAGCCCGCCGCGGCGATCTGGCCGCCGAGCTTGGTCAGTGCGTCCAGCTCGAAGAGGTCGTCGAGAGTGCCGATGGCGCAGATCAGGGCGCCCGCGATGAGCACGATGCCGGCGTCGCGGAAGACGAACGGGCCGCTGTGGGTGGACAGGAACGGCAGCTCCCGGGCCACCAGGTACCCCGCGATCAGGCCGCCCAGCATCGCCAGCCCGCCGAAGTACGGGATCGGCTCGGCATGCACGTCGCGGTCGCGGACCTTGGCCACCGCGCCGGTGCGCAGCGCGATCTCCCTCGCGACGACCGTCAGGAGGTAGGTGACGGTGGCCGCCACCAGGAAGACGAGGGCGTACTCCCTCACTCTTCCTCGTCCTCGACGACGGCCTCGAGTCCCTCGAGCGCCTCGTTGAGCTCCTCCAGCGAGATCGCACCGGTGCGCAGGATCCTCCCGTTCTTCCCCCGCACGTCGACGATCGTCGAAGCCGCGCCACCGGGCGACGGACCGTCGTCGATGATCACCGCGACCGCGTCGGCCAGCATCTCCTCGGCCTGGTCGGCGTCGGTGGCCGCGGGATGACCGGTGAGGTTGGCGGAGCTGACGGCCATCGGTCCGGTCCGCTCGAGCAGCTCGATGGCGACCGGGTGGTGCGGCATCCGGATCGCGACAGTTCCGCGGGTCTCGCCGAGGTCCCACTGCAGGGAGCGCTGCTGGTTGCAGACGATGGTCAGCGGACCTGGCCAGAAGCGGTCGACGAGCTGGCGGGCGTACTCGGGCACGCCGGTCGCCAGTGCATCGAGCGTCGTGGCCGAGCTGATGAGCACCGGCGGCGGCATCTCGCGGCCGCGGCCCTTCGCGTCGAGCAGGGCCTGGACGGCGGTGGCGTCGAACGCGTCCGCGCCGATCCCGTACACGGTGTCGGTCGGCAGGACGACCAGCTCGCCGCGCTGGACGGCGACGCTGGCCGAGGAGATGGCCTCCTCGCGCGACTCGTCCGTCTCGGTCGACAGCCGCCGGGCTCCCGCCTCGTCCGACTCCTGCTCGTCGGCGAGCTCCTCGGGCTCCTCAATCGGCACGCTGCTCATCGTGCCAGTCTCGCGGTCACGAAGCGCGCTCGACCTGCCAGGTCCAGGTGGTCGCGGACATCGGTCCAGCGGCCGCTCGCAGCGAACACCGCCGGCGCGGACTCGCCCTGCGCGTCGGCGTGCTCGACTCCGACCACGCCCCCCGACCTGAGGAGCAGCGCGGCGCGACGCTCGACGGCGCGGATCGCGTGCAGCCCGTCGGTACCCGACCACAGGGCGGCCGCCGGCTCGTGGTCGCGGGCCTCGGGGGCGACCGACTCCCAGGCCTCCAGCGGGATGTACGGCGGGTTGCTCACCACCACGTCGACCGCACCGGCGAGGTCGTCGAAGGCGTCGGCGAGGTCACCCAGGCGCAGCTCGACGCCGGTCCCCGCCAGGTTGCCCGTCGCGTAGCGGTGTGCGTGCTCGTCGACCTCGACCGCGTGCACGCGAGCCCCGGGCACCTCGTCGGCCACCGACTTGGCGATCGCGCCGGAGCCGGTGCCGAGGTCGACGACCACCGGGTCGGTCCGCTCCCCCGCCCGCTCGATCGCCCAGCCGGCGAGCAGCTCGGTCTCGGGCCGGGGTACGAAGACGCCCGGCCCTACGGTGAGCTCGACGTGCCGGAACGCGGCACGCCCCGTCAGGTGCTGCAGCGGCTCGCGCGCGGCACGTCGGGCGACCAGGGCGTCGTACGCGGCGGCGAGCTCGTCGTCGACCTCGTCGACGAGGACCAGTGCGGCGCGCTCGATGCCGAGCACGTGCGCCAGCAGGATCTCGGCGTCGGCGTGCGGGCTGGCGACACCCGCCGCGGCCAGCCGTCGTACGGCGTCGGCGCGCACGGCCACGCGCCGCGTCATTCGTGGGCCACCGCGGCCAGCCGGGCCTCGAGGTCGGCCTCGACTGCCGAGTCCAGGACGGGCTGGAGGTCGCCGTCGAGCACCGCGTCGAGGTTGTAGGACTTGTAGCCGGTGCGGTGGTCGGAGATGCGGTTCTCGGGGAAGTTGTAGGTGCGGATCCGCTCCGAGCGGTCGACGGTGCGGACCTGGCTACGACGGGCCTCGCCGGCCGCGGCGTCGGCCTCCTCCTGCGCCATCGCGAGAAGCCGGGCCCGGAGGATGCGCAGCGCCTGCTCCTTGTTCTGGAGCTGGCTCTTCTCGTTCTGGCAGCTCACGACGATGCCGGTCGGCAGGTGGGTGATGCGCACGGCCGAGTCGGTCGTGTTGACGCTCTGGCCGCCGGGGCCGCTGGAGCGGAAGACGTCGATGCGGAGGTCGTTGTCGTCGACCTGCACGTCGACCTCCTCCGCCTCGGGCATCACCGTCACGCCCGCGGCGCTGGTGTGCACGCGGCCCTGCGACTCGGTGACCGGCACCCGCTGGACGCGGTGCACGCCGCCCTCGAACTTCAGCAGTGCGTACGGCGCGTGGCCGGGCTCGCTCGCTCCCTTGGCCTTGACTGCGACGGTCACCGACTTGAAGCCGCCGAGGTCGGACTCGGCGGCGTCCAGCACCTCGGTCGCCCAGCCCTGCCGGTCGGCGTACCGGGTGTACATGCGCAGCAGGTCGCCGGCGAACAGCGCCGACTCCTCGCCGCCCTCCCCCGACTTCACCTCGACGATGGCGTCCTTGTCGTCGGTGGGGTCGCGGGGTACGAGCAGCCGGCGGAGGCGCTCGGCGAGCTCCTCGCGGGTGTGCTCCAGCCGGTCGGCCTCGGCGTTGAGGTCGGGGTCGTCGAGCTCGCGGGCGGCCGCGATGTCCTCGCCGGCCTGCTGCCACTCGCGCCAGGTGGTCACGATGGCGGTCAGCTCGGCGTACCGCTGGTTGAGCTTCTTCGCCAGCCGCGCGTCGGCGTGCGTCTCCGGGAGGCTGAGCTGCCGCTCGAGGTCGGCGTGCTCGTCGACGAGCGTGGCGACGGCCTCGAACATGGCGGCTCTTCCTGGGGTGTTGGACGTGGCGTTTGGTCCCAAACGCCACATTTCCGGGGCCGAAAGGTGGCGTTTGTGCCCAATGGGTGCGACAAACGAACGACGCCGGCCCCGCGGTGCGGGAGCCGGCGTCGTACGGGAGCTACTTGGAGTCCGCGGTCTTCTTGGCGTAGCGGGCCTCGAAGCGGGCGACGCGGCCGCCGGTGTCGAGGATCTTCTGCTTGCCGGTGTAGAACGGGTGGCAGTTGGAGCACACGTCGGCGTGGATCACGCCGTTCTTCGCGGTGCTGCGCGTGGTGAACGTGTTGCCGCAGGTACAGGTGACCTCGGTCAACCCGTAGTCCGGGTGGATGTCCTTCTTCATGGGTGTCCTTTCGAGTGGCGCCGGGTCGCCCGCGCTCGGATGAGCGAGACGTGAACCGGTACCGAACAGGCAGATCTTGCCACCCGGATCAACGCCCGGGCCAATCGTGGGATTCCCGGAAAACGCCGCTCTCGCCCCAGGGGGCACCGAGGATGGGCGGGTGGAGCGCTCATCGGGGATTCTCTCCTCACCGTTGGTCCGGGACGTCGCGACCGTCCTCGCCGGCCTCGACGGCGTCGGTGCCGCGGTCGCACTCGGTACGGCGGCCTACACGGTCGTCGAGCACCGTCCGGCATCGCTTCCCGGGTTTCTCGTCGTCGTCGCCGGCCTCCTGATCCTGCCGAGCCAGCTCCTCACCGTCCTGGCCGCCCGAGCCCGTGACCGCTCGAGGATCCAGCGCACGGGCGTACCGCGCGCGACCCTCGGTGAGTTCCGCAGGTCGATCTTCGGGGACCTCGACGGTTCGGTCGTTGCCATCGTGCTGGCCATCGCTGCAGCGTCCTGGGGGCTCGCGATGGCCTCGTTCTTCTTGGTCGGTGTCCCCGGCCGGGGCGAGGCTCCCGTCTGCGCCCGATCCCCGGACGGCAACGGTGCCGTCGCCTGCGTCGAGACCCCGGAGGACGAGCGCGAACGCGCGGGCCAGCAGGGCTTCGGTGCCGCCGTCGTCGCGGCGTTCCTCACGCTGAACGCGGCAACGATGTCGTCCCTTGGCAAGGGACCCCACGACCGGACGCCGACGAGCGAGCTGCCTGGCTGAGCTCAGTCCTCGGGACTCATCATGCTCGGCGAGGTCTGCTGTACCTGCCGCAGGAACTCGATGTTCGTCTGCGACTTCCGTAGCCGGCCGAGCAGCAGCTCCAAGGCCTGCTGGGGCTCCAGGCCCGACAGCACCCGGCGGAGCTTCCAGACGATCTCGAGCTCCTCCTTGCCCATCAGCTCCTCCTCGCGGCGGGTGCCGCTCTGGACGGCGTCGATGGCGGGGAAGAGCCGCTTGTCGGCGAACTCGCGGCGCAGCCGGATCTCCAAGTTCTCGGTGCCCTTGAACTCCTCGAAGATCACCTCGTCCGTCCGCGATCCGCTCTCGATGAGCACGGTGGCGAGGATGGTCAGCGAGCCGCCGTTCTCGATGTTGCGCGCGGCGCCGAAGAACTTCTTGGGCGGGTACAGCGCCGCCGAGTCGACGCCACCGGACAGGATCCGGCCCGAGGCGGGGACGGAGAGGTTGTACGCGCGGCCCAGGCGGGTGATCCCGTCGAGCAGCACGACCACGTCGTGGCCGAGCTCGACCAGCCGCTTGGCCCGCTCGATCGCCAGCTCGGCGACCGTGGTGTGGTCGACGGCCGGCCGGTCGAAGGTCGAGGAGATGACCTCGCCCTTGACCGAGCGCTCGAAGTCGGTGACCTCCTCGGGACGCTCGTCGACGAGCACGACCATCAGGTGGCACTCGGGGTTGTTCGCGGTGATCGAGCTGGCGATCGACTGCAGCACCCGCGTCTTGCCGGCCTTGTCCGGCGACACGATCAGGCCGCGCTGGCCCTTGCCGATCGGCGCGGCGATGTCGATGACCCGGCCGATCAGGTTGTCCGTCCCGGTCTCGAGGCGCAGCCGCTCGGTCGGGTACAGCGGGGTGAGCTTGGAGAACTCCACGCGGTGCTTGGAGGCCTCCGGGTCGGCGCCGTTCACGGCGTCGATGCGCACCATCGGGTTGAACTTCTCCTTGCGCTCGCCCTCGCGGGGCTGGCGCACCTGGCCGACGATCGCGTCGCCGCGGCGCAGGCCGTACTTGCGGACCATCGACAGCGAGACGTACACGTCCTCGGATCCCGGGAGGTACCCGCTCGTGCGCACGAACGCGTAGTTGTCCAGTACGTCGAGGATGCCGGCGGCCGGCACCAGGATGTCGTCGTCGAGGATCGTGGTGTCGGGCTCGTTGCGCGGGCTGCGCTGCTGCCCGCCCTGCTGGCCGCCCTGCTGACCCTGCTGCCTTGCTGACCCTGCTGGCCTTGCTGGCCCTGCTGCTGGCCCGGCTGGCCCGGCGCGCGGTCGCGGTCGCGGCCCCGGCGGCGCCGGTTGCGGCGGCTGCCGCCCTCGCCCTCCTGGCCCTGCTGCTGGCCTCTGGCCCTGCTGACCTTGCTGGCCTTGCTGGCCCTGCTGGTTCTGCTGGCGGTTCTGGCTCTGGTCCTGCTGGCGCTCCTGGCGGGGCTCCTCGGACCGGCTCTCGCCCGACTCCTGGCCGGACTGCTGGCCCGACTCTTGGGCCGACTCCTGGGCCTGCTTGTCCTTCTTGTCCTTCTTCTTCTCCGACTTCGGCTGGTCGGCCGGCTCGGACGTCTGCTCGGTCCTGGGGCCCGACTGGCCACCGGACTGGGCCGCCTTGATGGCCTCGACCAGCTGCGGCTTCTTCATGGAGCCGGCACCGCTGATGCCCAGGCCGCCCGCCATCGCCTTCAGGTCGGCGACGAGCATGGTGCTGAGTCCGCCACTGCGCTTCTTGGCAGCGCTGGTGGCTTCGGGGGTTTCCGTCACGTGAGGTCCTTCCCACGTATCACGCCGTCCGGCAGAGCGCCGTCGGCGGCGCCGATGATCGGCGCTGAGAGATGAGAGTGCGTCGAGTCCTGGTCGCGGACGACCGGTACCTCGATCGCGGCGCAACATTAGCACCAGCGGTCGCGTCAGCTGACCATTACCCCAGGACCCGTACGCCGGCCCCGCCGACCGCCAGCCCGCGCGCCGTCCACCCGTCCGGACACCGCGCCAGCACGGCCCGCTCGGCGGGGAGCACGCCGTCGGCGACGAAGGCCAGCACGCTCGGCCCGGCACCCGACACCACCGCCGGGACGTCATCGGACCGGAGGGCATCGACGAGGGCGAGCGTGTCCGGCATCGCCGGCCGCCGGTAGGACTGGTGCAGGTAGTCCCGGGTCGCGGCCAGCAGGTGCTCCGGCGCCTCGGCGAGAGCCGCGACGAGGAGGGCGGCCCGCCCCGCGTCCGCGGCGGCGTCCGCGTGCGGCACCGTCTCGGGCAGCAGGCTGCGGGCCAGCTCGGTCGACAGCGCGAACGGCGGCACGAACACCACCGCCCGTACCTGCGGGTCGACGGGTGCCCGGACGGCGTACCACCGCTCCCCCTCGCGCCCCGCGATGGTGAAGCCGCCGAGGGCGGCGGGCGCGACGTTGTCCGGGTGTCCTTCGAGGTCGGCGGCGAGCGCGACCAGGTCGGCGTCGGGCAGTCGGTCGCCGCCGTCGGTGACGAGCTCCCGGGCCAGGCCGAGGCCTCCGACGATCGCGGCGGACGACGAGCCGAGCCCACGCGCGTGCGGGATGGCGTTGCGGCAGTGCAGGCGTACGCCGGGCGGCGCGACGCCCATCGCCGCGAACCCGGCCCACATCGACCGGACCACGAGGTGCGTCTCGTCGAGCGGGAGCGACCCGGCGCCCTCGCCCTCGACGGTGATCTCGAGCCCGTCGTCGAGCACCTCGGCGGTGAGCTCGTCGTGGAGGTCGAGCGCGAGGCCGAGGGCGTCGTACCCCGGGCCGAGGTTGGCGGAGGTGGCCGGCACGGCGACGCGGACCGGCCCGGCGGCGTACGTCATGTCACCGAGATCTTCTCGAGGCCGGCGGCCTCGGCGGCCGCTTCGACCTCGGCGTCGACGACCGTGTCGACGATCGGCCCGAAGCCCTCGAGGGCGGTGGCGATGTCCTTCAGGCCGTGGCCGGTGACGGTGATGACGACGGTGCGGCCGACGTACGACTCGCGGTTGGCCAGGTCCTGCAGCATCCCGGCGATCCCCGCCGCGGACGCCGGCTCGACGAAGACGCCGTCGCGCGCGGCGAGCTCCTTCTGGGCGGCCAGGATCTGCGCGTCCGAGACGGCCGCGAACCGACCGCCGGACTCCTCGCGCGCCTCCTCGGCGAGCTTCCACGAGGCCGGGTTGCCGATCCGGATCGCGGTCGCCTTGGTCTCGGGATCCGGGAACGGCTCGCCGGTCACCAGCGGCGCGGCGCCCTCGGCCTGGAAGCCGCGCATCACCGGCAGCTTGGTGGCGCGGCCGAGATCCTTGTACTGGGTGTAGCCGAGCCAGTACGCCGAGATGTTGCCGGCGTTGCCGACCGGCAGCAGGTGGAAGTCGGGGGCGTCGCCGAGGAAGTCGACGATCTCGAACGCCGCGGTCTTCTGGCCCTCGAGGCGGTGCGGGTTGACGGAGTTCACCAGCGCCACGGGGTAGTGCCAGGCCATCTCGCGGGCCATCCGCAGGCAGTCGTCGAAGTTGCCGCGCACCATGATCATCTGCGCGCCGTGCATCACGGCCTGGGCCATCTTGCCGGCGGCGATCTTGCCCTCCGGCACGAGCACGAGCGGCTTGAGGCCGGCCCGGGCGGCGTACGCCGCCATCGACGCCGAGGTGTTGCCCGGTGCTCGCGCAGACGACCGCCTGGGCGCCCTCGGCGAGCGCGCACGAGATCGCGGCCGTCATGCCGCGGTCCTTGAAGGAGCCGGTCGGGTTGTCGCCCTCGACCTTGAGCCAGACGTCGGCGCCCGCCTTGCCGGAGAGCCAGGCCGACGCCACGAGCGGCGTGCCGCCCTCGCGCAGGGTGATGGCGGGTACGCCGGCGGGCAGGTCGAGCAGCTCGCGGTACTCCTCGATGACTCCCCGCCACAGCTGCGGCGCGTCTCTCATTCGTCGCCGCCCTCGACGCGCATCACCGACGTGACCTCGCGGACGATGTCCATGTCGCGCAGCGCCTGCACGGTCGCCGACAGCTGGGCGTCGGTGGCCTGGTGGCTGACCACGACGAGCTGCGCGTCCTCGCCGCGGCCCTCCTGGCGCACGGTCTGGATCGAGACGCCGTGGTCGGCGAACGCGGTGGCGACGGCGGCGAGCACGCCCGCGCGGTCGTCGACGTCGATGGCCACGTGGTAGCGGGTGAGGGTCTCGCCCATCGGCAGCACGCGACGGTCGGCGTACGCCGACTCGCCCACGCCGCGGGTACCTGCCAGGCGGTTGCGGGCCACCGTCACCAGGTCGCCGAGCACCGCGCTCGCGGTCGGTGCGCCACCCGCGCCGGGGCCGTAGAACATCAGCTGCCCCGCAGCCTCGGACTCCACGAAGACGGCGTTGAAGGCCTCGCGGACGCTCGCCAGCGGGTGCGACCTCGGGATCATCGCCGGGTGCACCCGCACGCTGACGCCCCCTCCGCTGGTTGAGGAAGGCGCGCTAGCGCCCCCTTTGCTGGTTGAGGAAGGCGCGCTAGCGCCCCCTCCGGTGGTTGAGGAAGGCGCGCTAGCGCCCCTTCCGGTGGTTGAGGAAGGCGCGCTAGCGCCTGTCACGAAACCCCCGTCAGGGACGAGCTCGGCGATCCCCAACAGCTTGACCACGGAGTTCATGTCCTGGGCCGAACGCACGTCGGAGGCGGTGACCTCGGAGATGCCCTCGCGGTAGACGTCGGCAGCGGTGACGCGCGTGTGGAACGCCAGGCTGGCCAGGATCGCGGTCTTTGCCGCGGCGTCGAAGCCCTCGATGTCGGCGGTCGGGTCGGCCTCGGCGTACCCGAGCTCCTGCGCCTCGTCCAGCGCCTCGTTGAAGCCGGCGCCGGAGCTGTCCATCTTGTCGAGGATGAAGTTGGTGGTGCCGTTGACGATGCCGAGCACCCGGGTGACCCGGTCGCCGGCGAGGCTCTCCCGTAGCGGGCGGAGGATCGGGATGGCGCCCGCGACGGCGGCCTCGTAGTACAGGTCGCGGTCGGCCTTGTCCGCCGCGTCGAACAGCGTCGGCCCGTCCTCGGCGAGCAGCGCCTTGTTGGCGGTGACGACGGACTTGCCGTGCTCGAGGGCGCTCAGGATGAGGGATGCGTGCGGGCTCGATGCCGCCGATCACCTCGACGACCAGGTCGACGTCGTCGCGCGACACGAGGCCGGCGGCGTCCGTGGTCAGCAGCCCGTCGGGTACGTCGACCTCGCGCGGCGCGTCGATGCGGCGTACGGCGACCCCGACGAGCTCGACCGGCGCGCCCACGCGCGCCTCGAGGTCGTCGGCCTGCTCCTGCAGGAGCCGGACGACCTGTGAGCCGACCGAGCCGCAGCCGAGGACGGCCACCTTCATCGTTGTCTCCTCTATCCCATGTCGGTTGCGAGGAGATCATCCTCGGTCTCGCGGCGCAGCAGCACCTGCGTCTTGCCGTCGCGGACGGCGACGACCGGCGGCCTCAGGGCGTGGTTGTAGTTGGAGGCCATCGAGCGACAGTAGGCGCCGGTGCCGGGGACCGCGATCAGATCGCCGGGTTTGACGTCGGCGGGGAGGAACTCGTCCATCACCACGATGTCGCCCGCCTCGCAGTGCTTGCCGACGACCCGCGCGAGCACGGGCGGTGCGTCGCTGGCGCGGTTGGCGACGGTGCAGGAGTAGTCCGCGCCGTACAGCGCCGTCCTGATGTTGTCGGACATCCCGCCGTCGACACTCACGTAGGTGCGCACTGCTCCGCCGTCGAGGGCGACCTGCTTGACGGTGCCGACGGTGTAGACCGTGCACACCGACGGCCCGACGATCGCGCGGCCGGGCTCGATCGACAGGTGCGGCTCGGGGATGTCGAGCGCGCGGCACTCGTGCTCCACGATCTTGCTCATCTCGGTGGCCAGCTGGGAGGGGTCGCTGGGGTCGTCCTGGGTGGTGTACGCGATGCCGAACCCGCCACCGAGGTCCAGCTCCGGGAGCGTGACGCCGAGCTCGTCGCTGACTCTCTTGTGCAGCGCCAGCACTCTTCTTGCTGCGACCTCGAAGCCGGAGCTGTCGAAGATCTGGCTGCCGATGTGGGAGTGCAGGCCCAGCAGCTCCAGCCCCTCGGCCTTCTCGACCATGGTCACCGCCCGCCACGCGTCCCCGTTGGTGATCGAGAACCCGAACTTCTGGTCCTCGTGCGCCGTGGCGATGTACTCGTGGGTGTGCGCCTCGACCCCGGCCGTCACCCGGATCATGACGTGCACGTCATCGGTGGTCGAGCCGCCGCGCCGTTGGTCGAGGAAGGCGCGCTAGCGCCTGTCCGAGACCCCCTCACAACGATCTCGACCAGCCGCTCGATCTCCTGGAACGAGTCCACGATGATCCGCCCGACGCCCGCGTGCACCGCGCGCCGCAGCTCGGCGTACGTCTTGTTGTTGCCGTGGTACCCGATCCGGCTCGGCTCCATCCCGGCTCGCAGCGCGACGGTGAGCTCGCCGCTCGAGCAGACGTCGAGGTTCAGCCCCTCCTCCTGCACCCAGCGCGCGACGGCGGTGCAGAGGAACGCCTTGCCGGCGTAGAAGACGTCGTAGTCGCTGAACGCGTCGCGGAACGCCCGCGCCCGCTGGCGGAAGTCGTGCTCGTCGAGCACGTACGCCGGGGAGTTGTGCTCCGCCAGCAGGTCGCGGAGGTCCACCCCGCCGACCTCGACTCCCCCGTCGGCCGTGCGCCGCGCCGTACTGCTCCACAGCAGCGGGTGCAGCGCGTTGACGTCCTCGGGCAGGCGCAGCCAGGACGGCCCGTCGAGCGCGCCGGCGGCGTGCGCCCACCCGGCCTCGTGCGTGGTCACATCCGCTCCGGCGCGGACACGCCGAGCAGGGCCAGGCCGTTGGCCAGCACGATCCGCGTCGCGTCCACGAGCGTCAGCCGCGCCCGGTGCAGGTCGCTGACCTCCTCGTCCCCCATCGGCAGCACGCGGCAGGAGTCGTAGAACCGGTGGTACGCCGCCGCCGTCTCCTCCAGGTACCGCGCCACCCGGTGCGGCTCCCTCAGCTGCGCCGCCCCCTGCACGACCCGCGGGAACTCGGCGAGCGCCCGCAACAGCTCCCCCTCGCGCGGATGCGTGAGCCCGCTCAAATCGGTGGTCGAGCCGCCGAGCGCCAGCGCAGAATCGGTGGTCGAGCCGCCGAGCGCCAGCGAGGCGTGTCGAGACCCCGTAAGCCCCAAGTCCGCCGCGCCGCCCCCGCTGGTCGAGGAAGGCGCGCTAGCGCCTGTCACGAGACCCAGGTCCACCGCATTCCTGCAGGATGCTGACTCACCCGCGCATGCGCGTACTGCACGTAGTAGACCGGGTTGTCCGACGCCTGCCGCGTCATCTCCGCCGCGTCCAGCGTCAGCGGCGAGTCGGCCGGATACCTCGCCAGCGTGTACCGCAGCGCATCCACCCCGATCAGGTCGATCAGCTCCCGCAGCGTCACCATGGTCCCCGCGCGCTTGCTCAGCCGGAGCTCCTCACCGCCCTGCATGATCTTGACCATCTGCCCGATCAGCACCTCGATGTTCGCGTCCGGGTCGTCGCCCGCGCAGGCCGCCATGGCCCGCAGCCGCCCGACGTACCCGTGGTGGTCCGCCCCCAGCAGATAGATGCACCGGTCGAACCCCCGGCTCCGCTTGTCGAGGTAGTACGCCGTGTCGCTGGCGAAGTACGTCAGCTCGCCGTTCGACCGGATCAGCACCCGGTCCTTGTCGTCCCCGAAGTCGGTCGTGCGCATCCACAGCGCCCCGTCCGCGTCGTACAGATGCCCCTCGCCCCGCAGCTTCTCCAGCGTCTCCACAACGTCGTTTCCGTTGGTTGAGGAGGGCGCGCCGTCTCCGTTGGTTGAGGAGGGCGCGCCGCCTCCGTTGGTTGAGGAGGGCGCGCTAGCGCCCGTCACGAAACCACCGGAACCACCATGCAGAGCCCGCTCGCTGAACCACGTATCGAACGTCGTGTGGAACTCCGCCAGCTCCGCCTGCTGGTTCGCGAGCTGGATCCGGTACCCCTCCTCCCGGAACCGCTCCCGCCGCTCGGCCTCCGGCAGCTCCAGGATCCCTGGGTTCGCCTCCAGCACCTGCTGAGCGAGGTCGTGCACGTACTCCCCGAGGTACCCGCCCTCCGGCGGCTCCTCCCCCAGCGCCCGCGCCAGGATCGAGTCCCCGAACTTGTCCATCTGCGACCCGCGGTCGTTGATGTAGAACTCCGTGCTCACCTCGGCGCCCGCGGCCGCCAGCACCCGCGCCAGCGCATCCCCCACCGCCGCCCACCGCGTGTGCCCCAGGTGCAACGGCCCCGTCGGGTTCGCCGAGATGAACTCGACGTTGATCCGCTCGCCGTTCAGAGCGTTGGAAGTCCCGTACGCCGCCCCCGCCGCCACGATGTCCGCCGCGATCTGCCCTTGCGCCCCCGCGTCGACGGTGATGTTCAGGAACCCCGGCCCCGCCACCTCGACGCCCGCGATCCCGTCGGTGTCGTGGAGCTTGCTCGCGATCAGCGTCGCCAGGTCCCGCGGGTTCGTGCCGGCCTTCTTCGCGAGCTGCAGCGCCACGTTCGTCGCATAGTCCCCGTGCCCCTGCTGCCGCGGCCTCTCGACGTTCACCGAAGCCGGCACCCCCTCCAGGGAGCACCACCTCCCCGCCGTCGACCAGGGTGCGCAGCACCCCCACGACCGCATCTGAGAGCTGCTCCGGAGTCACCGGAGAAGGCTATCCGCGGACCCAGGCACGCCCCGCCCCGATATCACCCGCTGGCGTCAGGACCGGTCGATCGTGCCGACCAGGAACACCACGCGCCGGTTGAGGCGACGCTCTTCTTCCGCGGTGGGCGGGTCGTGCTGGAGCATCCCCGCGGCAGCGAAGACCAGCGACCAGTTCACTGAAGGAGCGGTCTCCCACCAGTCCCCGGCCTCGACGCCGGACACGGCGAGCCGCTCGGTCACCCTCGCCTTGACCCACTCCCACGCCGAGGCGCCTCGATCGCGCGCTGCGGCGATCTCGCTGGCACGGCGCTCGTCGCAGGTCATCGACGGAAGATCCTGCCGGTCGGAGTGGCCGACCACGACGATCGAGGTGAACTCACCGTTGCTCCGGGTCGACGATCCCGTCCGCGATCCGTTGCACCAGGCCAAGGAGTTGCTGACGCTCGGCCAGACCGGCAGTCGCGAAGATCGGGTCGAAGTCCGTCTGCCCTGCCGGGTAGCCGGCGACCGTGATGGCCGTGTGTCTCATCGCTCGGCATCGTATGCGCGACGTGCCTTCGCGACGACCACTCCACCTCGTCGGTTTCGAGCCGCCGGAACCGGCCGGTAAGGTCATCCCCGCACCTGAGCCCCCGTAGCTCAGGGGATAGAGCACCGCCCTCCGGAGGCGGGAGCGTAGGTTCGAATCCTACCGGGGGCGCCGTCTTCAGCCTCGGCGTCACGGTGGCTGCGATTCCCGCTCGCGTGTGTCGCCACGAAGCGGAACTCAGTGCCGTGCCGGGGTAGACAGAGGTGGCCTGCCGTACTGAGGCTGTAGCCATGCTCGGGTGGCGTGGTCATGGTGGTCTGTTGTCCTTCTCCGTGCTGGCGGTGGCGCTGGCGCTCCTCGCGCCGACGAGCGCACCGCCCACGGCAGCCGCGACCGCAGTCGAGGCCGCGCCGGGCGGGCCGGGGGCGCTGTCGCACTTCGACCTCGCCCGCAAGGACTGCCTGGGCACGGCCCGTAACTCCCGCTCGAAGGTCTGGTACACCGTCGCCGGCGGTGTGCTGTCCGACGTCTACTCCCCCACCATCGACAACACCAACGTGGAGACCCTGCAGTACGTCGTCACCGACGGGCAGACGTTCACCGACCTGCAGAGCCGGGACATGACCTACACCGTGCGGTCGACCGACGAGAGCGGGATGGCTTGCCGGGTCACCAGCACCGCGAAGAGCGGCAAGTACCGGCTGGTCACTGACTACGTCACCGACCCCGACAGGGACGCCGTCGTCGCAAGCACGAGGCTCGAGCCGGCCAAGGGCACGAAGGACCTGAAGGTGTACGTCCGGTACGACGCGACGATCAACGGCAACGGCGGGGGCGGGTCGAGCAACGGTGGCGCGGATGACGCCGTGGTGGACGCCGCCACCACGGCTCTCGTCAGCTCCGACCCCGACACCGAGACGAACGCCGCGAACCGCGACTACGCCGTCCCGCTGTTCGGCGCGCTGCGCGCCGATCGGCCGTTCCTCCAAGCCAGCAGCGGGTACGCCGGCACCGCCAGCGACGGGTTGGCCCAGCTCGACGCGGACCACACGCTGGCCACGACGTACGACGAGGCGCTCGGCGGCAACGTCGTGCAGACGGGGCAGGTCGACGTCGGGAAGGACCTGCGGTTCACGCTCGCGCTCGGCTTCGGCACGACGAGGGCCCAGGCGATCGACGTCGCCGGCAAGTCCGCGCACGCTCACTTCGAGGAGACAGAGAAGGAGTACGAGAAGACCTGGCGCGCCTACGACAAGGGTCTGAACGAGCCGCCGAAGAACTTCCCAGGACTGAACAAGCAGGAGACCGACCGGCTCCGGTCGGCGTACTGGCTGTCGGCCAACGTGCTGAAGGCCAGCGAGGACAAGACCTTCCCCGGCGCCGTGGTCGCCTCCCTCGCCAGCCCGTGGGGGCAGGCGGTCAGCGCGGGCGACACACCGGGTGGCAAGCCCGTCTACTTCGGCTCCTACCGCGAGGTGTTCGCGCGCGACCTCTACGAGTCCTTCACGGGTCTGATGGCGGCCGGCGACCTGAGCACCGCACGAGCCACCGTGCGCTTCCTGTTCGAGCGCCAGCAGCTGGCCGACGGCCGGTTCCCACGTAACTCCCTCGTCAACGGCAAGCAGGCGCCCGACACCGGGGGCGACCAGCTCGACGAGTCGGCGTACCCGGTCCTGATGGCCTACCAGGCCGGGCTGCAGGACGACGGCGACCTGTGGGCCGACCACGTGCGCAAGGCCGCGGACTTCGTGGTGGCGCACGGTCCCTCGTTCGGCTCGGAGCGGTGGGAGGAGCAGGGCGGCTACTCGCCGTCGACCATCGCCGCCGAGATCGCGGGGCTGGTCGCGGCCGGCCGCATCGCCGACGTCAACGGCGACCACGCGCGAGCGCGCGTCTACCGGGCCACGGCCGACCACTTCCAGCGCAGCATCAAGGGCTGGACGGTCACCACCACCGGGCCCTACGCGACCGGCCGCTACTTCATCCGGCTCGCCAAGAACGGCGACCCGAACGAGGCGGTCACCTACAACCTCGGCAATGGCGGGCCCGACGCCGACCAGCGGGCCATCATCGACGCCGGGTTCCTCGAGCTGACCCGGCTCGGCATCCTCCCCGCCGACGATGCCGACGTGCAGCGGTCGCTGCCCGTCGTGGACGACACCATCCGCCGGGACACGGACAGCGGGCCCGGCTTCTACCGCTACGGCACCGCCACCCCGGGCACCGAGGACGGGTACGGCGACTGCTTCGAGCCCGACGCCACCAACTGCTCGCCCACCGGCAAGCCGTGGCCGACCGGCGGCAACGGCTCCGGGCACGTGTGGCCGGTGCTCAACGGCGAGCGCGCGGAGCAGCACCTCCAGACGGGCGACGCGGCTACGGCGGCCCGCCTGCTGCTCGGCATGCAGCGCTTCGCGTCCGGGATCGGGCTGGTCCCCGAGCAGGCCTGGGAGGACCCGGACCTGCCGGCCTCCCCCTTCGGCACCAACCCCGAGACCGCGTCCATCGGGTTCGAGAACGGCGGCGCGGCCGGCTCCGCCTCACCGCTCACCTGGGCGCAGGCCCAGCAGGTGCGGCTCACCCAGAGCCTGGGGCGGTCCCGGCCGGTCGAGCAGCCGCGGATCGTCCGCGAGCGCTACCAGCCGACGCCGCCACCCGCGGCGCCGCTCGACGTCACCGCTCCGGCCGACGGGGCCACGGTGACCACCGCGACGGTCGACGTCACCGGGACCACCACGCCAGGGGCGACGGTGGACGTCGCGTCCACCGCCACCGACACCGGGGGCGCGACCACGCTGGTGACGGTGCACGCCGACGCGTCCGGGGCTTTCTCGGCCACCGTGCCCTCGCCGTTCGGCACCTCGGTGATCACGGTCGCGGTGACGACCGCCGGCGGCGCGACCGGGTACGCCCGGCGCACCGTCGTCTCCGAGTTCATCACGGGTACGACGGTGCTCGACGTGACCGATCCGTCCGGGGACGACACGGGGCCCGGCACCTACGCCTACCCGACGTCCGGCGACTTCCACGCCGGCGCCTTCGACATCGAGCGGTTCCAGGTGATCGTCTCCGGTGACAGCGCGCTGCTGCGCCTGCGCACGCGGGACCTGTCACCCACGTTCTCCAACGCCATCGGGGCGCAGCTGGTCGACGTCTTCGTCCATGTGCCCGGCGCCACCACGACGTCGGTCGATCCGCCGTTCGCGAGCCGCAACTACTCGATCGCCGACAGCTCGGCGTGGAGCCGCCGGATCGAGGTGGAGGGCTTCGCCAGCCCGGTCTTCGTGGACGCCGCGGGGCAGTCGCTCGGCACCGTGTCGGTCCAGGCCAGCCAGGTGTCCCGGTACATCACGATGATCGTGCCCCTCGCCGCGCTCGGCACGCCCGGACCAGGGTGGAAGTTCACCGTCGTGCTGCACGGCCAGGACGGGTTCAGCCTCGACCGGGCCCGGGGGTTCCAGCCGACGCCGCAGCCGTTCCAGTTCGGGCTCTGCGCACCCGGTGTCCTCAGCCCGATCTGCGGCATCGACCCCGGCACCGCGCCGAAGGCGATGGACGTGATCGCCCCGGCCGGCGTCGACCAGTCCGTCGAGCTCGACCCCACGCAGGGGCCTGTGCGGATCGAGGGCGTCGCCGTCCCCTGAGCTCCGACGCTAGGGCGGGGACACACCCGGGGTACTCGGGGGATCCGCCTCGACCATCGTGGCCAGCGCGTGCGCGAGCTCCTCTTCGACGAGGGCGTCGTAGCCGGCGCGATAGAGGGGATCCCACTCCGCCTGCGGCAACCGGGCGCGGGCACCGTCGATCGCACCGGCGATCTCGTCCTGCTGGACCCTGGGCCGCGGCAGACCGCTGATCTCGTGCCACCCGTCGGCGGACCCGATCAGGCGCGCGGCGATCCGATCGTGGCCGAGCTCGGCGAGGACCGCCGCGTAGTCCTCGGCGAGGGTGGCCGCGTTCTGGGCATCGTGGTAGGCGAGCGCAACCGGGATGACCTGCCGCATGACCAGGTCTGCCTCATCGGCGCGGCCCAGAAGGCGCAGCGTGCACGCAAGATTCTGTCGCGAGTCCGACACGGCCACGATGTCGCCCATCTCCTGGGCCACCGCGACCGCCTCGATCTCGAGCTCCAACGAGCGATCCAGGTTCCCGTCGGTCGACTCGTACCCACCCAGCTCGCTCAGCGCGACCCGGATGGGCGCGAGGTCCCCGATCTCGCGAACGATCTGGATCACTTCCTCGAACAGGACCTGGGCCGCCGGAGCGTTCCCGCGTTCCCGCTCGACGGCAGCCAACGTGCGCAAGGGATAGGGAAGCTCGGCACGCTCCCCCAGCCGGCGCAGCATGGCGACGCTGTCGAGGGCGAGACGGGCGCGGAGCTCCGGTTCCTTGTCGCTGAACCGGAGGCAGTTGGCAAGGACCGCCATGCAGTTGGCGAGATCGCGACTGTCCGGTGCTCCGAGATCGACCGCCATGGACAGCCACCGCTCGGAATCCGGAAGCCTCGCGGCCTTCTGGTTCCAGTAGCTGCCGATCCGGGACGCGATCTCCAGTCCGACAGCCGCATGCTCGGGTCGCGCGTTCAGGGACCAGTCGAGGGCGGCGCAGATGTTGGCGTGCTCGGTGTCGAGGGTGGCCCGGGCCGAGGCGTAGTGCGCCGTCTGCAGCCTGTCGCACGCCTGTCGCACCACCCCGAGGTAGTGGCGAGCGTGCCGGGCGCGCGTGACGTCATCGGGATCGATGGCATCGAGCCGACTCTCGGCAAAGGCACGAACCGTCTCCAGCAACGCCACCCGGGGCTCCCCGTCCGCGCCGTCGGTGACCGTGGCCAGGCTCGCGTCGACGATGTCGAGGACGAGGTCGAGCGGATCGTGGCCTGCCGTCTCGTGGGTGCTGCAGACGGCGTCGACGGCGGCGAGGTCGGCCCCGTCGGCGAAGACGCCCAACCGGACGAAGAAGTCCTGGTGCGCGGGGTCCAGCAGTCGGTACGACCAGTCGATCGTGGAGCGCAGGCTGCGATGCCGCTCGGGCCGGGTTGCCTCCGCCGCGCTGAGGTCCAGGGCGGTTCCGAGTCGACGCAGGATTGCCTGCGGGCTGAGCAGCTTGGACCGCGCGGCGGCGAGCTCGATGGCCAGCGGCAGGCCGTCGAGCGCTCGACAGATCGCGACGACGGCCGGTCCCGACTCGGCCGTCAGCGAGAAGTCGGGCCGGACCCGGCGCGCGTGGCGGACGAACAGCCGTACGGCGGGCGACTCGTCGACGGCTCGGTCGCTGAGGTCTGCCGGCAGCGGCAGAGGCGGCACCGGGAACTCGTGCTCCCCGACCACATGCAGGGGTCGCCGCGACGTCGCGATGATGCAGGCGCGGGCCGCGGAGGCGAGCAGGCGGGTCGCGACCGTGTCGGCGTCGCCCAGCTGCTCGAGGTTGTCCAGCACGAGGACGGCCCGTCGGTCGGCCAAGAAGTCGGTGACCGCCTCGGCTCCGTCGCCGTCCGTGGGGACGGCGAGGGTCGACGCGATGGCCGCCCACATCCCGGTCGCCTCCGTGACGGAGGCCAGCGGCACGAAGTAGGCGCCGTCCGGGAAGTCACGCACCAACCTCCGGGCGAGCTCCCCCGCCAGCGTGGTCTTGCCTGCACCCCCCGCGCCGGTCAGGGTGACGAGTCTGTTGCCCGAGGCGACCAGGGCCAGTAGGGACTCGAGCTCCTGGTCACGGCCCAGCAGCGGGGCGTCCGCCAGCGGCAGCGTGCTCGAAGCACCCAGGGTGCGCAGGGGTGGGAAGTCGTGGTCGAGCCCCTCGACGTCCAGCTGGTAGATGTGCTCCGGCCGGGGCAGGTCCTTCAACCGGTGGGTGCCGAGGTCACGCAGGGCCGATCCGGGAGGAAGGGCTGATCCGACCAGCTCCGCCGTCGCGGCCGACATCGTCACCTGGCCGCCGTGGGCCGCGGCCGCGATCCTGGCTGCTCGGTGCACGTCCATCCCCACGTACGCCCCGTCGTGCGCGATCGGGGACCCGGTGTGCATCCCCATCCGCACCCGAACGCGCTCTCCGGCCGGCCAGGCGAACTCGGCCAAGCGGCGTTGGCCGGCAGCGACCGCGCCGACGGCTCGCTCGGCGACCGGAAAGGCCACGTAGAAGCTGTCTCCCTCGGTGCCGAGCTCGGTCCCACCGAAGGCCGTCCAGGTCTCGCGCAGGATGTGCCGCTGGGCGTCCAACGCATCGACGTACTGGTCGCCGAGCCGGGACAGGAGGCGGGTCGAACCCTCCATGTCGGAGAACAGCAGCGTCACGGTCCCCTCCGGGATCGTGGCGGTCGGCACCATTGCCTCATGATCGACCGATCTCGGTGGGCGCACCAGTCTCGTCGTCGCCCGCGATCGAAGCGTCCTCGCGCGCCTGCCGGAGGTGTGGGCGACCGGCCCGTAGGTTCAGGACGTGAGGCACCGATGAGCAAGATGGACGACATGCAGGCCATGCGCGAGGCGCGCTACGCCGAGCGCAACAGACCGGGCGGGCCGACCCGGCCGACGACGCCGGCACGACGTACGCCGACGACCACGCCGGTCGCGACGGAACCCGCTGCCACGGGTGGGGCGTCGGACATCACGGTGTGCGGACATCGCAACATGGGCGGCCGCACGTGCACCCGCGACAAGGGGCACGGGGCCACCAGCCACCGCTACTCCTGAGACGACGTACGAGGCGGCCCGACCCGAGGACGGACCGTTCGGGCACTCCGGCGACGCCCCGGCATCGATGACGCGAGCACCCGGGCCACGACCGATGGCCGCATCAGGGAGCTGGTCGGTTCGACCAGGTTGAGGACACCGTTGAACGTCTTGGCCAAGGGGACGGAGTGGTGGGTGGCCCTGATGAGCCGCAGGACGTAGCGGTTGACCAGGTCCGTGCCGGGCGCCTTCGGGCCCTCGGTCTTCGGGTGCAGGAAGTCCGCGCCGACGGCGATGGACCAGGGAGCGTCGATGATCTTCGCCGCCCTCTGGTGGAACCGCGCGGGCAGCTCGTCCGAACGGACGCCCACCTCTCGCACGGCGTGGCCGAGGGCGTCGGCCTGGAGGGCGGCGCAGGCCATGCCCTGTCCGTAGATGGGGTCGAAGCTGCACGCGGCGTCACCCAGGACCACGAACCCCGGCAGCAGCCTGTCGACCTTCTCGTAGTGCCGGCGCTGGCTGGCGGGGAAGCGGTACGCCGCCACCGACGAGAGCGGGCCCGCGAGCTCGACGAGCTGCGCCACGGCCGGGGACAGGAGGCTACGAGCGAACGCGAGGAACTCGTCCTCGGCGGTGCCGGGTACCTCGCCGTGCACGCCCGCCAGGGTCACCATCCACCGGTCGCCCTCCACCGGCAGCACCGCTCCCCCGCGGAACGACTCGGGGGGTGAGGTGCCGCAGACCAGGAAGCTGCCGTCGAGGTCGCCCGCGGATCGCGGGAGGAAACCGCTCGCGTAGGCGCAGTCGATCGTCACCCTGCTGACGGGCGGCGCCAGGACTCCCGACGACTCCAGCTGGTGCGCGATGCGCGAGGACCGGCCGGAGCAGTCGACGACGAGGTCCGCCGCACGAAGGGCTCCGCCCACCACCACGCCGGACAGCCGCCCGCCGGAGATCTCGACCCGGTCGGCGACGACGCCGTCGTCGAGCGTCACGTTGTCCAGCGACCTGACCCGGCGGCGTACGACCTGTTCCAGCAAGGGCCGGGTCATGCTCAGCGCTGGTCGCCCCCAGTCGCCTTGCGCCCGGTAGCCGCCGGCCTGGTAGACCCAGGCCCGGGTGCCGTCGATCCAGACCGCGCCCATCCGCTCGAGCTCCTCGTCGATCCCGGGGAACCAGACGACCATCCGGTCCAGGCCCGCGGAGAGCAGCAGGTGCAGGTGCTTGCCCTGGGGCACGTGCCCGCGCGGGGTCGGTGCGTCGGTGAGCCGCTCCCGCTCGAGGACGACGACCTCGTCGACGAGGTCGGAGAGCACCCGCGCGGTCAGCAGCCCCGCGACGCTCCCGCCGACGACGATGGCGGACGTCATCCCGGGCCCGCCGAGGCGAGACGACGCGGGCGGAGCTCGTAGGTGGCCCAGAGGTACGCCGACCCCGCCAGCATCAGCAGCACGACGACGAGCAGCGGCCAGGCGAGAGCGCGACCGGGGAGCAGCTCGTCGGACGCCCGGACCGCGGCGACCAGCATCAGCGACAGCATCAGGGCCTCGACCTGCAGCATGAGGCGCACCGACGTCCATCGTGGGTCGAGCCATGCGCCGATCCCCGCTCCGCCGAGGCAGTACGTCGCGGCGACGACCCGGCTCGTGAGCGGCGTGAGCGGCCACGGCCACAGGTCGATGACGGCGCTCGGAGCCACGAACATGACGACGCCCCACACCAGGCCCACCAGGCCGATCCCGGCGATGATCCCTCGCTCGACCCGCCCCAGCAGCACGTCCCCGGCGGCCGGCGGGGCGGCGTACCGCCGGTTGGCCAGCCACGCGCCCAGCACCAGGAACGGCGCGGCGAAGTAGAGCCCCGCCCACAGCCAGAACGACACGTGGTCGTGGGCGAACTTGTCCCAGTGCAGGAGGGTGGCCACCCCCAACAGGCTCGCGAACGCGGTGACCGCGAGGAAGCCCGTGGCGACGGTGTGCCAGCGAGCCCCGAACACGACGCGGAGGAAGAAGTACGCACCCCCGAGGTACGCCGACGCCAGCACCATCGAGGTCATCGTCACCGGGATCGGCCAGGCCCAGACCTTGGCGGTGTGGGTGGGGAAGAGGTACAGGATCACCCAGGCCACGAGCAGGAACGGCGTGATGAACAGCGACAGTCCGCGGGTGTAGGCCAGCACGCGGTCGTCGGTCGGCACCCCCGTCGACGCATCCATGGCGACCTCGCAGGCTCGCGGCTCCCGAGCGTTGTCGACACCCTACTCGCCAGAAGGGCCCGTCAGCCCCAGTCCGGCCTGGCGCGCGACGAACGCGGCCTGGGTGCGGTCGGCGACCTGGAGCTTGGTCAGGATGTTGGAGACGTGGTTGCTCACGGTCTTCGACGTGACGTCGAGGCGGCGCGCGATCTCCGCGGTGGGGGTCGCGGAGGCCAGCAGGTCGAGGATCTCGAGCTCTCGGGCGGTGAGGTCCGGGAACGCGGCGGCGGACGGACCGGGGGCGGGTGACGTCAGCTGGGTCAGCACGCGTACGGCGATGCCCGGGCCGAAGATCACCTCGCCCGCGGCGATGGCGCGGACCGCCCGGGCGATCTCCTCCTGCTCGGCGCCCTTGAGCAGGTACCCCCGGGCGCCGGCCCGCATCGCCGCGAAGAGCGAGTCGTCGTCGTCGTACATCGTCAGCACGCAGACCCCAACCGACGGCGCCACCCGCGCCAGCTCGCGGATGGCCGTGAAGCCGTCGGTGCCGGGCATCTGCAGGTCCATCAGCGCGACGTCGGGGTGGTGCAGCACGGCCTCGCGCACGGCCTCCCGGCCATCGGCGGCGACCGCGACGACGTCGAAGCCCTCGAGCGAGGTCAGTACGCCGACCAGGCCGGAGCGGACGACCGGGTGGTCGTCGGCGACGAGGACGCGGATCACGCCAGCGCCATCGGCAGGCACACCCGCACCTCGCCTCCGTGTGCGCCGGAGCCGACCTCGCAGCTGCCGCCGAGCTGGGCGACCCGCTCGCGCATCCCGGCGATCCCGATGCCCGGACGCCAGTCCTCGGTGCGGCCGCCGTCGTCGAGCACCTCGCAGTGCAGGCCGGCCTCGTCGGAGCCGAGCCGCACCACGACCGAGGTCGCACGAGAGTGCCGGACGACGTTGGTGAGCGCCTCGGTGGCGATCCGGTAGACCGCCTGCTCGACCGCGGGTGGGATCGGGGCCAGCTCGCCCGCCTCGACCACGGTCCGCAGGGCAGCGCCGTCGGAGCGCCGGTTGACCTGGTCGGCGCGGATGCGCAACGCCTCCACCAGCCCGAGGGAGTCCAGGGCCGGTGAGCCGAGGTTGTCGACGATGCGTCGCACCTCCTGGATCGCGGATCTCGTGTCGGATCGCACCGCGGAGAGCTTCTCCTGGAGCGCGTCGTCCGGCGAGTGGCCGGCGAGGTTGGCGGCGGTGTCGGCGGACAGCGCCACTCCGGTCAGCAGCGGGCCGAGTCCGTCGTGCAGCTCGCGGCGCAGCCGGCGCCGCTCCTCCTCGCGCGCGACGACCAGTCGCTCGCGGGAGAGCTGCAGCTGCTCGAGCAGGGTGGTGGCCCGCACCGCGGTCGACAGCGGTCCGGAGAGCAGGCCGAGCAGGCGCCCGTCGGCGGGGTCGAGCCTGGTCTCGCCCGTGCGCAGACCGACGACCAGCGTGCCGGTCGTGAGGGGCAGCTCGGCCGACGGCCCGTCGAGCACGCCGCCGGTCGCGAGCAGCTCCCCGTCGACCACGACGCCGACGTACGGCAGGCGCAGCGCCGTCCTGATCTCGTCCAGGGTCCCGGGGAGCCCGGCGTCGAGCGAGCGGCCGACCCGGGAGGCGACCCTCAGCGGGTCTCCGCGCTCGCCGTACATCAGCCGGTCGACCGCGGTCTGCAGCCGCGAGCGCAGCGGCAGCGCGAGCAGGGCGACCAGCAGGGCGGACGCGACGCCGGAGAGTACGACCACCAGGCCGGCGTACGCCGCGAGGACGAGTCCGGAGAGCAACGCGTAGGTGAGGCCGCGGGCCACCACCAGCCGGATGTCGAGCAGCTGGTGACGCAGCACCGCGGCGGCGACCGCTGCCGGCAGCAACGGAATCGTGAAGAGCACGATGATCGGCGTACCGGCCACCAACGCCCACGGCGTGACGGCGACGATGATGACGGCGGCGGCGGCCACCAGCCAGAGCAGCTGTCGACGCACCACCTCCGAGCCCGCGCGGTAGCGGACCACCAGGCACACCACGCCGACCAGCACCGACAGCACCCACCGGACCTCGCTCACCGCCCACAGCCAGGCCAGGGAGTCGTACCTGCCCGCGCTCAGGGTCAGGTACGCCGTGGGCAGGCCCGCCGGGTGATCCGGGCCGAGCCCGACCTCGAGCACGAACAGCGGGGCGGTGACCGCGACGGCGATCGCGACGGGTCGCCACCGTCGGGACGCGAGACGGCCGTCGGGCAGCAGCAGCAGCGAGATCGGGATCAGCGCGATGTTGACCGGCCAGGCCCACTGGAACACGGTGGCGGCGAGCCGGACCGTCCACTCGGCGGCACCGCGGTCGTCGAGCAGCTGGGCCAGCGGCGCGGCCAGAGCGGACGCCGCCTGACAGGCGCCACCGACGGCGTACATCCAGCCGAGGGCCGACGACGGCCGGTGCCAGGCGATCAGCGCGCCGCACAGCCCGAAGCCGACGCCGATGAGGATGTTGCTGACGACGAACGCCTCGAATGCGTCGGCGAAGGTCCAGCCGACCGCCACCACGCAGGCGATCGCGCCGGCCGCGGCGAGCACGACGACGACGGCCAGCGCACCGGCGAGCAACCTGCTGCGCATCGGACACCTCCTGCCGCCTGTGCCGACGATCTGCGCCGAAGATACCGCCGCACACCGGGGCACCGACCGGGAGATCTTCCCGACCGACCCGGGGATCTCCTCGACCGGTCGGGAACCCTCCTCTGCCCATCGGGCCGTGGGCCGCCGGATCGTTCCAGGCAACAACCGCCTCTCGAAGGGATCCGCACCATGACCACCACCTCCGGCACCACGGCCCGCCGCATCGGGCTCGCGGTCTTCGGCGTCTTGTCGCTCGGCGACCTGGCGACGCCCGCACTCACCGACGGTGAGACGCCGCCCGTACGCCGTCGCAGCCGTCGTTGCCCTGCTCGGGCTCGTCTCGCTCGTGCTCGTCGTCCAGGCGTACCGCGACCCGGGCAGGCCGCTGCGCCTGCTGATCGGGCTGCGCGTCCTCTCCGCGGTCGCCGCACTGCCGGCGTTCTTCGTCTCCGACGTCCCGGCCGGTGCGCAGGCGGCCGCCGCGGGCATCGTCGTCCTCACGGCTGGCGGCGTCCTGCTCACCGCCCGCGGTCGCACGATGGCGGTGGCGTGATGACCGCGACCCTCGCACCTACCCGCGGCCGCTCGATCCCGCTGGCCACCTGGGCCGTGGCCCTGCTGCTGCCCGTCGGACCGGCAGCGATCGCCGTACTCCGCCTGATCCTCCCGTACTACACCGCAGGCGACACCGCCGACATGGTCGCCGCGGTCGACGCGCACCCGGGCCGGCAGAGCGCGGTGCTCTGGCTGGCGTACGTCGGCATCCTCACGCTGGTGCCCGGCCTCATCGCCGCCGGGCAGGTCAGCAGGAGCGCGGCCCCGCGGCTGACGGCCTGGGCGCTGGGGCTCGCCGTGCCGGGCTACCTGTCGCTCGGCATGATGCTGGGTCCGGACCACCTGCTCTGGAGCGTCTCGGATGCCGGCCTGTCCCGGGCCGACGCGATCGCGGTGGTCGATGCAGCGCACCCCTCGGTCGACGTCGCGATCGGCGTCTTCGTCGTGGGCCACGTGGTCGGCACGGTGCTCCTCGGCCTGGCAATGTTGCGGTCCGGTCGCATCCCGGTCTGGGCAGGCTGGGCGATCGCCGTCTCCCAGCCGCTGCACTTCGTCGCCCTGGTCGTCCTCGGCAGCCCGCAGGTCGACTTCGTCGCCTGGAGCCTGACCGCCGTGGGGATGGCCTTCGTCGCTCGCGAGGTGCTGAGGGACCGGTAGCCATCACCTACGTGGTGTCGGCCACCGTGATGACGACCTCGTCGTGCAGGGCGTAGTGGCCGGTCGGGAACGACATGAACTGCAGGGAGCAGCTGTCGTCGTTCTCGGCCGCGCCCACGACCACCTTGAAGGTGGTCTTGTCGCCCGCCTTCAGGCCCTTCTCGGTGTACCCGTCAGCGGGGCTGCCCCCGGGGGTGTTGTGCGGCGAGCCGATCACGAGTAGGCAGGGGTGGACCGCCATCGAGCAACTCGGGAGGTAGACGATGCGGCTCCGAGTCCTGACCGCCTTGACCGCAGCGGCCGCGCTGGCCGCGGTGAACCTGCAGAGCCCGGCGCACTCGGCGCCGCCGAAGGTGGCCACGGCCACGGGCTACGGCGGCGCGGTGGCCACCGTCGACCCGACGGCGACCGCGGTCGGGCTGGACGTGCTGAAGCGCGGGGGCAACGCCGTCGACGCCGCGATCGCGGCGGCGGCGACCCTGGGGGTCACGGAGCCGTTCTCGGCGGGCATCGGGGGTGGCGGGTTCTTCGTCTACTACGACGCCCGGCACGGAACCGTGCACACGATCGACGGGCGCGAGGCCGGGCCGGCGACGATGACGGAGAACGAGTTCGTCGACCCCGCTACCGGTCTGCCGTACGCGTTCCAGGAGGCGCGGGTCAGCGGCCTGTCCGTCGGGACGCCCGGCACGTTGGCCACGTGGGAGGCCGCGGCCGACCGATGGGGCAAGCGGTCGCTGGGGAGCCTGCTGGGGCGGGCCGCGAAGGTCGCCGACCAGGGGTTCGAGGTGGACCCGACGTTCCGGCAGCAGATCGCCGACAACGCGGCGGCGTTCGGCCAGTTCGACGCGACCAGCGAGCTGTACCTGCCCGGCGGAGCGCCGCCCGCGGTCGGTTCGACCCAGCGCAACCCGGATCTCGCGGCGACGTACCGGCTGATCGCCCAGCAGGGCACGGGAGTCTTCTACGGCGGCGACGTCGGGGCCGACGTCGTCGACACGGTGCAGGAGCCGCCGGTGTCGGAGCACCCGATCGGAACCTGGGCGTACCCGATCCGCCCGGGCAAGCTGGCGCTGTCCGACCTGACCGAGTACGAGGTGCGGTTCCCCGAGCCCACGGTCTCCGACTACAGGGGCCTGACGGTGTACGGCATGTCCACGCCGTCGAGTGGTGGTACGACGGTGGGTGAGGCCCTCGACATCCTCGAGACCGCCGAGCAGGGCGACCTGCCAGCGGTCCAGGCCCAGCACCGCTACCTGGAGGCGAGCGCGCTCGCGTTCGCCGACCGCAACCGCTACGTCGGCGACGGCACTCCGAGCGCGACCCTGGCCACGCTGCTCAGCGACGAGTTCGCCGAGAGCCGGGCCTGCCTGATCAGCCCCACGGCAGCACTGGCCAAACCGCTGCCGCCCGGTGACCTCACGGGGTCCGGCTGCCCGACCGGCACGGCCGGCAGCCCGGTCGAGGACGGACAGAGCACGACCAACCTGACCGTCGCCGACCGGTGGGGCAACGTCGTGGAGTACACCCTGACCATCGAGCAGACCGGCGGCAACGCGATGGTCGTGCCCGGTCGCGGGTTCCTGCTCAACAACGAGCTCACCGACTTCAACTTCACCCCCACCCAGGGCACCGCCCCGGACCCGAACCTGCCCGGCCCCGGCAAGCGGCCGCGCAGCTCGATGGCGCCGACGATCGTGCTGGACAACGGCCAGCCGCTGCTGGCGGTCGGGTCTCCCGGCGGCGCGACCATCATCACGACCGTCCTGCAGATCCTGATGAACCGGCTGGACCTCGGGATGACCCTGCCCGAGGCCATCGCGGCGCCGCGCGCCTCGCAGCGCAACACCGCCACGATCCAGGCCGAGCCGGCGTACCGCACCCAGTACGGCGCAGCCCTCGAGGCGCTGGGCCACGTGTTCGGCGCGGATGCGCCGGAGATCGGGGCGGCCACCGGCATCGAGTTCGGCCCGCGCGGCCTGCTCGTCGCGGCGGCCGAGCCCGTACGCCGTGGTGGCGGCGCGGCCGGTGTGGTACACCCACGACCATGAGCGCCACCACCCACCGTCGGCTCGCCTCGGGGCTGATCGCGACCGCCACCGTCGCGGCCATGCTGTCGGGGACACCGGGGTCGGCCGCACCGCCCCCCTCAGCTCGAGCCGCCGAGGCGGGCGAGGCGCCCGAGAGCGGGGCGGACGTGGGGTCCGTGCCGGCCATCAGCTGGAAGGCGTGCAAGGGCGACGAGTTGCTCCAGTGCGCGACGTACTCGGTCCCGCTGGACTACCGGAACCCGGGAGCGGGCACGGTGAAGCTGGCGGTGAACCGGCTGCCCGCGAGCGGACCGGACCGCATCGGGTCGCTCTTCCTCAACCCCGGCGGCCCGGGCGGTTCCGGGGTGGACGTCGTGGCCGGGGTGACGGGCGCACCCCAGATGAAGGAGCTGCGCAAGCACTTCGACCTGATCGGGTTCGACCCGCGCGGCACCAACAGGAGCACGCCCAGCATCGCGTGCGAGCCGGTCGCCCGGTCGGTACGTCGCTTCGACGAGGCCCTCGGCCAGCCGGGAGCCGAGCGGACCGCCGCGGACGCGCTGCGCGACGGGCGCCAGTTCGCGGAGAGCTGCCAGAAACACAGTGGCGAGCTGCTTCCCTTCATGGGCACCGAGTACGCCGCCCGCGACATGGACCTGCTGCGCGCGGCCGTCGGGGACGACCAGATCAGCTACCTCGGACTCTCCTACGGCACGTACCTCGGCGCGGTCTATGCCGACATGTTCCCGAGCCGGGTCCGCGCGGTGGCTCTCGACGGGGTGCTCGACCCGTTCCAGTACGGCGACGACTACCTCGGGGTCCTGGGCGCGAACTACCGGGCGAGCGAGCGGGCGGTCGACGCGTTCCTCGCGTGGTGCAACGCCCACGCGACCACCTGCAAGTTCGGGGGCGGGGCGGCCGAGGACGCCCTGGACGCTCTCGTCGCGCACCTGGACGACCAGCCGCTCACCAAGGGCAAGGGCGCGAAGCGGGCGACGACGAACGGCTACACCATCCTCTACATCCTGTACCTGCTCGCCAGCGAGGGACGGGACGCCTGGCCCCAGACGGGGAAGCTGCTGGCCGACTTCGCGGCCGGCAAGGCCGTCGTCACCAACAGGGACCTGCTCGGCCCGGAGGGCGGCGCGACCAACATCGTCATCGAGTGCACCGACGCCGCCGGCAGCCTGGTCCCGGCCGGCTTCGTCCGCTTCGCCCGCCGCAGCGCCGCGATGGCGCAGCGGCTGGGGCCGGCGCTGGCGTACGGGCCGCCCAGCTACGACGGCGCGAACGCCGCGGTCTGCAGCTCCTGGCCGCTGCGGAACCCGCCGAGCGACTGGCGCGGCGACTTCCGGGCCCAGGGGTCCGACCCGGTGCTCGTGGTGGGGTCGGTGGGTGACCCGTCCACGCCGTACTCCGGTGCCGTCTCCCTCGCGGCCACTCTCGACAACGCGCGCCTGCTCACCGAGGGCGGTGGGCCGGGCGCCACGCACACGTCGTTCTTCGGCAACTCCTGCATCCAGGCCAAGGTCGCTGACTACCTGATCTCGCTGAAGCTCCCCGCGCCGGGGGCCCGGTGCGCCGAGGAGTAGCTCGGCCGTCACCGGGTCTCGTGACAGGCGCCAGGGCGCCTTCCTCGACCACCAGTTCCGGCTCTTGACAGGCGCCAGGGCGCCTTCCTCGACCACCGGTCATCCCGTTGGTCGAGGAGGGACGAAGTCCCGTCACGAGACCCGGTGAGAGGTACGGCGACCGGTTGCGGGGTCTCGTGACAGGCGCCAGGGCGCCTTCCTCGACCACCAGTCATCCCGCTGGTCGAGGAGGGACGAAGTCCCGTCACGAGACCCGGTGAGAGGTACGGCGACCGGTTGCGGGGTCTCGTGACAGGCGCCAGGGCGCCTTCCTCGACCACCGGACATCCCGTTGGTCGAGGAGGGACGAAGTCCCGTCACGAGACCCGGTGAGAGGTACGGCGACCGGTTGCGGGGTCTCGTGACAGGCGCCAGGGCGCCTTCCTCGACCACCGGACATGCCGTTGGTCGAGGAGGGACGAAGTCCCGTCACGAGACCCGGTGAGAGGTACGGCGACCGGTTGCGGGGTCTCGTGACAGGCGCCAGGGCGCCTTCCTCGACCACCAGTTCCGGGTCGTGACAGGCGCGCCTTCCTCGACCACCAGAATCAGGGACGGCGCCACCGCGCGTGCATGCCCTGCATGACGGGTGCGTCGGGCAGGAAGCGCTTGGCGACCTTGGCGACGACCGTGTAGTTGGTGTCGACCACGTTGGCGACCGGCGTCAGCGCGGTCTGGCTGACCAGCTGGTAGGCGTCCATGTCGGAGAGTCCCGCGAGCTCCTGGACCCAGCGGACCATCTCGGTGTGCGCGATCCGGAAGGCGTCCTCGAGGGGACGCGCCGACCCGGTGGTCATGATGAACGTGTCGTCCTCGAGCCGCGGCCACGGCGTCGGCGTACCTCCCTTGATCAGGTCGACGACCAGCACGGTGTCCATGGCGCACTCGACGGCGACCCCGCAGGTCTCGCCCTCGCCCTGCCGGGCATGGCCGTCGCCGAGGCTGAACAGCGCGCCGGGGACGTTGACGCCCAGGTAGCAGGTGGTGCCGGCACGCATCTCCGGGGTGTCCATGTTGCCGCCCCAGCTCCCGGGCGTCAGTGACGACCTGACCTCGCCGAGTGCGGGTGCGACGCCCACCGTCCCGTGCATCGGGTCGAGCGGCAGGTCGACCTGGTACGGCGAGTCGAGGGCGTCGTACCGCACCACACCCGCCGCGGTGTCGATCTCGTAGACCCAGGTCCGCTCCGGCAGCGGCGGGTGCAGCATCGCCGTGAACGCGGTGGCCGTCAGCGAGCCGAACAGCGGGACCGTCGTGCTGACTCCCTGCGCCTCCCGCGGCGTGATGGAGCGGAAGTGCACGACGAGGGTGTCCCCCGGCTCCGCGCCCTCGACGTAGAACGGGCCCGTCTGCGGGTTGAGGAACCGCGGGTCGCAGACCTCCGAGACCATGTCCGTCGTCGAGCGGACGCGCCCGGCGAAGCAGTCCATCGTCCACGTCGAGACGGTGGTGCCCGGGCGGACGCTGACCAGCGGCTCGAACCCGCCGAAGGTGTACGCCAGCTTCGTGGGGTCACCCTCGGCGTCGGGCTCGAACCTGAGTACGCCGTCCGTCGTCGGTCACTCCCGCTCGTGCGCCTCCTCGAAGACCGTCCGGCCGATGGCCCGGTAGACCTCAGGGTTGCGGGACCGCAGGAGCAGCACGCCGAGCAGGCCGACCACGAAGGTCGCGACGACCAGCCACGGGATCAGGTCGAAGAACAGCGACCCGGCCGCCAGGCCGCCCGCGAACTTGATGTTGTCGATGAGCAGCCACACCACGTAGAGCATCCCGAGACCGCCGAGAGCGGGAATGAGACCCGTGGTCAGCATGTTGCCGGGCTTGACCTTCTTGACGTGGAAGTACCAGATCACCGCCAGGCAGGTGATGGCCTGCACGATGAGGATCGCCATCGTGCCGAGGATGGCCAGCAGGCCGTACTGGAAGATGTACGCCCCCGTGAACGGGTCGTCGCCGTTGGTGGTCAGCACGAAGAAGCCGAGGGTGAACACGAGCGTGATGAGGCTCTGGGTCACCGACGCGACGTGCGGGGTGTGGTGGGTGCCGTGGGTGCGGCCGAGCGTGTTCTTCGTGGCCGGCAGCTCGCGGCCGATCGCGTAGAGGTAGCGGCTCGCGGCGGTGTGGAAGGCCAGCCCGCAGGCGAACGACCCGACCACGATCAGGAACAGGTAGATGTCACCGATGAACGAGCCGCCGAGCTTGTCCTCGGCCAGGTCGACCCACAGGCCGATGGAGTCGGTGTTGGCCTTCTCGATGGCGGTCGCCTTGCCGTTGCCGGCGATCATCATCCAGGACACGAACGTGTAGAAGGTGCCGAGGCCCACGACGGCGATCAGGGTGGCCCGGGGCACGATGTGGCGCGGGTTGCGCGACTCCTCGCCGTACACCGCGGTGGTCTCGAAGCCGACCCACGACCAGAACGCGAAGAACACGCCGATGGCCGCGCTGCCCGCCGCGATGGTGGTGCCGTCGATCTGCCGAGGCCCATGCCGCCGCCGGCCTCCAGGGACTTGAAGGCGTTGAACGGGTTGATGGCCTCGGGGACCATCCCGTCGGGCCCGCCGCCGGAGAACAGCACCGAGAAGGCGAGCGCCAGCAGCAGGACCACCTCGCAGATCAGGGTGACGCCGAGGAACGCCGCGGCGATGTTGATGTCGTAGTAGCCGAAGAGGCCGATGACGCACGATCCCGACGATCGCGATCAGCAGCCAGTTGACGTCGACGTCGAACCACCGGTTGAGGGCGTCGTTGGTGAAGTAGGAGAAGATCCCGATCAGCGAGCCCTCGAAGACGACGTACGCCATCGTCGCGAGCGCACCGGTGGCCATGCCCCACACCTGGCCGAGCCCGTGGGTGATGAAGCCGTAGAACGCCCCGGCCGTCGTGATGTGCTTGGCCATCTCGATGAACCCGATCGTGAACAGCGTCAGCACGATCGTGGCCACCAGGAAGCCGGCCGGCGCGCCGATGCCGTTGCCGTAGCCGAGGGCGATCGGCGTGTTGCCGGTCATCGCGGTGATCGGCGCGGCGTTCGCGACGGCGATGAAGAGGACTCCTCCGAGCCCGATCGCTCCCGCCTTCAGGGCGTGCGCGTGGCCCGTCTGGGTCACGTTGACGTCGGGAGGTGGGGCCTGCTTTTCCATCTCGCTGCTCGACACGTGGTACTCCGTCCTATCGGGCCCAACCGGGCAGACAGCAGCAAACCGAAGAGGCCCCCATCAGCGGACCCATTCGCCGTGTCCCAAGCCACTTTTCGGCATGGTGCCAGCGGTGGTCTGCGCTGACAAGAGACGCGGCCGTAGACGTGGGCACCAGACCCGTCATCGGACCTGTTCATCCGGACGTCGCGTCGAAGGCGTTGACCGGACCGTTCCTGCCCTGCTACAAACCGTAAAGCAGACCATTGACGCAAACGGTATGCACCAGTGGACGAGGAGACCATGAGCTTCGACTACGGCGAGTTCTCCTTCGACTCCAAGCAGGAGATGCTGGAGAAGTCGCGGGAGTACTGGAACCCGGGCAAGACCGACTTCTGGGTCGAGTCCGGAGTGCCGCTGGTCATCGACCGGCGCGAGGAGTACTACATCTACGACATGTCGGGCAAGCGACTGCTCGACGTGCACCTCAACGGCGGCACCTACAACCTCGGGCACCGCAACCCCGAGGTCGCCTCCGCCGTCGCCTCGGCGATGTCCCACTTCGACATCGGCAACCACCACTTCCCCGCCCTGACCCGTACGGCGCTCGCCGAGGCCCTGGTCACGTCAGCGCCCGCCGGCCTCACCAAGGTGGCCTACGGCAGCGGCGGCGGCGAGGCGATCGACATCGCGCTCAAGACCGCCCGCCACACCACCCAGCGACGCATCATCGTCTCGGTCGTCAAGGCCTACCACGGCCACACCGGGCTGGCCGTGGCCACCGGCGACGAGCGGTTCAGCAAGCTCTTCCTCTCCGACCGTCCCGACGAGTTCGTGCACGTCCCCTTCAACGACCTCGACGGCCATGGAGGAGGCGCTGCGCGGGCGAGACGTCGCCGCGGTCATCATGGAGACCATCCCGGCGACGTACGGCTTCCCGCTGCCGGACCCCGGCTACCTCGAGACCGTCAAGCGGCTCTGCGAGCAGCACGGCACCCTCTACATCGCCGACGAGGTGCAGACCGGGCTGATGCGCACCGGCGAGCTGTGGGGCATCACCAAGCACGGCTTCTCCCCCGACATCCTGGTCGCGGGCAAGGGCCTGTCGGGCGGCATGTACCCCATCTCCGCGGTGCTCCTCGCCGAGCACGCCGCCGGCTGGCTCACCGAGGACGGCTTCGGCCACATCTCGACGTTCGGCGGCGCGGAGCTCGGCTGCATCGCGGCGCTGAAGACGCTGGAGATCTGCACCCGTCCCGAGACCCGGTCGATGGTGCACTACATCAGCGACCTGGTCGGGCGGGGGCTGCGCGAGATCCAGGCCGACTACCCCGACTGGTTCGTCGGGATCCGCCAGAACGGCGTGGTGATGGGCCTGGAGTTCGCGCACCCGCAGGGCGCCAAGTACGTCATGCGGCACCTCTACGAGAACGGCGTCTGGGCGATCTTCTCCACGCTCGACCCGAGCGTCCTGCAGTACAAGCCCGGGATCCTGCTGCGGCCCGAGCTCTGCGAGGAGCTGCTCGACCGGACCGAGGTGGCCATCCGCAAGTCGTGGGCCGAGGTGCGGGAGTCCGGCTGGCGTCGGGAGCTGGTGACGGCATGACGGTCGAGTACGACCTGCCGCCGATCGAGGCCGCCGGCGTGCCACGGGCCCGGCAGATGCTCGAGCGTGCGCGGTGGGCGACGCGGGCCTTCGCGACGTACGACCGCGACTCCGTGCTGCGCATCGTCGAGGCGGTGACGCGGGCCGCGGAGGAGAACGCCGAGAAGTACGCCGAGTGGGCGGTGCGCGAGACCGGCTTCGGCGTCGTCGCCGACAAGGTCGTCAAGAACCGGCTCTGCTCGCGCGGCATCCTCGAGGCCTACCGCGACCACGACTACGTCACGCCACGCATCGACGCGGAGCGCAAGATCGTCGAGGTGCCGCGGCCGGCGGGCGTGGTGTTCGCGCTGACGCCGTCGACGAACCCCGTCTCGACCGTCTACTTCAAGATCATCCTGTCGCTGCTGACCCGCAACGCGGTGGTGGTGAGCCCGCACCCGGCGGCCAAGGAGTCCTGCTCGGACGCCGCCCGGGTGCTCGCCGAGGCGGCCGTCGCCGCCGGCGCGCCCGACGGCGTGGTCCAGTGGGTGGACGAGCCGTCGGTGCCGCTCATCGACGCGCTGATGACCGACCCGCGCACCGACGTCATCCTGGCCACCGGAGGCGTCGCGGTCGTGCGAGCGGCGTACTCCTCCGGCAACCCGGCCATCGGCGTCGGGCCGGGCAACGTGCCGGTGCTCGTCGACGCCACCGCCGACCTGCCGCGCGCCGCGAAGAAGCTGGTCGACAGCAAGGCGTTCGACAACTCCGTGCTCTGCACCAACGAGAGCGTGCTGGTCGTGGAGGAGGCGGTCGCGGAGCGGCTGCTGCGCGAGATGAGCCGGCACGGCGCCCACCTCCTCGACGACACCGAGCGCGACCGGGTCCGCGACGCGGTCTTCCCCGGCGGCCGGTTCGACACCTCGATGGTCGGCCGTGACGCCGCCACGATCGCCGACCGGGCCGGCGTCCGGGTTCCGCCGAAGACCAGGGTGCTGCTCGCGCCGTTCGACCTGGCCGTCAAGGAGGAGCCGCTCGCGCACGAGAAGCTCTGCCCGGTGCTCGGCGTCACCCGCGTCCCCACCGCTCGCCGCGGCATCCGCACCGCCGAGGCGCTGCTGCGGATCGGCGGCGCCGGGCACTCCGCGGTGATCCACAGCAACGACCCGCGCACCGTGATGGAGTACGCCGCCGCGGTCGACGTGCTCCGCGTGACGGTCAACGAGGGCGGCAGCACCGGCAGCGCCGGGTTCACCACCAACCTGGCCCCGTCGATGACGATCGGCACCGGGTTCGTCGGCCGCAGCTCGCTCAGCGAGAACCTCGAGCCGAAGCACCTGGTCAACCTCACCCGGATCGCCTACAGCACCGACCCGAGCGAGGTGCTGCCGTCGTTCGCCGGCGTCGTGCCGTGGGCCGCGCCGACCGGCCCGGTGCCGGCGTACCCGTATGCGAGCAACCTGGCGCATCCCGAGCCTGTCCCTGATCCCACCCGCGCTCGGAGTGAAGGGACGGAGGAGATCCGCGAGGAGCTCCGCCGGCTCATCATCGAAGAGCTCACGACCATCATCAAGGGCTGACATGGCTGCCGCCGAGCTCCGGTCCTTCATCTTCCTGGACCAGCTGCAACCCCAGACCATGTGCTACCTCGGCACCTGGATCAAGGGCAGCCTGCCCCGGTCCGACATGGCCGCGCAGATCATCGAGGTGGCGCCCGGACTGGACATCGAGCCGCTCACCGACGTGGCGCTCAAGCACACCGAGGTGCAGGCGGGGATCCTGGTGGTCGAGCGGCAGTTCGGCTATCTCGAGATCCACTCGCGCTCCACCGAGGCGGTCCGGTCGGCGGCCGGAGCGGTGCTCGAGGCCCTCGACGCGAAGGCCTCGGACGCCACCCGGCCGACGATCCTGGCCTCCCGCATCGTCTCCCGCCTCGACGCCCAGCACGCCTTCCTGATCAACCGCAACAAGATCGGCTCCATGGCGCTCAAGGGCGAGTCGCTGTTCGTGCTGGAGATGCAGCCGGCGTCGTACGCCATCCTCGCGACCAACGAGGCCGAGAAGGCGGCCTCGATCAAGGTCGTCGACTACCGGATGATCGGAGCGACGGGCCGGGTGTACCTCAGCGGCGAGGAGTCCGACGTACGTGCCGCCGCCGAGGCGGCCGAGCGGTCGCTGGGGTCGGCGGATGAGCACCACGAACGGCGCCCTGTCCGGCCTCAGCCCCGACGAGCTGCGCGCCGCCGTACGGGCCGTGCTGCGCGAGGTGCTGCCGGACGACCGGCGCCGCCTCGACGGGTCCTGCGGGCGAGGTGGTGATCGCCACCGACGCCGACCTGACGGCGTTCGTACGCCGGGTGGCGGCGCTGTGCGAGGACGCCGACGTGCGAAGCGCCTTCCAGGACGGGCGGCACGGGTTCCGGCTCGCCGACGACGCGCGCGGAGCCGGCGGAGCACACCGGCGAACGTGACGAGAGTCGACCGCGGCGCGGTCACCGAGCGCACGGTCATCAAGGCGGCGGCCGACGGCGCCCGCCTGCTGCTGGGACGAGGTGCGGTGCTGACCCCGCTGGCCAGGGACAAGGCGCGGTCGTTGGGCGTCGAGATCGAGAAGGAGCGCTGATGCTGAAGGCGAAGGTGGTCGGCAGCGTGTGGTCGACCAAGAGAGTCGAGGGGCTCCCCAACGGTGCCTTCCTCGAGGTGGAGGTCGACGGAGGCGGCCAAGGAAATGGTCAGCGGCTCGTCGCCTTCGACGTCCTCGGCAGCGGGATCGGCGAGCGGGTGCTCGTCGCGACGGGGTCGGTGGCCGCGGCGTACTTCCCCGACCCGCATCCACCAGTGGATGCACTGATCATCGGTTCCATCGACTCTGATGACACGGAATGAAGGAGAAGCAGATGGCGAACTCAAGGCGATCGGCATGATCGAGACCAAGGGCTACGTGGCGGCGCTGGCCGCCGCGGACGCCATGGTGAAGGCGGCCAACGTGAACATCGTGGGCCGGGAGGAGGTCGGCGACGGCCTCGTCGCGGTGACCATCGTCGGCGACGTCGGTGCGGTGAAGGCGGCCACCGAGGCCGGCGCCGAGACCGCCGGCCAGGTGGGCGAGCTCGTGTCGGTGCACGTGATCCCGCGGCCCCACCCCGAGCTCGGACGGCACTTCGAGACCTCCTCGTCGGACGTGAATCGACACCGAGCTGCGGGTCTATCTCCTGCTGGAGGACCTGCAGCGACAGTTCGCGGCGTACATGGGCACGCCCTCGCGGGCCCGCGGCTACCCGCCGTTCGAGGGGCAGCACGCGCTCATCGTCGAGGTCGCGCCGGGGCTCGCGATCGAGCGGGTCACCGACCTGGCGCTCCGCGCCGTGCCCGCGGTGGAGCCCGGGCATCCTGTTCGTCGAGCGGCAGTTCGGCGTGCTGGAGGTGCACGCCGCCGACCTGGACGACGTACGGCGTGCGGGCGAGGCGATCCTGGAGGGGCTCGGCGCATCGGCCGGCCGACCAGCTCCGCCCACGCGTGCTCTTCCACGACGTCATCGAGGACGTCACCGACCAGCACGCGGTGATCATCAACCGCACCCGGCAGGCGTCGATGCTGATGCCCGGCACGACGCTGCTGGTCTACGAGATGACGCCGGCGCTGTTCGCCACGGTCGCGGCGAACGCCGCCGAGAAGGTGGCGCCGGACGTCACGCTGGTGGACGTGTCGATGATCGGCGCCGCCGGACGGGTCTACATGAGCGGGAGCACCGCCGATATCCTCCGCGCACGCGACGAGATCACGCGCGTGCTCCAGGAGGTGGAGGGACGCGACCAGTGAGCACCCATGACCTGTCCGCCGAGGGCTTCGCCGCGCGGCTCGAGCAGGTGGCGCGGCGCGCCCTCGCCGAGTACGACGTGTCGCCCGACGCGGACGCTGACCCTGCTCAACGTCAGCGAGAACGCGACGTACGCCGTCGACGACCCGGCCACCGGCGAGCGCACCGTGCTGCGCGTGCACCGCCACGGCTACCACGACGGCCCGCGAGATCGAGTCGCGAGCTCGCGTGGCTCGACGCCCTGCGCGAGGACACCGGGGTACGGACGCCGCGCGTGCTGCCGACGCGCGACGGCCGGCGGCTGCTGGCCATGCCCGAGGAGGGGCAGCCCGACCCGCGCCACGTGGTGCGCTTCGAGTTCCTCCCCGGCGTCGAGCCGGAGGAGGCCGGCGAGACGCTGCCCGAGTCGTTCGAGCTGCTCGGCGGCATCACCGCCCGGATGCACGAGCACGCGCTGACCTGGCAGCGCCCGCCGGGCTTCACGCGCTTCGCCTGGGACTACGACGGCGCCTTCGGCAGCGTGGCGCGCTGGGGGCGCTGGCAGGACGGCATCGCCGTCGGCCCGGCGGAGCGCGAGGTGCTCGGCCGGCTGGACGACGCCCTCCGCGACGCGGCTGGCGCGCTTCGGCAGCGAGCCGCACCGCTACGGCCTGGTGCACGCCGACCTGCGCCTGGCCAACCTGCTCGAGGACGGCGACCGAGCGCTACGTCATCGACTTCGACGACTGCGGCTTCAGCTGGTTCCTCTACGACTTCGGCACCGCGGTGAGCTTCTTCGAGGACGACCCGCGGGTCCCGGAGCTGACCGACGCGTGGGTCCGCGGCTACCGCTCGGTGCGCGACCTGCCGGCCGAGGACGAGGCCGAGATCCCGACGTTCGTGCTGATGCGACGGCTGCTGCTCGTCGCCTGGATCGGCTCGCACTCCGGCACGGACCTCGCCCGGTCGATGGGCGCCGAGTACACCGCCGCCAGCTGCGACCTGGCGGAGAGCTACCTCTCCCGCTTCGGCTGAGGCCATGTCATTAGCACCCCGAGGAGACAGTCATGTTCACATCGCTGAAGGGCCGGTCGGTCATCGTGACCGGCGGCAGCAAGGGCATCGGCAAGGGCATCGCCCGGGCGTTCGCGCGCGAGGGTGCCGACGTGCTGATCGCGGCGCGCGACGAGGCGCACGCTGAGCGCCGCCGCCGAGGAGCTGGCGCTCGGGTGCGGAGGGCAGGGTCGAGACCACGGTGTGCCGACGTGTCGAAGGTCGACGACTGCCGGGCGCTGGCCGCGACCGCGCGTCGAGCGGTTCGGCGGGATCGACGTCCTCTGCGCCAACGCGGGCATCTTCCCCGACAAGCCGCTGGCCGAGCTGACCGAGGCCGACGTCGACCTCGTGCTCGGCTGCAACCTCAAGGGCACGATGTTCTCGGTGCAGGCGTGCCTCGACGCCCTCGAGGCGAGCGGGCACGGCCGCGTGGTCGTGACGTCGTCGATCACCGGCCCGATCACCGGGCTACCCGGGCTGGTCGCACTACGGCGCCAGCAAGGCCGCCCAGCTCGGCTTCCTGCGCACCGCCGCGATCGAGCTCGCGCCGCGACGGATCACCATCAATGCGATCATGCCCGGGAACATCGCGACCGAGGGGCTGGCCGACATGGGCGAGGACTACATCCGGGGCATGGAGGCCTGCATCCCGCAGCACCGGCTGGGCAGCGTCGACGACATCGGCCACGCCGCGCTGTTCTTCGCCAGCGACGAGGCGGGGTACATCACCGGCCAGACCCTCGTGGTCGACGGCGGCCAGGTGCTGCCGGAGTCGCCGGCGGCCCTGGAGGGGATCTGAGCCCCGGTGGGTGATCGATGAGCGAGTCCCTGGTCTCGATCGGTCCCGCCGCGGAACGGGTACGCCGCCAGCTGCTGGACCAGATCCAGCACGGGCTGCTGCGTCCCGGCGAGCGGCTCGGGGCCGAGCGCGGCCTCGCCGAGAAGCTGGGCGTGAGCCGCTCGACGATGCGGCAGGCACTCGGGGCGCTCGAGAGCGCGGGCGCCGTACGACGCGTCCCCGGGCGCGGCGGCGGCACCTTCGTGCGCGCGCAGAAGGTGGAGCGCGACCTGTCGCGCGTGGTGGGTGTGCCGGCGCTGCTGCGAGCGCAGGGGATGACCTCCGGCTCGCGGATCATCAACACCGCGATCGCCGAGGCCGACGAGGCGACCGCGGCCGCCCTGGAGCTCGGCGACGGTGCGTACGTGGTCGACGTCGTCCGGATCCGGCTGGCCGACGGCCTGCCGATCTCCCTCGAGCACGTCCGGCTGCCGGCCGAGCGGTTCCCCCAGCTGCTCGACCTGCCCCTCGGCGGCTCGCTCTACGACCTGCTGGAGGAGCACTACGAGACCGTCCCCGGTGAGGCCGAGGAGCACATCGAGGTCGTCGCCGCGAGCGACGACGAGGCGTCGATCCTGGGCACCGACGCGGGCGCCCCGCTGCTCTCGATCACGCGCACCACGAAGGACGCGGACGGCGTGGTGTTCGAGTACTCCCACGACCTGTTCCGCGCGGACCGCACCATCATCAGCGTCCGTACGCCGGCCACGCCGCGCAGCCCCCGCGGCGCCGGCCGCGTCGTGGCCCTCCGCCCCCGCGTCAAGTCCTGACCTGTAACAGCACGTTCGTGTCGCTCCCCTCCCGTTTGAACGCACGGGGAGTGACACGAACGTGCTGTTACAAGCGGGTGGGCGGCGTCGAGGAGGGCAAGGCCGTAGGCGACGGCGTAGCGGTGGCCGAGGTTGCCGGCGACGTCGCCGCGGCCGACGGCGGTGCCCGCGGGCAGGGCGCCGGAGACGGCGGCGAGGATCTCGTCGTCACCGGCGAGCCCGCCGACCACGACCACCGACCGCGGTTCCTCACCCAGCGTCCGCAGGCCGCGCGCGACGTTGCCGCCCACCAGCTCGACCTTGAGCCGGACGCGCAGGGCGCGCCACTCCCCCGGCGCCATCGTCCGCGAGAACGGCAGCAGCCCGGCAGGTCCGGGCACGACCAGCCTGCCCACGGCGTCGGTCGGGGCGGGCCGGTCCTGGAACATCCGGGTGCCGTCCTCGGCGAGCAGCACCTGCGGCGTCTCCACGCGGTAGGCCGGGCCGCGCTTGACCCACTCCGCGGCGGCCGACGTGATGCCGGTGAGGGCCGCGACCGCCTCGGTCAGCAGGTCCCCGGCCCCCGCGGCGACGACGTCGGTTGACGGTGAGACGGTGTCGATCGTCCCGCCGCCGAGGTCGACGACCAGTGACCCCGCACCAGCACCCGGGGTCGACATCGCCCCGGCCCAGGCGGCGCGGGCCTCCGTCTCGACCGAGCGCACCGGTACGTCGAGGAGCTCGGCGAGCGCGGCCGCCGGGTCGGCGTACGGCGCCGCCGACCGGAGCGCGGCCAGCGTGACGGGCCGCTGGTCGGCCGCGCCGATCCTGGCCTGCACCGACGCCGCGACCGCGGCCAGGTCGACCGTCCACAGGTCGTCCACGTCGTGCCGCGCGCAGTCCGGCGGGATCCCGTAGGCGAGCGCCTCGCCCACGACGCCTGCCCGGACCAGCTCGTGGCCCTCGAGGAACGGCAACGACCCGCGCGGGGCGACCTCGATCCACCCGGCGCAGCCCGACGCGGCGTCGCGCGCGGGAGCACCGACCGTGACGACGGCGTTGGCGGCGTCGTGCAGCCGTCGGGCCAGTTGTGCGGCGTCGGCGAGCTCCGGCTCGGAGAGGCCCAGCGCGGTACGAAGCTTGAGCGGGTCGGTCAGCACGCGCATCGGCTGGCCGGCCGCGGCGACCTCCACGGCCACGCCCTCGGCCGCCAGTACGACGGCCACGTCCACCTCGTCGACGACGGGCACCTCGGTCGGCAGCCGGTTGGCCAGCAGCACCGCCTCGTCGTCCTCGACCAGGACCGCTGCGACCCGTCCCGCCTCGACCAGCGGCCCGAGGCGGGCCGCGACGCTCAGGTAACCCGAACCGGAGGGGACCACCACCACAACGGGCCCGCCGTCAGCAGGTACGTCGTCCAGCAGCGCCGGCGGTCCGGCCCCGAACCCGCGCCCGGCCGCCGTGGCCGAACCCAGCGCGACCACGGCGAGCCGGCCCGTGTCCGGCACGTCCTCCGGCAGCGACGCCCGACTGGTCACCACCGGGCGCAGCGGTGCGGCCACCGCGCGCGACGCCCGCACGTCGTACTGACGCTCGAGACGCCGGACGAGGGCGGCGGCTCCCGCGAGGCTCTCGGGAGAGCCCTTGGCCCGACGGGTCGGCGATCGGCCGACCCCCACCACGGACACCTGGCCGCCGTCGACGCGGGCGAGCAGGACCTCCGTGGTGGAGTTGCCGACGTCGATGCAGGCCCAGACCTGTGAACGGAGGGTCAACGCAGCAGTCCGCGCCGGGCGTAGACGGCGCCGGCCTCACGTACCAGCGCGGCGCACAGCGGCGCCGGCACTCCCTCGAGCCGGACCGCCAGCTCCTCCAGCTCCTCCGTGGTCGCCCGGTGCGGCCGGAGAGCCTCGTAGAGCCCGAGCACCTCCGACTCCGACATCAGCGCCAGCTCGGCGGCCCGCCGGAAGTTCGCGGCCAGCTGCGGGTTCTCGTGCTCCTCGGCGACCACGGCCTGACGCTCGAGGGTGTCGGGATGGATGCGTACGTCGTCGGCGACGAGCTCCTCGCGGGCCAGCCGGTCGAGGGTGAGCTCCTCGGAGTCGCGGCCCGAGAACGCCCGGGTCACCGGTTCACCTCGATGACCTCGTTGCCGAGGGAGCGGTCGACGCAGGACCGCTCGAGCGCCACCAGCGCGATCACGCTGGTGTGGTACCTCGCCTCGATCGCCTCGTCGGTGTAGGGGTTGCGCGCGGGGACCGGGGTCGCGCCCTTCGCATGGCGGCCGGCGTTGCTGCCGAGCAGCCGGTAGAGGTCCGGGGTGATGACCGGGGCCATGCTGTAGAGCTCGAGGTTCGCCAGCGGGGGCAGGTCTCGGCGGTGGATCAGCGCAGTGCCCTTCCCCTGGAGACCGATGCCGATCCCGGAGCCGGACAGCCGCGCCGCGGTCAGTCCGACCATGCCGAGGTCGAGGGTGCCGTTCACCCGCACGACGCGAGCCAGACAGCCCTCCTCCTCCAGGCCGGCGAGCAGCTCGCGGAGGGCGTCCACGACGGAGAGCCCCGACAGGGTCTGCCACACCGTGCGGCCGATCCCCGGCGACAGTCCGATGACCACCTCGCGCGGGTCGCTCCCCTGGGCGGCCGGGCCGACCACCCGGAAGGAGTCGTCGGCGAGGAGCATCTGGTCCTTGCGGAGGTCCTCCACGCCGCGGGCCTGGCGGATCCCGTCGATCTCCGCCTGGCGGGCTGCGCTGGGCTCGTAGCCGGTGCCGGGTCCGGCGTAGTCGTTGGGGTCGGTGACCAGGCTCAGTACCTGCATCGACTCGTCGAAGATGGCCGCGGTCTGCAGGTGGTCGCCGTGGACCCGGGCGGCGAGCATGTCGAGGAGCCGCCCCGCGGCGGTCTCGTAGCCACACTCCTGGAGAGCCCGCGCGACCTCGAGCGACCCGAGCCCCGAGCTGCGGATCGCCTGGGCGGCGCCGAGGACGACCATCGGATCGGGGTCGCCCCCGTCGATGACCAGGTCCTTCGAGCCCACCGCGTCGACCGCCAGGTCGACGTGCTCGTCGGTGAAGTCGGCCAGGCCGAGGTAGCGGTAGACGTCCCGGCAGGCCTCGGCGGCCTCGCGCCTGAGCCGCCCGACGTCGGCCGGCGCCGCGGTGCGCAGCCCACCGTCGACGCCCCAGTCGCGCTGCATGGCCAGCCAGTCGTCGAAGTCCTCGGCGTTCCACTGCGACGGCCCGAACATGTTGTCGTAGCGCTGGATGCTGCCGAAGCCGCTGCACACGTAGTCACTGCCGGCGAGCAGGATCGGCAGCGTGCGGGAGGTGCGACGTACGTCGGACTCCGACATCAGCGCGTCGTTGCCGGTGCAGGCCTCGAGGTTGCGAGCCATCACCATGACGTTCTCGGCCATCAGCTCGCGCACGCCGCGGGGCACCGAGGCGGCCACGCTGGCCCCGTCGATGCCGCCGTTCTGCACGCCCTGGACGCCCATCGCCCGGGCCAGCGAGACGCAGCGGGACTCGAGGTACAGCATCGAGCACTGCTCGGCGCCACCCATCAGCACCTCGGCGCCCGCTCCCGACGACACCCGCATCTTGACGCCGCGGCTGGCGTACGCCGCCGCGAGGATCGCCTTGCTGTACGGCGTGTCGTCGCCGTCGACGAAGACCGGCTCGGTGCCGTAGAGGCTGACGGTCTCGGCGTACGAGACCAGGCCGCGGATGCCCATCTCGAGCTCCATCGCCTCCTCGACAGAGCACTGCACGAGCACCCCGGCCGAGGCGATCGCGGCGCCAACGGTGACCGCCACCGCGTTGGACGGCGCGTCGGCGAGCACGGGCACGGTGGTCTCGACCTCGCGGAAGCCGTACGCCGCCGCGGTGGCGGCGTCGGCGGCGAGGAGCAGCGGGTCGTCGAGGCGGTTGGTGACGTGCGCTTGGTTGCTCGGCGTGCGGCGGGCGCGCATCTTGGTCATCGCGATGGTCAGCTCCGCGGGACGGAGCAGCGCGATGACCTGGGCCAGCTTGGCAGGCGTGGTCCCGGACACCAGCCTGACGACCTCGGCGCGAGGGACGGCCGGGTCGACGAACAGTCGCGCGAAGTCGACGTCGTCGAGGGCCATCGCCTCCTCGGCGACCGACAGGTCGATCCCGTGGCCGGCGATGAGCGCGTCCAAGGCATCGAAGTCCGCGGCGCTCCGGCCGTCCATCTCCGCGACGCCACCGTCCTCCAGGACGAGGGAGGGCTTCGGGTCGTGGGGGCTGGCCATGGCGATGAGGCCCAGGCCGACGTCCTCGTGGGCGAAACCGTCGAGGTTGACCCGTTGCTGGTCCATGAACCGGATGCGGCCCACCGGCTGATCGGACATGGCCGCAATCTAGGGCGCTGACTGGTCGCTCAGGAAGGACTCGAACACGGCATGGCCGGCGCGAGCACAGTCGACGTCCTCCTCAGCGGTGCCGCCGCTGACACCGATCGCGCCGACGACCACTCCGTCGTGCCAGCACGGGATCCCGCCGCCGAAGACGACGTACCGTCCACCGCCGTTCGCCGGCAGCCCCCAGAGGTCGCCGCCCGGCTGCGTCAGGGGACCCAGCTCGGCGGTCTCGATCCGATGCGCGACGGCCGTGAACGCCTTGTCGACCGCGAGCGTGGGGCCGGCGATCTCCGCCCTGTCCATGCGTTGGAAGTGCACCAGGTGGCCGCCCTGGTCCACGACCGCGGCCGACACCAGCACGCCGATGGCGGCCGCCCGGTCGACCGCCGCCTGCGACATCGTGGCGGCCAGGGCGAGGGTGATCACGGCCGCACGTTACGCGGCCTCGCTCCCGACGCGACGTCCGCGGACGTTCAGGCCTGGACGGGCACCTCGTAGATCTGGTCGGCCGGGTGACCCGCACGCTCGTGGATGCGCAAGACGGCCTCGGCACTGGGTCCTTCGGACAGGCAGAACACCATGCCCGACTCCGGGTCGGCCCAGGCATGCTTGAAGTTCACCTTCTCGTCGTCCTGGATCGCCAGGTCGGCGTTGTGCGCGTCCATGAGCTGGTCGCTCGTGACGCCCTTCATCGAGGTGTGCACGTCCATGAACTCGGGCATTGGTCCCCCTTCGGTTGGTTCGAGCCCTTTCACTGTCCCGCCGCGGAAGACGCGGTGCAAGACCCGATGTGACCTCACCTGGGGGATTGACGCCTCCCGGCCCGTGGGAGGAGCGTTTCGACCCGGAGGGGCGGCACCGAGGGGGATCCCCGTGATGATCAGGCGTAGTCGTTTCCTGGGAGCCGCGGTCGCGGCCGTCGTCGTGCTGGCCGGTCTCAGCGCGTGGGAGCCGTCGGTGGCGGCCCCGAAGAACAAGGCCAACTGGAGCGCTTGCTTCAAGTCCTTCGGGCCGTTCGAGTGCGCGATGGTCGGCGTACCCCTCGACTACGACAAGCCGAACGGCGCGAAGATCTCGATCGCCATGGTGCGACTGCCGGCGGCCGACCCGGCCCACCGGATCGGGTCCCTGTTCGTCAATCCGGGCGGGCCCGGAGGACCCGGTGTGGAGTTCGTGGTCGGCGCCGGCCAGGCCCTGTTCACCCAGGAGGTGCGCGACAAGTTCGACATCGTCGGCTTCGACCCACGCGGCATCGTGCGGAGCGACCCGCTGCGCTGCTTCGGCACCGACAAGCAGTGGGGCCCGTACTTCACCGACTTCGCGTTTCCCATCACCGACCAGGAGGTGGCCTCCTGGATCACCAGCGACCGCTACCTCGACGCTGCCTGCGCCCGTCGCGGCGGCGCCATCCTCGACCACGCCTCGACGGCGAACGTCGCGCGCGACATGGACCGGATGCGGATCGCGGTGGGCGACGACCAGCTGACCTACTACGGCGTGTCCTACGGATCCTTCCTCGGGCAGACCTACGCCAACATGTTCCCGGACCGGTTCCGAGCGCTGGTGATCGACGGAGTGCTCGACCCCATCGCGTGGACGACGGGTGCTCCCGGAGAGCAGGGCCTGCCGTTCTCCACGAGGCTGCGCAGCCACCAGGGCGCGCAGGACACCCTCGAGGAGTTCTTCCGCCTCTGCGACGAGGGCACCGGCTGCCCGCTCGGCGACGGGGCGGGGGCGGAGGCGCGGTTCGCGGCGATCGCCGACGCGTTGCGCGCGGGCCCGGTCCCCATCGAGGACCCGTCGACAGGCGAGACGTTCCTCTACAACTACTCCTTCCTCATCGGCGACACGCTCGGCGCGCTCTACGACTCGTTCGGCTGGCCCGACTTCGCGGGCTTCCTCGCCGCACTCGAGGCCGAGACCAGCGCGGCGACGCTCGGCCGGAAGCTCGCGGCGTTCCGCGGCGACAACGCCCTGGCCCGCGGCTCGGAGCGCCTCAGCCGCACCGCCGGGGGTTACGTCACGAAGCGCGGCTTCCCGAAGTACCAGAACTTCATCGAGGGCTTCCCCGCCGTGGCGTGCGCCGACTCCGACAACCCCGACGACTACCAGGCGTGGGTCGACGCCGGGGCCGCGGCCGACGCCACCAGCTACTTCGGGCGGATGTGGACCTGGGCGTCCTCGATCTGTGCCGAGTGGCCGGGCGTCGACTCGGACCGGTACGTCGGCCCGTTCGACACCGACACCGACGAGCCCGTCCTGGTCGTCGGCTCCCGGTGGGACCCGGCCACCCGCTACCAAGGCGCCCTGATCGCCCACGGCCTGCTGCCGAACTCGGCACTGCTGACCGTGAACAGCTGGGGCCACACCTCGTTGTTCACGTCGGCGTGCGCCGACGCGGCCATCGCGGCGTACCTGGTCTCGCAGACCACTCCCGCACCGGGTGCCGAATGCGACCAGGACGAGGTCCCTTGGGTCGACTTCGGGACCGGGTGACGCCGACGCGTCCCGGGCGTCGTCAGACGGTGAGCTCCTGCTGGAGCACTTCCTCGTTGGGCGCCCCGACGGAGACGTGCATCTGACGGATCAGGACGGCGTCGCCGTCACGGGTGACGACCGCGGTGACCCTGGCCGGCATGGCCGTCCCGTCGGGGAGCACGACGTCGGGACGGTCGGCCACCCAGAGCACGTCGCCCGCCTCGACCACCTGCGGATCGCTGCCGGCGTAGCGGACGCCGGCCTCGTGCAGCTCCCTGACCTGCTCCCGGATCAGGTTCATCGCCGCGCTCCTGCCCTGCCACCACTCGACCTCGTCCGTGCCGATGACCAGCGCGTCCTCGGCCAGCGCGTCTCCCCACACCGTGGCGTCCCCGGTCTCGAGAGACCTCATCAACCCGTCCCACATCTCGCGTACACGTGCAGCACCGTCCATCCGTCCATCATGGGGCGACGGGCCCGGCAGGCCAACGGTCTCGACGGCCCGGATCCCTCGTGACTGCCTTGACAGCCGTTCTCAGCCGTTGGAGCCGGAAGGGGTCTCCCGCATCAGCGCCCAGGCGTCGGCGACGGGGCCGAGGTGATGAAGCTTGTCGGGGTTGATGACGGAGCGGACGACCTGGATCTGGCCGTCGAGGACGTCGAGAGTCATCACGTTGATGACCCGGTCGGAGGCGTCGCGGAGCACGGCGCCGGGCTGGCCGTTGACCTCGTGCCGCTCGACCTGGAGGCCGGAGCCGGCGAAGCGGCGGCCGAGGCCGGCGAACATCCGCGAGACGTTGTCGACGCCGACGATCACCCGCATCCATTGGGGTGCCTTGCCGCCACCGTCGCCGTACACCTCAACGTCGGCTGCCAGCAGCTCCTGCAGCGCGTCGACGTCGCCGGCGGTCATGGCGTCGAAGAACCGGGCGGCGAGCTCCTCGCGCTCGCGGCGGTCGACGTCGAACCGAGGCCGACCGTCCTCCACGAGGCGGCGGGCGCGGGAGGCGAGCTGGCGGCAGGCCGCCTCGGACTTCCCGATCACCTCGGCGATCTCGGCGAAGGGGAAGGCGAAGACGTCGTGGAGCACGAACACGGCACGCTGCTCGGGGCTGAGCCGTTCGAGCAGCAGGAGCGCCGCCATCGACAGGGAGTCGGCGAGCTCGGCGGCGTGCTCGGGATCGGGGTACGTCGCCGAGTCGCCGTCGGTGAGGAGCGGCTCGGGCAGCCACTGGCCGACGTACGCCTCCCGACGAACCCGTGCCGACCTCAGCACGTCGATCGAGACGCGGGTGACGATGGCGGACAGGAACGACTTGAGCGAGATCGGCGGCGTCGTGCTGGCGTGGTAGCGCAGCCAGGTCTCCTGGACCGCGTCCTCGGCCTCGCTCACGCTGCCGAGGATGCGGTAGGCGATCGAGAAGAGCAGCGGCCGCAGCTCCTCGAACCCTTCCGACTCGTCGGCGCTCATGAGCCCTCGGTGGCCAGGCCGTCGCGGAAGCCCTGCCGCCACGAGGGCCAGCGCAGCTGCCACCCGAGCTCGCGCTTGGCGCGGGCGTTGGAGGAGCCGCGGGTCCGGGTCAGCATCGAGACCGCGACCTCACCGGCGGCGACCCGGGCCAGCCAGACGGGCAGGCGAAGCGGAGGCTTCGCGCCCACGCAATCGGCGAGGTACGGGAGCCATTCCGAGGCGGGGGCAGGGTCGTCGTCGACGACGTTGTAGACGCCGCGTACGTCCTTCTCGAGGGCCAGGACGGTCGCGCTCGCCGCGTCGTCGAGGTGGATCCAGGACATGTAGCCGGTGCCGCCGCCCACGAGGGGGAACTGCCGCTTCCGCACCATCGCGACCGTCGGGTCGTTCTGGCCGCCGTAGAACCCGCCGTACCTCAGCGCCGTGCCGCCGACCTTCTGCACGGTCTCCTCGAGGTAGCGGATCGCGGCCAGCGACTCGCGCTGCGCCGCGGGCGGTTCGGGGTCGAGCGGATCCTCCTCGTCCTTGACCCACCCGCCGGAGCGGATGTTGGGCCAGCCGGTGAAGCTCTGGACGACGATCTGGCGGACGCCGACGGCCTGGGCGGCGGCGATGAGGTGGTCGAGCCCCTCGGTGCGCAGGCGGTTGGTGAGCGCGAACGACCGGTCGAAGTGCTTTGGATCGAGCCGGCCGGCCAGCGCCGACATCTGGTGGACGACGGCGTCCGGCTCGGCCGTCGCCACCGCCTCGCCGACGGCCGCGCTGTCGAGCCCGTCGACGACCATCGCCGTCGCTCCCAGCCTCTCCAGCAGGGCCGTCTTCCCGGGGTTCGTCGTGGTCGCCGTCACCCGGTGTCCGCGCTCGACCAGCTGCGGAATCAGCCTGGTGCCGATGGCACCCGTGCCACCTGCGATGTGGACGTGCATCGTGCTCACCTCTCGTCTCGACTATGCCTCTCCCTCCTCCCGAGTCGAGACAGCGGCTGGTTTCGTGACAGGCGCCAGCGCGCCTTCCTCGACCAACGGCTGGAAAGCACGCGCGTACCCTCGAGAACGTGACCGGCCCCGACAGTCTCGGGCGCATCCGACTTGCGGAGCTGGTCGCCGCCCTGTCGCTGGGCGTGGATCTCGGGTTCGACCAGCCGATGGAGCACGTGCTCCGGCAGAGCCTGATCGCGCTCCGGCTCGCCGAGCGCCTGGGCGTGGATGAGCAGGCCAGGGTCGCGGTCTACTACACCGCCCTGCTGACCAACGTGGGCTGTCACTCCGACGCGCACGAGCAGGCCAAGTGGTTCGGGGACGACATCGGGCTGAAGGCCGACAAGTACGCCTACGGGCTGCGCTCCACGCAGGGTGCGCTCGCCACGCTGCGGCGGTTCGGGGCCGGGACGGGCATGGCGCACCGGTTCCGCCTGGGCCTGGAGTTCGCCGTCTCGGGACATGGTGACCTCAGCGCGATGATCGCGCACCACTCCGAGATGGCTCGTCGGCTCGGTGAGGACCTCGGGCTCGCGCCGGACACGCTGGCGGCGCTGGACGCGTCGTACGAGCAGTGGGACGGCCACGGCTGGCCGGGTGAGCTCGGCGGCGACGACGTGCCGATGGCGGCCCGGCTCGCGATGGTCGGCGAGTACGTCGAGGTGGCGCACCGCGTGGGAGGCGTGGACGCCGCTCGGAAGCTCGTGAGGTCGCGGCGCGGCAAGGAGTTCGACCCCGCACTGGCAGACGCCCTCGACGCCGACGCCGAGCTGCTGCTTGCGGAGCTCGTGGACGTGGACGCCTGGGAGGCGGTGATCGGGTCCGAGCCGGCCCTGGCCGTGCTGCTCACCGAGGAGCAGCTCGACGACGCGCTGCTGGCGATCGCGGACTTCGTCGACCTCAAGTCGCCCTACTCCCTCGGCCACGCCCGCGCGGTGGCCGACCTGGCCGCGGACGCCGGTGCCGCGCTCGGGCTCGCGCCGGCAGACCTCCGGACGACCAGGCGAGCGGCTCTGGTCCACAGCTTCGGCAAGCTGGGCGTCTCCAACGCGATCCTGGACAAGCGGGGGCCACTCACGCGCGGCGAGGTGGAGCGGCTGCACATGGTCCCGTACCTCACGCACCGCATGTTCCGCCAGTCCTCCGCGCTGAGGGCGATCGGCGACCTCGCGGCGCAGTACGGCGAGCGGCTCGACGGGTCCGGGTACCCGCACGGCCTCGCGGGCACGGCCATCTCGCAGCCTGCGCGGGTGCTCGCGGCCGCGCACGCCTACCAGTCGGATCTCGAGCCGCGCCCGCACCGGGCGCCGTACGCCGCCACGGCTGCCGCGGCGCGGCTGCGGGCCGGCGTACGTGCCGGGCGGCTGGACGGGTCAGCCGTGGAGGCGGTCCTGTCCGCAGCGGGGCACCGGGCGTCACGGCGGGTCGTCGGGCCGGCGGGACTGACGCCCCGCGAGATCGACGTGCTCGCCCTCCTCGCACGCGGCCTGACGAACAAGGAGATCGCCGCCCAGCTGGTGATCTCGCGGAAGACGGTCGCCAACCACGTCGAGCACATCTACGCCAAGATCGGCGCGTCGACCCGGACAGCGGCGGCCCTGTTCGCCACCCAGCACGGGCTCCTCAGGCCGACTGCATCGCCGCCAGGTTTCGATCGATCACCTCGGTGACCGGCGCCATCTCCTCCTCGGGACTGAACATCACGTACTCCGTCCCGGCAGTGATCGACGGGCTGTGACCCGGCGCGACGTAGAAGCCGTCGCCGGCCCCGAACTCCTCCGTGTGGTCGGCGAACGTGAACGTGACTTGGCCCGAGACGACGTAGCCCCAGTGCGGGCAGGTGCAGCGGTCGTCCGGCAGCCCCCGCAGCATGGGCGCCAGGTCGGCGTCCTCGCGCAGGCTCAGGAACGTGATCGCGTACCCGTCGACGACCTCCTCGTGCACCACGCCCACCCCGATGTCCTGGGCCTCGGTCGTGCTCTTCGACACCTTCGGCATCACTGTCTCCTCTCGCTGGATCTTCTTCGTGCCTCCAGCGTCGGTCAGTCGCCGCGTTTCCTCATGAGGCCTTTGCCCCATCTTTCGGAGCCGTCAGCGACGGACGCGGAAGCGCAGGTGGGTGGCGCCCTCACCCTCGACCACCCGAACGCGCTCGAGCTCGTGGGGACCCAGGCCGAGACCTGCGAAGAGCGGCCGGCCCTCCCCCATCAGGACGGGGACCAGGTGGATCTCGATCTCGTCCAGCACCCCGGCCCGGAGGGCGCGGACGGCGACCGCGGCGCCGTGCACGAGCACGACGCCGTCGCCGGCGGCCTCGCGGGCAGCGGCGAACGCGGCCTCGACGTCGTTCCCGTACGTGACCAGCGGCCAGTCGGCGGTCCAGCCGGGCCGTGGCCGGCGGCTGAGGACCCAGATGGGGATGCCGTCGTGGTGGTCGCCGCCCCAGCCTTCGGCGGGCTCGAACGTCCCTCGGCCGGCGACGATGGCCGTGCCGGCCATGAACTCGTCGACGACCCGGCGGTCGACGTCGCCGAGTGGATCGGCGAGCACCCAGTCGTGCAGCCGGAGCCCGCCGTCGCCGAGGCCGTGGTCGTCGGTCTCGTTGGGGCCGGCGATGAAGCCGTCGAGGGACATGGACATGTACAGCCGCGTGGTGGCCATGGTGGTCGCTCCTGGTGCGAGAAGGGTTCCGGACATCCTGTCCACGAACGGCGGGCGTGGCATCCGACAGCACTAGGCTCGAACCGTGCCCGTGACGCGCGGTTTCTTCCGCAAACGGCCCGAGGGACCCGAGGGCAGGCTGCCGCCCGGCCAGTACGACACGGGCAGCGGCTGGCCCGTCCTCACCGCGGAGGCCACTCCGAGGCTCGATCCGCAGTCCTGGACGATGACCGTCGACGGGCTGGTGGAGCGACCGACCACGTGGACCTGGGACGAGATGCACGCGCTGGAGCGGTCGGCGTACACCGGCGACATCCACTGCGTGACCACCTGGTCGAAGTTCGACGTGACCTTCGCCGGCGTGAGCGTCGACGCGCTGCTGGACGTCGCGCAGCCGAGCGACGACGCGAGGTTCGTGATGGCGCACTCGACGACGGGCTACACCACCAACATCCCGCTGGCCGACGTGACGGACGGCAAGGCGTGGGTCGTCTGGGAGTACGGCGGCCAGCCACTGCCGCGCGAGCACGGCGGACCCGTGCGGCTGCTGGTGCCCCACCTGTACTTCTGGAAGTCGGCCAAGTGGGTCACCCGGCTGGAGCTGATGGCGCACGACCGGCCGGGGTTCTGGGAGCGCAACGGCTACCACGACCGCGGTGACCCGTGGCGCGAGCAGCGCTACCAGGGCGACTAGTGGTCGCCACGATCGAGGACGTCACGCCGCGCCCGACCGTGTGGACGACCGGCACGATCATCGAGAAGGAGCTGCCCAGCCCGACGATGGTCCGCCTGCGGATGCACGTCGAGAACCGGCAGCGGCACTGGCCGGGACAGCACTACCTGATCCGCCTGCGCGCACCCGACGACTACACCGCCCAGCGCTCGTACTCCGCCGCCTCCGACGACAGCGACCCCCTGGTCGAGTTCCTCGTCGAGAGGCTGCCCGGCGGCGAGGTCTCGGAGTTTCTCGCCGACGTGGCCGAGGTGGGCGACGTGCTCGAGATGCGCGGTCCCATCGGACGCTGGTTCACCTGGGACACCCGGACTCCCGCCCTCTGCGTGGTCGGCGGCACCGGCGTCGTACCAGCGGTCTCCATGACCCGCGCCGCGCGCAAGCTCGGCCGCACCGACCTGCTCAAGATCGTGGCGGTCGGGCGCAGCCGCGAGGACCTGCCGTACGCCGCCGAGCTCGCCCGCGCCGGCGCCACCCTGGCCTTCACCCGGCAGTCGACCGACTCGCGGCCGGCCGGTCCGCCGACCGCCGAGGAGGTGGAGCCGCTCCTCGCGGGCGTCGACCTCGTCTACGTGTGCGGGTCGGCGCGCTTCGCCGAGTACGCCGAGGGGTTGCTCCTCGGGATCGGCGTCGACCCCACTCGTATCCGGGTCGAGCAGTTCGGGGCGACGGGCTAGGAGGCACTGCCGCGTCCGGGTCGTGTGCCTGAGAACGCGCTATGGCGCGTCCTGGGGCACACGACCCGTGCCTTGGCGTCCTAATGTCGGCGCATGCCCCGTCCCCTGAAGATCGGCGTCCAGCTGCCCGAGGTCGAGCGGTTCGTGCCGTGGCCGGAGTACCTTGACCTGGCGCGGTTGGCCGAGCAGCAGGGCTTCGACTCGATCTGGGTCGGCGACCACCTGCTGTACGACCTCCCCGACGGGAGCACGCGCGGGCCGTACGAGTCCTGGACGACGTTGGCGGCGATCGCGGCGGTGACCGAGCGGCCGCAGATCGGACCGCTGGTCGCGGCGACCAGCTTCCACGCGCCGGCGATGCTGGCCAAGCAGGCCGCCACCGTCGACGCGATCTCGCAGGGCCGGCTGATCGTGGGGCTCGGAGCCGGCTGGAACAAGCGCGAGTACGACGGGTTCGGGTTCGCCTACGACCGGCGCGTGTCACGGTTCGAGGAGGCACTCGCGATCATCGCGCCACTGCTGCGCGAAGGGCGGACGACCTTCCACGGGCAGTTCTACGACGTGGACGACTGCGTCATCGACCCGCGACCCGTCGCGCCCGGCGGCCCGCCGATCATGCTCGGCTCGGACAGCCCGCGGATGCTGAGCATCGGCCTGCCGGTCGTGGACTCCTGGAACATCTGGTGGTCGATCTACGACAACTCAGTCGAGCGCTTCGCCGAGACCAAGGCCCGGGTCGACGCGGCGACACCGGAGGGGAGGTACGTCGAGGCGACGGCGGCCGTGCTGGTGACGCTGACCGGCGGCAGCGGACGGCTGATGGGCACGACGTACGACGCGAAGGTGACGACCGTGACCGAGGAGAACCTCGCCGACCACCTGCGGTCTCTAGCCGCTGCCGGCGCGGCCCACGTGCAGCTGGTGCTCGACCCGATCACCGCCGAGTCGATCGAAGCCGTGGGCGGGGTGTTGGCCGAGCTCGACCGCTGACCTCGATCCGCATCAGCCTCGGGCGACTGGCGTCGTGGCCTGGCCACGGGATCGGTTGAGGTCGATGCGTAGCTGGCACACGAGGTGCAGCGCGGCCCGCTCCTCGTGCGACAGCCGGACCTTGAAGGGCTGCCTCGGCCCGCCCGGGCAGGGGAGGCGGCTGCTGTACCCGCTGCCGGGGACCAGGTTGGTCATGCTGTCGCGCAGGTGCCGGCACCCGAGTGACGGCGCGAAGCCGTCACCCTCCGGCGTGACGCCCCACCCGTCGCCACGGACCTTCACTCCCGGGGGAAGCTTGGTATGCGGTCCGATCAGGGCGCCACGGAGCTGGGCCGACGTCAGGTTGCGGACCTGGGACAGGTCGGCGCCCTGGAGGTTGGCGCCGGTGAAGTCCGCGGCGGAGACGTCGGCGCGGCCCAGGTTCGACTTCTGCATGTTGGCGCACGTGAAGAACGCACTGCCGAGCGCGGGAGCGGGCACGCCCGAGAGGTCCCAGTCCGTCAGCGTGGCGTTGCGGAAGTCGGCGGCAACGGTCAGGAAGGGACCTTTCGGCGCGAACCGCGTCGCATTCACTCCGTGGAAGTTGCCGCGACTGAGGTCCACGGCCAGGTCGGGGAAGGTGATGTCGGTGCTCGACGAGCTCCGCTTCGCCCCGGTGAGCTTGATCAGCTGGTCGAGGGCGCGACCGACCACCACCGGCTGCGGGTCGCGGTAGCCGCTGAGCCCCTCGCTGCCGGGGTGCTCGCTCTCGTCCACGATGAAGGACGCCAGGGTCTGGGCGGCGTTCTGCGCCGTCTGCTCCTGGAGGTCCCGGTCCTCGAAGTTCCTCGGCTCGACGACGTACTGCACCAGCCGCCGGATCGAGTTGACCTGCACCGCGACCGACGAGCTCGCGAGGCCGTCGACGATGTCGGCGTACTGGTTCTCGCGCATGGTGCGGTCGAACTGCCGGGACGAGGCCTGCAGGTTCTTGTCGAACTGCTCGGAGGACTCCTGCAGCTGCAGGTACGAGTAGAGGATCGACGCCACGATGCCGACCATGCTGAAGATCACGCTGATCGGCGTCGCGTTGCGCGCCACCCAGGACTTCGGCGCCGCCTGCCTCTCCAAGGCGACGACGAGCCGCTCGAAGAGGTCGCGATCCTCCTTCGAGAACGTGACTCGATCCCCCATGCCCGCGCCCCCCGTCGCCGCGATTCCCACCCTGCGCTTCGTTGAAGAGGAGTGTCAACGGCCCCCACACGTACGTCGGAGCAGTGGTCGATGTCGGAGGGTCGCGCCAGGATGGCGACATGGCGTACGACGAGGAGCTGGCCGACCGCATCCGCGCCGAGGTCGCGGGCGAGAAGAACCTGACCGAGATGAAGATGTTCGGCGGGCTCGCGTTCCTGATCGGCGGCCACATGGCCGTCGCGGCGAGCGGGCAGGGCGGGCTGATGCTGCGCTGCGACCCGGACGAGACCGAGGCGCTGCTCGCCGAGCCCGGCGCCCAGGAGTTCGAGATGCGCGGCAAGGGCATGGTGGGCTGGCTGCGCGTCGACGCGAAGACGGTGGCGGACGACGACGCGTTGCGGACCTGGGTGGCGCGGGGTACGGCGTACGCCCGGTCGCTGCCGCCGAAGTGACGACCGGACGTAGGTTCGCCTCATGAGCGACGTGGCGATCGACCCGACCGTGCCGCCGAGCGGGCCGGGGTGCGTGGAGTGCGAGGCCGAGCAGGGTTGGTGGGTGCACCTGCGGCGTTGCGCGGCGTGCGGTCACATCGGCTGCTGCGACACCTCGCCGCGGCAGCATGCGGCCGCTCACTACGAGGAGACCGGGCACCCGGTGATCACGTCGTACGAGCCGGGCGAGGACTGGTTCTGGGACTTCGAGAAGGACGACGTCGTACCCGGCGCGCGCCTGGCCGACCCGCAGCACCACCCCGTCGCCCAGGACGTCCCCGGCCCCGAGGGCCGAGTACCCGACGACTGGCAGCAGTACGTCCACTAGCTGTTCCGCCTCCGGCGGAATGGCCTTCGCCTGCGGCGGGCTTGGGTCGGGATCCGTTGGCCGGCGCTCCGGTCAGTCCCTCCGGAGGACAGGGCGGGGCGGCGCCCCCTGTGGTCATCGCTCGTAGGTGGTCACGGTCTCCGGGCGCCTGCGCTTTAGCCTCCGGAGGGCCTGCCCGGACCGCCGTCCACAGGTCGCGGCCCGTGGGTGGTGGACCCTGGTCACCGTGAGCGGTCCACGCACGGTGACCAGGGGTCTCCACCCACGACGACGCTCCGGCCGACGATCGCAACCCAAAGCCCCGCGCATCGGCATCCGCCGGAGGCGGAACCTACGAACATGACTCCAGGGTCGCGTCGGTGCGGGCGCGGTCGCCGAGGCGGCGGGCCTGGTCGGTGTACGGAAGCACCACGCTGGCGCCGCCGATGCTGCCGATGCCGCCCTGGACGACGCAGGTGGTGACCTTCGAGGGGTCGACCTGGGCCACCGCCTGGGCGAGCTTGAAGAGCTCGGTGGGCGGCAGGTCGGTGTGCAGGTACTGCATCACGTTCAGCACGCCCTGCTCCAGGAACCCGGGCTCATGGGCACGCGCTCGTACCTTGGCCTGGATGCCGCGGATCACCCGCTGCTGGTTGGCCGAACGGTCGAAGTCACCGCGGAGCAGGTTGTGGCGGATCCGGGAGAACACCATGGCGTCGTACGGGCCCAGGTGGATGCGGCCCTTCCGGAACCCCTCGGGCTTCAGGGCGCTGTCGCTGAAGGCGATCGGGTTGGTCACGTCGATCCCGCCGATCGAGCCGATCAGCGCCTGGAAGTACTTGAACCGCGTCACGAACACGTAGTCCGGCTGGATGCCGACCAGGTTGCCGACGGACTCGCCCAGCAGCTGCGGGCCGCCGAAGTACAGCGACGCGTTGATCTTGTTGGAGCCGTAGCCGGGGATCGGCACCCACGAGTCACGAGGTACGCCGATCGCCGCGGCCGCGCCGGTCTTGAGGTTCATGCCGATCAGCTGGAGCGCGTCGCCGCGGGTGTGGGTCATGTCCTCGCCGGGCCGGGCGTCCGAGCCGACGGCCAGGATCCAGACGACGTCCTTGCTGTTGGCGTCGACGCCGGTCGCGCGCTGGAGCTTGACGAGCTCCATCTGGGTCGGCTTCACCGCCGAGTCGGGGACGACCAGGGCCGCCACTGCGAGGACGACGGCCAGGGTCACGATGCGCCTCAGCCAGCGCAGTCTGTTACGGGGTCTCGTGGCGGGCGCCAGGGCGCCCTCCTCGACCAGCGGACGACCCCTCATGCGGCACGCCCCTTCGTGACGTCGTACCCGAAGATCCGCCAGCCCTCGGGCGACGGCGTCAGGAAGAGCCGGCCGCGTACCTCGACCTTGCGTTGCACGTCGCCCTCGGTCGTGAACTTGAGCACGAACCGGGCGGTCGCCCCCTCCGCGTGCCCACGCACGGCCAGCACGTCGACGGAGACCCGGCGCGCGGTGGCGCGGACGGAGGAGATCTTGTCGCCGATGTCCTGGTTGCTCATCAGCCGCTTGTCGCCGCTGGCGTCGGCCTTGGCGCCGGTCGTGAACCCCGGCCACGAGGTCGAGAAGTCGTTGCGCGGGTAGTCGCCGCCGACGTACGCCGCGTCGAACCACTCGTCGACCGCGTGCGCGACCTGCTGGCGCACCTTGCTCCGCTTGCCCTTCGGCAGCTTGCCGCGGACCTTGCCCATGGTGGCCTGCGTCTCCAGCGGCGGGGCGGCGTTGTCGGTGGCCGTCGACGCCGATGAGCCACTGCTCGTCGGGCCGCCGGAGTCGTCGTCGTCACCGCTGCAGGCGGCCAGCAGCACAGCAAGCGCGAGGACGAGCACGACGCCCAGCTCGGCCAGCGCCCGAGGGCGCCGCCGGGTCCGGGAAGGGGGTGTGCGCCCGGTCGTTGTCATCGTCAGGAGACTCCTTGGAGGAAGGTCACAGACAACCGTGCCCGACGGTGGGGCCGCGGGTCGGCATTTGCTCGTGTCGGGGACTAACCTGAGTACCGAACTTTCCTTTCATTCGCACGCATCTACCGAAGAGGCGAACCCAGCCGTGCCGCAGCCTTCCGGCAGCCAGTCCGACCACTCACTAGGCCAGCCCTCCACCGACTTCGGAGCCAACGAGTGGCTCGTCGAGGAGATGTACGACCAGTACCAACGCGATCCTCAGAGCGTGGACCCGATCTGGGTGGCGTACTTCAAGACCTCGCCGCCAGGTGACAACGGGAGCCAGGCATCGGAACAGGGATCTGCGGAGGCATCGGACCACCGTACGACGACCACGACGGCCGCCAAGCCGGCACCCTCGTCGGCTCCCTCGAACGGCGCCCCGACGGGCTCGCCGGGTCTCGACACGGGCTCGCCTAGCGGCTCGCCCGGCTCGACCACCGAAAAGTCGGCTAGCGGCTCGCCCGGCTCGACCACCGAGAAGTCGCCCTCCTCGACCACCGAGAAGTCACCGGGCTCGACCACCGAGAAGTCGCCCTCCACGACCACCGCGAAGACCGACGAGAAGCCCGCCACTCCGGCTCCGGTCGCGAAGCCGCGGCCGGATGCGAAGGCGGCCGAGCCGGCGAAGGGCACCACCAGCCCGGTGCCGAAGGAGTCGAAGCCGCCCGAGAAGGCGGAGGCGAGCGACCAGGCGACGTACACGATCCTGCGCGGCGCGCCGGCGCGCACCGTGCAGAACATGGACTCCTCGCTGACGGTGCCGACCGCCACCAGCGTCCGCTCGGTCCCGGTCAAGCTGCTGTGGGACAACCGCATCGTCATCAACAACCACCTGACCCGCGCCCGCGGCGGCAAGGTGTCGTTCACGCACCTGATCGGCTACGCACTGGTCAAGGCGCTGAAGTCGATGCCGGAGATGAACGTCGGCTTCGACGTCATCGACGACAAGCCCAACCTGATCACCCCGGCGCACATCAACCTCGGCCTCGCGATCGACGTGCAGAAGCCCGACGGCACCCGCCAGCTGCTCGTGCCCAGCATCAAGGCCGCCGAGAGCATGGACTTCGCGGCGTTCTGGACGGCGTACGAGGACGTCGTACGCCGCACTCGCGACAACAAGCTGACGGTCGCCGACTTCCAGGGCACCACGATCTCGCTCACCAACCCGGGCACCATCGGCACCAACCACTCGGTGCCGCGGCTGATGAAGGGCCAGGGCGCGATCATCGGCGTGGGCGCGATGGAGTACCCGCCCGAGTACCAGGGCGCCTCCGAGGAGACCATCGCCCGCAACGCGATCAGCAAGGTCATGACGCTGACGTCGACCTACGACCACCGGGTCATCCAGGGCGCCCAGTCGGGTGACTTCCTGCGCCGCATGCACGCACTGCTGCTCGGCGAGGACGACTTCTACGACGAGATCTTCGCCGCGCTGCGCATCCCCTACGAGCCGATCCGATGGGCCAAGGACATCGCGACGTCCCACGACGACGAGATCGGCAAGCAGGCCCGCATCCTCGAGCTGATCCACGCCTACCGCGTGCGCGGCCACCTGATGGCCGACACCGACCCGCTGGAGTACCGCCAGCGCAGCCACCCCGACCTCGAGGTCACCTCGCACGGCCTGACCCTCTGGGACCTCGACCGGGAGTTCCCGACCGGGTCGTTCGGCGGCGAGGGCCGGCGGTTCATGAAGCTGCGCACCATCCTCGGCATCCTGCGTGACTCGTACTGCCGGACGACCGGCATCGAGTACATGCACATCATGGATCCCGAGCAGCGCCGCTGGATCCAGGAGCGCGTGGAGCAGCCGCACAGCAAGCCGCCCCGTGAGGAGCAGCTGCGGATCCTGCTCAAGCTCAACCAGGCCGAGGCGTTCGAGACCTTCCTGCAGACCAAGTTCGTCGGCCAGAAGCGGTTCAGCCTCGAGGGCGGCGAGACCACGATCCCGCTGATCGACGAGATCTGCGAGGCCGCCGCGGAGGCCGACCTCGACGAGGTCTGCATCGGCATGGCCCACCGCGGCCGGCTGAACATGCTGGCCAACATCGTCGGCAAGAAGTACTCCCAGATCTTCCGGGAGTTCGAGGGCAACATCGACCCGCGGACGGTCCAGGGCTCCGGCGACGTGAAGTACCACCTCGGCGCCGAGGGCGAGTTCGTCGCCGGGTCGGGCGACCAGATCAAGGTGTCGGTGGCCGCGAACCCGTCCCACCTCGAGGCGGTCGACCCGGTGCTCGAGGGCATCGCCCGGGCCAAGCAGGACGTGCTCGACCGCGGCGCCGAGTACCCCGTCCTGCCGCTGCTCGTGCACGGCGACGCGGCGTTCGCCGGCCAGGGCGTGGTCGCCGAGACGCTGAACCTCTCCCAGCTGCGTGGCTACCGCACCGGCGGCACCATCCACGTGGTCGTCAACAACCAGGTCGGCTTCACCACCTCGCCCGGCTCGTCCCGGTCCTGCCTCTACTGCACGGACGTCGCGCGGATGGTGCAGGCGCCGATCTTCCACGTGAACGGCGACGACCCCGAGGCGTGCATCCGGGTGGCGCGGCTGGCGTTCGAGTACCGCCAGGCGTTCAACAAGGACGTCGTCATCGACCTGGTCTGCTACCGCCGCCGCGGTCACAACGAGGGCGACGACCCGTCGTACACGCAGCCCCTGATGTACGACCTCATCGAGCAGAAGCGATCGGTCCGCAAGCTCTACACCGAGTCCCTCATCGGTCGTGGCGACATCACGATCGAGGAGGCCGAGCAGGTGCTGGCCGACTACCAGCAGCAGCTCGAGCGGGTCTTCACCGAGGTGCGCGAGGCCGACTCGCAGCCCTCGGAGTGGACGACCGTGCCGGACTACCCCGAGAAGTCCTTCGGCGAGGCCACCACCGCGGTCACCCCTGAGGTGATGAAGCGGATCGCCGACGCCTACGTCACGCCGCCCGAGGGCTTCACGGTGCACCCCAAGGTGATGCCGCAGCTGCAGCGGCGCTCTCAGGCGATCGCGGACGGTCCCATCGACTGGGGCACGGGCGAGATCCTGGCGTTCGGCGCGCTGCTGATGGAGGGCCGGCCGGTGCGCATGTCCGGTCAGGACTCCCGGCGCGGCACGTTCGTGTCGCGCTTCGCCACGATCATCGACCGGATCAACGCCGACGAGTGGACGCCGCTGTCGTCGCTGACCGAGGAGCAGGCGAAGTTCCACATCTACGACTCGCTGCTCAGCGAGTACGCCGCCCTCGGGTTCGAGTACGGCTACTCCGTGGCCCGCCCCGACGCGCTGGTGCTCTGGGAGGCGCAGTTCGGCGACTTCGTCAACGGCGCCCAGACGATCATCGACGAGTTCATCTCCTCCGGTGAGACCAAGTGGCGCCAGCAGTCCGGCGTCGTCCTGCTGCTCCCCCACGGCTACGAGGGCCAGGGCCCGGACCACTCCTCCGCGCGGATCGAGCGGTTCCTGCAGCTGTGCGCCGACGAGGCGATGGTGGTGGCCCAGCCGTCGACCCCGGCGTCGTACTTCCACCTCCTGCGCCGGCACTCCCTCGGTGAGGAGCACCGCCCGCTGATCGTGTTCACGCCGAAGTCGATGCTCAAGCGCAAGGAGGCCGCGTCGCAGCCCGGGGACTTCACGAGCGGCACGTTCCAGCCGTTCGTGGCCGACGCCGCGGCGGAGCCCGAGAAGGTCGAGACGCTGCTGCTGTGCTCCGGCCGGATCACCTGGGACCTGATGGTCGAGCGCGAGAAGCGCGAGGACGCCGAGAAGTTCGCGATCGCCCGGATCGAGGAGCTGTACCCCTCCCCGCTCGACGCCATCAAGGCCGAGGTCGCGAGGTACCCGAACCTGAAGGCCGTGCGCTGGGTGCAGGACGAGCCGCACAACATGGGCCCGTGGCCGCACTACCAGACCAACGTGTGGCCGCTGGTCGGCCGCGTCGACGCCATCACCCGGCCCCCACTGTCGTCGCCGTCGGTCGGCACCGCCAAGCGGCACGCCGAGGAGCAGAAGGCGCTGATCTCGGCGGCGTTCGACGCCCCGCGGCACCTCGCCGACGCCGACGAGAAGCACGGTTACTGAGAGGTGTACTTCACCGACCGGGGCATCGAGGAGCTCGAGAAGCGCCGGGGTGACGAGGAGGTCACCCTGGCCTGGGTCGCCGACCGGCTGCAGGAGTTCACCGACACGTTCCCCGAGTTCGAGATCCCGGTGGAGCGGTTCGCCACCTGGCTGGCGCGTCTCGACGACCCGGACGACGAGTAGTCCGTTCGTGCGGCGCCGACGGGCCGAGCTGGCAGACGTTCGACGACGGCTTCGGCGGGGCCATGACCGGGATGCCCTGGAACTGGCTGGTGCCTGTGAGCCTGGTGCTCACGCTCCTCATGCGAAGCCGCGTCAGCGCGGCGCGGGACGGAGCCTGATGTCGGAGATCGTCACGTCGGCCGGCAGGTCGAGCACGTGCACGATCGAGGCGGCCGCCGACTCCGGCGTCCCCCAGTCCTCGGGGCGGTAGTCGCGTCCCTCCTGCTCGTGCACCTTCGCCTGCATCGGGGTGGCGATCCGGCCGAGGTAGACGCTGGTGACCCGCACACCGGCGCCGGCCTCCTCGTCCCGCAGCGCGTCCGCGACCGCCCTGAGGCCGAACTTCGAGGCGGCGTACGCGCCCCACTCGGGGTTCGCGACGAGTCCGGCGCCGCTGTTCAGGAACACCACGGTGCCGCGGCTGGCCCGGAGGGCCGGGAGCAGCGCGCGGGTGAGCTCGGTCGGGGCGACCAGGTTGACCCGTCAGCTGGCCGGTCAGGTCCTCGAGGGGAAGCTCGCCGATCGGTCCCAGCTCCAGGACCCCCGCGGCGTGCACGACCGCGTCGAGCCTGTCGATGTCCGTCGACTACGGCGGCCAGACCCTCGGCGGCGGCCAGGTCGGCGACGCGGACGTCCGCGCCGGCGTACCGCTCCTGGATGTCGCTCGCCCGGTCGGCGTTGCGGGCGAGGAGCACCAGCTCGTCCCCGCGGGCGTGCAGCACGTCCGCGATGGCCCGGCCGATGCCGGACCCGGCACCCGTGACGAGCACCTTCATCGGGTGAAGACGATCTTGCCGAACACCTCGCCGTCGGCCATCGCCGCGAAGCCCTCGCGGGCGTCCTCCATGGGCAGGGTGCGGTCGATGACCGGGCGCACGCCGGTCGCGTCGAGCATCGACATCAAGGACGCCAGCTCGCTGCGGGTGCCCATCGTCGACCCGATGACCCGGAGCTGGAGGAAGAAGATCCGGGTGAGCCCGGCGTCGGACAGGTCGTTGCCGGAGGTGGCGCCACTGGTGATCAGGGTGCCGCCCGGGCGCAGCGAGCGGATCGAGTGCAGCCAGGTGGCCTTGCCGACGGTCTCCATGACGGCGTCCACCGTGGACGGCAGCCGCTCCCCGGTCTCGTACACCTCGTGCGCGCCGAGCTCGAGCGCCCGCTTCCGCTTGGCCTCGTCGCGGCTGGTCGCCAGCACCTTCAGGCCGCCGGCGCGAGCCAGGCTGATCAGGGCGGTCGCGACGCCGCCACCCGCGCCCTGGACGAGCACGGTGTCGCCGGGCTTGCAGCCCGCCCTGCACGAAGAGCATCCGGTACGCCGTCAGCCAGGCCGTCGGCAGGCAGGCGGCCTCCTCGAAGCTGAGGCTCGCCGGCTTGGGGATCACGTTGCCCCGCGGCACGGCCACCGCTCGGCGAAGGCCCCCTGGTAGCGCTCGCTCAGCAGCGACCGCTGCGGGTCGAGGGTCTCGTCGTCGCCCACCCAGGCCGGGTCGTTGATCACGGCGTGCACGACCACCTCGTTGCCGTCCTCGTCGATCCCCGCCGCGTCGCAGCCGAGGATCATCGGCAGCTGCTCCTGCTTGATGCCCGACGCCGCGCAGCGTCCACAGGTCGTGGTGGTTGAGGCGCGGCGGCCTTGACGGTGACGGTCGTCCAGCCGTCGGGCACCTCGGGGTCGGGCCGCTCGCCGACCACCAGCCCGCTCAGCGGATCCTCGGGCGAGAACGACTCGGCGTACACGGCGAACATGCTGGCGACCCTATCGACGGCGCGATCGCGTCATCATCGACCTGTGGGCATCGCCACGGAGGTCTGGAGGTCGGTCCGGTACGACGGCTCGTCCGGATGCGCGCACGAGCTGCTGCTGCAGGCAGGCCGGCCGTCCGCCTCGAACGCCGACCAGGGCGCACTCGACGCGGCCGACGCCTTCGCGGACTCGGCGCTGGACCACCTGCAGGCGTGGTTCGCAGCCTGGCGGCTGCCCTCGCTGTGCCGCGACCAGCACGAGGCAGTGGTCGTCGGCCGCTCCGAGGAGCCATGCGATATGGAGGGCCCGGGCTTCGGGTGGGTCGAGGTGTGGCGGACGCTCGAGGACGACTGGATGACGCTGTCGACCGAGCCGCTCGAGGGTGCCGTTCGCGTCACGGCGTACCTCCTCCGCGGCGCAGGAGGGGACGGCGACCTCTAGCCACTCGTTGGTCGAGCCGTGAGGCCGGCCACGGCCGAGCGAGTCGAGACCCCTGAGGGCACAGGTCTCGACACGGCTCGCCCAGGGGCTCGCCCGGCTCGACCAGCGAAAGAGCTAACGCGTCGCGACCCCGTCGGCCCGGGCGGCCTCGGCGACCCCGGCCGAGACAGCCGGCCCGACGCGGGGGTCGAACGGGGACGGCACGATCAGGTCCTCGGCCAGGTCGTCGCCGACGAGGCCGGCGAGGGCGTTCGCGGCCGCGAGCTTCATCCCCTCGGTGATCGCGGTCGCGCCGACGTCGAAGGCGCCGCGGAAGATGCCGGGGAAGGCCAGCACGTTGTTGATCTGGTTGGGGAAGTCGGAGCGGCCGGTGGCCACAACGCGGGCATGGCGGTGGGCGACGTCCGGGTGCACCTCGGGGTTCGGGTTGGCCAGGCCGAAGATGATCGCGTCGTCGGCCATCGAGGCCACGATCTCCTCCGGCACCGTGCCGCCGGAGACACCGATGTAGACGTCGGCGCCGGCCATCACGTCGGCGAGCGAGCCGCTGCGGCCGAACACGTCGGCCGTCGCGACCGCGAGATCGCGCTTGACCGGGGTCAGGTCCTGGCGGGATGCGCTGAGCACGCCCCGGCGGTCGAGCACGGCGAGGTCGCGGACGCCGGCCTCGAGCAGGATCTTCGCGACCGCGACGCCCGCCGCCCCGGCACCCTGGATCACGACGCGGGTGCCCTCGGGCGTGCGGTCGGTCAGCTTCAGGGCGTTCTGCAGTGCGGCCAGCGCGACGACGGCGGTGCCGTGCTGGTCGTCGTGGAAGACCGGGATGTCGAGCAGGCCCTTGAGCCTGCGCTCGATCTCGAAGCAGCGCGGCGCCGAGATGTCCTCGAGGTTGATGCCGCCGAAGCTCGGCGCGAGCCGGACGACGGTCTCGATGATCTCCTCGACGTCCGTGGTGGCCAGGCAGATCGGCACGGCGTCGACGCCGCCGAACTGCTTGAACAGCACCGCCTTGCCCTCCATCACCGGCATCGCGGCGGCCGGGCCGATGTCGCCGAGGCCGAGCACGGCGGTGCCGTCGGTCACGACGGCGACGGTGTTGGGTACCCACGTGTAGTAGCGCGTCATGCTCGGGTCGGCCGCGATCGCCTCGCAGACCCGGGCGACGCCGGGCGTGTAGGCGAGCGACAGGTCGTCGCGGCTGCCGAGGTTCACGGTCGAGCGGATGTCCATCTTCCCGCCGACGTGCAGGTCGAAGACGGCGTCGCCCGCGAACGGGTGGCTCATGGGCGTCAGGTTCTCAGGTCGCCGCGGCGTTGTCGGCCCCGGCTGCCCCCGATGGACGGGCCGGTGGACGGACCAGTGGTCGCGGCCGGGGCCACACCCGCGCGACGGCGACGGCGAGCACGTCCTCGTCCGGCACCGGTCCGCGGTGCCGCGAGTCGACGCCGACGGCGGGGTCGTCGCTGACGAGCCACCAGCCGGGGCGGCCCGTACGGGTCGTACGGCGCTCGGCCGCTCGCTTGACCGCGAGGGTGCCGTCGGCCAACCGGGCCAGCACGAGTAGCGCCCGGCCGCACCCGTGCGCCGTACCTGACGAGCAGGCGGTCGCCGGGCCGCAACGTGGGTCGCATCGAGTCGCCGCGGACCCTGGCCACACCCACCCATCCGGGCGTAGTCGCGTCCGACACGCCGAGTAGTGTCGCAGCAGAGCCGATCTACGAGCTCGCCACGACGTCGAAAGGACTGTGCATGTTCGCCCGACTGTTCGCGCCCACCGTCGAGGTATCGGCCCACTGCGACCTTCCCTGCGGTGTCTACGACCCCGCCCAGGCCCGCATCGAGGCCGAGTCGATCAAGGCGATCATCGGCAAGCTCGCCGACAACGACGACCCCGACTTCCGCACCCGCGCCGTGCTCATCAAGGAGCAGCGCTCGGAGCTGGTCAAGCACCACCTGTGGGTGCTGTGGACCGACTACTTCAAGCCGCCGCACTTCGAGAAGTACCCGCAGCTGCACACCCTCGTCAACGAGGCCACCAAGCTCGCCGGCGCCACCGGCACCAAGGGCTCGATGGACGCCTCGACCGCCGACGACCTCCTCGCCAAGATCGACGAGATCGCGGAGATCTTCTGGGAGACCAAGAAGGGCTGACGTCACCGGGTCTCGTGACAGGCGCTGGCGCGCCTTCCTCGACCACCGGGGGCTCGACCGTTGGTCGAGGAAGGACGAAGTCCTGTCACGAGACCCGTCTCCCGCTAGCGCGCCTTCCTCGACCACCGGTCGGCGATTCATCGATAGCATCGATGAATGCTGGACGTCACCAGGCTCCGCGTGCTCGAAGCCGTCGCCCGCACGGGCTCGGTGACGCGAGCCGCCGAGGAGCTGCACTACTCCCAGCCCACCGTCAGCCACCACCTCGCGCGCCTCGAGGCGGAGACCGGGGCGCAGCTCCTCCAGCGCGTCGGCCGTGGGGTCCGGCTGACCGAGGCCGGCCGGCTGCTCGCCGACCGGGCAGCCGAGATCGTCGGCCGCCTCGATGCCGCGGGCACCGAGCTGGCCGGGTACGTCGGGCTGACGGCCGGCCGGGTACGGCTGGCCGGCTTCTCCTCCGCCATCGGCTCTCTCGTCCCGACGGCGTTGGCGCTGCTCGGGGAGCGGCACCCCGACCTGCAGGTCAGCCTGCTGGACACCCATCCTCCGGAGGCGCTCGACCTGTTGCGTGCCGGTCGCGTCGACATCGCCGTGGTGTTCCGCTACGACGAGACCGAGCCGGAGCCGCACGGCGTACGGCTGCACCACCTGCTGGACGACCCGGTGTACGTGCTCGCCGGACGCCGCGTCCGCAGGCTCGCGACCTTGCGGGACGAGACCTGGATCGCGGGGTGCGAGCGCTGCCGCAGCCACCTGCTCGCGCTGTGCGACAAGGAGGGCTTCGAGCCACGCATCGGCTACACCTCCGACGACATGGTGGTCATGCAGGCACTCGTCGTGGCGGGCCTGGGCGTGACGACGATCCCCGGCCTGGCCCTGCGCGCGCACCGGGCCGACGGCATCGTCGCGAGCGAGCTGCCCGGCTCGGCCCGGCACGTGTACGCCGCGACGTACGGCGAGCCGCCCGACCCGCCGGCGACCGCGGCGCTGCTGCGAGCGCTGGCCGAGGCCGGCGGCGCCGTCAGTGGGTCGCCGTCGCAAGCCGGGCAGCGAAGGTGACCAGGACGAACCCGGTGACCCGCTCGATCCGCGCCTTCACGCTCGGGCGGCGCAGCCACCGGCCGAGCCGGTCGACGACCACGACGTAGCCGGCGAACCACGCGACGTACAGCGCCGCGAACACCGCGGACAGCAGCAGCGCCTGGCCGCGCGGCGAGCCGCTGTCGGCCGGCAGGAACTGCGGCAGGAAGGTGACGAAGAACAGCGCGACCTTGGGGTTGAGCGCGTTCGAGAGGAAGCCCTGGCGCAGGTACGCCGAGTGCGGACGGCGGGCGGCCGTCGACGACGTGTCGTCCGCACTCTCCAGGTCGGTACCCGGGCGGTCCGCCAGGTCTGGATGCCGAGCCAGAGCAGGTAGGCAACCCCGACGATCTTCAGCGCCGTGAACGCCGTGGCGGAGGCGAGCAGCAGGGCGGAGAGCCCGAGCGCCGCGGTGGTGGCGTGCACGGTGAGCCCGAGCGCCCCGCCGACGAGCGTCATCACGCCGGCCCAGCGGCCGCCGGCCAGGGAGTTGCGGGTGATCAGCACCTGGTCGGGGCCGGGCATCATGATCAACAGGAGAGCTGCCAGCGCGAAGGTCGTCATGCGACCAGCGTGCCGTTGCTCGATCCATACGTCCAATGGTTCTTTTCGAATGAACTGATAGGCGTGGTCTATCAGTTGGACCGGCCTCGGCGCACTCGCTCACGGAGCGGGTGCACCACGTGCTCACCGACGCCGTGGGTACCCGTTAGCGTGGGTGCCCATCGACTTCCCGCGTGCCGTCACGAAGGACCACCGATGCCAGATACCCAGGAGCCGCCGGCCGATCGGCCGCGCGCCGACGTGGAGCTGCGGCTGCCGGCCGACGGCGCCTACGTGTCGGTCGTGCGCACCACCACGGCCGGCCTCGCTGCCCGGCTGGACTTCCTCATCGACGACATCGAGGACCTGCGGATCGCGGTGGGCGAGGCGTGCGCGATGGTGCTGCCGGAGGCGGACCCCGAGTCCGACCTGGTGTGCAGCTACTACCTCCACCCCGGCCGGCTCACGGTGCAGGTGGCCGTGACGGCCGCGGCACCCGAAGGCCCGGAGTACGACAGCTTCGCCTGGCAGGTGCTCAGCACGATGGCGACCCGGGCCGAGGCGGACGCCTCGGGCGGCCGGTTCGCCGTCTTGCTCACCATGGAGTCTGGAGTCCCCGGGGCCGGCAGCTGACCGATGCCCGACGACACTGACCATCGCTCTGGCGCCACCCCCTCGGACGACTCGGCGGCCGAGAGCTCGACCGACCCAGCGGCCGATCCGGTGCGCATACCGGACCCGACCAAGGTGCGCAGCGCGGAGCTGTTCGCGCGAGATGAACGGCGACGCGACGTCGCCGGCCGCCCGGACGACCGCGCGCGACGACCTGGTGCACCTGCACCTGCCGCTGGTGGAGCACTGCGCTCGGCGCTTCCGGAACCGTGGCGAGCCGTTCGAGGACCTCGTCCAGGTCGGCACGATCGGGCTGCTGAAGTCGATCGACCGCTTCGACTCCGATCGCGGCGTCGAGTTCTCGACGTACGCCACCCCCACCATCATCGGCGAGATCAAGAGGTACTTCCGCGACAAGGGCTGGGCGATCAGGGTGCCGCGTCGGCTTCAGGAGCTGCGGATGCAGATCGGCGCCGCGACGGCCGAGCTGACGCAGTCGCTGGGCCGGTCGCCCACCCCTCGCGAGCTCGCCGAGAGCATCGGCTGCTCGGTCGAGGAGATCATCGAGGGCATCGAGTCGAGCAACGCCTACTCCACGCTCTCGCTGGACGCCAGCGACGACAGCGACGACGGGGGCGGCTCGATGCTCGACGCGATAGGCGTCGAGGACGAGAACCTCGAGCATGTCGAGATCCGGGAGTCCCTCAAGCCCCTGCTGGACGCCCTCCAGCCGCGGGAGAAGAAGATCCTGCTGCTGCGGTTCTTCAAGAACAGGACGCAGACCCAGATCGCCGAGGAGATCGGTGTCTCCCAGATGCACGTGTCGCGCCTGCTCAGCCGGACGCTCGACCAGCTGCGGGAGTCCCTGGAGCAGTCGTCGTGACCGGGCAGCTCGAGGGGAAGGTGGCCGTGGTCACCGGCGCCGCGCGCGGGATCGGCAGGGCCACCCTCGACCTGTTCCTCGCGGAGGGCGCACGCGTCGTGGCCACGGACCTCGACGCCGACTCGCTGGGGCGCGCAGTCGAGTCGTACGACGACGTGGTCACGGTTGCCGGGGACGTCTCGGTCGAGGCCGACGCCGAGGCGATGGTCGAGGCGGCGGTCTCGTCGTTCGGCCGGATCGACGTCCTGGTCGCCAACGCCGGCGTGATCCCGCTCAGCACCATCGACCAGACCTCGGTAGCCGACTGGGACCACGTGATGGCGGTCGACGGCCGCGGCATGTTCCTGACCTGCAAGTTCGCGATCCGGCACATGGCCGAGCAGGGCTCCGGCTCGATCGTGCTGCTGTCGTCGATCTCCGGGCTGCGCGGCCAGGTCGGCCAGGCGGCGTACGGGCCGGCCAAGTACGTCGCCACGGGCCTCACCCACCACCTCGCGATCGAGTGGGCCGCCCGGGGCATCCGGGTCAACGCCGTCGCGCCCGGCACCATCCGCACGGACGCGGTCGTGGCGCTGTTGGAGACCGAGCAGGGCCGCGAGTACGTCGAGGAGATCGAGGCGCGGCATCCCATCGGCCGGCTCGGCGAGCCGCGCGAGGTGGCCGAGGCGATCGCGTTCCTGGCCTCGGACGCCGCGTCGTTCGTGACCGGCGCGGTGCTGCCGGTCGACGGCGGGTACCTGGCGCAGTAGCGCGGGCGCTCAGACCTCGCGGTCGAGGGCCTTCATGCTCGCCGGGTGGAACAGGCCCGCCAGCACGACCAGGGCGACCACGGCCAGGCCGATCGCGATCGGCAGGGTGCTGCCGCCGCGGAAGCTCCAGGCCAGGCCGAGCTGGATCAGCTGGGCGAGCACGAGCGGGCTGCGCACCCACGGCGTGCCTCGGTTGAGCTGCCAGGCGCAGAAGAGCAGCCCGGCGGCGTACGCCGCGAAGAAGACCGTCGTGGTCAGGCCCATCGTCAGCCGTCCCGAGCTGAGGTTGACCAGCTCCACGAGCCCGGTGACCCCGATCACCAGCCCCTCGACCGCGGCCAGCGACGCGGCGACCACCAGGGGCGGCGGCGCCTGGAATGCCTGGGTCTCGCTCACCCCGCCAGCCTAGAGAGAGGTCCGGAAATTGCCCGATCGGTGGGCCGTCCCGGCGGGCTGTGACGCACAGTACGGGACTGGGGGTTGTTTCACGTTCCAATAGTTGCCAGGCTGGGGGTTGCGCTCGTGAATGCGTTCACGCACGCATGCCCGGAATCCGGCGAGAGCCGGTCGCAGACCGAGCACAGGGGCAACACCCCTGCCCCCGACGTCGAAGGAAAGAGGACCCCCCAGCCATGGATTGGCGCAACCGTTCCGCGTGCCTCGATGAGGACCCGGAGCTGTTCTTCCCGATCGGCAACACCGGTCCGGCCATCCTCCAGATCGAGGAGGCCAAGCAGGTGTGCCGACGGTGCGAGGTGCGCGAGCAGTGTCTCGCGTGGGCGCTGGAGGCGGGCCAGGACCACGGCGTGTGGGGCGGGCTCAGCGAGGACGAGCGGCGGGCGCTGAAGCGCCGCAACGCGCGGGCCCGCGTGCGCACCGCCTGACTTCCGGTGGTCTCGTGACGGTTGCCAGCGCAACCTCCTCGACCGACGGGAACCGCTAGTCCTGGGGGAGGTCCACCGACACCCGCGCGCCGACCTGGCCGTGCGCCGGCCCGATCTCGAGCAGCCCGCCCAGCTCGGACTCCACGAGCGTCCGCACGATCGACAGACCGAGGTGGGTGCTCCGCTCGACGTCGAAGTCGTCGGGCAGCCCCCGGCCGTCGTCCTCGATGGTGACGTGCAGGCGGCCCACGATGCGGCGGGCGCTCACCACGATCACCCCCGGTGTCGTCGCATCGGCGTCGTAGCCGTGCTCGACGGCGTTCTGCAGCACCTCGGTCAGCACCATGGCCAGCGCCGTGGCGGACTCCGAGGGGAGCACGCCGAACGAGCCCGTACGCCGCACGCGCACCCGCTCCCCCAGCGCGCTGACCTCGGTGACCATCCGGCCCAGGCGGTCGGCGATCTCGTCGAAGGCCACCTGCTCCTCGGGTGACTGGCTGAGCGTCTCGTGCACGATGGCGATCGAGCCGACGCGGCGTACCGCCTCCTCCAGCGCCGCCTTGGCATCGGGGGCCTCGATGCGGCGGGCCTGGAGCCGCAGCAGGGCCGCGACGGTCTGGAGGTTGTTCTTCACCCGGTGGTGGATCTCCCGGATGGTGGCCTCCTTGGTCACCAGCTCCCGGTCGCGGTGCCGCAGGTCGGTGACGTCGCGCAGCAGCACCAGGGCGCCGATCCGGTCCTCGGCCGGCCGCAGCGGGATGGCCCGCAGGATCAGCACCACCTCGTCGGTGCCGACCTCCGTGTCCCGGGGAGACTGACCGAGCAGCACGGCGCTGAGGGTCTCCTCGTCGGTGCGGTGCTGGGCCGGCACGAGCCCGCGGGTGACCTCGGCCAGCTCGAGGCCGGTCAGGTCGCCCGAGTGGCCGAGCCGACGGTAGACCGACAATGCGTTGGGACTGGCGTAGGTGACCCGCCCCTGCTCGTCGATGCGCACGAACCCGTCTCCGACCCGCGGGGAGTCGGCGTGGTCGCTGCGCTGGCCGGGGCTCGGGAAGTGGCCGGCGGCGATCATCTCGGTGAGGTCGGCTGCCGTCTGGAGGTACGCCAGCTCCAGGCGGCTGGGCGTCCGGACGCCGAGCAGGTTGGTGTTCCGGGCGACCACGGCGATCACCCGGCCGGCGCGGCGTACGGGGATCGACTCCACGCGCACCGGGACGTCGTCGCGCCACTCGGGGTCGCCCTCACGGATCAGCCGGCCCTGGGCGTACGCCGTGTCCAGGAGCGGCCGGCGACCGGCTGGCACGAACGTGCCGAGCACGTCGTCGACCAGCGCGGTCGGCCCCGTCGTGGGCCGCATCTGGCCCGCCGCCCAGAACCCCTGGCCCGTCCGGTCGGGCAGCCACAGGACCAGGTCGGCGAAGGAGAGGTCGGCGATGATCTGCCAGTCCGCCATCAGCAGCTGCAGCCAGCGCACGTCGTCCTCGTCGAGGTCGGTGTGGCTGCGCACCAGGTCAGTGAGGGACGGCACGGCCCCAGGCTAGGCGGGCTAGACGCCCTCGGCTGACCCCCGAGGTCCCATGGCACCATGTCCCCCATGACTCGGGCCTACTGGAGCCAGGTGAAGGCCTCCGGACTGGCCGTCCCGGTCGACCGACCGCTGGCGGACCTCACGACCGAGCTCACGACGATGCTCGGCTCTCCGGATCCCCACATGCGGGACGGTCTGGCCTACCCGACGCTGGCGACCTGGATCGACCGGGGCGTGTACGACGACCTGCTGATCGGGCTCGGCGACGGGATGGCCGCGGGGCTCACCGTCGGCCTCGGCGAGGAGGGCACCGACACGGTGTTCCGCCGGACCTTCTCGGTGCTGGTGCTGGCCGAGTGCATCGACCGCACCAACCAGGAGGACCTGGTACCGGCCGCCAAGCTGATGGAGTGGGGCGACCGGATCGCCACCTGGTACCTCCGGGAGCGTGACGTCCGCGGCTTCGTCCCCGACAAGGGCTGGGCGCACGCCGTGGCCCACGGCGCCGACGCGATCGGCGTGCTGGCCCGCTCCCAGCACCTCGGCCGCAACGAGCTGACGGTGCTCCTCGACGTCCTGGCCGACCGGATCCTCGCGTCCGTCGAGGCGCCGTACGTCCACGGGGAGCCGGACCGGATGGTGCTCGCCACCATGACCGTGCTGCGCCGCAACGTGGTGCCGTTCGCGGTGGTCGAGCCCTGGGTCGCCCGGATCTCGGCCGGCGCGCACCGCGCGGGTCGCGACGGCAACCCGTACCCCTCCACCGGCAACGCCGAGTCGTTCCTGCGGTCGCTGTACCTCCAGCTCGCGCTGGCGCCCGGCGCCCCGGAGATGCGCTCGGACCTGCTGCTGGAGGTCGTCGCCGCCCTGAAGGCGACGAACCCCACATATCTCACCTGACCTACTCCTGGGTAACGTGCCCGGCATGGCCGATGAGAAGTCCCGAGAGCTGTCCGGTCACGCCGGTGAGCTCGCCGTCGCCGTGGCCCGCGCACACGGCGTGGAGACGATGTTCACGCTCTCGGGCGCGCACGTCTTCCCGATGTACGACGGCGCGGTCAAGGCCGAGCCCCCGATGCGGCTGCTCGACGTTCGGCACGAGCAGACCGCGGCCTTCGCGGCCGAAGCCACCGGGAAGCTGACCCGCCGTCCCGGGCTCGCGGTGCTGACCGCGGGTCCGGGTGTCACCAACGGGATCAGCGCGATCGCGCAGGCGCAGTTCGCCGGGTCGCCGATGGTCGTCGTCGGCGGCCGTGCCCCGCAGAACCGCTGGGGCAGCGGCTCGCTCCAGGAGCTCGACCAGCCGCCGATCATCGCGCCGATCTCGAAGCTCGCCCGCACCATCCCGACCGCGGCGGAGATCGCCGGCGGCTTCGACGAGGCGTTCACGCTCGCGGGCTCCTCGCACCGCGGGCCGGTCTTCGTGGACGTCCCGATGGACGAGTTCTTCAACCAGGCGTCCGGCGTGGTGCCCGACGGCTCACCGGTGCGGGGTGCCGACCCCGATCCCGATGCCATCGAGGCCGTCGCGTCGCTCCTCGCGGCGGCCCAGCGGCCGGTGCTGATCCTCGGCACGGACGTCTGGGCCGACGGCGCCGAGCGGGCTGCGCTGGACCTCGTGGAGACCACCGGACTGCCGGCGATCACCAACGGCATGGGCCGCGGCGTGATCCCGGGCGGGCACCCGCTGCTGGTGACCAAGGCGCGCAGCCAGGCACTGAACGGCGCCGACCTGGTCGTCGTCGCCGGGACGCCTCTCGACTTCCGGCTGGGCTACGGCATCTTCGGCGGCAAGGACGACACGACCCCCGCTCGCGTGGTGCACCTCGCCGACTCGGCGGGCCAGGTCGCGCGGCACGCGGAGCTCGCCGGGTCGGCGTACGGCGATCTCTCCACGATCCTCACCGGGATCCGCGACGGGCTCGAGAAGAGCGACCGCCGGACCGACTGGGTGGGATGGGTGGATGACCTGCACAGGGCTGTCGCGGCCGCGGTGGAGCGGGACGCGGCGCTGCTCGGGGCCGAGGCCGACCCGATCCACCCCGCCCGGATCTACGGCGAGCTGGTGCCGCGGCTGGCCGACGACGCGGTCGTGATCGGCGACGGCGGCGACTTCGTGAGCTTCGCGGGCAAGTACGTGGAGCCGAAGCGGCCTGGTGGCTGGCTCGACCCTGGTCCGTACGGCTGCCTCGGCGCCGGCCTCGGCGCCTCGATCGCGGCGCGGATCGCGCGGCCGTCGTCGCAGGTCGTGCTGTTGCTCGGCGACGGTGCCGCCGGCTTCTCGCTGATGGACGTCGACACGCTCGTCCGCCACGACCTGCCCGTCGTGATGGTGATGGGCAACAACTCGGCGTGGGGCCTGGAGAAGGGCCCGATGCAGATGATCTACGGCTACGACGTCGCGGCCGACCTGCAGCCGCAGACGAGGTACGACGAGGTGGTCCGCGCGCTCGGTGGCGCCGGCGAGACGCTGACCGATCCTCGCCAGATCGGGCCGGCGCTGGACCGGGCCTTCGCCTCCGGTGCGCCGTACCTCGTCAACGTGATCACCGACGTCTCGGCCGCCTACCCGCGCAACACGTTCGGGGTGTGAGGGGTGCTGATCCGGCGTGCCGTGCCCGACGAGTACGAGGAGGTCGGGCGGGTCACCGAGGAGGCGTACGAGGAGTTCCTCCTGGGGCCCGACGACTACTACCGGAATGCGCTGCGGGACGCCGGCCGGCGCGACCGTGAGGCGGAGCTGTGGGTGGCCGTCGACGACGACGGCACGGTGCTGGGCAGCGTGACGTCGTGCCCGCCGGGCTCGCCGTGGCGCGAGCTGTCGGCGGACGGCGAGGGCGAGTTCCGGATGCTGGCCGTGGCGCCGGCGGCACGAGGTCGCGGCGCCGGCGAGGCGCTGGTCCGTGCCTGCGAGGACCACGCCCGGGCGGCCGGGGCGACCCGGATGTGGCTGACGACGATCGACGACATGACGGCCGCACACCGGATCTATGCCCGGCTCGGTTACCGGCCCGAGCCCAGCCGGGACTGGTACCCCGACGAGATGCCGGAGCTCCCGATGCGCGCGTGGACCAAGGAGCTGTGATGGAGGCGACCCTGAACTTCACGGTCACCTCCGACGACACGGCAGCCGCGCTGGGGTCCGGGTCGCCTGCCGGTCCTCGGGACGCCTCGGCTGCTGGCCTGGTGCGAGGCCGCGACGTGCGCGGCTCTCGAGCCCTCGCTGGCCGACGGCACCACGAGCGTCGGCACCCGGGTGGAGCTCGAGCACCGGGCCGCCAGCCCGGTCGGCGGCGAGGTACGGGTGACCGCCTCCTCGTCGTACGCCGACGGCCGCCTCCACCGCTTCTCCGTCCGGGCCGTCGACGCCTCCGGCAAGGTCGTCGGTACCGCCGAGATCACCCGCCTCGTCGTCGACGTCGAACGCTTCCTCAGCCGCCTCTGACGCCGCGCCCGGGATAGTCCCCACGAAAATCATCATGGGGACGTCGTTCCATGATGATTTTCGTGGGGACTATCCCGATTTCATCCACAGGCACCCCACCTGGGAGACTGGGCGGCGTACTCGATTCCAGGAGGAACACCATGGGCAAGACCGGACGCAAGCGCCGGGCGCGCAAGAAGAAGGGCGCGAACCACGGCAAGCGCCCCAACGCCTGAGAGCGCTCCTGCACCAAGAACTGCTAACAAGCACAGGTAACAGCACAGGGCCCCCGTACCGGACATCCGGTCGGGGGCTCGTCGCTTGTTCGGCGGTCGTCGGTCGTGCCTGGTGAGCCTCAGCTCTCGGTGATCCGTACCTGGATCTGGCGCAGCTGCACGATCACCCGCTGACGCAGGTCGTCGGGCGCCGACTCCGAGCAGGAGCGCGCCACGATGGTCTTGATGGTGCGCTGGACGTCGTACCGCTCCAGGCACGGCGCGCACTCGTCGAGATGCAGCTTGACCTCGCGGATCTCGCCCGCGTCTAGCTCGTTGTCGAGCAGGTAGACGATGCGGTCGAGGAAGTCGGCGCAGGACTCGTCGTTCATGAGTCGCTCCCCTCCCCGACCCTCAGCAGGTCGTTGGCACGCACGTAGTCGGACAACATCTCGCGGAGCTGCCGCCGGCCGCGGTGGAGCCGAGACATCACGGTGCCGATCGGCGTGTCCATGATCTCCGCGATCTCCTTGTAGGCAAAGCCCTCCACGTCGGCGAGGTAGACGGCCAGCCGGAACTCCTCGGGAAGCCGCTGCAGCGCGTCCTTCACCTGGGAGTCGGGCAGGTGCTCCAAGGCCTCCATCTCAGCGGACCTCAGGCCGGTCGACGAGTGCGACTCGGCCCTGGCGAGCTGCCAGTCCTCGACGTCCTCGGACATGGACTGCTGCGGCTGGCGCTGCTTCTTGCGGTAGGTGTTGATGAAGGTGTTGGTGAGGATGCGGTAGAGCCAGGCCTTGAGGTTCGTGCCGGGCCGGAACTGGTGGAACGAGCCGTACGCCTTCGCGAACGTCTCCTGGACCAGGTCCTCGGCGTCGGCCGGGTTGCGGGTCATCCGCATGGCCGCGGAGTAGAGCTGGTCGAGGAACGGCAGCGCGTCACGCTCGAACCGGGCGGTCCGCTCCGCCTCGGACTCCGTCTCCAGGTCGACGGCCTCGGGGTCGGCGTCCACGTTCAGTTGAGTCAGTCATTGCCTCCCAATCTACTGGGGAGGTGGGACGTTCGAGCACGGCGAGCACGTGTGGCTGGAACACCCGACCCGCTCAGCGATTCCCGGCGACCTCGCGGACGATCCACTCCAGCGTGGCTTCCACGACGACCGCCATGGCGTCCTCCTCGCTCACGCCGCTGCGCTTGGGCGTCGCGAAGCCGTGGTCCGCAGCCGGTACGACGGCCAGGTCGACGCCCGCCGGGAACTCGTCGGGCCGCCCGAAGGTGTCGTTCTCCCCTTGCACGACCAGCGTGGTCACCCCGGCATCCCAGCAGCTCGTCGAGCCGCGACTTCTCCGGCCGACCGGGTGGGTGCAGGGGAAAGGCCAGGGCGAGGCACCCGGCGGCCCCCAGCGCGGTCGCCGTACGCGCGGCCGAGCGGGCACCGGCGGAGCGGCCGCCCACGACGAGCGGCGTCCTGGCGCGCAGCGCCGTGGCGGCCGCCGTGAACCCGACGTCCAGGGTGGCCGGCGGGCTCGCGACGTTCCTGCCGGCGACCCGCCAGGGCTGCTCGAACAGCGCCACCGCGACACCCTGCCGCGGCAGGGCCGCCGCCAGCGCCTCCAGGTCACGGGTGTCGATGCCCCGCCCGGCGCCGTGGCTGAGCAGCACCGTGGCGAGGGTGTCCCGGGCGCGGTAGGTGACCAGTCGGCCGTCACCGTGCGGCGTACGGACCGGGCGCTCGGTGGGCATGTCCCGCAGTGTGACAGCGGTCGGCGTACCTGCGCTCAGCCCAGCTCCGGCACGTCCTCGAGCGGCAGCGGCTCCATCAGCTCGGGCCCGTTGTTGCGGACGTTGCTCACGGCCTTGGAGACGGGGTAGGCCTCGAGCGCCCCCGGCGACGCGGGCACGAGCAGCGCCAACAGCTCGTCCTTGTCCTTGATGGTCGGGTCGAGCCAGGACGACCAGCGGTCCTTCTCGACCATCAGCGGCATCCGGTCGTGGATGTGGCCGACGTCGTCCTCGGCGTCGGTGGTGATCACGGTGCAGGTCCAGCGGAACCGGTCGGGGTCGTCCTCGGCCTTGTCGGGATCACGCCAGATCTCGTACAGCCCGGCCATCGCGAGGATCCCGTGGTCCTTCGGGCGGATGAAGAACGGCTGCTTGAGCGGCTTTCCGGACTTGCCGAGCTCGGCCGTCGGGTACCACTCGTAGTAGCCGTCCGCCGGCAGCAGGCAGCGCCGCGACGAGAACGCACGACGGTACGACGGCTTCTCGGCCACCGTCTCCATCCGGGCGTTGATCATCCGGTTGCCGATCTTCGGGTCCTTCGCCCACGAGGGGATGAGCCCCCAGGTGAGCGTGCGCAGTTGTCTTTGTGCGGGCGCGCCCTTCTCCCGGTCACTGTTGGCCTCCTTGGAAGGCGGCCGCTCGACGACGGCGTACACCTCCTTGGTGGGGGCCACGTTGTAGTCGGGGTTCAGCGCCTGGGGCACCCGGCTGTCGACGACCTCGAACTCCTCGATGAGGTCCTCGGGCTTGCGGCTGGAGGCGTAGCGACCGCACATGCCGACCACAGTAGTAGTGACCACAGACCCACCCCCGCGGGCGACGACCGGCTCCTCGGAGGTGGTGTAGGAAGGAAGGCATGACGCTCGTCCGGCTCGCCGCCCGTCCCCTGCTGGCCTCGATGTTCGTGGTCGGCGGCATCGACTCCCTGCGTACCGCTCCCGCCAAGGCCGACGCCGCCGAGCCGGTCACCGACAGGCTGGTCCCCCTCCTGCGGAAGGTCGTGCCCCAGCTCCCCGACGACCCGACGACGCTGGTCCGCCTCAACGGAGCCCTCCAGGTGGTCGCGGGCCTCGCTCTGGCCACCGGACGGATGCCGCGCACCTCGAGCGCCGTGCTCGCCGCCACGCTGGTCCCCACGACGGCAGCGGGGCACCGCTTCTGGGAGGAGAAGGACCCGGCCCGGAGGAAGGCGCAGCGCGTCCAGTTCTTCAAGAACGCCTCGATGATGGGCGGGTTGATGCTGGCCTCGGTCGACACCGAGGGCAAGCCCGGCGTGGCGTGGCGCGCCCGCCGCGCCGCCGCCGACGTACGCCGCGAGGCACGAGTGCTGGCCAAGGACGCCCGTCACCAGGCCAAGCTCGCCCGCGCCCAGCTGACCTGAGGTCTCCCCTCCTACTTGAACGGTCAGTCAAACGCGTGGGAGGATGCGGCTCCGTCGATCCGGAGGCCCGATGAGCGAGAACGAAGCGACCAAGACCGCGTTCCACGAGGTGACCGCAGCACAGGGCGGTTCGCACGCCGAGGACGGCGGGTGGATGTGGCTGGAAGGGTTCGGCGACACCGCCGAGGAGTACGCCGCGATCCGTGACGACGTGGCGGTGTGGGACGTCTCGCCGCTGAACAAGTGGGAGTTCCGCGGACCCGACGCGCTGAGAGCCGTCCAGCGGGTGTTCAGCAACGACGTGCTGGGGCTCGCGGTCGGGCAGGCGAGGTACGGCGCGCTCCTCGATGCCGACGGGCTCATGGTCGACGACGCGACCGTGTTCAACACCGGTGGACGACATGGGCGCGAGGACCACTGCTGGGTGATGACCAACGGAAGCGACCACGCGGAGTTCTTCGGGGAGCTGGTGGCGGACCTCGACGCGCACGTCGAGTGGGTCACGCCGTCGATGCCCCATCTCGGCGTCATCGGCCCGCGCTCGCGCGAGGTGGTGCAGAAGCTCACCGACGAGGACCTCGGGGCGTTGAGGTACTTCCGGTTCATCCCGCGCCCGGTGAAAGTCGGCGGCGTGGACGTGTACCTGTCGCGGACCGGGTACGGCGGCGAGCTCGGGTACGAGCTGTTCCTCGTCGACCCCGCCGATGCCGGGACGCTCTGGAACGCCGTCGTCGGCGCGGGCGTGACGCCGATCGGCACCGACGCGATCGAGGTCGCACGGGTCGAGGCCGGGCTGATCATCTACGGCTACGACTACGAGCCGCACGAGCGCACGCCGTACGACGTGGGCCTCGACCGGTTGGTACGGCTCGACCACGGGCTCGGTTTCGCCGGCGAGGACGCGCTGCGCGCCGTCGCCGCGGAGCCGCCCCACCGGTTCGTCACGCTGCGCTACGAGGCCGACGAGCTCCCCGAGTACGGCGCGGCCGTCACGAAGGACGGCCAGGAGGTCGGAGTCCTCACCAGCCCGACCGACAGCCCGAGGTTCGGCAAGATCGGGCTCGCCGTGGTCGACAGCGCGCACGCGAGCGTGGGCAGCACGCTGGGCGTGGAGGTCGGCGACGCGATCGTCTCCGCGACGGTCGACGTGCTGCCGATCTACGACACGGAGAAGAAGAGGCCGCGCGCCTAGCCGCATTAGGCTGCGCCGAGTGACGACGCCACATCGACCCTGGCAGGACCCGTGGCCGGCGCCACGCGCCCACGGGCCGATCGACGCCGTCGTCTCGCTGCCCGGCAGCAAGTCCCTGACGAACCGTGCGCTGGTGCTGGCCGCGCTGGCGGACGGGCCCAGCGTCGTACGCCGCGCCCTGCGGTCCCGGGACACCTCGCTGATGGCGTCGGCACTGACCGCGCTCGGCGCGGAGGTCGACACGAGCGGTGACGACTGGTCGGTCACGCCGAGGGCGTTCGACCGGGACGCGACGGTCGACTGCGGGCTGGCGGGGACGGTGCTCCGGTTCGTCCCACCCATCGCCGCCCTGTCGGTCGGCGACGTGGCCTTCGACGGCGACCCCCACATGCGCACCCGGCCGGTCGGCGAGGTGCTGACGGCCCTGCGCGGGCTGGGCGTCACGATCGACGACGAGGGCCGCGGCGGCCTGCCGTTCACGGTCCGTGGCACCGGCGCAGCACCGGGTGGCCAGGTCGTGATCGACGCGTCGGCGTCCTCGCAGTTCGTGTCGGCGCTGCTGCTGGCCGGGGCGAGGTACGACAAGGGCGTCGACGTCCTCCACGACGGCAAGCCGGTGCCCTCGATGCCCCACATCGACATGACGGTCGCGATGCTGCGCCGGCACGGCGTCGAGGTCGACGACAGCGAGCCAAACCGGTGGCAGGTCGCGCCCGGCGTGGTGCGGGCCCTGGACACCACGATCGAGCCCGACCTCTCCAACGCGGGGCCGTTCCTGGCACTGGCGGCCGTCACCGGCGGGTCGGTGACCGTCCGCGGCTGGCCGGAGACCACGACCCAGCCCGGCGACGAGCTGCGCGACCTGCTGGCCCGGATGGGCTGCGACGTCGCGTGGACCGACGACGGGCTGCGCGTCACCGGACCGGACCGCCTGCACGGCATCGACGCCGACCTCCACGACGTCGGCGAGCTGACGCCCGTCGTCGCCGCGCTGTGCGCCCTCGCGGACTCGCCGTCCGTGCTGCGCGGCATCGCCCACATCCGCGGTCACGAGACCGACCGTCTCGCCGCTCTCGCCCGCGAGCTCGGCGGGCTCGGGGCCGACGTGGCCGAGACCGAGGACGGCCTGGCGTTCCGGCCGGCGCCGCTGCACGGAGGGCTGTTCCACACCTACGCCGACCACCGGATGGCGCACGCCGGGGTGGTCGTGGGTGCCGCGGTCGACGACGTGCTCGTGGAGGACGTGGCCACCACGAGCAAGACCTTCCCGGACTTCCCGGACGCCTGGAGCCGTCTCTTGTGACCGCGTCATGAGCCCGGGCCAACGTCGCTACGGCGAGGAGGACCAGGAGCACTACGACCGGCCGCGACGGCGTACCCGGCCGCGGACCAAGGAGCGGCCGACGTACGACGACGCTCACGAGGGCCGGGTGCTCACCGTGGACCGCGGGCGCTTCGGCGTGGTCGTCGAGGACCGGGCCGTCACCGCGATGAAGGCGCGGCCGCTGGGCCGCAAGGGCGTCGTCGTCGGCGACCGGGTCCGCGTGGTCGGCGACGTGTCCGGCGACGAGGGGTCGCTGGCCCGGATCGTCGAGGTCGACGAGCGCACGACCACCCTGCGCCGCAGCGCCGACGACGACGACGCGGTCGAGCGGGTGATCGTCGCGAACGCCGACCAGCTCGTCGTCGTCACCGCCCTCGCCGACCCCGAGCCGCGCACGGGGCTGATCGACCGGGCCCTCGTGGCGGCGTACGACGCCGGGATGAGGCCCCTGCTGTGCCTCACCAAGTCCGACCTGGCCGACCCCGAGACCCTGCTGGTGACCTACCGGCCGCTGGGAGTGCCCTGGGTGGTGACGCGCAAGGGCGGCGACCTGAGCGAGCTCCGGGAGCGGCTGCACGAGCGCACCAGCGTGCTCCTCGGGCACAGCGGCGTCGGGAAGTCCACGCTGGTGAACGCGCTGGTGCCCGACGCCGACCGGGCGATCGGGCACGTCAACGCCGTCACGGGACGCGGCCGGCACACCTCGACCTCCGCGATCATGCTCCCCCTCCCCGGCCCGGACTCGGTCGAGGGCTGGATCATCGACACCCCCGGGATCCGCTCCTTCGGCCTGGCGCACGTCCGGCCCGAGCATCTCATCGAGGCGTTCCCGGACCTCGACGAGATGACCGAGGAGTGCCCGCGCGGCTGCACGCACGGCGAGGACGAGCCAGAGTGCGGGCTGGACGAGGCCGTCGAGCGCGGCGAGGCCGACCCGCTGCGGGTCGAGTCGTTCCGCAGGCTGCTGGCGGCACGCAGCGTTCCGGCGTATTGATTTCGCGCGACGTGAAATCGGTCGCGCCGACCCGCCGCACGTGGCAGCGTGGCCGCACCGACGACCGCGAAAGGAGAGTGACATGAGGAGCACGCATGCCCACCTGTCCCAGCTCTCCAAGGCGGTCATGCTTTGCTCACACACGAGCGCACTCTCAACCTCGGCATCGTCGCGCACGTCGACGCCGGCAAGACCACGCTGACCGAACGTCTGCTCTACGAGACGGGCGTCAGCACCCACCTCGGCCGCGTCGACCACGGTGACACCGTCACCGATGCCGACGACATCGAACGCCGGCGCGGCATCACCATCCGTTCGGCGGTCGTCGCGTTCACCGTCGGCGACCTCAAGGTCAACCTCATCGACACCCCCGGCCACGCCGACTTCGTCGCCGAGGTCGAGCGCGCGCTGGCCGTGCTCGACGGCGCCGTCCTCGTGGTCTCCGCGGTCGAGGGCATCCAGGCCCAGACCCGCGCCCTGATCCGGATCATGGAACGCCTCGGGATCCCGTTCCTCGTGTTCGTCAACAAGATCGACCGCAGCGGGGCCTCGGCGTCCCTGGAGGCTCTGCGCGAAGGGCTGGCCGGCGACGCCGTCGCGCTCGACGAGCCGATCGGTCTCGGCTCGCGGGCCGCTTCCGTCGTCCCCCGTCGGGGGTCCGGCCTTCGCCGACGAGCTCGCCGACCGGCTCTCGCTGGTCGACGAGTCGGTGCTGGCGGCGTACGTCGACGGGTCACCGCCCTCGGAACCGGACCTGCTCGACGCCCTCGCCCGGGCGACGGCCGGCGGGCGGATGCACCCCGTCGTGTTCGGGGCCGCGCTGACCGGAGTCGGTGTCGCCGACGTGCTGGCGGCGATCGCGAGGTACCTCCCCTCAGCCGGTGGCTCGCCCGCTGATCCCTTGCAGGCCAGCGTGTTCAAGATCGAGCGCGACGCGGCCGGCCACCCGCGGGCGTACGTCCGGATGCGCGCCGGCACGCTCGCTTCCCGCGACGACGTCGTCCGGCACCACCGTCGCCCCGACGGCGACGTGGTTGCGGCACCCGGCCGCGCGCAGCGGGTGGCGACGTACGCCGCCGGGTCGGAGACCACCGACCACCCGGCCGTCGCGGGGGACATCGCGACCGTGGTCGGCCTCCGCGACGCCGAGATCGGCGACCAGCTGGGCCGGTGGGACGCGGCGTACGGGCTGCGGCTCTTCCCGCCGCCCGGCCTGGAGTCGGTGGTGGTGGCGCGCGACCCGGCCGAGCGGGCGCGACTCTTCGAGGCCGTGCGGCTGCTGAGCGCTCAGGACCCACTGATCGACGCGCGGCTGGACGGGGTGGACGAGGAGCTCACCGTGAGCCTCTACGGCGAGGTGCAGCGCGAGGTGCTCGTCGCGAGGCTGGCGGAGGAGTTCGGCATCGAGGCGGACGTCGCCGAGACGCGCACCGTGCACGTCGAGCGGGTGGCGGCCGTCGGCGAGTGGAGGCTGCGGGTGCCGTCCGGAAACGCGAGCGTGGCCTACCGCGTCGAGCCGGGTCCGCCGGGGTCGGGCGGGAGGTACGTGATGGGCACCGAGCGCGGGTACCTGTTGCCGGCGCACCACCGCGCCATCGAGGAGACCGTGCCACGGGTGATGGAGCGGGGGCTGCTCGGCTGGCGCGTCGTGGACTGGGTGGTGACGCTGACCGACGGCCGGTTCAGCGCGCCCACGCCGCCGGCCGGCTACTACCGGGACCTGACCGAGCGGGCGCTGAGTCGCGCCCTGAGCACGGCCGGGACGCGCGAGTACGAGCCGATCAGCACGTTCGAGGTCGAGGTGCCGGAGGAGTCGTTCACCGGGGTGCTGCACGTGCTGACCGCCGCGGGAGCGACCCCCGGCCTGCCGACGTTCGCGAACGGCCGGTGCACCGTCAGCGGCACGATCCCGACGCGTTCGGTGCACGGCGTGGAGCGCGGGCTGCCGGAGCTGACCGGCGGGCGCGGGTTCCTGGTCAGCGAGCCGGCGGGGTACTGCGCGATCGGCAGCTAGCGGTTACTCGCTCCAGACCGCACGCGCACCCGCGTCGCCGGTGAGGACCGTCCACACCAGGGTGAGGACGGCGAGCACCACGACCAGCCCGCTCAGCACCATGCGGGTGGTGCCGGTACGGGTGTGCAGGTAGGTCGCGGCCACGGTCACGATCCCGAACCCGGTGGCGATCCAGCGCAAGGTGCGGGCGTACGACTGGTGCTTGTGGATCCGGTCGAGGAGCTCGCCGGAGAAGTTGTCGAAGCGGCTGCTGGCGAAGAAGTTGTTGCCGGTCAGGTACGCCGCCCAGATCGTCAGGAAGGCGATCGCGGCCAGCGCCATGGTCGGCCAGCGCAGCAGGTCGCGGTACTTGGGGAGGAAGACGTACGCGAGGGCCGCCGCCGCCCCCAACGGCGCGAACACCACGGCCGCGTGCACGACCAGGGGATGCAGCGGAAGGCCGGTGATCTTCCATTCCATGACAGAGATGAGCGCTGGGCCAGCAGAGACGGTCACACCCCATGGTACGAAGGTCCCCGGTCTTCGGTTCGGTCGCGAATAGTGTGTCTTCCATGCCGATCTCCGGCCCCTCGTCGGGCGTCGTCGACTTCACCGACGACCTCCGGCTCGCGCACGTGCTCGCCGACGACGCCGACTCGATCACCGAGAACCGCTTCAAGGCGCTCGACCTGCACGTGATGAGCAAGCCCGACCTGACCCCGGTCACCGATGCCGACCAGGCGGTCGAGGAGGCGATCCGGCGCACGCTGTCGCGGGTGCGCTCGCGCGACGCCGTGCTCGGCGAGGAGCAGGGATCGTCCGGACACAGCCAGCGCCAGTGGGTGATCGACCCGATCGACGGCACCAAGAACTTCGTCCGGGGCGTGCCCGTCTGGGCGACCCTGATCGCGCTCGTCGTCGACGGGGAGGTCGTGCTCGGCGTGGTGTCGGCGCCCGCGCTGAACCGCCGGTGGTGGGCCTCGACGGGCGCCGGTGCCTGGACCGGCAGATCGCTGCTCAAGGCGACCCGCTGCACCGTGTCCGACGTACGCCGCCTCGAGGACGCCTCGCTGTCGTACTCCTCCCTCCACGGCTGGGACGAGCGCGAACGCCTCGAGGACTTCCTGTCCCTGATGCGCCGGTGCTGGCGCACGCGCGCGTACAGCGACTTCTGGTCCTACATGCTGCTCGCCGAGGGTGCCGTGGACATCGCCGCGGAGCCCGAGCTCGAGCTGTACGACATGGCCGCCCTGGACATCGTCGTGCGCGAGGCCGGCGGCCGGTTCTCCTCGCTGGACGGCACCAACGGCCCCTTCGGCGGCAACGCCCTGGCCACCAACGGGCACCTCCACGAGGCCGTGCTCGCCTTCCTCGGCTCTCTCCCCGACGACCACGACGACCCGGAGTTCCCCCCGCTCGGCCCCGGGTCGGTGCACGAGCTCCGCTCCCGGCGACCCCGCGAGTGAGGCGACCCGCCCCGCTGGGATGAGGGCCGGGGGCCGGAGTCCGCGTCGGTGGCGGGCTGTCGGAAATCGCGCAAATGCGGCCGAACTGCAGATCCGCGCGCCGGAACCCTGTCATTCGGCCGCAATTGCGCGGTTTCCGCAACCCACAGAGCGTGACCACGAACCGCGGAGCGAGACGCTCGACCGCGAGGCCGCCGCACGACTAGCGTGGGGGGGACCCAACCCGCCCGTGCGAGGAGGTCCCCGAGAAATGCGCATCAGCGACGTCATCGGCGCCAAGTCCAGCAAGGACGTCATCACCATCACTCCCGACGCGACGGTGCGCGACCTGCTCAGGTTGCTCGCGGAGCACAACGTCGGCGCGCTGATCGTGAGCGTCGACGGGTCGGCGGTCGACGGGATCGTCAGCGAGCGCGACGTGGTCCGCCACCTTCTCGACTCCGACGACATCCTCGACGGCGAGGTGTCCGCGATCATGACGGTCGAGGTGGCCACGGCGGGGCCCGACACCAGTCTCGACGACATGCGCAGCCTGATGACCGACCGGCGGATCCGCCACGTGCCCGTCGTCACCGAGGGCCAGCTCACCGGCATCATCAGCATCGGCGACGTGGTCAAGGCCGCGATGGACCAGCTCCAGTTCGAGCGCGACCAGCTCGACTCCTACGTGCACCAGACCTGACGCACGCAGCCTCGGAACCACCCGTCGGGACGCTCCTGATAGACAAGAGCCCATGGAGAAGCCCGAGATCGAGTTCCCCGGCGACGAGCCTCCCGCCGACCTGGTGATCACCGACGTCACGGAGGGTGACGGGGTGGAGGCGACGTCCGGCTCGACCGTGTCGGTGCACTACGTGGGCGTCGCGCACTCCACCGGCGAGGAGTTCGACGCGTCGTACAACCGTGGCCAGCCGCTCGAGTTCCGGATCGGCGTCGGCCAGGTCATCCAGGGGTGGGACCAGGGCGTGGAGGGCATGAAGGTCGGCGGACGCCGGCAGCTCGTGATCCCGCCGCACCTCGGGTACGGCGACCGGGGTGCCGGCGGCGTCATCAAGCCCGGCGAGACGCTGATCTTCGTGGTGGACCTCCTGGATGTGCGCTGAGCCGGTCTGACCTGGGAGAATCGGTCCATGACCGAGAGCCCGCTGACGACCGACGTCCGGATCGGCGACGAGTCGATCAAGCTCGGCCAGTTCCTGAAGCTGGCCGACCTCGTGGAGTCCGGTAGCGCGGCCAAGCCGCTGCTCGCCGGCGGCATGGTGCGCGTCAACGACGTGGTCGAGACCCGTCGCGGCCGCCAGCTCGTGGCCGGCGACGTGGTCGCCGTCGCGCAGCGGTCCGTGCGCGTGGTCAACTAGCTCACCGGGTCTCGTGACGGGCGCCAGGGCGCCCTCCTCGACCAGCGGAGCGTGACGGGCGCCAGGGCGCCCTCCTCGACCACCGGTCAGAGCACCAGGGTGATGGCGTGGATGACCACGCCGACCAGTCCTCCGACGATGGTGCCGTTGATGCGGATGAACTGCAGGTCGCGGCCGACGTGCAGCTCGATGCGGCGCGCGGCCTCCTTGCCGTCCCAGCGCTCGATGGTGCTGGTGATGACGGCCGTCACCTCGGCGCCGTAGCGCTCGACGGCGAACACCGCGGCGTCCGCGGCCATCAGGTCCAGTCGCTTGCGGAGGTCCGGGTCGTCGGCGAGCCGGGTCGCGAACGCCGACAGCTCGCCGAGTGCCCGCTGGCGTACGGCGCCCTCGGGGTCGGCGAGTGAGGCCTGCAGGGCGTGGCGGAGCGCGTTCCACAGGTCCACGGCGGAGGTGAGCACCTGCGGGTGGTCGAGCAGCCGCTCCTTGAGCTGCTCGGTGCGCGCCTGGGTGTCCGGGTCGTGCTGGAGGTCGTGGGCCAGCTGGCGCAGCATCGAGTCGAGCGCCTGACGGGCGTGGTGGTCGGGGTCGTGGCGGATGTCCAACAACCACTCGACGATCTCGCGGTAGAGCCGCTTGGTGACCGCATCGTTGAGCCGCGGCGGCGCCCACCACGGAGCCCGCTCCCCCAGCACCACCGCGAACTGCTCGGGATGCTCGACGAGCCACTGCGTCACCTCGTCGACGGCGAGGTCAACCAGCCCGTGGTGGAGGTCGTCGCGGACCACCTCGTCGAGCAGGCCGCCCAGCAGCGGCGCGATCGGCTCCTCCCGGAAGCGGGGCACGAGGGCGTCCTGCACGAACCCGCGGATGTGCTCGTCGGTCACCTTGCCGAGGCCCAGCGAGGCGAGCTCGGCGGCCTCGTCGACGACGCGGCGCGCGTTGACCGGGTCCGAGAGCCATCGACCGATCCGCAGCGAGATCGTCGCGGCGGCGACCCGGTCGCGGATGATCCCTTCCTGGAGGAAGTTCTCCCCCACGAACTCCTCCAGCCCGCGGCCTAGGTCGTCCTTGCGCTTCGGCACCAGGGCGGTGTGCGGGATCGGCAGGCCCAGCGGGTGCTTGAAGAGGGCGGTGACGGCGAACCAGTCCGCCATCGCGCCGACCATCGAGGCCTCGGCGCCGGCGTTGACGAACCCGAGCCAGCCGTCCTGGCCGCGCGTCGCGACGTACACCACCGCGGCCACGACCAGCAGGCTCACCGCGATCGTGCGCATCCGCCGCAGACCGCGCCGGCGTGCCTCGTCGGCGGCTGGGTCCGGCGTGATCATCGAGATCACGCCGCGATCGAGGGCCATGGTGCGATTCTCCCGTACCCGCCCAGGGCTGCCAGAATCGCGCCATGGCTGACCCCCGGCCCGCCCGTACCGTGATCACCTTCGGGACCTTCGACGTCTTCCACGTCGGCCACCTCCGGGTGATCGAGCGTGCCGCCGCGCTCGGCGACCGCTTGGTCGTCGGCGTGTCGGCCGACGCGCTCAACCTCGCGAAGAAGGGCCGGGAGCCAGTGTTCAGCCAGGCGGAGCGGCTGGCGATCGTGGCCGCGCTCAAGCCCGTGGACGAGGTGTTCATCGAGGAGAGCCTGGAGCTCAAGCGCGAATACATCGAGCGGTACGCCGCCGACGTGCTCGTCATGGGCGACGACTGGAAAGGCCGCTTCGACGAGTTCGAGGATGTGTGCGAGGTCGTGTACCTCACCCGCACGCCGGCCATCTCCACCACGGCCCTGATCGAGAAGATCTCCGCGGGCGAATGACCCGCGTCACCTGAGCGGGCCTTCCCGAGACCGGGGGTCCCCCGGCGTCTACTGTTGACCCTGGCCTGGGAACGGCCGCTTGAACCGACAAACGAGGAGAACCCCCCACATGCGGCGCACGCTCACCAGCCTGGTGACACTCGGTCTTTCACTGGGGCTGGCACTGACCGTGACGCCCGCGGTCGTGGTGTCCGCGGCCGCCGACGACACCGGCGCCGTCGCGGGGGCCAGGGTGGCGAGCCCCGGCTCGGACCGGCAGCGCGCGACGCTGGCACTCGACCGCGCGAGGTCGCTGTTCTCGGAGCGCAACGCGCCGGGTCGTGACGGTGGGGCGGCCGCCGGCTCGAAGGACGCGACGCTCGTGCTGCGCGACCTGTTCGCCTCGCTCGACGCCCTCTCCCCGGCACAGCGGCGGATCGCCCACGGCATTCTCGCTCGGCCGACCGACGGCACGAAGGACCCGTACAACTACGGCTACACCGTGCCGGCGGTGAAGAAGTGCGGCGGCAACTTCTGTATCCACTGGGTGAACAGCACCGCGGACGCCCCGCCGAACCAGGCGTGGGTGAACGCGATGCTGCGGATGATGAACCACGTGTGGAAGAAGGAGGTCAAGAACCTCGGCTACCGAGCGCCGGTCCAAGATCGCGGCCGCGGCGGCAACGACAAGTTCGACGTGTACCTCAAGGAGCTCGGCAGCGCAGGCCTCTACGGTTTCTGCGCCCCGGAGCAGCGCAAGCCCGGCTTCCGCTGGCTCGCGTCGGGCTTCTGTGTCCTCGACAACGACTTCCTCGGCTTCCCCCACACGCCCATGAAGAGCGCCGAGGTGACCGCCGCCCACGAGTTCTTCCACGCGATCCAGTTCGGCTACGACTACGGCGAGGACAGATGGCTCCTCGAGGCCACCGCCACCTGGATGGAGGAGCGGCTCTACGACAACGTCAACGACAACCGCCAGTACCTCCCCGACAGCCAGGTGGCCCGGCCCACCACGCCCCTGGACTACTTCGGCCTGGCCTCCAGCGAGCAGTACGGCAACTGGGCCTTCTTCGAGTACCTCAGCAAGAAGTTCGGCAACGGCATCGTGAAGCAGATCTGGAACAAGGCGGCCGCCTTCACCGGGGCGCCCGACCTCTACTCCACCAAGGCGATCACCACGGTCCTGAAGTCCACGAAGGGCTTCAAGAAGGTGTACAGCGAGTTCGCCTCGGCCAACCTGCTGCCGGCGAAGTTCTACCCCGAGGGCAAGACCTGGGGCCTGGCGCCGACGTACACCCCGCTCGTCCTGACACGATCTCAGCGCCGCACCGGCAAGCTCGGCACCAAGCTGCTGCACATGACGTCGGCCAGCTGGCAGGTGGCTTCGTCGAGCTCGCTGCGCAACAAGAAGTGGTACCTCAAGATCAAGATCGACGGGCCTGCCGCCCAGCGTGAGCCATCGGCGTACGTCCTGGTCCAGAAGCGCAAGGGGTTCGAGAAGCGGTTCGTCAAGCTCAACGGCAAGGGCAACGGCGAGGTGATCGTGCCGTTCAGCCGCAAGAAGGTGAAGTCCGTCTTCGTCTCGCTCGTCAACGCCTCGACGCGATTCAAGTGCAACAAGCAGACGGCATTCTCCTGCGCGGGTCAGCCGATCGACGACGGGCGCGCGTTCCGCGGCCAGCGGTACCGGTTCTCCGCGAGCGTCATCAAGCGGTCCTGACAGATCGGGCTGGACGAAGCTGGCCACGCGTAGCGTCACTCCGCTCGCGGTCGCGGCGGCGACCGCCGTCGCCTCGGTCGGGCTGCTGTGGGCAGCGGTCGCGCAGGGCTGGCTCGGCGCGGACGTCGGGCGCGGCGCGGGGTTCTGCGAGCGACCGCACGACCTCGGACTCCTCGTGCAGCCGGCCAACAGCCTGTCGAACGTCGGGTTCGTGGTCGCCGGCCTGCTCGTCGCCTGGTACGCCGGTCGTGCCGACCGACTGGGTGACGTGCTGCCCCGGCTGCGCGGCCTTCCCACGGCGTACGCCGTCGTCACGGTGCTGCTCGGCCCCGCCAGCGCGGCCATGCACGCCACCCAGTCCGAGCTCGGCGGCCGCCTCGACCTGCTGAGCATGTACCTGATCGCGTCGTTCGCCGCGGCGTACGCCGTGATGCGCCTGGTCCGCCAGGGCGCGACGTTCTTCTTCCAGGTCTTCCTGCTCCTGGTGGCGGCGTGCGAGCTGGTGGGCACGATCGGCAGCTCCGTGCCGGTCGTGCACGAGGCGGGCAACCTCGCCTTCGGTGTGCTGGTGGTGACGGCCATGACCGTCGAGGTGGTGCTCTGGCGGCGCGCCCCGGCCGGCGCCGGGACCCGCACCGACCTCCGCTGGGGCGGCGGCGCGGTCGCCGCGATGGTCGTCGCCTTCGTCATCTGGAACCTCGCCCAGGGGCCGTGGTGCGACCCGACGTCGTGGATGCAGGGTCACGCGGTGTGGCACCTGCTCGACGCCGTGGCGGCGTACCTGCTGTTCCGGCTGTATGCGAGCGAGCGAGCCAATCGCTGACACAAGATGTCAGGTTTCCCCCCGAGACTGCTGGCATGACGGATGCGCACGACTTCGACTTCTGGATCGGCGAGTGGGACGTGTTCGGCCCCCAGGGGCGGCAGCTCGGCACGAACTCGATCACCAAGCTGTTCGGTGACCCGGACAACGGGATGCTGCACGAGCACTGGCACGGCAACGGAGGGGTCGTGGGTCGCTCGATCAACGCCTACGACGCCGCGCGCGGCTGCTGGCACCAGACCTGGATGGACTCCGGCGGGGGCGTCCTGCTGCTCGACGGCGACCTGCGCGACGGGGCGATGGTGATGGAGGGGCGCGCTCCCCGGGACGACGACCCGACCCAGGTCGGCGTCCAGCGGATCACCTGGACCCGGGAGGGTGACGGCGTGCGCCAGGTCTGGGAGACCTCCACCGACGAGGGCGCGACGTGGACGGTGGCGTTCGACGGGCGGTACGCGCGGCGTACCGGTTGACGGACGGGTCTCGACAAGCTCGACCGGCGGTGGGCACTGTGAGCCATGACCGCGTCACAGCTGCCCGAGGGTGCCGACGACGTCGGCCGCACCGCGGGCGACCAGCACCGTGAACTGGGCTCCTCGGCGTACACCAAGAAGGGCAAGCTGAAGTCGGCTGCCTACGACGAGGAGATGGAGCGGCTCCAGGAACAGCTGGTGCTGCTGCAGTACTGGATCCAGTCCCAGGGCCTCAAGGTGCTGGTCATCTTCGAGGGCCGAGGCTCCGCCGGTAAGGGCGGCGTGATCAAGCGGATCACCGAGCGCACCTCGCCGCGCACCGTCAAGGTGGTCGCCCTGCCGAAGCCGACCGAGCGGCAACGCACGCAGTGGTACTTCCAGAGGTACGTCGAGCACCTGCCGGCCGCCGGCGAGATGGTGATGTTCGACCGGTCCTGGTACAACCGCTCGAACGTCGAGTGGGTGATGGACTACTGCTCCCAGGAGGAGCACCAGGAGTTCCTGCGCTCCTGTCCCGAGTTCGAGCGGATGCTGGTGCGATCCGGGATCAAGGTCATCAAGTACTGGTTCTCGGTGTCGTTCGAAGAGCAGCGCAAGCGGTTCGAGGAGCGCAACGCCGAGCCGCTCAAGCGCTGGAAGCTCAGCGACATGGATCTCGCCGAGCACGAGCTGTACGTGAAGTACTCGATGGCCAAGGACACCACCTTCCAGTACACCGACATCAAGCAGGCGCCCTGGTACGTCGTCCCTTCCGACGACAAGAAGGCCGCCCGGCTCAACTGCATCAACCACCTGCTCGGTCAGTTCGACTACGTGGACGTGGCGCCCGACGTCGTCCAGCTGCCGGTGATGAAGGAGATGCCGTACGTGCGGCCGCCGATGCACGAACAGACGTTCGTGCCCCGGCTGTTCTGAGCGCCGCGGGGTCCGAGCTTGCGAGGACCCCGATCAGGCGCCAGCGTTCCTGGTGGTCGAGGAAGGCGCGCTAGCGCCTGTCACGAGACCCGGTGACCGAAACGCGGTCTCGTGACAGGACTTCGTCCTTCCTCGACCAACAGTGCCGCCCGCGGTGGTCGAGGAAGGCGGCAAACCACCCGTTCGGACCAGTATTCGCCAGCACTCGGGAGGGCTCCTCCCAGGCGTGCGCTGAGAGGGCGCACCCCTAACTGGAGGCAGTCATGGCACGTTCGAAGACCCGCGAGCCCGAGCTCAACATCCAACCGGGTGAGGTGGTGATGCGTGGTACGACGTTGGTCGTCACGCACCGCGCCCCGCTTGCCCCCGACTCGGTGGGCGGGGTGTCGGTTCCCGGACACTCCCCGGACGTCGAGCTCGGCGAGGACGGCCGGACGGTGTCGGTCGACACCGCGTCGCTGCCTCTGGGTCGGCACCGTCTCCAGGTCAGTGAGCTCGCGGAGAGCAGGAGCGGCGCCCGGCTCGACGACCTCGCCGTCGACTTCGTGGTCGTGGACTCGACGGCTCCTGTGCCCGGCGAGCTGAGCGTGCACCACGCCGTACGGCTGGTCGTCGGCGACCTGGACGTCGTCCGCCTACCCATGGACGGCAAGGGTGACGGGTCCTACGTCGACGTCTTCAAGGCGAACCACCGCAAGGACGGGTCGCCGGTGCAGGTGGCCTACGACGAGCGGGGCCGCGAGGTCGACCTGGACGAGCAGCTGGCCGAGCTGGAGAAGCGGCGATGGGAGAAGTACGGCAAGCTGCACCCGACCGTGCACGAGCGCCTGCGCGAAGGTGGCCAGGTCGAGGTCATGGTCTGGCTCGCCGTCCCGGACCTCGGGCCGGTCGAGAAGAGCACCCGCGGCCAGGCCAAGAAGCCGCCGGAGGTGGAGGAGAGGCGCCGCGAGGTGTTCGCCGAGATGGCCGAGCGGTTCGCCGCCGCCCTGCAGGGCAACGAGGCGAAGCTCGTGCGGGTCGACGAGGTGGCTCCCGTCGTCGTGGTGTCGGTCCCCGCGTCGCGCGTCCGCGCCCTCGCCGAGAGCGACCTGGTCGCCGGGGTGTTCCTGCACCAGACCAAGGGCATCGAGGACCTCACTGCCTCCATCGCGATCGCCCGCAGCGATGCGGCGCACACGGCCGGGTTCACCGGCACCGGCGTCCGGGTCGCGGTCTACGAGGACGGGCCCGACGTGACGACCAACCTCGACATCGAGGACCGCTACACCTCGAGCCCGGCGACGTCCTTCCACTCGCGGCACACCCACGGGATCATCAAGAACATCGAGGCGAACAAGCCGCACGGCCACGCGCCCGACTGCGACCTGTACTCCGCGAACAGCATGGACCTCGACGCCATCCGCTGGGCGGCCCGCGACCGCGGTTGCACCGTGATCAGCCAGAGCTTCCACCGGGAGGACGAGCAGACGTCGTCGGGCCTCTCCGGCGACGACACGTACAAGGACTGGCTCGCGGTCACCTGGCCCTACCCGACGATCTGCGAGGCGGCCGGCAACGGCACCTCGAGCGAGTTCGTCAACCACAAGGGCTTCAACCGGCTGACGGTCGGCAACCACGACGACAACGCCTCGGCGATGGCATCGGACTCGGTGTTCAAGAACCCGTCGACCACCCACGGCGACCGCGAGCTCCCCGAGATCGCGGCCAACGGCCAGAGCGTCTCGACGGTCGGCCTGACGCTGAGCGGGACGAGCATGGCGGCACCGGCCGTGGCGGGAGCGGCCGCAGTGATCCAGAGTGCGAACGCGACGCTGCGCTCGTGGCCCGAGGGCTGCCGGGCGATCCTGATGGCCGCCGCGCACCGCAACCCGTCCGGCTCCACGTGGCGTGCCGACCTCATCGCCGGCGTCGACGGCAAGGACGGCGCCGGGGCGCTGGACACCAAGTCCGCCCTGGACATCGCCCGCAGCCGTACGACGTCCGGGACCAAGGGCCGTTCGCGCGGCTGGGACATCGGCACGTCGCGCGTCACCGACAAGGACTCGGCCGGGTACATGACCTCGCGCTGGTTCGTGACCGTGCCGCGGTTCACGCTGTCGCCGAAGGTCAAGGTCGCCCTGGCGTGGGACTCGAAGGTGACCAACCTCGAGCTGCCGTTCTTCACCATCCGCACCGACGCCCTGACCGTCGACCTCGACCTGCACGTCTTCGACGAGGCCGGCAACCAGGTGGCCTCCAGTGCCTCGTGGGACAACAGCTACGAGATCGCCGAGTTCGGCGCGAACCGCGGCGCGACGTACGAGATCCGGGTCCGTCGCTGGTCAGGTACGGACGACACCTGGTTCGGGCTCGCCTGGACGACCACCGGCTTCGACCTGTTCGAGGAGATCATCGGCCTGCGTGGCTTGCAGGTGGCGGCGCTCGGCGGCTGACCGGCTCGGTGCCGGGTCGTGCCACGCTGGGGGCATGCGCCGGCCCGCCCTGCTGGTCCCCCTGCTCGTGCTCGCGGCCGGCGGCTGCGGCGACGACTCCTCGTCGCCGCCCGCCGGCGCGGACGCGCCGGCCACGATCGAGGTGACGAGCACGGCGTTCGAGGAGGGCGAGCCGATCCCGCCGAGGTACACGTGCGACGGCGACGAGGTGTCGCCGCCGCTGGCGTGGTCCGCCGTGCCCACCGACGCAGCGGCACTGGCGCTCGTGGTCGACGACCCCGACGCACCGTCCGGCACCTTCACCCACTGGGTCGTGGTGGACATCCCCGTGTCGACCACGTCGTCGGCGGAGGGCGGGGTGCCCGAGGGCGGCCTGCAGGCGGAGTCGTCGGCGGGCTCGGCGGCGTACGCCGGCCCGTGCCCGCCCGGCGGCACCCACCACTACCGCTTCACGGTGGTGGCCCTGGACGCGGAGACCGGCCTCGCCGAGGGGGCCACCCTGGACCAGGCACTCGCCGCGGTCGACGACCACGCGGTGGCCCGCGGGACGCTGACGGCGACGTACGCGCGGGACTGAGTTCTATTCAACCGATTGGTTGACTAAAGCGGACACGCTGCTCTAGCGTCATCGTCCATGAGCATTCCCGCCGACCCCCCGGCCCGCCACCGCGTGATCGCCGCCGGCTTCGCCGAGCGGACCGAGGCCGTGACCGACTGGGACGCGCCCTCCCCCGTCGCCGAGTGGACGACCCGCGATGTCGTCCGGCATCTCGTCGAGTGGTTCCCGTCGTTCCTGGCGAACGGCGCCGGCATCACGCTGCCGGACGTGCCGGACGTGGACGAGGACCCGGTCGGCGCCTGGCGGGCGCATGCCGGTCACGTGCAGGCAGTCCTCGACGACCCGGCCACGGCGGACAAGGTGCTGTCGAACCGGCACACGGGGGACGTCCCGCTGCCCGAGGCGATCGACCGCTTCTACACCTCCGACATCTTCATGCACACCTGGGACCTCGCTCGTGGCGCCGGCCTCGACGACCGCCTCGACCCCGACACCTGCGCCGAGCTGGTGGCCGGCCTGGAGCCGATGGCGGACGTGCTGGCGTCGTCGGGGCAGTACGGCGAGCGGGTCGCCGTACCCGACGACGCCGACGCCCAGACCCGCATGCTCGGGCTGATCGGTCGCGACCCCTTCTGGAAGCCCTGACCGCGAGTGGGTCGTGTGCCTGAGGACGCGCTCCAGCGCGTCGTGAGGCACACGACCCACCAAGCGTCAGGCTGCAACGGGCTCCGGCGTCGGCTCGAGGTCCTCGTCCGGCACGTGGGTGTCGCGGCCCGGCAGCGCGACGGCGCCGATCAACGCTCCGGCGACGCAGAGCAGGCCGACGACCAGGCTCGAGGTGTGCAGGCCGGTCATGAAGGCGTCCTGCAGGGCGCGCACCAGCTCGGGCTGGCCGGCGGAGATCGCCGTGGCGGCACCGACCGAGTCCTTCGCCTGTTCCAGCACGTCTCCGGGGACCCGGGACCACGCGCCGTCGGTGAGGTTCGCGGCGTACACGCTCGAGAACACCGACCCGACCACCGCGACACCAAGGGTGCCGCCCAGCTCGCGGGTGGCGTCGTTGACGGCGGAGCCGACGCCCGCGCGAGCGGGGGGCAGCACCAGCAGGATCGACTCGGTCGCGGGCGTGCTGATGAAGCCCATGCCGAGACCCATCAGGACCATCTGGGGCACGATCACGGCCGGGTACGACGCGTCGACGCTCACCGTCGAGATCCACAGGAAGGACGCACCGAACAGCAGCAGCCCGGAGGTGACGACCACCTTGGTGCCGATCCGCGGCGCCAGCATCGCGCCGACCACCGAGGCGGCGGCGATGCTCAGCGCGACCGGGAGGATCCGGGCGCCCGTCGAGAGGGCGCCGTACCCGCGCACGAACTGGAAGTACTGCGTGATCAGGAAGATGAACCCGAAGAGCGCGAAGAACGTCACCGTGACGGCGCCGCTCGCCGCGCTGAACCGCCGGTCGCGGAACAGGCCCACGTCGAGCATCGGGTGCGCGGCGCGGCGCTCGCGGCCGACGAACGCCAGCAGCAGACCGGCGCTCAGCGCGAACCCGGCCAGGGTGGTGGTCGACGCCCAGCCGTGCTCGGGCGCCTCGATGATCGTGTACGTCAGCGTGCTCAGCATGGCGACCGACAGACCGAGGCCGGGGAGGTCCAGCGGCGGCACGGCGGGGTCGCGGGACTCCGGAACCAGGAAGTACGCCGCGCCGGCGGTGAGCAGGGCCAGCGGCACCAGCGCCCAGAAGACGCTGCCCCAGTAGAAGTGCTCCAGCAGAAGCCCGCCCGTCACCGGGCCGGCGGCGACGCCGATGCCGACGACGGCGCCCCAGACGCCCAGGGCGGCGGCGCGCTCGCGGCGCTCGCGGAAGGTGTTGCTGATGATCGACAAGGTGGTCGGGAAGATCACGGCGGCGGCCATGCCCATGGCGACCCGCGCGGCGACGAGCGCCTCGTCGGAGGTGACGAGCGCGCCCACGACGCTGGCGGCGGCGAAGCCGACCAGGCCGAGGATCAGGGCGGGGCGCCGGCCGTAGCGGTCGGACAGGCTGCCGGCGGCGAGCACCAGCGCGGCGAAGGCCAGGTTGTAGCCGTCGACGATCCACTGCAGGGAGCGGGTGCCGGCGTCGAGGTCGGTGGAGATGCTGGGCAGCGCGACGTTGACGATCGTGGTGTCGAGGTTGATGGCGAGGACGGCCGCGCAGACCGTCAGCAGGACCGGAAGTTTCGAGCGCATCTCAGTTCGCTTTCGAAGGGCAATGTGGACAGTGACAACATCACCGTGGCACGAAATGTGACCACTGTCAACATCAGCCTCTATGATGGGCTGGTGCCCTCAGCGACCAAGCCGTACCACCACGGCAACCTGCGTGCCGCCCTCGTCGAGGCGGGCGCCGAGCTGGCGCGGGCGAGCGGCCCGGACGGCGTGGTGCTGCGCGAGGTGGCCCGACGTACGGGCGTGTCGCACAACGCGGCGTACCGCCACTTCGCCGACCGCGACGAGCTGCTCGCCGAGATCGCGACGCTGGCGAACGAGCAGCTCGAGCAGGCCATGCTGCGCCGCCTTGCCCAGGTGGAGGAGTCCGACCCGGGCCTCCGCGCGCGAGCGCGGTTGCGGGCGACGGGCCTGGCGTACGTCGAGTTCGCGCTCACCGAACCCGGGCTCTTCAACGTGGCCTTCTGCCCCACCGACGTGGAGGACAGCTCGCCCGACGGCGCGGCGCCCTACGTGCTCCTGGGTCAGGTGCTCGACGAGCTCGTCGAGGCGGGTGCCCTCTCCCCCGCCGACCGGCTGGGCGCGGACGTGGTGTGCTGGTCGGCGGTGCACGGGCTGTCGGTGCTGCTGCTCGAAGGCCCACTGCGCGACCTCTCGGCCGAGGAGCGGGATAGTGTCCTGGAGAAGCTGATCGCCACCGTCGAGCGAGGGTTGACCGGCTCGGTCAGCTGAGCCCTCGAGACAGCCGCGCAAGAACAGCTTCGGGGTCTGGAGTCTCGACCAGCACCTCGTCGTACTTCTCGCCGCGCAGCACCACACGTACGGCGGGCCGGTTGCGGCGCAGGGCGACGAGCTGCTTGTGACCGCGCCACCGCCAGGTACCGAGCAGCCAGACCCCGGGCAGCCCCAGACCCATGCGCCAGCCCTTCACCTCACGCCAGCTCGCGACCTCGTGGGCCGAGAGCACCGAGGAGACCGGCACGTCGAGGTCGCCCACGACGCCGAGGAGCTTCTCCGTGGTCGGGAAGGTGACGCGCAGCCGGTCGGCGTCGACGGTGATGGTGGCCATCGGTCGACCATTCTCCCGCACGATGCGTGCCGGTGGTTGAGGAAGGCGCACGCCCTGCGTGGTTGAGGAAGGCGCGCTAGCGCCTGTCACGAAACCCCGCGAGCGTTGCGACTTACGTCAGGGTGAGTTTCGTCAACATCATCGGACGTACGACAGCCGTGGTGAAGCTCCTCGACACCCCGCCTCGACCCAACGGCCCAAGGGCACCACCACCTTCCACCGCCGCACGTGACGGATCGGACGAGTGCCTGACAGCTCCGAGCCTGCGGCGTACCTGGTGCGCCGCAGGCTCGGACATGACGTTGCACGCTGCGATCCACAGCTGTGGTCTGCCTCCAGCCCTCCTCGTGGCGGTCGCGTGGGGTGGATGAGGAGGAGCACCCCGCTCGGCGCGTGACCCGCTGCCGTATCGTCGCGGTCGTGCCGAGATTCGCTGCTGTCTCCCGCCACCACGTCACCAGCGCACTTGCGGAGTACGACACCCGCGGCCGCGAGGAGTTCGTCCTCCTTCATGGCGGACAGGCGTACGGCGCCCAGGCGGTGCTCAGCGCCGCTCACCAGAAGGCGACCGGCTCGGCCGTCCCGGACCACGACTGGTCGAGCAAGGACCAGGCGGCGCGCATCCTGCGCGAGCTCGGCTTCCGAGTGCTCGCCGGAGACGACCCCGAGGCGGTCGTCCCGGTCACGGGCTCCTGGCGCGAGACCAGCGACGTCGGGGCCGACCAGAGCCGAGAGGAGTGGACGGGCGCGGCACGGGAGACGCTGCTCGAGGCGGCCCGGCGCTACCGCGCCACGGTGACCGCCAAGGAGCTGGCGATCGAGGTCCAGCGGCGCAGCGGGATCCGCACCAAGCAGCAGATGCACTACTGGCTGGGCGAGGTGCTGGGACGGGTGGCCCTCGACTCCGCGCAGCGCGACGAGCCGTTGCTCGTCTCGTTGTGCGTGGACGACGACGGTCGCGTCGGCGACGGGTACGCCGTGGCCGTGCGGGCGGCGTACGGCGAGCGGCCGGAGAGCCCGAACGGGCACGCCGCCAAGGAGCAGCTGGAGTGCTACCGGTTCTTCGACGCGGTCGGGCTGCCGGCCGACGGCGGCTCGGTCGCGCCGCCGAAGGTGGCCACAGCGCCCAGGGCCAAGAAGGCCGCGGCCCGCAAGGCGCCGGCAACCAGGCGACCCACCAAGCCGGCCGATCTCCCGCAGACGATCTGCCCCACCTGCTTCATGGCGCTGCCCCGGTCGGGCATCTGCGACAACTGCGACTAGGTCGCGTCTCGAGAACGGTCAGCGCGCCAGCAGCGCCTCGGTCAGCAGCGCGACCAGTGCCTCGACCTGGACGTCGACCGACGAGGCCTCGATGTCCTGGCCGTCGAGGGCCCGGGCGGCGAGGCCGGCCTTGCTGTCGATCAGCTCGGCCACCTTGGTGTCGATGGTCTGCGCGGCGATGATCCGCCACGCGGTGACGGGCTCGTCCTGGCCGATCCGGTGCACCCTGTCGATCGCCTGGGTCTGCTCCGCGTCGGTCCACGACAGCTCGGCGAGGACGAGGTTCGAGGCGACCTGGAGGTTGATGCCGACGCCGGCCGCCATCAGCGAGCAGACGATGACCGCGACGTCGGGGTCCTCGACGAACTCCTTGATGTTCCGCTCACGGGCGATGCGCGTCTGGTCGCCGCGGATCGTGGAGTACCTCAGCCCACGCCGGTCGAACGTCTCCTGCGCGGCGTCCATCACGTCGATGTGCTTGGCGAAGAAGACGACCTTGCCGACGCTGCGCGCGAGCTGCGCGGCGTAGTCGGCCGCCAGCCCGGCCTTGGCCTGGCCGATCCGGCGCATCATGCCGAACACGTTCTCGCTGGTCTCCCCCTCGGAGGAGTCCTCCCGCTCCCAGGTGGCGACGCGGCGGACCAGCTCGTGGTCGATGCCGTCGTCGCCGAGGTCGGCCTCGGTACGACGGGTGGCCAACGCCGACTCGTACCTCGCCACGAGACGCCGGGCGAGCTCCGCCTCGGCCTCGCGGATGGAGCGGCCCATCTCGTCGTCGAGCTCGACCGGGATGTCGGCCACCCGGCGGGCGGGGATGTCCTTGGCGACGTCGACCTTGCGGCGCCGGACGATGCCCATGTCGACCACGCAGTTGCGGGCCGCGGGGTAGAAGCCCTGGTCGGCCGGCGACAGGCCGGTCTCCTCGAGACAGTCCATCAGCGCACCGATCGGCATCTTGTCGTCGATCCAGCCGAGGTACTGCCAGATGGCCCGGAAGTCCTCGATGTCGTTGATCAGGGGCGTGCCGGTCAGGGCGAACAGCATCGGCCGGCCGGTGCGGGCCTGGATCCGCTCCGAGAGCTGCAGCACGTTCTGCGAGCGCTGCGAGGTCTTGTTCTTGATGAAGTGCGCCTCGTCGACGACCATCGACTTGAAGCCGAAGTCGCCGAGCCAGCCGACGTGGCGGTCGAGCACCTCGTAGTTGACCACGATGATGTCGGCGAAGCCGTTGATGTCCTCGCCGTCGCCGTGGATGACGCTGGCCATCCGGTGCGGCACCCAGATGTTGGCCTCGCGTGCCCAGTTCATCTTGACGACGTTCGGCACCACCGCGAGCAGCGGGAACGCGTCGGTGGCCTCGGCGGCGAGCAGTGCCTGGGCCGTCTTGCCGAGGCCCGGCTCGTCGGCGAGCAGGAAGGTACGGTGCCCGTCGGCCGCGGCCGCGACCACCTGCGCCTGGTGCTTCATCAGCTGGAGCGCGCCGGGCAGCATCACGTCGCGCGCCTCGGGCAGCGGCATCGACGTGGTCGCGCCGTTGCCGACGACCTCGAAGGAGCGGAACAGCGGGCCCAGGAGCTCCCAGCCGGCCAGCCGGCGGGCCTGGCCGCGGTTCTGGGAGACGGCAGCGAAGTCGGGGACGAGGAACGGGTTGGACAGCTGGCGAGCGAGCACCGACTGCGGCACGACGCGACGCTCGTGGGACAGGGGTGCCTCGGCGGGCTCCTCTTCGGCCTCCTCGGCCACCTCGACGCCGGCCCGCTCGAGCATGGCCTTGCGCATGTCGGACGCCTGGTCGGAGACCTTGGCGTCCTCGGCGAGCAGCGAGAAGAGCGACGGCTCGCGGGCTGCCGTCTGGGCCAGGATCGTGGCGATGCCGTCGAGCCGCTTCAGCTCGCCGTCGCGCTTGGCCTCGGTGAGCGTCGGGTCGGTCTTGACCCGCGTACGCTCCTCGCGAGCGAGCAGCGCGACGGCCTGGAAGCGGGACCTGACCGACACGGCCTGTCCACGCTCGACGGCGGACTCGATCTCTCGAACGGCGCGCGCGAGGATCGGGATCAGCCCCTCGTTGTCGAGGGGCCGCGTCCGGCCCTGACGGCCGTTCGCACGACGCTGGGTCGATTTCTGGGCCGACTTCTGGGCCGACTTCTGGGCCTGGCGCCCGCGACTCCGAGCCAAGGAAACTCCTCCCGAGGCCCGGCAGCATGCCAGGCCCGCCTGCCAGGTCCTCCCCGAGCGGGCGGTCATCCGAGGAGCCGACTGGCTCCTGGGGAGCTGACCTCCGGGTCGAGAGACGGTCGGGTCAGGAACGGGTGGTCCTGAGCGAGGACCGCGGGTGCGGTCCGACCTGTGCGCGACCAGCATATCCCGCGGCGACCCGCGTGTCCTAGACGGGGACAACCTCGCCAGACGGTCCAGTCCGGCGCTCGAGGCGCCGCACGGACGGGAACCCGAGCGACAGCAGGGCCGAGCCGCCCATGACTGCCGCCACCACGACCAGCCAGCGGTCGAATCCCACCGTTGCCGCAACCGGTCCGGTGAGCGCCAGGCCGAGCGGCCGCGCCACGAACGAGCCGACCAGGTCGAAGGAGTAGACCCGGGCGAGCTTGTCCTCGGCGACGTTCTGCTGGATCGAGAGGTCCCAGTTGACGCTGAAGAGCTCCAGGCCGAAGCCGTGCACGAACGCGCCGAGGAGCAGTGGCAGCAGTTGGTCGGAGACCGCCATCGCGAGCGGGAAGGCCGCGGTGAGGGAGAGCAGCGCCGTACCGGCGTAGAGACCGCGCCGCGGCCGCCAGCGCAACGAGACCAGGCCGCCGGCGATGAACCCGACCATCAGGGCGGCCAGCGCCCAGCCCCAGGCCGCGCGGCCGAGATTGTCGCCGACCACGATGGGGCCGAGCACGCCCAGCGCGCCCCCGAAGAAGAGGTGGTAGAGCAGCGCCTGGCCGATGAGCAGCCAGAGCCAGGTGTGGCGGAACACCTCGGCCGCGCCCGCCCGGAGGTCACCCAGGATGCCGGCCTGCGCCTCCGGCGTGGGCAGTGCCGGGACGCTGATCAGACCGAAGCACACCGCAGCCAGCGCGAAGGTGACCGCGTCGATCACGATCGCCCAACCGGAGCCGAACGCCGCCACGAGCAGGCCGGCCACCGCGAAGCCGACGACCTGTGCGGTGTTCTGCGCCAGCCGCCGGCCGGCGACGGCCTGCGGGAGGTCCGCCTCGGGCACGGTCTGCCGCGTCATCGCCGAGGACGACGGGCCGGCCAGGGCTCCGAGGCAGCCGTTGAGCACGCCCATCACGGTGAGCATCGGGATGCTCGCCCAGCCGGAGATCAGGGCCGCGGCGACCACGCCCTGAGTGAGCGCCTCCACTGCGGACGAGCCCTGCATCATCAGCTGTCGCGGGAGCCGGTCCCCCAGCACGCCGCCGAACAGCACGGTGACGACCTCCGCCAGTGCGTACGCCGCCACGACGAGCCCCAGGTCGGTCGCCGACCCGCCGAGGTCGAGCACGGCGAACGCGAGCGCGACGGGCGTGATGGCACTGCCCAGGCTGCTGACGGTCGTGCCGCTCACCAGCCAGCGATAGCTGCGGTGCTGGAGCAGTCCGAGAATCGACGTCACGGACGGATAATACTTTGTTACCGAAATATTCGTCAACGAACTAATAGGTGACGAAGTACTATCCTTTCCCGTGAGCGACACCGACTGGACCGACCGTCACGTCGCCCGCTGGCGTGACCACTGGATCGACATCGACTTCGACGACGAGGTGGAGGGGATCGTGGTCCGCATCGGGCGGCTGGGAAAGTTTCTCGCCGAGTCCCGCCAGACGCTGGTGGCGGGCGTCGGCCTGCAGGACTTCGAGTACCAGACCCTCCACGCGCTGATGATCCGGGACACCCCCGGAACGGCGTCGCCGACCGACCTGGCGGACGACCTCGGGGTCTCGGGAGCCGGCATGACCGGGCGGCTGGACGGCTTGGAGAAGGCCGGCTGGGTACAGCGCACGGCGTCTCCCGACGACCGCCGTCGCGTCGTCGTCGAGATCACCAGGTCCGGGGCCGACGTCTGGCGCCGGGCGATGGCCCGTCGCGGTGAGCAGGAGGAGGCCATGGTGGGCGTGCTGAGCGACCGCGAGCGCGCCCAGCTCAACAAGGTGCTCAAGAAGATGACCCTGTGGGTCGAGGCGCAATGACCGCCTTCACCGTCTCGAACGTCTCCTCGGCCACCGTCGCGGCGGACCGGTCGCGCGTGTGGGCGGCGCTCACCGACCCGGACCTGCTGCCGCGGCTGACGCCGTACCTCCGCTCCATCGACGCGCGGTCAGACGCTGGGCCCGAGAATGGCGGCGTCCGGTGGGTCTGGCACCTCGTCCGGATCCCCGTCCTCGGCTCGGTCGTGTCGCCGTCGTTCACCGAGGTGATGACCTTCGACGAGCCGTCGCGCATCGACTTCGTGCACGACCCGGAGCGCACCGACGAGCGTGCCGGTGTTCGGGGCACCTACCTGCTCACGGAGGTCGGGCACGGCACCTACCTGGAGATCGACCTCGCCATCACCATCGACCTGCCCTTCCCGAAGCTGGCCAGTCCCGCCGTGCACACCGCGATGCGCGCCGTGGTCGCGACCATGGGCAACCGGTTCTCGCACAACCTGGTCCGTCACCTGCGGGCGGCTTGATGCGGATCCTGGTGCTCGGGGCCACGGGGTACGTCGGCTCGCGGTTGGTGCCGGCCCTCCTCGATGCGGGGCACGAGGTGGTCGCGGCGTCCTCCTCGCCGGCCGACCCGCGCCGCTTCGCCTGGGGCGATGCGGTCGGCTGGCGGCAGTGCGACGTCACCGACGAGGCTGCGGTCGAGCGTGCGGTGCGGGACGTCGACGGCGTCTGCTACCTGGTCCACGCACTGCGTCACCGCGGGTTCTCCGACCTCGACCGGGTGGGCGCCGTGCACGTCCGCGACGCCGCATCCGCGGCGGGCGTCCGGCGGATCGTGTACCTGTCCGGGCTGGTGCCGTCGCTCCAACGGGGCGAAGCGCTCTCGGCGCACCTGGCCTCACGGCTCGAGGTCGAGGAGCTGCTGGCCCAGGCCGACTGCTCGACCCTGACGGTCCGCGCGGGCGTGGTGATCGGCGCCGGCTCCACGTCGTACGAAGTCGTCCGGCAGCTGGCCTCCCTCCTGCTCGTCCAGCCCGTGCCGTCGTGGATGCGGAACAAGGTCCAGCCGGTCGCGGTCACCGACGTCGTCCGGGCTCTGGTGGCGGCGTACGCCGACGACGCACCCAGCGGCGCCGTCGACCTGGGTGGGCCCGACGTGGTGACCTATCCGCAGCTGCTGTCGGCGTACGCGCGCGCGGCTCGACTTCCCCGCCTGCGACTCCCCGCTCCGGTGGCGCCGGCGTCGCTGGTGGGTCTGTCCACGGCCCTGCTCGTCGGGGCGCCCTTCTGGACAGTGACGGCCCTCGTCGAGAGTCTGCGGCACGACATGGTCTGCCGGCCGGGCCACACCTGGCACCCGGGCGACGAGCCCATGCTCGGCGTCGACGAGGCGCTGGCCCGCGCTGTCGGAGGCCGCGGCCCGGACGTCCCCGAGGCGCCACTGCCCAGCGACGAGTCGTGGACCAGGATGCGCGCGCCCGTGCTCGACGAGCTGCGTGCGCCGGCGTTCGTGCGGGCGGGCGCGAGCCTGGCGCTGCGACGGATCGCGGACGTGCGCGGCGTGTTTCGTCACGGTGCCGGTCGCTGAACCTACGCTGGTCCGGTGAGCACCAAGGGCCTCGAGAGCCCGTCATGCGCCGTGCCGCCGAAGGGCGGGCTGCCGCCCTGTGACAACTGCGGCGCGACGATGCGCTGGGAGACCTCGCACCAGCGCTGCGACCGCTGCGGTCACATCGTGCCGTGCTGCGAGGGCGCACCCTCGTGACCCTTCCTGCCGACGAGATCAGCCTGTTCACCCCTGAGCACGTCACCTGGCTGAAGGAGCAGGGCGACCCGGTGCTGTGGCACGTGGCGGCCATGAGCGGTCTGACCTGGGGGGATCCCTACGGCTTCATCCTCTGGGCGATCGGCCAGGAGGTCGTGGACCGGGCCACCGCGGGATTCGTGTTCCTCGGCCGGTACGGACCGGAGTGGTTGGCGGGTGATCCCCGTCTCGATGGCGAAGGCCTGTCGGGGCCGGAGCTCGAGAGCGTGTTCGAGGCCATCTGCCGGCGCAGCGCGAGCCAGGGCTTCGCCCGCGACGAGCTGGGGCTGGCACCCGGGTTCGAGGAGACGCGCCAGCAGTGCCTGGACGTGATCCGTGAGGGCAGGGTGGCGCCGGGACGGGCGGCACCGACGGCTCTGGTCGAAGCCCCGTTCCCTCCCGAGCGGTCGCTCGGATACGCCATCGAGGACGGCTGGATCTACGAGAGCTGACCGCCACGGCACGACCCGCTGCCCACCGTCGTCGCGATCCACGTGGCTCGAGGGCGTTGAGCTCATCGTCGGAGCGCCGGTGCACGTCGACTGACGTCGTCCGGCGTCAGCCCTCGCGTCTCCTCGCTGTACCCGCCCTCGGGCGACCGCCGGATCACACCCGTCTCCCTCCCGTGCAGGAGCTCCTCGAGCTCCACCCGCTGGAGCCCGACGCAGACCCGGCGGACGACCAGGAAGACGAGGACCGGGCCCGCGAGGACGGCGACCCGCATGAATGCGGTGATCGCGTTGACGCTCAGGTGCAGATGAGTGGCGATGATGTCGTTGCCCCCGGCGGCCCAGAGCAGCCCGTACTCGGTCACCATGGCCGCGAGGAACGCCGTCCGGGCCGGTGCGTCGCGCGGCCGCTCGAGGACGTGGTGCTCGCGCTGGTCGCCGCGCAGGCGTGCCTCGACGAACGGCCAGCCGACGACCAGGCCGAGCATCACCAGGGGCAGCACCTGGCTGGGCAGGAAGATGTTCCACGAGATGGTGTGGCCGGCGATGTGCGTCTCCCACCCGGGCGTGATCCGGAGCGCGCCCTCGACGAACCCGAGGTACCAGTCGGGCTGCGCTCCGGCGGTCACCTTGGCGGGGTCGTAGGGCCCGTACTTCCAGATGGGGTTGATGGCCAGCAGGCCGCCCATCAGCGTGATGACCCCGAAGACGATCATGAAGAAGCCGCTCGTCTTGGCGACGTAGACCGGCAGGAACGGCTGGCCCACCACGTTGCCCTCGGTACGCCCCGGTCCCGCCCACTGCGTGTGCTTCTGCACCCACACCAGCAGCAGGTGCACGCCGACCAGCGCCAGCAGCAGGCCGGGCAGCAGCAGCACGTGCACGACGTACAGCCGTGGGATGGCCTGGTCGCCCGGGAACTCCCCGCCGAACAGGAACATGTCGAGGTAGGTGCCGACGACCGGCGTCGACTGCACGATGCCGTGGGCGATGCGCAGCCCGGTGCCGGACAGCAGGTCGTCCGGCAGGGAGTAGCCCACGAAGCCCTCGAGCACGGCGAGCAGCAGGATGGTCGCGCCCACCACCCAGGTGACCTCGCGCGGCCTGCGGTACGCCCCGGTCAGGAACACCCGCATCAGGTGGATGAGCATCGCCGCGATGAAGACCATCGCCGCCCAGTGGTGGGTCTGCCGCATCAGCATGCCGCCGCGTACGTCGAACGACAGGTGCAGCGTGGAGGCGTAGGCCTCCGACATCGAGACGCCCCGCAGCTGGTCGTAGCTGCCCTGGTACGTCGTCTCGCCCATGCTCGGCGTGAACCAGAAGGTCAGGAACACCCCCGTCACGAGCAGCACCACGAAGCTCCACAGCGCGATCTCGCCGAGCATGAACGACCAGTGCTCGGGGAACACCTTCCGCACGTACCTCCGGCCGAACCACGAGAGGTTCAGCCGGTCGTCGAACCACGCGTACACATCCATCAGACACCGGAGGGATCGGGTTTGTGACATGTCCGGTGCGTGGGCGCGTGGACCCGTAACCTGGGCAGGATGCATGTGGCGCGCCTGGTCCGGCGCATCGCGGTCGTCACGCTCGGCGCGACCGCGCCGTTCGCGGGCGCGCTGGTCGCGGTCGCCTACGCCCCGCCCGCGCAGGTCGAGATCGCGGGCCAGTCGGTGTCGGTCAAGCCGGTGCTCGGCCAGGACACCAGTCGCCTGCTCAACGGCGCACTCGTCCGCCCCGAGCACACGCACGTCGACGTGATCGGCAAGGACATCGGCGTCGACGTCGACGGCGACTGGAACCGGTTGATCCCGAGCGACCCGCAGACCCGCAAGTACCTCACGGCGCTCTGGGAGGACCCGACGCCACAGATCGGCCGCCTCCGCGATGCCGCGCGACGCTACGTGGTCGCGTGGACGGCCTTGGGCTTCGGCGCGGGCGCCGTCGTGGTCGCTGCTGTCGCCCTGGGCGTGAGGTACCGGCGCCGGCGGCTGGCCGGGTACCCGCCCGAGCAGGCGGACGTCATACGCCGCCACAACCGGCGGCTGCGCGCGACCCTGGCCGTGGCCGGGACCGCCGCCCTGGTGGCCGTCGACGCCGTCGCGGTCGGGGTGTGGCGGCACGACGACCACCACGTGGTGGTGAGCAACCCGGTGTTCGCCGGCACGACTCTCGAGGGCACCGAGGTGAACGGGCTGGCCGCGGAGGTGCTCCCGTTCCTGTCGATCCTGCGGCCCCGCTCGACGTTCTACGACATGGCGGCCGCGAACCTCGAGTCGGCCATCGCCGACCGGCCGACCCTGCAACGGACCGACGACGAGGTCGTGCTCGTGCTCGCCGAGGACTTCGAGGACGTCAACGGGATGGCCCGGCAGGTCGGCCTGGCCGCGGACCTCGTGGACGCGAGCTTCCTGACGATCACCGGTGACCTGACGTTCGCCGGGCTGGACGTGGAGACCTACATCATCGACACCGTCGACTACTACTCCGACAACCGGCCGGTGTACTTCACGCCTGGCTTGCACGACACCCCGGTGGTGATCGCCGCGGCCCAGACACGGGGCTGGCACGTCGGCGACGGCAGCACCGTGGACGCCGACGGGCTGGACGTGCTCCTGGCACCGGACCCCCGGCTCTCCAGCGTCGGCGACTTCTCCTCCGGCAGCGTGCTGCGCGACCCCGACGTCGACACCGACCAGTTCGTCGCCGACACCATCGAGCAGGCGTGCGAGGACCAGCCGGATCTCGTCGTGCTGCACGACCACCTGCTCGGCCGCCGGATCGCCGAGGCCGGCTGCCAGGACATCGCGGTGCTCGACGGCAGGTCCTTCCAGTTCGTCGGGCCGCAGCGCGTGCCCACCACCTCCGGCGACCCGACCCTGGAGTTCACCGGCGGCAGCACCGGTGGGCACGTGGACACCCGGCCCGACCCGGGCACGATCACCAACCCCGCCCGCTTCGCGATCCTGACCGTGCAACGCGACACCGGCGAGGCGTCGTACGCCGTCGTCACGGTCGCTCCCGACGCGTCGGTGACCGTGACCCCGGAGATCCGCCTGGACGTGCCCTACCAGCGGTTCGTGACCACCGGCCGTACCGGCCTCACCCTCGCTCCGCCGTCCGGGGCGCAGCCCGGTCGCCCGTGAGCCTGTCGCTGGTCGAGCCCGCGAGCGCCAGCGAGCGGTGTCGAGACCTCACCCGCGGGGTCTCGACACGCGCTCGTTCCTCGCGCGGCTCGACCACCGAGTGGCCGCTGCTCGACCACCGAGCGGCAGATCGCTGGTCGAGCCCGCGAGCGCCAGCGAGCGGTGTCGAGACCTCACCCGCGGGGTCTCGACACGCGCTCGTTCCTCGCGCGGCTCGACCACCGAGTGGCCGCTGCTCGACCACCGAGCGGCAGATCGCTGGTCGAGCCCGCGAGCGCCAGCGAGCGGTGTCGAGACCTCACCCGCGGGGTCTCGACACGCGCTCGTTCCTCGCGCGGCTCGACCACCGAGTGGCCGCTGCTCGACCACCGAGCGGCAGATCGCTGGTCGAGCCCGCGAGCGCCAGCGAGCGGTGTCGAGACCTCACCAGCGCTCCGGGTCTCGACACGCGCTCGTTCCTCGCGCGGCTCGACCACCGAAACGCGGTGTCGAGACCCCGTGACCGGGCGGGGTGTTCAGCGTCGTTCGTCGTCGACGGGCACCGTCGCCCGTACCTTGACCAGGCTGGCGACCGCCGTGAGGGCCAGGGCCGCGACGATGAACTCCAGGGACACCGAGATGCCGATCTCGGGGAGGTCGATGTGCCCGACGTGGTCGACGCCGGAGCCGTGCAGCGCCTCGAGGACCAGCTTGACCCCGACGAAGCCGAGGATCGCGGCGAGGCCGATGTTCAGGTACACCATCCGGTCCAGCAGCCTGCCGATCAGGAAGTAGAGCTGCCGCAGCCCCATCAGGGCGAACGCGTTGGCGGTGAACACGATGTAGGCGTCCTGGGTGAGACCGAAGATCGCCGGGATCGAGTCCAGGGCGAACACCACGTTCGCGATGGAGATGGCGGCGACCACCACGACCAACGGCGTCATCACCCGCCTGCCGTCGACCCGTACGGCGAGCGCCGTGCCGTGGTACTCCTTCGTCAGCGGGAGCACTCGCCTCAGCGCCCGCAGCGCCCGGCCCTCCTCGTAGTCGCCCTCGTCGTTCTCGCCCTCCAGCGCGAGCTTGACCGCGGAGTACACCAGGAACGCGCCGAAGAGGTAGAACACCCACGACGCGGCGTTCACTGCGGCCGCGCCCGCCACGATGAAGACGGTCCGCATCAGCATCGAGAGCACGATCCCGATGTAGAGGACCTTGTCCTGCGCCAGGGTGGGCACCGCGAAGCGGGCGATGATGATGATGAACACGAACAGGTTGTCGACGCTGAGGCTGTACTCCATCACATACCCCGCGACGAACTCGTTGCCCGACGTCGTCGACCGGAAGGCATACAGCAGTCCGGCGAACACCGCCGCCAGGGTGATGTAGAAGGCCACCCACCTGGTGGCGTCGGCCGTCGTGACCGCCCGCTGCCGCCGGCGGATCACGACGAGGTCCAGCACCACGATCCCCGCAAATGCCAGCACCGTCACCAGCCACACCCAGGCGGGAACGGACGTCACACGGTCAAGCCTCCCAGCCACTCGGTGAGCGCGACCGCCAGGGCTGCCGGTTGGTCGAGCTGGATGAGGTGGCCGGCGTCGGGGACGAGGCGCAGGGTCGCGCCCGGGATGAGCCCGGCCAGGCGGTGGGCCCGGTCCACCGGGATCCAGGCGTCCTCGGCGCCCCAGACGACGAGGACCGGGATGTCGACCCCCGGGAGCAGGGCCTCGAGCTCGTCGGTGAACCGCTCGTCGGCCTGGGCGATCTGGCGGTAGAAGGCCGCCTGACCCTCCTCGCCGAGCCACGGCCGGACCAGGTCGTCCAGGGTGGCCTCGGTGAGCCCGACGTGGCTGGCCCCGCCGACGTACGCCCGCATCGCACCCTGGTGGATCCTGGCCGGCAGCGCGGCGAAGACGTCCGCGTGCTCCTGGACCAGCCGGAAGTACGGCGAGCCCCACGGCGCCAGCGCCACCACGTCCACCAGGGCGAGGGCGGAGTACCTCGCCCCGTGCAGGAGGTGCGCGCGGAGCGACACCGCTCCCCCGAAGTCGTGGGCCACGACGCGCGGGGCGCGAACGTCCCAATGCCGCAACAGATGCGCGAACAGCTCGCCCTGCAGGTCGAGCGAGACGTCGTGGTCCGGAAGCTTCGACGACTGCCCGTACCCGGGCATGTCCCAGAGGTACGTCGTGTACGTCGCGGCGAGCGCCTCGGCGAACGGCCGCCACAGATCCGAGGACCACGGCGTCCCGTGGCAGAAGACCAGGTCCGGCCCGGACCCCATCCGCTCCCACCGGACCTCCCGGCCCCGCCAGGCGAACGTCTCGGGGAGCTGCTCCGTCACAGGGCGATCGTCCAGTACGTGCAGGGGTCGCGCACCTCGTGCCACTCGCCCTGGTCGTCGCGCCAGGCCCACTCGTGACGGGCTCCAGGGTGGGATGGCGCCGGAAGCCCAGGGACTCGAGCTCGGCTGTCACCTCGGCGTAGTTGGACTCGGTGGTCAGCAGCGCGTGCCCGACCGCCGCCTCGTCGAGGAGGGCGAGCAGGTACGGCGACCCGTCGGCGCGCTCGAACCGCTCGCGGTGGAACTCGCTGTGCCCGGTCGGCAGGCTTCGCTCGATCGCGTCGACGTCCGCGAGGTCGCGGCACGGGCGGACGACGAGGCTCATGCCGGCTTGCATACGCGCCACGCTAGGAAGCGCGACCGCGGACGGTCCAGCGGATTCGGGTGGTCCGACTTGCCCCGAGGCGCGACGATAGGAACGAGCGACGGAGAGGAGGTCGGCCGATGACCGCGGTGTCGCTGCTGAACGCGTCGTACGAGCCCATGGGCAACGTGACGTTCCAGCACGCCGTGCGCATGCTCTTCCGCCAGGTGGCGACCGTCGAGGAGGCCCACGAGGACCGGATGATCGGGCCGCACCCGTGGCCGCGCGTGATCCGGCTCGTGCGGTACGTCGCGGCCACCTGGATGTACCGTCCCGCGGCGTACTCGCGGTCCGGGGTCCTCAAGCGGGACCGGCACCGGTGCGGCTACTGCGGCGACCACGCCTCGACCGTCGACCACCTGCTCCCCCGCAGCCGCGGCGGCACCTGGACGTGGCTCAACACCGTGGCCGCCTGCCCACGCTGCAACCACCGCAAGGCGAACCGGACGCCCGCTGAGGCCCGCATGCGCCTGCGGACCACGCCGTTCGTGCCGACGCGCGCCCAGCTCGCGACGGCCTGGCTGGCCGACGCGACCTGACCAAGGGGGACCGGGCTTCGGCGGTCCACCGGGTTGCCGGCAACACCGGGCCGGGATCGCGGAGCGTCCTCAGGACGTGCGGTGCGGCATCGCGCACACGGTCAGCACCCGCTCGGCGATGCTGCCCTCGGCGGCGAGCAGGTCGACGGCGTGACCGGCGGACTCGCCCTGCTGCTGTGCGGTGGCCAGCACCCCGACGGCCGCGCTCGGGAGGTAGTCCACGCCCGACAGGTCGATCACGAGGGGCTGCGCGTAGTGGTCGGTGTGCTTCTCGATGAGGTCCCGCAGCTCGATGGCCGACGGCGAGTCGACGTCACCGGCGACGATGAGCGACTGGGTCGCCTCGTCGAACTCTGCGGTGAAGGCGTCGGGTTGCACGCAGGAAGGGTACCGGGTTCCACCCCTCCACGTGAGGGTGAACCCCCCGAGCAGCCCGATCTGCGATGGTGGCGGTGCCAGGTGACCGGCACGGTGATCTGAGTCTTGGGTGAGAGGGGCTACGTGGACGACGACATCGACGAGTTCATCGCGGTCCTCCAGGATCTCGTCCTGCCGACGGGTGTTCCGGTGCTGCCCGGCCTGGATCTCGGGGTGCACTTCTCGGTCCCCGGGGCTTCCGGTGACTCAACGGGGGCGTGGTTCGACGTCACGGTCCTCGGCTCCGGCCGGGTCGCCTTCGTGATGGGTCAGGTGCCCGGTAGCGGGATGGCGGCGGCCATGACGGCCGGCAACCTGAACGCCGTGCTGCGGTCGGGCCTGCTGCGCCACGAGGATGTCGCCGCCGCCCTGGAGCTGGCTGACGGGTACGCCCGCCCGTCCCCCGACGCCCGCGGGACGAGCGTGGTGGTGGCCATGATCGATCCCGGGAACGGCGACCTGACCTATGCGACCGCGGGACATGACGCACCACTCGTCAGCGCCTCCGGCAGGCCGGCCCGGCACCTCCCCCGCACCGGCAACGAGCCCATCGGCTCGTGGCTGTCGGTCGTCCCCGGCACTCACCGGCTGGAGCGGGGCGACCTGATGCTGCTCGGGTCGGCTCCGTGGAACCGGACCCCGGCGTCCCCGGCCGAGGCCGAGCGGACAGCCGAGCTCCTCAACCGGGCTCGGGTGCCCGGCGACGCCTCCGGCACGGCCGCGGCCCTGGGGCGAGGGGTCCTCGCCGACCACGGGGCCGGCGCGGTCGTCGTCGTCGCGGCGGAGCTGCGTGATGCGGTCGGCACCAGACCTCGACGTGGACCTGGACCTCGACGCCACGACCACGGGGCTCACCCGCGAGCAGCTGCGGGCCTGGCTGGCCGCCGTACCCGCCCCGGCCATGGACACCTTGACGATCATGCACGCCGCGCTCGAGCTCGTGGCCAACGCGGCCGAGCACTCCGGCTCACCCGGCGGGCCACCGGCCACCATCAACCTCCGCGCCAGCCACACCACGACCGGCGACGTCGTGGTCGACGTCACCGATCACGGCAGCTGGCGCGCGCCCAGCCTCGACCCGGCCCGGGGGCGTGGACTGGCCATGACCAAGGGGCTCATCGACGAGCTGGTCGTGGAGGGAGGCGAAGACGGGACGCACGCCCGGATCCGGCACCGCCTCGCCCGGCCCTTGCAGGTCGAGCGGAGCCAGCCGTCCGACGACGAGCAGGAGCCGGAACCGCTGGAGGTCACCCACACCGAGCTCGGCACGGTCCGCCTGGCGGGCGCCTTCGGCCACGACGACCTCGATCGGATCGGCGCGGAGCTGCTGCTGGCCTCGCGTGGCGGCACCCTGGCGATCGACGTGGACCTGACCCGGGTCTCGGTCATCTCGGCCGCCGGCCTCCATCTGCTCCGCGAGATGGTCCGGCCCGGGCCCGAAGGATCGCCCACCTCAGCCCTCGTCACGCTCCACGCACCGACCGGGAGCGCGGCGCACGCCGAGCTCGACCGGGCAGGGATCGCACACGATGCTTCCTGACTCCGACGGTGGCCGCGTGCTCAGGGTCGCCATGGCCCCCGCCGCGCCCATCCTGATGGCCGGCACCGAAGCCCTCCTCCGTGCCGCGGATCCCGACATCGTCATGGTGGACCTGCCCCCACACGGGCAGGGGCTCGCCGTCATCGACGTCGTGCTCTACGACCCGCTGGACGGAGCTCCCGAAGGGTTCGCCCCCCAGGCGACCGGCCCCCGGCCGACACTGATCGCCTTCTCGTGGTCGCTCCGCGGGGACACGGTGACCACGGCACGCTCACAAGGTGCGCTCGGGATCCTGTCCAAGGGCCTGGCCGCGCAGCCACTCGCCACGGCGATCAGGTCCATCCACGCCGGCGAGCACGCGCGCTTCGCCGTCGTCTCCGAGACCGACGAGGTCGTCGGCCAGCGCAGCCAGAGACCCCACGGGCTGACCCAGCGTGAGCTCGACATGCTCGAGCTGATCACCGAGGGACGCAGCAACGAGGAGATCGCCAAGTCCCTGTACCTGAGCATCAACTCCGTCAAGACCTACATCCGGATGGCCTACCGCAAGATCGGCGTGACCAGACGCTCGCAGGCCGTGCTCTGGGGCGTGCACCACGGCCTCGCCGACGCCCAGACCCCGCGTGCTCACGTCGCGGAGCCGGCGCCGGACCGCTAGGGAGTGCGCCTGCGACGTGATCAGGGAAGGCGCGCGTCGCCCGGCGACAGCGCACGCAGCCAGCGGTAGCCGTACCCGTCGAGAGCGAACCCGACCGAACCGTCATCCTCTACGCCCGTGGACCATTGCTCGTCCAGCAGGTCGGTCAGCATCGTGCCCACCGGGAGCGCCGTCGAGGACGAAGCTCACGTCACGAGCCTCGCTCGCGAAGTTGTGCACGGCCACCAGCCGCCGTTCGTCCTGGGCGCACTCGTGGACCAGCACGTCGTGGTGCGGCTGGTCGATCGGGTGGAACTCGCGACCAGCCGAGCTCCGGTGACTCGCGGTAGCGCCGGATCAGCAGCTTGATGAAGCTCAGCAGCGACTCGCGGTCGTTGCGCTGGTCGGCGACGTTGACGTGTCCGGGCCCGAAGCCACCCTCGGCCACTGGTCGGCGCAGCCGGGACGGCGGCGCGCGTCGGAGAAACCGCCGTTGCGACCGCCGGTCCACTGCATCGGCGTCCGCACCGCGAGGCGTCCGGGCGACGTCGAGGTTCTCCCCCATGCCGATCTCCTCGCCGTAGAACAGCACCGGCGTGCCGGGCAAGGAGAAGAGCAGGCTGTAGACCATCCGCAGCCGACGCGGGTCGCCGTCGAGCATCGGGCGGCAGCCGACGCCGCAGCCCCCGACCGTAGAGCTGCATGTCGGGATCGGGGCCGAAGGCCGCGAACACCTCCTCGCGCTCCTTGTCGCTGAGCTTGTCCAGCGTCAGCTCGTCGTGGTTGCGCACGAACGTCGCCCACTGGGACTCGCGAGCCGTGGTCGGGCGGCGCTTCAGCGCGCGGACGAGCGGGCGGGCGTCCTGACGGGCGAGCGAGAGGTAGAGGTTCTGCATGGTGATGAAGTCGAACTGCATCGTCAGCTCGTCGGCGTCGTCGCCGCCGAAGAACTTGCGCTGGTCGGGGTAGGGCAGGTTGACCTCGCCGAGCAGGATCGCGTCCCCCGCTCCGGCGCCCCAGGAACGACGCGCAGCTCGCGCAGGTGGTCGTGCGGGTCGCCGAACGCCCGCTGGGCCGCCTCGTCGACGACCCTCGGGATCGATCAGGAACGGCACGGCGTCGACCCGGAAGCCCGAGATGCCCAGCTCCAGCCAGAAGCCCATGGTCTTGAGCATCTCGTCGCGCACGCCGCGCGTTGGTGATGTTGAGGTCGGGCTGGGTCCTGTAGAAGCGGTGGAAGTACCACGCGCCGGCCTGGTCGTCGTACTGCCACAGGCTGTCCTCCTTGTCGGGGAAGACCACCTGGGCCGAGGTGTCCGGCGGTTGCTCGGTCCGCCAGACGTAGAAGTCGCGGTACGGCGACGTCGGGCTGCGGCGGGCAGAGCGGAACCACGGGATGCTTGTCGGAGGTGTGGTTGAGCACCAGGTCGATGATCACCCGCATGCCGCGGTCACGGGCGGTGCGGACGACCTCGACGAAGTCACCCGAACGTGCCCAGCCGGGGATCGACGCCGTAGTAGTCGGTGATGTCGTAGCCGTCGTCCCGGTCGGTGGTCGGGAAGAACGGCATCAGCCACAGGCAGGTCACGCCGAGGTCGGCGAGGTAGTCGATCGCGCTCGGCGAGCCCTTGCAGGTCGCCCATCCCGTCGCCGTCCCAGTCCATGAACGTCTGGACGTCCAGGCAGTAGACGACGGCGGTCTTCCACCACAGGTCGCTTGTCTCGGTGATCCGCACGTCGTCTCCTTCGGTCAGCGCGCACGACGGGCCAGGCCGCGCAAGCACCGCCAGGCTTCCGACCGTCCCGATGGCGGAGGCGACGATGCCGTGGTGGCGCGACGCCCACGCCTGTGGCGACGCGGCTCCGGGACCGGTCATCGAAGCCTCCGTGCGTGCCGAAGTCGCGCCGGTCGTCCGTCGGCAGGCTCCCACAGGTTGCACCGGCTGCTCGGGATCGCGCGGTTCTCCGGTCTGTTGGGCAGCCACTCCGGTACGGGCCAGGTACCGGTCGAGGATGCCCGGAGCGACGGCGTTCACGAGCAGGGTGGCGGCCGTCGTCTCGCCACACCAGTACTCGCGCCGCCTCGGGTGCTCGGCCGCCCAGACGATCGTCCGGGCCGCGACCTCCGGCTGGTAGATCGGCGGTACCGGCTGCGCCCGGTGTGGCAACCGCGACAGCACCCACGAGAACTGAGGCGTGTTCAGCGCCGGCAGCTGCACCATCGTCACGTGCACGTTGCTGCCGTCGTGGCAGCAGCTCGGTCCGGAGCGACTCGTGGAACCCCTGGATGGCGTGCTTGGAGCCGCAGTACGCCGACTGCAGCGGGATGCCCCGGTAGGCCAGCGTCGACCCGACCTGGACGACCGTGCCTCGGTCGCGCGGCAGCATCCGCCGCAGCGCCACGCGGGTGCCATGCACGAACCCGTGGTAGTTGACGCGGTGACCCGGCTCGAACTCGTCGGGCTCGATGTCCATGAACCTGGCGAAGACGGACGTGAAGGCCACGTTGACCCAGACGGCGATCTCGCCGAGCTCGGCCTCGATGCGGGCCGCGGCTCGCTCGAGGGCCAGCGCGTCGCTGACGTCGACCTCGACCGCCAGGGCCCGTGCGCCGGCGGCGCGTACCTCGCCGGCGGCGGCCTCGCAGTCCTGCACGGCCTCTGGCCAGCAGGGCGACGGGACGTCCTTGCTCGGCGAACGCCACGGCAGTGGCCCGTCCCACCCCCGCGGAGGCGCCGGTGACGACGACGACGCCAGGCGCGTCGGCGCTCATGGGTTCGGAGAGGTCATTGCGCGGACCACGACCTCACCCAACCGTCCGACCGCACCGCTGTGCACCACCCGGCTGGGTGACGTCCTCCGGTGCGCCGAGCACGAGCCGCGTCGCGCGTCACCGCAACCAGGACCTCGTCCCGGACTCAGCTCACACGGGCGCGTACTGGAGGACGACGTTGTCGGAGTCCTCGAAGCGCCGTACGTCGACCAGCTTGAGGTCGGTCTCGGGCACACCGGTGAACGCGTGGTGGTCGCCGGCCACGATCTTGGGACCGATCATCAGGTGCAGCTCGTCGACCAGGCCCTGCGCCAGCAGGTAGGTCCACAGGGTGCGGCTTCCGAAGATGAGGGCGTCACCCTCCTGCTCGCACAGTCGGGCGATGGCGTCGTGAGTCTCCGCTCTCCGGACGATGGTGGTCTGGTCGCGCATCGGTTCGGTGTCCTGGTCGGTGAGGCTGTCGGACACGACGGTGATCGGGATGCCGTCGGCGTACCGCTGGGCGATGTAGTAGTGGCTCTCCGGCATGTCCGGCTCGTCGAGCTGGTGGGGCCAGTAGGCGACCATGCCGCGGTAGGTGGTCGCGCCGAAGAGGAACGAGCTGGCCTGACGCGCCCGCTCCGCGTTCTGGTCGGCGAACGCGAGGTCCATGGGCATCGCCATGACGTTCCCGCCCCGACCCTCGGTGTATCCGTCCACGCTGATCATGCTGCTGACGACGATCTTGCTCATGACTGGTTCGCACCCCTCGGAGTAGACATCGGTCTGGTTGCGAGGCGTCCACGGTGGCCGCCTCACCCCAGGGACGGAGCGGAGCGGCCATTCTCGACACCGCGCGTCAGATGGCGTCGTCGCGGCGTGTACGTGTTGCGGGCGGTCCGGGGCGACGTCTCATGTCGACACCGCCATCTTGCGGGCCGCCTGCGTCAGCATGCCGCGCACCACGGCCGGATGGACCTTGCGGACGACCGCCGAGTACGCGCGGCCCCGGCGGTTGCGCACGTCGACGATGGTGCTGACCACCACGCGGTCGGCCTCGACGAGCACCGAGGCGCGGAATGCCAGGTGTCCCTGGTCCGTGCCGAGCAGCACCTCGTCGGCGCTCGAGGAGACGGTGTCGAAGACGTGGCTGTTCCCACCCTCGATGCCGACGATCCGGACGACGACCTCGCGCAGCCCGAACAGGACGCGGATCCACCATGGCGGTGAGTGGAACACGGCGTCCGCCCAATGCTGGGGGTCGCCTCGCGCACCGCCGGGGACCTGGACGGCGTACGCGTCGGACCAGTCGACGTGCGGCAGTGCGCCCGCGAGCAGCGGGGTGCTCGGGACCGGGACGGCGTGGACGCCGCCAGGCCGCGTCCGGTGTGCTCGTGCGCTCATGTGGAACTCCCTCCATACGCCTCCGTATGGAGACGTTCCGTACGGTAGCGTATGGTCATGGCTCGAGGGAAGCACGAATCCTTGGCGGCCGCAGACTGGACCGAGGCCGCCCTGGTCGCGCTTGCCTCCGGAGGGCTCGGGGCCGTGGCCGTCGAGCCGCTCGCCAAGACCCTGGGGACCACGAAGGGCAGCTTCTACTGGCACTTCGCCGACCGGAACGCCCTGATCGAAGCATCTCTCGCGCTCTGGGAGCGACGCGACACCGACCAGGTGATCACGGCCGTCGACGAGGCACAGGACGTCGTGACGCGGCTGCGCAACCTGCTCCGACTTGCGTTCACCTCGGTGCAGGGCGGCCCCGATGGCAGCGTGGGCACGGTCGAGCTCGCCCTGCAGGCAAGCGCTGCCCATCCCGCCGTGTCAGCCACCTTGGACCGCGTCACGCGGCGCCGGCTGGCCTTCCTCACCCGTCTCTACATCGAGATGGGCCTCTCGCGGTCCCGCGCCCGTGATCGCAGCCTGCTCGCCTACAGCGCCTTCCTGGGCCACGCCCAGCTCGCGCACGCGACGCCCCAGCTGCTCCCCCAGGGACGCGCGTTCCGCGCGCACGTCGAGCGGGTGGTCGACGCTCTCGTGACTCTCGAGTGAGCGCGGTCGGGGCGTGCAGGACGCTGGGCGCCGCCGTCTCTCAGGACTCGCGGGTCTGGCCGACGAGCACCACCCGGCCCGACGACGCCTGGTCGCCGTCGGCCACTTCGCGGGTGATCGTCAGCGTCGGGAAAGCGGACGGGGGTACGCCGGCCCAGAGGACGACGTCGAGCCCCTCGTTGAACGTGCCGATCGGGACGAGCTGGCCGTTGGCGTCCTTCAGCCAGGCCTCGTAGAACTGGCCGTCGGCCCGCCGGGGCAGCCCGGTCGCGTGCAGCTCGATCTTCCAGCCGCTCGTGGTCTTGGTCAGGGTCACCTCGCCGGTGGCGTCCGGCGCCAGCTCGGTACCACTCAGCGTGGCGGCGTACTGGATGGCGTCGTCGTGGCTCAGCTGGACGCCGACGCCCACGCCGACGGCGAGAACGGCAGCGGCGGCCAACCCCGCGACGACGTACCGGACCCTGCGGCGCGGGCCACTCGTCGTACCAGCGCCACGGGCCTCGCCGATCGCCGCAACGACCTGCTCCTGCAGGTCGGGACTCGGCTCGATCCACACCGCCGGGTCGTCGAGCGTGTGGGACACCCGATCCAGGAGAGTGCGCTCCTCCGGCGTCAGGTCAGCGTCGTCCATCGGAGCCTCCCTCGTCGGTCTCACTGCGCAGATGGGCCAGGGCCCCGGCCAGCCTCCGGTGCGCCCGGAAGGTACGTGACTTCACCGTCCCGAGCGGAATCTGCAGCTCGCTGGCGATCTCCGCGTGGCTGAGCTCGTCGAAGTGCTGCATCTTCATCAGCTCCCGGTCCTGGGTAGGCAGCTCGTCGAGCGCGCGGCGTACCGCCGCCACGTCGTTGATCTGGTCGACCGAGGGCGGCAGCGTCACCAACGTCGAGCTCTCGGCAGTGTCGACGTTCTCGAGGTTGCGATGCCGCTTCTCACGCCGGTACACGTCGATGGCGACGCGCTTGGCGATCGTGGTGATCCAGGCGGCCAGCGGTCGCGTCGGATCGTAGCTTCGGGCCGCGCGCCAGGCCTGGACGAAGGTCTGCTGGGTGGCGTCCTCGGCGAGGCCCTTGTCGCCGAGGACCTTGTAGGAGATGGAGAAGACCAGCCGCCCATACGTCTGGTAGACCACGCGGACCATGTCCGGGTCGCCCGTAGCGAATCGTGACGCCAGCTCGGCGTCATCCAGGCCCACCGCCGTCACGCTAGCCCAACGCTCACCATCGGCTCCTCCCCTCGACGGGGTCGTCCGAGCCGCTGCTGCGGCCGACGCATTCAGTCCCACTCCCTCACTACGGGAGCAGATCCGCGCCGGTTCCCGGGAACCGGGATCCGGCGGTCGCCGTAGTCAGCGCCAGGGTCGGCAACGGCCGACATCCATGACGAGAAGAGACAGACATGAACCAGCACCACACGATCGCGAGGTCTATCGGCCTGGCAGCCATGGCGACGATGGCGGCGGCCCTGGTCGGCGCCCCCACGGCGTACGCCGCACCATCGCACTCGCCCTCCGCCTCCGTGGCCGGCGGCGTCCTGACCGTCACCGGCTCCAACGCGGGAGACACCATCACCGTCGACTTCCGGAACCCGGACTCGGTGGCGGTCGACCTCGGCGGCGCGCGGCAGAGCTTCGCCCGGAGCGGGCTCGGCTCGGTCTCGGTGTTCCTGGGAAATGGCGACGACTCCTTCGCCACGTCCAGCGGGGGTTCGGCGTCGACCGACCTGCCGCTCGACGTCGCCGGCGGCAACGGCCGCGACACGGTCGCGGGGGGAGCCAACAGCGACTTCCTGTTCGGCGAGAACGGCGACGACCGGCTCCTGGGTGGGGCGGGGACCGATGTCCTGTTCGGCGACCGTGGCAACGACTTCCTCAACGGACAGGTCGGAGCCGACACCGAGCTGCTCGGGGCGGGTGACGACGTCGCGGCCTGGCTCCCGGGCGAGGGCAGCGACGCCATCGTCGGCGACTCCGGAACCGACACCCTCGCCTTCACCGGCGCCAGCGGTGACGAGGTCATGTCCCTCTCTCCGAACGGCCAGAGCGCCGTCTTCCTCCGCAGCCCGGGGGCGATCCGCATGGACCTCGACGGCGTGGAGCGCCTCGAGCTCGCCACCCTCGGCGGCGTCGACGCCGTGACGGTCAACGACCTGACGGGGACCGGTCTCGTCGACGCGGCGATCGACCTGTCGGCAGCCGGGGCCGGCGACACCAAGGACGACATCGTCACCGTGAACGGCACGGACCGTGCGGACGACGTCGCGGTCGCCGCCCAGAGCGGCACGGTCGACGTCTCCGGCCTGCAGCCCGAGACGGTCATCACCGGCAGCGAGCCGACCGATCGCCTGAACATCAACGCCCTGGCCGGCCAGGACCGGGTCGACGTGACCGATGCGGCGAAGGCGCTCATCGGCGTCCTCGTCGACTTCGGCACCGGCCAGTGACCACCCCACGACCACAGAAGGAGACACCCATGTCCGAGTTCCCTGGCGTCAGCCACGTCGCGGTCACCGTCAGTGACCTGTCCAGGAGCACCTCCTGGTACGGCGCCTTGTTCGACAGCGCTCCGGTCCTCGACGAGGACGTCGAGGCCGGCAGCTTCCACCACACCGTGTTCGCGCTCGGCGACGGCCAGCTGTTCGGCCTGCACCAGCACGCCCATGCGGCCCCGGGATCGTTCGACGAGCACCGTCCCGGCCTCGACCACGTGTCGTTCAGGGCGGCCGATCGCGACGAGCTCGAGGGCTGGGTCAAGCGCCTGGACGACCTCGGGTACGAACACGCAGGCATCGTCGACGCCCACTACGGCTCGGGACTCTCGTTCCGGGACCCGGACGGCATCGCCCTGGAGTTCTTCGCTCCGCCGTCCTGACGGCTCCCCCACAGCCGTCCGTCGAAGAGGCCGGCCGCGCGTCCCGGGGGGTACGCGCGGCCGGCTCGGGCCGGCTCATCCCATCAGCCCTCCGCGACGTCGCGCCCGTCGGCCGTCTGCGGGTTCGTGTCGATCGCCTCGACGGCGTCGGTGAGCTCGGGCTCGGCGGCCGGGCGGCGGTCGAGGTGGACGCCGGCGATCATGCAGCGCACCGAGCCGCCGGCCAGCTCGATGGTCGGGATGTCGACGGCGACGATCTCGCAGGACTCCTCGATCGCCGCGACCTGGTCGGGGCGCAGGCTGCGCCGGGCGCGGGCCGACATCGCCATGATGTAGCGGCGCCGCCCGTCGGCCGTACGGCCGCAGAGCTCGACGGCGTTCCCGGCGAACTCGCCGGACCTGCTCCTCGGTGAGCTCGACGACCGTGCGGCCGTTGACGGTGAGGCGCTCGCGGACCTGCTCGCGGCGCTGCTCGTCGGGGATCATCTCGAGCGCGATCAGCGCGACGTCGGTGCCGACGCAGGCCGATGACGTTGGTGTGGTAGACCGGCACGCCGTCGGAGTCGACGGCGTCGAAGGCCATCGGCTCGTAGCCGAAGTCGGTGCAGAAGCGCTCGAGCACGTGGGTGTCGGCGCGGTGGCTGCGCGCGGCGTAGGCGACGCGCGAGACGTGGTCGAGCACCATCGCGCCCGTGCCCTCGAGGAAGATGCCGTCCGGCTCGAGGCCGGAGTAGTCGACGATCGTCTGCACCCGGTACTGCCGACTTGAGCATCTCGAGCACGTCGGCGCGGCGCTCGTGGCGGCGGTTGGAGGCGTACATCGGGTAGACCGCGACGTTGCCGCCGGCGTGGGTGGAGAGCCAGTTGTTCGGGAACACGCTGTCCGGCCGGGTGTGGTCCTCGTCGTCGAAGACGTGCACCCGGACGCCGGCCGCGCGCAGCGCCTCGGCCACGGCGTCCATCTCGCGCAGCGCCTTCAGCGCCGAGTCTCCGCGTCGCGTCTGTCCCGCCGGGGCGTCGGCCTGGAAGGCGTTGTCGGCAGCCGTCGCCGGGTTGGGCATGAACCGCTCCGCGCGGACCAGGATGACCGCGGAAGGGGCCTGTGCACTCACGAGCCGCGAATGTAGACCATCCCGAGGTACGTCGAAGCATTGCGGCCAAGCCTCGAATACCAGCCCCCGAACACCAGTCCCGAACACCAGTCCCCGAGTACCTCGCCGACGGGACCTATGTCTGAGCGAGCTGCTGGAGCTGCCGCTCGTGCACGCCGGCCACCCAGTCCCAGCCTTCCTTGGCCGACGGGCCGAGCCGTGGGTCGCTGGGAGCCCGGGCGTCGCGCAGGGCCTGCACGTACGCCCGGTCCTGCTCGATCCGGGCCTCTAGCTGGTCTGCTGCGCCGATGGACCCGTGGCCGGGGATGATGACGTCGACGCCGTCTGCCACGCCTTCCAACAACCGCAACGCGGCGAGGTAGTCCTCGATCGGGTCAGCGGCGCTCATGTCGAGCATCGGGATCAGGACATCCGACAGCATGTCGCCGGCGACGAGGACGCCGTGTTCCTCGATGACCAGTGCCGCGTGGCCCGCGGCGTGTCCGTGGTGCTCGACGATCCTGACCTCGGGCCCATCCCAGGGGATCTGCGTCGTCTCCGCTGGGAGGCCGGCGATGGCGCCGAGCAGGTCCAAGGGCACCTCGTCGGGGATGCCGGCGCGGCGGGCATCGATCCCGCCCGACAGCCGATCCCTCACGGTGTCCGCGCAGCGGGCCGTTCCATAACGAGGCGCCTCTCCGAGCGCTGAGCTCCACAGCAGGTGATCCCAGTGCGGATGGGTCGAGAAGCCGGCCACCACGGTCTGGCCGGCATCGGACAGGTCCTTCGCGAGGCAGGCCAGCTCGTCGCCGAGGATGCCGGGATCGATGAGCAGCACGCCGTCCCCGCCCTGCACGACGACGGTGTTGCTCTCCACGAACTCGCTGACGTGGATCCGCACACCCTCGGCGACGGGCCTCAGCATGCGCTCGCTTCCTTCGCGTCGTGGATGGCGTAGCGATGCATCGTCACGCCCGATGCGAACGTCCGGTGCTCGAGCAGGTCGAGGTCGATCGGCATGTCGTAGTCGTCGAACAGCGGCCGGCCGAAGCCGAGGAACGCCGGATGGGTGCAGAGCAGCAGCTCGTCGAGGAGCCCCGCCCGGAGCAGCTGGGTCGCGAGCGCCGCACCACCCACCGCGATCGTGCCGTCCGTCTCGGCCCGGATGGCAGCGAGCTGCTCGATCGCGTCGTCTCCGCCGATGATCCGGGTGTGGTGATCGGCGCTGCGGCGGGTCCGGGAGACGAGCACCTTGGGCTTGGCGACCCAGATCTCGGCGTACTCACGCATGACCTCCGGCAGCGAGGTGTCTGCGCGCGCCCGTGGCCAGTACTCCTCCATGACCTCGTAGACGACCCGACCATGGACGATGAGGGTCGCTGCCCGCGTCTGCGCGTTGAGCTCTCGGTGCAGCTCCTCGTCGATGCGCAACCACTCGCCCGCGCCGTTGTCTCCGGGCACTTGCTCGATCCGCAGGTCGAGGGACACGTGCATCGCATATACGAAACGCCCCATCAGCTCGCCTCCCCCTAGTGATTGCATTTTGCAATCACTATATTGAGGGCGAAATGCCTGTCAAGGAGGAACCGTGGAATCGCGCTCCGGCTGCCCGGTCAACGCCGCCGTCGAGGTGCTCGGAGACCGGTGGTCACTGCTCGTGCTGCGCGACGTCATGTTCGAGGACCGCCGGTACTTCCGGGGGCTGCTCACCGGGTCGACCGAGGGCATCGCTTCGAACATTCTTGCCGACCGCCTCGTGCGGCTCGTCGAAGCAGGGATCCTCACCCGCGGCACCGCGGCGCGGGGGCAGCGCGCTCGCTACAGCCTCACCGAAGCCGGTATCCGCACGCTCCCGATCATCGACGCCCTCGGCACCTGGGGCCTCGACTGGCGCCCCGGCAGCCAGGAGCTCCGGAGCCGGCAACAACTCATGCGAGACGCAGGTCCTGCCTTCATCGAGGAGCTGATGGACGAGCTTCGCGTACGCCACCTCGGCGCCCCGCCGACGCCGTACGACGGTCCGGGACCGTTCGAGCGTCTGTACGCCGCCGACGCCGAGGCCGCGGGGAAGGGACACGCCGACTGACGGTCACGGCCGGGCCGGAGCAAGGTCGACGGTTCGGCGCATGGCGATCACGGCGACGTCGTCCTCGGCGCTCTCGTCGCCGAGTCCGGTGGCGATGACGCGGCTGCAGATCGTCTCGGCATCCTGGTCGCTCCTGACGGCTCGGCGTACGTGGTCCAGGCGCTCCCTCCACCCGTCCAGGCGTCCGGAGACCTGGCGGCCCCGCTCGACGAGGCCGTCGGTGTAGAAGACCAGCGCGGCTCCTGGCTCGACGGCCAGCTGGTGACTATGGCGTCGATGTTCTGGGTTGACGCCGAGGATCAGGCCCGGCGGTATCTGCACCTCGCTCGCCTCGAGCTGGCCGGCGCCGGCCATGAAAGGCGGTGGGTGGCCCGCGGTGCAGATGGCCATGGTGTCGAACGGGGGCTCGGTCACCGCATAGATGACCGTCGCGGTGATCCCGCGCTCGAAGTGACACAGCTTGCGATCCAGCCGGCTCAGCACTTCGGCAGGGTCCTCGTGCTCGAGCGCGTACGCGCGCAGCGCGCTGCGCAAACGTCCCATGACGACCGCGGAACGAAGACTGTGACCTTCGACGTCACCCAGGACGAGGCCGACCTTGCCACTGGGCAGCACGAAGATGTCGTACCAGTCGCCGCCGAGATCGCCCTCTGCGGGCAGATAGCGCACCGCCACGTCGAGCCCCTCGATCGAGGGAGGCGCAGCAGGCAGCAGGCTGCGCTGGAACACGAGCGCAGCCACATAGGCGTCGTACTTGCTCTGTTCCGAAAGTCGCCGCCCGATCCCGGTCGCGAGCTGTTCCAAGCGTGCGGTGTCGTCGGCGCTGAAGGAGCGATCGCTCAGGGAGCCGACGTGGAGGACTCCCACGAGACCTCGGGAGCCATCCACGGGTACGCCGAGAAGTCGACGGACCCCGGAGTCCCGAAGGATCGGGTTGACGACGGACTTCTCGTCGACCTGGTCCAGGACCACCGGACGTCGCTCCGCGGCGACCCTTCCCGCGAAGCCCGACCCGACACGCACGTGGGTGGCGCCGCGCCACCGACGGCCGAGCCCCGAGGACGCCGCCGGTTCCAGAACCGTGCCGGTCTCGTCCAGCAGCAGCAAGGTCGCCGTGTCCGAGTGCATCTCGGCACGCACATTCTCGATCAGGCCCTGGATCGAGTTGGGATCGAGACTCATCGACGGAAGCTCCAGCCGCTCGCCCGGACGGGAACCAGCTTCGTTCATTTCACGCCATCCTGGCACACCGCACCCGCAGCGTCGTGCGCTTCGCTGCCTCCCCACCACCGACACTCGGTCTCGCGCCGGGTGCACGTGAGGGGACCGGATCATCTTCGATGACCGGGACGGAACGGGCTGCTCCAGGTAGAGCCGCCGGGTGGGACGAGGCGAACTCTGCCTCGAGTGCCTGCAGGTACATCGTGGTTTCCTGTGTGCGGGGGTGAGACCAGCGACAGACGAGAGCGCACCTGCGAGAGCGATGGCAGCGCGGCCGCAGCGTGTCGGGTGGCTTTTCGTGGCGTCGTACGCCGCTGCCTACCTGGCCACCAGCCTGGTCTTCATCGCGCCGCTCCTGGTGACCCTCGCGCTGAAGGTCAACGCGCTGGTGGGGACCGAGCGTGGTGCCGACCGCCTCTCCCTGATCGCCAGTGTCGGTTCGTTCGTCGCCCTGGTGGCGAACCCGTTGTTCGGGCGGCTGAGCGACCGCACGGCGTCGCGCTTCGGGATGCGACGTCCGTGGCTGCTCATCGGCCTGGTCGGTGGGACGTCCGGCATCGTGGTCGTGGCGTCGGCCGACGCGGTGTGGCAGGTGCTGGTCGGGTGGTGCGTGGCGCAGCTGTTCTTCAACGCCTTGCTGGCTGCGCTGGTGGCGGTGCTGCCGGACCAGGTACCTCCCGAGCAACGCGGCACGGTCGCCGGCGTGCTGGGGGTGTGTCTGCCCATCGCCTCGGTCGGGGGGACCTACGTGGTCAACGTCTTCGAGGGCCACGAGCTGGCGATGTTCCTGGCGCCGTGCGCCATCGGCGGGTTGTTCATCGTCGTGTTCGCGATCCTCCTCGACGACCGTCGGCTGGCGCTCGCGGACCGGCCACCGTGGTCGCTTCGACAGCTCGCGAGCACCTACTACGTCTCGCCGCGCCGCTACCCGGACTTCGCCTGGGCGTTCGTGAGCCGGTTCCTGTTCGTGCTCGCCTACGCGTTCCTGGTCACCTACCAGGCGTTCTACCTCCTCGAGCACCTGGGCAGCACCACGCACGAGGTCCCCCACCAGATCTTTCTCGGCACGCTCACGCAGGCCGCCGTGGTGGTGGCCGCGGCCTTGGTCGGTGGCGCGCTCTCGGACACGACCGGCCGCCGGAAGCCCTTCGTCGTGGCGGCCTCGACGGTGTACGGCGTAGCCCTCTTCGTGGTCGCGGTAGCGGCGGACTTCGACGGCTACCTGGTGGGGATGGCGATCGCAGGGCTGGGGTTCGGCCTCTACCAGGCCGTGGACCTCGCGCTCATCGCGGACGTGCTGCCCGGCACGGGCGACGCCGCCAAGGACCTCGGCGTGCTCAACATCGCAGGAGCGTTGCCATTCTCCCTCGCGCCTGCTCTGGCGCCCGTGATCCTGGCGGTCGGCGCGGGCAGCTACCGGGTGCTGTACGTCGTCGCGGGGCTGTGCGCTGTCCTCGGCGCGGCCGCGATCCTGCCCGTGCGACGGGTCCGTTGAGCGCTACTTGACCTCGGCCCGGACGACCAGGCGCAGGCCCACGGCCAGCGGGACGACCAGCCAGATCAGGCCGGTCGCGCCGAGCTGTGCCCACTGCTGCGAGGACAGCGGGCCCTCGAGCAGGGCGCCGGTCGCGAAGTCGAAGTCGACCCAGGGCTGGAGGTCGCGGAACCAGTCCTGCTGGGCCGCCAGGATGAGCGCCAGGGTGGGCAGCAGGAACTGGTAGACGAAGTAGGCCACGAGCGCTCCCGGCGAGCTGCGGACCAGGACACCGAGCATGAAGCCCACGAGCATGCCGAGCAGGTTGGCCAGGGTGATCGTGAGCAGGTTCGCCACGGAGAGATCCCACACCGGGTCGACGCCGGCGATCGCGGTGCCCGCGATGTTCCCGAGCGCGCCGATCGCGAAGGCGACCGGGCTGGCGACGAGGGCGATGACGACCGAGGCGACCAGCTTGCCCGCGATGATCCGCCAGCGGTGAGGGACCAGCGTGAAGGTCGTCAGGCCGCTGCGCTGGCTCCACTCCGCGGTCACCGACAAGATCGCGATGATCGGCAGGATCAGGGACATGGGCACGCCGATCGCCGACGTGAACGTGCGGTACGTGAGGTCCTCGTGCTCGGCGAACAGGATGACCATGCCCGTGGTCACGAACGAGACGAGGGCGATGCTCGCCACGGTCCAGTACCCCGCACGGGTATCGAGCATCTTGCGGAGCTCGGTCGAGGTGATCCGGTTCATCGGGATGGTGGTCGACGTGGGTAGCTGGACGATGGTCATGCGAGTGCTCCTTCGGGCTGGTGGTTCTGGACATCGCGCTGGGTGTCGCGCCGGGTGTCGCGCTGGGTGTCCGCGGTGAGCTGGAGGAACATCTCCTCCAGTCCGGCCCCGTCGGCGGCGCGGAGCTCGAGGACCGGTACGCCGGCCGCGAAGGCGGTTCGCCCGACCTGCTCGGCATCCGCCTGCGCCATCAGCGCGTCGGTGTCGAAGTGCGAGCTCGCGATGCCGGCGGCCCCGAGGGCGTCTGCGAGGACGTCCCGCTCGGTGGTGCGCACCACCGATCCGGCTGCGGCGAGCAGGTCGGACTTGGCGCCCTGGGCGACGATGCGGCCGTTGCCGATGACGACGAGGTCGTCGGCGACGACCTCGACCTCGTGCAGGAGGTGGGAGGACAGCAGCACGGTGCCGCCGTCGTCGGCGAAGTCGCGGAGCAGCCCGCGCATCCAGCGGATGCCGGCGGGGTCGAGTCCGTTGGCCGGCTCGTCGAGGATGAGAACCGACGGGTCGCCGATGAGCGCGGTCGCGAGTCCGAGACGCTGCCGCATGCCGAGGGAGTAGTCCCGGACGCGGCGCGCCGACTCATCCGGCGTCAGACCGACGCGGTCGAGGACCTCCTCGACCGTGGCCTTGGGCAGGCCCATGAACCGCTGGGCGATGGTGAGGATCTCGCGGCCGGTGCGGCCGGCGTGCTGGGCGGAGGCGTCGAGCAGCACGCCGACCTCTCGGCCGGGGTTGGGCAGGTCGACGTAGCGGTGCCCGGCGACGGTGGCGGTGCCGGTCGTGGGGTGGGTGAGGCCGACGATGATGCGCATGGTCGTCGACTTGCCGGCGCCGTTGGGGCCGAGGAAGCCGGTGACGCGACCCGGGAGCGCGGTGAAGCTGACGTGGTCGACGGCCGTGAAGTCGCCGTAGGTCCTGCTGACGGATTCGAGGGTGATCATGAGGTGGGTCCTGTCGGTGTCGGGGTGACGGAGAGCAGGGTCAGGCCGAGGTCGCGCACCTTCTGGATCAGGCCGTGCAGGGCCGCCTGGTCAGCGATCCGGCCGCGGATCAGAGTGATGCCGTCATCGGTGGTGACGATCTCCATGCCGTCGAACCACGCCGCCCAGCGGTCGCCCAGGCGGCCCTGGATCCGGATCTCGTAGCTCTCGGCCTCGCTCATGCCCGGAAGCTACGGACCGACGTGGGGAGCGCGGATCACCACATGTGGTGAATCCGGGGTGGCGGTAGTGCGTGTCCTAGCGACGCAGCAGGCCGAGCTGCTCGGCCCGGCGTACCGCCGCACGGCGGCTGCCGACCCCGAGCTTGGCGTAGATGTTCTTGGTGTGCGTGCGGACCGTGTTGAGGGACACGACGAGATGGCGCGCGATCTCCGGTCCGTTCAGCTCGCTGGCCAGAAGGCGCAGGACGTCGAGCTCGCGCTCGCTGAGCGGGTCGACGAGAGCGTCCGACAGCTGCGGTTCGGCGGGTGCGCGCCCAGGTGCGTTCCGCAGCCGGGCGACGTACGCCGGTGCGAGGCCGCGCCTGCCGGCGGCGCTCAGGAGGGTCTCCATCACCGGCCCTTCGTCGGTGAAGGTGCGCGCGTAGCCCTCGGGCTCGGCCAGCTCGAGTGCCCGGGCCAGCGCCACCATCGCAGCGTCCTGGTCACCGGTGCGTTGTCGCGCCAGGGCCAGGAGCGCGGCGATCTCCACGACGCTGCCGAACCGCCCTCCGGCCTCGGCGGCCGCCAGGAGCCGCTCCAGCAAGCCGGCCACCCGGTCGTCGCCTCGGGCGAGCAGGGCGCGCGCCAGGGTGACGTGCTCGAACTCGTGCAGGTAGGTGGGCTCGTCCTGCACGGACACGTGCCGGTCCTCGGCCCAGGCCAGCGCCAGGTCCGGCCGGCCCTGCCGGATCCAGACGCGGGCCCGGATCGCCCCGAGGGGCCGCGCGTCGGGTGAGAAGTCGAGGTCGTAGACCTGCTCGGCTTCGTCCAACAGGGTCAGGGCGCCGGCCAGGTCTTCCTCGGCCTCGCGGACGCCTGCTTCCGCGATGCGGCGGCGGTGCGCATGCTTGGGGAGGCCGAGGTGGTCCCCGAGCTCCAGGGCGAGCCGCAGGTGTTCGCGGGCGCCGTCGAGGTCGCCCCGCTCGTTCAGGATCTCGGCCAGACCGACGTGCATGTCCGGTGTGCCGCGGACCGTAGCGGCCGGTTGCCGCGCGGCCAGGGCGAGCGCGTCGCGGTAGGTGCAGCTCCGCGTCGGTGAGCCGGCCCTGGGTCAGCTGGAGGTCGGCGAGGGTGACGGCACAGCCCAGGATGTCGGCGACGTAGCCGACGAGCTCGAAGCGCCGGATGGTCTCGGCGTACGCCGCTTCGGCGCCCGCCAGGTCGCCGGTGCGCCACCGGGCGAGCCCCATCAGGGCGGTGGCTGCGCCGTGGCCGAGGTCGTCGCCGGGCTCGAGCACGGCGATCGCGTCCTGCGCGTGGTGCATGGTCGCGGCGACGTCGCCCGCCATGAGGGCCAGCCCGCTGCGGTGGATCTTGATCCACCCGGGGAGTCGGCGCCACTGGTCGAGGCGGGCGACGAGCAGGCCGTCGGGCAGCGCATCGGTGGGTGTCGTGCCCGCGAGGTCCACCCACCGCTCGGCGAGCCGGAGCCGCGGCTCCACGCCGCGGGTCTCGCCGGTGGACATCAGGGCGCCGACGTAGCCGTTGGCGAGCACGGGACGTCTCGCGTAGACCTCGTCGGGGAGCGCTTCCATCCAGCGGCGGAGCTGGGCCTCGCGACGTTCCTTGGTCATGGCGGGCAGCACCGCCTCCACCAGCCCGGCGGCGCGGTCGGCGTCGCCGGCCGCCAGTGCGTGCTCGATGGCGGCGCTGGTGTCCCCGTCCTGCTCGTGCCAGGCGCTGGCCCGCCGGTGCAGCTCCGGCGCCTCGCCGGGGAGCTCGTCGAGGAGCCGCGCCTGCAGCATGTCGGCGAAGAGATGGTGGTAGCGGTACCAGCGGCGCTGGTCGTCGAGCGGCACCAGGAACAGGTTGTCGCGGTCCAGGGTCGCCAGCATCGCCCGGCCGTCGGTGCGACCCGTGACGGCCTCGGCCAAGGGGCCGGACAGGCGCGGGAGCACCGATGTACGCAGGAGGAAGTCGCGAACGGCTTCGGGCTGGCGGTGCACGACCTCTTCGACGAGGTAGTCGACGACATGGCGGTCGTCACCGGCGAACCCGTCGATGAACCCCGAGGTGTCCTCGCGCCCCTGGAGCGACAGGGCGGCCAGCTGCAGCGCGGCGGCCCACCCCTCGGTCCGGCCCTCCAGCGTGCTGACCTCGGGAGCGGACAGCTCGAGGCCCATCGCGTCGAAGTAGGCCGCCGTCTCCTGCTCGGTGAACCTCAGGTCGGCCGCGCGCACCTCGACGAGCTCGCCCCGGGCCCGCAACCGTGGCAGCGGCAGGGGCGGGTCCGAACGGGTCGCGATGACGAGGCGCAGCTGGGGTGGCAGGTGGTCGACCAGGAAGGTCATCGCCTCGTGGATCGAGGGGTCGTGGATCACGTGGTAGTCGTCGAGGACCAGCACGACCTCGTCCACGCCGGCCGCGAGCTCGTTGAGCAGGCTGGTCAACACCGAGGTGATCGGCGCGCCGCGTGTGTCCAGCAGCTCCTGGGCCGGGCCACCGAGGCCGGGTGCCGCCGTACGGATCGCCGCCAGCACGTAGGCCCAGTACGTCGCAGGGTCGCTGTCGCCGGCGTCGAGCGAGAGCCACGCGACGGCCGGTCCCTTGCCTGGTGAGAGCAGCTGGGCCAGCAGGGTGGACTTGCCGAAGCCGGCCGGGGCGGAGACCAGGAGCAGTGCCGGACGCCCCACGCCGCCGACCAGCCGAGGTCGGTCCACGAGCTCGCGGGTCACTCGAGGGGCGTAGAGCTTCGTCCGCAGCAGCGGACCGAGGCTCGGATCCGTGGGCTCGCTCATGACTCGGCGCGCCCACCTTGCGAACGGGCGCGCACGTGCATGCGCTCTCCCGGACGGCCGAAGATGCTCAGCACCTCGGCCGGTCCGTCGCCAGCGCTGCCGAACCAGTGCGGCAGCTGGGTGTCGAACTCGGCCGCCTCGCCTGCGCCGAGCACCAGGTCCTGGTCGCCCAGGACGAGCCGCATCCGGCCCGCGAGCACGTACAGCCACTCGTAGCCGTCGTGGGTCCGCGGCTGCGGGGTCGACTGGGCTGCGGGGATGATGATCTTCCACGCCTGGACACCGTTGGGCTGCCGGGTGAGCGGGACGACCATCCGGCCGTTGACACGGCGCGGCTTCAGCCGGATGCGAGGGTCCCCGACCTCGGGCGCGCCGACCAGGTCGTCGAGCGGCACGCGGTAGGCCTCCGCCAGCGGGAGCAGCAGCTCCAGGCTGGGGCGCCGCTGCCCGTTCTCCAGCCGCGAGAGCGTGCTCTTGGAGATCCCGGTCCGCTCCGCGAGGTCGGTGAGGGTCACGCCACGCTGCTTGCGGACGCTCCGCAGCCGCGGCCCCACCAGGTCCAGGGCGGCCACGACCGATCCGGAGGCGGACATGGGGCCCATCGTCGGGCCTGATTCCCAGGAACGGCAACCTTTGTTGTTCCCGGCCCTCGTGACTCGCATGCTGACCGCATGAACGAGTACGACGTCGTGGTCATCGGTGGCGGAGCCGCCGGCCTGTCGGCCGCCCTGGTCCTGGCCCGTGCACAGCGCCGCATCGCGGTGGTCGACGCCGGCGAACCCCGCAACTCCCCCGCCCAGCACATGCAGGGCTTCCTCTCGCGAGACGGACTCGCGCCCGTGGAGCTGCTGCGCCTGGGGCGCGCGGAGGTCACCGGCTACGGCGCCGACATCGTCGCCGGGCGGGTGGCCGACGTACGCCGCACCGCCGACCCCGCTCCCCGCTTCGAGGTCGGGCTGGCCGACGGCGACGTGCTCCGCGCGCGCCGGCTCCTGGTCGCCACCGGGTTGCGAGACGAGCTCCCCGACATCCCGGGCGTTCGCGAGCGCTGGGGCCGCGACCTGCTGCACTGCCCGTACTGCCACGGGTACGAGGTGCGCTCACGCCCCCTGGGCGTCATCGGCGGCACGCCGGAGGCCCTCGCACACGCACACCTGGTCCGGCAGTGGTCCGACGACGTCGTGATCTTCCCCCACACCGACACGCCCAGCGCGGACGACCACGAGCGCCTCCTGGCACGCGGGATCGTCGTCGTCGTCGGACCCGTCGAACGGCTCGTCGTCGTCGACGACGAGCTGAGCGGCGTGGAGCTCGCGGACGGCCGCGTCGTACCCCGGGCCGCCGTCTTCGTCCGACCCCGGATGGTGCCGGACAACCATCTCCTCACCGGGCTCGGCTGTGCCCTGGACGAGAACGGCTGGGTGGTCGCCGACCCCACGGGCCGCACCAGCGTCCCGGGCGTGTGGGTGGCCGGCAACGTCGCCAACCCCCGCGCTCAGGTCATCACGGCCGCGGGCGAAGGATCGGCCGCCGCGATCGCCCTCAACGCCGACCTCGTCGACGAGGACGTCGCCGCGGCTCTCCGCGACTTCCGACGTACCGCCTGAACCCCGACATCTCACCCCACCACCCGTAGGAGAACCCCGTGTCCGTTCCACCCCCGTCCAAGCACCAGCTGGCCCTCATGATCTGGCTGGCGGTCTTCCCCACCCTCGTCGTGCTCAACCTGACCCTCGGCCGCGCACTCGGTGACCTGTCCGTCGTGCCCCGCACGTTCGTGCTCGCCACGGTCGCGGTGCCGATCGTCATCTACGGCCTGATGCCGCACCTCCACCGGCTGCGCGGGCGGCTCCTCGCCACGCGCTGAGATCACCCGGATCACTCACCTGGCCACTCACCACGTGTGGTGATGCCCGCTCACCACATCGGTGCCTAGCTTCGCGGTCCACCAGTCATCCACCTGGGCATCCACCAGAACCGCGAAAGGCACTTCCATGAACAGGTTCACCCGCAGCATCGCCATGGCCAGCGCCCGGCACCCGTGGCGCACCCTCGCGAGCTGGCTCGTCGTCGCCGCGGCCGTGTTCGCCCTGGCCGGCGCCGTCGGAGGCACGTTCACCGACGACTTCTCCTCCCCCGGCAGCCAGAGCGCCCGCGCCCTCGACCTCCTCAACCAGAACTTCCCCGAGGCCAACAAGGGCAAGGCCCTCGTCGTCCTCGCATCCGAGGACAGCAAGGACCTCGAAGCCCACAGGGCCGAGGTCGCCGAGGTGATCGACGACGTGATGACGGCCGAGCACGTCCAGTCGGTCGCCGACCCCTTCGCAGCCGGCACCGTCTCGACCGACGGCCGGATCGCGTACGCCGAGCTGACCCTCGACGTACCCGAGCGCGAGATGGGCAAGCCCGCCTTCGCCGTGTTGTCCGAGGACGTCTCGGGCATCCAGGTGCCAGGCGTCAGGGTCGAGCTCGGCGGCGACGCGGTGTTCCTCAATGCAGCAGCAGAGCCGTCGCCGGATGTTGCGATCGGCCTGCTGGTCGCCTTGCTCGTGCTGCTCGTCGTCTTCGGCACGGTGGTGGCGGCGGTCCTCCCGATCGCCCTGGCCCTGACCGCCGTCGGCGCGAGCATCGGCGGCATCACCCTGCTGGCCGGAGCCATGAACGTCTCGGTCTCCGCCATCCCCGTCGCCGGGCTCGTCGGCCTCGGCGTCGGCGTCGACTACGCACTGTTCGTGGTGGCCCGGTACCGCGAGAACCGTGCGGCCGGCCAGCCCAACGAGCAAGCGCTCGCAGGTGCCATGGGGTCCTCAGGCGCCGCGGTCGTGTTCGCGGGAGGCACCGTGGTCGTCGCCACCGCCTCCCTGGCCATCACCGGCCTCGGCATCCTGACCTCGATCGGCCTGGCCACCGCCCTCATGGTGCTCTCCGCCGTGACCGCCGCGATCACCCTGCTGCCGGCGCTGCTCAGCTTGCTGGGCGACCGCATCGACACCGGCCGCATCGTCCGCCGGCACCGCCCGGCGAAGCGGAGCGAGAACACCGTCTGGTGGCGCTTCGGGCACCGCGTGTCGGCCCGCCCGTGGCCGTACCTGCTCGGCGCCGTCGCCACCCTCGTCGTCATCGCTGTCCCGGCCTTCTGGCTCCAGACCGCCTTCCCCGCGGCCGGCGACGCCCCGGCCCACACCACGCACCGGCAGGCCTACGACCTGCTCACCGAAGGCTTCGGCACCGGCATCAACGCGCCGCTGACGGTCGTGGTCGACCTGACCGAGCCCGGCGTCGACGGCGCCGACGTCCCGGCGCTCGCCGAGGACATCGCCAGCGTCCGAGGCATCGTCTCCGTCAGCCCGGCACAGACCTCGGCCGACGGGAACACTCTGGTCTTCACCGCCACCCCCACCACGGGTCCCGCCGACCTGGAGACCTCGACGACCATCGCCCACGTCCGTGACGTCATCCCCGGCAACGTCTACGTCTCCGGGATCACCGCCGTCACCGACGACCTCAACGCACAGCTCTCGAAGACCCTCCCCATCTTCGTCGGCACCGTCATCGGCATCTCGTTCCTGCTCCTGATGCTTGTCTTCCGCTCCGTTGCGGTGCCGCTCAAGGCCGCGGTGATGAACCTGCTGTCGATCGGCGGCGCGTACGGCGTGCTGGTCGCGGTCTTCCAGTGGGGATGGGGCGCGAGGTTGCTCGGCCTCGAGGGTCCGACCCCGATCACCTCGATCATCGTCGTGATCATGTTCCCGATCCTGTTCGGGCTCTCCATGGACTACGAGGTCTTCCTGCTCTCACGGATCCGTGAGGAGTTCGCCCGGACCGGCGACAACGCCGAGTCCGTCGCCCGCGGCCTCGCCGGCACCGGACGCGTGATCACCTCGGCCGCCCTCATCATGATCGCGGTGTTCGCCAGCTTCGTCGCCAGTCCGGTGCCCTCGCTGAAGATGCTCGGCCTCGGCCTGGCCGTCGCCATCCTCCTCGACGCGACGGTGGTCCGCATGGTCCTGGTCCCCGCGACCATGGCCCTGCTCGGCAAGGCCAACTGGTGGCTGCCGGCCTGGCTCGACCGGGCACTGCCTCGCCTCACCGTCGAAGCCGAGCCGGCACAGCCGGCGGTGTCCCCGCGCCGCGTCTCGGACGACGAGCAGCTCGTCGGCCGCTGAACCAACCCCTTCCCGCTGGCCCCTCTCGTTGTCGTCGAGTGGGGTCAGCGGGCCGCCTCACCCGATCCCAGGAGATCTGTCATGTCCACCACCACCCTCACCGCCGAAGCCGCACCGGCGGCCGGCCTGTCCCTCACCCGGCTGTACCTGATGCGTTTCGGCTACCTCTTCATGAGCGCTGGCCTCGCCATCGTGAAGTGGCCACTGCTCGCCGACGCCAGGACCTTGCCGCTCTACGAAGGCGTCACCCTCTGCCTCCTCACGGCGATGTCCCTCCTCGCGCTACTCGGCCTCCGCCATCCCACGAAGCTCCTGCCCGTGCTGCTGTTCGAAACGGCGTGGAAGATCATCTGGCTCGCGCTGGTCGCCCTTCCCAGGATGGCGACGGGACGGCTCGACGACGGCACGTCAGACGTCCTCGTCAACTGCTCGTTCGTCGTCGTCATCATCGCGGTCACCCCCTGGACTCACGTCTGGCGAACCTACGTGCGAAGCCCGGGCGAAAGATGGCGGTGATCCCGGCCGCGGCCATGTCTGACGGGATGGTCGACCTCTCGACGTGACCTCGGGTGGGTGGCACACTGAGCGCGCTCGTGCTGCGACGGGGACATGAGGGGGAGCTGTGGCCGACGACGAGCCCCCCACCGACCCTCCCGGCAAGGGTCCGAGCGGGCCCGTCGAGAAGCCCGACCCACCCAGGGCCGGCTGGCGACGGATCCCCGGACTCCGTCGCTTCCGGAGCGCTGGCGCTGCCCTCGTCGCGACGGTGGGGCTGGTCACCGCGATCTTCGGCGCCTACGTGGGGTATCGGTCCCTGCCCGACCCGGTGAAGCTCGCCGACTGGCAACGTCAGGTCAACGCCGTGTGCGAGCAGTCCGGCGCCGAGCTGCGCGACCCCTTGCGCGACCTGGGCGACACCGTCCAGAACGTCTCGGTACTGATCGCCTCCGGGAAGTACCGGCCGGCCTCGGCCGACCTGGCCACGACGGCTCGCGATCTCCAGGACACCGCGGACTCCTACAAGGAGTACGTCGGACGGGCCCGTGCTCTGGATCGTCCCGACGACCCCCGGGTGGAGGGCTTCCTCGACGCCGGGGCCGCGTTCTACGGAAAGCTCGACGGGATCGCGAACGACCTGATCGACTCCTCACGCCTCGTGACGGCCATTCCGACGGACGGATCGGGAACCGAGGCGATCAACACTGCCGTCGCCTCCTTGCAGACCGCCGTCGACGACGTCGCCGAATGGCAGTCGAGCACCAACGTCGCCTACGAGAGGAGCGTGCTGGCGTTGGATCTCGAACAGTGCCCCGGCTGGAACGACACCGGCAAGCCGCGTCCGGTGCCCACCCCCGCACCGTCGACCTCGTCGCCGGCGGGCGGCCTCGACCCGACGCAGGAGGCTCTCGCCCGGTCCGTCGGCATCTCGCCGGACGAGTGCGAACCGATCGGTGCCCCGATCGACAATCCCGGGGCGACGGCCCAGCTGAACTGCAACGTCGACGGGTTGGAACGTGCTCCCGCCGTCCTGGGGTTCGACTCGGTGGCCAGCCTGCGCACCTGGTTCACCGTCCAGCCCACGAACCGGGCCAACTGCGGCGCCGGGGAGAGTGCCGAGTTTCCGCTGCCGGCCGAGTGGGACGAGCGCGGGCGGATGAAGTGCACTCCTCTCGAGACGGGCCAGTACCGGATCGACGTGATGCTCCCGGACCGGCTGGTCGGGATCGGGGCGGAGGCCCCGGGCCCCACCCTCGTCGAACGCTGGGTGCGTGACTTCATCCTGTCGCTGGACTGAATGTGCGACGTCTCGGCTCCGGCAGCCTCAGGTGGGCACCACCACCTGAGCCGCGTGGAGACCTCAGCGCCGCCCGGGCGTCTTCGGAGGGCGAGGGCCCTAGGTCACCTCGTTGTCTTTGACTCGAGTGTGACAACAAAGGTCTACGCATGAGTAACAAATGTCCATCTCAGCAGGCCGGAGGAGACACATTTGCCAACGTCACGGGTCTAGTCGGCAACACAAGAGTCACAAGAGTTGCCCACGATGTCCGTCGAGCTGACCTACCGTTGGGGCAGCGCCGACCCAGCACCGTTATCTCGAGGAGGGCCCACCCATGCCCATGTCACCCATGCCCATGCCATCCACGCAGGACACCGAAGAGACGCTGCTCCAACGGCTGATCGACTGGCACACGCCGCCGAGCCGTCTCCCGGAGGACGCCGGCGCCCCAGCTGCCACGCGACGCTCAGCGACCGCCACGATCAACGATCGCGGCTGACCCCTCCCAAGCCCCCCTTTGCCGGCCGGCACCGGTTCAGGCTGCGACCGTCGCTGCGGTCTCCACGGCAAGCGCCCCCCGGACGACGTCCAGGACGTCGCCCACGAGGTGCACGGTCAGCGCCTGGAGGACCTCCGCCGGTACGTCGTCGAGGTCCGGCTCGTTGCGGAGCGGAACGAACACCTCAGTCAGTCCGTTGCGCTGGGCGGCGAGCAGCTTCTGCTTCAGCCCGCCGATGGGCAGCACTCGGCCGTTGAGGGTGACCTCGCCGGTCATGCCTACCTCCGAGCGCACCGGGCGGCCGGTGGCAAGCGAGGCCAGAGCGGTCACCATCGTGATACCTGCCGACGGGCCGTCCTTGGGTGTCGCTCCCGCAGGCACGTGCACGTGGATCGCCCGGTCCAGGAACGCCGGGTCGACCCCGAGCTCGGTCGCGTGGCTGCGGACGAAGGTGAGCGCGATCTGTGCGGACTCCTTCATCACGTCGCCGAGCTGGCCGGTCAGGGTGAGGCCGGCCGGACCCTCGTGCGCGGATGCCTCGACGAAGAGCACGTCGCCGCCGAGCCCCGTGACGGCGAGCCCGGTCGCGACGCCGGGCACCGAGGTGCGCTCGTGTGCCTCCGGGGTGAACCGCGGCCGCCCGACCAGGTCCTTCAGGTTGGCCAGGTCGATGTCGACCCGCTCCGACCCGGTTGCCAGACGGGTGGCCGCCTTGCGCAGCGCCTTCGCGAGGAAGCGCTCCATCTGTCGTACGCCGGCCTCGCGGGTGTAGTTGGCCGCAATCTCGCGCAGCGCCGCGTCGGAGATCGTCACCTCGTCGGCGGTCAGCGCGGCGCGCTCGAGCTGCCGAGGCAGCAGGAAGTCGCGAGCGATGGCGACCTTGTCGTCCTCGGTGTAGCCATCGAGGGTGACGAGCTCCATCCGGTCCAACAGCGCGGACGGGATCTGCTCGACCACGTTGGCGGTAGCGATGAACAGCACATCGGACAGGTCCAGGTCGAGCTCGAGGTAGTGGTCGCGGAACGTGTGGTTCTGCGCCGGGTCCAGCACCTCGAGCAGCGCAGCGGCCGGGTCGCCCCGGTAGTCCGTGCCGACCTTGTCGACCTCGTCGAGCAGCACGACCGGGTTCATCGAACCGGCCTCCTTGATCGCCCGCACGATCCGGCCCGGGAGCGCGCCGACGTACGTCCGGCGGTGTCCGCGGATCTCGGCTTCGTCGCGGACGCCGCCCAGGGCGACGCGGACGAACTTCCGGTCGAGCGTGCGCGCGACCGACTCGCCCAGCGAGGTCTTGCCGACTCCCGGCGGACCCGCGAGCAGGATCACCGCGCCGGAACCGCGGCCGCCGACCACCTGGAGACCGCGCTCGGCGCGACGGCTGCGGACGGCGAGGTACTCGACGATCCGCTCCTTGACCTCGTCGAGGCCGTGGTGATCCGCGTCGAGCACGGCACGGGCCGCGACCACGTCGGTGGAGTCCTCGGTCCTGACGCTCCAGGGCAGCTCGAGCACGGTGTCGAGCCAGGTCCGGATCCACGCGGACTCCGGGCTCTGGTCGCTGGAGCGCTCCAGCTTGGCGACCTCACGCGTCAATGCCTCGCGGACGGCGTCGGGGACGTCGGCGGCCTCGACACGGCTGCGGTAGTCGTCGGCCCCGTCGGGCTCGCCCTCACCGAGCTCCTTGCGGATGGCGGCGAGCTGCTGGCGCAGCAGGAACTCCCGCTGGCTCTTCTCCATGCCCTCGCGGACATCTTCACCGATCTTGTCGGTGAGCTCGGCCTCGGCGAGGTGGTCCCGCGTCCAGCCGATCAGGGCCTCGAGTCGCGACTCGACGTCAGGGTTCTCGAGCAGTTCCCGCTTGCGGTCGATGGAGAGGTACGGCGCGTAGCCGGCGGCGTCGGCGATCGCGCTGGGATCGGTCATCTGATGGACGGAGTCGATGACCTGCCATGCCTCGCGCCGCTGGAGCACGGCGACGACCAGCCTCTTGTACTCCTCGGCGAGCTCCCGGGCGTGGTCGGTGACGATGTCGTCGACCGGCTCGACCTCGACCCACAAGGCCGCACCGGGCCCGGACACGCCGGTTCCGATCCGGCCGCGGCGCTCGGCTCTGAGAACGGCGGCGGGGCTGCCTCCGCTGAAGCGGCCCACCCGCTCGACGGACGCGATCACGCCGTACGACGCGTAGCGGTCCTCGAGCCGCGGGGCGACCAGGAGCCGGCCCTCGCTGCTCGCGCGCGCGGCGTCGATGGCGGCCTGGGAGGACTCGTCGAGCTCGAGCGGGACGACCATGCCCGGCAGCACCACGACATCGGCCACGAACAGGACGGGAAGACTGGTGTGGGACACGTTGGGACCGCTTTCGGAAACCTGAGTCATGTGCACTCAACTCCCGGACTCGGCTGCGTGTTCCGGAGAGGCCTCGTGTTCGTCCAGGGCGAACACGTGGGTGGTCACCGGCCGCGGTCACCGGCCCAGCAGGAACCTCGAGACTGAGTACCTGGCGTTCACGGGCCAGTCGGTCGAGCTCGTGCACGACATCGTGCCGGCAGCCGAGCTCGTGGCCAGACTCTGGGATGAATGCCGGGCGGCCTTGGCCGACGGCGCATCCCGCGTCAGTTCGAGGTCGGAAGCCCATTTCTCACGGCGTTAGGCCCGGGTCGGGCCCTTGTCCGTCACGGCGTTCGAACAGGCCTGGGTAGCTCGTGACCAGGCCGAAGTCGTCGACCGACACCACGCTCCTGAAGTCGGAGTCGCGCGACTCGTACAGGTAGTCGTGGTGCGACAGGCGCGTGTAGCGCTGAGGATCCGCGGTGACCTCGAGGTCAGGCACCGTGACGTAGGCGGTGACGATGTCCACGCTGTCTCCGATTTCCATCCGCAGGCTCCGAATCGGCAGCGTGTTGCTCACGGGAGAGAAGGCAAGATCGACCTCGCGCGCTGGGTCCAGGTCGCGGCGAGGGCGACCGTCGACGGCCCAGGTCTCGCCGTCGTAGGTGACCCCGAGGGTTCGGCCTGCGACCGACACCGAAAGTGACCGGAACCGCCACAGAACGTCCGCGTGCAGCTCGTAGGAGCACTCACCGAAGTCGTCGCTCACGGCACCGACCACCCGTGGGCCCTCAGCGGTCTCCTCGACGAGGCAGCGTTCGACGCTGCTGGACGCGATGCCACGCCACACGACCTCAACCATGCGGCGATCGTCTATCAGGGCACTACGGGGAACAAGGAGCCCGGCGTCGGCCAGACAATCGGCCAGACAATCGGCCAGTCGATCGAAGATTCAGGCGGAGCTCCCGCGCGGGCGTTGCATCAGCTCGCGTGCAGTGGTGACGGCAGCCACCAGCGAGTCGAGGTCGTAGGCCCCGTAGTGCCGCTGTCCGTTGACGAAGAAGGTGGGGGTTCCGGTCGCGCCGCTGACGTCGGCCGACTCGACGTCCTGGGCGACTCGCTTGCCGTGGACGTGCTGCATGAGGTCGTCGTGGAAGCGGTCGACGTCGAGGTCCAGGTCGGCGGCGTACTGGACGAGGTCGGCCGGCCTGAGGTTCTCCTGGCGGTCGAGCAGCAGGTCGTGCATCTCCCAGAACTTGCCCTGGGCGGCCGCGGCCTCGGCGGCCTCGGCTGCCAGCTGCGCCGCCGGGTGCACATCGGTCAGGGGCAGGTGTCGCCACACGAACCGTAGGTCGGCGTCGGCCAGCAGGTCACGGGCCACCGGTTCCGCCTGACCGCAATGCGGGCACTCGAAGTCGCCGAACTCGATGATGGTGATGGAGGCATCGAGTGGCCCGCGGATGTGGTCGCGTTCGAGGTCGACCTCCGGGATCAGGTCCTGGATCAGGCGGACGTCGCCCTGGAGGGCGCGTGTCCGCCTCTCCGGGGACAGCCAGCCGGTGAGTCCGTAGACGAGCCAGGTCAGTGCTGCGGAGAGAACCGCCGCGGACAGCACGCCGAGCTTCGCTTCCGCGAGGTCGGCGCCGCTGAATGCGCGGTCGGCGATCAGCAGCGCCACGGTGAACCCGATACCGGCGATGGTGCCGGTGCCCAGTACGGCCGCCCAGCCGACCGGTGGCCGGATCCGTCCACGGCTCAGCCGTGTGACGAGGGCCGACGTGACGACGAGCGCGATCGGTTTGCCGAGCACGTAGCCGAGCAGGATGCCGAGGGTGATCGGCGCCGTGTACGCCGAGCGTAGGAAGTCGGCGTCGAGCTCGATGCCGGCGTTGGCCAGCCCGAAGAGCGGAACGATCAGGTAGCTCGTCCATGGGTGGAAGAACGTCTGCAGCCGTTCGTTGGGCGACAGGGTCGAGGTGATGCTCGCCGTCGCGGTGCGTGCGAGGACCGAGGTCGGCTGCTCACGGAACGACTTCACCTGCAGCGTCGCCTGTTCGAGCTGCTCGCGGGCGGGCGAGTACGCCGGGGCCGACAGCCCGATGGCCAGACCCGCGACGACGGGGTCGACCCCGCTGGCCAGCAACGCCGCCCACATGGCGAGCCCGAGCCCGACGTAGACGTACCGGTTGTCCACCCGTCGTACCGACGCCACCAACAGCGCGGCGAAGGCTGCGACACCGACGGCGAGGGGCACGAGCTCGAGGTCGTCGGTGTACACGGCAGCGAGGATGATCAGGGCTGCCAGGTCGTCGACGACGCAGACGGTCAGCAGGAAGACGCGGGCTCGGTCCGGGACGTCGCGGCCCAGCAACGCCAGCAGGCCGAGCGAGAGTGCGGTGTCTGTCGACATCGCGACGGCCCATCCATGGGCGCTCGGGTGCCCGGCGTTCACGGCAAGGAAGATCATCGCCGGGACCGCCATCCCGGCGAGCCCGGCGACGAGGGGCAGCAAGAACCTCCGGCGCTCGCGCAGGTCGCCGAGGTCGATCTCGCGGCGCGCCTCCAGACCGACGACGAGGAAGAACAAGGTCATCAACCCGCTGTTGACCCAGGTCCGCAGGTCGTGGGTGACCTGCATGTCGCCGAGGCTGACCGAGAAGCTCGCGTGCCAGAGGTCCTCGTAGCTCGAGTTGTCGAGGTTGGCCCAGACGAGGGCGGTCACGGCTGCCGCCAGCAGGACGCCGGCGCTCCCGGACTCGGTCGACAGGAAGGCGCGCACCGGCGCCGCCCGGTCGCGCGGCCACGCCGTGCGCTCGCGCCAGAGGGACGAGCCGTCAGCCACGGGGGCGGCGACGGCCCGGTGTCCGGGTACCGGCGTTGTCGAGGACGAGTTCCGCGGTGCGGCGTGCGGTCTGGGCGGCCCGAGGTGCCTTGTCCATCTGTGCGGTGGCGACCGCGCCGTCGTACAGCACGACCAGGGTGTCGGCCAGCTGCTGAGGATCCGCGGCGCCGGCGTCCGTGGCAAGGCCCAGGAACAGGTCCCGCACCCAGGCGCGGAAGACGGTCGCCGCCTCGGCCTCCACGCTGTCCGGCGCTGCCTCCGCCATGGCGTTCACGAAGGCGCAGCCGCGGTAGTCAGGCTCGGCGAACAACGCACCCAGGGCTTCGTAGACGGCCAGGATGCGCTGCCGCGGGTCGGCGTGCGCCTCGATGCCGGCAGTGACCCGCTCCACCCACCTACCGTGCCGACGGCTCAGGTACTCGCGCACCAGGTCGTCCTTGCCGGCGAACGAGTAGTACAGCGAGCCCTTGGCCACCCCGGCGTGCGCGATCACCCGGTCGATGCCGACCGCGTGGATCCCCTCGTTGTAGAACAGGTCGTCCGCAGCCTGCAGCAGCCGCTGCTTCGCGGTCCGATGCCGCTGCTCGGGCTTGGTCACGTCGTCACGGTAACCGACCGATCTGTCTAAACAAAGTGACACTCGCCTCACGAGCGCGATGCGCGCGGTCGTGCCGATGATCGGACGAGCCGATACCTTGGGGGCGGTGACGGGCAGCACACACGGGGCCTCCTTGCACTCTGCCTGGTGTGCCGAGCCGGGATGAACATGACGGGTGGGGCCCGAGTTGCCGTGGTGTTCCGCGGCGTGGACGCGGCCGCAACGCCGAGCCCACGGCTCGACGTGGTCCTCGCCTCCCTGGTGGAGGAAGGCATGTCGGTCGACGCCGTGCCCTACGCCGAGGGCGCGGCCGTGGAGACGGCCGCGCGGTTGTCGGGTGTCGACGGAGCCCTGGTGTGGGTCGACCCGTTGAGTGACGACGGCGACCGCCGCGAGCTCGACGAGGTGCTACGCACGGCTGCCGGAGCCGGCGTGTGGGTCAGTACCCATCCCGACGTGGTCGACCGGATGGGGACGAAGGAAGTCCTCGTGGCCGGTCGGGACATGTCGTGGGGCTGCGACGTCCATCTGTACCGAAGTCCGGAGGAGTTCGGCCGCGAGTTCCCGCACCGATTGGCCGCTCATGGGGTGCGGGTGCTCAAGGCGACCCGTGGCAACGGTGGCCGCACGGTGTGGAAGGTGCGTCTGGCCGAGGGTCCGCTTCCGGCGGGCGTGCGACCAGATGCCGAGGTGGTTGTGCAGCACGCCCGGGTCCGGGACGGGTCGAGCACCGTGATGCCACTCAGCGTGCTGATGGAGGAGTGCACCGAAGTGTTCGGCGCCTGGGGCGGCCGCGGACGGCTGATTGACCAGGAGTTCATCGCGGGTATCACCCGTGGCGTCGTTCGCTGCTACCTCGTCGGTGCCGCGGTCGTCGGTTTCGCACGGCAATACCCCGAGGGTGCCCGTCCGCTCGGTCCGCTCCGGGTGGACGAAGCCGCGGGCCTCTCCCCGGAGGCAGTCATGGGGTTGCCCTCACCGAAGACGATGTACCCGCCCGACGAGCCCGCCCTCTCCGAGCTGCGTGAACGGCTCGAGACGGAATGGGTGCCTGGCATGATGCCGCTCCTCGGCCTTGTCGCCGACGACCTCCCGGCCCTGTGGGACGTCGACCTCCTCCTCGCCGACCCGGATCACGGCTCACCAGACCGGCCCGGCGGCCGGTTCGTGCTGTGTGAGATCAACGCCAGCAGCGTGATCCCCTTCCCTCCCGAAGCACCGCCCCGGATCGCCGCACACGTCAGCCAGGCGTTGGGTCGAAGAGGTGGCGCGGACGGCTAGGTCGAGACGATCAGCCGAAATCGGCGTTGCGGATCGGCCAGATCCGCCGCTACCGCCGAGCCGCGACACATCCACGCACGGCACGATGGCGGCCGTCCGCGAGGTGAGTAGCGCACTCGAAAGTGCGTACGTCAGATCCGGATCGTTTCGGGAAGCATCGTCGTTCCCAGAGGTTGACAGCGCGGATCGCCAACGGAAGGGGTCCGCCGAGATCATGGATGGGGAGCATCAATGTCTGACCTTGAACAGAACAAGAGGGTCGTCGTCGACTACTACCAGACGGCATTTGCAGGGAACCCCGAGAAGGCCATCGCGGACCATTTCGGCAACCGCTACATCCAGCACAATCCGGACGCCGCGGACGGACCTGAGGCCTTCACGGGTTTCGTCAACTGGCTGCGGGGCGAGTACCCGCAACTGACGCTCGACATCAAGCGCGTTCTGGCCGAGGGCGACATGGTTGTCACGCACTCGCACCTCGTCCTCGAGCCCGGCACTCCCGGTCGCGCCTTGGCGGACTTCTTCCGCCTGGAGAACGGCAAGGTTGTCGAGCACTGGGACGTCATCCAGGAAGTACCGGAAACGGCAGCCAACCCCAACGGAATGTTCTAGGGAGCGGCCGGACGACTGGCAGTGGCCGTCGGACCAGATCTCACGTGCCTTCAGGCTCGTGCCGATCTGGACTAGCGCTCGATCGCCTTGATGATCTCCGGACGTAGCCGAGTTGCCTTGATGACCGCGTCGACGGAACCGACCTCGACTGCGCGGTAGATGTCGTGGATCCCGTCGAACTCCGCAGCGACTTCGCCGATCTTCTCCGCTCGCACGGAGGCCCGCACCTCGGCGAGCTCGACCACCAGCCGGCTCCGGTCCGAGCCTTTGGCGTCGCGGACGCTGGCTTCGAGATCCCGGACGGCGGGGCTGGCGGCTGCGCGCTTGTCGACCTCGTTGGTGAACACGACGGCGGCGGCGGGCGCTCCGCCGATCACCGAAGCGAACGAACCTTCCAGCGCCAGCACGGTCATGCGCGGGTTGAGCGCCTTGGAGAAAACGACGAACGCGCCGCCGTGGTAGCGCGAGATGACGCAGAACACGATCGGACCACGGAAGTTCACGATGGCGCGCCCGATCTCGGCGCCGTACTCGAGCTGGAGGTTGCGCATGGAGTCCGGTGACCCGTCGAACCCGGACAGGTTGGCCAGCACCACCAGCGGACGGTTGTCGCTGGCCGCGTTGATGGCGCGGGCGGCCTTCTTCGACGAACGCGGGAACAGCGTGCCGGCGGTGTAGGTGTCCGGGCCGTCGGTGGGCGGGAAGCCGCGCCGGCGTACCGGCTTGGACTCGATCCCCAGCAGGCAGACGGAGTGCCCGCCGATGAACGCGTCCTGGACCACGGCTGTGTCGGCGTCCGCCATGCCGGCCCACCGCTCCAGCGTCGGGAGGTCCTGGTCGGCGACCGCGCGCATGACCGTGCGGATGTCGAAGGCCTTCTTGCGCTCCGGGTTGGAGGCCGCAGAGAAGATCTCGCCGACCGTGCTGAAGTCGCTGCCCTCGACGTCGTGCGGGTACGACGAGATGTCGCGGTCGTCGGGGTCGCTGGTGACCGCCTCCCGCGGCCGGCTCTCGCCCGGCGCGACGTACGTGTGCTCGTAGTGGGCCATCAACACGCCGAACGCGCCGGCCAGGTCGGGGGCCCAGTACTGCGCCTGCCCGTTCGGCCCCATCACCCGGTCGTAGCCGCCGATGCCGAAGTTGTCCTCCGCGGAGACTCCGCCGGAGAAGTCGAGCGACTGCTTGCCGGTCAGCACCATCGCGCTGTCCGGCGTCATCACCAGGATGCCCTTGGTGTGCATCAGCATCGTGGCCTCGGCGTTCCAGTAGGGCTGCGCGCCTACGTTGATGCCGGCCACGACGACGTTGATCTCCCCGCCTGCCTGGGTGAACTCCACGATCCGGCGCAGGGCCGCGGCCACCCAGTCCATGTTCTCGGTGCCGGAGTCCATCGAGATCCGGGCGCCCGCCGAGAGCGCGAACCACTCGACCGGCACCCCCATCCGCTCCGCCAGGTCGCAGGCCGCGATGATCCGCCGGCACTCGGCCTCGGCCACGGATCCGAGGGACTTCGTCGGGTCCCCGCAGAGGGCGACGCGGGTGACGCCGTCGGGGTGCAGCGTCGTGGGTGTGGTCACGACTGCCGCGATGATGCCGGCCGTGTTCTGCCCCCGCGGTCGATCGACGGGCACGAGCGTCCCGGTGTCGTCGAGGTCGTGCTCGACCAGGGACCCACCCGGTCCGGCGAGCATCGGCGCCAGCTCGTACGGGTAGACCAGCCCGCGCCGGCGGGCGCGGAGGACCTTCGCGGCGTAGTCGTCGAGCGGCTTGAGCACGTCGGTCGGCGACTCTTCGATCGAGGTCACCACGCCGGCACCGGGCTGCGCACCGAACCGCACGCAGATCGGCACCGGTGTGCCGTCGGGGCCGAGCACGCGACCCTGGGCGACCACCTCCTCGATCCCGGCGCCGTCGGTGAGCGGGCGGATCTTGTTGCCGAGCGCGGCCAGGCCGTCGCTGTCGATCTCGACAACGGGCCACACGTGGACCCAGACGTGGTTCATGTCGAGCTTGCTGCCCGCGGCTCCTCGGGCGACGCGGGTACGCCGGATCGCCTCCAGGCAGTTCTCCACCGCCCGCTCGGCGTGCGGGAGGCCGCTGACGCGTCCCTGCTCGTCGCGGACCACCGCCAGCTGGCGCACCTGGGCCAGGGCGACGAGCCGCCGGTCGGCGGGGTTCTCCCGGGCCACGCACTCGTAGAGCAGCACGTCCTCGGGCGCCTCGATGCGCGTCACGTCGAACTCCCTGAGACGCCAGAGGTTCAGCCGGCGGCCGACCATCGGGTGCACCCCGCGGGTGAGGGTGTCCTCGAGGACACCCCCGGCGCCGTCGGGTCGGAACGCGTAGTAGCCCACCGGCCGACCCGGCCCGGCGCACACGGCGACGGAGAGCCGTCGTACGTCGTGCGCGAACGGCAGCGCGGCCACGAGCGGGGTCAGCGCACGACTGGTCTCGTCGGCGTCCTCGGGCGCGTCGGGCCAGTGCAGGTAGAGGTCCACGACGGCGTCGTGCCCCTTCTCGCGGCCCGCCACCTCGCCGCCGATCGCCGACGCCAGATCGCCCTGGGGGTCGGACAGCTCGGCGTAGGTGCCGATCGTGGAGACCAGCCGGGTCGGGCGGTGGGCGAGGCTGTAGTCGGCGACGACACGCGGGCGACCCCCACCCTCGGCGCCCTCGATCGAGCGGAGGTCGTGGAGCTCGTACTCGCGGTAGTGACGCCTGGCGAGCACCTCCAGCATCGGCTCCCTCTCGGGGAGTCCATCGGCCATGCGCTCGGCGAGGAACCGGACGATCTGCTCGGGGATGAGCGCGAGCGCCTCGATCCGTTCGGTCCGGTCGTCGAGTCCGCCGTCCGCGGCGAGCACGGTGAGCTCGCCTCGGACCCCGGCCAGCACGTCGGTGCGCTCGGCGTCGACCTGAGGCTGGTCGAACCAGCGGAACCGGACGCTGCGGGCGAGGTCGCCGATCACGGGGAACCGGAGCTGCGTCGCACGACCGAGGCGTTCCAGGAGCTGGCGCGAGTGAGCAGCCAGCGCGCCGGTCGGCGCCGGCTCGGCGATCCAGCAGCCGAGCAGGGCCGTCACGATCGACACCTCCGGCGCGGACCGCTGCTGGGCGAGGAAGACCCGGAAGACCGCCTCCTCCAGCTGGGGGGTGCGCTCGAGGTCCCCGACGCCGTAGTGGCGCAGCACCTTCGTGAGCCGCTCGCTGAAGTGGGCCGGCAGGCCGCCGCGCTCGACGTCCAGGCTCTGGAGGTAGGAGTGGAAGTGCTCGCGCGAGCTGTGCACGCGCAGCTCCGTGTGACGTTCCTCGTCGGCGGGCTGGTTGCGGCTGAGCTCGGCGAGGTCGGCGAAGGTGCCGAGCAGCTCGAGCTCGTCCTCGAGGACCGACGCTCCCGTTGCCCGCACCTCTTCCCGGACCGCGAGGTACCGCGACAGGGCGTCGTCCTGGGCGGTAGGAGAGACGTCGAAGCCGAGGATCACCGCGGCGAGGTCGCTCCGGGCCCGGGACAGACGCTCGCCCGCGGGCCGGCCGTCGTGAGGTTGCAGGAGCTCGATCGGCGGTCCGGCCGAGGTCTCCTCCGTGTCCGCGTCCTGCTCGGCGACCTGCTCGAGGCGGATCAACGGCGTCCCGGTCTCGACCTGGCTGCCGGTCGTCACCAGCAGCTCCTTGACCCGCGCCGGGAACGGCGCGTGCAGGACCGTCTCCATCTTCATCGACTCCAGCACGATGACCGGGGCGCCCGCCTCCACATCGTCGCCGACGCCGACAGGCGTGGCCACCACGAGTGCCGGGGCCGGCGAACGCTGGACGCCACCCTCGTCCCGGGTGACGCGGTGGGCGACGCCGTCGACCTCGACCAGGGTGGTCGGGCCGTGGCTGGACGTGACCACGTGGTGGCGCCGGCCGCCGACCACGAGCCGCCGATGGAACTCGTCGAGGCGGTCGAGCTCGGCCTCCACGGTCGTGCTGGCACCGCCACCGACCACCGTCACCTGGTAGCGGGACGGACCGGTGTTCAGGGTCGAGACCTGGTACGCCGTGCCACGGAGCTTGACCTCGACGGGACGGCCCGCCTTGTGCTGGACCTGAGGTCGGCCTCCGTGCGCGGTCTCCAGCAGGCGGGTCACCTCCAGCTCGACCTCGTCGGCGTACGCCTCGATCGCGGCCGCCACGATGGCCACCCCGGCGTGCTCGTGCGCGACCAGGCGCCCCTCGGCCCGCACCCGGTCGATCCACCCGGTGTCCGCCCATCCGCCCGCGCCGTCGACCACTTCGGGCTGGGCGAGCAGATCGAGCACGAAGCTCTTGTTGCAGGCACCACCCTCGATCACGACGGTGGTCTCGCCCACGGCCCGCCGCAACCGCGCCAGCGCCTCCTCCCGGGTGCGGCCGACCGCGATGATCTTGGCGATCATCGAGTCGAAGTCGGGCGGGATGGTGTCACCCTCGGCGACGCCGGTGTCGACGCGTACGCCGGGTCCGGCGGGCAGCTCCAGCCGGACGATGCGGCCGGGAGCGGGAGCGAAGTCGCGGTCCGGATCCTCGGCATTGAGCCGCGCCTCGACGGCGTGCCCCGCCTCGCCCGGCTTGGCGTCGTACAGATCCGTGAGACGACCGCCCCCCGCCACGAAGATCTGCGCCTTCACCAGGTCGACGCCAGTGGTCGCCTCGGTGATCGAGTGCTCGACCTGCAGGCGCGTGTTGACCTCGAGGAAGGCGAACGACCTGTCGCCGGGGCTGTAGAGGAACTCCACGGTGCCGGCGCCGACGTACCCCACGGCCAGGGCGAGGCGCTCGGCCGACGCCTTGATCTCCTCGGCCTGCTCGGGGACGAGCAGCGGCGAGGCGGACTCCTCGATCACCTTCTGGTTGCGCCGCTGGATCGAGCAGTCGCGCACACCCAGAGCCCAAGCCGTGCCGTGCCCGTCGGCGATCAGCTGGACCTCGACGTGCCGGGCGCCGGTGACCAGCCGCTCCAGAAACACGGTTCCGTTGCCGAATGCCCGCAAGGCCTCGTCGCTGGTGCGCTGGAAGGCGTCCTCCAGGTCGTCGGCCGAGGCCACCATCCGGATGCCGCGGCCGCCGCCCCCTGCAGTCGCCTTGAGCATCAGCGGGTAGCCGACCTTGTCCGCACTGGCCAGCGCGCTCTCGAGGGTTTCGACGGCCCCCCGGCTCCAAGGCGCCACCGGGACACCGACCTCCTCGGCGAGCAGCTTCGACCCGATCTTGTCGCCCAGCCTGCGCATGGCCTCGGCGCTCGGGCCGATGAAGGCGATGCCCAGGCGTTCGCACAGGTCCACGAAGGTGGGGTCCTCGGCCATGAAGCCCCAACCCGGCCACACTGCGTCGGCGCTGGTCTCGGTCAGGGCGCGTTCCAGCACGGCCAGATCGAGGTAGGGCCGGGCTGCGGCCGGGCCCAGGTCAAAGGACAGGTCGGCTTCACGTACGAACATGGCACGGGCCTCGTTCGCCGTGTGCAGCGCGACCGTCTCGATGCGGCCGTCACCGGCAGCATTGATATCCCTCACCGCGTGGATCAGGCGCATCGCCGCCTCGCCACGGTTTGCGATCGCAATGCGCGAGAACACCTACAGCACCTCCGACATGGGCTTTCTGGAGTTGACCTGGTGGGACAAGCGCCCATCCGACACGAACCTGCCATGCGTGGCCAGATCGGGCCAGTCGGGAGCCAGGCAGGACTAGTGTTCTCCGTACCGCGGCGTCACCCGACACCACCCAGTCACGAAGCGTCGACCCCTGTGCCTTCGCGCAGCTCGATCCAGGACCGCACAAGCCCTTGCAACGCAGGCGTCTTGGCCGTCAGGTCGTCGCCGTCCACGATCTTCAGCGACCGCGACGTCGCTCCCTCGCCTTCGAGGATGCCGCTGGGATCGGGCAGCGAGGCACCAGTGTGGAACATCAGCGACGCGTGCTTCTTGGCCTTGGGAAAGAACGACGCGATATTGCCCCGGTAGGTGAAGGTCGGCGCCTGCCACTTGATGCACTCACCGACCCGTGGGTCAGCCTCGAGCACCACGTCGCGCACCGCCAGCACCAGGCCCTTCTGCGGGTTCTCGTAGCGGTCGAACCAGGCGTCCACCTCGGGGTCATGCCGCACCACCCGACAATCGTCATGCGGGCCTGGGGTTCGCACAAGCGCCCGGGCCGCACCGTCAACTGAAAGGGCACGCTCCCCGTGATCAGTTGCCGCGACAAGTACGGCGGCATGGTGTCCGCTCGTGCCGCCGACCGGCAGTTCAGCCGATAGGGGTTCGCCGCCCGGTTCGAGCAAGGACGGCAACCAACGCCTGCAGCCCGGCCAGGGTGACGCCCACGTGCATGAGGATGTCGACAAAGGTGTCGGACGCCGGCCCGCCTCCGTGCATGGTCCCGCCGGCCATGTGCATGGTCGCGTCCGGCGAGTGGTGCACCAGCGCAGGTGGACCACGACCATCGCGATGCCTCCGAGCACCATGGTCAAGCCGACCTGGCAGTCACTGTCACTGGCAAGAGGTGTCGGCAGCCTTTGTCCGTTGCTTAGCCGACCGGGTCGGAGTTGCCGGGCCACTGGCTGGCCGCGTGAGCCAGGGCTGGCCCCTCGAGCCGCGCCACGCATCGCTCGAAGAGGGCGCCCGCTCGCGGGGCACTCCAGTTCTTAGGCAGCAGCGAGGTGGGAAGACCGGGATCACGGAACGGGAGCCTGCGCCACCGGTCGACCAGCTCCAGATAGGTCACGAAGGCGTGCCGGACGTCGATCATGTCGCTGGGCTCGACGCCCTCGGCCCGGTCAGCGAAGTGCTCGATGAACTCGCGGTACCGCTCGTCGATCGCTCCGAGGTCCCAGCTGCGATGAACCAGGGTGCCAAGATCCTGTCCCCCGGCATGACGGCCGACGAAGAGTGCACAGAAGTCGGCGAGGCCCAGCTCCTCGATGGCAAGCTGGGCCGCCGGCTGCATGCGCGCCGGCGCCACCCACACCGCCGTGGACATGTTCCCGAAGCCCAGCGAGGACAGTCGGCTGCGCAGCTGGTGCCGCTTGGCTCGCGCGGACTCCGGAACCGAGAAGCTGACGACACACCAGCCGTCCTGGAGGCCGGCCGGCTGCCGGGCATGCCAGATGACCTCGTCGCCGGCCGCCAGCGCTGTCAATGCGACGTCGGAGAGTGCGTACCCTCGCAGCCCGTCGCGTGTCTCGGAGACCAACCAGCCACGCTTCTTGAGCCGGAACACGGCCGTGCGGACGCTGGGGGCGTCGAGCCCGACCTGAGTCATCAGCTCGACGGTGCCGGAGATGGGCATCCAGTTGCCCATCGGCCGTACGACGGAGCCGAGGTAGGTGACCAACACGGTCCGAGAGCGCGGCGTTGCTCCGGCGGTCTCGCCAGCCTCGGCGGTCGCGCTCAACGCGTCGGCTCGCGATCCGCACGGGAGGTGAACCAACCCTCGGGCCATGGTTCGCTTCGTGGGCGGTCGTGGGTGTTCCGGTTCCCGCCGACGCCACCGGGGACATGCACGGTCACGTAGCGGCCTGCGGCGACTCGGTGTCGCGGGCGCCCTTCGAACTCTTCGCCCCAGACCTCGAAGGCCAACGTGAGCGACGAGGTTCCGACCTGCTCGACGCGGAGCACGGTCGTGGCCTCCTGTCGGAAGAAGAGCGGGGACTCATAGGACACCTCCAGTCGCACCCGCGGGGCCTGCGAGAAGTAGTCGTCCAGCCCGAGCTGGCCCATCAGCTCGCCTTCGGCTGACTCCGCGAACCGGATGATCGTCGAGTGATGGTGGATCCCCGCGGCGTCGGTGTCGATCCACTCGACCCGGCTGCGAACCGACACCGTGGGCAGCTCCGTGGCACTCGAGCTCACGCGCCGACCCCGGCTCTCGCAGGGGGTGCGCCCAGGCGCGCCTCCGAGGGTCGGCCGGGCGTCCAGCGCAGGTGGACGTCCTGCTGGTCGCCCTCGCGGAGTACCGACAACCGTGGTGGGATCTTGTCGGTGCGCGCCGTCGGTGGCCGCCGCCGACCTGCCTGCCAGGGGGCGGGCCAGTCCGCGGCCGGCCCGCGATAGTCCTGCTCGGCGGCCGCGTGCAGCGTCCACTGCGGGTCGTACAAGTGCGTGCGGCCCAGGGCGCAGAGGTCCGCGCGCCCGGCGAGCAGGATCGAGTTGACGTCGTCGTAGGTCGAGATCGCCCCCACCGCAATCACCGAGACGCCCGCCGGACCGGCCACGCGATGACGGATCTTGTCGGCGAACGGCGTCTGGTAGGAGCGACCGAAGGCAGGTTTCTCATCCTTGGTCACCTGCCCCGACGAGACGTCGATCGCCGCGGCGCCGTGCTCGATGAAGGCGCGCGCGATCTCGACCCCGTCCTCGTCGGTGTTGCCGTCCGGGACCCAGTCGGTGGCGGAGATGCGAACCGTGACGGGGATGGAGGCAGGCACCACGCCACGCACTGCGTCGAAGACCTCCAGCGGGAACCGGAGGCGATGGGCCAGCGACCCGCCGTACTCGTCGTCGCGTCGGTTGGAGACCGGCGAGAGGAAGGATGAGAGCAGGTAACCGTGGGCAGCGTGGATCTCGATCAGGTCGAACCCGGCCGCGACTCCACGCTCGGCCGCAGCCACGAACTCGGCGACGATCCGGTCCAGGTCGGCACGAGTCGCCTCGCGCGGCAGGTGGCTGCCGTCGCCGTACGGCAGCGCCGACGGGCCGATCACCTCCCAGTTGCCGTGCTCGAGTGGTTCGTCCATGCCTTCCCACATCAGCTTGGTCGACCCTTTGCGACCGGAGTGGCCCAGCTGCAGGCCGATCTTCGCGGTGCTGTGCCGATGCACGTAGTCGGCGATCCGCTTCCAGGCGTCCCGCTGGATGTCGTTGTAGAGGCCGGGACACCCGAGGGAGATCCGACCCTCTGGCGAGACGCAGGTCATCTCGGTCATCACGAGCCCCGCCCCGCCCATCGCCTTGGACCCCAGGTGGACCAGGTGGAACTCGTCGGGCACTCCGTCGATCGCCGAGTACATGTCCATCGACGAGAGGATGATCCGGTTCTTCAGCTCCAGCGGGCCGATCTGCGCTGGTTGGAACATCGCGGGAGCTACGCCGGGAGCGCCTTGGTGTCGTGCGAACTCCTCCTCCATCCTCCTGGCGAACTCGCGGTCGCGCTCCTGGAGGTTGGAGAACGTGATCCGCCGCGACCGGGTCAGCAGGTTGAAGACGAACTGCGCGGGCTCCTGGTCGGCGTACATCTCGATGTTCTCGAACCATTCGAGCGATGCCTGGGCCGCGCGTTGCGTGGACTCCACGACCGGCTTGCGCTCGGCCTGGTAGGCCGCGAGCGCCGAGTCCACCGATGGGTTCTCGTGCAGGCAGGCAGCCAGCGCGAGCGCGTCCTCCATCGCCAGCTTGGTACCCGACCCGATCGAGAAGTGGGCGGTGTGGGCCGCGTCGCCGATCAGCACCACGTTGCCGTCGTGCCAGCGTTCGTTGCGCACGGTGTGGAAGTTGATCCACTTGGAGTTGTTGGTGAGGACCTGATGTCCCTGGAGCTCGTCGGCGAAGATCTCGCTGACCCGCTCCACGGCGTACTCATCGGAAACACCGGGCGGGAACTGTTCGTCCTCCGTCCGGTCGAGCCCGGCACGTCGCCAGACGTCCTCGTGCATCTCGACGATGAACGTCGACCCCTGGTCGGAATAGGGGTAGCCGTGGATCTGCATGGTGCCCCACGGCGTCTGCTTGACGAAGAACTGGAATGCCTCGAAGACCAGGTCGGTGCCGAACCAGATGTACTTGTTTTGACGCCGATCCAGGCTCGGCCCGAACGCCTCGGCGAGCTGGGTCCGGATCGTGGAGTTGAGGCCGTCGGCGGCCACGACCAGGTCATGTCGTTCGCGCAGCTCGTCGATGTCGGGTGCTGCCGTGCGGTAGTGCACGGTGACGCCCAGGGCGGCCACCCGCCGTTGGAGGATCCCCAGGAGGTCTTTGCGGCTCATCGCGGCGAAGCCTTGACCACCGACGGTGAACGTGTGGCCGTTGAAGTCCACGTCGATGTCGGTCCATCGAGCGAAGAGTCTCTCCATCTGCTGGTGGACCACGGTGTCGGCGCCTTCGATGCTGCCGAGGGTCTCGTCGGAGAACACCACACCGAAGCCGAACGTGTCGTCCGGGGCATTGCGCTCCCAGACGGTCACCTCGTGCCGCGGGTCGAGCTCCTTCATCAGCGCGGCCAGGTAGAGGCCCCCTGGACCACCTCCGGCGATCGCGATCTTCATCGTGTCTCCTGTCCGATCGCGGCTTGCTCGTCGCCGCTGGCGGCCGCCTCGGCCTCCACCTGCTGGCGTAGCCGGTAGTGCTGCAACTTCCCGCTGATGTTGCGCGGCAGCGCGTCGATGAAGCGCACCTCTCGCGGATACTTGTAGGGCGCCAGCACGGACTTGACGTGGTCCTGGATCTCCTTGACCCGGGCGTCGTCACCCGTGACGCCTTCGCGGAGCACGACGAAGGCGCAGACCAGCGAGCCTCGGTCGGGGTCTGGCTTGGCGACCACCGCACATTCGACGACGTCAGGGTGGGTGTCGATGGCAGCCTCGACCTCGGGGGCGCCGATGTTGTAGCCGGACGAGACGATCATGTTGTCGGTGCGCGCTCGATAGTGGAAGTAGCCGTCCTCGTCACGTCGGAACGTGTCACCGGTGACGTTCCAGCCGTTCACGACGTACGCCGACTGACGATCGTCGTCGAGGTAGCGGCAGCCGACCGGCCCGATCACGGCAAGCCGGCCCTCGACGCCTGGGCCCACCTCCTCGTCGTCGGGTCCGAGGATCGTTGCCCGGTAGCCCGGCACAGGACGTCCGGTCGCGCCGACGCGGATGTCGTCGCCGGCCGCCGAGATGAAGATGTGAAGCATCTCGGTCGCCCCGATCCCGTCGATGATCCGCAGCCCGAGCTCGTCACGGAACCGCTCCCAGGTAGCGACCGGGAGATGCTCGCCGGCGCTGACCGCGACCCGGAGGGCGGCGAGCTTGCTCACCCTGCCGGCGGCAAGGATCTGCTTGTAGGCGGTCGGAGCGGTGGCAAGCACGGTGACGCCGTGCTCGGCGACGATGTCGGCCAGCTGCGCCGGGGTGGCCGACTCGGTCAGGAGCGACGCCGCACCGACTCGAAGTGGGAAGACCAGCAGCATTCCCAGACCGAACGTGAACGCCAACGGCGCCGAGCACGAGAGCACGTCGTCGGCTTGGAGGCTCAGGACGTGTTCGCCGAAGGTGTGGTCGATCGAGAGGATGTCGCGGTGGAAGTGCGTGGTGATCTTCGGGACCCCGGTGCTGCCGCTCGTCGGCGCGAGCAGGGCGACGTCGTCGGCCGCGGTCTCGACCGCTGTGAACACACCGGACTTGCTGCGGCTGAGCGCGACGAGATCCTCGGCTCGCTCGCCGCCGAAGCTCACGATGCGTAGGTCCGGGGCGACGCTCGAGCGCAGAGCCTCGACGTCCGCGACGAACCGGTGGTCGACCAGGGCGATGACCGGTCGTGTCTTCTCCACGATCGGCGTCAGCTCACGGGCGCGCAGAGCCGAGAACACGGTCACGACGATTCCGCCGGCCTTGAGCACGGCGAGCCAGCAGGCCACCGTCCACGGGTTGTTCGGTGAGCGCAGCATGACGCGGTTGCCGGGCACCAGGCCGAGGTCCTCGACCAGCACCTGGGCCACCTGGTTGGTACGGCGCTGCAGGTCACCGTAGGTCCAGACGTCGCCGTCCGGAGTGCGCAGCGCGACCCGAGCCAGACCGAACCTCTCCACCGCCACGTCGATCAGCTCGACGGCCGCGTTGAGTCGCTCCGGGTACTGGAGAGACTTGGTGGTGAACTCCAGCGTCGGCCACCGATCGGCCGGTGGCAGATGGTCTCGGGCGAACGTGTCGGTGTGCGCCGAGGGTGAGAGCTCCATCACTGCCCTCCCTGGGGTTCGCGGATCATGCCCTCTTGCACAGCGGTGGCCAGGTGAGTGCCATCGCGGGCGAAGAAGCGGCCGATCGCCGCGCCGCGTCCCGAGCCTGCGGAGAGTGCTTGCTGGGCGTAGAGCAGCCAGCCGTCGACCGGCCCGGGCCGGTGGAACCACATGGAGTGGTCGAGGCTGGCCGTGACGAGCCCCTCCTCGGCCCACGGGTGGCCGAGCACGCGCAGCAGCGGCTCGAGGATGGTGTAGTCGCACACATAGGCCAGCGCGGCCAGATCGCGCTGGTCGTCAGTGAGGCCGTCGACCGGCCGCAGGGTGTCGAACGGGCGAACCCAGACGGCTTGGTGCGGGACCCGTTCGCCCTCGACGGCGAGGTAGACAGGGCCTGGGACGTGCCGCATGTCGAAGCTGCGGCCGCCCGACCAGTAGGCGCGCGACTCCTCGGTCATCGTGCCGCCGAGGCGCCCGTCGAGGTAGTCCGCCGACGAAGGAAGGTCGTCGGGGCCAGGAAGCTCCTCCGGCGGGGTGTCGGTCCAGGTGCCGCCCGGTCCGCCCGTCGTGAAGCTGGCGAGACAGACATAGGCCGGCTTGCCGTTCTGGTAGCCGCGCACCTGTCTGGCGCTGTAGCCGCGTCCGTCGCGCAGAACCTCGACCTCGTAGCGCACCTCGGCTCCGATGTCGGCGGGGCGCATGAAGTAGGAGTGCATCGAGTGCAGGGTCTTGCCGTCGGTCACCGATCGGATGGCGGCGGCGACCGCGGGTGCGACGAGATCGCCGCCGTAGGCCTTCGGCCACGGACACGGTTGGGTGTGCGCGGTGAAGGCCAGGTCGAAGTGTTCCGGCTCGACGACGGTGAGCGTGATCGCGTCGGTGAAGGTGGCCGACGTGGGAGACCCGGACGACGTCACGGCCGGTCTGCCCAGTCCGGAAGGTCGGCCTCGGCGACCTGAGGCAGGTTGACCACGATGTTCTCCGGGGTCCTGGCGGTCATCCAGGTGAGCGGCTTGTTGCGGTCGAGGTTGCACTCGACGTGCGGCATGAAGGGTGGGACGAAGACCCAGTCGCCCTCCTCCATGTCGAGATAGTCCTCGAACCGTTCGCCGAAGTAGATGCGCGCCCGTCCGGAGAGGACATAGCCGCCCGTCTCCGCCTCGCCGTGGTGGTGAGGCACCGAGCGGTAGCCCGCTTCGTTGCTGACCTTGCCGAACCAGATCCGCGTTGCTGGCGTGTGCTGGATGCTGACCCCCGAGATACGTGTCGCGCCGTCGGACTGGCCCGTGGTTCCGGGTTCCTGGCCGGCCCGGGTCACCACCGGGACGACGAGCCCGCTCTCGGTGGCGTAGGCCGATGCGTCGCCTTCAAGGACGTACTTCGTGAGATCGGGTTCCATCCGCTGCTCCTCCTCGGGGCGTGTCATTCGATGAAGTGCACGGCAGTGCGCAGGGCGCCGATGCCGATGATGTCGGTCTCGACGACGTCGCCGTCGATGAGAAACCGCGGTGGGGCTTGAGCCATGCCGACGCCGCCCGGGGTGCCGGTCAGCACGAGGTCGCCGGGACGCAAGGCGGTGAACGTCGAGATGTAGGCCAGTAGATCGGCTGCGTCGAAGACGAGAGTGCGGGTGTTGTCGCGCTGGACCTCAGCACCGTTGACTCGACAGACGATGTCGAGCCCCTCCATCGGGTCGACCTCGTCGGGTGTCACGACGACCGGGCCGACCGGTGTCGTGCCGTCCCACGCCTTGCCCTGAAACCACTGGAGTGTGCGACGCTGCCAGTCCCGTATGGAGATGTCGTTGGCCACGGTGTAGCCGGCAATGCCTGCGAGCGCGGTCTCACGGTCGGCGTGGCGCAGCGCGCTTTCCACCACGACGGCGAGCTCCGCCTCCCAGTCGACCTGCAGGCCGCTCGGCAGCACGAGGTCATCGGCAGGACCGATCAACGTGTCCGCATGCTTGGCGAACAGAGTGGGATACCTCGGGAGCTCTCGTTCGGTCTCCGCGATGTGTTCGGCGTAGTTGAGGCCGCAGCAGATCACCTTCGTCGGCGTCGGCAGGGGCATCCCGATGACAGCGTCAGGCAGGACATCACCGGCCTGTCGCGCAGCCGCGTCGAGCGAGGTCGAGCGCAGCAGGTCGGACAGGTCCGAGGCGGGCAGGGCTCGCCAGTCGTCGCCGTCAAGGACCGCGGCGCTGCTCACCCCTGCGCACGTCACGGTCGCGAATCGCACGGCGGCTCCTCTCGCGTCCTGGTCGATGGCGAGGTGTGTTACCTTTTTCCCACGTTCGTCATCCGCATGTCAATAGAAGGTGACCGTGACAACACGGGTCACCTCGCGCTAGGGAGTTTCGATGAGCACCGATGTGACGCCGGTGGCGGTCAACCCCGAGAGCCTCGCCAAGCCGAGCGGGTTCTCCCACGGCACCCTGATCGGGAACACGTTGTACCTGGGCGGGCAGACCGCTCTCGACAAGGACATGCGGATCGTTCCGGGCGGCATCGTGGAGCAGTTCCGTCAGGCGTTCGGCAACACCTTGACCACGCTCCGGGCCGTCGGCGGGATCCCCACCGACTTGGTGAACATCACGATCTTCCTGACCGATATCCCCGACTACCAGGCCCACGGTCGGCAGATCGGCGACGTCTGGCGCGAGCTCGCGGGTAGCACCTACCCCGCCATGGCCGGCATCGGCACCACCGCCTTGTGGCAACCTGAAGCCCTCATCGAGATCACTGGCATCGCGGTCATCCCAGACAGCCGGCTCACGCCGCCCACCGCCTGAGATGCTGCACGACAGGGGCTGGTCGAGACGGGATCTCTGGCCATGCGACCCGAGACCTGCGGATTCACCTTGTGGCGGGGGCAATGTGCTGGCTCAGGACATCGGCGACAGGTGTCTCAAGACGTAGGCGACACGAGCCATGTTTCTAGCCATTCGGCGTTGCCGATGTCAGCCGCGGGGCCGGTACGTCTCCAGAGGTGTCAGGCCCTGTCATGGGGCCATCGCCAGTCGGTAGCCGCGCTTGACGACGGTCTGCACCGCCCGGGTGCCGAGGGCGGCGCGAAGCCGGGCGACAGCCATCTCGACGGCGTGTTCGGAGCCGGCGGTGCCGCTGGGCAACTGGGCCAGGAGCGCCTTGCGCGAGACGACGGTTCCGGGGTTGGTCACCAGGGCCTGGAGGACTACCAACGGCGCGGGAGACAGCTTGACCTCTACGCCGTCCAGGAGAACACCGTCACCATGGAGCAGAAGCTGGTGGCCACCGGCCAGCGAGAGGGTGAGTCCGCAACGACGCGAGGGCAGCTCTGTCTCCAGCTGCTTGACCATCGCCGTCAGTCGCGACCGCTCGGGGAAGATCGTCGGCACGCCCCACATCTCGAACGCGGCGGCAGTCACGGGGCCGACGCAGGCCGCGACGGCATCAGCCTGGAACGCCGCGACGACCTCGTCCCGGCGACCAGTCGACCCGGCGGCCTCCATCAGCGCAGCCACCGCGGGAGCGGAGGTGAAGGTGACGGCATCAAGCGCCCGGTCGGCGATCAGATCGATGAGGCCGAACATCGGCTCCGGGTCGGCGGCACTGGCCACCCGGTAGACGGTCACGGACCGTCACGTCCGCGCCCTGCCGCCGCAACGCGTGGGCGACGATGGAGAGCGACTGGCCGTGCTCCTGCACCACGATCCGCAGACCCCTGAGATCGCGCCCCCGCAGATGCGCCATCACGTCCTCGAAGCACTCCGACTCGGGTGCCCACAGCTCGCGCAGACCCCTTCTCCGCAGGGCGCCGACGCTCTTGGGTCCGCGGGCGAGGATCTCGGCGCGACCGATCACGGCCAGCAGGTCGTCGAGGATGCCCCAACGGTCGCAGGCGGCGAACCACGTCTTCATGCCGATCCCGGTGGTGGCGAGGAAGATGTCGACGGGACGGCCGATGACCTCGTCGGTGGCGGCCCGGAGCTCGTCGTCGTCGACGTGGTTGGGGTCCTGCGACAGCGCAGGCGCCCAGTCGACGCGGGCGCCACGTCGTTCGAGCAGTGCGACCTGCTCCTCCACCTTGCGGGCTGCCGTGACCCCGATCCGGTAGCCGGACAAGGGTCCCCGCAGCGTGGCCTCGGAACGGGCTGAGGTCACGGGCTCTCCCTCGGGCCACCGACACGGACCAGGCCGGCGGTGACCTCGACGTCGTACGTGGGCACCCGGACCGCCGCATCGTCGAGGCACTGCCCGGTGCGCAGGTCGAACACCTGCTTGTGCATGGGTGACGAGACGACGGGCACCTCCCCGGAGTCGGTACGCCGGGTGCCGACGATGCCGCGCGCGAGCACCGACGCACGTGAACAAGGGTCGTAGTTGGACGTTGCGTACACGTTGCCGTCGTGGGTCCGGAAGATTGCGATTGCCTCGCCTCGCACGAGCGCCGCGACGCCGCGCTCCACCTCGATGTCGTCGAGTCGGCAGACCGTCTCCTGCACCGTCTCCGTCAAGGACCCGGTCATGGGGCACCCACCGGGATGGTGGCTCCGAGCACGACCGGTCCGTCGGAGCCGGCGGGCACTGACTGGTCGCGCTCCCCGCGGAAGGTGATGTGCGGGTCCGGCGTGTCCGGCGCGTTGACGAAGGACACGAACCTGGCGAGCTTCTCGGGATCGTCGAGCGTGGCCTTCCACTCGTCGAAGTAGCTGTCGACGTGCCGCGCCATCGCGGCCTCCAGCTCGCCGCCGAGGCCGAGCACGTCGTCGACGACGACCGCGCGCACCCGGTCGAGGCCGCCGTCCAGGGAGTCGACCCAGGGGGCGGTCCGCTGGAGCCGGTCGGCGGTGCGGATGTAGTACATGAGGAACCGGTCGAGGTAACGCACGAGGGTCTCGGTGTCGAGGTCCCCTGCCAGCAGCCGGGCGTGGGCAGGAGTGGCGCCGCCGTTGCCGCCGACGTAGAGGTTCCAGCCCTTCTCGGTGGCGATCACGCCGAAGTCCTTGGAGCGTGCCTCTGCGCACTCGCGGGCGCAGCCGCTGACGCCGCCCTTGAGCTTGTGCGGCGCACGCAGCCCGCGATAGCGGAGCTCCAGGTCGATGGCCAGCTGCACCGAGTCCTGCACGCCGAAGCGGCACCAGGTCGACCCGACGCAGGACTTCACGGTGCGCAGCGCCTTGCCGTACGCGTGGCCCGATTCGAAGCCGGCGTCGACGAGCCGTCGCCAGATCGCGGGGAGCTCCTCCATGCGGGCGCCGAACAGGTCGATCCGCTGCCCGCCGGTGATCTTCGTGTAGAGCCCGAAGTCGCGGGCCACCTCGCCGATCACGATCAGCTTCTCGGGGGTGATCTCCCCGCCGGGGATCCGCGGGACGACGGAGTAGCTGCCGTTGCGCTGGAGGTTGGCGAGGTAGGCGTCGTTGGTGTCCTGGAGAGCGCCACGTCCGTCGGCGAGCACGTGCCCGTTGAGCTGGCTGGCCAGGATCGAGGCGATAACGGGCTTGCAGACGTCGCAGCCTCGGCCGCGGCCGTGCGCCTCGACGATCTGGTCGAAGCGGTTGTAGCCGTGCACTGCCACCACGTCGAACAGCTCCTGACGGGTCAGCGGGAAGTGCTCGCACAGGCTGCGGTCGACCACCCGGCCCTGGGCGGCGAAGTGCTCCTCCACGATCTGCTTGACCAGCGGTTTGCACGAGCCGCAGGTGCTGCCGGCCTTCGAGCACTTCGTCACGCACGCCGGGCTGTCGCACGACCCGGCGCCTGTCTCGTCGTCGGTCGAGACCCGGTCGACGATCGCGGCCTTCGTCACGTTGTTGCAGGAGCAGACGACCGCGTCGTCGGGCAGCACGGCACCCGACATTGCACTGCCGCCGCGACCGGCGGGCAGGATCAGCTCCTCGGGGTTGTCGGGCAGCGCGATACCGGAGGCCACCATCGGCCGCAGGACGCCGTACGCCGTGGCGTCCCCGACGAGGATCCCGCCCAACAAGACGTGGCCGTCCCGTGTGTCGTTCTCGGCGACCACCAGCTTCTTGTAGACGCCTGCCACCGCATCGGAGAAGACCAGCTCGAGCGCCCCCTCGGTCGTGGCGAACGCGTCGCCGAACGACGCGACGTCGACGCCCATCAGCTTGAGCTTGGTGGACATGTCGGCACCGGTGAAGGCGCCCGGTCCGCCGAGCAGCGCGTCCACCACCACCTCGGCCATCGAGTAGCCGGGCGCGACCAGGCCGTACATGCGCCCACCCGGCGCGGCGCACTCCCCGATCGCCCAGACGTGCGAGTCCGAGGTCCGGCACTGCTCGTCCACCAGGACGCCACCCCGTTCGGCGAGCTCCAGCCCGGCCGCCCGGGCCAGCGAGTCGCGGGGGCGGATGCCGGCGGAGAACACCACCACCTGCGCGTCGATGGCCGGAGCGTCGCGCAGGCCGAGACCGGCGACTCGGCCGTCGACCTCGATCACCTCGGTCGTGGCGGCCCCGGTGTGGATGTGGAGGCCCAGCTCCTCGACGTGCCGCGCCAGTGTCGCCCCTCCGGCGTCGTCGACCTGTACGGCCATCAGCCGCGGTGCCATCTCGACCACGTGGGTCTCCAGGCCGAGCTGCGCCAGCGCGTTGGCGGCCTCCAGGCCGAGCAGCCCACCGCCGATGACGGCGCCGGTCGTCGCGCCCGCTGAGGCCTCTCGGATGGCCTCGAGGTCCTCGATGGTCCGGTAGACGAAGCAGCCCTCGAGGTCGTGGCCAGGGATCGGCGGCACGAAGGGCGCCGCCCCGGCGGCCAGCACGAGTGCGTCGTACTCCAGCACCTCTCCCCCGGCCAGCAACACCGTCCGGGTCTCCGTGTCGAACCCCTCGACGGCGGTGCCGAGCACCAGGGTCACGCGCGGGTCGTCGTAGGCGCCCCCGGGAAGGAACGAGAGTGCGTCAGCCCCGACCTCGAAGAACGACGTGAGGGCGACCCGGTCGTACGCGGGCCGGGGCTCCTCCCCCACCACCACGACGTCGTACAGCTCGGTGAGGCCGCGTTCGATCGCAGCTTGGACGAATCGATGCCCGACCATGCCGTTGCCGACGACCACGAGGGTCTTGCGGAAGTGGGTCATCATCCGGGATTTCCTCTCACGGGATGGCCAGCGCGGGTCGCGCGGCCAGCAGTTGGCGGACGGTGGGGGCGCAGCCACCGCAGCCGGTGGTGGCGTGCGTGGTCTCGCGGACCTCGGCAAGGGAGTTGCAGGCGCGGACCCGGCCGGCGGTGACGCCGGCGCAGGCACAGATCTCGGCGTCGTCACCGAGCTGGACGGGCCGCACCGGCGCGTCGGCCATCAGCAACGCTCCGGGCTCACCCGGCGCCAGCACCGTCCCGCGGTCGAAGTGCTGGGTGATCAGGCCGACCCGGGACAGGTCGCCGACGAGGGTGGCGCCGACGATCACGCCGCCGCGGACGACGAGCCGGCGGTGCGATCCCACGACGGGGTTCGACACCTCGACAATCTGGTCGGCGGCGTGCCCCGATGTCTGGTCCGGGTCACCGAGGACGGCGACGTCGAGGCCGGTCGCGCGCAGCCGGGCCACGATCCGAGAGCCGTCGTAGCGGGCAACCCGTCCGGCGAGGACGGCTGCGAGGACGCCGGCCTGCTCCCAGGCGGGCGTGACGAAGCCCGTCGTTCGACCGGCGGCCTGGGCGCAGTCCCCGATGGCGAACACGTGCGGGTCGTCGACCGACGCCAGCCGGTCGTCGACCACGATCCCGCGCCGGACGGTGAGGCCGGCACCGCGGGCCAGCGCCGTGGCCGGACGTCCCCCGGCGGTGAGCACGACAAGGTCGGCGCCGAGGACGACGCCATTGTCGAGCACCAGGCCTGAGTCGGTCAGTCGCACGGCCCGGGTGCCTGTGTAGACAGCGGTGCCGAGACGGCGCAGGTCGCGGGCGAGGATCGCACCGGCGGCCGCGCCGACCTGGCCGCGCAGGAGGTGGTCGCCGCCCTCGACGACCTCGGTGGCCAGGCCGCGGACGCCGAGCGCGCGCGCCACCTGGAGGCCGAGAAGTCCACCGCCCACGACAACGGCGCGACGAGCGCCGGGCAGTGCGCGCAGCAGGCCTTGGCAGTCCTGCAGGCTGCGGAAGGCGTGCACCTTCTCGTTCAGCACGCCCTCGGCGCGGACCAGGCCGCGGATCGGCGGCAACGTCGGGATGCTTCCGGTGGCGAGGACCAGCCGGTCGTAGGGCACGCGGGTCCCGTCGACGAGCAGCACCTCGCCGCGCGCGCGGTCGACGTGCAGCGCTCGAGCCCCGAGGCGCAGGTCGACCCCGTGGGCGGCGTACCACCCGTGCTCCCGCAACGTCAGGGACTGGACGGGGTGGGTTCCCTCGAGAACGGCCGAGAGCAGGATCCGGTTGTACGGCGGGTGCGGCTCGTCGCCCAGCACGGTGATGTGGTGGGCGAGCGCGCGTTCCGTACGGCGGGCGACGAGGTCTTCGACGAGGCGCGTGGCGGCCATCCCGTTCCCGACGACGACGATGCGGGTCATGTGCGCACCGCCGCGGCGCACACCTTGAACTCGGGCATCCGGCTGGTGGGGTCGAGGGCGTCGTTGGTGAGCCGGTTGGCGCCGACCCAGTGGAAGGGCACGAAGACGGTGTCCGGCCGGATGGTCGCGACGACCCGCGCCGGCGCCTTGAGCTCGCCGCGGCGGGTGATGACGACGACCGGGTCGCCGTCGGCGGCACCGATGCGCGCGGCCAGCGACGGGTGCAGCTCCACGAACGGCCCGTCGTCGGGCAGGTCGGCGATCCGGCGGGTCTGGGCACCGGACTGGTACTGGGCGAGCACCCGGCCGGTGGTCAGGTGGACGGGGTAGTCCGCATCCGGCTGCTCGGCCGGTCCCCGGTGCTCGACGGCGACGCAGCGGGCACGCCCGTCGGGAGTGGCGAACCTGTCGGCGAACAGCCGGGGCGTGCCCGGGTGGTCGGGGGTGGGGCACGGCCAGAAGACGCCGTGCTCGGCCCGGATGCGGGGGTAGTCGATCCCGGCGTAGTCGGCCGGCCCACCCGCCGAGGCGCGACCGAGCTCGGCGAAGACCTCCTCCGGGTCGGTCGAGAAGGGCACCGGGCTGTCCAGCCGCTCGGCCAGCCCGGCGAGGACCTCCAGGTCGGAGCGGACCCCGGCCGGTGGGGTCACGGCGCGCTCGCGCAGGATAACCCGGCCCTCGAGGTTGGTCATGGTGCCGGTCTCCTCCGCCCACTGCGTGACGGGGAGGACGACGTCGGCGAGCGCGGCGGTCTCCGACATCACCAGGTCGGCGACCACCAGCAGGTCGAGGGCGGCCAGCCGCTTGCCGACCCGGTTGGCGTTCGGTGCCGAGACCGCGATGTTGCTGCCGAAAACCAGCAACGCCCGGGGCCCGCCTTCGCTGCCCAGCACGTCGAGCAGCTCGGAGGCTGAGCGGCCCTTCCCGGGCAGGCGTGCGGGGTCGATGCCCCACACCGATGCGACGTGCTCGCGGGCGTCGGGGTCCTCGATGCTGCGGTAGCCCGGTAGCTGGTCGGCCTTCTGCCCGTGCTCGCGGCCTCCCTGGCCGTTGCCCTGGCCGGTGAGGCACCCGTAGCCGGCCCCACGCTTGCCGCACATGCCCAGTGCCAGGGTGAGGTTGATCCAGGCCAGCACCGTGTCGGTCCCCTGGGAGTGCTGCTCGGCGCCGCGGGCGGTCAGCACCATCACCCGGGGCGACCCCGCGAGGAGGTGGGCAACGGCGACGAGCTCGGACACGGCGATGCCCGAGACCCGCTCGACCCGTTCGGGCCACCACGCGGCGACCGAGCGGCGTACGTCGTCGAAACCGGTGGTGCGCGCGGCGACGTAGGCCTCGTCGACTGCGCTCGCCGCGACGACCAGGTGCAGCAGGCCGAGGGCAACCGCGAGGTCGGTCCCAGGCACCGGCTGGAGGAACACGTCCGCAAGCGCGGCAGTCGGGGTGCGTCGCGGGTCGACCACCACGACGCGTCCGCCGCGGGCGCGGACGGCCTCGAGGTGCCGGGCGGCGGGCGGCATCGTCTCGGCGAGGTTGGACCCGACCAGCACGACGACGTCGGCGTCCTCGACGTCGGCGAGCGGGAACGGCAGCCCGCGGTCGAGCCCGAAGGCGCGGTGGCCGGCGGCCGCGGCCGACGACATGCACCAGCGGCCGTTGTAGTCGATCTGGCTGGTGCCGAGCGCCGCCCGTGCGAACTTGCCGAGCTGGTAGGCCTTCTCGTTGGTCAGCCCGCCCCCGCCGAACACGGCGACCCCGTCGCGACCGTGAGCTGCCTGGGCGTCGCGCAACCCGGCCGCGACGACGTCGAGCGCCTCGTCCCACGACGCGGAGCGCAGCTCGCCCGTCTCGCGGTCTCGCAGCAGCGGCGTGGTCAGCCGCTCCCGGCTGCCCCGGAGCCCGGTGGCCGTCCAGCCCTTGCGGCACAGGGCGCCCTCGTTGACGGGGAACTCCGGCCACGCCTGCACCGCGAGTCCGCGCCCGGAGACTCCCGTGGGGATGAGCGTCATTCCGCACTGGAGCGAGCAGTAGGGACAGTGCGTGTTGGTCATCAGATCCCTGCGCGCGCCAGGCTCGTCGCCGGAGCCTTGCGTCGCAGGTACACGCCGTACGTGACGAGCGCGCAAGCGACGTAGTAGCCCGCGAAGACCAGGAACGCGCCTTGCGTCGCCGTGAGCGGGTTGTCGACCCACGGCGAGGAGAAGGCGATCGGGATCAGGAAACCGCCCAGGGCGCCGACCGCGCCGATCACCCCGAGCGCTGCCGACGACTGCTGCGTCGCGGTCTTGAGGGCGCTGGCCCGTTCCGGCGTGTTCGGGGTCGTGGCGCGTTCTGCGCCGGTCCGCCAGATCGCCGGGATCATCTTGTACGTCGACCCGTTGCCGATGCCGGTCGCGGCGAAGACGCAGAGGAAGAAGCCCAGGAACCACGGGAAGAGCGACTGGTTGGCCGTCGCGATCGTCGGGTCGGCGGCCGGGTTCGGGGTGAGCTGACGGACCGTGCCGAGGACCGCCAGCGTGAACACGATCATGGCGCCGAAGGCGGCCAGGGTGACCCGTGCACCGCCGAAGCGGTCGGCGAGCCAGCCGCCGAGTGGCCGGGTGGCGGAGCCGATGCCCGCGCCGAGGAAGGCGTAGTAGGCGAAGAAGATCCCGGTGCCGAGCGGTGGCGGCTCGGGAACCCAGAAGTTCAGCTTGATCAGCAGGGGCATGGCGGCCGAGTAGCCGATGAACGACCCGAACGTGCCGACGTACAGGAACGCCATCACCCACGTCTGGCGCTGCCGTAGCACCCGCAGCTGCTCGCGCGGCTTGGACGTGGCCGTGGCGAGGTTGTCCATGAAGAAGTACGCCGCGAGCATCGCCACGACAGCGAGGCCGGCGTACACGTACGCCGCCCGCTCGAGGTGGATCCCGCCCTCGGCCGCCTTGACCAGCCCGAAGATCCCCGCGCCGCCCACCAGCACGGGCAACAACAGCTGGATCAGCGAGACACCGAGGTTGCCGCCGGCGGCGTTGAGCCCGAGGGCAGCGCCCTTCTTCGAGGCGGGGTAGAAGAAGTTGATGTTGGCCATCGAGCTGGCGAAGTTGCCCCCGCCGAAGCCCGCCGTCGCCGCGATCAGGCAGAACACCCAGTACGGCGTTCCGGGGTTCTGCACGGACACCGCGAAGAGCAGCGTCGGGATCAACAGAAGAGCCGCGCTCACGATCGTCCAGTTGCGGCCACCGAAGCGCGGGACTGCGAACGTGTAGGGAAGCCGTAGCAGCGACCCCACCAGGTTGGGCAGGGCAACGAGAAGGAACAGTTGCTGGGGCGTGAACGAGAAGCCCTGCGCCAGCAGGAAGGCCGAGGACACGCTCCACACCAGCCACACCGAGAAGCCCAGGTGCTCGGCGAAGATCGACCAGACCAGGTTCCGGCGCGCGACCGCCTTGCCGCTCGCCTCCCAGAAATCAGGGTCCTCTGGTCGCCAGTCCTCGACCCATCGTCCGGTCCGCCGTACGGGACTCTCCGGCGCTTGCACTTCGGTGGGCTGCTCGCTGAACGTGGTCATCGTCGCTCCTGGTCGGGATCGGGAGATCCCGAGCATCACGAGCGCACGTTTCGCGTTGTCGAGGCCGTCGTCTCGGCGAAGTCAACTTCTCCTCACGGACTCACAGGACCCGTACGGGCGCGGTGTGGGGTCGGACCACACGAGCCGACCGACGACCTGGGTCACGAACCCGCCGACGGTCAGCCGCGCCCTCCAGAACACCTCCGAACGTCACCGATCCGCACCGGCTCGGGCCGGCTGAATCCGGAGGGTGATCGGAAGGCAGTCAAGTCCGCCGCAGCCCGCGGCACTCGCGTCACTGCGCCACTGAACTCCCGGCCACATCGCCGACCGCCCTCGACGATCGGCTCCTTACGACGTGTTCTCGTGCTTCCTGCCTGGGTCGTAGAGACCAGTCAGTCGCCCGTTGGGGTCGAGTCGGGTGAGAAGGGCATCGCCGATGTTGCGCAGCTGCTTGAGCTGAGTGGGGGTGAGCGTGTCGACGACGCTGTGGCGGACGGTCGCGACGTGTCCCGGCGCAGCGGCGACGACGACATCCCATCCCGGCGGTGTGAGCCGGGCGTTGGTGGCACGTCCGTCCTCGGGGCACGGGAAGCGTTCGACCAGGCCGCGAACCTCCAGCCGGTTCACGACGTGCGACAGGCGGGGCAGGGTCGCGTTGGTGCGCTGCGCCAGCGCCGTCATCCGCAACGTCCGCTCGGGCGCCTCGGAGAGCATCGCGAGGACGAAGTACTCGAAGTGGGTCAGGCCGGAGTCGGCCCGCAACTGTGAGTCGAGCACTCCCGGCAGCAGCTCGACGACCGCAATCAGCCGCAGCCAGGCGGCCTGCTCCTCTTCGCTCAACCACTCGGTCTCCATGGGCCAAGCCTAGCCCATTACTTGACGCAACAATCAAAAGGTGTAGAGTGTTACTTGAAGCGACAACCAAATGCGGATCATCCGCCTATCTCACCAGGAGCACCTCATGGCACACCTCTCCATCCTCGGCACCGGCAACATGGGCCAGGCGATCGCGGCCGTCGCCGCCAAGGGCGGCCACACCGTCCAGCTGCTCGGCACCGACGACATCGACTCCCCGGTCACCGGCGACATCGTCGTCCTCGCGGTCCCCTACCCCGCCATCCCCGACGTCATCGCCCAGCGCGGCGAGAGCTTGGCCGGCAAGATCGTCGTCGACATCACCAACCCGCTGGACTTCGAGACCTTCGACGCCCTGGTCGTGCCCGCCGACAGCTCAGCCGCCGCCGAGATCGCCGCCGCCCTGCCGCAGTCGCGGGTGCTCAAGGCGTTCAACACCACGTTCGCCGCCACACTGGCCACCGGCACCGTCGGCCCGCTGACCACCACCGTGCTGATCGCCGGCGACGACGCCGACGCCAAGGCGACGCTGGCCGGTGTCTTCACCTCCGGTGGCCTCGCGGCCGTCGACGCCGGTTCGCTCAAGCGGGCCCGCGAGCTCGAGGCGGTCGGCTTTCTCCAGCTCACCCTCGCTGTCAACGAGAAGGTGTCCTGGACCGGCGGCTTCGGCATCGCCGCCTGACGCACCACTCCCCCGCTCCACCCACCGAAGGGAACCACGCGCATGACCGTCAACGCCGTCCGCCTCAACCACGCCGTGCTGTTCGTGGCCGACCTCGAGCGCAGCATTGCGTTCTACCAGAAGGCGTTCGACATGGTGGTCGTGGCGCGCGAGCCACGCGCGAACGCCGCCTTCCTCCGTCTGCCCCGGTCGGGCAACCACCACGACCTCGGCCTCTTCGGGGTCGGCGCCCAGCCGCCCCGTCCACGTGGCTCGCTGGGGCTCTACCACCTGGCGTGGCAGGTCGACACGATCGAGGAGCTCGAGGAGGCCAGGCTCACGCTGGCGAACCTCGATGCCTTGACCGGTGAGTCCAGTCACGGCGCGACCAAGAGCGTCTACGCCCGCGACCCCGACGGCAACGAGTTCGAGGTGATGTGGATGCTTCCCAAGGCTCATTGGGGCGAGTACGAGAACGCCGCGCCCGTCGAGCGACTCGACCTGACCGGCGAGGTCGCCCGTTGGGGCGGGGTCCGCACCGCCGCCGAGCTCGTCCCCGTGGACCCGTCGTGACCACGTTCGACCCTCCGGTTGTGGCGACCTACGGCGCCACGGACCCCGCCGCGCCGCTGGTCGTCCTGCTGCACGGCCGCGGCTCGAACGAGCGCGAGATCCTCTCGCTCGCACCGCACCTGCCCGCCGATGCTGCATACGCCGCAGTCCGGGCGCCGATCGGCGACGGCGGCGGGTTCGCGTGGTTCGCCAACCGAGGCATCGGCCGACCGGTCGCGGAGTCCCTGGCAGCGACCATGGGCTGGTTCCGCGACTGGCTCGACGAGGTGGCGCCGGTCGGGCGGCCGGTGGTCCTGGTCGGTTTCAGCGGCGGCGCTGCGTTTGCCGGCGGTCTCGTCCTGGCCGACCCGGCTCGGTACGCCGGCGCCGCGATCCTCTACGGCACGCTGCCGTTCGACGCGGGTGTTCCGGTCGAGGCCGGTCGGCTCGCGCATCTGCCGGTCTTCGTCGCCCAGGGCGACGCCGACCAGGTCATCCCCGCAGAGCTGCTCGCCCGTACCTGGGACTATCTGCTCGGCGAGTCCGGCGCACCTACCACGGCGCATCGCGATCCCGGCGGGCACGGACTGACGTCCGCCACAGCCCGCGCCCTGCATGACTGGATCACTCATCGGCTCGACTTCCTCAGCACCCGGACGGCGCCCACTGCCGGGTCTCGCCCCGACGTCGAGTGGCCGTCGCTTGCCCGACGGCCGGCTGCCCGACCGGCGCAGCCCTCACACCCAGGTCTCCTGGGACATCCCCCAGCAGCAGCTGAGCGAAACCGCGCCCGCGGAACTGCAGCAGCGGGTGCTCGCCTTCGCCCGGGCGCTACCCGGAGTCAACGTCGCGGAGTCTCGGATCTCGGTCCCCGGTGCGCAGGCCTTCACGATCGACGGGCCGCACGCGAACGAGGATGCGTACCTGGTGCCGTCGGTCGGCGAGTTCGCGCACCTGCACCCGTCGTACGACGGCTCCTTGCACCTGACGCTGCCCGCCGACCTCGCCGCCGACCTCGTCACCCGCGGCTGGGGCCGCATGCACCCCTGGGCCGGGACCCGCCTCTCCCCCGGCTTCGTGATGGTCTACGGACCACGCGACGACCAAGAGCTCGACACCGTCCAGAGCATCGTGGCCGCCAGCCATGCCTTCGCCAGAGGCCCTGTGGCGTAGCTCGTCGGCCCCTCGGCGGCGATCGCAACCACGAACCGTCAGTTCTGTGGGCGTGGCAGGACGGTCAGGACCATGCCGATGTAGGTGCGGAACTCGGCCATGTAGGCGCGGAGAAACTCTCGAGTGGAGTCGTTGGTGACCTCGCCGTCGTCCTTGAAGACATCGGGGGAGTACTGGATGTAGGCCTCGGGTGAGGTCATCTGCCGGGCGTTGCAGAAGCTGAGCACGCCGCGCAGGCTCTGCTGACCCATGGCGGTGCCGATCTGGCCGACGGAGGCGCCGATCACCGCTGCTGGGATGTGGTCGAAGGAGTTCTCCCCCCATGGTCGGGACGCCCAGTCGATCGCGTTCTTCAACGCCCCAGGGATCGAACGGTTGTACTCCGGGGTGACGGATAGGACCGCGTCGACGGCAGCGATCGACGCCTTGAGCGCCCTGGCTTCAGCCGGGAAGTCGTTGTCGAAGTCCGGGCTGTACAGCGGCAGGCCGCCGATCGGAATCTCGCTGAACTCCAGGTCGTCCGGCGCCACCCGGATGAGGGCCTTGGACAGGACGCGGTTGATCGACGTCGACGACAGGCTGCCGACGAAGTAGCCGACCTTGTAGGTGGTCATGTGTTCGTCCTGGTTTCGTGCCTTCTTGGCTTGTGCCGCCTCCGGCCACCCGAGGTTCGGATGTCTCGGGTCTACGGGAGTCGACGGACGCTCGACGCGGATGACGACTCCCTTGGGGGTACAGGGGATCGCGAGTGGGCGGGGCGAACTATTACCCAAACCAACGCACGGGTGACTGCCTGGGCGGAAGCGCTGTTCTGGTCCGCTTGACAACTTTTCTGAGTTCACTCACTATTGAGTGTAATCAGTTTTGCTCACGCATCGTCAGGGAGAGACCACATGAGTACCAGCAAACACGAACCCGTCATCACCTCCTACGTCAAGGCGCCGGCCCGCACCGTCACCGTGGGCGGCACCACCTACGCCTACCGGGAGCTGGGCCCGAGGGGCGGCATCCCGGTCGTCTTCTTCGTGCACCTGGCCGCGACCTTGGACAACTGGGACCCCCGCATCGTCGACCCGATCGCGCAGCACCGGCACGTGATCACCTTCGACCAGCGCGGTGTCGGCGCCTCGACCGGGAAGGTGCCGGACACCCTCGAGGAGGCGGCCGACCACGCTTACGAGTTCATCACCGCGCTCGGGTTCGACACGATCGACGTCTTCTCCTTCTCGATGGGCGGCATGATCGCCCAGGACCTGATCGTCAAGCACCCCGACCTGGTCCGCAGGCTCGTCCTGACCGGGACCGGGCCGCGTGGCGGCAAGGACATCGACAAGGTCATCGGCGTCACCTACTGGGACATCCTGCGCGCCACCTTGACGCGCTCGGACCCGAAGGAGTTCCTGTTCTTCAACCGCAACGCCACCGGCAAGCCCGCGGCGAAGGCGTTCGTCAGCCGGCTCCAGGAACGCACCGTCGACCGGGACAAGGAGATCGGCATCAAGGCGTTCCGGACCCAGCTGAAGGCGATCCAGAAGTTCGGCCGGTCCGCCCCCTCGGACCTGTCGAGGTTCACCCAGCCAACCCTGATCGCCAACGGCGACAACGACCGCATGGTGCCCTCGGTCCTCTCCGAGGACCTGCACCGCCGCATCAAGGGCAGCCGGCTGATCATCTACCCCGACTCCGGCCACGGCGGTGTCTTCCAGTACCACCAGGACTTCGCCCCCGTCGCCGCCGAGTTCCTCGCCGCCTGAGCCCGTGGCCGACACCGAAGAGAGGAGCAGAGACATGAGCACGTCATGGAGCCCGCACGTGGGTGTGAGGAAGCATTTCACCTCCTCCATCCTGCTGTGGATGCGCACCGACCAGCCCCGTCAGAGAGGCATGGACCACTGGAAGGGACCGCACTCCGGAATCATCTCTGCCACCCCAGGTCTGGAGGAGTACCGGCAGATCCACCTCACCGAGGTCAACCCGGGTCTCTGGCCCGCCATCGAGGACGTCGAGACGGCCATTCCCGCCGACCGCAAGGTGGACGGGATCGCCGAAGTCACCTTCCAGTCGGCACTCTCGCCGCTCAAGGGCCGCGCCCAGACGAAGCTGGCGTACAAGGACGAGATCAACGTGTTCCGGCGCACCCTCCTGTACGCCGGCGCGCCCGGCACGTCCCGCTGGTACGACGTCGCGCGCCCGGGCGAGACCGTCGGCGCCCGGGCCGTCGTCTACCTGCGCCGACGGCACGGAGTCAGGGGACGGGAGCTCCGCAGTGTCGTCAAGAGGGAACTGGTTCCGGCCCTGATCGGCACCGGCGTACTGACGGAGCTCCGCACGCAGACGTTCCTGCCCTGGAACGAGAAGACCTGGGACACCCCCGACGTCGCCCACGACAACCCCGCCGACCAGCGCTTCCACGCGTCGCTCATCCTCGGGTTCGCCGACCCGGCCGCCCGGACCGCGTTCTTCGCCGGCCCCGACATCACCCAGCTGTCGCAGACACTGGCTCCCGTCGCCTCGGCGATCCACGCCTACGATGTCTGCGCAACGCTGACCTACGTCAAGGACGGCGAGATCCTCCCGACCTACCAGGAGTAGCCATGTCTGTCGCCTCCCGGCAAGTCGGACGGCGCGAGCGCAACAAGCAGGCCAAGCTCGAACGCATCATGACCGCGGCCAGCGAGCTCTTCGCCGAACACGGCGTCGACGAGGTCACCACCCAGCAGATCGCCGACAAGGCGGACATCGGCACCGGAACGCTGTTCCTCTACGCCAAGACCAAGGGCGAGCTCCTCCTGATGGTGCAGAACGCCCAGTACGCCGCGTCGCTCGAGAAGGGGCGGGCGGCTGCCGAGACCGTTCCCGACGTGCTCGACGCCATCCTGGCCATCGTGGCGCCGATCGTGCACTGCAACCGCGCCCAGGTCGACAACGGTCGGACCTACCTGCGCGAGATGGTCTTTGGCGACCCCCTAGAACGCCATCACGGCGAAGCCCTCGCCATCGCCGCGCAGACCGAGGAGGCCCTCACAGCCGTCCTGCGCCGCGACGATCGGGTCGCAGAAGGTGAAACCGCGACCCTGGCGCGGATCGTGTCCAGCGTGATGTTCCTCAGCATGGCCGCGAGCGTCAACCTGGCGTGGAGCGCCGAAGAGGTCATGCAGGACATCCGCAGGCAGGTCAGCGCCTTGCTCAAGCTGGGATGCGGACCGCTTCCATGAGGGAGCCATCACGTGACCGCTGATGTCATTTCGCCGCTCGTTGGTGTTCACTACCGGGCCGTGTGGCGGCTGTGGGTCTGCCTCCACCTCAGTGGGACAGCTGTGCGGCAGCCCGATCCTTCGCGGCGGTGAACTTCTCCCCCAGGTCGCTGAGTTGTTGGTTGCTGGCGGCTTCAACGAACGCCGGCAGGATCTCTTGTTCCTCTTCCTCGACGTGGTGACGGACCTCGCCGATCATCGCGGCGATCAGACCGTCGACGCCTGGCGCCTCCGGGTCACTGCCGAGCAGCTCCTTGAGGGTCTCTTCGACGTGCTGGTGCTCCGCGAGACCATCGTCGACATCTGACCCTTCGGACGGGACGATCTCCTTGATGGCCGGGTAGACGACCTGTTCCTCCGCCTTGGAGTGCGGGATCAGGAGCTGCGCCACCTGCTGCAGGAGCGCCTGGATTTGGTCGGGCTCGGCTGACTCGAGCTTCTTGAAAACCGCTTCGAGCTCCTGGTGGTCTTCCTTGATGATCGTGACGACACCGGCCATGCGTCCTCCTCTTCCTGGCCCGGCTACCCGCCGGGACTCCGCGCCCAGTCACGGCATCGTCTCCGCCCGCGTGATCCACCGCTACAGCCCACGGGGTGAAGCCGGGCGACCAGTGGGCGGGAGCATCCGGTCATGAACGCCTCGTCTTCGAGCGCGACGTCCCCGACCGCCGTCGTGACACGGTGATCGAATCAAGGCTGCAGCGCCGGTGCCGGTCCTGACCACACTGCTCGCCGGCACGACGGCCTGATCGTCCGGCCAGGAGGGCGACGTCTGCGTGTATCCGCGGCGGCCGGTGGGTACCACACCCATATGCCCGATCCGCATCGGACTCGTGGCCGATCCGGCCGCGCCGACCGAGATCGCCCGGGGGATGACCGACCTGAGCCCGCTCGACGGCGGCGACGCGTGGGACATCTGCGTTGTGAGTGAGCCGTTCACCACCGGCTCCGAGGACGTGGAGACCGCGGTGGGTCGGCTGGAAGACCAGGCTCGCCAGCGAAACTGGGAGCTCGTGATCGGCCTGACCGAACTCCCACTCCACGACCACGAGGGCCGGCACCTGCTGGTCGAGACCGATCCGGAGCGACGGACCGCGGTGCTGTCACTGCCTGCGTTGGGAGGACTGTGGATGCACACCCGGGCCCGTCGGGCGGTGCGCTCACTGGTCAGCTCGATGGCGGACCCGAACGCGGCCAATGAGCACCGTGTCGTCCTGCCGCGCGTGCGCGGTCGCTGGCGCCTGCTCCTGGGCATGGTGCTCGCCAACCGTCCGTGGCTGTTGGTGCCCGGGCTGAAGTCTGCCCTGGTGGCGGCGCTCGCGACCGGAGCCATGGCCACGATCAACTCGACGGTCTGGCTACTAGCGGGCTCGCTGTCATGGTGGCGCCTGGTGGTGGCCACGATCGCCTCGGTCGCCCTCGTCGTCGCCTGGCTCCTGGTCGACGGCGAGCTGTGGGACCGCCCCGTGGACGACTCCCCGCAGGCGCGGGAAAGGTCGCGCCCTTACAACGCCTCGACACTGCTCACCTTGATGGCCGCGTGCTCATCTGTTACCTCGCCCTCTATGTCGTGAACCTGGCGTGGGCGTTCTTCGTCCTCGACCCCGATTTTGTGGGCGGGTACCTCGGCGCCTCGCTCGGCTATCGGGACCTGTTCATCCTGGCCTGGTTTGTCGCGTCAGCAGCAACCGTCGGCGGTGGCCTCGGCTCCAGCCTGGAGTCGGACGAGGCGATCCGTGCCGCCGCCTACTCCAAGCGAGAGGAGGACCGGCGCGACCGCCTCGCGCGCGACCGAGGCGCCAAGCGCTGAACTCATACCTGGCTGCCGGACGCGGTCCACCGGGCGTCGGCACGTGACTCGGTTCGTCCGTCCGGGTACTTGATCAGCGGGGCATGCTGAGGCCTGATCCGCGCCACGTTGTCCGCATAGTCAGACCGCAAGCCCGCGGCAGGTGCCGCATAGGCGGCCTTGTCGGTGCTGATGACGACACGCTTCGCCTGAGGTCGAAGTCCCCCGTTCGCACCTTGCCCTCGGGCGATGCCGATCTCGCGGACGAACCGCATGACTGTGCCGCCCGAACGACGCAGACCGGGGACACGGACCCCGCGGACTCACTCTCCATTGTTCAAGCGCAGGAACAGACGCGAATGGACAGAATCGGCCGCACTGCCTGGTACTGGGCCGTGCGGGGACCCGGCGCTGAAGGGGCTCGTACATATCGATGATCGATGTTATCGTTCATCGATAACATCCTCGTGGAGGTCAGCATGGTCACTTCGTCCACATCCTTGGCTGTGCGTACTGCGCGCACCATCATCGTCGGTCTCTTGGTGCTCTCAGTCGCGTTCGCCGCCCTGGTCCTGGTGTCGGTCGTGGTAGGCCTGTTCCGCCATGGCGACTCCTTGTTGTACGGCGACCCGATGACCGTTCCCATGCAGGTGTCGGCCGACGACGTCGGCGCGTTACCCGACGGGATCAACCTCGACGCCTGGCTCGACGCCGACGTCGAGATTCACGAGCCGACGTCGGCGCAGATGCTCTTGAGGTCGGCTCGGGACCTGGGTCCGACGCTCGTGGTCGTCTGGGCTCTTTGGCTGCTGGCCGCGGTCATGAGGGCGGCCGCACAGGGCGATCCATTCGGGCAGGACAACGCCCGCCGGTTCCGCAGCCTGGCTGTGCTTCTGATCGCCGGCGGGTTCGCGCTCAACGTGTTGAACTACGCGGTCCTCAACGTGCTGTACTCGCAGCTGCCGGCGTACCCCTCCATTCACCTAGCGGCCGGACCGTTCACCCCCCTCCCCGGGGGCATGCTCGTGGGCGGTCTGGTTGCCTTCGCGTTGGCCGCGATCTTCGCCGACGGCGCACGGCTGCGCGAGGACGTCGAAGGGATGGTCTGATGCCTGGCGACGGACATGCCATCGTCGTTCATCTCGACGAGTTGCTCCGCGCTCGGGACATGACCCTGACCGAGCTTTCATCGCGCGCGGACATCACCATCGCCAACCTGTCGGTCCTGAAGAACGACCGCGCCCGCGCCATCCGCTTCTCGACCCTGACCGCGCTGTGCGCGGCCCTCGAATGTCAACCGGGGGACCTGATCAGCTACGCCCCTAGTCACGCCTAAGGTCCAGCGTCACCAGTTGAGGGGTCCTGGCGTGGATCGAGAGCCGGCAGCGTGACTCTTACCGCCCCGCGTCGTTACCTTCGGCCCTGGAACACGGCCGCGCCAAGGCACGAGCCTGGATTCGTGGCACCATGCAACCGTCAGTCGTTTCGGACGACCAACCCCGTATCAATCCACCTGCTGATCCACCTGCTCACGAACAGAACCGGAAGACGACTCGGACGACGGCTCACCGTGGTGGAGTGCGTCGGTCGCCGGTCCGGGCAGCATCACCACGTCGTCGCGCAGTACCTCGTGAACGGCACCCACGCTCCGCATCGCCGGCGGGTTGGTCGACCACAAGGCGTGGTGGCCCAACGTCTCTTCGGGGCAGCTGGTGCACCTGCGCCTCGGCAGACAGGACTCCGACGCGGTTGCGCGCGTGGCACGCGAGAACAACCAGGTGGGCTCGTTCCCGACCTAGACGCCGGGGCATCGTGATGGGGCCGGTCCGCTGGCTCGTGGTGGCGGTGCTGGCCGGCCATGGGCTCATCCACCTCCTCGGAGTCGTCAAGGCCTCCGGGTGGGCAGAGGTGTCCCAGCTCAGGCAACCGATCGGTCCCGGCGCTGGCGTTGTCTGGCTGCTCGCCGCCGTGCTCGTGCTCGCCTCCGCGGTGCTCATCGCCGCCGGCGCCCCGACGTGGTGGTGGACTGTCGCCGTACTGGCTGCCGTGGTTTCCGAGGTCGCCATCGCGACCGCATGGAGCGACGCGAAGTTCGGCACCGCCGCCAACCTCATGCTGCGTCGCTCGCCGCTGCCTACGGCTTCGCCTCCCTGGGGCCGGCCAGCTTCCACGCCCAGTTTCGCGACCAAGCCGTCGAAGCGGCGGCGGACGCCCAGTCAGCGTCGAGGGCGTTGGTGACCGAGGCAGACCTCGCAGACCTGCCGAAGCCGCTTGCTGACTATGTGCGGCGCTCCGGAGCGGTCGGCAGACCGCGGGTGGCCAGCTTCTCCGCCCAGTTCCACGGACGCATCCGCAGCGGCCCGGACCAGTCGTGGATGCCGTTCACCGGCGAGCAGTTCAACACCTATGGAGCCCATCCGCAGCGGGTGTTCATCATGGATGCGACCAGGTCAGGGATACCGGTCACCGTCTTACACGTGTTCAGCGACACCACCGCCGCGATGCGAGCCAAGGTGTTGTCCGTGTTCACCGTCGTGAACGCGTCGGGACCCGAGATGGACCGCGGCGAGACCGTCACCGTGTTCAACGACCTCGTCGTGCTCGCCCCAGGCGCGATCATCGACGCGCCCGTGCGCTGGACGACCGTGGATGCCCACCATGTGAGCGGGGTCTTCACCGACGGGGATCAGACCGTGTCCGCGCAGCTGACCTTCGATGCGAACCATGACCTCGTCGACTTCGTCTCCGCGGACCGGCTACGCGCCTCCACCGACGGCAAGTCCTTGGAGCCCCAGGTGTGGTCCACGCCGCTCGCGGAGCAACGCGACGCCGACGGACGCCGCATCCTCGTGGTGGGCGAGGGTCGGTGGCACGCCCCGCAGCCCGAGGGCCTGTTCACCTACGTCGAGTTTCACATCGACGACATCGCCTACAACCCGGGCGGCACCGACACCACCACCTCCGCATCGGCACACCATCCCCCGGCCAAGGTCTCGCCGTGACCGGGCAGCGACCCAGCCGCACGGCTCGCGGAGCTCCCGAGACCGTCGGCCCGCACGGTGCCGCCAACAAGCCGGCCAGAAACAGTCAGAGACGCCTCCCGGATGATCCGGGAACTGCGGGTCAGTACGTCTCCTGGGCCATCACGGGCTGCTGCTTCTTGGCGGGTTCGGGTTCGAGTCCCTGACGGCGTACGGCGCTAAACGCCGCCGATCACGGCGACCGAGGCGTGCCTGGAGGCCCACCTTGTCAGAGCCCTCCTGAGGTTGCTGAACGCCCGTCAAGGTCTGGCCGACTCACCGATTGCCGTGTGGTCGGTGGCCCCGCCAGACTGGAGGGGCGGTTGCTCCTCCTCCGACCCGTTCACCGGCGGCACGAAAGATGCCGACTCTGACCGCAATGCTGAGGCCGCAACGGTGTCCCACCTCTGAACAACGATGTTAGGAGGAGTCATGAGGGCAACACCGCGAAGGTGGACGATCTTCGCCGCAGCGGCGGCGGCCGTGCTGGTCACCCTGGACGGCGTCGCGGCCGGGGCCGCGGGTGAGCCGGGGTTCGGCGACGTCCCCGGGCCGAACCCGGCTACGAACTCGGCGTACGTGGGTCGGCTCTTGAGCGAGGTCTCGGCCCGGACGCGCCACGACGTCTGGGTAGTCGGCCTGCACGGCTCAGCCAGCAGCAGTTACGCGTCGCCCCTGCTGTCCCACTGGGACGGGCAACGCTGGTCGTCTCCCAAATCCCCGGAGCCGGCCAACTCGACCGGCGCGCTGATCAGCGTGACCGATCTCGCCCGCCACGACGTGTGGGCATTCGGGACCCAGGGGACCGACAAGCACCCGTGGGTCCTGCACAAGCGGCGTTCCAGATGGGTCAGCATCCCTCGACGTGGGCTGGTGCGGCCGTTCATGATCTGGAGCGGCTTGGGTCTGTCGCAGAACAGCGCGTGGGTAGTGGGACAGCGGCCGCTGGCGACACCGCCGACCGCAGCGCGTTGGGACGGGACGAGGTGGACCATGACGTCGGCACCCCTGCCCGACCCGTCGATCTCCGGGGTCTTCTACGGGGTCGCCCGAGTGCCCGGTACCTCGCGCGTGATCGCCGTGGGCGAGTACGAGGCGCCGGGACAGCCGCACGTCCCGTACGCCGCCCAGTGGGATGGGACCGCGTGGACCCAGATGTCCATGTCGGCGGGTGCAGGCAGCGCATACGCAGTGACGGCGATCTCGGGATCGGACGCCTGGCTCGTCGGTCAGCAGGTCGGCGGGCGAGCCCTCGTCGAGCACTGGGACGGCGTCGCCTGGACGACGGTGTCGACCCCCGAGGTCGGTACCTCCGTCACACTCGCCGACGTCGCGTCCGCATCGTCGACCGACGTTGTCACGGTGGGGTTTGCGCGCACGTGCACGCCCGCCGAGGGCTGCTCACGCACCACCTTGACCGAACGCTACGACGGCTCCGGGTGGTCCGTCGTCCCCAGCGCGAATCCCTCGAAGGCGGGCGTGAACCTGCTCTTCGGCACGTCGAACGTGCCGGGCACCGGCGTGTTCTGGGCGGTCGGAGAGCAGGGCAGGACACGTCACCTCGAAGGGGCGGACCGAACCCTCGTCGAGAGGTGCGCGTGCTGACTGACGACCAGGCCCATCTCACGGTGGGCTCGTCGTCGCGATGGCGCCGCCCCGGCCGTCCCGCCCGAGCGCGAGCACGCAGGCGGACTCGTCAGGCGAGCAGGCCAACGCGTTCACGAACCCTGCAACCCGGGCGACCGGATGCCAGGAGCTTCCGTCGCCGGTCTTCACCGAGATGACCGAGTCGGTGGTCGTGATCCCGGCCATGAGACAGGCCGAGTCCCCGCAGGCGATCTGCACGGCGTACGGGACCTCCGCCTGGACCTTGTCGGGTTCCTCTCGCCAGGAGCCACCGCCATCGGTGGTGTGCGCGAGATAGGAAGGCTGCTGGGTCACGCCGTAACCGCCACCCGGGACGCCGCCGACGACCCACCCGTCGCGAGGGCTGGTGAAGAAGACGTCGGTGAGCGTGTGCAGAGCCTCGCCGCAGATGGTGTCGTGACAGGTGGGCGCCGGGGCGATCATGCTGCGCCACGTGCGGCCGAGATCGGCGGTGAACCAGATGTCGTCACCGACCACCCAGCAGTGCTGGGCATCCAGGCAGCGCTCCCCCGCGAGGTAGCCCTGGCCGTACGTCGAGCGCGGGACACCGCGACGCGACCACGACCTGCCTCCGTCGGTGCTCGCCAGGACGGAGGCTGTGCGCGTACTCGGCAGCTCCCCGATCGCCAGGCAGTCGTGGTCGTCCGGGCAGCGCACGGTCGTGACGACCGCCGATCCGGGCGTCGTGGACGCGACCCAGTCCCGCCCTCCGTCCTCGGTCGTGAAGAAGACCGCGTTCGAGCCACGGAAGCCACCGACGACGCACCTGACGTCGCTGGTGCACGCGACCGCGGTCAGCCCGTCGGCGCCGTCGACCAGGTCGGCGTGCCAGGTGACTCCCCCGTCGGTCGACACGGCGACGACCCCACCAGATCGACCGGATCCTACGACGAAGCAGGAGTGGCTCGGGCACGAGGCTGATGTGTAGACGACGTCATCCGCCGCACCGTCGACGTCGCGTGTGATCAGGGGTTTCGCCGCGATCGACGCCAGGTCGGCGGCCGTCGAGAGGCCCGTTGTGGGCCCGGCGATCGTCGGCGCGTGGTCCGCGCTCCCCCTCTGGGCGACTCCCCTGTGCTGCGAGGCGACGATCAGGCCCGTGACGACGGCAACTGCGAGGACTCCCGCCGTACCTCCTGCGAGTAGTCCCCGACCCGAGGGCCGCGCCACAACGGCTCCTCCCCCGGACGGGCCGCCTCCGACCGTCGGTGCGACGCGCAGGGCCAACGGGAGTGTGGCCAGTGGGGCGAGCGCGAACATCTCGGCGGGCTGCGAGACCAGGACGGCCATCCGCTGGCACTCGGGGCAGCGCCGCAGGTGACGGTCGACGGTGGCCCTCTGCTCGGGTGTCAGCCGGCGGGTCCCTTCGGGAACGAGCTCGGCGAGCCGGTCGCAGTGCGAGCGCCGCCTGGCAACCAGGAGATAGCGAACGGCGTTGCCCAGCGCCTCGCGGGCACGGTGGACCGCTAGTGAAGCGGCCGGCTTGTCGAGCCCGAGCGCCTCGGCGATCTCAGGCGTGCTCAACCCCTTGCGAAGCGACAGGTCGAGGACCGCGAACTGGCGGGGCTCGAGGCTCGCCGCTGCGTCCCACACCAGGTCGATGGCCTCTGCCCGGGTGGCGATCTCCTCCGGCCCCGGATCTCCCCACGGGATCGCGAGGTCGTCGTCCAGAGGCACGGCGAGCCGGGTCCTGGTCAGGTGGTTGACGGCCAGGTTGTGCGCGATCCGATAGAGCCAACCTCGGAGGGCATCGGGGTCGCGCAACGTCGGCCGTCGTTCGTAGGCGCGCAGGAACGTGGCTTGTGTCAGGTCAGCCGCCGCCTCTGCGTCGCGCACGGTCCAGCGGATGAAATCATGGATCGGCGTCGCGTGGCGTCGGTACACCTCCACGAAGGCGTCGTCGTCACCGGCGATGAAGGCAAGGCCGAGAGCCTGGTCATCGCCCTCGCCCCAGCCGGGCATGCAATCACTATCCGCCTCGCACGAGCGGTCAGCCACCCCGGCGGCGTGTACTTTTCTCGCACTCTGACCGCAATAGTGCCGGGGCGCGCGGGACGGTTCCCGATCGCTCCAGGAGCTTGACGAACGCATCCCGGTGATGTCCTCAGCCCGCCATCGGTCGTGCACCACGAGGAAACGGTGCGGACAACGCCGGGGTAGGAGGCGCGGAACCACCAGTCGTGCTCAGCCGAACGCTCCGACCTCACGCCACAGCCTCACCGGATAGGTCACCCTGCCAGGAACGAGACCTGACAGGCGCCACCGGTTGACACGGAACTCGCCGATTTGCCAAATGCAGATACCGCGCATCGTCCAGATCAGCCGGCCGACGATTCGCCTCGCCCCTTGAGCCCTCCACATTTGGTTCGGCGAGGCTGACCACAGTGGCATCGTCGAGCTGGTTCGTGACACGCTGACCTGCGGATTTACTGTGTAGCGGGGGCAGTGTGTAGCGGGGGCAGGATTTGAACCTGCGACCTCTGGTTTGGATCGGCACCTTGCCGAGCGCCACCGAACGTTGCGGGATGCAGCCGGATCCTCCGTGTTGATGAGGAGAACTCCTCGCTGACGGTGGCGAATGTACCCGACCGATGCCTGGCTCTTCCGGTTGTTCTTGGAGGGTAGATGGAAGGTGATCGAATCCTGGTGCGATCGAGCCCGGCTCACGGATGCGCGGGTGAAGGCCGTCGCCAAGGTGCTGCACACCGGCCCCGCAAGGAACCCGCGTGCGCCGAGCGCCACCAGCGAGAACCACGGAAACCAGCTGCAGAAGAGCAAGTGGCGTCACCACCACGCGGAACCGGAAGTGCCGGCGGGCGAGCGCCCGGGCCTGGTAGACGTCGCGCCGGTCAGTTCGCTCCTCGAGCGTGATGCGGAGAGCGTCTGCGCCATGGCGCCACGACCAGTCCGACTCCGCAGAACGCACCGACCACGGTCACCGGTGTCGGCCCCGCGGCGACGGCGAGGAGGATCGAGCACCCGAGCGCGCTGACCAGGACCCGGCCCCAGTGGTCCGCGACTGCCCGTCGGGTCTCGCGCCAATCGTCGATGGTGAGCACGCCGGCGATCACGAGCAGGAGTGTCGGTAGGTAGGCGGCTCGCCCGACAGTGGTGAGGATCAGCAGCGCCGGCACGATCATGAGGACCGCGCAGGCGGTGCGACCGAGGGTGGAGATCTCGGCGCGGGTCCGCCAGGCGGCGAGCCCGGCCAGCGACGACACCACGATGGTGAGTGTGCCGAGAGCGCCTGTCGCGATCTTGTCGCCGGTCCATTCGGACAGGCCCACGCCCGCGACGGCTTGGAGCAGGCCGGCGCCGATGCCCAGCACGGCGCCGCCCAGGCCGATCCGGGAGGCTGCCAGGTGCCGGTTCATCGGGTCACCGACCGGGCGGAGCGGCGCGGAGTGGGCCGGGCGTCGCGCTCGGGGTAGCCCACGCGGAAGGTCAGCAGCGGGGTCTCGCCGGTCGGAATCAGGTCGGCGAACCTCGGCGCGAACGTCGGTGTGGCGCCCGTCGTGGCCTCGCGGTCGATGCGCTCGGTGACCTGGTTCATGTGCTGGAGGGCGATCCCCTGGCTGGTGGCGGCGAGGTGGACCCGTTGGAGCAACCGGCCGGCTTCCAGCTGGGAGCGGCGGTTGTCCTCGGTGGTCGTGATGACGCCGTAGGCCGCCGCGGTTGCGGTGTGCACGGTTCGCGTCTGCTTCAGCCAGAAGCGGTCGCCGTCCTCACGGGAGGATGCCGGCAGCAGCTTGGCGAGGCCGAGGACGAGGGGGCTGAGGCCCTGTCCGTCAAGCACCAGGCCGTCGCGGTGCTTCGAGATCTCGTCCTGGCTGCTGCGGAACCACACGAACCCGTCCTTCGACTGGTCCTCGTCGTGGATCAGCGCCTCGGCGGCGTCGATGAGCAGCTGCGACATCAGGTCCATCGGCCTCGGGTCGACGATCCACCGCACCGTGAGACCCTCTCCGGCCGGCGGGTGGGCGAGATCTTCGAGGGTTGCCAGCGGCACTCGGCGGGAGGTGTAGGGGCCGCGGTTGGTGTGGCGCCGGCCGATCGCGTCGTACAAGGGGTCCGCGGCCCGTTCGGCCGCACCGAGCCCGACCGTCGCGACCCGGTCCCCGTCCGTGCCGTCGGGAAGCCAGGACACCTGCGGTGCCAGGCCACGCGCGGCGGCACCCAGTACGAGGTTCTCGACGGCGCAGCCCAGCCCGACGTACTGCTCGCGTCGCAGGGGGTCGACGGTGCCGGTCCCTCTGGTCGTGTCGACGAAGACGTCGATGGCATCGATGGAGAGCGCGAACGTCCAGGGCTGGGTGTTGTGCGGGCTGGCAGCGAGCACCGCACAGGCGACGGCGCCGAGTGGGCCGGGCAGCTTGCGCCACACCCGCCAGGCGTCGTAGGCGATCCCGCTGCCGGGGTTGAGCGCGGCGGTGTCGTAGACCCGGTAGCTCAGCAGCCCGGTGCCCGCGACCAGAGCGGTCGCCCCGCCCAGACCCACGCCGCGGAGGACTCCGCGACGCGAGACGTGATGGTCGTGCTCGGCCTGCGCGATCTCAACGGAGGCCGTCTCCTTGTGGTGTGTCGTCGTCATGGGCCGCAGCCTCCTGAGCGCCTGGGTGCTCGCGCACCACCCCGGCGCCGGTTGCACCCCGGGTGCAGCGGCCAACCGGGTGGTGCGCCGACACCCTGCGAGCGCGCACCCTCGCTCCTGTGAACCCAGACCAGTCCCTCGAGATCGTCCTGACCGGTCCGCTCGCGTCGTCGGTGCGGACGCTGCTGCAGGAGAGGTACGACGGACTCACGGCGGCGGACGTGGACGGTGCCGCCGTGTTGAGGTTCGACCGCCTCGACCAGGCCGGTGAGCGCGCCGTCCTCACCCTGCTCTGGGACACCGGGCACGAGGTTCGTTCGGCGGTCCGTCCAGGCTGACCCCGGTCAGATCAGCCCGAGACCCCGGGCCTTGTCCACCGCGTCGCGCCGGCTACCGACCCCGAGTTTGCGGCAGCGGCTCTCGTTGTAGGCCTTGACGGCGTTGATCGACCATGAGAGCGCGGCGCCGACCTCCCGCTGCGAGGGGGTGCCCGGCAGCATGCGCAGGATCGACGGTTCCCGGTCGGTCAGCTCCCGCGAACATCGATCCCGACTCGGCCGCGGCCCGTGAGCTCAAGAACAGCACCGGCTCGTGGTCGCCCTCATCGAGCGTGACCCATGCGACCCGGCCGCGGGTCCCCAGCGCCGAGGCCCAGCGACCCACCAAGGCTCGTCATTCCACCACCCAGCCGGAGCCACTCCGATCGTCACCCTCGCCGAATCCTCGGGCCGGGCATCGAGCCGGGGCGTCTCACCAGCCCCGGCCGCGGCTGCGGGATCGACCGCTTCACGCAGAGCAGTGGGCTGCTCGTCGGTCCGCCGCCATGGGCGGAAGTCGGACACCCCGGGTGGTTTCGCCCCCGGGGTGCAGCGCCGCCACCCGGGTCGCGACCACCGTCCTCGCCATGACGATCTGGCGGCCCGGTGGGGTTTCCTGGCGGGCTTCGGTGTCCTGTACGCCGTCCTGGCCGGCCTCGCCGAGCTCGGCGCGGCCGGGTGGCGCGGCGTGGGCGTTCTCGGGGCCGTCGTGGGCACTGCTGCCGTGGTCGACGCGCTCCACGGCCGAGGCGGCACGCTGGGCTCCCTCGGCCGACCCGACCTCCGCAGTCTGGTCGTCGCCCTCGTGCTGGCCGGCTTGATGCAGTCGGTCTATCCGCTGGTAGCGGCCCTCACCGGGACGTCCTTCGGGCTGAAGCCCGGCTGGCCGGTCCTGCTGGTGGGCTTGTTCGCCTTCCACGGCCTCGCCGAGGAGCTGGTCTGGCGCGGCTACGCCTTCCGCCGCCTTCGGCAGGGCCGTTCGTTCCGGTCAGCGGTTCTGCTCAGCATGCCGCTCATCGCCGCGACCCACCTGCCGGTGATCGCCACCTCGGGGCTGGTGGTCGGGGTTGCCGCGATGCTCGTCGCGGCGGTCACCTCGCTGCCCCTGGCCCGGTTGTTCGAGCTCGGCGGCAACACCCTGTGGGCCGCCGCCATCGTCCACGCGGGCATCGACAGCTTCAAGGTCGTCGAGGTCCCCGACGACGCTCGGCTCACCTTCTCGCTGGCCCTCTCCGCGGTCAGCCTCATCGTCCCCTTGCTGGTCCTCATCCCGCACCACATCCACCCCGCACACCAGGAGAAGAAATGACCGACATCCATAGCACCGATCGCCCCCAGCGCACCCATGGCACCGAAGGCGTCGCGCCGGCGTTGCCGACCGCGTCCACCGACTCGCCCGAGCGCATCACCTCCGCCGTGGTGGGCCTGCTCGTGGTCGGCTTCTCGATCTGGGTCCTGCTCACTCTGCCGATCCCTGCCGCGGCGATCCTCGTCGTGGCCTCGGTGGTCGCGTTCGTCGCTTGGATGCGCACGACCTACGCCTATCCCGTCCGGACCCGGAAGGTGATCGCGGTCTATCTCGGTGCGATCTCGTTCCAATTCGTCCACATGTCCGAGGAGTACCTGGGTGGCTTCCCGCACGAGTTCACCGAGCTGTTCAACAGCACACGCGAGTGGTCCGAGAAGTCCTTCCTGCTCACCTTCGTGTTCGGCTTCGGAGCCCTCTGGGTGGTTGCTGCCGCAGGTGCGCTCTACCAGCTCCGGATCGCCAACTTCATGCTCTGGTTCTACGCACTCGGAGCGGGGCTGATCAACGCCATCTCGCACTTCGCCTTCCCGATCATCAAGGGTGGCTACTTCCCCGGCGTCTACACCGCGACCGGCCACCTGATCATGAGCATCCTGCTCATCGTGCTGCTCGTGCGGGAGTCGAAGCGGATCCGCATGGAGGCCGAGACCGGCGTCCGTACCCGTCCGGACCTCACCGATCTGTGACCCACTGACGCGGTGCCGGCGAGGCGGAGCAGCTCCGCCGGCTCCCTGTCCCGGTACGCAGCCGGCAAGCCCAGAGCCGGATCCCGACACCCAGGAGAAACCGTGACCATCCGAACCGTAACCACCCGAACCCAGCACCCGCTCCCGACCCGGGGGATCCTCCCCGTCGTCCTGGTCTCGCTCGCCCTCGTGGTGTCGGCGGTGCCGGCCCTCAACGTCGCCCTTCCCGACGTGGCGCGCGACACAGGCGCCACCTTCACCGAGGTTCAGTGGATTGTCGACGCTTACGCTCTCGTCTTCGCCGGTCTGCTCCTTCCCGCGGGCGCCCTCGGCGACCGCGTCGGGCGCAAGCCGGTCCTCGTCGCAGGGCTCGTGACCTTCGGGACCGCGGCTCTGTGCGCGTCCCTGGTCTCCGAGCCGACCGCCCTGATCGCGCTGCGCGGTGTGATGGGCATCGGCGCGGCGATGGTCATGCCCACCACGCTGTCGATCATCACCACCTCGTTCCCGACCGAGGAGCGCAGCAAGGCCGTCGGGGCGTGGGTGGGTGTGGCCGGAGCCGGGGCGATCGTGGGACTGCTGGGTTCGGGCCTGCTCCTGGAGGTGTGGGGTTGGGCCTCGGTCTTCGCCGTGAGCGGAGGCATCGTGCTGGTGGTTGCCCTGCTGGCTTCGAGGATGATCCCGAACTCGCGGGAGGCGGGGGCCGCGGCAATCGACTACCGCGGTGGTCTGCTGTCGGTGATCGGCCTGGCCGGGATCGTGTACGGCGCCATCGAAGGCCCCACGCGGGGCTGGGACGACCCGGTCACCCTGAGCGCCTTCGGCATCGGCGTTGTCGGCCTGATGACTTGGATCTGGTCAGGTCTCAGGTCCCGCGACCCCATGCTGGACCCGCGATACTTCCTGCGCCGGGACTTCGCCACCGGAGTCGGCTCCATCATGCTGCAGTTCTTCGTCTTCTTCGGCTTCGTCTTCGTGCTGATCCAGTACCTCCAGCTCGTCCTGGGCTACTCGCCCCTGGAAGCGGGGATCGCGCTCGTCCCGATGGGGATGGCCCTCGGGGCGCTGTCACGACGGGTCCCAGGCCTGGTCGCGAAGGTCGGGAAGCGCGGTCCGTCCGTCGCCGGACTGGCGCTCATGGCCGTGGGACTGTCCGTCCTGTCGCGGCTCGACACGGGCTCGTCGTACTGGTGGGTACTGCTCGGCATCATCCCGGTCGGCATGGGGATGGCCCTGGCCGCGGCACCGGCCACCGCCGACATCGTCGCCTCCCTGCCTACTGAGAAGCAGGGGGTCGCCTCCGCCGTCAACGACGCGGCACGCGAGGTCGGCGGCACACTCGGCATCGCCGTCTTGGGCAGTGTCCTCAATGCCCAGTACCGCAGCGGAGTGCAGGACGGCGCACCCGACGGCGTCCCGTCAGGCGGACTGGAGGCGGTGCAGGACTCGTTGGCGGCAGCCCTCGGAGTTGCGAGCCGGCTCGGCCCAGCCGGCGATCGCCTCGCCCAGGTTGCGCGGGCTTCGTTCGTGGACGGGCTCGGCTCGGCGTTCGTGGTGAGCACCGTGCTCCTCGCTGCCGCTGCCCTGGTCCTCTTGGTCTCGATCCCCCGGAGCGCGCGTCGCACCGCCGACATGGGGCGTTGACCTCCGGGCGAGGGTCAGATCAGGCCGAGCTGTCGCGCCGCCGCCACGGCGTCCTGGCGGGAGGCGACCCCCAGCTTGCGGTAGAGGCTCTTGTTGTACGCCTTGACCGTGTTGATCGACAGGAACAGGGCGGCGCCGATCTCCCGCTGTGTCGCGGTGCCCTGAAGCGCCCGCAGGATCGACAGCTCCCGATCGGTCAGCTCCTCCAGCAACGCGCCCGAGCGTATGGCGGCACGGGCGGCCCGCCGGCCCAGCCGCGCTTCGGCCGCCTCGAGCCGCCGTACCGCGAACGCGCTGACCGGCTCCTCGTCGACCATCTCGCGAGCGCGCGACAGCGCGGCCAGGGCCGCGGCCCGGTCACCGCAGGCGAGCTCGGCGTCGGCCAGATACATCAGGGCACGGCACAGCACCGTCGGCCGGGGATGCAGCTCGGCGAGGGCGACCGCGCGACGCAGCAGGACGGCCGACGCCGCAACGTCGGCGTTCTGGTAGCTGCGCCTGGCCTGGGCGATGCGCAGCGGGGCGAGACCGGGCTCACTCGCCTCCCGCCCGTCTCGCTCGACCGCCTCGGCGAGGGGGGCCGCCTCCCGCACCACCCGGTCGCAGTCCTCGCCACGGTCGGTCTCGACGAGGCTCAGCGCCAGCGTTCCGGCGCCCTGGAGCACCAGGGACGCCGGCCACGCCTTGCGGTGGCGCGGTGTCGACCACAGGTCGAGCAGCAGGTCCGCGGCCTCATCGAAGCGACCGTCGCGAGCCAGCATGGCCCCGAGCGCCGCCAGCACGGTCGGATGCCGCTCGGCACTGCCCCCTGTCTGCGGGTCGAGCGCCTGCCGGACCATGGCGACCGACTGCGCGGACTCGGCATCCGACATGCCGAAACCGGCACGCACGCAGAGCACGGCACTGCGGAGGCTGTGCCAGCCCGGAACGGCGATGTCGGGGACTCCCCGCGCCTCGCAGACGTCCAACCAGCGATTCACGCCGGCCTCGTCGCCGCACAGCGCCGCCGCGTAAGCCAGCGAGAACGCCAGCGCCGGCCCCACCGAAGCGTCGGGCAGCTCCGCCCCGAGCTGCAGGTACGTCGCCGCCGCTCCACGCGGCAGGAACCACGTGTCCGCGGTCCGCGTCATCAGGTCCGCGGCCTCGTCGTCACGGTCGGCCCGCAGCAGATGGCGCACCGCGTCGTCGATGCGGTCCTGGGCGGCGAACCAGGTCGCCGCGCGGCCAAGCACCTCGCGCGGGTCCGTCGTGGCTTCACCCAGCAGGGCGTCCCGCAGCAGGTGGTGGCAGCGATACCACTGCTGCTCGTCATCCAGCTCGGCCACGAAGAGGTCCGCCCGGACCAGCTCAACCAGCACCTCGGCCGAACCCGTCACCTGCAGTGCGGCGTCGCACAACGGACCCGAGAGCCGCTCGAGCGGCGCGCAGCGGACCAGCAGGTCACGTTGCCTCGCGGCGAGACCGGGCAACACCTCCGCGGCGAAGTAGTCCAGCGCGTGGCGATCGTCACCGCGGGCCTTGTTGGGATCTGCGCGCATGGCGAGGGCGGCCAGTTGCAGACCCGCCGCCCACCCCTCCGTACGCTCCCAGACGTCCGCCGTCGCCGCGTCGTCGAGCTCGTGCCCCGACACCGCCGACAGCAGGGCCGACGCCTCGTCCGGCAGGAACCGCAACTGCGACGCCCGCAGCTCCGTCAGCTCGCCGCGCGCCCGTAACCGCGCGATCGGCAGCGGAGGATCCGCGCGTCCAGCAATCACCAGCCGCAACGATGCCGGCAGGTACGACACGAGGAACTCGACCGCCTCATGGATCCGGGGATCACCGAGCACGTGGTAGTCGTCGAGCACCAGGACGAGCCGATCCTCAGACGAGGCCAGCTCGTTCAGCAGCATCGGCAGCGCCAGCTCGACCGGCGAGACACCGGCCGCGTCCAGCGCCCGCAACGCAGCCGCGCCGACGTCACTCCCGGTCCCGGACAGCGCGGTCAGCACATACGTCCAGAACCGCACCGACTCGTCGTCGCTCTCGTCGAGCGAGACCCACGCGACCCGGCGCCGCTCGTCGGGGTCGGTGGCCCAGCAGCTCAGCAAGCTGGTCTTGCCCCACCCCGCGGGTGCGACCACGATGGTCAGGCGCGTCTCGGCCCGGCGCAGTTTCTCCAGCAGACGCTCGCGCGCGACGGCGCCCTCGCGGGGCGGCGGGATCGTGTGCTTCACACTGAGCAGTGGCCGCGGCGGCCTGTCCGATGTCATGGTGCTCCTGACCTGCGGCAGCACCGCCCCATGAGCGCGATTCTGCCAGCCCGAGCACCCCCCGCAACACCGCCGGGGCAAGTGCACGACCGACCAGAAGTGGGACCGCACCACGTATGCGGACCACGGCTGGGACTAGCGGGCTTCCGGGAGACGGCCGCGATTAGTACGTGTCTCCGCGAATGACCGGCGGCCGTCACAGTCCCAGGTCGCGGCTGGTGGTGGTCGCGGAGGGCGTCTGCGGGTCGGATGTAGTGGTTGAACAGGGTGGTCAGGTCACGGTGTCGGGTCTGGGCGGCGATCCGGTCGAGCGGGGCGCCGTTGACGGCGGCGGTGGTGGCGTGCCCGGCGCGCAGCGAGTGGCCACTTACCCCGAGGCCGCCGAGTCCGGCCGCGGTGGCACGGTTGCGGACCAGATCGCTGACGGTGCGAGGCCCGATGCCGTCGCGGGTGATGGGACGGGCCGCCGTCACCCGGGTGAAGAGCGGCACCTCCCCGGGAGGCCGGAGGTCGAGCCAGGCGCGCAGGGCGCCGAGCGGATCGGTCGCGGAGTACAGTCCGGCGGCAACCCCGACGAGCTGGCCATGCCCCTCCTGGTCGGTCTTGGAGCGGCGGATGGCGATGCGCAGGTCATCCCGGCCGACGGTGATGTCGGCCCGGTCGAGTGCAGCGAGCTCACTGGGGCGCAGCGCGGCGGCGTTGCCGAGCAGCAGCACGGCGCGGTCGCGGACACCGATGGGAGCCTCGGTGTCGATGCTCGCCACGATCTGCACGAGCTCGACGACCCTGAGCGGGTGAGCTTGACGGCGGGGAGCGGTGCCCATGATCCGACGCATACCCCGACGGACCCTGGCCACGACCGGGTCGGTGGTCGGATCGGCAAGGCCTGCCTGATGGTGGCGGTGGGCGATCGCGGAGCAAGCACCGTCGAGGGTCCCGTAGCAGAGCCCGGACTCGGCGCGCTCGGTCAGGTGGGCGGCCAGAGCCTCACGACCTGCCGGCAGCGCCGGCAAGCCGCGGGCGCGGCACCAGGCCTCCCAGCTCCGCCAGGAGGAGGCGTAGGCGGCGCGCGTGGCTGCCGAGAGTTCGGCCTGGACCGCAGTGGCGATGCGCTCGACATCACCCGGGGTCAGTCCGCCGCCGGATCTCGGGGGCCGATCGGCCGACCGGGCGTGGACGGCATGGACGTGAGGAGTGGTCATCCGCCACGGTCGCCCGCGCGCACTCCGGTCTTCGGCCCGGCGAGAGGACGGAGCCCTCCGAGAAGGAGGGTTTCTGGAAGGTAAATCAAATCAAAATGCTTTCAGGCGTGGGATCCGACTGGATCCCACGCCTGATTTCGTAGCGGGGGCAGGATTTGAACCTGCGACCTCTGGACAAGATCGAAGGCCTGTTCCGGACTACGGCAACTCTCGGGTCCCCTTGGAAAACCTCGGGTTCTTGAGGAGATTCTCCATCGGACGGCTCCAACTGTATCGGAACGTCTCGGGACAGTTGCCCGTCGTTTCTGATGACAATTCGATGACCTGTCAAATCCGCTGACGCCGAATGCTGCCGGAGTCTGCGCGATGGTTCGACGCGCTTGTGCTCCCCCGCGGCTCGGCTTCGAGCCGCTACTGAACCAGCGTCACACCGCGGAGTAGGCGGGGATCTTCCGAAAGGCACGTGCAAGCCTCAACTCGCTCCGACTACGCGGACTCACGCAAGGGGATCCGCTCGCGGGACGAATGGACAAGTGCGTCGAGCGCGGCGGCCTCGAGCTTGACAGTCATACGCGGAAGGACTCACTCATCGGCCAGCCTCATGTCGGCTGCCGACCAACAGATCCCCGACGACACCCGCGTGGTGTTGGAGGAACTGATCACGGAAACCGGGCGTTGACTGGCGAATATCGGGATGGACAACGGCACCCAGCTCACCGCACACGCGATGCGCGGCTGGCGCCGCATCTCCTTGACGAGACCGCGTTCATCGAATCCTGCTTGCTTGGCGGAACGGCTTCTCCGAGTCCTTGGACGGCGGCTTCAGTCCCCCACCCGGCCGGTGTCGTAGGCCCACATCGCGATCTCGACCCTGTTGCGGGCGCCGATCTTGGTCAGCAGGCTCGCGACGTGGGTCTTGGCGGTCGTCAGGCCGATGAAGAGGTCGGCGGCGATCTCGGCGTTCGTGCGGCCGCGGGCGACCAGCGCCAGCACCTCCTCCTCGCGGTCGGTGAGCGGCTCGATCGGTTGGGTACGTCGGCTCGACGGTTCCCTGGCGGCCAAGGTGGACAGCAGCCGCCGGGTGATGTTCGGCGCGATCAGGGCATCGCCGACGGCGGCGGCATGCACGGCCTGGACGAGCAGCTCCGGCCCGGCGTCCTTGAGCAGAAAGCCTCGGGCGCCGGCCCGGAGCGCGCCGTGGACGTACTCGTCGAGGTCGAAGGTCGTGATCACCACCACCGCCATCGGGTCCGGGACGCCCCGCCCGGCGAGGAGCTCGGTCACCTCGATGCCGTCGAGCCCGGGCATCCGGATGTCGACCAGGCACACGTCGGGGTGGAGCCGACGCGCCAGCTCGACCGCGGCGTGGCCGTCGGCGGCCTGACCGACGACCTCGATGTCGGGCTGGGCGTCAAGGATCATGGACAGGCCGGTACGCACCAGGTCCTGGTCGTCGGCCACCAGCACGCGCACCGTCATCGGCGTACCTCCGTCGGCAGCTCGGCGTCGACCGTCCACCCGCCCTCGGGCGCCGGCCCGGCACGCAGCGTGCCGCCGAGCAGCTGCACGCGCTCGGTCATCCCCAGCAGCCCGAAGCCGTGGCTCGCCGGCCGCGCCGGGTCGATCTGTCCGTCGTCGGTCACGCGTAGCCGCAGCCTTCCCGCGCCCTCGACGACCCGGATCTCCACACGCGAGGCGTTGCGGGCGTGCCGCAGGGCGTTGGTCAGCGCCTCTTGCGCCAGCCGGTAGACCGCCGCGTCGACCTGGAGCGGAAGTTCGTCCAGGTCACCCGGCACCTCCACGTCGACGACCGGCACCGGGTCGCGGCGGGCGAGCGACGCCAGGTCGGCAACGCCGGGCTGGGGGGCGTACTCCGCCGGCGCTCCGTCGCGCAGCACCCGGACCATCGCCCGCATCTCCGCCAGCGTCCGCGACGCTTCCCCCTCGATGACCGCCAGCGCCTCGAGCGCCGCCTCGGGTCGCTGCCCGGCCATCGCCCGGCCCGCCTGCGCCTGCACCGCGATCGCCGAGACGTGGTGGGCGACCATGTCGTGCAGCTCGCGCGCGAGGCCGACCCGCTCCTGGCTGCGGATCTGGTCCAACGCCCGGCGCCGGCTCTCGGCGCGGTAGCGGAACGCCGCTCCGCCCGCGGCCGCCGCCGCCAGGATGCCGAACCCGCCGAAGAGCTCGGCCGGCCCGGTGTAGTCGGTCGACCGTGCCGAATACCGCAGCGACCAGCACCACCGCCAGCCCGATCACGATCTCGCGCCCTGAGCCCCAGCGGACCAGCGCGTAGACGAGCACCAGGATGTAGATCATCGTGTTGAGGCCCACACCCGGGATCCCGGCCAGCTGGCTCGCCAGTCCCAACGCCATGCCGGTGCCGAAGCCCACCACGACGCAGGCCAACGGCCGGGTACGCCGCCAGAGCAGCACCGGCGCGAGTCCGACCGCCACGATCGTCGCGAACGGCCGCCAGGCGACGTCGTCCCGGAGGACTCCCTCGAGCAGCGCCGTCACCATCAACACCCCGACCAGCACCCAGTCGCGCGACACCCGTTCGGGAACGTCGGCTGCGCGGGGCTCGGCCCACAGCGAGCGCAGGGCGTTGGTGATCACCCACCCAGCCTAGGGACCGCCGAGGCCTCGGGGACCGACCGAAAGAACGAGACCCCGCTCCTCCCAACGGCCGAGGAGGGTCCGGCCTCGACGCCGATGTGCGCACGCCGCGACGCGGCGAGGGTTGTCACATGATCACTGTTGAGTCACTGACCCGGAGGTACGCCGGCTTCACCGCCGTCGACAACGTCTCCTTCACCGCCCTGCCCGGTCGCGTCACCGGCTTCCTCGGCCCGAACGGCGCCGGCAAGTCCACCACGATGCGCGTCATGGTCGGTCTGACCGCCCCGACGTCCGGCACCGCGACCATCAACGGAGAACGGTTCGCCGACCTCCCCAACCCCGGCCTCGAGGTGGGCGTCCTCCTGGACGCCTCCGCCCAGCACGCCGGTCGCACCGGACGCGAGATCCTCACGATCGCCGCCGACACCATGGGCCTGCCCCGCACCCGCGTCGACGAGATGCTCGAGCTGGTCAGCCTGACACCCACCGAGGCCAAGCGCCGCGTGCGCAACTACTCCCTCGGCATGCGTCAGCGCCTCGGCATCGCCACCGCGCTGCTCGGGGACCCCCGGGTGCTGATCCTCGACGAGCCCGCCAACGGGCTCGACCCCGCCGGGATCCGGTGGATGCGCGACCTGCTGACGGGCTTCGCCAGCCAGGGCGGCACCGTCCTGTTGTCCTCGCACCTGCTGCACGAGATCGAGGTCATCGCCGACGACCTGGTCGTGATCGGCAACGGCAAGATCGTCGCGTCCGGCAGCAAGGAAGAGCTCCTCGCCGCAGCCGGGACGCTCGCCCGGTCGACGTCACCGCGCGACCTCGCGCACGCCCTCGAGCAGGCCGGGATCCCCAGCACGCTCGCCGGCGACGGCTCGGTCCGCACCGACGCCGACCCCGCTCGGGTCGGGGCCGTGGCCCTGACCGCCGGCATCGCCCTCACCGAGCTCCGGTCCGCCGAGGGCGCCGGGCTCGAAGACATGTTCCTCTCGCTCACTGCCGACACCCAACGCGAAGGAGTTGCGGCATGACCGCCACGATCATCTCTCCCGACACCATCAGAGGCCGCGCCGGCCCGACCGGATCGCCCGTCCCATCCCGACCACCCGACTCGTCAAGATCGAGCTCCGCAAGATGTTCAACACCCGCTCGGGATTCTGGATGCTCATCAGCATCGGCGTCCTGTCGCCCATCTCGGCCGGGGCGCTCCTCATCTTCGGCCTCAACAGCGACGTCACCTACCAGAACTTCGTGAGGGCGAGCGGGTTCCCGATGTCGGTGATCTTGCCGATGATCGCGATCCTGGCCGTCACGAGTGAGTGGAGCCAGCGCAGCGGGCTCACGACGTTCACGCTGGTGCCGAGCCGCGGACGCGTGATCGGCGCCAAGGCGATCGCGACCCTCCTGGTGGGTCTTGGCGCCGTCTCCGTCGCCTTCGCCGTGGGCGCCCTCGGCAACGTGGCCGGCTCCGCACTCGCAGGCGTCGACACCGTGTGGGACATCTCGTTGTCCATGGCGCCCCAGATGGTGCTCTGCAACCTGGTTGGCATGGCCATCGGCTTCACCCTCGGTGTCGTGCTGCGCAACTCCGCGGCCGCGATCGTGGGCTACTTCGTCGTCTCACTGGTCATGCCGGGCATCCTCGCGCTCCTGGCCCAGGTGCGCTCGTGGTTCGAGGACCTGCAGCCGTGGATCGACTGGAACTACACGCAGGTGGCGCTCTTCGAGGGCGCCACGAACACCGGTAAGGAGTGGGCGATGCTCGGCTCGACCACGATGATCTGGATCGTCATTCCCCTCGTCGTCGGGCTGCTCTCCCTGCGCCGCTCCGAGGTCAAGTAGTCGGACACACGGGCGGCGGTATCCGGAACTCATCTGTGCGTTCCGGATACCGCCGTTTCGTGGTGGATCGGCTCAGCGCCGCGGAGCCATAGACGGGTATTGAGTGACTTGCTTAGGGAGGACTGAGGGTTGCGGGGCCGGGGGGCTTTAGGCACGGCCTACGTGGTCATCCACGAGCGAAAGTCCTCGGAAAGGCCGTCGTGAGGAACTCGGGATAGGAGCACCCCCGGTACGAACTCGGGATTGAGCGCCAACGGCCTCGCGGCGGCAGCCAGGCCGAAGCTCCTCGGAGATCAGCGCGGGCAGTGGAAGCTGTTCCGTGTGACGGATCCCTTCGTAGTCGTCAACGCCCAGCAAGCGCCTCAGGTGGTCTCAACGAGGTCGTCTTCCTGAATGAAGGAACGGTCGTCACAGTCCGGCGACAGAAGTCCCGACATCATCGACGCGCCGCTGGATGAGGCAACGCTGTCGGACTGCGCCGATCCGAGGGGGCCACCCACATCCTCAACGCCACGCCGCTCCCTGAAGCTAGTCCCATGGCTTGGCGCCCTGTAGAGCGTCTGCAGACTGGCCCGGCCACCCCACTCGCAGCCCACATCGCCTCGCTCACGGTCGGCGGCGCCGACCGCGTCGACCTCAACATCGCCGCGCTGAGCAACCACGAGTCGTCGTTCTCGATCCGCCACACCCGCAACGCCAATTCCGCCGTCCAGGCCGCCCGCGAGGCGCTCGGACTGACCTTCACCTACGTAGACGCGTTCCAGGTCGAGGCCGAGCGGCTGATCCAGCAGAGCATGACCGACGCCGCGTTCGACGCGCTGATCGACGCCACGTTCGGCAAGGCCGAGGCGGAGGCCACCAAGCGGGTCCGTGAGAGCGAGCGCCGCCGCCGCTCCCGGCTGCACTGGCTGTTCGCCGACGCCGACACCCAGGCCGGCATCCGCGACACCGCGTGGGCCGGCTACCAGGCCGTCGCGGAGTACGTCGACCACTACGCCCCGGTCCGCGCCAAGGGCGACGAGGCCACCGCCCGCGCCACGCGCGTGCTGACCAGCGACGACCCTGACCGGATGAAGACATGGGACCTGGAGGGCGCGGATGACAACCTTCCCGATCCTGTGGAGCCCGACTCGGACCAGCGGGCTACCCAGCAGCCGGTACGGGTTGGGTAGGTCCGCCTCGGCCAGCAGGTGAGGCAACGATCCGGGTGGCGGTGCGGACCTAGGACGCACTGGCCCGGCTACCCACCTCAGGTCACCCCGAAGCTGGGCTCCCGCTCGAAGCACGGGTTGGCCTCAACGCGAAGCAGATCAGGGCGGAAGACTTGAGTCCGAGTATTCAACTCCCACGAGTTGGACACGGATAGCGTGGCGATCAACGGCAAGGGAGCAGATCATGAGTATGGCCACGACCCGAACGGCGCCAAATCTGGTCCAGGCGCGCAGCGCCGCAGGGCTGGCCGTACCAGTGGTCCTCGCCTTCACCGTTCCCCCGGTCGCTTCCTGGCGTCCCTGCTACTGCCGCTCTTCGCGGTCCGAGCCAGCTCCCGGCTCTGGCCTCAAACCTCCTCCCAGCGCACCGATGACCTCGACGTCGGGAGCGATGCAGCCGCTCAGCGAGGCGACCACGACCATCAGCGCAGCCAGCGCTCCTGCCCTGATGCCGACAGCCAGTTCACGCTGTGTGCCAACCAAGGTCAGGAACGACATGACCACTGCCGCACCTGCGATTGCAGGTCCGGCTTTCGCCGTCGTCCTGAGACATCACACGGGTAGCGGGGGCGGACCTGTGACCTGTGACCTCTGACCACGACTCCCATAACCCCTTGGCAAACTGACCCAGAGGTCGTGACCAAGACGCCGCCAGAACGACGTCCACACAGGGCTCTGCTCGAGCACGGATTTCCCCGCGCATCCAGATTCGTGTGCGACGCCTCGACAGCCCTCGCAGCCACGAGCCCCCGCCGGCTGCTGACAGATGCGGACAAGCTGCGGTCGTGAAACGCCAAAGGCGGTCCCGGATCCCTCCCAGGTAGTACCTGCACAAGGTCACGGATTGCAGAAGCACAGAATTTCCGACAGACCCGCCGTCCGACGCCCCGTGCGCGTGGCATCGAAGGTTGTGGCACGGATGAGAACGGCCTCCTGGCATGGCCGGGTCTGCTGCGGGAATGCGTTTCTGCGACGGCTTCTTCGGCGGGGAGCCCGCCGACTCGTGGGACGCGCGCTCTGACGTCCGCCGAGGTCGTTGTTCGACGACCGGCGGTCAGCCAAGGTTCCTCTTGTCGCGCCGCTTTCAGTATGGCGAGTACACGTGGAGTTCCTGCCGAGGGGCACCCCCGGCAACGGTCATGACGGCGATCGCGGTCGTGATGGGCACTGCCAGTACGAGGCCTATGGCGCTGGCTAGGGTGCGGACCACCTCGCCCGCGATGTCCTCGGTGCCGAGCAGGTCAAGGAATGGCCGGTCGTAGAGGAACAGGACCAGAAGCACCGACAGTGCGGCCCCGGTGTAGGCGAACACGATGGTGTAGATGGTTGAGGCGATGTGGTCTCGGCCGATGCGCATGGCGGAGTTGAACAGCTTCCGGCGCGGCATGTCCGGTGCTGCTGCGCGCAGTTCCCAGACCGCCGAGGACTACTCGTCGGGGAGTCCGGACTCGGCGAGTGCCGTGCTCGTGCGGCGCACCTGCGACGTCGCCATCACCGCACCTTCTTCGACCAGGCATCCAGACCGACCGCCAGCAGGATGAGGGCGCCCTGCACGATCTGCTCGTAGGTCGGGTTCAGCCCGAGCAGCGTGAAGCCATTGTTGATCATCGCGACGAACAGGACACCCAGTGCCGTGCGCCAGATGGCGCCCATGCCACCCATGATGCTCGTGCCTCCGACCACGATGCCGGCGATGACGATGAACAGCAGGTCACCGCCGGAGTCGGACTGTCCGGTGCCGACTCGCGAGGAGATGAGCACACCCGCCAGACCGGCGGAGAGGCCGCTGAGCACGTAGGTGACGGTGCGCACCCGGTGGACCCGGATGCCCGAGAGCCAGGCTGCGTCCTCGTTGCCGCCCGTGGCGAAGAGCCGACGGCCGTACGTGGTCCGGTTCAGCAGGAAGGCGCACAGGGCAAGGAAGATCACCATAGTGATCACGCCGAGTGTCACCCTGCCGATCTGCGTCCGACCGTAGGCCTGCCAGGCAGGGTCGTTCGCCACGACGACATTGCCGCCGGACGTGATGATCGCCAGGCCCACCACGGCGAACGAGGTGGCCAGGGTTCCAATCAGCGGCGTGATCCGGCCCCAGGTGACGAGCACTCCGTTGACCAGGCCGACGAGCGTCCCGGCGAGGACACCGGCGGCGATGCCGAAGACCGCGCCGTACGAGATCGCAACCTTGGTCCCGACCACCCCGGACAGCGCGAACGTCGCACCGATCGACAGGTCGATCCCGCCACCGACGAGCACCAGCGTGCCGGCCGCGGCCACGATCAGGATGTAGGACTGCTGGTCCAGCAGGTTCAGGAGGTTCGTCGTGCTGAAGAACGTCTCGTTGCTCAGCGACAGCAGGATGAACAGCACCGCGAAGCTGCCGACGATCCCGTAGTCACGAGAGACGTTCAGGGCACGACCGAGCCAGCTACTGCCGACTCCAGGCTGTGTCGCCGTCTCCGTCTCCGTCTCGGTCGGCTCGGCTGTCAATGTTCGGACACTCATGCGGCTGGTTCTCCTTCTAGACGGCCGAAGACGGCACTCAGGACCACGGATTCGTTGACATCGGGCTCGGTGATCTCCGCAGTCAGCCGGCCGGAACGCATGACCAGGACGCGATGGGCGAGCCCCACGATCTCTTCGAGTTCGGACGAGATGAGCAGCACCGGCAGCCCTTGCGCGGCGAGCTCTGAGATGAGCTCGTAGATGACGCGCTTGCCACCCACGTCGACACCACGTGTCGGTTCATCGACGATCAGCAGCCGTGGCTGCTCGAGGAGCCACTTGGCGAACAGCAGTCGCTGCTGGTTGCCGCCCGAGAGTGACTCCGCCGGGTGACCGGCCTTGGACAGGTCGACCCCGAACCGCTGCAGTGCCTCCAGGGTGCGCTCGCTCTCCTGTCGCTTCGACACCACGCCCGCGGTGCTGAGCGAGCTCAGGTGAGGCAGCGCGACGTTCTGCTGCAACGAGGCTCTCAGGTGCAGCCCCTGGAGCTTGCGGCTCTCCGGCAGCATCGCGATGCCGGCCTTGATGGCGTCCCTGGGGCCTGTCAGTCGCAGCGCCTGGCCGTCCAGCAGCACCTGTCCGCTGGTGGCCCGGTCGGCCCCGAAGATCAGGCGCGCCAGCTCGGAGCGGCCACTGCCCATCAGGCCGGCCAGGCCGACGATCTCGCCTGCGCGCACCTGCAGCGACGCGTCCCTGACGACATTGGCTCGTCCGAGCTTGATCGTCTCCAGGACGACGGGAGCGTCGTCCGCCGGCAGCTTCTTGACCGGGAAGGAAACGTCGGCCAGCTTGCCCAGCATTGCCGTGACGAGGGTGTCCACGTCGAGGTCCGCTGCTGGGTCTGTCCGCACGTGGCGTCCGTCGCGCATCACGGTCACCGTGTCGGCGACAGCGAGCACGTCCTCGAGGAAGTGCGAGACCAGGACGACCGTCGTACCCGACCTGGAGAGGTCCCTGACCACGTCGAGCAGGCTGCCGGCTTCCTCCCGACTCAGTGCGGCGGTCGGCTCGTCCATCACGATCAATGAGGCGTCCCGCGCCAGCGCACGCATGATCTCGAGCTTTTGCTGGCCGGCAAGGTTCAGGTCCCCCGCCTGTACGTCGGCCGGTACGTCGAAACCGGTGCGCGCGACCAGCTCGTCGTACCTCCGCCGCATCGCCGCATGGTCCAAGAGGAACCCGGCCCGGGTCGGCGTCGAGCCGAGGAACACGTTCTCCAGCGCAGACCGCGCGGGAAGGGCTGACAGCTCCTGGGAGATGAGCACCAACCCACGGCTGACGGCGTCGTGGGGCGAGTGGAACCTGACCGGCTCGCCCGACACGAACAACTCGCCCTCGTCAGGCGAGATGGCGCCACAGACGAGCTTGCCCAGGGTGGACTTCCCCGCGCCGTTCTCACCCACCAGGCAGTGGACCGACCCGCGAGCGATGGTCAGGCTCACTCCGAGACTGCCGGGACCCCCGCGTAGGACTTGGCGATCCCTCGAAGTTCAACATGTGCAGATCTGTCAACCACAGTGACGATCCCTCCGTCAGAAGATGGCGCGGCGCCCGGCATTCGGCGTACTGATGCCGGGCGCCGCAATGGTCAGGAAACGTTGAAGTGCCAGCCGTCCACGTTCGCTTTGGTGATCTTGCCGTTGTCCGGGACCTTCATCTCCTCGACGGTGTCCAGGGCGTAAGGACCACCACCGTTCTCGATGACGTCCACGAGCTTCTCGATCACGAGCCGTCCTTCGTCGAAGGTGGGGTTGGCGGTCACGCCGAAGAACTTGCCGTCCTTGATGGCCTGGGCCGACAGCTCGACACCACCGAAGGCGATCAGCTTCACGGGGTGGTCCAACTTGGCCATGTCCAGCACCGGGATGGCGGCCAGCAGGGACACCTCAGGGCCGATCAGGACGTCGATGCCCGGGTTGCCGGTCACCATGGTCTGGGCCGCGGCGGCTCCACCCTGCGCGGAGGTCTCGCTGTTGGCCTCGCCGGCGATCTTGACGGAGCTGCCCTTGATGGTCGCGTCGTAGTTGTTCTTGATCGCGGTGTCGTACGGCGAGCCCTTCTTGATGTACATGTAGCCGACCTCGCACGGGTCGATCCCCTCGCAGGCCATCTTGGTCAGCTCGCCTGCGAGCGTTCCGTGACGACCGAATGGCGTCAGCACCGAGACGTCGACACCCTTGGTCTGGATCTCCGAGGACGAGTAGTCGGTGCCGATCGGCAGGTTGGCAGCCCCGACCTTGATGCCGGCGGACACGGCCTGGGGCACCAGCGAGGCGATAGCCGCGCCGTCGAGCGCACCGTCGATGACGATGCCGTTGTACTTCCCCGACGCGATGGCGTCCTGGAACTGCGAGTACTGCTTCTGCGGGCTGAACGCGGCGTCGAGGACCGTGAGGTCGACGTCGAGCTTCTTGGCGGCCGCCTCGGCTCCCCGCTTGTTGGCCGCGTTCCCGGTGGTCGATCCGGCGCCCATGATGAAGGCGATCTTCGCCTTGCCCTCGGGTGCCTTGGCATGCGAGCTGCCGGTCATGGTCGTCATGGAGCAGCCGGCCAGCGCGACGAACGTCGCGGTCGCCAGCATCGCCGCTCCGAAGCGGGTGGTGCGTGTCATGTCATCTCCAGGTGTCGGTGTGGGGCATTGGGTTGGGTTGGTTCGTCGAACAGGTCCTCGGTCTGAGCGCAACGCAGCAGCAACTTGCCGATGTGTTCCTGCTCCTCGAGGACCCTGTGCGCCTCGCCGACCTGATCCAGCGGGAGGATCCGGTCGATGACGGGGCGCACGCCCGAGCTCGCCAGGAAGTCGTAGACCTCCCGGAAGTCATTCCACCCACCGAAGGGACCACCGATGATCTGGCGGTTCTTCTGGTAGATCTCGCGGATGCTGATGTCGGGGCGGTCGCCACCCGTGGCGCCGCAGATCAGCATCCGCCCGCCCTGCACCAGGGACTCGATCGAGTCCCTCCACGTCGGCGCTCCGACGGCGTCGACCACGATGTCGACGCCCTCGCCAGCGGTGGCGTGGCGGATCTCCTCCGACCAGCCGGGGCCGGGCGTCACGAACACGCGGTGCACGAAGGGGAGGGCTGTGAGGCGCTCAGCCTTCTCGGCCGTCCGAGTGGTGGCCCAGACCTCGGCGCCGCTGTACGCCGCGATCTGCATCGCTGCGACGGACACACCCCCACTGGCGCCGACGACCAGCATCCGCTCGCCCGCGCGCAGCCGCCCCTTGGTGACCAACATCGTCCACGCCGTGGTGTACGCGCCAGGGACGGCAGCCGCATCGGCCAACGAGAGGTTGTCGGCGATCTTCAGCACCGAGGTCGCCGGAAGGGCGATCAGCTCGCGCTGGAGCCCCCAGTCGTCCTCACCGAGCAGCCCGTAGTCGGAGCAACGACTCTGCTCGCCGCGCCGGCAGTGCTTGCAGTGGCCGCACGAGAGAGCGGGGAACACCGCCACCCTGTCCCCGACGTGCACTCCGGCCACGCCTTCCCCGAGCTCGACGACGACACCCGCGCCGTCCACGCCGAGCACGTGCGGCAGCGCGCGTGGCTGGCGAACGCCGGGACCGGTCAGCCCCTGTCGGATGAACACGTCGGCCCGGTTGAGGGCGGCGTACGCCACCCGCACCAGCACCTCGCCGGGACCCGGCGTCGGGGCGGGGAGATCCAGGGTGACGAGGTTCTCTCGCCCCCCGTAACCGGTGATCGCGGCAGCTTTCATCGAGGTCGGGCTCACCATTCGTAGTCCTTTCGAGAACACAGCGGAGGGGTCTGTCTCCCCCGTCGGCCGAGCTCAGATCGAGGCCAGCTCGTGGCCGGAGATCCGCGACAGCAGCGCCGCTGACGCCGCGCCACCGACGGCGGCGAGGTAGGAGCCAGCCACCAGGTGGTAGGGGCTCTCGTGCATGTGGTCATAGGGGTCGGTGACGTCGCCCGGCCCGCCGTCGCGCCAGTTGGTCTCGGCGTCCGCGAGCTGGCGTTCGACGATCTCCAGCAACGGGTAGACCCCGAGGTAGCCGGCGTCGACGGCCCACTCCGCCGGCGACCGGAAGCTGAGCAGGTCGGCCGGCATCGTCGCCGCAGCACTGGCCGCCTCAGCGGCAAGCCCAGGGATCTTGTCGAGTGCTGCGGTCCAGATCGCCCGTGGCGACTCCCCGAACATGGACATCGCGGCGCCGTCGTCCAACCACGATTCGGACGTGCGGTCGCGGAGACGTGCACAGCGCTCGGTGATCCGCGCCACGAGCGGCTCGATCCCGGCGCGGTCGGAGTCGACCAAGACGGGGTCGATCAGCTGGTCGGTGAGCACCTCTCGGTGCGGGCGCTCGGGACGCCCGGACTCGTCCATCTGCCAGGCCACCGCGTTGGTAAGCATGCGGGCTGACGAGGGCGGTGTCGTCGAGCGACAAGGACGACCCGAACTCGGGGTGGGAGCCGAAGAGCACGACGCGCCCTCGGCCACGGTCGCCGACGACGATGTTGGCCACGCCTGCGGCGGAAGCCCGATCCACCAGGTGGTCCGCGGAGACCCCTCCCAGGAAGCTCTCCGACGGGGTGAAACGGGAGCCACGACCCTGCACCCGCGCCAGCGCTTTACCGCCGGTGAAGAACGGGCCGTTGTAGTGCGTGACGGGGAAAGTCTCGGACATCCCCGCCATGACGGGGTGGTCGGGAGCGGCGTTCTCCGCGATCAGCTCGCCGATTCCGGGAGACTCGAGGATGCCGAACTTCGACTCCCCGACGTTCCACACCTGCGCGTCGAGGAGGCAGAGCTCGCCCTGGGCGGGGCACAGCTCCAGGAACTGGGCCGGGACGGTGGCGGCGTCGTAGCTGCCGGCACAGGAGCCGATGTACATGCCCCCCGCCTCGACGTACTCACGGATCGCGCGGCATCCCTCGAGGCCCAGCGGGTCGAGCTGTCCCTGCATGGCGAGGTAGCCGCCACCCGGCATCACGAAGGCGTCGAACGACTCCAGGGCCCCCGCCAGCACGTCGACGGGGAAGACGAACCGGACCTCGTGTCCGGCCTGGGCCAGGATTGCTGCGTGGTTGTACGGCGAACCGCCGCCGCCGTAGATCGCGACTCGTGACATCGGGTGTTCTCCGTCCGTGCAGTGCGTTGTGATGCGACCGTTCCTGACCGGTTCAGCCGTCTCTGGATCACCTAGACGTCCTCGGCACTGCCGGGAGGTCGAGGTTCGTGTCGTGGGCCGCCGTCAGTCCGGCGGGCGTTTCTTGCTGGTTGTTCGCTTCGTCGTCTGCTTGCCGGAGGTCGACTCCGTCGCCGCCTGTTCGCGTGTTCGGCGGCGCTGCTTCTGGGCCGCGGCCCCCGTGCTCGTGACCGAGGCGCGCCCTTCCTCGGGAACGAACAGGGGGTAGCGGAAAGCTCGCTTCACCGACTCCAGGACCACGTCGACTTCGATCTCGCGCACACCGTCGAGCTCCTGGAGCGTCTCGGTCAGGAACTCGTAGAGCGCGGCGTTGTCGCGGAAGATCGCCTCGAAGACGAGGTCGCTGAAACCCGTCGTGGCGGACACGTAGCGCACGGGTGACAGCGAGGCCAGGTTGGTGGCGACGTCCTCGAGGTGGCCGTGCTCGACCCTCAGGTGCACCAGCACCTCGACCTCGAAGCCCAGCGTCGTGGGTTCCACCATCGCGACGAAGTAGAGCCGGCGTGACGAGGTCAGCGCTGCGACGCGTCGACCGATTGCGGTCTCGCTGAGCCCCAGCTCGTGGGACAGATCGGCATAGCTCCGTCGTCCGTCCTGGCCGAGGGCCGCCAGGAGCCGCATGTCCATCTCGTCGAGCGCGGGGTTCTCCGCCGATGCGCGGACCTCCTGCTGCTCTGTCGAGCCGCCATCCGCGTCCAGCAGACCCCTGCTCCACTGGTCACCGGTCTTGAAGGTCTTGAGCACCACGTTGGTCGTCGAGCCCATCACGGAGCCGTACGCCGGGATCTCGTGGTTCAGCACGCGCGTGAGATAGCGGCGGTCCGGCACGACCAGCTCGCACATCACATCACTGCGTCCGGTCAACAGGGCCACGAACCGTACGTCGGCTCGCATGGCCAGCTTCTCGGCCAGCGCCGTCGCCTCGCCCGGGGCCGTCCGGAACTCGAGGAGGACCGGCTGCCCGAAACCGCACAGGAGCGCGTCCGGTGCGGCCACTACGACCAGCGCACCGGTGTCACGCAGACGCTGGACCCGACGGAGCACGGTGGTCTCGGACACCCCCACGGAGCTGCCCAGCTGCGCCCAGGAGGCCCGGGGGTCGGCCTGCAGAGCTGCGACGATCTTCTGGTCCATGGCGTCGAGCCGGGCCTGCGTGTTGAGTGTCCTTCACCCGAGAAGCGTTGCATGAATCCTGCAAGATGTAAACCGTTTGCGCGGGAGTCCTGCAAAAATCTCTCACCCAGCACACCTGCGATCCGGGCGATCCGGGCAGTCACTATCCGCTGGAATCATGCAAGAAATCTTTACCTGACGCTGTAATCATGCAATGGTCTCGCATGCTCGGTCTCTTCCTGTCGCTGTCACCTGTCGTCTCAGCAGTAGGCGTTGGCCCGCGCAAGTCCGTACCCAACATCGCCGCCGTCGGCACTGGTTTCCGCCACACGGCGTCCCCCACCGCTAGGAGAAGAACCCCATGACTTTCACCCTCGCCCTGTCGGGCGACAGCATGATCACCCGGCGCGGGGTGGTCTCGGACACCGAGAAGGCACGCGGCCTGCAGCAGCTGATGCAGGCAGCCGACGTGACCTTCACCAACCTGGAGGTCGTGGCCACCGACGTCGAGGGCTATCACAGCTCCGGCGCCTTCACGCCCACCCTGACTGCTCCCGCGCACGTGCTGGAGGAGCTGCACGAGTACGGCGTCGACGTCGCCGCCTTCGCTAACAACCACACCATGAACCTCGGGATCGAGGGCATGCTCGACACCGCCCAGGGTCTGCGCCAGCGCGGCGTGGCCTGCGCGGGCGTGGGCCGGACCCTGGGCGAGGCAACGATGCCGGCCTACGTCAGCACGCCACGGGCACCGTTGCCGTCGTCGCGTGCACCGCGACCTTCGCCTCCGGCGAGGAGGCCACCCGTCCCTCCGACACGATGCGGGCCGGCCCGGCCTCAACCCGCTGCGTCACTCGGTGCGCATGGGAGTGACCGAGAC
>CAVSKP010000009.1:0-1339632 GCA_963728555.1 uncultured Actinomycetota bacterium
GTTCACGCTCGGCTCCGCTCTCTGCGCGCTGGCCGACTCGATCAACATGCTGATCGCGTTCCGCGTGCTCCAGGGCCTGGGCGGCGGCATGCTGATGCCGCTCGGCATGACGATCATGACCAGGGCGGCGGGCCCGCACCGGATGGGCCGCCTGATGGCGATCCTCGGCGTCCCGATGCTGCTGGGGCCGATCCTCGGGCCGATCATCGGCGGGTACCTGATCGAGCACGCCAGCTGGCACTGGATCTTCCTCATCAACGTCCCGCTCGGCGTGATCGCGATCGCCTATGCCTGGGTCGTGCTCGAGGCGGACGCACCCCAGCCGTCGGAGTCCTTCGACTTCCTCGGGATGGCGCTGATGTCGCCCGGTCTGGCGCTCTTCCTGTACGGCGTCTCGTCGGTCCCCGGCGCCGCGAACGGCGACCACTCCTACACGCGGGTGTGGGTCACCGGGATGATCGGCATCGTCCTGATGGTCCTGTTCGTGTTCCACACGTTCCGGCCCGAGCACCCGCTGCTCGACCTGCGGCTGTTCAAGAACCGCAACCTGACAGTCTCGATCATCACGATGTTCCTGTTCGCGGCCGCGTTCTTCGGTGGCCTGCTGCTGGTGCCGACGTACTTCCAGAACATCCGTCTCGAGACGGCGCTGATGGCCGGCATCCTCGTGGCCCCGCAAGGCATCGGCGCGATGCTCACCATGCCGATCGCCGGCAACCTCAGCGACCGGATGCCGGTCGGCCGCATCGTGCCCGTCGGCCTCGTGCTCATCGTCATCGGCATGTTCGGCCTCACCCAGGTCGACGAGAACACCTCCTACGGCCTGCTCATCGCCGAGCTGGTCGTGATGGGTCTCGGCATGGGCGCGACGATGATGCCGCTGTTCACCTCGGCGCTGAAGACCTTGAAGGCGCACGAGGTGGCCCGCGGCTCCACGTTGCTCAACATCAGCCAGCAGATCGCGAGCTCGGTGGGTGTGGCGCTGATGTCGGTGATCCTCACCGCCCACCTCAACGACGCCCGCACGCCCCATGAAGCGGCGACGTCGTACGCCGACACCTTCTGGGTGGCCTGGGTCCTCGTCGTGCTGACGCTGATCCCGGCCTACTTCCTGCCCCGCAAGCACGAGGAGTCGCACTTCACCGACGACGAGGCCGGCGAGACCGCGCCTCCCGTCGTGATGCACTGACCCACGCCGAGTCGGCGCATCTGCAGCCGGCCACACCGTCGAGTCGGCGCATCTGCCCTGCGGATGCGCCGACTCGACGCATGTGAGGGCGGCGGATGCGCCAACTCGACCCCCCGCGCGCCGGCAGATGCGCCGACTCGGCGTCAGCCCGTGGTGGCCAGGACAAGGGGGTGTACGGCGGTCGCGCCGGCCTGGCGGAGGGCGCGGGCGGCGAGGGTCAGGGTCCAGCCGGTGACGGCCTGGTCGTCGACGAGCAGGACGTCGGCGCCGTCGACCGACGCTTCGTCCTCGGAGCGCCAGGCGAAGCGGCGGGAGACGGCGGCGACCCGCTGGGCGGAGTTCACGGCGCCTCGGCCGGGTGGGACCGAGGGGTCGACGATGGCGAAGGTGCCGGCGACGGGCACCTGCAGGTAGCGGGAGAGTCCGGCGGCCAGGTCGGCGACCAGCGTCGGGCGGGTGGCCGACTCGACCACGGCGATCGCGGAGACCGGCGGCCGCCAGTCGCCGAGCACCTCGATGACGGCGTTCACCAGCGCGACCGGGACCGGGCCGTCCTCGGTGCCCTCGCGGAACAGGTCGCGCAGGGCCTGGCCGTGGCCGAGGTCGGTCAGCCGGGCGACGGCCCGGCCCTCCTCGGCGGAGTCGGCGATCTTGCCCTTGAGGTCGAGGCCGAAGGTGGACAGCCCCGTCGGCCACATCTTGCGCGGCGCCACGACCACCCCGGGCCGGGACAGTCGCTCGGCAGCCGCGCCGACCGCCTCCTCCGAGACCGAGGTCGACAGGTCGAGGCCCCCGCAGTTGTCGCAGCGGCCACAGCGCTCGGCGGCCGGGTCGTCCAGCTGTTCGCGCAGGAACTCCATCCGGCACCGGTCGGTGGCCAGGTAGTCGAGCATCGCCTGCTGCTCGCGCTCGCGAGCCTCGGCGACCCGGGCGTACCGCTCGGCGTCGTAGACCCACGCCTCGCCGGTCGACGTCCACCCGCCGGCGACGCGGCGGACCGCGCCGTCGACGTCGAGCACCTTGAGCATCGTCTCCAGGCGGGTCCGGTTGAGCTCGACGCGCGTCTCGAGCGCGGCCGTCGACATCGGCCGCCCTTCCGCTGCCAGCGCGTCGATGGTCTGGCGGACCAGCTCCTCGCGGGGGAAGGCGAGGGAGGCGAAGTACGCCCAGATGTCGCGGTCCTCGGTGGCCGGCAGCAGCACCACCGACGCCTCGTCGATGCCACGCCCCGCGCGGCCGACCTGCTGGTAGTAGGCCACCGGCGACTGCGGGGCCCCGAGGTTGACCACGAAGCCGAGCGTCGCGTCGAAGCCCATCCCGAGCGCACTGGTCGCCACCAGCGCCTTCACCTCGCCGGCCGCGAGCTGGGCCTCGAGCGCCTGCCGCTCGGTGGAGTCGGTCTGGCCGGAGTACGCGTGCACGTCATGGCCACGCGAGCGCAGGTAGTCGGCCACCTCCTGGGTCGCCGCGACCGTCAGGCAGTAGACGATGCCGGAGCCGGGCTGCTCGGCCAGGTGGTCGGCCAGCCAGGCCAGCCGTTGCTCCGCGGTCTTCAGCCGGACCACGCCCAGACGCAGGGACTCGCGGTCCAGCGACCCCCGGAGCACGAGCACATCGGTGCCGAGCTGTTCGGCGACGTCGGCGGTCACGCGGGCGTTGGCGGTCGCGGTGGTCGCGAGGACGGGTACGCCGTCGGGCAGGTCGCCGAGCAGCGTGCGGATCCGCCGGTAGTCGGGCCGGAAGTCGTGGCCCCAGTCGGAGATGCAGTGCGCCTCGTCGACGACGAGCAGGCCGCACGTCGCCGCGAGCCGGGGCAGCACCTCGTCGCGGAAGCCCGGGTTGTTGAGCCGCTCCGGCGAGACGAGCAGCACGTCGACCTCGCCCGCGCGGATCTGGTCCTGGACGGGCTCCCACTCCTGCATGTTGGTGGAGTTGATGGTCACCGCTCGGATGCCCGCCCGCTCAGCGGCCGCGATCTGGTTGCGCATCAGGGCCAGCAGCGGCGAGACGATCACCGTCGGGCCGGCGCCCTCCTCCCGCAGGAGCAGGGTGGCGACGAAGTACACCGCCGACTTGCCCCACCCGGTGCGCTGCACCACCAGCGACCGGCGCTTGTCGACGGCCAGCGCGGAGATGGCGGCCCACTGGTCGTCGTACAGGACCACGTCGCCGCGGCCCACCAGCTTGCGGAGGTGCTCCTCGGCGCGCTCGCGGACGTCGGTAGCAGTGCTGGTGGGCATGCCCGCATGTCTACCAGCGGCCGGTGACAGCGGCGGTTCGCTCTCCACAGCCCTCGCCGGGCCTCGTGAGGGACTTCGCCCCTCCTCGACCAACGGTGGGTGGGAGGGTGGCGGCATGCGGGTGTTCGTGTCGGTCGACATGGAGGGCGTGGCGGGGATCGTCGACTGGGAGCAGTGCCGCGGGCCGGGGACGGCGTACGAGGAGGGCCGGCGGCTGCTGCTCGACGAGGTGAACGCCGCGATCGACGGCGCCGTCGAGGGTGGCGCCACGCACGTGCTGGTCAACGACGCGCACTCGACGATGCGCAACCTGGCGCCGGGCTCGCTGCACGGTGGCGCGGCGTACCTCGCCGGCTCCCACAAGCCGCTCTACATGATGGAGGGTCTGGACGGCTCCTACGACGCCGTGCTGTTCGTCGGGTACCACGGCTCGATGGGCAGCGCGGGCGTGCTCTCGCACACCTACCACCCCCGGGCCGTCCACGAGGTCCGCATCGACGGCACGGTCGCGGGCGAGTCCGGGCTCAACGCGCTGGTGGCGGCGGGGTACGCCGTCCCGGTGGTGCTGGTGACCGGCGACCAGACCGTGGGCCCCGAGGCAGAGCCGTTCTGCCCGGGCATCGAGGTGGTGGAGGTGAAGCGGGCCGTCACCCGCTTCGCTGCCGAGAGCCTGCACCCGGAGCGGGCCTGCGAGCTGATCCGAGCCGGGTCCGAGCGCGCGGTCGCGAAGGCCGCCGACGTCGAGCCCCCTGCCTTCGCGGACCCGGTCGTCGTCGAGGTCGACTGGCGTACGGCCGACCAGGCGGCCACGGCCACATGGCTCGACGGCGCCCTTGGAGTCCCGGTCGCTCTGACCAGCGGACGCACCACGCTGCTGACCGGTGAGCCGTTGGCCGTCTACCGGACGTTCGTGGCACAGGTACTGCTGACGCGGGGTGTGCCGGAGTAGGGCGCACGTTGACTCACCGGGTCTCGACACCGCTCGCTGCGCTCGCGGGCTCGACCAACGAAAGGTGTCTCGACACCGCTCGCTGCGCTCGCGGGCTCGACCAACGAAAGGTGTCTCGACACCGCTCGCTGCGCTCGCGGGCTCGACCAACGAACGGTGCTACCAGATCCGGACGCGGTCCTCGGGGTCGACCCAGAGGCCGTCGGCCTCGGTGGTCTCGAAGGCGGCGTGGAACTCGTCGAGGTTGCGCACGATGTTGGCGCGGAACTCCGGCGGGCTGTGCGGGTCGATGGTGAGGTACTGGAGGGCGGTCTCCTTGCGGCGCTTGGTCCGCCAGCAGTAGGCCCAGTTCATGAACAGCCGCCGGCTGTCCTCGGGGGTGACCTGCTCGCCTGCCGCCTCGCGGGCGATGACGTAGGCGTGGTGCGCGATCGTCAGGCCGCCGAGGTCGCCGATGTTCTCGCCGTTGGTGAGCGCCCCGTTCACGTGCTCGCCGGGCAGCGCGCGCGGCTCGAACCCGTCGTACTGGGCGATCAGCGCCTTCGACTTGGTCTCGAACGCCGCCTTGTCGTCGGCCGTCCACCAGTCGTGGAGGTTGCCCGAGCCGTCGTACTGCGACCCCTGGTCGTCGAACCCGTGGCCGACCTCGTGCCCGATCACCGCACCGATCCCGCCGTAGTTCTCGGCCGGGTCGGCGTCGGGTGAGAAGAACGGCTTCTGCAGGATGCCCGCCGGGAAGCAGATCTCGTTGGTGCCCGGGTTGTAGTAGGCGTTGACGGTCTGCGGCAGCATCAGCCACTCGTCGCGGTCGACGGGCTGGCCGATCTTGCCGAGCTGGCGCGCGGTCTCGAACGACGACGCGGCGCCGACGTTGCCGATCAGGTCGTCGCGGTAGAACTTCAGCGTCGAGTAGTCGCGCCACTTCACCGGGTAGCCGATCTTCGGCATGAACGTGTCGAGCTTCTCGTACGCCCGCTGCTTGGTCTCCTCGCCCATCCACTCGAGGGCCTCGATCGAGCGCCGGTAGGCCACCAGCAGGTTGGCGACCAGCTCGTCCATCATCGCCTTGGAGTGCGGCGGGAAGTGGCGCTCGGCGTACTCGCGGCCGACCGCCTCGCCGATCGAGCCCTCTACGAGAGCCACGCCACGCTTCCAGCGGGCGCGCAGCTCGGGAGTGCCGTTGAGGGTGCGGGCGTAGAAGTCGAAGTTCTCCTGCACGAACGCATCGGAGAGGTACGGCGCCGCCGCGCGCACGATCTTCGCGGCCATCCAGACCCGCCAGTCCTCGATGGGGGTCTCGTCGAGGACGGTCGAGAGGTGCTCGAGGTACGACGGCTGGCGGACGCAGGTCTCGAAGAGCGTGTCCGGGCTGCCGCCGAGATTGCGGACCCAGCCATCCCAGTCGAAGCCGGGGCAGAGCTGTTTGAGGTCGGCGTACGTCTTCAGGTTGTAGGTCTTGATGACGTCGCGGGTCTCGGCGCGCTCCCAGTGGCCCTCGGCCAGGTGGGTCTCGACGCGCATCACCGTCGCGGCTGCACCCGCCGGGTCGTCCTGACCGGCCAGCTCGAACATCCGCTCCAGGTGCGCGAGGTACTTCTCGCGCTTCTCGGCGAACTTCTCGTCCTGGTAGTAGGTCTTGTCCGGCAGGCCGAGGCCGCCCTGGCGGAAGTAGACGATGTAGCGCTCGGCGTCGCGGTCGTCGTTGTCGACGTAGGAGCCGAACAGCCCGCCGCCGCCGCGCTTCTCGAAGTCGCCGAGGAACGCCGCCAGGTCGCGTACGTCGCGCAGCTCGGCGGCGGCGTCCAGCAGCGGCCGGACGGGGTCCACGCCCAGCGCCTCGACGCGCTCCTCGTCCATGAACGAGTGGTACAGGTCGGCGATCTTGGTCGAGTCCGGGTCGTCGCCGCCGGACCGGGCCAGGTCCTCGATGATCGCGTGCACCTGGTGCTCGGCGATGTCGGCCAGCTGCACGAAGGGGCCCCAGCTCGAACGGTCGGCGGGGATGTCCTCCTCGTCGAGCCAGCGTCCGTTGACGTGTCCGAAAAGGTCGTCCTGGGGCCGGATGTCGAGGTCCATGCCCGGACGGGCGTCGTCGAGAATGCTCACGACGCGCCAGCCTAGCCGCGGGCCCGTGACGATCCGCGGGGGCTGGTGGACTTCGCTGCCTGGGGGTGCCAGCCTGACCTGGGGTTCGTCTAGCTCTCCGAGGAGTTGTCATGCGTCTGTGCACGATGCCTGTCCGAGTCGCCGCCGCGCTGGCCGTCGCCGTGCTGGGGGTGTCGAGCCTGGGAGCGCCCGGCGTGGCCGGTCCTCCGGGAAAGTGGACCACCATCGACGGGGGCGGGCTCAGCAACATCGTCGAGCCGGGCTTGTACCGCACCGCCGACGGCACGCTGCACGTCGCGATCGTGCGGGAGAACGCCAACCACACCTCCTCCATCGACGTCGCGCACATCGCCGAGAGCGGCAAGCTGCTCGGGCGCACGACCGTCGTCGACCAGTGGGCCGGCGTGACCAGTGACCCGGAGCTGGTCGGCGCGCCGAACGGCGGCCTCCGGCTCGTCTGGGGCGGCCAGCGCACCGTCGTGACGGGCGACCCCTACAACCAGGGGTACGTCTACTGGGCCCAGTCGACCGACGCCTCCGGCACCTCCTGGGTCATCGCGCCCGACATCACGCCGGCCAACTCCGGCACGACCGGCTACGCGTCGTACGGCACCGGCGTCACCACGCTGCCCGACGGCACGCTGGTCACGGCGTACCCGCTGAACACCACGATCTACTACCAGGTCGGCGTGGGCACCCCCGTCGCGTCGTTCGCCGTCGCGGAGTGCTGCGTCTACGACATGACCCTCGCCTACGACAACGGCGTCGTCTGGGCGGCGTGGTCGGCCAACGGCAGCAGCGACGCCGGCCGCGGCATCTTCGTGCGGGAGATCTACCCCGCCCTCGGCGCCGTCATCAAGGCACCGAAGTCGAGCACGAACGACGGGTACCTCCAGCTGGCGCAGGGCGTGGCGATGACCGCCCGCAACGGCGGCGGCACGTACCTGACGTACTGCACCGGGTACCCGTTCTGCGACTCGATGGTGCTCTGGAAGCTCGGCACGTCGAAGCTGACGAAGGTGCCGGGCTCGAAGAACGCGGCCCAGGTCGCGATCTCCGACGCCCCGTCGGGCCGGCTGTGGCTCGCGTGGGCCACCGACAGCGACGAGGTGTACGCCGTCCGCACCGACACGACCGCGAAGGGCTTCGGCCAGGTACGGCACCTGCCGAGCCCGAAGAAGTCGCTCGGCGTCTACGACCTCGGTGTCGAGGGCTCGCGAGCGCGGGCCGACATCGTGTTCAACGACAGCGCGGCGATCTGGCACCAGCAGGTGTTCGCCGGCCTCACGCTCACGGCGTCGCCGGACAAGTGGAACGGCAACGACGACCAGAAGGTCGAGTTCAAGGTGACCGACGCCGGCGACGGCGTGAAGGGCGCGACCGTCAAGGCGAAGTGGAACGGCCAGAAGCTGACGTGCAAGACCGAGGACAGCGGCAAGTGCACCATCCACTTCCCGAAGCTCCAGAAGTTCGCCATCAAGGTGACCGCGAAGAAGAGCGGTTACGCCCCCGACGAGACCACGCTCAAGGTCAGCTGAGGTCGCGCCCGGTCAGCGGACGCGGACGACCGACTTGCCCAGGGTGAGCCGGTCGTCCATGTCCTGGAGCGCGCGGCCGAAGCCGTCGAGGTCGTACGTCGCCCCGACCGGCGGGTCGATCGCGCCCGACTCCATCAACGGCTGCAGGGCGGTCCACTGCTGCTGCATGTAACCCGGGCGCGCCATGGCGTAGGCGCCCCAGCCGACGCCGCGGATGTCGACGTTGTTGAGCAACAGCCGGTTCACCCTGACCTCGGGGATGCCCTGGCCGGAGGCGAACCCGACGACCAGCAGCCGACCCTGCGGCGCGAGCACCCGCAGCGAGTCCGTGAACGCGTCGCCACCGACCACGTCGACCACCACGTCGACGCCGCGGCCGTCGGTCAGGCGGGTCACGACGTCCCTGAACCCGTCCAGCAGCACCGGCTCGTCGGCGCCCGCCGCCACGGCGTGCTCGCCCTTCTCCGGAGTCGAGACCACGGCGAGCACCCGTGCGCCGAGCCCCTTGGCCACCTGGATCGACGCGGTGCCCACCCCGCCGGACGCGCCGTGCACGAGGACCGTCTCACCCGCGCGCAGGCCGCCGCGCTCCACCAGCGCGAACTGCGCGGTCAGGTAGTTCAGCGGCAGTGCGGCACCCTGGTCGAAGGACATCCGGTCAGGCAGCGCGAACGTGGAGACGGCGGGTACGACGGCACGCTCGGCAGCGCCGCCGTACGGCACCACGCCCGCCACCCGCTGCCCCACCTCGAACCCCGGCCCGCTCAGGACGGTGCCCGCGACGTCGACGCCGAGGGTGAACGGCGGCTCCGGCTTCATCTGGTACTGACCCTTGCTCAGCAGCAGGTCCGGGAACGAGACGCCGACCGCATGCACCTCGACCAGCACGTCCCGCTCGCCGGGTACCGGCTCGTCCACCTCGCGGACCGCGACGTCAGCGGGGCCGGTGGTGGTCAGGACCTGGACGGCGCGCATGAGCCCCACTCTCGGTGGTCGAGCCGGGCGAGCGCCAGCGACTCTCTGTGGTCGAGCCAGGCTCTCGATGGTCGAGCCGGGCGAGCGCCAGCGACTCTCTGTGGTCGAGCCAGGCTCTCGATGGTCGAGCCGGGCGAGCGCCAGCGAGCCCGTGTCGAGACCCCTATCCCGGGTTGACGATCCGGTTGGCCTCGAAGTGCATCGGGTCGGTGTAACGCCAGTGGCCACCCCACGTGAAGCCCCACGACTCGAAGATCTGCACCACGTCGCGGTTCATCTCACCGACGGTGCCGCGCTGGTTGCCGGGCACGTTGAGGTCGAGGGCGAGGCCGAAGGAGTGGTTGGACAGCTGGGTGCTGCCGGCGATGAAGCGGGGGTAGTAGCAGCCGGCGTACTCGCCGGGGTGGATCTGGTCGGCCAGCCCGCGGTCCACGACCTCCTGGAGCGCGGCCCGGAGCTGCGGGAAGATCAGTCGGTTGCAGGTCACCTGCCCGAGGATCGGCACGGTGCCGGTCGCGATGTGCGAGGCCACCCACGACGAGTCGGGCGCGATCCGGCCTCCCCCGAGGACGGTGTAGTTGAAGACGCCGACGGCGCTGCCGACCGATCCGACGAGCAACGCCGTCTGCTGCACCGAGGTGTCCAGGCCCAGGCGGGCGGCGATGTCGAGGCGCTGCACCGATGCCGTGTCGCCGGCGATCCGCTCGATCGGCTTGCGGAGCGGCTCGGGGGCGCGGAGGGGGTACGTCGCCACGAGCAGCGCGTTGCCGGGCTTCATGCCGAGCTCCTCGCCGACGTCCTCGTTGACGACGGCGTCGACGGTGGGGACCTGGAAGGCGTACGCGCCGATCGCCACCTGGGGCGCGTCGCTGCCGCCGCCCAGCCGGAGGGACCGCTTCTTGCGGCCGATCCGCTTCTCCAGCGACGTCGCCAGGGAGATCTGACCGTTCGCCACGCGGTCCCACTGCTCCTGGAGCTCGGCGCTGCCGGCGGGCGTGTAGTTGCGGTAGGTGGCCGGGTCGACCGCCGCGATGTTGATGGCCCGGTTCTCGATGGTCACCTGCGCCATGGACAGTCGCTCGACGCTGCGGACGCCCCGGAGGTGCGCGATCCGCTCGACCATGTCGTCGGTCAGCGTGTCCTTGCTGAACACCAGGAAGTCGGCGGAGCGGACCGCCCCCTTGCGCGGACCGATCCCGTCGTCCGGCTCGGCCGTGGGCGAGGTCTCGCCGGCGGTGGTGGTCGACGCGGACGGCGTACGTCGTGGTGGGTCGGCGGTCTTGCTGTCGTCGTCGCCGCAGCCGGCCAGCGTCGCGACGAGGGCCAGCACGACGCCGCTCGCCGCAGCCCGGCGCGCTCCCCCGCTCACCGGACCAGGGTAGGCGGGCCCCGCACACCGGTTCGTCAGCGGCCGGTCCGCTGCGAGGACCCGCTAGACCGCAGACGAATCGACGGCGGCCTCCTCCAGCGTCGGCGGGATCGTGAACCAGGACACGACCCCGCCGAGGACCAGCAGGACGGCGCAGATGACGGTGGCCGAGCGGAACGCGCCGTCGAAGACCGCGGCGTCGGCGTAGTCGTCACCCCCGAGCCCGACGGCGACAGGGAGCGCGGCCACGGCCAGCAGAGACCCCGCCCGGGCGATGGCGTTGTTGACGCCGCTGGCGATGCCGGCGTGTTCGTTGGGCGCGGCCGCCAGCACGGTCGCGGTCAGCGGCGCGACCATCAGCGACAGGCCCAGCCCGAAGACGGTCAGCGCGGGCAGCACTTCGAGCCAGTAGTTGACGTCCTTCCCGACGGTGAGGAGCGGCAACGAGGCCAGCCCCATCACGATCGGCCCGACGGTCATCGGGATCCGCGGGCCGATGCGCTGGCCGAGCTCGCCGCCACGCGAGGCGAGGAACAGCAGGGCGATGGTGATCGGCAGGCTCGCGATGCCGGCCTCCAGGGCGGTGTACCCGCCGACGGTCTGCAGCTGGAGGGTGAGGAAGAACAGCACCGCCCCCAGGGCGGCGTACACGAGGAACGTCATCGCGTTCGCGGCCGAGAACGTGCGGTCGCCGAAGAGTCCCAGGGCCATCATCGGGTGCGTGCTGCGCCGCTCGACGGCCAGGAAGCCGACCGCCGTGACGACGCCGATCAGGCCGGCCCAGACCGCGAGCCCGTCCCCCCACTCGATGAGGGCGTAGGTGGTGCCGCCCAGCGCCGCGGCCGCCAGCACGGCGCCGCTCACGTCGAACCGGTCGGGCGCGTCGGGGTCCCGTGTCTCGGGGACCGCGCGTTGGGCGATCACGACCGTCACCGCAGCGATCGGCAGGTTGATCAGGAAGATCCAGCGCCAGCTGATGTAGTCGGTCAGGACGCCGCCCACGAACGGCCCGATCCCGGCGGCGATGCCACCCAGCCCGGACCAGGCGCCGATCGCCTTCGCCCGGCTCCCCGGCTCGAAGGTGCCCTGGATCATGGCCAGGCTGCCGGGCGTCAGCAGCGCCGCGCCGATGCCCTGGAGGATGCGCGCCAGGATCAGGACCAGGACGTCGGGCGCGAGGCCGCACAGCAGCGAGGCGAGCGCGAACCAGATCGTGCCGACCACGAACATGCGCCGCCTGCCGTAGCGGTCGCCGAACGACCCTCCGAGCAGGATCAGCGCCGACATGCTGAGCAGGTAGCCGTTGCTGATCCACTGCAGCTCCGCCAGGCTCGCGTCGAGGTCCTCGCCGATCGTGCGCAGGGCGATGTTCACGACGGTCCCGTCGAGGAACGTCATGCCCGAGCCGAGCACCGCCGCCGCGATCAGCGCGCGCCCGGTCGCGCTGCCGTACGTGACCTGTCCGCTCGTGTCCGTCACAAGGCCCCAACCTCACCGGCCGCTCGACTCTTCCCCGACACCCGGCGGCTACCTTGGCGTCATGGCCATCCTGCACGACGCGACGATCACCCCGGGCAAGCGCGACCTGATGAAGGGCTGGCTGCCGAGCCGGTCGTGGTTCGACGGTGACCTGGACCGCAAGCCGGTGGCCTCCTTCCGCTTCGACGACCCGGCCGGCGAGGTGGGCGTGGAGTGCTTCCTGCTCGGCGGCACCGACCGGCCGACCTTGCTGATCCCGATGAGCTACCGCGGTGCGCCACTCGACGGCGCGGAGGAGCACCTGATCGGCACCACCGACCACTCGGTGCTCGGGCCGCGCTGGGTGTACGACGGGTGCGCCGACCCGGTCGCGGTCTCGACGATCCTCACCGCGATCACGACCGGCGGGCACGAGGCCGCCCTGACGATGGAGCAGGACGGCGAGATCGTGACGTTCGAGCCCACCTGCCGGGTGGCCGGCAGCGGATCCAGCCCGGACCCGGTGTACGTCGAGGTCGTCGAGCTGGTCGACGCCGGCGACCCCACGGTGACGCGGGCCGGCGAGCTGACCCTGGTGCTCGCACGCGTCGTCGGCTCGCCCGTCGACGGCGACGAGACCCTCACCGGCACGTGGCGTGGCGGCGACCCCGTCGTGCTGGCGGCTGCGCGCAGGTCCTAGGGAGCTACCCCTCCAGCACGTTCGCCGACAACCACGCGATGTCGTCGGCGGTGGCCTCCGGGCTGCCCGATGGCTGCATCACGTGGCTGAGCACGACGCGGACGATCACGTCGATGGCGGCGTCGAGGCGGGCGGGCGGCAGCGCGACGTCGTACGCCGCCACCCGGCCCCGCACGACGTCCTTGGCCGTGCCGAGCAGTGGCTCGGCGTGGGTGGTCAGCAGCGGCAGCAGCTCGGTGTCGGCGCCGTGCGTCGCGGACACGACGGCCTTGAGGAGCCGGTTGTCCTGCGCGAGCTCGAGCACGGCCCGGCAGGCCTCGCGGATGGCGGCGACGAGGTCGCGGGGGTGCTGGTCGAAGGCCCGGTCGACCTCGGCCAGGAAGAGGGCGAGCTCGCGCAGCACCATCTCCTCGGCCAGCCGCGGCTTGCTGCCGATCTCGTTGTAGACCGTCTGCCGGCTCACGCCGACCCGGTCGGCGAGCCTGTTCATCGTGATGGCCGCCCAGCCGGCCTCGGTGGTCAGCTCGGCCGCCGCGGCCACGATCCGCTCGTGGGTGTTCACGTCCCCACCCTAGGAGCCGGTCGCCGGGACGGTCGTGTGCCTGAGACCGCGCTATGGCGCTGCGTCAGGCACACGACCCCACCAGCTCGGCCTGAAGCCGTTACGACTGCGGCGCGAGCGCGAACTGCACCCGGCCGGCCTCGTCGACGGCGGCGTCGAGGATCTGGTCGTCGAGCACCTCCGACGCCGGGGCGTCGAGGTAGACGACGGCACCGTCGAACTCGACGGTCTTGTCTCCGGGCTGCGGCTGCTCCGCCGCGCTGACCATCAGCCCCTGGGCCGGGTCCTCGCTGCTGATCCGCAGACCGGCTGTCTCGGACGCGCCCTGCTGGGCGGTGATGTCCTTGACGATCGTGCTGGCGTTCTCCGTGAGGGTGAGCACTCGCTCTCTCCTTCGTCGATTGCTGGCAGAAGCCGTCCACCTTTCCCGGCCCGGGCGTCAGAATCAAACCCGGGACGGCTCCACGGGCACGAAGTCGACCTTGTCGCGCACTCCGCAGTCGGGGCAGCACCAGCGTGTCCGGTACGTCGGCCCAGGCGGTACCGGCCGCGAAGCCCTCCCGCTCGTCGCCGGTCACGACGTCGTAGGTGTAGCCGCAGCCGGGGCAGCGGGCCGCCAGTACCTCGGAGGTCTCGACACGCCGCTCGTCCCTCGCGGCGGCTCGACCACCGAAATCGTTGCGTCGAGCCGGGCGAGCCGCTAGGCGAGCCCGTGTCGAGACCAGCGGCGTACTTCGCCAAGATCCGGTCCCGCTTCCTCGGGCTGATGTTCGCCCGCGACAGGTCCCCCTCGAAGTGCCGCAGGACCCGGGGGTCCATCACGCGGCGCCAGACGGCGGGGACGATGGCGAGCACGATCATCCCGGCGTACCCGGTCGGCAGCACCGGGGACTCCTGGTAGTCGCGGAGCGTCTGGTACCTCCGGGTCGGGTTGGCGTGGTGGTCGCTGTGGCGCTGGAGGTGGTAGAGCAGCACGTTGGTGGCGATGTTGTTGGAGTTCCAGGAGTGGGAGGGGTCGACCCGCTCGTACCGCTGCCGCTCACCGACGCCGACCTTCTGACGGAGCATCCCGTAGTGCTCCATGTAGTTGACGACCTCGAGCAGCGAGAAGCCGACGACGGCCTGGATGAGCAGGTACGGCGCGATGCCGAGCGCCCAGCCACGCGACCAGGCCGCCCCACAGCACGGCCGACATCAGCCAGCCGTTCAGCACGTCGTTGGAGAGGCGGAACGGATGCTGCTTGCGGCGGGCGATCCGCTTCTTCTCCAGGTTCCACGCCGACTTCTCAGCGAGCCGAGCGACGGTGCGCGGCCAGAACTCGTAGAAGCTCTCGCCCACCCGCGCCGAGGCAGGGTCCTCGGGCGTCGCGACGCGGACGTGGTGGCCGCGGTTGTGCTCGATGTAGAAGTGGCCGTAGAAGCTCTGCGCCAGCGCGATCTTCGACAGCCAGCGCTCGTTGGCCTCCTTCTTGTGGCCGAGCTCGTGGGCGGTGTTGATGCCGATGCCGCCGATGCAGCCGATCGAGATGGCCAGGCCGATCTTGTCGACGACGGACAGGTCGCCGTTGCCGGCCACGAGGTACATCGCGGCGACGAACCCGGCGTACTGGATCGGCAGGAACAGATAGGTGACCCAGCGGTAGTACCTGTCCTTCTCCAGCGCCTCGATCACGTCGTCGGGCGGGTTGGAGCGGTCCAGCCCGGCCATCAGGTCGATCGCCGGCACGACGACCAGGATGACGATCGGTCCGATCCAGAACCAGACGCCCCAGCCCGTCAGGGACCACATGCCGTAGCCCACGAAGGCCAGCGAGGGCACCACGAGGCCGATCAGCCACAGGTGCCGCTTCTTGTCCTTCCAGTCCACGGTCGAGCCGTCGGGGATGGTGCTGGCCGTCATCGAGACACCTCCTGAGGTTTACAAAACCTTAGATCCTGTAAACCTCGGAGGCAACCGTCTCAGTTCAGGTACTCCAGCCGCGACGCCAGCTCGACCACGTCGGCCGCGCCGGGCACGCCGCGCTCGGCGAGCGCGAGGGCCCGGTTGCGGACGTCGTACAGGTTCGGCGCGGGCTCCTCCGGTCCGTAGCCCTTGACGATCTGCGCCAGGTCCGCCACCGCGGTCGCCAGGCCGAGCGAGTCGGGCATGGGCGCCTCGGGGTCGGCGGCGACCACGGTCGCACTGGCCAGGTGCGGCGCGTCCGAACCGGGGGTCTTCCAGAGCACCTTCGCCAGCCCGATCGGCGTGCCCGGCTCGACGCCCGGCGCGAGACGCACCTCGTAGAGGGCCGACGCGTGGTGCCCGGCCCCGAGCTCGCCGGCGTCGGTGGTGAGGTCCTCGAAGGACTCGTCGTCCATGGCGCGGTTCTCGTAGCCGACGAGGCGGTACGACGTCACCAGCTCCGGGTCGAACTCGACCTGGGTGCGGGCGTCGTCGGCCACCGGAGAGAGCAGGGCGGTGAGCTCGTCGACGTACACGTGCCGGGCCTCCTCGTAGGTGTCGACGTAGCGGTAGAAGCCGTCGCCCTGGTCGGCGAGCTGCTCCATCAGGTGGTCGTTGTAGTTGCCCATGCCGTAGCCGACCGTGACCAGGTGGATGCCGTTGCGGCCCTCCTCCGCGATGCGCGCGGCGATGCTCTCGGGCCCGGTCATGCCGACGTTCGCCACCCCGTCGGAGCAGAGGACCACGACATTGATGCCCCCGGCGCGGTAGGCCTTCCTGGCCTGCTCGTAGCCCAGGGACAGTCCGCCCTCGACGTTCGTGCTGCCGCGGGGTGTCAGGCGGTCGACGGACGCCATCACGCTCTCGCGGTCCTCGACGTGGGTCGGCGGCAGCACCAGCTCGACCTGGTCGTCGAACCCGACGACCGAGATCGTGTCGTCGGGGCGCAGGCTCTGGGTGAGCAGCTCGAGGGAGTCCCGCACCAGGCCCGTCCGGTTGCCCATGGCCATCGAGCCGGAGCGGTCGACGACGAGCGTGAGGTTCACCGACGGGCGCTCCTCCTCGGCGATCTCACGAGCGGTGACCGCGACCCGGACGACCTGTGTCCCGTCCGCGCGACCGGGCACTACGCCGGACTCGGTGCGGACGGCGAGGTCGGCGTCGGTCGGTGCCGGGTCGCCGTAGGAGAAGGCGTTCACCCACTCCTCGGGCCGCACGGACTCCGACGGCGGGCGCACGCCGTTGGCCACCATGGCCTGCGCCACCCGGTAGGAGCCGTTGTCCACGTCGAGCGCGAAGGTGGACTCCGGGTCGGTCGCGGTGTCGACGTACCCGCTGACGCCCTCGTCCTGGAACGTGTTGCCCTGGGTGGTGCCGGTGCCCGGGTACGGCGCCACGGCTTCCGGCTCGCCGGAGCCGCCGTCGTACGTGCTGCCTCCCTGCCCGTAGTCGTAGCTGCTCGTCGGCTCCTCGGCCCCCTGGTCGCTGTCACCGCCGCAGGCCGTGAGGCCCGTGGCGAGGACGGCGAGCAGGGCGACCGGGACCCCGGACCGGATGCGTGTCGCGAGAGTGGTCATGGCCGGTGGACGGGGCTTTGCCGAGCGGCGTTCCCCGGATCAGGCGTCGCGACCCGATCGTGACCGGACCGTCACCCCCACGTGATGGGCGCGCCTCGCCAGGGAGCCACGGCGCGGTCCTCGACGTCGAGCTCGTCGGAGCGGTTCCAGAGGGTCAGGTAGACCGCGACGGCAGGACCCTGGATGCGTACGGCGGCCCGCTCGGCCACCTCGTCGCGCGGCGCCCCGGTCACGACGGCCGGCCGCTCACTGGTCTCGACGAGCCACCCGGTCGGCGACTCGTCGGCCAGCACGGCGATGGCCAACGGGTCCGCGCTGCGCAGCCGGCTCTTGCCGCGGGTCATGAAGCCGGCGAGCAGCTCGTCGATCCCGTCCAGCGCGACGGCAGGGTCGATCCAGGTGTCGGCGGCGCGAGGGTACCGGCCCAGATCGGCCGCGAGCGCGTCGACCGCGTGGATCGTCGTCTCGTGGCACTGGCGGCGAGCCCAGAAGTCCAGCGCCCGCGGCGCGTCGTTGAGGAAGACGATGGTGCGCACGTCCTCGGGCGCCTCGGTGATCGCCGCGACCAGGTCGATGGCCCCGTCGCGCAGCCAGTCGACCGGGCTCGACGCCCGGCGCCCGGCCCGCTCGGTGGCGTCGATCTCGATGCTGCGCCCGCGGAGGTTGGCCGCCGCCCAGCGGTGCACCATCCCCTGGTGGCCGACCAGGCGGCGTACGGTCCAGTCCGGACACGTCGGCACCGCCGCCTCCAGCCCCGCCTTCTCCGCGTGGGTCGCGAACGCCGAGACCGCGTCGCGCAGGGCGACCAGGTGCTGGCTTCGGGTCAGGCTGGTGGGCACGCCGCGAACTTTCTCACGGCACGCCCACCCAGGGCCTGCGGTTATCGCCGTACCTTCGGTGGTCGAGCCGGGCGAGCCCCTGGGCGAGCCCGTGTCGAGACCTCGGTCACCGGGTCGCCGGGTCTCGACACCGCTCGCTGGCGCTCGCGGGCTCGACCACCGAGATGGTCGCTAAGCGTCGTCCTTCTGGAACGTGCTCGCGCCCCACCCCGATTCGTCTGCGTCAGCTCTCCAGGGGCGTGGAGTCGGGCCGGAAGTCGGCGGTGGTGCACACGTCGGCCTTCAGCGGCAGCCGCCAGGTGTGCCGCAGGCTCGGGACGCGGAGCGTCACCAGCGTGGCCGCCGCCTCCTGGCAGTCGTCGGCCGGCACCGGGCCGGGATCGGTCCAGTGCACGACGGTCTTCGCCGTCTCGCCCGGGTCGAGGGTGATCAGGCCGGTGCCGCTGCTGACGTCGCCCTTCATGCCGAGCGGGCCGGAGAAGTCGCGGAAGGCGGCCTTGGTGGCGATGCCGGCCGAGCACGCGTCGTCGCCGACGTTGGTGAGCTTCACGGTGAGGAACCGGCCGCCGGCGGCGCCCTCGAGGCGTCCCTTGACGACGTACAGGTTGTCGGCCGTGCACGACTCGGCGGCAACGGCGGTGACGGGCGTGACGGCCAGGACGGTGCCGGCGACGACCAGCCCCGCGGCGGCGGTGAGTGCGAGCCGGAACGGACGTGGGTACATCGGGTGCCTCCCCAGGATCGGGTTCGGGTGGGGGCCGTGCTGGGCCCATCCAGTGTGACGCGGGCGTGGGCGGTTCGGTTGTGGGGGTCGCGGCCAATGAGGGAGATTGGCCGTGTGCAGCAACTTCCCTTCGGCATCGACTTCGGCGGCTCGGGCATCAAGGGAGCGCCCGTCGACCTGGACGCCGGCGACTTCGCCGCCGACCGGGTCAAGATCAAGACCCCCAAGCCCTCCACGCCCGAGGCGGTGGCGGACGTCTTCGTCGAGCTGCTCGGCCGGTTCGCCGACTCGACCGGCTCGGTGGGCGTCACGGTGCCGGCCGTCGTCAGGCACGGCGTGGTCAGCTCGGCGGCCAACATCGACCGGGCGTGGATCGGCACCGACGCCGACGCGCTGTTCACCAAGGCGACCGGCCGGGACGTGCACGTCGTCAACGACGCCGACGCTGCGGGCCTCGCGGAGGTGCGGTTCGGGGCGGCCAAGGGCCGCCGTGGGCTCGTCATCGTGACCACGCTCGGCACCGGCATCGGGTCGGCGATCGTGTACGACGGCGTGCTGGTGCCCAACTCCGAGCTCGGCCACCTGGAGATCGACGGGCACGACGCGGAGAAGCGCGCGGCCAGCTCGATCAAGGAGGACGAGGGCCTGTCGTACCCCGAGTGGGCCGAGCGGCTCACGGTCTACTACCGCACCCTCGAGAAGCTCTTCTCCCCCGACCTGATCGTGGTCGGCGGTGGCGTCAGCAAGGACTCCGACGAGTTCCTGCCACTCATCGAGATCGAGACGGAGATCGTCGCGGCCAAGCTGCAGAACCGTGCCGGCATCGTCGGGGCGGCGCTGTGGGCCGCTGAAGCCGGGGACGAGAAGCCCCGTTCCCCTACCCCAGATCTCGCCCACCAGGGGGTTCCGGGCCCGCCGCGGCGGTCGTAGCCTGACGAGACCGGGCGAGGGCTCGGGCGGGCCACAAGCACTCGCGGGAGCCCCTGACTGGACGCAGGCTCGACCGGGCGTGCAACCACTCAGCGACAAAAGGGGGTCGCCACATGCACCAGCGTTCGTTCATCTCCTCCGTCCTCACCAGGAGGCGACGAGTTGCTCTCGTTGCCGGCCTGTCGGCTGCGCCACTCGCTCTCGCGCCGGCGTACGCCACCACGACCACAGGTGAGCATCCCGTGTCCGTCGACACGGCGTACGTCAAGGCCAACGCGCGCCCGATCCCGGCCGGTGACGCCATTGCGGCGTGCGGAGCCAACCGCCGCCAGCAGAACGAGCCGACCGCGGCCGTCGACCCACGCAACCCCTCGATCATCACGTCCGGCTCCAACGACTACTGCACCGTCGAGGTTGCGGGTGGCACCTGGGCCGGCTTCTACCGGTCGACCGACGGCGGGGCCACCTGGACCGACTCCGTCCTGCCCGGCTACCCCACCGACACCTCGCCCGAAGGCCTGGCCAGCCCGCTGCAGCGCGCCGGCATCGCCAACGCCGGCGACCCCGTGCAGGCCTGGGACCTCGAAGGCCGGCTCTTCTACATGGGCAACGCCTTCAACCGCGCCGCCCCGCAGAACGGCTCCGTGTGGGTCGCCACCTACGACCAGGACGCCACCCGTTACGTGCGCACCGTGATCGTGGCCCGCGGCACGCCCGCGCTCAACGGCAAGTTCAACGACAAGACGGCCATCGAAGTCGACCGCGGCATCGCCAGCCCCTACCAGGGCAACGTCTACGCGGCCGTGAGCGTGTTCCAGGGCGGAGGCAACAACGAGATCAAGTTCGTCCGCTCCACCGACCACGGCGCCACCTTCAGCAACCCGGTCCGGATCTCGGAGGGCTCCAAGGGCAACCAGTTCGCCGACATCGCCGTGACCAGCGACGGCACCGTGTACGTCGTGTGGAACGGCACCGTGGGCAGCCGCGCCAACGGTCACGACGCGATGCTCTACGCCAAGTCGGCCGACGGGGGCCGCCACTTCACCAAGCCCCAGGTGGCCGCCGACTTCGACGGCTTCGACGCCGCCGACAGCGCGGGCGACCCGGCCGCGGCGGCCGAGGCCCACGAGCAGGCCTTCGAGAACGCCGACGGTCCCGAGTCCGACGCCGAGCCCTCGTCGGCGGGCGACTCACGTGACTGCGGTTCCGGCCCGTTCGCCTGCCGGAGCGGGTTCGTGTTCTTCCGGCACGCCAGCTCGCCGCACATCACCGCCGACCCCAAGGGCGACCCGAACACCTTGTGGCTGGTCTACGACGCCACCGTGCCCTCGACCGAGGTGCCGTCGACGTCGACGTACAACACGGCGCCGGTGGCGGCCGACGGCACGCTGATGGTCGGGCAAGGAGCCATCTACCTGCGCAAGACCACCGACGGCGGCCAGACATGGTCGACGCCGAGGCTGCTGGCACCGACGCCCGTCGGACACCAGTTCTTCCCCGACATCAACGCCGACGGAGGCTCGCTCTTCGCCGTCTGGCACGACAGCCGCAACGACCCGGGCTACAGCGTGCAGAACCCGCCCGGCAACGCCACCGCCGAGGATGCCCAGGGCTTCCACCTGGCGACGGTGGGTCTGGACACCTACGGCGCCAGCTCGACCGACGGCGGCACGACCTGGTCGCTCGTCCGGCTGTCCGCGGCGAGCCAGATGCCCAACTACGAGATGTTCGGAGACCGGCAGGTGCCGTTCCACGGGGACTACAACTACGTGTCAAGCGTGGGCGCCTTCGCCTACGGCGTGTGGACCGACACGCGGCAGGTGGTGCCCGGCGACGACCCGCGTTACGCCGGTGGCACCGGGTTCGACGTCAAGCAGTGCCGCACCGCCACCAACGGTGTCTTCGGCCCGGACACGTGCCCGAACCTCGGTGGCCTCGACCAGGACACCTTCGGCGCCGGCATGACGCCCTAGGACTCGGAAGGACTACACCCCGGAGGTCCGCGACGCGTCGAGCACCGTCTCGACGTGGTCGCGGATCTGCTCGGGCTCGACCTTCGGGCCGAACCGGTCGATCACGTTGCCCTCACGGTCGAGCAGGAACTTGGTGAAGTTCCAGTCGATGTCGCTGCCCCGGCGGCCTGCCTTCTCCGCACGCAGCCAGGCGTACAGCGGGTGCGCACCCTCGCCGTTGACCTCGATCTTCGCGAACATCGGGAACGTCACGCCGTACGACGTCTCGCAGAACTGCGCGATCTCGTCCTCGCTGCCGGGCTCCTGGTGGCCGAACTGGTCGCAGGGGAAGCCGAGCACGACGAACCCCTCGCCGACGTGGTCGTCGTACAGCCGCTGGAGGCCGGCGAACTGCGGGGTGAAGCCGCACTGGCTCGCCGTGTTCACGACGAGCACGACCTGGCCGTCGTACTGGGCGAGGTCGATGTCCTGACCCGCGATGTCCTGTGCGTGAAAGTCTCCGAGACGCGTCACGTCGTCGAGTCTGCCACCCCGTCCGAAGAGGGCCGGTGTCGGATGGCCGCGGCGACGGCCTTGGGTACCGCCGGGTTGAAGACACTCGGGATGATGAAGTTGGGGTTGATCTCGTCGTCGGTGACGACATGGGCGATCGCGTCGGCGGCGCGCAGCAGCATGTCGAGGGTGATCTCCTTGGCGCGCGCGTCGAGAAGGCCGCGGAAGACGCCGGGGAAGGCCAGCACGTTGTTGATCTGGTTCGGGTAGTCGCTGCGGCCGCTGGCGACCACGGCGGCGTACTTGTCGGCCTCCGCCGGGTCGACCTCCGGGTCGGGGTTGGCCAGCGCGAAGACGACGGCGTCGGTGGCCATGTCCTTGATCCACTCGGGGTCGAGCACGTTCGGGGCGCTGACACCCACGAACACGTCGGCCTCTTTGAGGCCGTCGTGGAGGTCCCCGCGCACCTTTCGTGGGTTGGTACGCGCGGCCAGGCTGGCCTTCGCCAGCGGCAGCGTGGTGTCGTCGGAGGAGAGGCAGCCCTCGCGGTCCCAGACCACGATGTCGGTGATCCCTGCCGCGAGCATCAGCGTGACGATCGCCGTACCCGCCGCTCCAGCGCCCGCGACCACGACGCGGACGTCCTCCATCTTCTTGCCGACCACGCGCAGGGCGTTGGTGAGCGCGGCCATCACCACGATGGCGGTGCCGTGCTGGTCGTCGTGGAAGACCGGGATGTCGAGGCTGGCCCGCAGGCGGGCCTCGATCTCGAAGCAGCGCGGGGCGGCGATGTCCTCGAGGTTGATGCCGCCGAACCCCGGCGCGATCATCTCGACCGCCTTGACGATCTCGTCGGTGTCCTGGCTGGCCAGGCAGATCGGCCACGCGTCGATGTCGGCAAACCGCTTGAAGAGCGCCGCCTTGCCCTCCATCACCGGCAGCGCGGCGCCGGGGCCGATGTTGCCGAGGCCGAGTACGGCGCTGCCGTCGGTGACCACGGCGACCGTGTTGCCCTTGATGGTCAGCCGGCTGACGTCCTCGGGGTGCTCGTACAGCGCCATGCTGACCCGTCCGACGCCCGGGGTGTAGGCCATGCTGAGGTCGTCGCGCGTGCGCAGCGGGACCTTGCTCGTGACCTCGATCTTGCCGCCGAGGTGCAGCAGGAAGGTACGGTCGCTGACCTTGTAGACCTCGACCCCCTCGACCTCCTTGACCGTCGCGACGACGCGCTCGGAGTGCTCCGCATCCGCCGCACTGCAGGTCACGTCGACGACGAGGCGGTCGTGGCTGGAGTCCGCGACGTCGATGGCCGTCACGATCCCGCCCTCGCGCGCTATCGCCGTCGCGACCCGCCCCACCACGCCGTGGTCCGGGGCGGTGTGCAGCCGCATGGTGATCGAGTACGACGAGGCGGTGGCCGACATGCTGGTCAGCCTGTCCCCGCACCGCGGTTACGGGCAAGTAGCGGTCGTTGTGGTCGCGGGATGTGGGTCGTGTGCCTGAGGACGCGCTATGGCGCGTCGTGGGGCACACGACCCGGACTGCGGAGGGCAGCGAGCAGGAGAACGAGGGCGAGGAGCTGGGCGAACCCGACCACGAGCACGATCGGGAGGCGGCCCTGGGAGTACAGCCAGCCGGCCACGCCACCGCCCGCCAGCGCCGCGAGCCCTTGCACGGCCGCGAACCCGCCGTACGCCGTCCCCAGCCGCGAGCGCGGGACGGTCTCGGCCACCAGGGCCTTGACGGTCGAGTCCAGGATGCCGGTCGCCAGCCCCCACACCAGGATCCCGGCCACAGCCACCGCGAGAACCGACGAGAACGCCAGGAACGGCACCAGCGCCACCAGCGGCGGCAGCACGAGCAGCGTGTGGCCGCCGACCCGGTCGAACACGAACCCGGTCGCCAGCGCCGAGACGGCCTCGACACCCATCGCCGCGGCGTAGACGACGGGCACCCACGCCACGTCGAGCAGGCCGTCCGTGACCAGGTGGAACGACAGCACGCCGAACGTCAGCAGCCCGAACGTCGCCAGCGCGCACGACAGCGTGAGCAGGTGGAAGGTTCGGGGCAGCGGTCCGTCGGGTACGACGTCCGCCTCCGGCCGCGGACCGGGAGCGGTCAGCGCGACGCGGAGCCGCAGCAGCAGCACCATCGCCACCACGCCCGGCACGGCCAGCACCGCGAACCCCGGCCAGGTCACCCCGGCGAGCGCGATCACGCCGGCGACGACCAGCGGGCCGGCGAAGGCGCCCACCTGGTCCAGCGCCTTGTGCACCGCGAAGCCGCGACCGCGGCCCACCGTCCGCGCCGCGTCGGCCAGCAGCACGGACTTCGACGGCGACCGGACCGCCTTGCCGGTCCGCTCGAGGATCACCAGGGTCGCGGCCAGCGTCAGCCCGAGCCCGCCCACGAACGGCGCGAACGCCATCAGCGGCACGCAGACCACCGTCATGGCGTACCCGGCCACCGTCCACGACCAGTACCGCCCGGACCGGTCTGCCAACGGACCGGAGAACAAGCGGAAGCCCAGCGCCGCGGCCTCGCCGGCGCCGGTGACCAGCCCGACCACCAGCGCCGAGGCGCCGAGGGACGCGAGGAACGGCCCGGTCACCGACCGGGCGCCCTCGTAGACCATGTCGGCCGCGAGGCTGACGACCCCGAACCACGCGACGACCCTCCAGGGCGTGGTCGCCCGGAGCGTGCTCATCCGACGAGCATCCCCCACGCCCGTGCCACGGACCCGACCTCGACGTGACTGTCACGACCGTTCAGGCGGACGACCACCGACCGGTCGTCGAGCGCCATGGTCAGCGACGAGCCGTCCACGGCGGTGACCCGGCCGACCGCGGTGTACATCTCGCCACTGTCGCGCTCGAGGCTGGTCGGCTCCTCGTCGCCCACGGCCTCGACGTCACGCATGGCGAGCAGCTTCAGCGTGGGCCGGCGCCGGCCGACCTTCACCCACCACAACCCGACGATGAGGACCATCGCGTCGGCGACGAGGGTGAAGATCCACGGCGACTTGCTGTACACCTCGCCCTCGACGTGGTGACGTCGCGGCTCGTCCTCGAGCACCCGCACCGACACCTCCTCGGTGGTGCGCGCCGTGTCGTACGTCGCCCGGCTGACGAAGGCGGAGTACGACACCTGCTCGGGGTCGATCTTCTCGGGCAGCCGGAACGCGACCACGTACCGCCCGTCGTCGTCGACCGCCTTCGCCACGGTGGCCGTGACGTCGACGCCGTCGCGCTCGATCCGGGCCCGGGTCAGCAAGCTGTTCACGAGCGGGAAGGTGAGCACGAAGAGCATCACGAGGACGAACAGCAGGCGGCGGGTGCGGGAGTTCCAGGGGATGCGCATCAGAAGCCACACACCTCGCCGGCGTACGCGAACGTCTCGTTGGTGAGCTCCGGGCTCATGGCCAGCCGGATCTGGTGGGCACCGCTCTGCGAGCCGTGCCCGCCGATGGTCACGTTGACGAAGAACGTCGTACCGCCGCTGGCCGACCCGAACGCGTGGATGTCGCAGCGCGCGGGCTGGGCGCGCAGCTCCATGGTCACCGGCCGGCCGGTGCCCGACACCTTCTGCCCCACGGTCCAGAAGTCGCCGTCGGCCGAGGTGTAGAGCGGCGTGCCGGTCACGGTGTCGACGGTGAAGGAGCCGGCGCGGCCGGTCGGGGTGGCGGTCATCTGGAACAGCCCGATGGCGTCGGGGCCGGACCCCTGCACCTCCACGCCACTCCACTCGAGGTGAGCGATCTCGGCGATCGCGATCTCGGCGCAGCGCTCCTGGGCCCACCGGCCGGTCACGTGTGTCTCGTCCTCGACCGGGATGGTGACCTCGTCCTGGCCGTAGGCCACGGTGACGGTCGCGCCACCGTTCTCCCCGACCCCGCACTCGGGACGGATCAGGTCGAGCGTGAACCCGCGGTAGGAGCCGGACGGGATCGCCCGCAGCCGGCCTCCCAGGACCGGCCGGCTGAGCAGCGTGTCGTCGTACTCGATGCGCCGTGGCCGGATCTGGCGGTCCAGCCCGTTGGTGATCCAGACCTCGAACCGGCCGAGCGCCACGTCGCGGCTCGACTGCTGGAGCTCGGCCTGGAGGTCGCCACTCAGCGGCTTCTCCGACGGCGGCGGCAGCGTCAGGGTCTTGCCCGGGGACGCGGAGGCGGACGACGTGTCCCCCGCGGCGGTCGGACTGCTGCTGTCGGACGACGAGCACCCGGTCAGGCTCGTGACCAGGGCCAGCAGGACGACGAGCGCCGGCCCGGCAAACCGCTTCACGACCCCAACTCTGCCAGCATCCCGGCGACGCCCGCCGCCGTGCGGGCCAGCTCCGAAGGGTCGACGCTCTCGTCCGAGGCGTGGATGTGGCAGGCGGGCTCCTCGACGCCGATCAGCAGCACCTCGGCGTCCGGGTGCGCGGCCTGCAGGGCGTTGCACAGCGGGATGGCGCCACCCTGGCCGGCCTCGACCAGGTCGCGACCGTACGCCGCCCGCATGCCGGTCGCCAGCGCGGCGTACCCGGGTCCGCGGGTCCCCGCCGCGAAGGGCTGCCCGAGCGTCTTGGGCTCGACCGCCACCTGCGCGCCCCACGGGGCGGCCGCCTCGAGGTGAGCAACCAGCAGCCGCTGCGCCTCGGCGGCGTCCTGGCCGGGCGGCACCCGCAGGTTCACCACGGCGCGGGCCTCGTGCTGGATGGCCGCCGTGACGTTCGCGACCGAGGGCGCGTCGATGGCGAGCACGGTCGCGGCCGGCCTCGCCCACACGGTGTCGGCGACAGACCCGGACCCGAGCAGGCCGACGCCGTCGAGCACCTGGGCGTCGGCGGCGAAGCGGTCGGCCGGGTACTCGGCCCCGGTCCAGGTCCCGGTGTTGTCCAGCCCGGCCACGGTCGTGTCGCCGGCGTCGTCGCGAAGCGTGGCCAGCACCGCGATCAGGGCCGCGAGGGCGTCGGGCGCGGCGCCGCCGTACATCCCGGAGTGCCCCGGCGACGCCATCGTGCGCACCGTGACCAGCACCGAGCCGGTGCCGCGCAGGCTGGTCGTCACCGTCGGGGTGCCGAGCTCGATGTTGCCGGCGTCGGCGACCAGCATCACGTCGGCGGCGAACAGGTCCGGCTCTGCCGCGACCAGCCGTGAGAGCCCGCCGGTCGACATCTCCTCCGAGCCCTCGCACACGATCCGGATGCCGACCGGCCACGGCCGCGGCAGCGACCGCAGCGCGGTCAGCAGCATCACCAGGTTGCCCTTGCAGTCCGCGGCTCCCCGGCCGTAGAGCCGGCCGTCGCGCTCGGTCAGCTCCCATGGCGACGACGTCCACTCGGCCGGGTCGGCGGGCTGCACGTCGTAGTGGGAGTAGAGCAGCACCGTCGGCGCACCCTCGGGACCGGGCGAGTACCCGACCACCGCGTCGCTGCCGTCGTCGGTGGGCACCCGTCGTACGTCGTGGACCCCGGACTCTGTGAACAGCTCGACCACCAGGTCCGCGGCCGCCGAGCAGGCCTCGGCGTGCTGGCCGTCGTGGACGGACGGGATGGCGACGAGTCGGGCGAGCGCGCTGTCGGTGATCGAGCCGCCGCGAGGGACGAGCGGCGTATCGGGACTCACGTCAGCTGTTCCAGGTACTCCGGGAGCATCTGCCACCACGTCGGCCAGTCATGGTCGAACTGCGGACCCCAGTCGTCGACCCGGTTGGGGACACCCTTCTCGCCGAGGACGGCGGCGGCGCGCCAGGACTCGCCGATGTCCTCCCACTTGCCCGTCCCCGAGGCGAGCACCACGAACCGCTGCCGCAGCGCATCGAGGGCCGGGCCCTCGAGACCGGGCAGGAAGTGCACGGGCGAGGAGAAGAAGAGGTCGTCGGTGAAGCCGCCGATGAACCGTTCGACGTCGTAGGTGCCGCTCATGCAGACCGCGGCCCGGAACAGCTCGGGGTAGCGGCACACCAGTGCCAGCGCGTTGAACGCGCCGATCGAGGCGCCCGCCACGATGACGGAGTTCGGGCCGCCGGTGTCGGCGTGGATCGCCGGCACCACCTCGTGGGCGATCGCCTGCTGGAACTGGTTGAACAGCCAGCAGCGGTACGCCGGGTCCCCGTCCCCCCGTCCGTTGTCAGCGGTCATTGCCTTCCCGGCGACAGAATCACAACTGAAGACCTTGATCCGACCGTCCTCGACGAGAGGCTCGAGGTGCCGGACCATGTGGTGCCGCTCGACCTCCTCGGCGTCGCCGCCGGCGGTCGGGAAGACCAGCACCGGGACGCCGAAGTGGCCCCAGCGCGCCAGGGTGATGTCCTGCTGCATCCGGTCCGAGCGCCAGCGTTCGATGGCCTTGTCCATGAGGTCTGTTCCTATTCGTAGACGAACTTCTGGTCGCCGGGGTGCAGCCAGCCGAGGCCGTCGCGCAGGCGGTCGCGCCAGTTCTCCCAATTGTGGCCGTCGCGCGCTTCGACGTACCTCACCTCCATGCCCGCCTGACGGAACACCGTCTCCATCGAGCGGTTCGGGGTGATCAGTGGCTCGTACACCCCGCAGGTCAGGTAGATCCGGTCGGCGATGCGCCGGGGCCGTGCCCGGTAGCGGTTCACGAACTTCACCACCGGGTCGAAGACCGGGCCGCCGCCGTGGTTCTGGCCGATGTCGGTGAAGACCAGCGACGGTGACTCCAGCAGCAGCGACCCGAAGACGTCGGGGTAGCGGGCGGCCGTCGAGACCGACGCGACGCCGCCGAAGCTGGAGCCCATCAGGGTCCGCCCGACGGGGCTGTCGACGAGTGGCAGGTCGGCGGTGAGGTCGGGCACCAGCTCGCGCGCGATGAACCGGGCGTGCGGCGCGTTGTTGGCGTACTCGACCAGCCGGTCCCCCACCGGCGAGACGAACGCGACCACCATCTCGGCGACCTCGTTGCGGTGGATCAGGTTGTCCAGGACCGTCTTGGCCGACGCGTAGTGGAGGTAGTCGAGCCCGTCGTGGACGATCAGCAACGGGTACCGCACCACCGTGCGGAACCGCGCCGGCAGGTAGAGGTGGAAGGTCACCTGGCGGCGCAACGCCTTGCTGGTGATCGTCCGCTCGACCACTTCGCCGGGACGGGCCTCGGGGTCGTGCAGTGTCCAGTCGGGCACGTGGTACCCCGCCGCCGCACACACCGAGCTCGACCCGAACGGCCCGTGTGCGAGCTTGGGGTTGAGCGGGTCGTTGACGAAGGCGTCGGTGTGGCCGTCGCGGGTGATCTCGAACTGGTACTCGATCCGCGAGCCCTCGGGGATGTCGGTGCTGACGTACCAGAGCTCGGTGTCCTTCACGCGTCGCAGCCGTAGCGGGTCGGGCAGCCCGACGACGCGGTGGCGTACGGCGACCTCGTCGGCGTGCCCGCGCCACAGGAACGTCGCCCGGCTGCCCTCGATGACCGGCGCCCCGTGCCGGTCGATGAACCGGTCGATGGCCGCGTCGTCCAGCGGCTTGCGCTCCAGCAGCCGGTTGATCGCGAGCTTGGTGGCCGCCCGCGTCACAGGGGTGCACCGCCGGTCGAGGAGGGCGCCCTGGCGCCCGTCACGAGACCACCGCCGGTCTCGGTCAGCACCCGCGCATCCTCGGGCACGGACCCGTCGGCGCCGACCTCGACCTGCGTACCGTCGTCGAGCAGCAGGCAGGTGGCCGGAGCGAAGCGGCGGACGAACACCTTCGCGTGCACGGGGTCGTCGAGCCTGAGCCGGCGGCGCGCGTGCGGCATGGCGACCACGTCGCGGACCCGCGCGGAGCCGCGGTCCCAGACCTCCGCGCCCTGCACGCCCTGCGGGCCGCGGTCGTTGTAGAGCACCACCCGCTCGGTCAGCGCCATCGCGCCGGCGGACCAGGCGACGACGGGTACGTCGTGGGCCGGATCCACGGCGAACAGGCGCAGGCAGCGCAGCAGGATGCCGACGTGCCCACCGGCGACGGCCAGCACCGGAGCCTCCCGCAGGATCTCCGCGACCTCGTCGCGGTGCCGCAGGATCGGCTCGCTGGCCGAGACCGGGGCGACCGCCTCGAGCTCGCCGTACAGCTGGTCGACGGTCCGCAGGTACCACTCGTCGATGTCGCGGACGTCGCGGACGGCGTCCGAGAACGCCGCGTCGGCGATGTCCTGGCGCGCGGGCCGGCGCGCGACGGCGTACACGCTCTCCAGGGCGCGCTGCAGCCGCAGGCTGTAGATCCCGGCCAGCTCGTCCATCGCGTCGCGGTGAGCGAGCGCCTCGGTCGCGAAGTGCTCGTCGGTCTCCAGCACGTCGGTGAGCCGGCGGTACAGGTCGAGGTTGCGGCTGCGGCCACCCATCACGTCGTCGAGCTCGTCGTCGGCGGACTCGCGGTCCTGCCAGCCGGCGGTCACCGTGGCAACCGGCCCGTCCGGTGCGAGACCGCGGACGACCGTGCCCGCCGTGGTCAGGAACCGTTGCGGACCGAGGAGGACCGTTCTCATCAACCGGCGTGCACGTGGACGGTGCGGCCGACGTCGTCGAGCATGGACCGGGCGGTGTCGTAGTCGGGGTGGCGCAGCCGGACCCAGGCGTTCGCCATGTACCCCGCCTCGACCGGCTGGGTGCCCGTGCCGATGTCGGGCAGGTGAGCGTCGATGATCCACTCGCCGAAGCGGCCGTTGACGTCGTCGAGCCCGCTGTAGCCGCGGATCGTGCCGTCCTTGTCGGGGCGCAGCGCGACGATGCCGGCGGCGTACTTGCGGGTCATCGGCTTCTCCGGGCCGCCGTGCACGATGGCGTGCGCCCACTCGCGGTAGACGTCGACGTCGTTGGCGGCGGAGTAGAGGTCCCACGCGCCGACGCCCGGCGGGCGGCAGCCGATCTCGGAGAACCGCAGGCCCTTGGGCCCGTAGAACCACTCCATGTGGGTCGCGGAGGTGGTGATGCCCAACGCCTCGATGACGCGGTGCCCCATCTCGCGCACCTCGTCGTAGAACTGCGAGTCGGTCATCCGGTTGGTGGTGATGAACTGCGGCGAGATCCAGCGGTGCCGCATCGCCTCCAGCACGTTGGGGTAGTAGTGGGTGGCCCAGTCGTGGGCGACGTTCCCGTCGACGGTGATGGTGTCGTAGAAGCCCTCGTGCCCCTCGACGAACTCCTCCACGGCGATGGACGCGGTGTTGCCGAACCCGCCCAGGGCGCTGTCGAGATCGGCAGTCGAGTCGACGCGCACGGTGCCCTGGGCGCCGGCGCCGCTGCGCGGCTTGAGGATCAGGGGGAACCCGACGTGCTCCGCGAAGGTCCGTACCTCGGCGGCGTTGTCGGCAGCGGTCGAGGCCGCCGTCGGTACGCCGGCGCGCCGGAGCGCCTCCTTCATCGACGGCTTGTCGCGGCACAGCCAGGTGGTGCGCAGCGTCGTACCGGGGATCCCGCGCGCCTCGCGCACCTCGGCGGCGGCCATCTGGTGGGACTCGATCGTCGACTCGAGTCGGTCGATCCACATCTTTCCCTGCGCCCACTGGACGGCCTCGTCGAGCTGGTGCACGTCGGTGACGTTGCGGACCTGGTAGTACGCCGACATCTGACCGCGCAGGTCGTCCCCGAGCTCGTTCTCCGGCGACTCCCCCACCCCGACCACGTGCGCGCCCACGCCGGCGAGCGCGGCCACGAAGCGCCGCTGGTTCTGCGGGAAGGCGGGCTCCACGAAGACGATGTTCACCCAGGTCACTCTAGTGACACGGCCTGCGTGGGGTGGCTGCTAGGAGCGTCGCGCGTGCCAGGCGGCGATCCCGGTGCGCGAGGTGACCGACAGCTTGCGCAGGATGCTGCCCACGTGGTTCTCCACGGTGCGCTCGGAGAGCGTCAGCCGCCGGGCGATCGCCGCGTTGCTGAGCCCCTCGGCGACCAGGGCCGCGACCTCGTCCTCGCGTCGGCTGAGCGGCCCGGCGGCCAGGGCACCAAGGCGGGTGAGGACGGGTGCCATGCCCAGACGGCCGGCCAGCGACCGGGCCCGCTCCTGGGCGGTGTCGTCGCCCAGGGCAGCGAGCTCGGCCAGCGCCAGCACCTGGAACGGCAGCGCGTGGACGGCCTCGGTCTGACGCACGGCGGCGTCCAGGTGTGTCCGCGCCAGCTCCGCATCGCCCAGCGTCGCCGCCAGCCGGCCGAGGGCGAGGTCGATGGGACCGTCGTACGGCGCGTTCGCCACGCCGATTGCCTGGAGCCCGGCGAACGGCGCGAGCTGGTCGTAGAGGATGCGCGCCGTCGCGGCGTCCCCCAGCCAGGCACAGACCTCGGCGTTGCCGACCGCCGCGATGGCCCACTCGGCCGCGCGCTCGGGCATCCGGCCGAGGTGCGGCACGATCGACCGCCACAGGGACTCGGCCTCCGCCCGCCGCCCGCTCGCCTTGTGCATCAGGCAGAGCCAGCCGCGGGCGAGGTACGGCAGCGAGTCGACCACCTCGGCCACCACGGCCTCGCTCTCGGCGAGGCCGCGCCCGGTGTGCTGCGCGACGCTGGACGTCGTGATGACGCGGAAGAACGCCGCCTCCGCCTGGGGATCCTCCTCGGCGACGACCGCCTGGTCGGCGAGCAGGAGCGCGTCGTCCCAACGACCCTCGAGCATCCGCTGCGAGCACTCGACCAGCAGCAGGTACGCCCGCCACGAGGGGGAGTCGATGCGCGACACGAGCGGTCGCAAGGCCTGGAGCTCGGCCAGCAGGTCGAGCCGGTCGCCGAGCACGGCGTACGCGTCCATCCGCCAGCGGCGGCCCCACGCGGCGTACTCCGGGTTCCCGGTCCGCCGACCCAGCTCGATCGCCTGCTCCGCCACCGCGAGCCGCTCCGGCAGGTGGTCGATCGCGAAGCGGGCGGCGTGCCAGGCCTGGAGGCGCAGGAAGGCCGCCTCGGGGTCGTCGCTCTCCGCAGGCAGGTCGAGCGGCTCCGGCGGGCCGAACGGGTTGCTCGTCGCCACCAGCTGCGCGCGCACCCGGGCCGTGCGCACCGGGTCCGACTCGCCCAGCCGCGCCAGGGCGTCGACGCACAGCTCGTGCACCCGGGCCGCGACCGCCGACCCGTGGCCGGCGCGGATCACGGTCGCCGCATCGGCGAGCGCCTCCATGTCGTCGGTGCGACGGGCTTCCTCGACCGCCCACTCGCAGGTGACGAGCGCATCGATGGTGGCACCACGGCGGTAGAGGTCGCGGGCCTGTTCGACGAGGTCCGCCGCCCTGGACACAGCGACAGACTAGGTGCCCGACTTGGGTGTTTCCCCCGATGCGCCGGTGCTCCGGGGATTCCTACCGTTCCTGCCATGACCACCGCCGCTCTCCCTGTCACCTCCAGCGCCTCGACCGACCACGCTCGCCTCCGCACGTACGGGCTCGTGGGTGGGTTGGCCTCGCTCGCCGGCGCGTTGTGCGCCGGCGGGATCATCGCGTGGGACCCGCAGGTGTCCGACGACCGGTTCAGCTACCCCTTCGACGCCGGGTGGTTCACCACCGCGCAGGTCGTCTTCTCCCTCCAGCACGTCGCGATGCTGCCGCTCTTCCTCGGCCTGCTCCTGCTCGAGCGGCGGCACCCCTCGCGCGCGCTCCGGGTCGGCGCGTGGGTCGCCCTCGTGGGCCAGGTGCTGCTCACCGTCATGGAGCTCGTGGCCATCTCGGCCGCCGACGACGCGCTGGACACCGGGTGGGGCGCCACGGTCGGCGGGCTGTACAGCATCCCGATGATCCTGTTGGGAGTCGGCCCCGTCGTCGCAGGCGTCGGAGCCTTGCGGGTCCGGCTCTTCGATGGCCCGGCTCGTTGGTTGCTGCTGGCGCTGGGCGTCTTCGTCTTCGTGGTGATGTTCCCGGCCGTCTTCGGTCCGATGGTCGCCGGCCGGATCGCCATCGGCACGTGGCTGCTGGGGTTCGCTGGTCTCGGATGGGCGATGCGACGAGCCGGCACGACGTGAATCCGTTTGCGGTGGCGGCCGGTTGACGATTGCCTGGGTGCCGATGCTCTCCTACGAACGCTCCGGACCCACCGGCTCCACGCCGCTCCTGCTGATCCACGCCGGCATCGCCGACCGCCGGATGTGGGACCCGATCTGGGGGACGTTGACGGCCACCCTGGACGTCGTCCGCGTCGACCTGCGCGGGTACGGCGAGTCGACGGAGCGGCCCGACGGCCCCTGGTCCCCGCGGGCGGATGTGCTCGAGGTGCTCGACCACCTCGGGATCGACCGCGCCCACGTGGTCGGCTGCTCGTTCGGCGCCGGCGTCTCGGTGGAGCTCGCACTGGAGCGCCCGGCCCTGGTCGCCTCTCTGGTGCTCGCGGCACCGGGCGGGGCACTGCTGACCGAGAAGACCGACGAGCTCGCCGCGGCCTGGGCGCTCGAGGGGACAGCCATCGAGGCCGGCGACCTGGACGCCGCCGCGGAGGCCAACGTGGTGGCCTGGGTGGACGGGCCGCACCGCGGGCCCGACGTCGTCCCGGCGGCCATCCGCGACGCCGTCCGTGCCATGCAGCGTCGGGTCTTCGACCTCACCATCGACTGGCCGGATGAGGTATGGGAGGCCGAGGACGAGCTCGACCCGGAGGCGCCCGGACGGCTCGGCGAGCTCGGGGTGCCCACGCTGGTCATCGCCGGCGGCCTGGACATCGACAGCATCGGCATCGCCGCCGACCTGATCCTCAGCAGCGTCCGCGGCGCCCGCGGCGTGACGTGGCCCGACGTCGCCCACGTGCCGTCGATGGAGCGGCCCGACGACTTCGCGGCCGACGTGCTGGACTGGGTGGCCCGCGCCGGGTAATGACCACCCGTCGGGCGGCGTTCTCGACGGCATGACTCGTGCGGTGCTGCCTCGGGAGTTCGGAAGCCCTGACGTCCTCGAGCTCCGCGAGGTCGACGTCCCCGAGCCTCGCGAGGGCGAGGTCCGCATCGAGGTGCGGGCGATCGGGATGAACCCGGTCGACTGACGCGGCATCGGCGCGGCAAGCCCGGTCGTCGTGCCCTGACCGCCCTTCAGCCTGCCTTCAGCGGCGACGCGGGATCGTGCGGCCATGACCACCCGCACCCTTTCCGTGCTCGCCGTCGCCGGGGCCACCGTCGCCGCGCTGCTGACCACGAGCGCCGCCGCCCCGCCGGCGAGCGCCCCCGGTAACCCCGACCCGCACCTGTTCGAGCAGCCGGGCGCGAACCCCTGGTTCCCGCTCACCCCCGGCCTGGTCACCCGCCTGCGCGGCACCGACGGCGACGAGCACTTCCGCGAGACCGTCCGGGTGACGAGCCGGACCCGCGAGATCGCGGGCGTCAGCGTGACCGTGGTGCACGACGTCGTGCGTCGTCCCGACGGGACTCTCGCCGAGAAGACCGACGACTGGTACGCCACCGACCGGGACGGCAACGTCTGGTACTTCGGCGAGGACACCGGCACCTACGACGCCCAGGGCCACCTCGAGGACAAGGAGGGCTCGTGGGAGGCCGGGGTCGACGGCGCGGTGGCCGGAGTGATCATGCCGGCCGACCCGCGCCCGTCGTACGCCTCGCGGATGGAGTTCTCCAAGGGCGTCGCCGAGGACCAGGCGTGGGTCGTCCAGCGCCTGCCGCGCGTGACCACACCCGGTGGCACCGAGAAGGACATCGTGCGCACGCTGGAGTGGAGCAGGCTCGAACCCCACGTCGTCTCGATGAAGTTCTACGCCCGGGGCCTCGGCATCGTGGAGGAGAAGGACATCGCCGCCGGCGACGAGCACTTCTGGCTGGTGTCCTCGGACCGCGGCTGAGGTGACGCGGCCGGCGGTACGGCGGACGACCAGCCTTCCGATTGGGCCCCGAACGGCGGTTCCAGCCCGGGGCGTGGACGGCGGACGCACAATGGTCGTCGTGCTGAGCGGTCGGGGGCTCGAACTCGCGGAGCTCGGCCCTGCGCTCTCGAGCGGCCGGCCGATCCTGGTCGCCGGCGAGGCAGGCATCGGCAAGACGACCCTGCTCCGCGTCGCCGCGGAGGCAACCGGCGCCCGGGTCTTCGAAGGTGGTGCGCTCGCCACCTTGTCGTGGCTGGCCTTCCTGCCGTTGTCCCGCGCCCTGGGCCGCGAGCTCACCGGCGTCGACGCCCAGGCCGTGGCGCACGAGGTCCAGCAGGCCGTGGGCGCCGAGGGCCTGCTGCTCCTCGACGACCTGCAGTGGGCCGCACCGGCTACCTGGGAGGTCGTCGGCCTGCTCGCCGGGCGCGTCCCTCTCGCCCTCGGCGCACGTCCCGAGGCGACATCCTCGGTGCCCGATGCCCTGACCGATGCGGGACTGCTGACGCTGGACCTCGGGCCGCTCGACGCGGGGGATGCCGAGCGGCTGGCACGCGAGATCCGACCGACCATCGGCGAGGACGCGCTCTCGCACCTGCTGCGCCGGGCCGGCGGCTCCCCCCTGCTCATCCGCGAGCTGGCGGCCACCCCGGAGCCGACGCCCACGTTGCGCCGCGTCGTCGGTGCCCGGCTCCGGGCGCTGGCCGACGCCGACCGCACGGCGTTCGGCCTGCTGGCGCTCGCGGGCCGCGCGTTGCCGGCCGAGGCCCTCGGCGAGGAGGTCGTCACCCGGCTGGTCGCGGCCGACCTGGTGGACCGCGACGACGACCGGGTCGACCTCAGACACGCCCTGCTGGGCGAGGTGGCCATCGAGGACCTCGAGGCCGACGTACGCCGGGACCTGCACGCCCGGCTGGGCCGGCTGCTCTCGGAGCCGGGCGAAGCCGCTCGCCACCTCGACCACGCCGGCGACCGCGCCGGGAGCCGGCGGCTGGCGCTCGTGGCGGCCCGGTCGGCCCGGCTTCCCGGAGAGCGGGCCAGCCACCTGAGGCTGGCGGCGGTGAACTCCGACGAGCGGGGTGCCGACTCGCTGCGGCTCGATGCGGCGGAGGCGCTGGAGGCTGCCCACGACTGGGACGGCGTCTTCTCGGTGCTCGAGCAGGTGACCGGTACCGAGCCCGGGACGGTGGCCCGTGCGTCGCTGGTGCGCGCCCGGGCAGCCTGGAGCGGAGCCCGGTTGGACGACCTGCAACCGGCTCTCGACGCCGGGCTGGCAGCGGTGGGCGGCACCGGGTCACCGCTCGAGGTGCTGCTCCACGTCGAGGCCTGCCGGGTGCCGATCTTCCTCGGCTCCGACCTGGACCAGGCCATCGCCCTGGCACGAGATGCCTTCGCCGAGGCGACCGCGGCCGGCGTCGGCGAGGCCCGGGCGGCGTACTTCCTGGGCACGGCGCTCGCGATCGCCGACGACCCCGAGGGTCCGCGCCGGCTCGAGCAGGCCGTCGCCGATGCGCGCGCCACCGGTGAGGTGAGCACCGAGCTGACGGCGGCCAACAACCTGGTCTCCTTCCACGAGTCGTCCGGTTCCCCGGGGCTCGCCGCCGACCTGGCCCGCCAGATGGTGGGGCGCAGCCGCGAGCTGGGGTTGGGGTACTGGGAGGCGGGGTTCACCTACCAGGTCCTGCAGCTGGACTTCCACGCCGGCCACTACGACGGCCTCCTCGACCGGATCGCCGACCTCGCGGCCCGGCCCCTCGACCCGCGCAGCCGCGACGCCCTGCTCGAGGTGCAGTGCCTCACGCTGGTCGACCTGGGACGGCCCGACGAGGCCACCACCCTGGCCGGGCGGGCGATGGCGGGTGCCGCGGACGCCGCCGGCGGGGTGCACTTCTGGTGGGCGCTGGCCGAGGCCGCGCTGGCGAGCGGACGGCCGGCCCGCGCGCTGGAGTGCGCCGAGGCCTACCTCGCGGGACTGCCCGAGGGCAACCCCAACGACGCGTTCGGGTGGGTCTCCCGCGCGTGGGCGCAGCTCGAACTCCGCGTCGAGCCGGCGGTCGACATGCCGCCCACGGACCGGCCGATGCTCTTCGCCGTCCCTCACGAGCTCGCCGGACTTGGCGCGGCACACGAGCACCGGTACGCCGACGCGGCCCGCGAGCTCGATGCGGCGGCCGGGCTGTGGGCGCCGTACCACCGTCGCGGCGAGCTGCGCTGCGCCTGGGGCGCCGCGGAGATGCTGCGGCTCGACGGCCGGCCTCACGAGGCGGTCGAGGCCCTCACGGCGGTCGAGGAGCGTGCGGCAGACGTCGGACTGACGGCAGTGGTCCACCGCGCGCAGCGGTCGTTGCGCGCTGCCGGCCTTCGACGCGCCCGACCGCGCTCGGCCGGCCCGGAGGGCCTGACCGGACGCGAGCGGGAGGTGCTCGCGCTGGTGGCCCAGGGTTTGACCAACGACCAGGTCGCCACCCGGCTCGGCGTGACGCGGCGGACGGTGGTCACCCAGATCGAGGCCGCGATGACCAAGCTGGGCGCCGAGAACCGCCTGCAGGCGGCCGTGCTCGCGGCCCTGCTCGAGGCCGGCGAGACCCCGTGAGCCCACCGCGGTTCGTGCTGGTGGGCGATGCCGCCGACCTCGCTGCCCATCGGGCGCGGCTGGCCCGACGGGGCCTGACCGTCGTCCGCGCCCAGGGCGACGCGACGCCGGGCGTGACCTACACCGCCGAGGTCGACGACCTCGCGGCCGCGGCCGACGCCGTCCTCGCCGCGCTGGCCGGTGCCGACCTGCTGCTGCTCGTGACGGCCGACGACGCCGTGCACGACGCGCTCCTGGAGGACCTGGCGCGGCTCGGGACGCTCGAGCACGCGGCGCCGACGGTCACGCTGTCGTCGGACCAGACCGCCCTGCTGGCGCGACTGCAGTCCGGGATGTCCCTCGGCGAGGCAGCGCAGGCCGAACACCTGTCCCGTCGGACGGCCGACCGCCGGGTGGCGCTCGCCCGCGGCGCCCTGGGTGTCCGGACGACGGCGGAGGCCCTCGTCACCGCCGCCCGGCTCGGACTGATCGACTAGCCGAGCACGGGGAACGGGCCGGCGGCGCCTCGCGCCACCGGCCCGCACGTCCCCGGTGGTCAGTGCGCGTGCCGCACCTTGACCTTGAGGGACATCGCCGCGCGGGTGCCCCGCTGGTCGACGACCACGAGCCTGACCCGGTAGCGACCGGCGGCGGCGTACGTGTGCTTGACGGTGCGGCCCTTGGCCTTCTTGCCGTCGCCGAACTTCCAGAGGTACGTCGCGATGGAGCCGTTGACCTCGTGGCTCGCGCTGGCGTCGAACTTCACGGCCCTGTGGGCCCGCGGGTGCCTGGTCATCACCTTGAACGCCGCGTGCGGGGGGTACACCGTGGCCGGCGGCGGCGGGGTGGTCCCGCCACCCGGCTGCTGCGGCGTGGGGTCGGGTGCCTGCAGGGCGCCGGCCGAGACGAACGGCTGCGAGCCGCCGGGCACGACCAGCGTCGGGTGGACGCTGGCGCAGCCGTTGGAGCGGTCGGCGATCTGCGCCATCTCGACGCCGGAGTCGTCGCCCCAGTAGAGCCTCGTGCCGTCGGGCGAGATGCTCGGGCTGAGGTGGTGCGGGTCGGTCGTGGTGGCGGCCGACAGCGCGACGGTGCAGTCGAGGTTCCAGCCCGAGGTGGTGGCGGCGGCGAGGCTCGCGGCCGACCAGAGGGTGAGCTGGACCTCGCGCGGGTGGCCGTCCAGCCAGTCGGCCCCGTCGTCGGAGAGGACCGCCATCGTGGTGCCGCTGCGGTTGATCACCGCCTGCGACCCGGTGCCGGTGATCCGGTCGTCGTACCAACCCGGGCCCACGTCGTCCCCCGCGGACAGCGCGTGCACGAACCAGCGGGACTGCGTCGACGTGACGGTCATGCCGGCGTGGGAGACGACGAACTCGTTGTTGTCGACCCAGTGCGGCTCGTAGAAGTCCTCCTGACCCAGGGTCTGGTTCGGGAAGCTCAGCCCGGACGACGTGATCGGGGTCCACAGCGCGGTGTAGGAGAAGGCGCCGCAGCTCCAGATCCCGTAGGCCACCTTCGACCCGTCGGGCGAGACCCGGGCACTGGTGGGGCCGTACGTCGGGCAGGCCGGCGACGAGTAGCTCCCCCAGGTGGGGATCGGGGCGCCGACCTGGTTGCCGTCGGGCGCGAACCGGTAGATCTCCGACGAGCCGTCCGAGTCGGTGCCGTCGGCGTTGACCCGGGCGAGACCCCCGACGACGACGACGTTCCCGAGGTCGTCCATCGAGGGCGACGACCAGCCGTACGCGGCCGTGGTGAACGCCCGGGCCCCGCTGCCGTCGCTTCCCGAGACCCAGACCTTGCCGTCCTTGAGGAAGACGAGCGAGTCGGCGGTCGCCGCCTGGGCGGGGGCCGCGGTGGCCTGCACGGTGAGTGAGGCGAGTACCAGGAGCGGGGCCGCGAGGGCCGCCGTCCTGAGGTGATGCATCTTCATGGTGGTGCTCCGATCGAGACGTGGTGCGTGGTCCCGACCACCATCGGCCGCGCGCGTACGGTCCTTCATCGGACAGTTGCGCCAACCTGGCGGGTACGAGAGCGCCGACCGAAGCCTGAGGAGGCAGGACCCCGGCCCGGAGACGGGTCGGGGTCGGTGTGTCGGGAGAAGATCTGGTGCGCGAGGGGGGAGTTGAACCCCCACGTCCTTTCGGACACACGGACCTGAACCGTGCGCGTCTGCCTATTCCGCCACTCGCGCCAGAAGCGGGCTCAGGCTATCCCAGCGCCGAAGATGCGCCCAAACCGGTGATGCCCTTCGCTGGTCGAGCCGGGGGAGCTCCGGAGCGGCCTCTCGCTGGTCGAGCCCGGCGAGCGCCAGCGAGCCGGTGTCGAGACCCCCGAGTACGCAAGCGATGGTCTCGACACGCTCGGCCGTGGCCGGCCTCCCGGCTCGACCACCGAAAGACAGGAGCGCCGAGACCCTGTGCCCTTCCATTCGCTGGTCGAGCCCGGCGAGCGCCAGCGAGCCGGTGTCGAGACCCCCGAGCACGCAGCGATGGTCTCGACACGCTCGGCCGTGGCCGGCCTCCCGGCTCGACCACCGAAAGACAGGAGCGCCGAGACCCTGTGCCCTTCCATTCGCTGGTCGAGCCCGGCGAGCGCCAGCGAGCCGGTGTCGAGACCCCCGAGTACGCAAGCGATGGTCTCGACACGCTCGGCCGTGGCCGGCCTCCCGGCTCGACCACCGAAAGACAGGAGCGCCGAGACCCTGTGCCCTTCCATTCGCTGGTCGAGCCCGGCGAGCGCCAGCGAGCCGGTGTCGAGACCCCCCGAGTACGCAAGCGATGGTCTCGACACGCTCGGCCGTGGCCGGCCTCCCGGCTCGACCACCGAAAGACAGGAGCGCCGAGACCCTGTGCCCTTCCATTCGCTGGTCGAGCCCGGCGAGCGCCAGCGAGCCGGTGTCGAGACCCCCGAGTACGCAAGCGATGGTCTCGACACGCTCGGCCGTGGCCGGCCTCCCGGCTCGACCACCGAGAAGACGAGCGCCTCCCGGCTCGACCACCGAGAAGACGAGCGCGCCTCCCGGCTCGACCACCGAGAACAGGAGCGCGCCTCCCGGCTCGACGAAGGGAGGGCGGGGTACCGGGGCGGGAGTGCCGCTCTCGCTACGATCGATGACGACCCGGCACGCGGTTGGGTCGTCACTGGCGTGCCGGGAAGGAGGCGGATGTGGGCGGCCTGCAACGGTTCGAGCAGCGGCTGGAGAACATGGTGTACGGCGCGTTCGCCCGCGTGTTCCGCAGCGCCGTGCAGCCGGTGGAGATCGCCGCGGCGCTCGAGCGCGAGTGCGACAACAACGCCCAGATCCTCAGCCGCCAGCGGCGGGCCGTGCCGAACGACTTCCACGTCGAGCTGGCGGCGACCGACTTCGACCGGCTGGGGCCCTACGACTCGACGCTCGTGCAGGACCTCACCCAGCAGCTCCAGGAGCACGCCGAACAGCAGCACTACATCTTCCCCGGCCCGGTGACCATCGCCTTCGAGAGCGCCACGGACCTGTCCACCGGCCGGTTCCGGATCCGGAGCCGCGCGCAGGCGCGGGTGACGAGCAACAGCAACCAGACCCGGCAGCGCCGGCCGCGGGCGCTGCTCGAGGTCAACGGGACCCGTCACCCGCTGCTGCCGCCCGGCCTGGTCATCGGCCGCGGCACCGAAGCCGACGTCCGCATCAACGACCCGGGAGTCAGCCGGCGCCACATCGAGTTCCTGATCTTCAACCGCGCGGGCGATCTGGACATCGAGGTCGGCGACCTCGGCTCCACCAACGGGATGCTCGTCGACGGGCACCGGATCCAGCGGGCCGCCGTCCACGACGGCAGCCGCGTCAAGATCGGGAACACCACGATCACGGTCCGGGTGACCGAGGAGTACGGCGACCAGTACGGGGAGCTCGATGTCTGAGCTGACGCTCTTCCTCATCAAGCTCGCGTACCTCGCGATCCTCTGGATCTTCGTGCTGTCCGCGCTCTCGGTGATCCGGTCCGACATGTTCGGCGCACGGATCCCCGAAGGCGCCCGCGCCGCGGCCGCCAAGCGCGACGCCCGGCCGCCCCGACCGGCCAAGGCCCGCCGCGGCGCGCCGACCCACGTGCTGGTCGTCGACGGCGAGAACCAGGGCGAGCGCGCGGACCTGACCGAGGCGCCGATCCTGATCGGGCGCGGCCCCGACGCCGCCATCCGGCTCGACGACGACTACGTCTCCACCCGCCACGCGCGCATCGCGGCGTCCGGCGACCAGTGGTTCGTCGAGGACCTCGGCTCCACCAACGGCACCTACATCGGCAACGTCCGGATCACCCAGCCGACCACGCTCACCCTCGGCACCCAGGTGCGCGTCGGCAAGACCGTGGTCGAGCTGAGGAAGTAGCCGCATGGTCTACCGCCTCCGCTACGCCGCCATCTCCGACGTCGGCCGGGTCCGCAAGGACAACCAGGACTCCGGGTACGCCGGCCCCTGGCTGCTCGCGGTCTGCGACGGCGTCGGCGGCGCGGCCCGCGGCGACCTCGCCTCGGCCACCGCGATCGGCCAGCTCCGCAAGATCGACGGCAAGCCCAGCTCGACGGCCAGCGACGACATGCGCGGCCAGGTCGCCGGGGCCCTGCACCGCGCGAACGACCGGATCGCCGAGCTCGTCGACGACGACCCCGCCCTCAGCGGCACCAGCACCACGGCGACGCTGGCCCTGTTCGACGGGACGAAGATGACCTTCGGCCACATCGGCGACAGCCGCGCCTACCTCTTCCGCGGCGAGGGGATCAGCCAGGTCACCAAGGACCACACCTTCGTACAGAGCCTGATCGACGCGGGGCGGATCACCGAGGAGGACGCCCGCACCCACCCGAACAAGAACCTCATCCTCAAGGCCATCGACGGCGTGCACGACATCGACGCAGACCTCTTCGACATCGTGCTCGAGCAGGGCGACCGCCTGTTGCTGTGCAGCGACGGTGCCAGTGGCGTGCTCGACGACGGCCGCCTCGCCGACATCCTCTCGATGGGGACCCCCGACTACGCCGCGGTCGAGCTCGTCCGGGCGAGCCTGGAAGCCGGCACCAACGACAACGTGACCTGCATCGTGGCCGACGTCGTCGAGGAGTCGGAGGTCAGCGACCACGAGCAGCCGATGCTCGTCGGCGCCGCGGCCGACCTCAAACGGCGGCTGCACGTGCCCGTCCCGAACCTCTTCCGCGGGCACCGCGCGGGCGACACGGGCGAGCTCGAGCCCGTGCGCGCCGAGATCGCCGACGACGCGCCGTTCGGCATCGAGACCGACCCGGTCGACATCGAGGAGGCGCGCTACGCCCCGCGGCCGCCGCGCCGGTTCCTGTTCGCGCGCAGGCTGCTGGCGACCGTGGCGATCCTCGGCGTCGTCTGGATGGCCGGCGCCGCGGCGTACTCCTGGAGCCAGAAGCAGTACTACGTCAGCGACCACGACGGCATCGTCACCATCTTCCGCGGCTTGAACGCCGACCTTCCGGGCATCGACCTGTCCAGCCCCTACGAGACCTCCAACGTCTCCCTCGACCGTCTCACCCCCTACGACGCCTCGGCCGTCACCGAGGGCATCGACGCCGACAGCCTCCAGGACGCGCACAACGCGGTCGAACGACTGGCGGCCAACCAGTCGCTCGACGAGGACCCGGCCGACCAGGCGACCCAGTCGGCTGCCCCCACCGACACCGCAACACCGAGCGCAACACCCAGCCCGACGCCCACTGACACCGCAACACCCAGCGGGACGCCATGAGCCAGTCCGGAGTGCTGATGGAGTTCGTGCACCGCCGCCGGCGGGGCGCGGAGCTGTTCCTGCTCGTCCTCGCCCTCGGTGTCGGCATCGGGGCGTACGCCGCGGTCGGGCTCGGCATCGACCGCGAGGTGCCGGCCGACATCGTCACCTACGGCGGGTGGCTGGCCGGCCTGGTCGTCGCCGCCCACGTCGTGGTGCGGTTCGTGGCGCCGTACGCCGACCCCGTCCTGCTACCGGTCGTGGCGGCGCTCAACGGGCTCGGGCTTGCCGTCATCCGCCGGCTCGACCTGGCCGACGACACGACGTTCGCCCGTCAGCAGCTGACGTGGATGACGCTCGGTGTCGCCCTGTTCGTGGTGACCCTGCTGCTGCTGCGCGACCACCGGGTGCTGCAGCGGTTCACCTACACCAGCGGGCTGGCGGCGGTCATCCTGCTGCTGCTGCCGCTGGTGCCCGGGCTCGGCACGTCGATCAACGGTGCCCAGATCTGGATCCACGTGGGCTCCTTCAGCTTCCAGCCGGGCGAGGTGGCCAAGCTGCTGCTGGTCGTCACCTTCGCGGGCTACCTGGTGCTGCACCGTGACGCGCTCGCTCTGGCGGGGCGGCGGGTGCTGTTCGTCGACCTGCCCCGCGGGCGGGACCTCGGGCCGATCCTGCTGATGTGGCTGGTCAGCCTGGGCATCCTGGTCTTCGAGACCGACCTCGGATCGAGCCTGCTGTTCTTCGGCCTCTTCCTGATCATGCTGTACGTCTCGACCGAGCGCGCCGGCTGGCTGGTCGTCGGCACCGCCCTGTTCCTCGCGGGCGCGCTGCTCGCCTACCGCCTCGAGTCCCACGTCCAGGTCCGCGTCGACACCTGGCTGCACCCCTTCAGCTACTACTCCGACGCCGACGGCGCGAAGAGCTTCCAGCTCGTCGAGTCGATGTTCGGCATGGGCTGGGGCGGCCTGCTGGGCCGCGGCCTCGGCCAGGGCATGCCGATGCGGATCCCGCGCGCGGAGTCGGACTTCATCGTCGGCGCGATCGGCGAGGAGCTCGGGCTCACCGGCGTGATCGCGGTGATCCTGCTCTACGGCCTGCTCGTGGAGCGCGCCCTGCGCGCGTCCCTGATCTGCCGGGACGGCTTCGGCAAGCTCGTCGCCGTCGGCCTGGCCGGCGTGATGGCCCTCCAGGTGTTCGTCGTCATCGGCGGCGTCACCCGGCTGATCCCGCTCACCGGCCTGACCACGCCGTTCCTGTCGTACGGCGGGTCCTCGCTGGTCGCGAACTGGGTGCTGATCGCCGTGCTGCTGCGGATCTCCGACCACGCCCGGCGCCCGGCCCCCGTGCTCGTCACCGAGGACGACGCGGACCAGGAAGCCACCCAGGTCGTCAAGATGTCACTCGGTGAGGAGGCGGCCCGATGAACAAGCCGATCCGCACCATCTCGCTGTTCTGCATGCTCCTGTTCCTGGCGCTGATGGTGAACGCCACGTACCTGCAGTACTGGCAGGCCGACGCGCTCAACAAGGACGCCCGCAACCGGCGGATCATCCAGGAGGCCTTCAGCCGCGAGCGCGGCGCGATCCTGGTGCACGGCACCGCCGTCGCGGAGAGCGTGGAGTCCGACGACGAGTACGAGTTCCAGCGCACCTACGCGCAGCCCTTCAAGTACGCCCCCGTCACCGGCTGGTTCTCCTACTACTCCCAGACCGGTGTCGAGCAGAGCCAGAACGACGTGCTCTCGGGCGATGACTCACGGCTGTTCGTGACCCGGCTCGTCGACCTCGTCAACGGCAACCAGAGCAAGGGCGGCCGGGTCTCACTGACGATCGACCCCGAGGCCCAGACCGCCGCGTTCGACGGTCTGCGGGCGCTCGGCCCCGACGTCCAGGGGTCGGTCGTGGCCCTGGAGCCGACGACCGGCAAGATCCTGGCAATGGTCTCGCTGCCGAGCTACGACCCCAACGAGCTCGCCTCGCACGACTTCGGTGCCGTCTCGCAGGCCTACGACCGGCTCAACGAGGACCCCGCCAAGCCGCTGCTCAACCGGGCGATCCAGACGACGCTGCCGCCCGGCTCGACGTTCAAGCTCGTGACCGCCGCGGCAGCGATCGAGAGCGGCAACTGGGACGCCTCCTCGATGGTGCCGGCCGGGGCGACGTACCAGCTGCCCGAGACCCGCGGTGACACGGGGCTGATCGACAACGAGGGCCGCACCCAGTGCAACCCGAAGCGGATCCCGTTCCTGACCGCGATGGAGTGGTCGTGCAACACGTCCTTCGCCCAGCTGGCGATCGAGGTCGGCGCCGAGGCGATGTACAACCAGGCCGAGGCGTTCGGCTTCAACGAGCACTACCTCGACGACCTCGGACCGCAGGCCGAGTCGGTCTTCCCCGCCGGCACCAACAAGCCGCAGACCGGCCAGACGGGCTTCGGCCAGTTCGACGTGCGCGCCACCCCGCTGCAGATGGCGATGGTGGCGGCCGGCATCGCGAACGGCGGCACGGTGATGAAGCCCTACATCGTCGACGAGGTGCAGTCCGCGGACCTGCAGACCCTCGACAAGACCGACCCCAGTGAGCTGTCGCGAGCGGTCTCGGCGACGACCGCCAACGAGCTGACGAAGCTGATGGTGGCCACGGTGAACGAGGGCACCGCGTCACCCGCAGCGATGGACGGCATCGAGGTGGCCGGCAAGACGGGCACCGCCCAGAGCGGCGTCGAGGGCAAGCCGCCGTACGCCTGGTTCGTCAGCTTCGCGCCGGCCGACGACCCGCAGGTCGCGGTGGCCGTGATGATCGAGAGCGTGCCGGGCAAGGACACCAGTGAGATCGCCGGCGGAGCGCTGGGCGGTCCGATCGCCAAGGCCGTGATGGAGGCAGTCATCAGATGACGAGTTCCGGCTCCAACACCCCAGGGGGACCGACGCTGGTCGGCGGGCGCTACGAGCTCGGCGAGCTGCTCGGGCGCGGCGGCATGGCCGAGGTTCGCAAAGGCACCGACACCCGGCTCGGCCGGGTGGTCGCGGTCAAGCGGCTGCGTACCGACCTGGCCAGTGACGCGACGTTCCAGGCGCGGTTCCGCCGCGAGGCGCAGTCGTCGGCCTCGCTGAACCATCCCGCGATCGTGTCGGTCTACGACACCGGCGAGGAGCTCGCGACCGACGGGTCCGGCATCGCCCAGCCCTACATCGTGATGGAGTTCGTCGCCGGTCGCACGCTGCGCGACATCCTGCGCGAGGGCCGCAAGATCCTGCCCGAGCGCGCCCTGGAGATCACCTCGGGCGTGCTGTCGGCGCTGGACTACAGCCACCGTGCCGGGATCATCCACCGCGACATCAAGCCCGGCAACGTGATGCTCACGCCCAGCGGTGATGTGAAGGTGATGGACTTCGGCATCGCCCGGGCCATCTCCGACGCCTCGTCGACGATGACCCAGACCGCCGCGGTGGTCGGTACGGCGCAGTACCTCTCCCCCGAGCAGGCCCGCGGCGAGACCGTCGACTCCCGCTCGGACGTCTACTCGGCCGGCTGCCTGCTGTACGAGCTGCTGACCGGCCGGCCGCCGTTCGTGGGTGACAGCCCGGTCGCCGTGGCCTACCAGCACGTCCGCGAACCCGCCGTGCCGCCGAGCGACCACGACACCCAGCTCACCCCCGAGATCGACGCGATCGTGATGAAGTCCCTCGCGAAGCGGGTCGAGGACCGGTATCAGTCGGCCGCCGCTATGCGGGCGGACATCGAGCGGTACCTCGCGGGTCACCCCGTGCGGGCCACCGCGCCGCCGATGCCTCCGGAGGACCCCACGACCGTCGCCCAGACCGGTTATCAGCCGTACACCCCCGACCCCGTCTCCGCGACCACGGCAACCGGCCGGACGCCCGTGGTCGAGCCCGACGACGACGACGGCGGCAGCCGCACCGGGCTGCTGGTCTTCCTGGGCGCGCTGCTGGTCGCGCTGATCGTGGGCGCGGCGTTCCTGCTACCGAGGCTCTTCGAGGACACGCCCGACCAGGTGCAGGTCCCGGACCTGCTCGGGATGACCGAGCAGCAGGCGCGGGCGGCCATCGGTGACGCCGGCCTGTCGGTCGGCCAGCCCGAGTACGTCGCCGATCCCGATGTCGCGCGGGACAAGGTGATCAAGCAGGACCCCAACCGGGACACGTTCGTCGATCCCGGCGCCACCGTCACGATCACGGTCTCGACGGGCAAGCCGATGACCTCGGTCCCGTCGGTGGTCGGTCAGGACCGGGCGGCCGCCCGGACCACCCTCGAGAACGCCCACCTCGTGCCGGTCTTCCAGGAGAAGGAGGCCGACGCGCCGCGCGGCCAGGTGGTCGAGACCGACCCGGCGGCCGGCGAGCAGGTCCCGGAGGGCACCCGGATCACGGTGTTCTTCTCCGACGGCCCCGAGAAGGTGCCCGACGTCGTCGGCATGACCCAGGAGGAGGCCGAGCAGGCGCTCAAGCAGGCCGGGTTCAAGGCGTTCGTGACGACGTCCGCCGACACCGAGGAGCCGAAGGGCACCGTCATCAACCAGAACCCCGAGGGAGGTCAGGAGGAGCCGGAGGGCACCTCGGTCACCATCGTGGTGTCGTCGTTCGAGGAGCCGTCCGAGACACCCAGCACGTCCTCGCCGACCGGCGTCCCGACGACGACGCCGACCGGCTTCCCGACCGAGACGCCCTCGGGCGAGCCGAGCGGCGAGGTGCAGGCGACCCCGTGACGCTCAGCTCTCCGTGTCGGTCTGCAGGGGTTTGGCGTAGGTGATGTCGAGGAGGCCGTCGTACGCCGGCGCCACGATGCGCTCCTCCTGGGTCTCCTGCCAGCCGACGGAGATGTCGGGTTCCTCGGAGTCGCTGCGGTAGAGCTGGAGGTAGTCGTCGGCGGCGATCGCGGCGGACAGCACCGTCGGGTCGCCGACACCGGAGATGGTGTACGGCTGGGAGTACGGCTTCCCCTGCAGCTGCACGAGGTTGCCGATGCACTTGATGCCGGTGGTCGTGACCACGCGCTGACCCTGGACGGTGACCGCCGTCGCACCGCCCCGCCACATCGCGTTGACGACGGCCTGGATGTCCTGCTGGTGCACGACGAGGAGGTTGGGGTTCTGTTGGCTGGAGTCCGCCACCTCCTGCGGGGCGTCGGTCAGCACCACGGTGACCCCGGGCCCGGTCTGCTCGACGAGGCCAGCCGGCCCCTCGACGGCCCGGGCCTTGGCCCTCAGCTGCGCGACCTGGTCGTTGTCGACGGACTCGGTGAGCGAGGCGACCTCGTCGTTGAGCTTCGAGACACGGTCGCGCAGGACGTCGTACTGCCTGCTCTCCGTGCGAACCAGGGACGCCAGGTCGGAGTATCGGCCCGGACGCAGGTCGGTCCCCCCGCTGTTGAGGCCGCTGATGACGAACAGGCCACCACACGCGAGCACCGCGAGCGGGGTGATCACGCGCCACGCCGTCCAGGGCCGCCGACGCGGCTGGACGGCGTCGGAGTCCCCCTCGGGGCCGGGGCTCGCGTCGGCCTCCTGGGTCATGCCGACTAAGGTAGCCCGCGACCTGCGACCGGCCGGCCGGACTCCACGATGGGGCCGGCGCCGTGGTCCAGGACCCGAACGTCAGCAGTCGAGGAGTCCCCCGTGTCCCTGTCCAAGTCGTCCCGCTCGGACTTCATCGACCCCGAGCGAGGACCGATCGTCTCGGTCCGTTTCGGCATCGCGGTGCTGCTCGTCCTGCTCGGCATCGCCTGGATCGCCTACTACTACATCGTCGTCCGGGTCGACCCGACGGCGTTCCCGGAGCCGAAGCCCGGCAAGCCGACGTTCATGGCCGACCTGGAGGACTGGAACTACGCGATCGGCTTCGGCCTGCTGATGGTCGGCCTGTTCGTGGCCGCCCACCCCAGCACCCCGCTCGGTCGCAACCGCGGCGTCGTGGTCACCATGCTGACCTGCTTCCTGGTCGGGCTCATCTGGATCTGCACCTACTACGTGCTCACCGGCCAGCACCTCGACAAGGTCCCGGTCTTCAACGACCTCGGCCAGTACAACCTGCTCGTCGGCATCTCCTTCATGGCCGTCGGCTTCTCCTACGCCACGCGCTGGGAGTGACCGGCGCCCACCCCGGGGTGGCGGTGCGTGAGTGTGGGTTCTGCCCCAGCGGCGGTGCGTGAGTGTTGGTTCGCGGTCGTCAGACCAACACTCAGCCACCGCTCCTCCGCGCGCGCCTGTCCACACCTGGGGATGAACCTGGGGAGAACTACACGCATGTAGTTCTCCCCAGAGGTTTCCACAGCTGGGGAGAACTCAGGAGAGGTCGATGACCCGGGCGGCGATGGCGGCCAGGATCACGAGGGCGATCACGACGAGGCCGGCCACCTGCACCTGGGTGCGGCGCTCGCGCGGGGCGTAGACGAGCACGGCTCCGATCGCGAGGCCGCCGAGGAACCCGCCCAGGTGGCCCTGCCACGAGATCCCGGAGATCGTCAGGGTCAGCACCGCGTTGATGCCGATCCACATCAGGATCTGCTGGACGTTGCCGCGCACCTTGAACGCCAGCACCAGCAGCGCGCCCATCAGCCCGAAGACCGCGCCGGAGGCGCCCAGCGTCGAGCTGTTGACCGGGGCCGCCCAGAGCACCAGCGCGGAGCCGGCGAGCGCGGAGAGCAGGTACAGCGCGATGAACCGAATCCGCCCGATCGCCAGCTCGAGCTGCGGCCCGAGCACCCACAGGGCGAGCATGTTGAAGCCGATGTGCCAGACCTCGACATGCGTGAACGCGGCGGTGAGCAGCTGCCAGTACGCCCCGTCGGCCACGCCCCTCGCCCAGATCCCGTCACCCGGGATCCTGGTGGCCGTGTCGCACACGCTCTCGCTGGAGATCGGGTACACACCACCGAGGTGCGACTCCGACAGGCACTGGCTCGTCGGCAAGAGCGCCAGGTACGCGTACAGCCGGCCGGCGAGGTCGCGGCCGGCCACCATCGGCAACCACACCAGCACGTTGATGCCGATGATCACCATCGAAGTGATGCCCGCGTTGCTCGGCCGCAGCCCGCCGTACGCCGTCCGCCCGCTGCGGGTGGTCTTCGCGCCCTCCTTCACGCACTCCGGGCACTGGAAGCCGACCGCCGAGTCGCGCATGCAGTCGGGACAGATCACCCGTCCGCAGCGCTGGCAGCGGATGTAGGCCTCGCGGCCGGGGTGCCGGTAGCAGGTCGGGACGCCGGCAGGGTCCGACCCGGACTGGCCCGGCGTGCCCGGCGGCGCGGGGTCGGACATGGCGGGTGGTACCTCGCTCAGTCGCGGTTGATCTCGACCGACTCGATGACGACCGGCTCGACGGGCGCGTCGCCGCGACCGATCTGGGTGGTCGCGATCGCGTCCACGACGTCGCGGGAGGCCTGGTCGGCCACCTCACCGAAGATCGTGTGCTTGAAGTTCAGCCAGGTCGTCGGACCCACGGTGATGAAGAACTGCGAGCCGTTCGTGCCCGGGCCGGCGTTCGCCATCGCCAGCAGGTACGGCTTGTCGAAAGTCAGCTCGGGGTGCGGCTCGTCCTTGAACTGGTAGCCCGGGCCGCCGGTGCCGGTGCCGAGGGGGCAGCCGCCCTGGATCATGAAGCCGTCGATCACCCGGTGGAAGGTGAGCCCGTCGTAGAACGGACCGCTGCGGCCGTTGCCCGCGTCGTAGGACTTGGTGCCCTCCGCCAGGCCGACGAAGTTGTCGACGGTCTCGGGTGCGTGGTTGGGCAACAGGTTCAAGGTGATGTCGCCGCGGTTGGTCTTCAGGACGGCCTGCAGGTCAGCCATGGGTGCCTCTCGGACATGTTCGTAGGACAAGGTCGTGGGACTGGCTCGTGGGAAGGGGGAGCCGACGCGTCGTACGGCGCGTGCTGACGACGATCCTGCCATGCGCACCCAGGGGTGGGCGGCCGTCACCCCTACGGGCACTCGCGACCGTTCCCGCTCGTGCGGCATGATCGAAGACATCCATCCAGGAGAGGAAGGGCGTTGACCATGCGCTTGCGCAAGAAGAAGTCCCTGATCGACCAGGCGATCGACCAGGCATCCGTCGCCGTCGACGCAGCGCTCCCGGTCATCGAGTCAGCCGTGACCCAGGTACGCGACCAGGTGCGCGAGTTCAGCAAGGACGCCGCGGAGGGCGCCAGGGACCTCGCCAAGGATACGAAGGTCAAGGCGGGGCCGCTGATGTCCGAAGGCAGGATCCTGGCCGCCGAGATCGCGGAGGCGACCCGCGAGGTCGCCATCCCCAAGGCGAAGGCCGGCGCGCTCGCCGGCGCCGACAAGGCCGTCGAGCTGGCGGCCACCGGCCGCGACCTCGCCGCCGCGAAGGTAGCCGAGGCCAAGGGCGAGCCGCAGAAGTCCAAGGGTTCCAAGCTCCGCAAGCTGCTGGTCTTCGGCAGCCTCGCCGCCGCTGCCGGCTTCCTGTACCAGAAGATGCGCCCGAAGCCGCAGGTCGACAACTGGCAGTCGTCGTACACCCCGCCCACGTCGACCACCTCGACCACGTCCGCCACCTCCGGCAGCCCGTCGGGTGTCCCGACCACGGGCGGCACCCACCTCGCCCCCGGCGTCGGTCCCGACGAGCCGGTCGGCGTGGACGACCCGATGGTCGAGCACGCCGGCGACGACTCCGGTGGCGCGTCGCCCGACGAGGCGATCGCCGACGCCGTCGAGGAGCCGCACCCCGTGACCACCCCCGACGACCCTGCTGAGATTGTCGACGTGGAGTCGACGCGCAAGAAGAAGTAGGCCGCTCGTCGCGTCGAGGAGGCCACCAGGCTGACAGGCGCGAGCGCGCCTTCCTCAACCACCGAGCGACGGCACCGTTGGTCGAGGAAGGACGAAGTCCTGTCACGAGACCCCGTCAGCGACCCACGGTCCGGTGCCGGGGTTTCGTGACAGGCGCCAGCGCGCCTTCCTCAACCACCGGGGGCCGCGTCTGTTGGTCGAGGAAGGACGAAGTCCTGTCACGAGACCCCGTCAGCGACCCACGGTCCGGTACCGGGGTTTCGTGACAGGCGCCAGCGCGCCTTCCTCAACCACCGAGGGCCGCGACCGTTGGTCGAGGAAGGACGAAGTCCTGTCACGAGACCCCGTCAGCGACCCACGGTCCGGTGCCGGGGTTTCGTGACAGGCGCCAGCGCGCCTTCCTCAACCACCGAGGGCCGCGACCGTTGGTCGAGGAAGGACGAAGTCCTCTCACGAGACCCCGTCAGCGACCCCGGTCCGGTGCACGGGTTTCGTGACAGGCGCCAGCGCGCCTTCCTCAACCACCGGGGGCCGTGTCTGTTGGTCGAGGAAGGACGAAGTCCTGTCACGAGACCCCGTCAGCGACCCGCGGTCCGGTGCCGGGGTTTCGTGACAGCCGCCAGCGCGCCTTCCTCAACCACCGGGGGCCGCGACCGTTGGTCGAGGAAGGACGAAGTCCTGTCACGAGACCCCGTCAGCGACCCGCGGTCCGGTGCCCGGGTTTCGTGACAGCCGCCAGCGCGCCTTCCTCAACCACCGGGGGCCGTGTCTGTTGGTCGAGGAAGGACGAAGTCCTGTCACGAGACCCCGTCAGCGACCCGCGGTCCGGTGCACGGGTTTCGTGACAGGCGCGAGCGCGCCTTCCTCAACCACCGGGTCCTGAGCCAACGGTTGCGCGCGTACGCCGCCTCCGTGCCGGGAGGTCCTCGGCGCGGTGCTCCTCGACCCATGCGTCGATCCGCTCCCACCACGCGAACAGCCACTCGATCTGCTCGTCGCGACCCTCGGGGATCTCGGCACGAGGTACCTGCCACCACTGCATGACCAGCCGCTTGTCCATCGGCAGCTCGCGCCACACGTCGCCGACGGTGAGCAGGTGGTCCATCCCGGTGTGGGCGACCATCACCACGTCCGCGTCCGGCGCCGCCGCCAGCGCGGCCAGGAACCCGCCGGGCCGCGGCGCCAGCACGTTGGTCATCCGCTCGGCGCGGGCGGCCATCCGGTGCATGCCCAGCTTCCGCAGCCGCTCGATGCCGCGCTCGCGGCGGCGCGGCGTGAAGTTCCCGCCCTCGGGGAAGATCACGAACGCGTCGTTCGCGTCGAGGCCCGTGGCGAGCTCGGCGATCTCCCGCTCGATCCGGTCGCTGGCGCTGACACCCCCCTGCGGGTTCGGCGAGATGAACCGCGCCGGGATGCGATGCAGGATCACGTCGATGGCCGGGTCCCAGGCCAAGGTGTCCTTGAGGACGACGCGCGGCTCGCGGTCGTACCAGTGCATCAGGGCGTAGATCAGCGTGAACGAGTCGCCCGGCCCGGCATGCCGGCTGCACACCAGCAGCGGCTTGCCCGGATGTGCGTCGGGCGCCGGGCCCTCGGTGTCGATCGTGAGGTTCAGCACCCGCCGCGCCTCGCGGAAGAAGACCCACAGCACGCCCTGGACCAGGTCGTAGTGGATGCCCTGGAAGTACGGCGTGCGCACCCGCCAGCCGAAACCCGACGACAGCCACAGCCCGAGCAGGATGACCAGCAGCACGGACTCGCCGACGAGGTAGAGGATCAGCACCCACAGCAGGCGCAGCGGCCGCCAGTGGCCCGGCAGCACGGGTGACAGCGCGGCCGCGGCCACCACCCAGAGAGGCAGCGTCACGCCGATCAGCACCGTCAGTGCGATCACGGCCGGCGCGGTGAACAGCCGGCGTACCTGCCGTCCGGACCACCGCCTCACGGCTCGATCCTCACGGCTGGGATCCTCACGGTTGGGCGTCCAGGTAGGCCAGGCTCGCCTGGTAGGTCTCCTCGATCCGCGCGGTCACCGACGAGAACGCGCGGTGCCCCAGCAACGAGTCGTCGCGTGGCGACGTCCCACGAGCCGGCAGCACGTGCGCGACCACGCCCGCAGGCAGCTCGGCCATCTCGCGCGCGAACCGGTGCCGCCGGGCGATCTCGAACGACACCCGGGCCACCTCCCACGGCCGCTTCGGCACCGTCAGCGGGCGGTCGATCCGGCCCACCTGCAGCACGTAGATCAGGTCCGCGCCCAGCTTGACGGCCCGGTCGACGGGGATGGAGTTCACGATCCCGCCGTCGAGGAAGTGCTCGTCGCCCACCCGCGCCGGCGGCAGCAGGCCGGGTACGGCGGCACTGGCGACGATCGCGTCGACGAGCGGGCCGGAGTGGAACCAGTGCTCGGCCGCGCGCTCGATGCTCGCGGCACACACCTGGAACCGGACGGGCAGGTCCTCGAAGGTGAGGTCGCCGAACTCCTCGACCAGCCGGCGCCGGATCGGGGACGGCGAGTAGATGTGCGTGCCGGTGGCCACCGCACGGCGGACCGTGCGCAACGGCCGGTCGCCGTACACCTCCCGGCCCGTCGTGGTCGACAGCCACAGCTCGGTGAGGCGTCCGATGACTGCCGGTGACGGGTCGCGCGCGACCAGCGCGCCGTTCAGGGCGCCGACCGACGTGCCGAGCACGAGGTCCGGCTGGATGCCGCGCTCGAAGAGCGCGCGCAGCATGCCGACCTCGACGGCGCCGAGGACCCCACCGCCGCCGAGCACGAACGCGGTGGTCACGAGGTCAGCCCCGGGTCGCCAGGTCGGGGTTCTCCGCCCGCATCTTCGCCACGACCGACCGCTCCACCCAGAAGATCACCAGCGGGATCAGGCCCGCGGCCAGGGCGAGCACGGTGAACGGGATCGTCCAGCCCGCCCGCCGCGAGAGCAGGAACGTCACCACCACGTAGATCATGAAGACCCAGCCGTGCATGACCCACATGATGCTGGCGTTCTCGCCGAAGGTCTGCAGGCTGCTGCCGTCGGTCGCGAGGTACTTCAGCGGCAGTGCCACCAGCGAGCAGAACGCCAGGAGGACACCGACGACGAGGGCGAGCACGCGGTAGGACGTGAAGAGGCGGCTCACGTCTGGCGACCCTACCCAGTGCCCGAACCGACGCTCTCCTCGGCCAGCTCCGCCGTCGTCTCCTGGGCCCACCGCCACCAGACGAACACCGCGAACCCGCCGAAGAACCACCACTCGAACGCGTACAGCAGGTTGCGGATCGCGGTGAACCGACTCGCATCGGGCAGCTCGTCGAGGTCGGCCCGCTCGAGACCGGGCTCGGGGTCGCGCTGGACGACGTAGGCGCCGTAGAGGTCCTGGTCGAACCGCTGCGCGAGGTCCGCGATCCGCAGCTGCGGGTACGTCGCGTCCCCGGGGTCGTCGTCCGGTGCGCCACCGCTCTCCGAGGGCTGCAGCCAGCCGGTGACCGACGCTGCGGGCGACGGGACGACCTGCGGCGTGGGTGTGCCAGAGGCGGCCCAGCCGCGCACCACCGGCAGCAGGGAGCCGTCGACGTCCACGAAGTCCACCACCCACTCCCCCTCCCGACCGTCGTGCTGCCGCCCCGAGATGGTCACCGTCGCATCGGGGACCCAGGTGCCTCGTACCTCGACCGGCTGCCCGACGTACTTCCCGGGGAACGGGTCGTCCGGCCCGATCGCGTCGGCGAGCGGCACGGGGTCGAGGTTCGTCAGGTCCCGTGCCTCGGCTTCGCGGCGGTCCTGCCAGCCGTGGTACTGCCAGAGCCCCAGCCAGCCGGCCGCCACCAGGGCCACCACCAGGACCGCGTGGTACCCCCAGAAGCGGGGCTGCACCAGGCGATTCACAGACCGGTCGGCTCGTCGAGGGGCACGACCTCGTTGCAGATCCCGAACGGCAGGATCTCGCCGAGGGTCAGGTTCGCCGCGGCCACCGGCTTGGCGACCTGGAAGCCGATCCGGCCGCTCCCGGGGTCGACCACCGGCGTCCCGGTGAACCCGTCCGCGAAACCGATCGGCCCGGTCGTGGGCCAGCCGTCGGCGAGGCCGGCCCGGTCGACCAGGTCCGCCCGGCCCGGCGCGAACCAGGCGGTCGCGAGGCCGTTGCCGAAGGAGAGCGAGACGGCCGGCAGCGGGTCGAGCCCGGCCACGTCGTGCTTGGCCAGGACGGCGTCCAGGTCCTCGATCGTCGCGTCGGTGCCGAGGGCGTCGGCGAACGGGATGCAGCCGCGCCGCAGGTACGTCGACTCGGCGTCCGCGTCCTCCTCGTCCGGCACCAGCCCGGCGAGGTCGGGGTCGGTGGCCCAGACGGGGTCGCCCTCGTCGGCGACGTTCATGACCAGCAGGTGGAGGTCGGCCCAGACGGTCGCCCCGTCGAGCGGGCCGACGCCGGCGTCCACGGCGCGCTGCACCGACGACATGTCCTGGTCGGGCCGGAACCCCAGCACGTACCCCGCCCCGGCCGGCCCGGTGAACCGCGCCTCCCAGTCGACGTCGTCCTCGGTCACGTCGTAGTCGAGCCACAGCTCGGAACTGTCGGCGCGCAGCAGGCCGTCGGTGAGCAGCACGACCTCGCGCTCCGCCCGGTCCCAGAACGCCTGACGGTCGGTCATCAGGTCCTGGCTGGTCAGGTCCGGGACGCCCAGCCGGGCGCGGATCGCGTCGAGGTCGGTGATGGTCGCGTACGTCGCGTCGGCGGGGATCAGCGCCAGTGCGGCCACCTCGGGCCGCAGCGCGGTGCGCGGGGTGAGCGGCGCGACGCTCAGGGTCGGCGACGGGTCGGCGACCCGGGTCTCTCCGGACCCGCCGTCGTCCCGGGAGCTGACCAGGGCGATCACCAGGGCGACGACAAGCACCACGGCGAGTGCGCCGCCTGCCGGGAGCCATCGTCGTACCACGGGTGACATCATCGTCGGGTGACCATCACGGCCGACCAGGCGACCCGCTTCCAGGCGGCGTTCGGCACCATGGCCGACTCGATCGGTCGCGCCGTGCTCGGCAAGGACCACGTGGTCCGGTTGACCCTCACGTGCCTGCTCTCCGAGGGGCACCTGCTGCTCGAGGACCTGCCCGGCACCGGCAAGACGATGCTGGCGCGGGCGCTCGCCAACACCGTCGAGGGGTCGCACGCGCGCATCCAGTTCACCCCCGACCTGCTGCCCACCGACGTCACGGGCGTCACGGTCTACGACCAGCACCGCGGGTCGTTCGAGTTCCACCCGGGCCCGATCTTCCACGACATCGTGCTGGCCGACGAGATCAACCGGGCGTCGCCGAAGACGCAGTCGGCGCTGCTCGAGGTGATGGCGGAGGGCCACGTCACCGTCGACGGGATCACCCACGACGTGCCTCGGCCGTTCATGGTCATCGCGACGCAGAACCCCATCGAGCAGGCGGGCACGTACCGCCTGCCGGAGGCCCAGCTCGACCGTTTCCTGTTCAAGACGTCGGTCGGGTACCCCGACGCCGAGTCGACCGAGGAGCTGCTGCTCAACTCGCAGGTCCGCGACCGGGCAGCGCTGGTCACGCCCGTGGTCACCGGCGACGAGGTGGCGCGGATGACGGCGATGGCCGACGAGGTGTACGTCGACCGATCCATCGCGCGGTACGTGCGCGAGCTCGCCGAGGCGTCCCGCGAGCTGCCGCAGGTCAAGATGGGCCTGTCCGCCCGTGGCTGCCTGGCGTTCGTGCGCGCCGCGAAGACCTGGGCGGCCGCGGACGGTCGCGGGCACGTCGTCCCCCACGACATCGTGACGCTGGCCGAGCCCATTCTCGGCCACCGGTTGCTGCTCGACGCGCAGGCGCAGTTCGGCGGCATGCAGGTCGCGGACGTGGTGGCCGCCCTGCTCGACCAGGTGCCGCCCCCGGTGGACCGGGCGGGCTGAGCCCGATGCCCGCCCTGCTGAGACCCTGGCGGGCGCTCGCCCGTGGTGTCACCCCGCTGGGCCGCGGCATCGTCTCCCTCGGCATGCTGGCGCTGGCCCTCGCCAAGGCGACCGGCCTGGTGGAGCTCGCCGTGGTGGCCGCGCTGTGCCTGCTGCTCGTCATGGTCGGGCTCGCCATGGTGCTCGCACCGACCGACGTACGCGCCGACCTGACGCTCCGTCCCGACCGCACCAGCGCGGGAGTGGCCGTGCCCGCCCGGCTGCGGTTGGTCAACCGGTGGCCGCTCTCGGTCGGACGTCCCGTGGTCGAGGTGCCGATCGAGCAGCACGGCGATGCCGGTGACAGCCGCTGGGTGCGGCTGCCCACGCTCGCCGCGAACGCCACCCACGTGGCGACCCTCGCCGTGGCCGCGCCTCGCCGCGGCGTGGTCACGGTCGGCCCGGTGCTCTACCGACGGCTCGACCCGGTCGGGCTGTTCACGCGACGGGTCCGCTGGGCGGCGCCGGTCGAGCTGCTCGTCCGGCCGGCCACGGTCGACCTGGCCGGCCTGCCCGATGGGCCAGCTGCGCGACCTCGAAGGGGTGCCGAGCGACCAGGTCTCGATGAGCGACCTCGCCTTCCACGCCCTGCGCGAGTACGTCCGCGGCGACGACCTGCGGCACGTGCACTGGCGCTCCTCGGCGCGGGCCGGCCAGCTGCTGGTGCGGCAGTACCACGACTCGCGCCGTACCTCCGCGTTGCTCCTGGTCGACACCCGTCGCGACGCGTACGCCGACCCGGCCGACTTCGAGCTGGCCCTCTCGGTCGCGGCGTCCGTCACGCTGCGTGCCGGTCACGACGGGTACGACCTCACCCTGCTCTGCGGGGACCTGACGGTCGGCGGCCCGACGGTTCACCCGGACCCGTCGTACGTGCTGGACGGCTTCTGCCGGGCAGAGCTCGACGACTCGGGGACCGACCTTTCCGACCTGGTCACCCGCGGGCTCCTCGCAGCGCCCGATGCCAGCCTCCTGTTCCTGGTCACTGGCACGGCCCACACCGCCGAGGGGATCGAGGAGCTGCAAGGCGTCGTACGCGTGGTGCCGATGGACCTCTGGGCGGGCGTGTGGCGCACGGGCGTCGGGGAGCCGGCCGCGCTCGCGGAGTACGCCGGCCGGCCCATCGTGACGCTGGGCTCACTCGCCCAGCTGCCGGTCGCGATGAGCGAGGTCGCCCGATGAGCCCCGACTCGGTCCTCGGGAGATGGCGCGACCCGGTGGTCGCGTGGCTGCTCACGACCGCCGCGATCGCGGGCTGGTGGACGACGTTCGACGGCCTGGCGTGGCTGGTCGTGGGCTCGGCGGCCGCGGCGGTCGGCACGATCCTGGTGGTGCTGCTCGTCCGGCGGCACGCGCTGATCTGGGTGCTGGTCGCGGTGCCACTGGCGTACCTGCTGCTGGGCATCGCCGTGCTCGGCGTCGACTTCACCGGGGGCGGGCTGCGCTCCACCACGTTCTCCCGCGTGCTCAACGGCGCCTGGGAGTCCTGGCCGCTCCTGGTCGGGACCCACCCGCCCGTCGCCGCGACGGGCACCGTGCTGCTGGCCCCCGCGATGGCCGGCATGGTCGTGGCGGCGACGGCGACCGCCGTCGCGCTGTCGTCGGCGCGACCCGGCTGGCCGGTCGTGCCCGTTCTCGGCCTGCTGGCCTGGGTGCTCGTCACCGGTACCGACCGCGGCCAGGTCGGCGCGTCGACCGGGTGGTCTGCCCTGTTGTTCGGCGGAGTGTTCGGACTCGCGTGCCTGGCTTGGGCGGTGCTGCGCGCAGGCCGGACCGCGGGCGGCGCACCGACCACCGCGCGCTGGACCTGGGCCGCGCCCATCCTCGTCCTCAGCACCCTGCTGGCCGTCCCGCTGGGTGGCGCGATCCTCGGGGACGACCAGCAGCGACTGGTGCTGCGGGAGGAGACGTCGGCGTACGCCGTGGACCTTGCCGCGACGCCCCTGGACAGCTTCCGCCGGTTCCGCAAGCAGTCCGGCGACCTGCCCGACAACGCGTGGCGGCGGCAGCTGCTGCGAGCCACGTCGGTGCCCGAAGGGACGGTGCTGCGCTTCGCGGTGCTCAACCGCTACGACGGCCGGCGCTGGGTGGCCGCCAACGACGTCGAGCCGGACAGTCACGACGACCGGTTCCAGCTGTTCGGTGCCGACGACCTCACCACGCCGGCCGAGATGGGCCGGACGCCGATCCGGGTGGACCTGACCGGCTCCTGGAACAGCCAGTGGCTGCCACTCGCGGGTCGGTTCACCGGGCTCAACACCGACTTCCCGGGGGCCATCCCGGTCTCCGAGCTGCGTTTCAACCCCGTCACCTCCTCGGCGATCGCCACCCGGACGCTCGGCGGCGGCGACGAGTACGAGTTCTTCGCGGAGTTCCCCGAGACCCGGCTCCCCGCCGACGCCAAGCCATCGCCGCTGCTCGACGCGACGACGTACGACGCCGCCTTCTTCCTCGACAACTGGGCACGCGCCGCGCGGCGAGGGGCGGACTCGCGCCTGGACGCCGTGCTCCGCGGAGCGGCGCTGATGCGCGAGCGCGGCAGGTACAGCGACGGGGCCTTCGGGTGGGAGGTGCGGTTCGCGCGCGGCCAGGACCTGACGCGGCTCGAGGACTTCATGAACGGCCCGCACATGGTCGGCGACGACGAGCAGTACGCCGCCGCGATGGCGCTGCTCGCCACCCGGCTTCGGGTGCCGGCGCGGGTGGTGGTCGGCGCGAGGGTGCCGCCCGACGGCGTGGTCAAGGGCAACGACGTGGTGGCGTGGGTGGAGCTGCGGATCTCCGACGGCACCTGGCGCGAGCTGCCCCGCTCGGCGTACATGTCCTTCAAGGCGCCCCACCGCAACGACCCCGAGAACGATCCCGTCGTGGTCCCGCCCGAACCCGAGCCGAAGCCGTCGCCGACGCCCGAGCCGTCCGCGTCGCCCTCCCCCGAGCCCGAGCCCGGGCACCAGGACGACCCGGACCAGCAGCTCACGTCCTCGTCCCCGTCCTGGCGCTGGCTGCTCGTCCTGCTGGTGCCCGCCGTGGTCGGCGCCGTGCCGGGGTACAAGCTGCTGCGCCGCGTGCGCAGGCGCACGGCCGCCCGGGTCTCGCTCAGGTACGCCGGCGGCTGGCAGGAGATCGTCGACCGCGCCCGCGATCTCGGGCTGGCCGTGCCGTCGAGGCGCAGCAGGCCGGCGCAGGCCGCGGGCCTCGCACCGGGGACCCTGGACCTCGCGCGGACCGCCGACGACGCGGTGTTCGGCGAGGGGACCCCATCCACCGAGGACGCCGAGACCTACTGGGCCACGGTCGGCGAGGTACGCGATCGCATCGGCTCGGAGCTGCCGTGGTGGCGGCGCTGGCTGGCGCCGTTCAGTCCCGCGTCGCTGCGCCGTTCGTGACCCGGTAGCGGGCGGGGGTCCCTCCCGATCAGCCGGCGACCGCCGCCAGTACGGACTCGATCGCGTCGATGACTGCCTGTGGCTGCTCGACCTGGATCTCGTGCCCGCTGGGCTTCACCGTCTCGAAGGTCCCGTTCGACGACTCCTCGGCGAGCGCGTGCTGCTCCTCGAGCCAGATGCGGTCGAACCGCCGGGCGATCGCGGGCGGGAGGTCGCTCCACACGCGGTGCGTCTCCGATGCGCCGAGGACGACCACGGGGACGTCACCGAAGAAGGGCTCCGGCGGGTCCAGCAGGGCGCTCGCCTCCGCAGCCGTCTTCGTCAGGTCCAGGTGCTCGGGATTCATCGTCGGGTCGTGCTCGAACGAACCCAGATCCTCCTCGCGCCAGGTCCGCACCACCTCGGGCTCGTCGTCACGTGGCGGCGGCAGCGCGGCGCGGAACCGCCCGCTGACGTCAGGAGCGCGCGGATCCACCAGAACCACGCCCGAGACGTCCTCGCGGTGCCCGGCGGTGTACACGGTCAATGGCATCACCGCCATGGAGTGGCCGACGAGGACGAACGGTCCCTCGATCCCGGCCAGCTCCAGCGTCTTCTCGAGGTCGGCGACCAGGTGCTTGTTCGTACGCCGGGGCTCCGGCGCCGTCGGACTGGCGCCCAGGCCGGCCCGGTCGTAGGAGCAGACCCGCCGCGTCGGTGCCATCACGTCCACGACGCGGTCCCAGGTGTCGCTCGGCGCGCCTCCCCCGGCCTCGAACAGCACCGTGGGCACCGCCTCGTCGATCGGCCCGAAGCAGGCGACGTGGATCCGCCTGTCGCCGAACTCGACGTCGAGGATCAGGTCGTTCGACGCGTCGGCCGACTCCGAGACCGACGGTTCGACCGTGGTCGCGTCGGCGGATGCCGGTTCTGAGCTGGCCTGTTCCGTGCTCGACGACTCCGCTGTGGACGACGCGTCGGAGCACGCGGTCAGAGCGAGACCGGCGCCCAGGGCGATCCCCAGCGCCCGGGACGTCCTACGCCTGGTGCGGTCTACGCCTCGCAACGTACGACGTTGCGGGCGCTCCCCACAACGGGCGGACGGGTGGAGCCTAAGGGACTCGAACCTCTAAGCCCCTGCCTGCAAAGCCGGCCGGTATCGCAGGGCGACCGCCCCCGACCGGAACTCATGACGATCCACGAGCTCGAGCTGGATGCGCTCGCGCAGACCGGCGAGCAACGTCGGCCCGTGTCCGGCAAGGACCGGCTGCACGAGGAACACGTACTCGTCGATCAGTCCCAGATCTGCCAACGCCAGGGGGAGCGTCACACCACCCACGAACAGGCCCTCGCCCGGCTCCTGCTTGAGCCGCTGAACCGCTTGCCCCACGTCGCCTCGCACCAGCTCGGCATTCCAGTCGACCCCGCTCAGCGTGCTCGACACGACGTACTTCTTCGTCCGGTCGATGGTCTCGGCGAACGGGATCTCCCACTCATCCATCCAGTCAGGCCACGTGCCCGTGGCCGGCTGCCGCCACGCCGACTCCATCATCTCGTAGGTCACCCGACCGAACAGCAGGGCATCGGCTCGTTCCATCTCCGCGGTCCAGTAGCGCATCGACTCCTCGTCGGGAGGGAGCCCTGCCTCGTGATGGCAGCAGCCGTCGAGTGTGACGTTGATCGAGTATCGAAGTGGTCTCATCTCGATGCTCTCCCTTGATGCGCGCAGCGTGTTTCACCGGACGATGCGCGCGCAGAGCCGCTACCAATTGCGCCAAGGCACCCGAGAGGCAGACGTGTGGGTGGAGCCTAGGGGACTCGAACCCCTAACCCCCTGCTTGCAAAGCAGGTGCGCTACCAATTGCGCCAAGGCCCCGGCAGGACAACGGTGCCGGCGAGGGCCGGCGGGCGAGCTACTCCGCGGGGGGCGTGTCAGCCGACGGCGGGGTGACGTTGTCGGTCGCCTCGGCCCACAGGGCCTGCTCGTGCTTGCCCTCGTCCATCTTCCTCTTGGCGTAGGCAACACCCGCGGCGGCCAGCAGGATGAACAGGATCTTCTTCATGACGTGGTCTCCCGTCGTCGATGTCGTGGGCCTAACAGGACTTGAACCTGTGACCTCTTCCTTATCAGGGAAGCGCTCTAACCGTCTGAGCTATAGGCCCGGGAACGGCGCGACCGCCCCGTGAGGAGCGGCGACCGAGGTCGAACATTACCCGACCGTCCGAGACGCCAACCAATCGCCAACCAACCATGGTGGTGGACCGTCAGCGCTCGTCCTCGACCAGGGTGATGTCGATGCCGCCGAGCAGTGCGGCGGCCATGTTGTAGAGGAACGCCGCGAGCGTGGCGATCGCCGTCAGCAGCACGACGTCGATCACCGCGACCAGCATCGTGAACCCGATGACGCGGTCGGTGCCGAGGTAGTCCTGGATCGTGAACGGCGTGTCCGCCTGGTCGCCGACGATGTCGCGGACCGTGGTGTTGATGGAGTCCCAGACGCCGGCGGCGCCGAGCACGGACCACACCATCAGCACCGACACGATCGTGACGACGCCGAGCGCGATCGACAGCAGGAACGCGGTCTTCATCACCGACCACGGGTCGATCCGGGTCAGGCGGAGCCGGGCCCGACGCGGGGGCCGCTTCTGCCGCGCGCTCCGGACCGGCCGGGTCTTCTGGGTGCGCTGCGTGGTGCCGGGCTGCGGCGGGCGCCTGCTCGGCTGCCGGCGGCGGGAGGACCGGCCGCTCGTCCTCGGCCTGACGTGCGGCCGGGGCGGGCGCGGTCGGCGGCGGCCTCGGGTCGTACGGCGGGACGCACCGTCGTCTCGTCGGGTGCGGACCCGTTGGTGGCCGGCGGTGCAGCCGGAGCAGCCGGGGACGACGGCGTCGCCACCTGGCGCACCGCGCTCAGCTTCTGCTGCAGCCGCTCGGACAGCGACGGCTGCACGATCCTGGGGCCGCGGCATCGGCGGCAGGGTCGGCGCACTCGGCCGGGACTCGGCGTCCAGCCCGGTCAGTCGCGCGTGCGTCTGCTCGGTCGGTCGCTCCGTCATCAGGCCTCACTCTCGGGTGGGGAATCGCCCAGTTGACCGTGGGGGTCTCCTCGATTGTTGCACTGGAGCCCGTATCGGGCGATTCCTCGATCCGCCTCGCCGGACGGATCCGCCGCCTGCTCGGCCTCACCTGTGGTAGTGGTCTCGTCGGCCTCCACCGCGTCGTCGCCGTTCTCGGGCAGCCTCGACGGACCGGGCCACCACCGCGACGGCGTCGCCCTCCTTGGGCGTCACGAACTTCACGCCCATCGTGGAGCGTCCGGTCGGCCGGAAGTCGTCGTTGATCGGGGCTGCGCACGACCTGGCCGACCTGGGTGATCGAGAGCACCTCGTCGCCGTCGACGACGATGAACGCGCCGACCAGGTTGCCGCGCTCCTCGTTGGCCAGCGACATGGTCTTGATGCCGAGCCCGCCGCGGGACTGCAGGCGGTAGTCGGTGATCCGGCAGCGCTTGGCGAAGCCGCCGTCGGTGATCGTGAAGACGTACTGCGGCTTGACCGCGGCGCGCTCCTCGGCCGCCACCTGGTCGGCGCGGATCACCGACATCGACAGCACCGAGTCGCCGGCGCGGAACTTCATGCCGGCGACGCCGGACGTCGCCCGGCCCATCGGCCGCAGCTGGGTGTCGTCGGCGCGGAACCTGATCGCCTGGCCCTTGCGGGAGACGAGCAGGATGTCGTCGTCGGGCTCGACCAGCTCGGCGCCGATCAGCTCGTCGTCGTCCTCGCGGAAGTTGATCGCGATCACGCCGGCCTGGCGCGGGCTGTTGTAGTCGCCCAGCCGGGTCTTCTTGACCAGCCCGTTGCGGGTGGCGAGCACGAGGTACGGCGCCTGGTCGTAGTCGCGGATCGCCAGCACCTGCGCGATGTTCTCGTCGGGCTGGAACGACAGCAGGCCGGCCACGTGGCCGCCCTTCGCGTCGCGCGAGGCCTCCGGCAGGTTGTAGGCCTTGGTGCGGTAGACCCGCCCGGCCGTGGTGAAGAACAGCAGCCAGTGGTGGTTGGTGGTGGCGATGAAGTGGTCGACCACGTCGTCGCCGCGCAGCGTCGCGCCGCGCACGCCCTTGCCGCCGCGCTTCTGGGATCGGTACTGGTCGGAGCGGGTGCGCTTGGCGTACCCGCCGCGCGTGATGGAGACGACGAGCTCCTCGTCGGGGATCAGGTCCTCCATCGACAGGTCGCCGTCGGCCGCGATGATCTGGGTACGACGGTCGTTGCCGTACTTGGTCGACGATCTCGTTCAGCTCGTCGATGACGATCGAGCGCTGGCGTGCGACGTTCGCGAGGATGTCCTTGTAGGTCCGCGATCTTGATCTCGAACTCGGCCAGCTCGTCGATGATCTTCTGACGCTGCAGCGCGGCCAGCTGGCGCAGCTGCATGTCGAGGATCGCCGTCGCCTGGAGCTCGTCGATCTCGAGCAGCTCGATCAGCCCTTGTCGCGCCTCGGCGACGTCGGGCGAGCGGCGGATCAGGGCGATGACCTCGTCGAGCATGTCGAGCGCCTTGACCAGGCCGCGCAGGATGTGGGCGCGCTCCTCGGCCTTGCGCAGGCGGTACTCGGTGCGCCGGCGGATGACGTCGACCTGGTGGCTCGACCCAGTGGCTGATGAACTGGTCGATGGTCAGCGTGCGGGGCACGCCGTCGACCAGGGCCAGCATGTTGGCCGAGAAGTTGGTCTGCAGCTCGGTGTGCTTGAGCAGGTTGTTGAGGACGACCCGCGCGACGGCGTCGCGCTTGAGCACGACGACCAGGCGCTGGCCGGTGCGCGAGGAGGTGTCGTCGCGGACGTCGGCGATGCCCTGGACCCGCCCGGTGTCGGCGAGCTCGGCGATCTTCAGCGCCAGGTTGTCGGGGTTGACCATGTAGGGCAGCTCGGTGATGACCAGGCAGGTGCGGCCCTTGCTGTCCTCGTCGATCTCGATGACCGCCCGCTGGGTGACCGAGCCGCGGCCGGTGCGATAGGTCTGCTCGATGCCCTGGCGGCCCACGATCAGGGCGGCGTTCGGGAAGTCGGGGCCCTTGATCCGCTCGATGAGCGCGTCCTGCAGCTCTTCGCGGGTGGCGTCGGGGTGCTCGAGCGCCCACAGCGCCCCGTCGGCGACCTCGCGGAGGTTGTGCGGCGGGATGTTGGTGGCCATGCCGACGGCGATGCCGGCCGAGCCGTTGACCAGCAGGTTGGGGAACCGCGCCGGCAGGATCGCCGGCTCCTGCGTGCGGCCGTCGTAGTTGGGCTGGAAGTCGACGGTGTCCTCGTCGATGTCGCGCACCATCTCCATGGCCAGCGGCGCCATCCGGCACTCGGTGTACCGCATCGCCGCGGCGGGGTCGTTGCCCGGCGACCCGAAGTTGCCCTGGCCGTTGATCAGCGGCGTCGCGCATCACCCAGGGCTGGGCGAGCCGGACCAGGGTGTCGTAGATCGCGGTGTCGCCGTGCGGGTGGTACTGGCCCATCACGTCACCGACGACGCGCGAGCACTTGCTGAACCCGCGGTCCGGCCGGTACCCGCCGTCGTACATGGCGTAGAGCACCCGGCGGTGCACCGGCTTGAGCCCGTCGCGTACGTCGGGCAGCGCGCGGCCGACGATGACCGCCATCGCGTAGTCGATGTAGGAGCGCTCCATCGAGGTGCGCAGCTCGACCTCGTTGACGCGGCCGCCGGGGCCGCCGGGGGTGGGATCGGGGTCTCGGTCACGAAGTGCCTCTTCTGCCTGGATCTACCGATATCTAGGGTTCGCGCTAGAGAACTAGATATCGAGGAAGCGGACGTCTTTCGCGTTGCGCTGGATGAAGGAGCGCCGCGGCTCGACGGCCTCGCCCATCAGGATCGAGAACGTCTCGTCGGCCAGGGCGGCGTTCTCCAGCGTCACCTGCAGCAGCAGCCGCTGGTCGGGGTCCATGGTGGTCTCCCACAGCTCGTCGGCGTTCATCTCGCCGAGACCCTTGTAGCGCTGGACGGGGTTCTCCTTGGGCAGCTTCTTGCCCTCGGCCACCCCGGCGCGCTGCAGCGCGTCGCGCTCGGCGTCGGAGTAGACGAACTCGTGCTCGTGGGGCTTGTTCCAGCGCAGCCGGTAGAGCGGGGGCTGCGCCATGTAGACGAAGCCGTGCTCGATCAGCTTGGGCATGAACCGGAACAGCAGCGTCAGCAGCAGGGTGTTGATGTGATGGCCGTCGACGTCGGCGTCGGCCATCAGCACGACCTTGTGGTAGCGCAGCTTGTCGATGTCGAAGTCGTCGTGGACGCCGGTGCCGAGCGCGTTGATGATCGCCTGGACCTCGTTGTTGGCCAGCACCTTGTCGATGCGGGCCTTCTCGACGTTGAGGATCTTGCCGCGGATCGGCAGGATCGCCTGGATGCGCGGGTCGCGGCCGGACTTGGCCGAGCCACCCGCCGAGTCGCCCTCGACGATGAAGACCTCGCACTCCTCGGGGTTGGTGGACTGGCAGTCGGAGAGCTTGCCGGGCAGGTTGCCGCCGCCGAGCAGGCCCTTGCGGTAGCGCGCCAGGTCGCGTGCCTTGCGGGCGGCGAGCGCGCGGACGCTGCGCGGCCTGGGACTTGCGAACGATGTCGCGGCCCTCGGCGGGGTTCTGCTCGAACCACGCACCGAGCTGGTCGTTGACGGTGCGCTGGACGAAGCCCTTGGCCTCGGTGTTGCCGAGCTTGGTCTTGGTCTGGCCCTCGAACTGCGGCTCGCCAGCTTGATCGAGACGATCGCGGTGAGGCCCTCACGGATGTCGTCACCGGAGACGCGGTCCTCGGGCTTCTTGATCAGGCCCCACTCCTCGCCCCAGCTGTTGACCAGGCTGGTCAGCGAGGCGCGGAAGCCCTCTTCGTGGGTGCCGCCCTCGTGGGTGTTGATGGTGTTGGCGAAGGTGTGCACCGACTCGGTGTAGGTGGTGTTCCACTGCATCGCGACCTCGAGGCTCATGTGCTGCCCGGCGCACTCCGGCGCCTCCGCCTCGAAGGAGATGATGGTCGGGTTGGCGGCCTGCTTGGTGCGGTTGAGGTGCTCGACGTAGTCGACCAGGCCTCGGTCGTACTTGAAGACCTGCTCGCTGCCGCCGCCCTCGGCGCGATGCATGGCGGCGGCGTCTGGGCTGGTCGATCTCGTTGGCGACGGTGTCGTCCTGGCACGGCGTCGGCGACCTCGCCGGCGTCGGGCCGCTCGTCGCGGATCACGATCTCCAGGCCCTTGTTGAGGAAGGCGTACTCGCGCATGCGCGTTGGTCAGGGTCTCCAGGGAGTACGTCGTGGTCTCGAAGATCTCCGAGGACGCCCACCAGGTGACGGTGGTGCCGGTGCCCTCGTCGGGCTCGAGCGGGCGGACCTGCTCGAGCGGGCGCGTCGGGCTCGCCGAGCTGGAAGCTCTGCCGCCACAGGTGGCCGCGGTTCTTGACCTCGACGACGAGGCGGGTCGAGAGCGCGTTGACGACCGAGACGCCGACGCCGTGCAGGCCGCCGGACACCTTGTAGCCGCCGCCGCCGAACTTGCCGCCGGCGTGCAGCAGGGTCAGCGCCAACGGTGACGGCCGGCAGCTCCTGGCCGGGGGCCGTGTCGGTGGGGATGCCGCGGCCGTTGTCGACGACCTGCACGCCGCCGTCGGCACGCAGGGTGAGCACGATGCGGTCGCAGTAGCCGGCGAGCGCCTCGTCGACGGCGTTGTCGACGATCTCGGTGATCAGGTGGTGCAGGCCGCGCTCGCCGGTGGAGCCGATGTACATGCCCGGGCGCTTGCGGACCGCCTCGAGGCCCTCGAGCACGCTGATGGCGGACGCGTCGTAGTCACCGTTGACGTCGGCGGGGATGTCGGCCTCGGGCGTGGCTGGAGCGGGGGTGGCAGGTGGACGTCCGGCTGCTGGACTCGGTTGGCTGGCGGTCGGTTCCTCGCTCACACGCACCTCTTCATATCGACCCATGACACGACGTCGCAACTCGGGTCGCGGCGGCTGGAGGCGCGCGACCCGATGCCCATGATAGCCCGTGCAGGGCCGCATTCCACGCCGCCATCCCCAGGCCGGGGGTCATCCGGACGCCGAAATCGCCGCTGAGCGGCTCGTGAAGGGCGCTGCAGCGGGCCTCGCAGGGGTGCGGTGGAGTCCCTATACGTCCGCGAGACCCCTCAGATCGGCTCGCGAGGGATCCTGAGGAGGGTCAGCCGTAGGTGTCGCGAGGGCCGCGGCCGTCACGGACCGAACGGGGCCCCTTCTTCCAGCTGGGCAGGTGTGGGCCGGCGATCTCGACCAGCGTGACGGTGCCGTGGCCGAGCTCGGCGTTCAGGCGCTTGACGAGCTCGGGGGCGAGGTACTTCAGCTGGGCCGCCCAGGCCGTGGAGTCGGTCCGCACCGCCAGCACGCCGTCGGCGAAGGACTCCGGGACCACGTGGCGGGCGACCTCGTCGCCGACCAGCTCGGCCCAGCGCGCGAAGACCCCCGCCACCCGCAGGTCGACGTCCCAGCCGTGGTCGTCGACCAGTCGGCTCACGGTCGCGTCGAGGAGCTGGGGGTCGCGCTCGTCGGGGAACGCGCCGGAGGCCTTCGCCGGCCCGGTACGCCGCTCGGTGCCCGACCGCGACTGCTCCGCGGCGTACGCGCTTGGCCGGTGAGGAGCGAGCCGTCGCGCGGGCGAGGTCCTTGGCGAGGTCGAGGCCGTCGGGCCGATGCGCCCCAGGCTCGTCAGTCCGCTCGTCAGCCGGCTCGTCAGTCGACACGGGTCACCTCCCCTCCCGCCACACGGAACCGCACGCCCGCGAGCTTCTCCGGCACATCGTCGTCCACGGCCGCCGTGACCAGCACCTGTTCGGCGCCGGCGACCAGCTCGGCGAGCTGCGCGCGTCGCTCGCCGTCGAGCTCGGCGAACACGTCGTCGAGGATCAGGATCGGGTCGTCCCCGTCGGCGCGGAGCAGGTCGTAGGCCGCCAGCCGCAACGCCAGCGCGAACGACCAGGACTCCCCGTGGCTGGCGTACCCACGGACGGGCAGCCGCGTTGCGTCGCCACCGGGACCGAGGCTGAGCACCAGGTCGTCACGGTGCGGGCCGACCAGCGAGACGCCGCGGTCCAGCTCCTCGGTACGTCGTTCGGCCAGCGCTGCGAGCAGCCCCTCGGTCAGCGCACCGCGCTCGCGCTCCTCGCCCAGCTCGAAGGACGGCTTGTACTCCATCTCGGCGGCGTCGCGCGGCGCGCCACGGGCGACGGTGGCGTAGGCGTTGCCGAGGAAGGGCCGCAGGTCCTCCACCAGGGTGAGCCGTTCGGCCAGGATCTCGGCGCCGACCCGGGCCAGGTGCGAGTTCCAGGTGTCGAGCGTCGACAGGGCCGACTCGTGGCCTTCGCTGCCCCGGCGGGCGTGACCGGCCGTCTTCAAGAGCGTGTTGCGCTGCCGAAGGATCCGCTCGTAGTCGGCGCGAACCCCCGCGAGCCGGGGCGTGCGCAGGACCAGCAGGTCGTCGAGGAAACGGCGGCGCTCGGCCGGGTCGCCCTTCACCAGGGCGAGGTCCTCGGGCGAGAAGACCACCGTGCGCACCAGGCCGACCAGGTCGCGGGTCTTGGGCAGAGGGGACTTGTTCACCCGCGCGCGGTTGGCCCGGCCCGGGTTGACCTCCACCTCGAGCACGGCCGTCCGGCCCTCTCGCACCACTGCGGCGCGGACGACGGCCTGCTCCGCCCCGGCCCGGACCAGGGGCGCGTCGGTGGCGACGCGGTGCGAGGTCAGCCGGGAGAGGTAGTCGATCGCCTCGACGAGGTTGGTCTTGCCCTGACCGTTGCTGCCGATGAACGCCGTCGGGCCGGGCTCGAGAACGACCTCGACGTCGGCGTACGAGCGGAAGTCGTGCAGGACCAGGTGCGAGACGTACAAGCGACTCCCGTCAGACCGGCGAGGCGTCGCCGCCGGGCGGCGGACCGCTCTGCACGGCGTGCCCGCCGAACTGGTTGCGCATGGCGGCGATCGCCTTCATCGCCGGGCTGTCGTCCTGGCGGGAGATGAACCGTGCGTAGAGCGCGGCGGTGATGGCAGGCGTGGCGACCGCGTTGTCGATGCCGGCCTCGACGGTCCAGCGGCCCTCGCCGGAGTCCTCGGCGTAGCCCCGGATCTTGGAGAGTCCCGGGTCCTCGTCGAGGGCGTTGACCAGCAGGTCGAGCAGCCAGGACCGGATGACGGTGCCCTCGCGCCACGAGCGGAACACCTCGGTGACGTTGTCGACGAGATCCACCTTCTGCAGCAGCTCCCAGCCCTCGGCGTAGCTCTGCATGATGGCGTACTCGATGCCGTTGTGGACCATCTTCGAGAAGTGCCCGGCACCGACGGCGCCTGCGTGCACCGACCCGAACTCCCCCTCGGGCCTGAGCGCGTCGAAGGCCGGCTGCACCTTGGCGATGTCCTCGGCCGAGCCGCCGTACATCAGGGCGTAGCCGTTCTTCAGCCCCCACACGCCGCCGGAGACGCCGCAGTCGACGAAGCCGACCTTCTTCTCGGCCAGCATGGCGGCGTTGGCCTGGTCATCGGTCCATCGGGAGTTGCCGCCGTCGACGACGAGGTCGCCTTCGCCCAGGAGGTCGCCCAGCTCCTTGATCACGCCGCGGGTGATGTCGCCGGCCGGCACCATCACCCAGACCACCTTGGGTGAGGGGAGCTTGTCGACCAGGTCGGCCAGGCTCGAGGCGTCGGAGATGTCCGGGTTCCGGTCGTAGCCGACCACCGTGTGGCCGGCGTTGCGGAGGCGGGTCCGCATGTTGCCGCCCATCTTCCCGAGCCCGACGAGTCCGATGTCCATCCGGGTGCCCTCCTGTGGTGCGACGCTGGTTCGAGGCTGGTTGAGGCGGGTTCGAGGCGGGGGGTGGATCGGTCAGGACAGCAGGCGTCGCGGCATCAACAGGTAGCGGAAGCCCGGGTCCTCGTTGTTCTCACCGATCGAACCACTGATGACAACGGGCTTGGAAGCCTGGGTGAACGACAGCTCGACGACGGCCTCGTCGATCGCCGTCAGCCCGTCCAGCAGGAACTGCGGGTTGAAGCCCGTGGTCAGGTCGTCGCCGTCGACGGTGGCCTCGATCGACTCCGAGGCCTGCGCCTCGTCTCCGGACCCGGCGTCGAGGGTCAGCATCCCCTCGGAGAAGGCCAGCTGCACGGCAGTGTTGCGCTCGGCGACGAGCGCGACGCGCTTGACCGACTCGATGAGCGCGAGCTTGTCGACCAGGGCCTTGGTGAGGTGCTCGCTGGGGAACAAGCTGCGCACCTTGGGGAACTCACCGTCGAGCAGCCGGGTGGTCGTACGCCGGGTGCCGCCGGCAGCCGAGCCCTCGAAGCCGATGATCCCCTCGCCTGCGCCGCCGGACGACAGGGCGATGGTCACCTCGGGGCCGGCCGTCAACGACTTCGCGGTGTCGCCGAGCACCTTTGCCGGCACCAGCGCGGCCAGCGAGGCGTCGGGGCTGAGCGGGTTCCAGTCGAGCTCGCGGTGCGAGAGCCGGAACCGGTCGGTCGCGAGGAGCGCGATCGTCGACCCCGAGATCTCCAGGCGGACGCCGGTGAGCACGGGCAACATGTCGTCGCGGCCGGCGGCGGTGACCGCCTGCGCCACGGCGTGCGCGAACTGGTCGCTGGCGACCGTGCCGGAGGCGGCCGGCATCTCGGGCAGGGTCGGGTAGTCCTCGACCGGCATGGTCTGCAGGCTGAACCGCGCCGAGCCGCAGGTGATCGAGACGCGCGTGCCGTCGAGGGCGACGTCGACCGGTTTCGGCGGCAGGCTGCGACAGATGTCGGCGAGCAGGCGGCCACTGACCAGGGCCCGGCCCTCGTCGGACACCTCGGCGGTGAGCGTGGCCCGGGCCGAGGTCTCATAGTCGAAGGTCGAGAGCACCAGGCCCTCGTCGGTCGCATCGATGAGCAGGCCGGACAGCACGGGAGCACTGGGACGGACGGGCAGGCTGCGCGCCGCCCACGCGACGGCGTCGGCGAACGCGTCGCGATCCACGCGGAACTTCACACGAGATCCTTCGAGGTCAGGGTGGGGAAGGCAGTCCTGGACCCAGCATGTCAGCCCCACAGGTCAGCCAAGCCCGTGAGTCAGGCATACCGGTGCGGGCATCCTGCCACGCGGCGCCGACGCAGGGGAGTGGTGGCCGCGCGCGACGGGTCGGTGCCCGACCCTTGGTGGGCTCGGTTGTCCCCAGGTCGGGGCGCGCAGCGACGTTCACCGAGGATCACTAGGGAGAGAGGTTGAGAGTCGTAGTAGGTGCGGTGGATATGTGGAGAACCGGCGTCTGGCGCAGGTCAGGCGCCAGTTTTTCGTCCCCAGCCGGTGTGGACGAGCGATGGCAGAACCACACGAACCGGTGGAGGTGTGACCGGCGCTACACCGTCGTCCCCAGTTGTCCACAGTCGCTGTGGAGAGATCGGCGGCGAGTCGCACAGGGTCCCGCACATCTTGCGCCGTTGTAATTCCTGCACGAGCGAGAGATCTCGAGACGGGTCGCGCCCCCTCGCAGGCTCGGGTGCGCCGAGCCCTCCTCGATCTGGCGCCTGATCCGGCCCTCGCGAGCTCGGGCCGGGCGGCGCTCAGGTCTGGCGGGCGTGCATCTTGATGCGGTTGGTCAGCTCCGAGACCTGGTTGAAGACCGCACGTCGCTCGGCGAGCAGCTGGTTGATCTTCCGGTCGGCGTACATGACCGTCGTGTGGTCGCGGTTGCCGAACTGCGCGCCGATCTTCGGGAGCGAGAGGTCGGTGAGCTCGCGACACAGGTACATCCCGATCTGACGGGCCATCACGAGGTGCCGGCCGCGGCTGGGACCGGTGATGTCCTCGATCGGGAGGCCGAAGTACGCCGAGGTCTGGGCGATGATCAGCGAGGCGGTGATCTCGGGCTCGCCGCCCTCGGGGATCAGGTCCTTGAGCACGATCTCGGCCAGGGTCATGTCGACCTCCTGGCGGTTGAGGTTCGCGAAGGCGGTGACCCGGATGAGGGCGCCCTCGAGCTCGCGGATGTTGGTCTGGATCTTCGAGGCGATGAACTCCAGCACGTCCGGCGGCGCGGTGAGCCGGTCCATCGCGGCCTTCTTGCGCAGGATCGCGATCCGCGTCTCGAGGTCCGGCGGCTGGACGTCGGTGATCAGGCCCCACTCGAACCGGTTGCGCAGCCGGTCCTCGAGCGCCTCGAGCCGCTTGGGCGCCCGGTCGGAGGTGAGCACGATCTGCTTGTTCGCGTTGTGCAGCGTGTTGAAGGTGTGGAAGAACTCCTCCTGGGTCTGGGTCTTGCCCTCCAGGAACTGGATGTCGTCGATGAGGAGCACGTCGACGTCGCGGTACTTCCGCTTGAACCGGTCCTGCCGGTCGTCACGGATCGCGTTGATGAACTCGTTGGTGAACTCCTCGCTGGAGACGTAGCGCACCTTGGCCCCGTTGTAGAGGCTGCGCACGTAGTGACCGATCGCGTGCAGCAGGTGGGTCTTGCCCAGCCCGGAGTCGCCGTAGACGAGCAGCGGGTTGTACGCGCGGCCGGGCGCCTCGGCGACCGCGACGGCCGCCGCGTGGGGGAAGCGGTTGGACGAGCCGATGACGAAGGTGTCGAAGGTGTACTTCGGGTTCAGCCGCGTCTCGAGGACCGAGGTGCGGATCTGCTCGGCAGCCTGGTCCTCGACGGCCCCGGGTCCATAAGTCGGCATGTCGACGGAGTGATGAATCGATGTGTCGACATGGCGACTTTCGGGTGTTCCCTCGGCGCGGTCCGAGACCAGCGAGGGGTTCACCGTCACGCCGAGGCGGATGTCGCGCCCGAACGTGGTGGTCAGGCCTTCCTCGATCTGGGCGCGCAGCCGGCCCTCGAGCTGGGTCCGGGTGAACTCGTCGACGACCTCGATGATCGCCTGGTTGCCGTGCAGGGTGACCGGTGCGGTCACCTCGAGCCAGGCCCGCTGGTTGGGTTGCAGCTCGGCGACCACCGACCACCACGCCGCCTCGAGATCGGTCTGGTGACCGGTCGTCTGGCTCACTGTCTGGTCTCCTGCGCGCTGTCTCGAAAGGTCCTGCTCGTCGTCCACGATGTGCCCGCCGTCCTTGGGTGACCCGATCGCTGCGAACGGGTCGTCTGACCTGAAACTCTCCACACCCTTCTCCACAACCTGTGAAGGAGTTGGTCCCCACCGCACGACGGTCACGCGGGACCGCATCCGACGGTGTTTCCGCAGGTCAGCGCGGTGCGAGCGGGGAATGCCCGGAGCGCTGCCGGCAGCGGTGCCGGAGGTGATGGGGGACGGCGGGGAATGTCGTCGTGGCCGAACCTAACCCGCGCCGGAGGACCGCGGCAAGACGTCATCCACAGGTCTGGAAGGGTGTTCCCGGCAGGCCCCTGCCCATCAGGTCGGCGGTGGTTTGACCCTGTGGAAGACGGTCGCGTACCGTTGGCCGGTCACCTGTCGTGGCGCCGCGCCGCGTTGTGCTCGCCAGCACAGCGAGCCCGTCCTGCAAGTTGGGAGATCCGCGCTGGCGCCGGGGTGCCGCAGACCTGTTGAAGGCCCACCGAGGCCTGGACCCACGGAGAAGACCTGTGAGCAAGCGTACGTATCAGCCGAACAACCGCCGCCGCCACAAGGTGCACGGTTTCCGCCTGCGGATGCGTACCCGTGCGGGCCGCGCGATCTTGTCCGCGCGTCGTCGCAAGGGCCGCAACAAGCTCGCGGTCTGAGCCGGTTCCGACCGGCGATCGACGGCGCATCGTGTTGCCCGCGGCTGCCCGGCTCACCTCGAGTGAGTCGTTTCGCCGCTGCGTTCGCGACGGCCGGCGAGCCGGTAGCCGCACGCAGGTCGTGCACTTCCTCGCGTCCGCGAACGCGGAACCGGAAGCGGACGTGGACAGTCGGCAGGCGCGGGTCGGCTTCGTTGTCGGCCGGACCGTCGGTGGTGCGGTGGCCCGCAACAGGGTCCGTCGCCGGCTGCGGCACCTGGCCCTCGAGCGACTCGAGGTGCTCCCGCCCGGCTCGGTGCTCGTCGTCCGCGCGCTGGCTGCCGCACGTGAGGCGTCGTACGCCGAACTCCGCGACGACCTCGCTCGTTGTCTGGGTCGGGTCGTCCCGATGACCTCGAGCGCAACATGTGAGCCCGCATCATGAAATACGTCCTCATCGCCTTGCTGCGCGGCTACCGGGCCGTGATCAGCCCGCTGTACGGCCAGGTGTGCCGGTACCACCCGTCCTGTTCGGCGTACGCCTTGGAAGCCGTGCAGGTGCACGGCAGCATCAAGGGCACGTGGCTGGCGGTCCGCCGCCTGGGCCGCTGCCACCCGTGGGCCGCCGGGGGCTACGACCCCGTTCCCCCACGCACTGACATCCGCGAGACCCGCATCAAGACAGGCTAGGAGCCTTTCCCGTGCTCGAATTCCTCGGCCAGGTCGGCCACATCATCATGACGCCGCTGTACTACGCGGTGTCCGCAGTGATGGTGTCGTGGCACTGGCTGCTCAGCACGGTCGGGCTGGACCCCGACGCGGGCCTCACCTGGGCGCTGTCGATCATCGGGCTGACGCTGGTGGTCCGCGCCATGCTGATCCCGCTGTTCGTCAAGCAGATCAAGTCCAGCCGGAACATGCAGCTGATCCAGCCCCGGGTCAAGGAGCTGCAGAAGAAGTACGGCCACGACCGGGAGCGGCTGGCCCAGGAGACGATGGCGCTCTACAAGGAGACGGGCACGAACCCGTTCGCCTCCTGCCTGCCCCTCATCGTGCAGATGCCGATCTTCCTGTCGCTGTTCCGGATGCTCGACCAGGCCGCGAAGAAGGGGAAGCCGCACGGTTTCCTCGACAAGGACCTCGCGGAGTCGTTCGGGCAGTCGAAGATCTTCGGCCACATCCCGATCAAGGACACCTTCCTCAACAACAACGGCAACACCGCGGTGATGATCCTCGCGGCGTTCCTGGTGGTGGCCATGACCGCCACCACGTTCCTCACCCAGCGCCAGCTGATGAGCAAGAACATGCCGTCCGACGCGCTCACCGGCCCGTACGCCCAGCAACAGAAGATGCTGCTGTACGTGCTGCCCGTGGTCTTCGCGGTCGGTGGCATCGCGTTCCCGATCGGCGTGCTCCTGTACTGGACCACCTCGAACCTGTGGACGATGGGCCAGCAGTTCTACGTGATCCGCAACAACCCCGCCCCGGGGACGCCGGCGTTCGCGGCCAAGCAGAAGCGCGACGCGGCCAAGGGCATGCGCTCCGGCGAGGAGACCGCCGACGGCTCGGGTGTCGAGGTGGCCACCGACACGGCCGTGGACACCGCGCCGAAGGCGCCCCAGCGACAGCAGCCCAAGAAGCAGACCCGCCAGCAGCGGAAGAAGGGGGGCGGTCCGCAGCGTGCCCCCGGCACCTCGGGCGCCACCGGATCCGCCACGAACGAGGGAGAGAGCGCATGAGCGACGACGTCACCACCAACGAGATCGAGGACCTGGAGGCTGCGGCGGTCTCCGACGCCGCCGAGGCCCCCGAGGGGTCGGAGGCCCCCGAGACCGAGGAGAGCGCGGAGCTCGAGGAGACTGCCGAGGAGCCGACGAGCCCGAGGAGTCCGACGAGCCCGAGGAGTCCGACGAGGACGAGGACGGGGACGGGTCGGGCGAGGACGGGTCGGACGACGAGGAGTCGGGCGGCGGCCGGATCGCGGCGCTGGAGCGCGAGGGCGACGTCGCGGCCGACTACCTCGAGGAGCTGCTGGACATCGCCGACCTCGACGGCGACCTGGACATGGACGTCGACGGAGACCGGGCCGCGGTGTCCATCGTCGGCGCCGACCTGAGCCAGTTGGTCGGCCAGCGCGGCGAGGTGCTCGACGCCCTGCAGGAGCTGACCCGGCTCGCGGTCTACCGCGAGACCGGCGAGCGGTCCCGGTTGATGCTGGACATCTCCGGGTATCGCGCCGACCAGCGCACCCGGCTGGTCGAGCTGGCCCGTGAGTCCGTGCAGCAGGTCCAGGAGAGCGGCGAGCGAGTCGCGCTGGACCCGATGTCGCCCTTCGAGCGCAAGGTTGTGCACGACGCCGTCGCGGAGGCCGGCCTCACCTCGGAGTCCGAAGGCGTCGAGCCCCGGCGGTTCGTGGTGATCCTGCCCGCCTGAGCACCCCCAGCCGAGCCCTCCGCTCCATGAGCGATGTTTCACGTGAAACACCCGCCGCGCCCCCCGAGGCCCGGCGGGTGTTCGGCATGGAGCACCTGCCGCTCGCGGAGCGGTACGCCGACCTGCTGGCCACCGAGGGCGTGGTCCGCGGACTGATCGGTCCCCGCGAGGCGGCCCGGTTGTGGGACCGCCACCTGCTCAACAGCGCGGTCCTCGGGGAGGTCGTCGCGGAGGGCGCCACGGTGGCCGACGTGGGGTCGGGCGCGGGACTGCCGGGGCTGGCCTTGGCGATCGCCCGCCCGGACCTGCGCGTGACGCTCGTGGAGCCGTTGCTGCGCCGGACCAGGTTCCTCGACGAAGCCGTCGAGGAGCTCGCTCTCGGAGACCGGGTCGAGGTGCTGCGCGGCCGTGCCGAGGACCTGCACGGGGGTCGGACCTTCGACGTGGTCACGGCTCGCGCGGTGGCTCCACTCGAACGGCTCGTGCGGTGGTGCCTGCCGCTCGCCGGGCCCGACGGCGAGCTGGTCGCGATGAAGGGGGCCTCGGCCGTGGTCGAGGTCGAGGAGTCGTGGTCCGCCCTGCGCGCCCTGGGATGTGCCAGACCCGTGGTGGTCGAGCTCGGATCGGGGGTCCTGACCGAGCCGACGTGGGTGGTGCGGGTGGCCCGGCCCGCGGGCGGACCTATAGGTTGGCGCGGGCGCCCGGAGACGGACCGTCGACGCCCGAGGAAGCAGCGGAGGACCCAGTGACCCACCAGGTCGAACCGGTGAGTGGACCCGTGGACGGATGGGTGGACGGATCGGGGACCGGACGGGTCACCGGACCGAGCACCGGGTTGGGCTGGCCCACCGACGGCTCCGAGAGCCGGGACCAGAACGCCTCCGGTGGGTTATCCACCGGTTTGGGGTGGCCCGGCGAGCGTGTTTCTCCACAGGCAGGCGCACCTTCTCCACAGGCTGACCCGGCGTCGGACCCGGCGTCGGATCCGCCGTCGGAGACCGATGTTTCACGTGAAACGGAGCCGGCTCCGCCCCGTCGGGTGCTCACCGCCGGCGACCTGAGCGACGTCGCGCCGAGCTTCGACGACGAGACCACGCCGTTGGCCCGGGCGGCGGAGTCGTCGGTCCTGGCCCGGATGGGGGCCCGTCAGCGACCGGCCATGCCGCGACCCGGGGCCACCCGCGTGCTGGTGGTGGCCAACCAGAAGGGCGGCGTCGGCAAGACGACCTCGACGGTGAACATCGCCGCCGGCCTCGCCCAGCTCGGCCAGCGGGTGCTCGTCATCGACCTCGACCCCCAGGGCAACGCCTCCACCGCGCTCGGGGCCGAGCACCACCGCGGCGTCGCGTCGACGTACGACGCCCTGGTCGACGGTGCCGCCCTGGACGACATCGCCGAGCCCGCCACCGATGTCGACAACCTCTGGGTCGTGCCCGCGACCATCGACCTCGCCGGCGCCGAGATCGAGCTGGTCAGCGTGGTCGCACGGGAGAACCGGCTGGCCAAGGCGATCGCCGCGCACCCCCGCATCGGCACCGCCGACCAGGCGGGGGAGGAGCGCTTCGACTACGTCTTCATCGACTGCCCGCCGTCGCTGGGGCTGCTCACCCTGAACGCGCTGGTGGCGGGCGCCGAGGTGATGATCCCGATCCAGGCCGAGTACTACGCGCTCGAAGGTCTGGGACAGCTGATCGAGACCATCGACATGGTCCGCGCCCACCTGAACCCGCGGCTCTGGGTCTCCACCATCCTGATCACCATGTACGACGCCCGGACCCGGCTCGCGGCCGGCGTCGCCGACGAGGTCCGCGAACACTTCGCCGACGAGGTGCTCAACACCACCATCCCGCGCTCGGTGAGAGTCTCGGAGGCACCGTCGTACGGCCAGACCGTGATGACCTACGACCCGGCGTCGCCCGGGGCACTGTCCTACCTGGAGGCGGCCCGCGAGGTGGCCCAGCGCGCGGTCACGGGGGTCTCCTCGTGAGCCGGGAGCGTCCCGTGCGCCGTGGGCTCGGCCGGGGGCTCGGCTCGCTGATCCCCACCGCGCCGACGGACGAGGAGCCGGACACCCCCCATGAGGGTGCGGAGGCGCTGGTCCGCCCGGAAGGCTCCTGGTTCGCGGAGATCCTGGCCAGCGAGATCACCCCGAACCAGGTCCAGCCGCGGCAGGTCTTCGACGCCGACGCCATGGCCGAGCTCGTGCACTCGATCCGCGAGGTCGGGCTGTTGCAGCCGGTCGTGGTCCGGCAGACCGGTCCGGATGCCTACGAGCTGGTCATGGGCGAGCGCCGGTGGCGGGCCGCCCAGCAGGCAGGCCTCGAGAAGATCCCCGCGATCGTCCGGGCCACCGACGACTCCGACATGTTGCGCGACGCGTTGCTGGAGAACCTGCACCGCTCCCAGCTGAACCCGCTGGAGGAGGCCGCGGCCTACCAGCAGCTGCTCGAGGACTTCGGCTGCACCCACGACGAGCTGGCCACCCGGATCGGCCGGTCGCGTCCCCAGATCAGCAACACCATCCGGCTGCTCAAGCTCTCGCCGGCCGTCCAGCGCCGGGTCGCCGCGGGCGTGCTCAGCGCCGGGCACGCCCGCTCGCTGCTGGCCGTCGACGACGCCGAGCGACAGGACCGCCTGGCGGCCCGTGTGGTCGCCGAGGGGATCTCGGTCCGGGGCCTGGAGGAGATCGTGGCCACGGGCGGGGACGCGGTTCGCGCCGTCGCGCCGCCCCGCCGTAAGCCCGTCGCGCCCGGCCTGACCGACCTCGCCGACCGGCTCTCGGACCGGCTCGAGACCCGGGTGAAGGTCGAGCTCGGCCGGCACAAGGGCAAGATCACCGTGGAGTTCGCCTCCCTCGACGACCTGCGCCGGATCGTCGACATCATGGATCCGCGCAACCGGAGCGACCGTCCGATCTAGCGTCTGACCTGCGCAAACACCGAAATGTCGACAAAGTGACAAACCGATAAATCTCCTTGCCGACAGAGCGCTTCATCGGTTTTCCGTGGCGGCGGCGCGACGGCGGGCCGCTCGCCGGGCCACTCGGGCCGCATTCTCCTCGGCGTCCATCCGGGCCGCGTCCTCCAGCGACGGCGCGGTGCCGCCGTACGACGCCGGCACCCACCAGGCGCCGTCCTCGTGCTGCGGGTACGAGCGGATCGCCACCTCGAGCAGAGCGCTCATCGCAGCACCCAGATGGGCGGTGTCCGCGGCGGCGTCCCCGGACGTCGGCACGGGCGCGCCGACCGAGATGGTGATGGCCCGCCCGCGCGAGAAGTCCCGCTCGTGGTCCTTGGTCATCATCCGCTGGGTGCCCCACAACACGACCGGGATCAGGGGCACCGTGGCCGCATGGGCGATCCGGGCTGCGCCGGTCTTGAGGGCCTTGATCTCCATCGCCCGCGAGATCGTCGCCTCCGGGAAGATGCCGACGACCTCGCCGCGACGCAGGAGCTCCAGCGCCACCGAGAGGGAGGACTCCCCGTCGGCGCGGTCCACCTCGATGTGGCGGCAGGCCCGCATGATCGGCCCCGTGATCGGGTGGTCGAACAGCTCGCGCTTGGCCATGAACCGCGGCCGCCGGCCGGTCCGCTCGACGGGCAGGCCGCCGTAGATGAAGTCCACATAGCTGATGTGGTTGACCGCGACCAGCGCGCCGCCGGTCCGGGGCAGGTGCTCGAGCCCGGTGACGGTGATCTTCTGGCCGAGGGCACGGAAGCCCAGCTTCGCGACCCGGATGATCGCGGAGTACGTCAGCTCGGTCATCGGACCACGTTCATCGGACCACGTTCATCGGCCAGGCTCATCGGGTCGGGGTCCGCGCGTCCCGCCCGGACGCCGCCCGGACCAGGCCGGCAAGGACCTCGCCGAGGTCCAGGCCCGCCGCCTCGACCGAGATCGGGACCAGGGACGTCTCGGTGAACCCAGGGGCCACATTGACCTCCAGGAACCACACCGTGCCGTCGGCGCCGACGATCAGGTCCGATCGCGACAGCTCCCGCAGCCCGAGCACCTCGTGCGCGGTCACGGCGACGCGGGCGCACTCGGCGAGGACGTCTGCCGGGAGCGGAGCGGGTACGGCGAACTCGGTCGAGCCGGCCGTGTACCTCGCCGTGTAGTCGTAGATGCCACCGTCGGCCTTGATGGCGACCACGGGCAGCGCCCGCGGGCCGGTGCCGTCATCGAGGACGGGTACCGCGACCTCGGTACCGACCGCGAACTGCTCGATCAGGGCGACCGACCCGTAGGCGAAGGCGTTCACCATCGCGTCCGGCAGCTCCTCGGCGGCCCGCACCAACGTGCAGCCCAGCGCGGAGCCGCTGCGGGCGGGCTTGACCACCAGCGGCAGGCCGAGGCGGTCGATCACCGCGGCCATCAGCTCGGGAGCCCCGAGCTCGCGGAAGGTCTCATGTGGCAGGCAGACGGAGTCGGGGGTGGCGATGCCGGCCTGCTGGATCACCGACTTGGCGACCGGTTTGTCGAAAGCGGTGCGGCAGGCGGCGGGTCCGGCGCCGACGTAGGGGATCCCGAGCAGGTCGAGGACCTCCCGGATCGCACCGTCCTCGCCGCTCTCGCCGTGCAGCATCGGCAGCACGCACGCAGGCGGGTCGGCGGTCAGTGCGGCCATCAGGCCGGCGTCCACGTCGCGCTCGACCACGTCGACCCCGGCGTCGCGGAGCGCCTCCGCGGCGCGCCGGCCCGAACGGAGGGACACGTCGCGCTCGTGGGACAGGCCACCGGCGAGGACGACGACGGGGTGGCGGCTCATGAGAGGTCCGTCCCGGGGCCGTCGTACCCGCTGCGGGGCAGCTGTGGTGCATGGGTGGCGCCGAACGTCTCGCGCAGCTCCATCTCCTCCTCCAGGACGCCGGCGAGGCGGCGTACGCCCTCGCGGATCCGCTCGGGCGTGGGGTAGCAGAACGAGAGTCGCATCGAGCCGGTGCCGAAACCGTCGGCGAAGAAGGCGGTGCCGGGCACGTAGGCGACCCGGGCGGTGACCGCGCGCGGCAGCATCGCCTTGGCGTCGATGCCGGGCGGCAGGCTCATCCACACGAAGAAGCCGCCGTGTGGGACGTTCCACGAGCACGCGGCGGGCATGAAGTCGTGCAGCGCCTCGATCATCGCGTCGCGGCGCTCCCGGTACATCTCGCGCAGCTGCTTGACCTGTCCCTGCCAGTCGTGGCTGTGGAGGTACGCCGAGACCGCCATCTGGTTGAACGCCGGCGGGCAGAGGGTCGCCGCCTCCTGGGCCAGGACCAGCTTCTCGCGTACGGCGTGCGGCGCGAGCGCCCAGCCCACGCGCAAGCCGGGGGAGAACGTCTTCGAGAACGAGCCGAGGTAGATCACGCCCTCGGCCTCGTCGGCACGCAGCGCGCGCATCGGCTCGCCGTCGAAGCCGAGCAGGCCGTAGGGGTTGTCCTCGAGGACGAGCACGCCCTCGGTCCTGCAGATGTCGAGGATCTCGGCCCGGCGCGCCACGGACATGGTCACGCCGGCCGGGTTGTGGAAGTTCGGGATCGTGTACAGGAACTTGATCGTGCGGCCGGCTGCACGGGTGACCGCGATCGCCTGACGCAGCGCGTCGGGCACCAGCCCGTCGGCGTCCATCTCGGCGTGCACCACCTGGCACTGGAAGGACTTGAAGACGCCGAGCGCCCCGACGTACGACGGTGCCTCGCAGATCACGACGTCGCCCGGGTCGCAGAAGACGCGCGTGACCAGGTCGACGGCCTGCTGGGAGCCGACGGTGACCACGACGTCGTCGGGGTGGGCCGAGATGCCCTCGAGCGCCATCACGTCACAGATCTGTTCGCGGAGGGTGGGGTCGCCCTGGCCGGAGGAGTACTGCAGGGCGACCGGACCACGTTGCGCGACCAGGTCGCTGATCGCCGCGCCGACGACGTCGAGCGGCAGACCGCTGATGTTCGGCATCCCGCCGGCCAGCGAGACGACCTCGGGCCGGGAGGCAACCGCGAACAGCGCCCGGATCTCCGAGGCCGTCATGCCGTGCGTGCGCGCGGCGTAGCGGTCGACGTAGCTGTCGAGGCGCGTCCGCGAACCCTGCGGGACGGTCGGGGGGCTGCTCTCCATGACGCGTCTAGCATGAACGATGAGGACCACCACCCGCACCAGGGCCCATCAGTTGTCCGGCATCCGAAGGAGGCGCCGGTGTCACGCAAGGTCGTCCGGCTCACCCTCGACCACCTCGAGGAGCTGACCGCGCCCTGCCGCTCATGCCTGTTCTGGCAGCTCGACCCGGTGCGCCGGGAGCGGGTCGACGACCCCGCCGACGAGCTGGACGCCTGGGTCTCGACGGTCCTGCGCGACTGGGGTTCGTGCGGACGGGTGCTGCTGGTGGACGGGGCTCCGAAGGGGTTCACGCTCTACGCGCCCGAGTCGTTCCTGCCGGGCGCCGCGTCGTTCGCGACGGCGCCGGTGTCCGCCGACGCGGTGCTGCTCACCCACGTGTACGTCGCCCCCGACGCGCGCCGGGGCGGTCTCGGCCGGATGCTGGTGCAGGGCATGGCCCGCGACCTGATCGAGCGAGGCGGCATCAAGGCCGTCGAGGCGTTCGGGGACACGCGGGGAGATGAAGGCTGGGAGACGAGACGGCCCCCGCGGGACCATGCCCGGGGGAGCCGTTGTGTCGCCTCCGTCGAGTTCCTCGGGAGCGTGGGGTTCAAGACCCACCGCCCCCATGCCCGGAACCCGCGGATGCGGATGGACCTGCGCTCGGCGCTGACCTGGCGTGACGAGGTCGAGGCCGCCCTGGAGCGGCTGATCGGCGTCGTACGGCCGGCACCGAAGCCGTCGACCGAGCGACCCCAGCGGGTCAGACCTCGAGGAACTCCGAGAGTTCATTGAGGATCGCGGCCTTCGGCCGGGCTCCGACGATGGAGCGGACGACCTCGCCGTTCTGGTAGACGTTGATGGTCGGGATGCCGTTGACGCGGTAGGAGAACGGCGTGACGGGGTTCTCGTCGACGTTCATCTTCAGGAACGTGATCTTGTCGCCGTGGGTCTCCGCGATCTCGCTGAGGATCGGGTCGACCTGGCGGCACGGACCGCACCACTCAGCCCAGAAGTCGACGAGGACGGGCTTCTCGGACTTGAGGACCTGGGCCTCGAACTCGTCGTCGGTGACGGCTGGCATGTTTCCCACGGGGGACTCCTTGGCTGGGTGCTTGGTGTGCGGTGATCGCGTGCTGCGAAGCCTGGTGAACAGTGAACACGGGACCGGGGACGGTTGTTCCGAGCCGCGCCCCGGCCGGGAAGGTCAGCCGACGGCTACGGTCTCGGCGGCCGTCGCGTCGGCGGAGCCGGCGGTCGAGGCGGCGTGGTCGAGGGCGGCGATGTAGCGCTCGGCGTCGAGTGCCGCGGCGCAGCCGGTGCCGGCCGCGGTCACGGCTTGGCGGTAGTGGTGGTCGACGAGGTCGCCGCACGCGAAGACGCCCGCCAGGTTGGTGCGCGTGGACGGGTGGGAGACCAGCACGTACCCGTCGTCGTCGAGGTCGACCTGGCCGGTCAGCAGCTCCGAGCGCGGGTCGTGGCCGATCGCGATGAACAGGCCGGTCGCGGCGAGCTCGCTGGTCTCGCCGGTCCGGGTGTCGCGGAGCGTCAGCGACTCGAGCCGGTCGGATCCGTTGATGCTGGCGACCTCGGAGTTCCAGATGATCTCGAGCTTGGGGTCGGCGAAGGCGCGCTCCTGCATGATCTTGGAGGCGCGCAGCTCGTCGCGGCGGTGGATCAGGGTGACCTTCGACCCGAACCGGGTCAGGAAGGTGGCCTCCTCGATGGCGGAGTCCCCACCGCCGACCACCGCGATGTGCTGCTCGCGGAAGAAGAAGCCGTCACACGTCGCACACCACGAGACGCCGCGGCCGGACAGCTCGGCCTCGTTGGGCAGCTCCAGCTTGCGGTAGCCCGAGCCCGTCGCCAGGATCACCGACCGCGCGGTGTAGGTGTCGGTGACCGTCTTGACGACCTTGATGTCCCCGGTGAGGTCGACCTCGACGATGTCGTCGGAGACCAGCTCGGCGCCGAAACGCTCGGCCTGGGCGCGCATCTCGTCCATCAGCGCCGGGCCCATGATCCCGTCCTTGAAGCCCGGGAAGTTCTCCACGTCCGTGGTGTTCATCAGGGCGCCACCAGCGGTCACCGAACCCTCGAAGACGAGCGGGTGCAGCGAAGCACGCGCGGCGTAGACGGCGGCGGTATAGCCGGCCGGTCCGGAGCCGATGATGATGACGTTGCGGGGGTCGGTCATGGACGAGGCTCACTCCTGGGAAGACTGCTGGTCGAGTCGGCTGGACTCGCTCGATTCAACCGATCGTAGGCGAGCGGAATTCCCCGCGGCAGGTGTCCGGCCGTGGCGCGCGGATGTGTCGGGATTCGGTCGCGAACGCCGGTCCCAGGGGCCCCAGAGGTGGTGTTGGTCCCCACTGGTGTCGCTCGGGTCGGCGTACCCGGCTGAGCGGGGATTCCTGTGTCAGGGCGCGGTCAGGGTGATGCTGCGCAGGGGCTGGTCGTGGCCGCAGAGGTACAGGTCGACCACCTGGGTGTCGCCGGCCGGCGGGCGGAGGACGACGGCGGCCGCCGCGTCGTTGTACGTCGCCGCGAGCACCGTGCCGCTCCCGACCGGGGCGCTGAGGCACGTGGGACCGGGGACGGCCGTGAAGGCGGAGGAGTCCTGGAGGAGGCGCTGCTGGAGCCGCCGGAGGTCGGGGCCGAAGTGGTCGGAGCGGATGCGGGCCGGCTTGCCGGCTCCGGTGAACGGGGCGGTGTCGCTGGGAGCGACGGTGCTGGGGGCGCGCGCGGACTCGTTGGACTCCGCCTTCGGGGCGGCGGCATCGCCGCCGGCGCCTCCGCCGTCCGCGGTCGTCTCCTGGGCGTCGTGGTTGCTGCTCGTACCGAGGCCGGGCAGGACCTGCCCGACGCCGACGCCGGCGACCACCACGGCCGCGGCGGCGACGAGGAGCTTGGTCGCGGTACGACGCCGCCGGGCCAGGTCGATCACCGGGGCGATCGGGGCGCGCTCGGACGCGAGGCCGGTGAGCACCCGGTCGAGCCGGGCGACCACGGCGGCCGGCATCGGCTCGGTGTGACGGGCCTCGGCGAGGAGGCGCCGGATGCGGGCGTCGTCGGCGGGGTCGAGCGGGCTCTCGTGGAGCTCGCCGTGCTCGTCGCCATGGTCGATCGGCATCTGGGTCCTCCTTCCGGTGTCTCCGGTCCGGGCGTGCCGGCATGTCGCGGGATGTCGAGGGATCAGCCGACGGAGGGCGGCCCCCGCGGCTGGTCCGGGGATGGGACGGCGCCGTCATCGGCGTGGTTCCCCTCCTCGACCACCGCCGCGGTGGGATCCAGGTCACTGAGCAGCTCCGCCAGCCGAGCCCGGCCGCGGAAGCACCGGGACTTCACCGTCCCCTCGGCGCAGTCGAGCATCTGGGCGACCTCGTTGACGGGGTACCCCTCCATGTCCACGAGCACCAGCGCCGCCCGCTGGTTCGCCGGAAGCCGGTCCAGGGCCGCGAGGACCCGACGCCGGCGCTCGGCCGCCACGCTGACGTCGGCGGGGTCGTCGCTGCCGTGGCTGGTCACCAGCGAACCGCGGCCACCCTGGTCCTCGAGGTCGTCGGGCAGCGGCTCCGCGCGACGTACCTTGGCGGACCGGATCCGGTCCAGGCAGGCGTTCACCACGATGCGGTGCAGCCAGGTGGTCACGGCCGCCTCCCCGCGGAACGAGCCGGCCCGGCGGTACGCCGAGATCAGGCCGTCCTGGAGGCCGTCGGCCGCGTCCTCGGGGTTGTTCATGGTCCGCAGGGCGACGGCCCACAGGCGGTCGCGGTGGCGGGCGAACAGCTCGCCGAAGGCGTCCTGGTCGCCGTCGACGTGGGCCCGCAGGAGCTCGGCGTCCGGCCGCTCGCTCACTCCGCCGCCGTCCCGATGACGGTCGCCTCCGCGATCTCGCCGCGGAAGCCGCCGTCGATCGCCGGCAGGGCCGTGAACCACACCGTCACGAACCGGCCGGTCGCAGGCTCGTCCAGGACGATCGGCAGGTCGGGGCCGTCGGCGGTCGCGGTGGCCGCCGGCGCGAGGCCGCGTACGCCGCGCGGCGCGGTCTCGGTGACGTAGACGGAGATCCCGGACGGGGCTCCGGCCAGGGTCAGGTCGACCTCGTCGACCTGACCGGAGACCCCGAGGTCGAGGGTGAGGCCGACGCCGGTCTTCAGGCCGGCCGGCCCGAGCTGCTGGCTGTAGGTCATCGTCCGCCAGCCCGTGTCCGGGTTCCCGTCGACCGCGAACGGCACCGTGTCGGGGTTCTCCTCCGGCGGGTCGCCCTGCGGGTCGAAGTCGTCGGCGATGACGTCCTCGAACGGCTGGGCGCCGGCCTCGGCCGTCGTGGTGTCGGAGCCGGGCGTGCCCTCGGTGCTGGACTGCGTGGACGGCTCGGGGTCGTCACCACCCCCGATGGTCGGCAGGCCCTGGCCCAGGTCGAACGCGAAGACCACGGCGAGCAGAGCCATGGCGAGCACGGCCACCACGCCGGCGAGGCGCAGCCAGCTGCGGCCGGGTCGCTCGTCGTCCTCGAAGTCCTCGACCGCCTCGATGATGCCGCTGCCCGTGATGACCCGGTTGCCCGTGCTGGTGCTGGTGTCCCACGGCCAGTAGCCGCCGGGACCCGGGCCGGTGGACACGCGCGGGCGGCGGACGGGGCTGCCGTCGACCGGTTCGGGGGCGAACAGCGGCCGCTCCGGGATCTCCTCGAACGGCGGCGGGGGTGGTGGCGGGTCGGCCCGTTTGGCGATCCAGGCGACCCCGCCGTCGTCGTCGAAGATCGGCAGCCCTGCCTCGGTCGGCTGGTCGTTGCGGACCGGCGGCTGGTTCTCGGCGACCGGATCGGCCGGCAGGACGGGTTCGAGGTCCGGCTCGGGGCGGGCGCCCGGGGGCGAGCCCAGGCTTCCGAAGGCGGCTCCGGGCGGACCCGGCACGGTCCGGGCGGGCAGACCGGCCTCCCGGCGACGGATGGCCAGGACCTCGGCGTCGGCGAGTCCCGCCGGGTCGCCCACGACCTCGCGGAGGGCGTCGGCGATGCCGCCGGCCGTGGTCAGGTCGTAGGCGCCGCGGGCGTGCGAGCCTGGCGCCGCGGCGTACGGGTTGAGCACGGAGTCGCACAGCGTGTCGAGCACCCGGGGTACGCCGGCCCGCACCTGACGTGGCCGCAGCACCCGTCCGTGCTGGTGGGGCGCGCCCTTGACCGACGACTGCGAGACGCCCGCCCAGCGCGCGGTCAGGCCGGCGTACAGCAGGCCGGCGAGGTCGGTGACGTCGGCCGAGACCCGGCCGGGCGGCAGGCCGTGGAGGGCGGCGTCGACGGCGAAGCCGATGACCCGGACCGAGCCGGTGCGGTCGATGAGGAGGTTCTCGGGGACCAGCCGGCCGTGGGCCACGCCGGCGGCGTGGGCGACCTCGATGGTCGCGGCGACCTCGGAGACCAGCCACGCGGCGCGGCGCGGCGCGAGGGGACCCTCGTCGGCGATCAGGATGTCGAGGGAGACCCCGGTCGCCCACTCGTTGACGACGTAGCACAGGGCGGTGCCGTCCTTGGCGGTCCGGTCCAAGGTCTCGTCGACGTCGAGCACCCGCAGCAGGCGGCGGTCGACGACCCGCGCCGAGGTACGCGCCGCCTCGCGGAGCAGCGCGGCCCGCTCGTCGTCGGCGCGGATGAGGTGCACCGCGACGGACCGGTCGAGCGAGGAGTCGTACGCCCGCCAGAACAGTCCACCCGCACTCTCGTCGAGCAGGTCGACGAGCTGGTAGCGACCGGCGAGGACGTCACCGGGGCGGATCGCGTGCGACACCGTCTCCCTTCCTGGGCTGCTCCTGGGCTGCTCGGGGCGTCACCTCATCGTAGGTGTGCCTCGCGCCGGCGGGAGGGTGCCGACCCGGACCGTGACCGGATCGTCAAGATCGGCGCAGCCGCCCCGTCACGGTCTCCAGGACCGAGGTCACCTCGGTCAGTCGCATCACCCGCGCGAGGACCAGGAACACCCCGACGTCCGCGCCGGCGACCACGACGAGCCGGACCAGGGCGAGCAGGTGGCTCGGGTCGTCCCGGCCGGGGAGCAGCAACGCGAGACCGAGCGCCACGGCGGTCGCGACGGCGGTGGCGATGGCCAGGCGGACGACGAAGCGCACCAGGGTCGGCGTCCGCAGGCCCCCGAGCAGCCGCCGCAGCGCCAGGTAGGAGAGCACCGAGCCGACGACGTACGACGCGGCGTACGCGACGACGAGTGCCGGCGCGGTGTGCTCGGCGTCGGTGCGCCGCACGAGCACGATCGCGACCACGATGTTGGTGGCGGCCACGGCGCACTGGATCTGGAAGACCGTGCGGTTGCGCTCGAGGGCGTAGAAGCCGCGCAGCACGAGGTAGTGCACGGTGAAGAAGACGACGCCGGCGCCGAACAGCGAGAGGGACAGGATGTAGAGGCCGTAGGTGCTGCTGGCGCCGCCGTACTTCCACAGGACGGTGGCCAGGTCGGGGGCGATCACGGGGAGCAGCACCGCGAACGGGACCACGACGGCCAGTGCCGTGCGGAGCACGCGCGCGAGGCTCGCGGCGAGGCCGGGCAGGTCGTGCGCGCTGGCTTGCGACGACAGCATCGGCAGCATCGCGGTCGCCAGCGACACCGTGATGATCGCGTGCGGGACCATCACGATCAGGAAGGTCTGGGCGTACACCGTGTATCCGGTCGCGTCCGCGGGCGTGCCTCCGCCGCAGCTGGCGAGCACCTCGGTGGTGCCGCCGGAGGCGAGCCGGACGACGACCGCGTAGGCGACCTGGTTGACGATGACGAAGAGCACCGTCCAGACGCCGAGCCGCAGCGTGTGGCCCAGGCCGGTGCCACGGAAGTCGAAGCGGGGGCGGTACCGGAAGCCGGCGGACCGCAGGAACGGCACCAGCACGAGCAGCTGCACGACGATGCCGGCCGTCGCGCCGAGGCCCAGCCAGGCCGCCTGGCCGGAGGTGTACGCCGAGCACAGGTCGCCCTTCGCAACGGGGCCGTAGTACACGAGGTAGCCGACCAGGACCGCGATGGAGACCAGGTTGTTCGCGATCGGAGCCCACATCATCGGCCCGAAGCGGCGACGGGCGTTGAGCACCTGGCCGACCAGCGCGAACATCCCGTAGAAGAAGACCTGGGGGAGGCAGAACCGCGCGAAGGCGATGATGGACTCGCGCTGCTCGGCCAGCTCGGGCCGGTCGTACGCCGACGACAGGAAGACGCTCATCACCCACGGCGCGGCGACGACCAGCACGATGCTGACGCCGGCGAGGAACAGTGCCGACAGGGTGATGAGCCGGTTCGTGTAGGCCTCGCCGCCGTCGGCGTCGTTGCGCATCGACCGGACCAGCTGCGGGACGAGCACGGCATTGAAGACGCCGCCGGCCAGCAGGATGTACAGCATGTTCGGGACCGTGTTCCCGATCGTGAACAGGTCGGCGTGCAGCAGGTTGCCGAGGGCGGCGGCGAGCAGCAGCGACCGGAGGTACCCGCTGAACCTGGACACCATCGTGCCCGCGGCCATCACGGCGCTGGACGCCAGCAGGGTGTCCTGGGAGTCCTCGGGCGGCTCCCGGACCGTCACGGACTGGCCGCCGGCTGGGGCTCCCGCGCGGGCGCGTCGCTGGGGTCGCCGCCGGGCCCGGCGTCCGGGCTGTCGTCGTCACCGCCGGACGGACCGCCACCACGGATGCGGCGTACCAGCCGGAGCACGATCGCCAGGAACAGCAACCCCGCCGCGACGCCCATGATCAGCCAGATCACCTGGCTCACCTGGGCCGCGCGGACCGGGAGCGCGAACGTCGAGCCGAGCGGCTGCCCCTCGGGGTCGGTGAGCGCGATGCTCACGTTGTGCACGCCGAGCTTGTCGGTGGAGGCCTGGAGCAGCACGGTGGTCGCGGAGTCGGCGCCGAGCCTCAGCGAACCTGGGTTGGAGATCTCCATCGGCGGGTTCGCCGTGGTGTGGATCCGGACCGAGACGGGTACGTCGAGGCCGTTGGTGATGGTGACCGAGAAGCTGCCGCTGTTGCTGGAGAGGATCACCCGGCTGGGCGCCGACACCGACACCGACCGGAGGTTCTTCTGCACCCAGCCGATCGTGTTCTCGGTGGCGACCAAGGAGGAGAAGTCGTCCTCGCGGGCGAAGTAGGAGACGTTGCCGAAGGCCTCCACCCGGATCCGCGCCGCCAGGTCCGACTGCTCACTGAGCACTCCCTGGAGCCGGGCCGCCTCGTCGGTGAGCCGGCCGAGGGCGGTGAAGGCGTCCTCGCCGACCTCGTGGTTGCGCTGCCACGCGGGGTAGGCGAAGCGGTCGGCGGCCAGTGGACGGGCGGGTACGGCGGTCGCGTCGGCGAGCGAGGTCAGGTGCATCCAGTTGACGTCGAGGCCGTCGAAGAACGCGCCGTAGTCGGGCCCTCCGGGTGGCGTCCAGCCCGGTGGGAAGACCACGACCAGCGGCTGGCGGCCGGGCTCGGTCATCCGCAGCGCCGCCTCGCTGAGGATGCGTTGCCGCAGCGCCACGGGCGCCAGCGGGTCGTCCGGGCCGGGTCCGCCGTCGAGCACGTCGGAGGCGTACATGACGACGCGGTGGTCGGCGTACGTCGCCACGCTCGGCGCCTGCCCGCGGACGACGCTGCGGTCGGTGACCAGGATGGTGGTGGTCGGGTCGGTGAGCGCCATCGCCTCGGAGTCGAGATGGCCGCTCGGGGCGGAGACCACCGGCGTCGCGTCGAGGCTGCCCTGGGTGATCCGGGTGCCCGACTTGTCGCGCGCCGCGGTGTAGACGTCGGGGGCGTGCTGGGCGGCTGCGGCCACGTCGACGTCGCCCCACGGGAGCGCCAGCACCTGCTTGCCGGACAGGGCTTGCTGGAACCGGGCCAGCCACTGCGTGGCGGTGTCGCTCAGCTGCTGGTCCGCCGGAGCGCTGGGCGCGTCCGTGCCCGACCCGGAGGCGTCGTCGGTAGGCGTGGCACCGTCGCTGGGCTGGTCCTGACCCTCGCCCGTGCCGGGAGGTACGAGCGGCCGGGGCTGGTTGCCCTGGATCAGCTTGCTGACCGCGTCCGGTACCGCCGGGTCGACGAGCCAGGTGATCGGGCGGCTGCCGGCCGCGAAACCGAAGTTCACGACCGACGAGAGCTGGCCGCCCTCCGCGAGGAGGCTCATCCAGCCCTCCTCGTCGGCGATCCGGCCGTCGGGCTGGTGGAGAACCTGGTGTCGGATGGGCAGCACCAGGGCGGTGTCGATGGGCTTGCCGCGGCCCTTCCGCGGGACGTACGGGAGGAAGGTACGGGCCCTGCCGTCGGCGACGTTGTCCCGGCCGGCCGCGTTCGTGCCGAGCGCGTGCACGCCGAACCAGTAGACGCCCGGCTCGTCGGCGTCGAGGACGGAGACCGGGATCCGGTCGGTGTAGGGCAGCGACGCCCCGGGCGCCAGCTCCGGGATCGTGTCGAACGTGCCGGGGGCGGTGATCCGGTCGCCGACGTACTCCTCGACGCCGCGGGTGCTCTCGAAGGCCAGGTCGCTGGAGTCGGTGATCGGTGTCCGACTGATGAAGGCGTGCAGGTTGACGGCGGTCCAGGTCTCGTCGGACTCGTTGGTGACCCAGCCGCTGATCCGTACCTTGCCCTTCTGGGGGATCGAGGACGGCGTCAGCTCGTCGATGGTGATCGCGAGCGGTGCGTCGTCGGCGGCGAGTGCGGCCGCCGGCTGCACCGTCCACCCGGACCCGGCGGCCGCGGCGGCCTGGACGGTCAGTGCCGGCCCGGCGATGGCGGCTCCGAGCGACGCCACCACAGCCAGGGCAGGCAGCAGCGTCGACCGTCGGGGCACCCCAGAACTCTAGGTCCTGCGTCCCCTGGGGATCACGAATGCGCCCCGCGCCACCGCGTGCCAGTACGCTCGCATGCCGTGTCCGGCGCCGACGAGTCCCCCCGCGAGTCTGCGTGGGGAGCCCCGCTCCGGATGGCCGACGTCCAGCGGTCGGTGTCGGCCGAGCTGGAGCGCATCGCGCCGGCTCTGGACCCCCTCGGCGAGCTGTTCGGCGCGGCCGGGCACGAGCTGGCGCTGGTCGGCGGCCCGGTCCGCGACGCGATGCTCGGGCGCGCCCACAACGACCTCGACTTCGCGACCTCCGCCAGGCCCGACGACACCGAGCGGCTGCTGTCCGGCTGGGCGGACGCGCTGTGGACCATGGGCCGCGACTTCGGGACCATCGGCTGCCGCAAGGGTCCCTGGGTGGTCGAGGTGACGACGTACCGCTCCGAGAGCTACGACCTGGCCTCCCGCAATCCGGCCGTCGACTTCGGTGACAGCCTCGAGGGCGACCTGGGCCGGCGCGACTTCACGGTGAACGCGATGGCGGTGTCGCTGCCCGGTACCGAGCTCGTCGACCCGTACGGCGGCGTCGTCGACCTCGCGCACCGGTTGCTGCGGACTCCCGGCCGGCCGGAGGACTCCTTCGGCGACGACCCGCTGCGCATGCTGCGTGCGGCGCGCTTCGCCGCGCAGCTCGGCTTCGCCGTCGACCCGGCGGTGGTCGAGGCGATGACGGCGATGGCGCCGAGGATCTCGATCATCTCCGCCGAGCGGGTCCGCGACGAGCTCGTGAAGCTGGTGCTGGCGCCGTACCCACGGGCCGGCCTGCGCCTGCTCGTCGAGACCGGCCTGGCCGAGCTGGTGCTGCCCGAGCTGCCCGCGCTCGCACTCGAGCGCGACGAGCACCACCGCCACAAGGACGTCTACGAGCACACTCTCACCGTGCTCGAGCAGAGCATCGACCAGGAGGACCGGCTCGACGGGCCTGACTTCGTCTCCCGCTTCGCGGCGTTGATGCACGACATCGGCAAGCCGCGCACCCGCAAGTTCGTCGAGGGCGGACAGGTCACCTTCCACCATCACGACGTCGTCGGCGCGAAGATGACCCGCAAGCGCATGCGGGCGTTGCGGTTCTCCACCGAGCAGACCGAGGCGGTGGCGAAGCTGGTCGAGCTGCACCTGCGCTTCCACGGCTACGGCGAGGGCGAGTGGACCGACTCGGCCGTGCGCCGCTACGTGCGCGACGCCGGCGACCAGCTCGAGCGCCTCCACGTGCTCACCCGCGCCGACTGCACTACTCGCAACCAGCGCAAGGCGGACCGGCTGCGCCGCACCTACGACGAGCTCGAGGCGCGCATCGCCCGTCTCTCGGAGGAGGAGGAGCTCGCCGCCATCCGGCCCGACCTGGACGGCACCCAGATCATGGAGATCCTCGGCATCGCGCCCGGCCCCGACGTGGGCAAGGCCTACCGGTTCCTGCTCGAGCTGCGCCTCGACGACGGTCCGATGAGCGAGGACGCCGCGCGGGATGCGCTCCTCGCCTGGTGGGCCCGACAGCCCTGACGGATCGCCCGCGCGTGGCCGTAGTCTGCGCGGATGACCAGCATCGAGGTCTCCGGCCCGCCCGTCGACCGGTCCGAGGAGGTGCTGACCCCCGACGCGCTGACGTTCCTGGCCGACCTGCAGCGGCTGTTCGGGGCGCGCCGCGACGAGCTCCTCGCCGCACGGCGTACTCGTCGGGAGCGGATCGCGGCCGGCGAGCGACCGGACTTCCTGGAGGCCACCGTCGAGATCCGGAACGGCGACTGGCAGGTGGCCGCCGCGCCGCGCGACCTGCGCGACCGACGCGTCGAGATCACCGGGCCGACGAGCCGCAAGATGGCGATCAACGCGCTGAACTCCGGGGCGCGGGTGTGGCTGGCCGACCTGGAGGACGCGAACACGCCGCACTGGCAGAACGTCGTCGAGGGACAGGTCAACCTCTACGACGCCGTCCGGCGCACCATCGCCTTCACCTCGCCCGAGGGCAAGGGCTACTCCCTCGCCGACCCCGACCACCTGCCCGTGATGCTGCCCCGGCCGCGCGGCTGGCACCTGGACGAGGCGCACCTGACCCTCGACGGGCAGCCGCTGGTCGGCGGCCTGGTCGACTTCGGGCTGTACTTCTTCCACAACGCCGCCGAGCAGCTCTCCCGGGGCAGTGGCCCGTACTTCTACCTGCCCAAGATGGAGAGCCACCACGAGGCCCGCCTCTGGAACGACGTGTTCGTCTACGCCCAGCAGCAGCTGGGGATCCCGCACGGCTCGGTGCGGGCGACGGTGCTCATCGAGACGATCACGGCGGCCTTCGAGATGGAGGAGATCCTCTGGGAGCTCCGCGACCACGCGAGCGGCCTGAACGCCGGCCGCTGGGACTACCTGTTCAGCATCATCAAGAACTTCCGCGACGCCGACGGCTTCACCCTCCCCGACCGCAGCGCGATCACCATGCGAGCGCCGATGATGCAGGCGTACTCCGACCTGCTGGTGCAGACCTGCCACCGGCGAGGGGCGTTCGCGATGGGTGGGATGGCCGCCTTCATCCCGTCGCGGCGCGATGCAGCGGTCAACGAGGCGGCGTTCGCGAAGGTGCGCGAGGACAAGACGCGCGAGGCGGAGGCCGGGTTCGACGGGTCATGGGTGGCCCACCCGGACCTGGTGCCGGTGTGCGCCGAGATCTTCGACGGCGTGCTCGGGACAGGACCGGGGGACGACAACCAGGTGGCGCGGCAGCGCGACGACGTACGGGTCAGTGCCGGCGACCTGCTGGCCGCCGCCGCGACGCCGGGGGAGCGGACCATGGACGGGTTGCGGCTGAACATCAACGTCGGGATCGCCTACGTCGCCGCGTGGCTCGCCGGCAACGGCGCCGCCGCGATCCACAACCTGATGGAGGACGCCGCGACCGCCGAGATCTCCCGTTCGCAGATCTGGCAGTGGACGCACCACGCGGCCACGCTGGCTTCGGGAGAGACGGTGACGCGCGAGCTCGTCGAGTCGATCGTCGAGGAGGAGCACGCCGCGCTGCGCGAGGCCGGGTGGTACGTCGACCACCTCGACACCGCGCGCCGGCTCTTCGTCGAGACCGCGCTCGACGACGAGTTCGTCGACTTCCTGACCCTGCCGGCGTACGCCGCCGTGCTCGCCGCCCACGAATGACGGGAGACCGACGATGACCGTTCCCGACGCCGTCTTCCTCGCCGACCGCCTCGCCTCCTGGGCGGAGGCGAAGCCGGACGAGACCGCGGTGACCTACCTGAACCGGTCGTGGACGTGGTCGCAGTGGTACGACCGCGTTCGCCGGCTCGCCGGCGCCCTGCAGGAGATGGGGATCCGGCGCGGCGACGTGGTGTCGTTCCTCGACAAGAACCACCCGGCGTGCGTCGAGCTCACCTTCGCCTGCTCACTCATCGGCGCCGCCAACGCCATCATCAACTTCCGGCTGGCCGGCGACGAGGTCGACTACGCCGTCAACGACGCGGGCTCGCGGATGCTGCTGGTCGGCACCGAACTGATGCCGCTGGTGGAGAAGCTCCGCGACTCCTTGCCGCGCGTGGAGCGGGTGGTGGAGGTGACGCCCGACGGTGCCCCCGGAGACGAGTACGAGGCGCTGCTCGCGGCGGCCACGCCCGTCGACCGGTCGCCCGACGTGACGCCCGACGACGTGGTCCTCGTCATGTACTCCTCCGGCACCACCGGGCATCCGAAGGGCGTGATGCTCTCGCAGGCCAACATGCTCGCGCACACCGTGCACGCCCACGACGGCTGGGAGTTCGAGCCCGGCGACATCAACCTGGTGGCGATGCCGCTCTTCCACGTCGGCGGGTCGTCGTACGTGCTCTTCGGCATCCACGACGGCATCCCGAGCATCATGACCCGCGACCCCGACGGGCCCTCGCTGGCCGGCGCGATCATGGCCGGCGCCAACCGCACGTTCCTGGTGCCCGCGGTGCTCGCCCAGGTGCTGGCCTCCGGCGAGCAGGCGGTCGCGGTGTTCGGGAAGCTGAGGACCTACACGTACGGCGCCTCGCCGATGCCGCTGCCCCTGCTGCGAGCCGCGATGGATGCCTGGCCGGACACCGACTTCATCCAGGTGTACGGGCTGACCGAGGTCGGTGGCGTCGCCACCCACCTGATGCCCGACGAGCACCGCGACGCGCTCGCGTCGCGACCCGAGCGGCTGGTGTCGGCCGGCAAGGCGATCCCGGGGATGGAGCTGAGGATCGTCGACCCGCTGTCGCTCGAGGAGGTGCCCGTCGGCGAGCACGGCGAGATCTGGCTGCGCACGCCCCAGCTGATGAAGGGCTTCCTGGGCAAACCCGACGAGACGGCGCAGGTGGTGCGGTCCGACGGGTGGTTCCGGACCGGCGACATGGGGCGTGTCGACGACGAGGGGTACGTCTTCGTCGAGGACCGGATCAAGGACCTGATCATCAGCGGCGGCGAGAACATCTACTCGCCCGAGGTCGAGCGGGTGCTCGCCGAGCACCCGGCCGTCATGGAGGTCGCGATCATCGGCGTCCCGCACGAGCGCTGGGGCGAGACGGTCAAGGCCGTGGTGTCGCTGAAGCCGGACCGGACGGCCACTCCCGACGAGCTGATCGCGTACTGCCGTGAGCACCTCGCGGCGTACAAGTGCCCGACCTCGGTCGACATCCTCGACGCCCTGCCCCGCAACCCGACCGGCAAGATCATGAAGCGCGACCTGCGGCGGCCCTACTGGGAGGGCCGGGACCGGACGATCGTCTGAGCGCCGATGAGAATTCGGCCGGGAGCATGTCGAAATGCGCGGCCGCCGTACGTGGCGTAGGCATGACCCCGACCAAGGAGACTGCGATGACCTCGACCACCGACACCCTCGAACTGCCCGACGTCGACCTCGTGTACGACGTGCACGGCCCGATCCCGACCACCGACGGCCGTCCGTTGCTGTTCATGATCGGCCAGCCGATGCAGGCCGACGGTTTCGCCGACCTGGCAGCCCAGTTCCCCGAGCGCACCGTGGTCACCTACGACCCGCGCGGCCTCGGCCGCAGCGCGACCCGGCGCGACGGGCGCAACGACCAGCGACCCGAGGACCAGGCGGCCGACCTGCACGCGCTCGCCGAGCACCTCGGGCAGGGACAGGTCGACGTCTTCGGCAGTAGCGGCGGCGCGGTCGCCGGGCTGACCTGGGTGTCGCTGTACCCCGACGACGTGAGCACCCTGCTGGCCCACGAGCCGCCCTCGACCTGGGCTCTCCCGAACGATGCGGAGGCCGCCGACCGTGCGTTCCGCGGCGTGCGCCAGGCCTACCAGGACAAGGGGTTCGGCGCCGGCATGGCGCAGTTCATCGCGCTGAGCATGTGGCCCGGCGAGTTCACCGACGCCTACTTCGCCCAGCCTCCCGCCGACCCCGCGATGTTCGGCATGCCGACCGACGACGACGGCAACCGCGACGACATGCTGCTCTCCGAGCGGGCCGTGACGGTGACCCGGTACGAGTTCGACCTCGACGCCATCAAGGCCGCCCCGACCCGCGTCGTGATCGGCGTCGGCGAGGAGACCGGTGAGACCATCACCGCCCGCACGGCGCGCGCCGTCGCCGACCTGCTCGGCTCCGAGCCGGCCGTCTTCCCCAGCCACCACGGCGGTTTCGTCGGCGGCGGCCCCGAGAACCCCTACGCCGGCAAGCCCGAGGAGTTCGGCGTCCGGCTGCACGAGGTGCTCGACGCCTGAGCCGGGCTGGCGGTTTCACACAATTGCGCGGTTACAGCAGACTTCTGGCCACGAAACCTGCGGTAACCGCGCGATCGTGCCATTTCAGCACGGCAGAGACGCCCGCGCCTCACTCGCCGCGCAGTCGCTCCGTACGCCGGGAGACGCAATTGTTGAGAGGGATCATCGCCGATCGGGTCGGTCGGGACCTCGCGGGAGAACCTGAGAGCTCACCACCAGGAGCCACACCGAGGCGTACACGACGCTGGTGAGCGCATCGGTGAGGTGATGGGCGCCCACGTAGAGGCGGGCCAGCAGGGTGCCGACCGGCAGGAGGAGCAGCACGAGAGCGACCCAGCGCGCGGCGCGGAAGTAGGTCCACACCAGGAGCACGGCGCCGGCCCAGCAGACCAGCGCGGTGGCGACGTGTCCCGACGGGTAGCTCGCGTCCGGCACCAGCCCGGCGTCGAGGAGCTTCACCGGCGGGCGGTCGCGGGGGATGAGCTCGGTGCCGAAGAAGTAGAAGCCGCCCAGCCCGGCCTCGACGACCGCCAGGAGCACGATCGGCCGCCAGGTCCGCTTGACCAGGCTGACGAGCAGGCAGATCAGGGCGAAGGTGCTGGCACCGATCATGGTCTCGCCCAGGAAGGTGCCGGCGTCGGCCGCATCGGTGAGCGACGGGTCTCGCTGGCTGGCGAACCACCTCGAGACGTCGTCGTCGGTCGGTTCGATCGACTTCTCCAGTGGGTGCGTCAGCAACCAGCCCCAGGCGAGCACGATCCCGCACAGGACCAGCCACACGACGACGATGACGAGGGCGGTCCTGCCCCAGCCACTTCGCTGGTGTTCGGTGGACCTGCGGTCGGCGGTCGTCGTCGAAGACATGCGCGCCAGTGTGGTGGGGCCGGTACGGCGCCCACCACACCCCTGCGACGGGGTTGCGCGCGTCTCACCCCGACGGGTGCACGGACCGTGGAGACGAGGTGGCTACCGTCCATGGACGTGCCGAAACGGTCGAAGGCGGTCACCGCCAGCCTGGGCGCGGCAGCAGGGGTGGCGGTCCTCACGGTCCACGACCTGCTCCAGCGCAAGCACTCGATCCTGCGCAACTACCCGGTCATCGGACATGCGCGGTTCCTGCTCGAGGACCTCAGGCCCGAGCTCCAGCAGTACTTCGTCGAGCGCAACTGGGACGGGCGGCCCTTCGACCGCGACATCCGCTCGATCATCTACGAGCGTGCCAAGGGCATCGCGGGCGAGCAGGCGTTCGGCACCGAGCGGGACGTCAACGAGCCGGGCTATGAGTACCTCGTCCACTCCAGCCTCCCGGTCCCGGAGCCCGAGCGGCCGCCGCGAGTGAACGTCGGCGGGCCGGACTGTGCCCGCCCGTACTCGATGTCGCTGCTCAACGTCTCGGCGATGAGCTTCGGCGCGCTCTCGGCCAACGCGATCCGGGCCCTCAACAAGGGCGCGGCGATGGGCGGCTTCGCGCACGACACCGGTGAGGGTGGGCTCTCGCCGTACCACCTCGAGCACGGCGGCGACCTGGTCTGGGAGATCGGCACCGGCTACTTCTCGACGCGCACGAAGGACGGCGACTTCGACGAGGCGCAGTTCCGGGAGAAGGCGACCTACGACGTCGTGAAGATGACCTCGCTGAAGCTCAGCCAGGGCGCCAAGCCGGGCATCGGCGGGGTGCTGCCCGCGGCCAAGGTCAGCAAGGAGATCGCCGGGATCCGCGAAGTTCCGCAGGGCGTGAAGTGCGTGAGTCCCTCGACGCACCGGGTGTTCACGACCCCGGTGCAGCTGGTCGAGTTCGTCGCGCGCATGCGCCACCTGTCGGGCGGCAAGCCGGCCGGGTTCAAGCTCTGTGTGGGCTCGCGGGTCGACGTCCTCGCGATGGTCAAGGCGATGCTCGAGGTCGGCACGACGCCGGACTTCATCGTCGTCGACGGGTCCGAGGGCGGGACCGGCGCGGCGCCGCTGGAGTTCGAGGACCACGTCGGCATGCCGCTGACGCACGGCCTGATGACGGTGCACAACGCATTGGTCGGCGCCGGCCTGCGCGACCGGGTCCGGCTCGGAGCGAGCGGCAAGGTCGCGGCCGGCAACGACATCGTCAAGCGGCTGATCCAGGGCGCCGACTACACCAACGCCGCGCGGGCGATGATGATGGCCGTCGGCTGCATCCAGGCCCAGCGCTGCCACACCGACACCTGCCCCGTCGGCGTGACCACCCAGAACCCGCGCCGCGCCAGGGCCCTCGTCGTCAGCGACAAGTCCGTGCGTGTCAAGCAGTTCCACGAGGCCACCGTCGCGGAGGCGGTGAAGCTGATGGCCGCGATGGGCGTGCGCGACCCGGCCGACCTCAGCCCGCACCAGCTACGGCTCAACGTCAGCACCAGCGTCAACCACTCCTACGCCGAGCTGTACGAGTGGCTCGAGCCCGGCCAGCTGCTCGACGACCCGCCCGAGTCGTGGGCCGGCGACTGGGCGGCCGCCTCGGCCGACACCTTCCGACCGCCTTCCAGGAGGACCTGATGCCGACCGTTGCCGCCTCGATCGTCAGCGCTCTGGCCGACCACGGCGTGACCCAGGTCTGGGGAGTCGTCGGGGACGCGCTCAACCCGGTGACCGAGGCGATCCGCACCGAGGAGCGGATCGAGTGGGTCGGCGTACGCCACGAGGAGGTCGCGGCGTTCGCCGTCAGCGCGCAGGCCCAGCTGACCGGGACGCTCGGCGTCTGCATGGGCACCGTCGGGCCCGGTTCGATCCACCTGCTCAACGGGCTGTACGACGCCAAGAAGTCGCACGCGCCGGTGCTGGCCATCTGCGGCCAGGTCCCGAGCGAGGAGCTGGGCAGCGACTTCTTCCAGGAGGTCGACAACGACCGGCTGTTCGCCGACGTCGCGGTGTTCGCGAAGACGGTCACCTCGGCCGCGCAGATGCCGCTGTTGCTCGAGCAGGCCGTCAACGCCGCGCTGGCCGCGCAGGGCGTGGCGGTGCTGACACTGCCGGGCGACCTCGGGGACCAGGAGCTCCCGAAGCACGCGCGGCCGGCAACCTTCGCGCCGCCGGGGCTCTGGGCCGCCGCGTCGGAGAGCCAGCTCGCGGCCGCCGCCTCGGTGCTGTCGTCGCGGCAAGGTCACCCTGCTCGTCGGCCGCGGGGCCAGGGAGGCCCGCGACCAGGTGCTGGAGCTCGCAGAACGGCTGCAGGCGCCGATGGTGCTGACCCTCAAGGCGAAGGAGGGCCTCGAGCGCGACAACCGCTTCCAGGTCGGCCAGTCCGGCCTGATCGGCAACCCGGCGGCGGCCGCGGCGATGGACGACTGCGACGTGCTGTTCCTGGTCGGCACCGACTTCCCGTACCGCGACTGGTACCCCGCCGGCGAAGACCGTCCTCCAGCTCGACGCACGCCAGGCGCACATCGGCCGGCGTACGTCGGTCACGCACGCGCTCGTCGGCGACGTCGGGGAGACGCTCCGCGCCCTGCTGCCGCGGCTCTCGACCCGATCGGACAGCGGGCATCTCGACACGGCACGTGTCGGCGTACGCCGAGTGGCGCGGCCGCCAGCAGGCGCTGCTCGACCCGCACCACGACTCCTCGCTGGTCGGCCGGGTGCGGGCGGTGTTCGACAACCCGGACGACCGGATCCGGCCCGAGGCGGTCGCGGCCGCGCTCGACCGGCACGCGGCGGCGGACGCCATCTTCACCACCGACACCGGCATGTCGACGGTGTGGCTGTCGCGGTTCATCGAGATGAGCCAGCGGCGGCGCCTGGTCGGCTCCTACAACCTCGGCTCGATGGCCAACGCGATGCCGCAGGCGCTCGGCGCGCAGGCTCTCGACCGGTCGCGTCAGGTGATCTCGCTCAGCGGCGACGGCGGGCTGATGATGCTGCTGGGTGACCTCCGGACGGCGGTGACGTACGGGCTGCCGGTGACCGTCGTGGTCTTCGACAACGGCCGGCTGGGCATGGTGAAGCTCGAGCAGGAGCAGGGCGGGCTGCCGGAGTTCGGGACCGAGCTCGACAACCCCGACCTGGCGGCCGTGGCCCTGGCCATGGGCTTCCAGGCCCGGCGGGTCACCGAGCCGGGCGACCTCGACGAGGCGGTCGCCTGGGCGCTCGGCACCGACGCACCGACCCTCCTCGACGTGGTCACCAACCCCGACGAGGTCTCGGTCCCTCCCAAGCCGACGCTGGCCCAGGGCTGGGGCTTCGCGATCGCCAAGTCCAAGGAGGCGCTGGAGTCGCGCTGACCCTCGATTCGTCTGCGGTCTCGCCTGGAGCTTCCCGCTCAGCCGCGCAGACGAATCGGGGTGCCGGCGACCCAGGTCTGGCGTACGTCGGCGGGGGTGGCCAGCGCGAAAGCCTTGGCCAGCGCGTCGTCGGGGGAGTCGGCGTGACGCAGGGCCACGTCGAGGGTGGTGCCGGGATCCGGCCGCAGCCAGAGGGCGTCGTAGGCCTTGCCGACCTCGAAGTCCCCGATCTCCTCGGCGAGGCCGAGGGCGTCGGCACCGGCCGAGGTGGCCAGGTGCAGCAGGTGGCCGGCGGTGAGCCGGTGGCCCTCGAGTCCCAGCAGCTGCTGGGCGAAGTACGCCTGCAGGCCCTCCTTGAACAGCGAGAAGCCGGTGCCCGCGCCGACGTCGGAGCCGAGCGCCACCCTGACCCCGAAAGCCAGGTGCGAGCCGAGCGGGAACAGCCCGCTGCCCAGCGCCGCGTTGCTGGTCGGGCAGTGCGCGACGGCGACGCCGCGCTGCCCGAGCACCCGCAGCTCGCTGCGCGTCGGGTGCACGTTGTGGGCCAGCACGCTGCGCTCGCCGAGGAGGCCGTGCTTGTCGTAGCTGGTCGTGTAGTCGCAGCCGAACAGCTCGCGGACCCCGCGGATCTCCTCGGCGTTCTCGTTGAGGTGCGAGGTGAAGAAGCCGTCGGGTACGTCGCGCAGCAGCGCCCCGGCCGACTCGAGGAGGGGGTCGGTGCAGGAGAGCGAGAAGCGGGGCGTGACGGCGTACCTCGTGTGGCCGGCCCGGTTGTTCGGCCCGTGCCACCTCTTCGCGAGCTCGGCGCCCTCGGCGTACGCGCGGTCGGGGTCGGTGAACAGGTCCGCCCGCAGGATCCGGTCGGAGAGCACCAGCCCGCTCGTCACGCGGAGCCCGACCCGGGTGGCCTCCTCGAAGAGCGCGTCGACGGCGGTCGCGAAGTGACTCCCGAACACCAGGGCGGTCGTGGTCCCGGCGCGGGCCAGGCCGTCGACGAAGTCGGCGGCGACGGAGGCGGCGTACGTCGCGTCGGCGAGGCGCGCCTCCTCGGGCAGGGCGCAGCGCTCGAGCCAGTCGAGCAGCGGCATGCCGAGCCCACCGATCACCCGTACCTGGGGGAAGTGCACGTGCGTGTCGACGAACCCGGGGAGCACCAGCCCGTCGCGGAGGTCGACGACCTCGTCGTCCGGGTGTTCGGCGATGAGGGCGTGTGCGGGGCCGCGGGCGGCGATCACCCCGTCGCGTACCAGCAGCGCCGCATCCTCGTCGGCGCGCATGTGGTGGCCCTGGAACGGGCTGCGCGGGGTGTCGAGAAAGGTGCCGCGGTAGAGGGTCACCTGTGGAGGGAGCTCTCGCGCTCGAACGCCGCCAGCAGGGCCGCCGCGACGGACACGGCGATGGCGGCCGGGTCCTTGCTCGTGGTCACGCCCGGCATGCCGATCGGGAGCTGGATGCGGTCGACGGTGGCGTCGGCGTGGCCGTCGGCGAGCAGCTGGCTGCGGAACCGCGCCCACTTGGCCGACGAGCCGATCAGGCCGATCGGGCCGAGGTGGTCCAGCCGGATCGCGGCGTCGCAGAGCGCGACGTCCTCGGCGTGGTCGTGGGTCATCACCAGCACGTGCGTGCCACGGGGGAGCTCGGCGAGGACCAGTTCCGGAAGGACGGGTACGGGATGGACGTGGACGGCGGCGACCGCGTCCGCGAGCGGGCCCAACGCGGCGGTGTCGAGGTGCTCGGCGCGGGAGTCGACCAGGTGCAGGTCGAGGTCGTGACGGGCCAGGATGCGGGCCAGCTCGAGGCCGACGTGACCGACGCCGAAGATGGCGACGGCCGGTACGACGGGCAGCGGCTCGAGCAGCACGCTCACCTCGCCGCCGCAGCACTGGACGCCGTGCTGTACCGGAACCTTGTCGGACAGGTGGCTCTCGAACGTCTCGGGTCTGGTGCCGCCGTTCTCCAGCAGCGTCCGCGCGCGGCGTACGGCCTCGGCCTCCAGGTTTCCGCCGCCGACCGACCCGGTCGTGCTCGTCGCGGTGACGACCATCTTGGCGCCGGCGTCGCGGGGGGCGTGGCCGCGGACGTCGGTGACCGTGACGAGGATGCCGGCCTCGCGTCGGGTCCTCAGGTCGGCCACCGCCTGCCACCAGGTGCTCACACGCGCACCCCCGTCCGTGCCTTCTCGAGCGCCCAGTAGACGGCCTCGGGTGTGGCCGGCGAGGCGAGCTCGACGCTGACCCCTTCGGGGCCGAACGCCGCGCACGCGTCACGCAGTGCCTCGCGGACCGAGAACGCCAGCATGAGAGGCGGCTCCCCGACGGCCTTCGAGCCGTACACCGCACCGTCCTCGTGGGCGCGTTCGAGCAGGGACACGTTGAAGACGGTGGGCATCTCGGAGAAGGACGGCAGCTTGTACGTCGACGCTGATGCCGTTATCAGCCGCCCCCGGCTCAGGTCGTTCTCTTGGCCGTCGGTGGTGTCCCAGCGCAGGTCCTCCAGGGTCAGCCAGCCGGCGCCCTGCACGAAGCCGCCCTCGATCTGGCCGAGGTCGACCAACGGCGAGAGCGAGTCGCCGACGTCGTGCACGATGTCGACCCGCAGGGTCTTGTTGGCGCCGGTGAAGCCGTCGACCTCGACCTCGGCGACGGCCGCGCCGTACGCGAAGTACTTGAAGGGCGTGCCGGTCATCGTGGTGACGTCCCAGCTCAGCCCCTCGGTCTTGTAGAAGCCGGCCGCCCACAGCTGCACGCGCTGGTGGTAGGCGAGGTTGACCAGCTCTTCCCAGGAGAGGTCGGGGTTCGCTGCGCGCACGGGCTGGAGGCGCGCGGTGATCTGGTCGCAGGCGTCCTTGACCGCGCCGCCGTTGAGGTCGGCGCCGGCGGAGGCCGCGGTGGCCGACGTGTTCGGCACCTTGTCAGTACGGGTGGGCGCGAGCCGGACCTTCGAGAGCGGGAGGCCGAGTGCGGTCGCCGCGACCTGCAGCATCTTGGTGTGCAGGCCCTGGCCCATCTCGGTGCCGCCGTGGTTGATCAGCACCGAGCCGTCCTTGTAGACGTGCACGAGCGCGCCGCCCTGGTTGAACGCCGTGAAGTTGAACGAGATGCCGAACTTCACCGGCGTGATCGCCAGGCCGCGCTTGGTGTGCGGGTGCGCGGCGTTGTACGTCGCGACCTCGGCCCGGCGTCGTACGAGCTCACTGTTCTCGGTGACCTGGTCCCAGGCGGCGACCATGCGCTCGGGGTGGCGGACGGCCTGGCCGTACGGCGTGGCCTGGCCGTCGGCGTAGAAGTTGCGGCGGCGCAGCTCGTCGGGCGCGATCCCGAGCAGCGGCGCGCAGCGGCCGATGATGTCCTCGGTGACGAGCATCCCCTGCGGGCCGCCGAAGCCGCGGAAGGCCGTCTGCGAGGTCTTGTTGGTCTTCGCGATCCGACCGTGCACGAGGACGTGGGGGATCCAGTACGCGTTGTCCACGTGGCACAGCGCGCGGGAGAGGACCGGCTCGGAGAGGTCGAGGCTCCAGCCGCCGTCGGAGGTGAGCGTCGTGTCGAGGGCGGTGAAGCGCCCGTCGGCGTCGAAGCCGACCTTCCAGGTGGCGTGGAAGCCGTGCCGCTTCCCGGTCATGGTCATGTCCTGCTGGCGGGTCAGGCGGAGTCGTACCGGGCGGCCGGTCAGCGTCGCGCCGAGGGAGGCGACCGCGGCCAGGCCGTGCGGCTGCATCTCCTTGCCGCCGAAGCCGCCGCCCATCCGCAGGCACTGCACGGTGACGCGGTGGCTCGGCACCCCGAGCACGTGCGCGGTGATCTCCTGGGTCTCGGTCGGGTGCTGGGTGCTGGACTGCACGAACACCTGGCCGTTCTCGTCGACCATCGCCAGCGAGCAGTGCGTCTCGAGGTAGAAGTGCTCCTGGCCCGCGAACTCGATCTCGCCCTCGAAGACGCTCGTCGCTTCGGCGAACCCTGCGTCGACGTCGCCGCGGGTCATCACCGGGCGCGCGCCCTGGAAGCTCTCGTGCTCGATGGCTTCGGTCACGGTCATGAGCGCGGGGAGGGGCTCGTAGTCGACCTCGACCTTCGTGGCTCCGCGTCGCGCTGCTTCGAGGGTCTCGCCGAGCACCCAGCAGACGGCGTGGCCGTGGTACATCACCTCGTCGGGGAACAGCGGCTCGTCGTGCTTGACCCCGGCGTCGTTGATGCCGGGGACGTCCTGCTTGGTGAGCACCCGGACGACGCCCGGGACGTCGTAGGCCTTGCTCGGGTCGAGCCGGGTGATCCGCGCGTGCGCATGCGGGGCCTGTACGGGATGGGCGTGCAGCACGTGCTGGGACCGGTGGACGAGGTCGTCGGTGTAGAGCGCGTGCCCGGTCACGTGCAGCGCCGCGCTCTCGTGCGGCATCGTCTCCCCGACGACGGGGTTCTCGGGGCGGGTGCTGAGCGTGCTCACGACGCACCACCGTCCCGTTCGCTGGTCGAGCCGGGCGAGCCGGGCGCGCCGCTGGGCGAGCCCGTGTCGAGACCTCGTTCCGCAAACAGCTTCCGCACCGAGTTCCCCAGCATCTCCGCCCGGAACCGCGCGCTGGCCCGCTGGTCGTCGATGGGCGTGCCCTCATCGGCCAGCACGTGGGCGGCTTCCTCGACCGTGTCGTCGTTCCACGGTTTTCCCTCGAGCGCCTGCTCGGTGGCGGTCGCTCGGATGGGTGTCGCCGCGACGCCGCCGAGTCCGATCCGGGCCTTGGTGACGGTGCCGTCGGCGATGTCGAGCGCGAACGCGACGGCCACGCTGGAGATGTCGTCGAAGGGCCGCTTGGCGATCTTGTGGAACGCCGTCGTGGCGCTCGACGGGGAGAGGTACGACGACCTCGGTGATCAGCTCGCCGGGCTGGCGGACCGACTCCCGGTAGCCGGTGAAGTACTCGCTCAGCGGCACCGTCCGCTCGCCGTCGCCGGACGCGAGCACCACGCTCGCCTCGAGCGCGAGCAGTACCGGCGGGGCGTCGCCGATGGGTGATCCGGTGCCGAGGTTGCCGCCGAGCGTGGCGCCGTTGCGGATCAGGCGCGACGCGAACTGCGGGAAGAGCGCGGCGAGCAGGGGCAGCTTGCCGTCGAGCCGTCGCTCGATCTCGGAGAGGGTGAGGGCGGCCCCGATGCGGATCGCGTCGTCGGTGACGGTCCACCCCCGCAGCTCCTCGAGCCGGTCGACGGCGACGACGAGCCGGGCGCGGGCGCCCTTGAGGTTGACGTCGACGCCCCAGTCCGTGGACCCCGAGACCACGGTGGCGTCGGGCTGCTCGGCCAGGATCTCGATCGCGTGGGTGAGGTCGAGCGGCCGGACGAACGTGGCCTCGGCGTCGTGCAGCCGGGTGGGTACGGCGGCCGGCGGGGCCGCCGTACGGCGTGCGGCGAGGTCGTCGTCGGCGGACGGGAAGCCGAGGGCGAAGGCCGCGTCCTTGATGGGGCGGTAGCCCGTGCAGCGACACAGGTTGCCGCTCATCGCGTGGAGGTCGAAGCCGTTGTCGCCGTGGTACTCGTCGTGGGTCTCCGGCCCGGAGCCGTTGGTCGCCTTCCGGCCGGCGCGGTAGAACTCCGCGGCCATGCTGCACACGAACCCCGGGGTGCAGTACCCGCACTGCGACCCGCCCCGCATCGCCATCTCGTGCTGGACGGGGTGCAGGTCGTCGGGGTCGCCCAGCCCCTCCGCCGTGACGACCTCCTGGCCGTCGAGGCTCGCCGCCGGGACCAGGCAGGAGTTGATCGCCGTCCACTCGGTGGCGTCCGAGCCGTCCGCGGCCGGCCGCGCGACCATGACCGCGCAGGCGCCGCACTCACCCTCGGCGCATCCCTCCTTCGCGCCGGTCAGCCCGCACGCGCGCAGGAAGTCCAGCGCGTTGGTGTACAGCGGCACGCCCTCCAGCGGCCGCTGCCTCCCGTTCACCACGATCCCGGCCATCCTCACCTCCTCCGTCCGCGTGTGGCCGCGTGTGCTGTTGCTTCATCTAGGTATGCAGACGAACCCGCACTTCCCCGGGCACGCAACCCTAGGGAAGTGATGGTTCACCTACATACCTAGATGAAACAACCGACGGCGACCCTAGAGCTCGAGCCGGGCATGCCGGTTGACGTCCTTGTAGAGCAGGTAGCGGAAGGGGCCGGGGCCGCCGGCGTAGCAGGCCTGGGGGCAGAAGGCGCGCAACCACATGAAGTCCCCGGCCTCGACCTCGACCCAGTCGGTGTTCAGCAGGTACACCGCCTTGCCCTGCAGCACGTACAGCCCGTGCTCCATCACGTGGGTCTCGGGGAAGGGGATGGCCCCGCCGGGCTGGAAGTTGACGATGTTGACGTGCATGTCGTGGCGCAGGTCGTCGATCTCCACGAACCGCGTCGTGCTCCACGCCCCCGAGGTGCCCGGCATCTCGACCGGCGTCACCGAACGCTCGTTGGTCACCAGCACGTCGGGCTCGTCGACGCCGTCGACCCGCTGGTACCTCTTGCGGATCCAGTGGAACGTCGCCGTCGCCTCGGTCTCGTTGTGCAGGGCCCAGTCGACGATGGGCGGCAGGTAGGCGTACCCACCGGGCGCGAGCTCGTAGGACTCACCGTCGGCGACCAGTGCCAGCGTGCCGTCGACGACGAACAGCACCGACTCCGCCTCCGGGTCGTCGTCCGGGACGTCGCAGCCACCGCCGGCCGCGAGCTCGACGACGTACTGGCTGAAGGTCTCCGCGAACCCGCTCAACGGCCGGGCCAGGACCCACATCCGCATGCCGGACCAGCCGGGCAGGTACGACGCCGTGATGTCGCTCTGCGTCCGCGCGGGGATCACGGCGTACGCCTCGGTGAACCGCGCGCGGTCGGTCGTCAGCGCCGTCTGGGGCGGCAGCCCGCCGCGCGGCACGTGATAGGCAGTCATCGATCTCCTCGAACCAGCAGGTGTCCTCGGGGCTCATCGTCGTCCACCGGTACGCCGCGCAGCCAGGTCTCCCGTACCTCGCCGACGAGATGCCGCCCGGCGTACGCCGACACCGGGTTGCGGTGCTTGAGCCGCGCGACGTCCACCACCACCGAGGCGTCGGGCGCGAACCGCACCAGGTCGGCCTGCGTCCCGGCCGCGATCCGGCCCCGGTCGACGAGGCCGACCTGCGAGGCCGTGGACGACGCCATCCACCGCACCACGTCGACGAGGGAGAACCCGCGCTCCCGCGCCCCGGTCCACACGACCGGCAGCCCGAGCTGGACCGACGAGATCCCGCCCCACGCGACCGCGAAGTCCGCACTCTCCTTGAGCGACGCCGTGCACGGCGAGTGGTCGGAGACCACCAGGTCGATGTCGCCGGCGCCGAGCGCGGCCCACAACGCCTCCCGGTTGTCGGCCTCCCGGATCGGCGGGCAGCACTTCAGCTCGGTCGCGCCGTCGGGCACGTGCTCGGCGTCGAAGGTCAGGTAGTGCGGGCAGGTCTCCACCGTCACCGGCACGCCCGATGCCCGCGCGGCGCGGAGGAGAGGTACGGCGTCCGCATCCGACAGGTGCACCACGTGCGCACGGCCACGCGTGACGCGCGCCTGCTCGAGCACCAGCGCGATCGCGGCCTCCTCCGAGGACCGCGGGCGCGAGGCCAGGAACCCGGCGTACCTCGCGCCGTCCAGCGCCCCGTCGTCGATCAAGGTGCCGTCCTCGGCGTGCACGACCATCAGCGCGCCGATCCGGGCGGTCTCCGCCATCGCGGCCGCGAAACCCTCGGGCGACAGGTGCGGGAACTCCTCGACTCCCGAGTCGAGCAGGAAGCACTTGAACCCGAACACGCCCGCCTCGTGCAGCGGCGCCAGGTCGCCGAGGTTCGACGGCACGGCACCGCCCCAGAACCCCACGTCCACGAAGCACTGGCCCTCGGCGACGGCCCGCTTCTCCTCCAGCGCGGCGAGGGTCGTCGTCGGTGGCACCGAGTTGAGGGGCATGTCGACGATGGTCGTGACCCCGCCGGCGGCCGCGGCCCTGGTGGCGGTGTCGAAACCCTCCCACTCGGTGCGCCCGGGCTCGTTGACGTGCACGTGGGTGTCGACCAGGCCGGGCAGCAGCACCTCGTCGTCGGCGAGGGTGACCACCCAGTCGGCGTCCGGCGCGTCGTCGTACGCCGTCACCGCGACGATCCGGCCACCCTCCACCGCCACGCAGGCGGCCCGCTCCTCGCCGTCGACGATCGCGCGCCGGGCGCGCAGGAGGAGGTCAGCTGCCACGGTAGGTCGAGTAGCCGTACGGGGAGAGCAGCAGCGGCACGTGGTGGTGCCGGTCGTCGGCGACGGTGAAGACGATGACGACCTCGGGGAAGAACCCGGAGACGTAGGACCCGGTGTCGAACCGCAGCACGTACGCCGCGAGGCCCAGCTCCCCTCCCAGCGAGCCGATCCGCCCGTCCTCGTCGGTCGCCCCGGAGTCGAGGACGTCGCCGTCCCGGGTCTCCAACCGCACGGCGACCCCAGCGGCCGGCCGACCCGAAGAGGTGTCGAGGACGTGTGTCGAGAGGGTGGCCATCAGACGAGCGCCTCCAGACGCAGCAGCGCGATCTGACGCAGGTTGTCGACGGTCTCGGCACGCTCGGTCTCGTCGTCGTTGCCGAGCCGGCGGTCGAGCTCGGCCAGGATCTCCTCGGCGTCGCGTCCCGCCGCCCGGATCAGGAAGACGCGGTCGAACCGCTGCTCGTACGCCGCGTTGCCGGCCACCAGCCTCGCGGCCGTGTCGCCGGCCGACGGGTCCACGCCGGCCTGCTCGCGCTGGGACTGGGCACCGCCACGCTCGCCGATCCGCGGGTGCCCGCCCAACGCCTGGTCGAGCTCCTCGTCGGAGAGCGCACGGGCCGCGGTGTCGGCGGCGGCCAGCAGCGCGACCCGGTCGGCGTACGGCTGACCGGCCAGCACGTCATCGGCCCAGCGTGGTACCGACAGGCAGCCGAGCAGCTGCTCCTTCGTGAGATCCATCAGCAGAAGCCTGGCACGCCGAGCCATGCGTCCTCGGCGGGAGCGGCGCCGTCGCGGGTCACCTGGCACTCGATCAGGCCGTACGGCCGGTCGGCGGCCAGGAACACCTCGCCGTCGTTCTGCAGCCCCTCGACGTCGAAGCCGGAGAAGTCGACCAGGAAGTGGTGTCTGTTCGGCGCGGAGAACCGGATCTCCGGGATGCCGGGCAGGGTGTCGGTGACCGCCGAGCCCATCACGTACAGCGTCTCCTGCAGCGCACGGGAGTAGGTCGTGGCGAACGTCGAGAGCAGCATCTCCCGCACCTCGTCGTACGACGCGTTCCAGTCGACGTCGGACGCCCTCGTGCCGCCAGCGGGCGACGAGGGACGTGGCCAGGATCCGGTCGTCGGTCTCGGCCAGGGTGGTGAAGTCGTCGACCAGGAAGCCCTTGAACTCCGAGTCCGTCGACTTCAGGACCACCAAGTCCGAGATCCCGGAGAGCATGGACTCCGACGACCGCCCGACGGTGGCCACGCAGGTCCGTACCTCGCCGCCGCGCCTGACGAACGCGTGCTGCCCGAGACGGTCCCAGGCGTACTGCTCCACACGTACCTGGGCCGCGGTCGCCACCGGCGTGGCCTCCAACAGCCGCCGCCCCAGCGCCAGTGCGTAGTCCTCGGGCGAGGAGACGCCGCGCAGCTTGGCGTAGGCGAACGCCGTGTTCTTCTGCGTGTCGGTCGGCAGCACGGCCGACTGGTCACCGTCGACGTGGGCCGCCTGGAACTCACCACGCAGCGACGAGCTGACGTTGAGGTCGTGGATCTGATGCACCGGGCTGTCCCGCACGATCCGGACGACCCGGCTCTCCGCCTTGCCGTACTGGTTGGCTCCCAACACCGCCATGGGCAGACCCTAGCGCCGGGCCAGACCCCGCAGCTCCTTGTCGCCGAGCCCGCAGCTTTCCTGCACCTCGCCCGCGTCGACGGCTCCGCAGTCGAGGCCGCGCAGCACGAAGTCGGCCAGCGCACGGGCGGTCGCGGGCTCGTCGGCGATCGCGCCACCGGCCCGCTGCTCGGCGTACGCCTGCAGCCGCTCGAGTGCGCTGGGCAGACCGGTGCGGAAGAACGCGTACGTCGCGGCGTACCGCGTCGGCAGCTGCCCCGGATGCAGGTCCCAGCCCTGGTAGAAGCCGCGTTCGAGCGACCTGGTGACCAGGCGGTGGTGGTTGAGCCAGGCCTCGTGCACGTCGTCCGCGTCGCCGACGGGCAGCACGTTGGTCGAGCCGTCGGACAGCCGTACGCCGGTGCCGGCCGCGGCCGCCTGCATGACGAGCTTGGCGTGGTCGGCGACGGGATGCTCGAGCGACTGCTGGCCCGCGGCAATGCCGACGAATGCCGAGTAGTCGTAGGTGCCGTAGTGCAGCCCGGTCAGCCGGCCGTCCGACCCGTGCACGATCCGGGCGACCAGGGCGGTCCCGTCGGCGCCGAGGACGGTCTGCGGTGTCTCGACCTGGACCTCGAACCGGAGAGCCTTGTCGGCCAGCCCGAGCTCGTCCTCGATCGTCGACGCGGCATGCACGAACGCCGACACCTGCTCGGTGCTGGTCACCTTGGGCAGGGTGACGACGAAGGCGTCCAGGTCACCGTGGGCCTCGGTGAACGCCGCCACGAAACGCGTCAACGTCCGCACGCCCCGCGCGCGGGTCGGCTTCTCGAAGGACTTGATCCGGATCCCGGCGTACGGCGCCCCCGTCTCGTCCTGCTGCGCCTCGGCCAGCGCGTGGGCCGCCGCACGGACGTGCTCGTCCTCCGTGTCGGAGTCGTGGCCGACGTACCCGTCCTCGAAGTCGACCCGCAGGTCCTCGACCGGCTCGTCGGCGAGCTTCGCCTTCACCCGCCGGATGATGTCGGCGTCCGCCACCACGGCGGCGAACTTGTCGGCGTGCTCGTCGAGGAGGGCACCGGCCTCCTCGCCCCACCGGCGCGCGGTGTCGGCACCGAACTGGTCGGCCGGCACGTACGCCGTGTGCACCGGCTGGCGTCCCGGTCGCTCGCCCGGGTACTTCGACGCCAGCGCCGCGTCCGCCTCCGCCAGCCGCTCGTCCAGCTCGGCGGCCAGTCGGGCGCTCAGCTCGTCCGGGTCGATCACGGTACGACCCAACCACACGCGCCCATTCCTGTTGGTTGAGGAAGGCGCGGTCGTCTGGCGGGTTTCGTGACGGGACTTCGTCCCTCCTCAACCACCGGAAAGCTCGCTGGCGGGTTTCGTGACGGGACTTCGTCCCTCCTCAACCACCGGAAAGCTCGCTGGCGGGTTTCGTGACGGGACTTCGTCCCTCCTCAACCACCGGAAAGCTCGCTGGTGGTTGAGGAAGGCGCGCTAGCGCCTGTCACGAAACCTCTCCCGCCTACGCTCTCTCCATGCAGTCAGAACTCTTCGACCAGAGCAACCTCGAGAACGAGACGAGCCAGCGGTTCGTGCTCCAGAACAGCCAGCTGCTCCGGGTCACGCTGGGGCCGGACGTGCTGTCGATCAAGGGCGCGATGGTGGCCTACCAGGGTCAGGTCGAGTTCACGCACGAGAAGGCCGGCAGCGTCGGCAGGCTGCTGAAGAAGATGGTCACGTCCGAGGACATGCCGCTGATGCGCGTGCGTGGTCAGGGCGAGGTGTTCTTCGCCAGCGACGCCGGCTACGTCTACCTCCTCGAGCTCGGTGGCGACGGCATCAGCGTCAACGGCCGCAACCTGCTGGCCTTCGATGCCGCGCTCCAGTGGGACATCAACCGGGTGAAGGGCGCAGGCATCATGGCCGGCGGCCTCTTCAACACCACCGTGCAGGGCCAGGGCACCGTTGCCCTGTGCACCGTCGGCAGGCCGGTCGTGCTCGACTGCAGCACGCAGCCGACGTACGTCGACGTGCAGGCCGCCGTGGCGTGGTCGGCCAACCTGGTGCCGAACGTGGTGAGCTCGATGAAGTTCTCGTCGGTGATCCGCGGCGGCTCGGGTGAGGCGTTCCAGTACGCCTTCCACGGTCCCGGCTTCGTGGTCGTGCAGCCCAGCGAGTGGGCGCCCCCGTCGCAGAACACCGGCGGTGGTGGCGGCGGCGTGATCGGCAACCTGCTGAACGGGTGAGACGGCGACCGGCCCGTCCCCGAGCGGGGACGGGCCGGTGCGAAGGGGGCGGTCAGCCTTCCTTGATGACGCTGGTGTTGCCGAACTTGTCGTGCCAGCCACGCTTGAGCGTGTCGCTGTTGATGGTGACGGCGATCGCGATGACCGCGACCAGCTCGGCGAGGCCGGTGAGGATGCCGAGGATCGGGATGCTGCTCAGGATGGCCAGCGCGGACCAGGCGTTGCGCCGGAGCGCCTCCTCCATGGTCGGGTTGGCGCCGGTGGGGCCGAGCACCCGCATCTTGAGCCACTGCTTGCCGAAGGTGTGGCCCTGGCTGGACTCCATGTAGGCGTAGTAGCCGAGGTAGATGATCCCGCCGATCACGCCGGCGATCACGCGGCCGGTGGCGAGGGAGATGATGGCCTGGAGGATGCCCAGCATGATGCCGTCGATCAGTCGGGCCAGGAAGCGTGAGCCGAGCCCGGCAGGCTGGGCGCCCGCGATCGGCGGCGGCTGGTCGGAGACGGGGTAGGACGCCGCGCCGTACGGGTTCTGGCCGGGCGCCGGCGGCGGGGGCTCCTGCGGGGCCGAGCCGTACGGCGTCTGGCCCGCGGCGGGCGGGTTGCCGGCGTACGGGTCGGTCGGCGGCGGGGGCTGCGACCCGTAGGGGTTCTGCGGCGGCGGAGGAGTGCTGCCACCGCCCTCGGGCGTGCCGGGAGGAGGAGGCGGGTTCTCGGTCATGGCCCCGAGGCTATGACAAACGAGGGCCGCTGTCGCCGACCGAAGCGCCAGCGGCTCGCCTTCGCTGGTCGAGCCGTGAGGCCGGCCACGGCCGAACGTGTCGAGACCCCAGATGCGTTCTGGGGTCTCGACACGGGCTCTTTGGTGGTCGAGCCGTCGCGAGGGACGAGCGACGTGTCGAGACCTCGCCCGGCTCGACCACGAGCTACTCGCTTCGCTCGCGCGGGTTTCGACGCGCCCCTCGCGGCTTCGTTCCTCAGCCGCGGGGCTTGCTCGACCTGGCGCGAGACGAGTCACCCTCGTTCGTCGGGTGTCCTCTTCGCGCTCACTCCTCGTCCGCGATGAACGCCTCGACGCGGCGGCGGCCCTCGTCGTCGGGAAGCTGCACCGGGGGAGACTTCATCAGGTAGGAGGACGCCGAGATGATCGGGCCACCGATACCGCGGTCCTTGGCGATCTTCGCCGCGCGGACGGCGTCGATGATGATGCCGGCGGAGTTCGGGGAGTCCCAGACCTCGAGCTTGTACTCGAGGTTGAGGGGGACGTCGCCGAACGCGCGGCCCTCGAGGCGGACGTAGGCCCACTTGCGGTCATCGAGCCAGGCGACGTAGTCGGACGGGCCGATGTGCACGTTGCGGTCGTGGGTCTTGCCGGCCAGCTCGCCGTGGAGGTTCGAGGTCACGGCCTGGGTCTTGGAGACCTTCTTGGACTCCAGGCGCTCGCGCTCGAGCATGTTCTTGAAGTCCATGTTGCCGCCGACGTTCAGCTGGTAGGTGCGGTCCAGCGAGACGCCGCGGTCCTCGAACAGCTTGGCCATCACGCGGTGGGTGATGGTCGCGCCGACCTGCGACTTGATGTCGTCGCCGATGATCGGGACGCCGGCGTCCTCGAACTTCTTGGCCCACTCGGGGTCGGAGGCGATGAAGACCGGGAGCGCGTTGACGAAGGCGACGCCCGCGTCGATGGCGCACTGGGCGTAGAACTTGTCGGCCTCCTCGGAGCCCACCGGCAGGTAGGAGACGAGCACGTCGGCCCGGGTCTCCTTGAGAACCTGGACCACGTCGACCGGGTCGGCGCCGGACTCCTCGATGGTCTCGCGGTAGTACTTACCGAGGCCGTCGAGCGTCGGGCCGCGCTGCACCTCGATGCCGAGGGTCGGGACCTCGGCGATCTTGATGGTGTTGTTCTCGGAGGCGTTGATGGCCTCGGAGAGGTCCTTGCCGACCTTCTTGTCGTCGACGTCGAACGCCGCGACGAACTGCAGGTCGGAGACGTGGTACTCACCGAAGGTGACGTGCATCAGGCCCGGCACCGTGGCGTTCGGGTCGGCGTCCTTGTAGTACGTCACGCCCTGGATGAGGGACGTCGCACAGTTGCCGACGCCCACGATTGCTACTCGAACCGATCCCATGCCGGGTCTTCCTTCCTTCACTGCGTGCCTCATGCGGTGTCAGCCGCCGGCGTCGCGGCCGGTGCACTATTGGTGGTGGGGTTGTCCTTGTTGCTGGTGCTGCTCGTGCTGGTGTTCGTGCTGGTCGGGCCGCCGTCGGAACCCCGCTCGGCGTTGATCAGGTCGGTGAGCCAGCGGACCTCGCGCTCCACGGACTCGATGGCGTGCCGCCGCAGCTCGCTGAGGTAGCGGTCGTCGCCGCCGGCGGCGTGCCGCTGCCGGTCCAGACGCTCCTGGAGGCGGCTGCGCCGGCCTTCGAGGATCCGCAGGCGGACGTCGGCGTCGGTGCGCGAGAAGAACGCGAACCGCATGTTGAAGCCCTCGTCCTCCCACGCCGACGGTCCGTCGTCGGTGACCTCGGTCGCGAAGACCGCGCGGCCGGCCGGCGTGATCTGATAGGTGATCCGCTGCCGCATCGAGACCGACGCGGGGTTGGTCACCTCGGTGATCACCCCGTCGCGGAGCATCCGCTTGAGAGCGGGGTACAGCGAGCCATAGGACAGCAGGCGGGTCCATCCCAGCAGGAGGTTCAGCCGCTTGCGGAGCTCGTACCCGTGCAGCGGCGACTCGTGGAGCAGGCCCAGAACGGCCATCTCCAACGCTGCGCCCTTGCGTGCCACGCGGACTCCCTGTATCGCTCTGCTGTATCGACGGTCTCTATCGAGCCGACCTATCGGGTGAATGTATCAACACGATACATCGGCCGCGCAAATCGCAACTCCGGGCAGACCCCGACCGGGCATCATGCCGTCGTGACGATCGGCTACTGGCGGGCGGACGGGGACCGCGTGCTCGTGCGGGGGCCGGACGGCGCCCGGGTGGTGTACGCCGGGTCCGAGCCGGGCGGCCCGAGTCGGCCACGAGCAGATGGCTGAGCTTCGAGGTGTCGACTCCGCTGGGAACGGTGAGATTGCCCGTCGAGCAGCGGCTGCACGGCTTGGACGAGTCGTTCCGGGCGCTGTGGTACCTGATCGTCGAGGCCCCGCCGGAGCCGTTCCTACGCGTCCTCCTGGACGCCCTGGCGTCGTGGGCCGCCCCGCCATTCGCCGGCGGCCTGCCGTCGGGCGTCGGCGTGGAGGGCGACCCGCTGCGGCTGTACCTGCCGTCGTACTCGCAGGTGACGCCGGACGGCGGCCAGGTGCCGGAGCCGCCCCCTCCTGCGTCGTGGACCTTCCAGCCCCTCGACCCGCGGCATCCGTTGCCGGACCGCGCACGCGCCGCTGCGGGCAGGACCAAGGACCACCTCGCCTTCGTCGCCGCGGCCGCGCGCCGCGGGCCGACCCTGCGCTCGGGCGGGCGCATGGTCGTGCTGCACGGGTACGGCGAGACGAGGCCCGTGGTCATCGTGTACGCCGACGACGAGACGTACACCGACTGCTTCGAGGCCAACCTGAACGGGTCCGGTGTCCTCGAGGTCTGGAAGACCGCCGGCATGCTCGGTGCCCGGATGAGTGGCTCCGGGCTGCCGCCGGGGACGCCCCACGGGACGGGCATCGACGCCCTGGCGGAAGAGCTGTTCCTGCGCTTCTCGGACCGGCACCTGCGGCTCGGGCGGTACGGCCGCGGGGCGCCGGACCTCGCACCTCTCCCGAAGGGGTACGTCGTGCGCGTGCACGCGGCGCTCGAGGAGGCACTGGGGCACCTGGTGCGCCTGTCTGCCGACGACCCGGGCCTGCCCAGCGGGGCGAGGGTGCCGTCGTCGGTGCTACGCGCCGGGCACCTGGCGATGACCTGCGTCGTGGCCCGGGAGGTGGTGCGCGGCGACGTCGACCGGGACGGCGTGCGGCTGGTGGACGCTCTCGACCCGGACCCGCAGCCGGAACCGGCGTTCGGGCCCGGGCCCGGTGCGACCTTCGACGCGGCCCGGGGCGTGCTCGTCGGACCCGACGGCTGGACGCTGGCGTTCGAGAGCCGGGAGGACGACGACCTCCTGACGCCGCGTCGGCTGCGTCTGCGGTGCCGCGCCGCCGGTCTCGACTGGCCGGTGCTCATCACCCGCCGCGACCGGCGGCCGCCGCACTCGTGGGCCGCCCGTGCCCAGCTGCTCAACCGCTGGCAGGTCGACCACCAGGCCGGCCTCGAGGCGTGGCGCGGAGAAGGACACGACGGCCTGCCCGACGCCGGGGCCTGGGACCTCATGCGGCAGTTCCTCGAGGACGCCCTGCTCTGCTGGGGCGACAGCCCCGCTTCCGGGCCCGCGCCGCAGTCGGTGGAGACGACGGGCGGGTGGTACGACGGGAGCTGGCACACCACCGGCCTCCGCCGGCAGCAGACGCGGCCGGCCTGGGGCTCCCCCTGGACGGTCGTGCCGACCGGGACCCCGGCGTCGTACGGGCCGAGCGCGTCCGGGGGACCGGACGGCCCGCGCCTGGTGGACGCCGGCTTCCTGCTGGCGCTGGACCGCGACGGCACGCGCCGCTACGACTTCGTGGACCTGCTCGACGGAGACGTCCGGATCCGCGTCCGCGGGGTGATCGGCCGGCTGGCCCTGGATGCCTGCTGGGCGGTCCCGGCGGACGCGCCGCAGGTACGTCCGGACGACCGGCTGGGCACTCCCGAGAGCGGCCGCGACGCCGCCCCGCCGTCGCTGCACGTGTGGCGTCGGTTGCGCGATGCCGCGGAGAACGGTCTCTCGCGCGGCGCCGTCTCGGACGTCCGGGGTGCGTGGGTGCTCGGCGTGTTCGACCCGTCGGCCCGCCGGGTGGCGGCGTACGACGACCGGTTCGACCTCGACACGCAGCCACCGGGCGCCCCTTGGCCGCCCTGAGCAGGAACAACAGGGTGCGGATCACACGCGCGGCGGTTGGGAGCCGCGCGGAGCGCCCACGTACTCTCGTGAAGGTTGTCCTGTCCCCCGTCCCGAGCCGATCGCCGGACTCGATCCCTGGAGTCGTTGAAGTTGAGCAAGCGTCGCGCCGAGGGTCCCGCGGTCACCCGCAAGCCGAAGCGGCCCGCCCCCAAGAAGCCGATGAAGCGCCGGGTCCTCACGGTCCTCAAGTGGCTGCTGATCGTCGGTCTCGTCACGAGCGTGATCGCGATCGGCGCGTTCTACTACGCCTACACCCAGACCGAGATCCCCGACTCGGTGCCCAACTCCGACTTCACGACCGAGACCACGCTCGTCTACTACGCGGACGGCAAGACCGAGCTCGGCCAGTTCGCCACCCAGAACCGTGAGTCGATCCCGTACTCGGAGATGCCGGAGAACATCAAGCAGGCCGTCGTGGCGGCCGAGGACCAGTCGTTCTGGACCAACAAGGGCATCGACCCCAAGGGCATCATCCGAGCGGCGTTCAGCAACGCCCGCGGGAACTCCACGCAAGGCGCGTCCACGATCACCCAGCAGTACGTGAAGATCCTGTACCTCACGCAGGAGCGGTCCTTCAAGCGCAAGATCAAGGAGGCCTTCCTCTCCCTGAAGCTCCAGCGCGAGCAGAGCAAGCAGCAGATCCTCGAGGGGTACCTCAACACCATCTACTTCGGCCGCGGCGCGTACGGCATCCAGGCCGCCGCGAATGCGTACTTCGACGTCGACGCCAAGGACCTGAACCTCAAGCAGAGCGCCGTGCTGGCCAGCGTGCTCAACGACCCCAACGACCTGGACCCGAGCGAGGGCAAGGACGCCAAGGCCGCGCTCAAGGACCGTTACACCTACGTCCTCGACAGCATGGCGAAGACCGGCGACATCACCAGCGAGGACGCCGACCAGGCCAGCCAGAACCTGCCGAAGTTCCCCAAGATCGCGGCGAACAGCCAGTACGGCGGCCAGAAGGGCCACATGCTGAAGCTGGTCCGCAACGAGCTGCGGCAGATGGGCTACTCCGAGGAGGAGATCGACGGCGGTGGCCTCCGGGTCACCACCACGTTCACCCCGGAGGCGATGAAGGCCGCGGAGGAGGGCGTGCTCGCCCAGAAGCCCGAGGGCTTCGGGGACAAGGAGCTGCACATCGCGGCCGCGACGGTCGAGCCCGGCACGGGCGCGCTGCTCGGTTTCTACGGCGGCCAGGACTACCTCGACTCCGAGATCAACTGGGCCGACGCGGGCGGGATGATGGGGTCGACCTTCAAGCCGATCACCCTGGCGACCGCGATCGAGGCCGGCTTCTCGTTGAAGGACACCTTCCAGGGGACCTCGCCGTACACCTTCCCCGACGGGCTCGAGGTCAACAACGAGGGCGAGAACGGCGGCAACGACTACGGCTCCGAGGTGACCGCGCTGTTCGGGCTCGAGGAGTCGATCAACACGGCGTACGTCGACATGTCGGCCTCCATCCCCGACGGCCCGGACAAGATCCTCGAGATGGCGAACAAGCTGGGCATCCCGCCGACCGAGGCGTCCAAGAAGTACCCCGGCATCCCGAAGGTCAGCCGCGACCTCGAGGCGGATGCCCTGATCACGCTGGGCAAGGCGCGGGTCAGCCCGATCAACCTGGCCAACACCTACGCGACGTTCGCCAACGGCGGCGTACGCGCGAACGTGCACGTCATCAAGAAGGTCGTCGACCGCACCGGCGAGGACCCGCAGGTCTACAACGTCGTCAACACCGAGGCGCTCGACCCCGACATCGACTCCGACGTGTCCTATGCGATGCAGCAGGTCGTCGAGAACGGCACCGGCCAGGCGGCGCTGGCCCTCGACCGCCCCGCCGCGGGCAAGACCGGCACCGCGACCAACGACAAGGACCAGGTGTCCTCGGCGTGGTTCGTCGGCTACACCCCGCAGCTCGCGACCGCGGTGATGTACGTCCGTGGCGACGGCGACGACCAGCTCGACGGCTGGCTGCCGTCGTACTTCGGCGCCGACTACCCCGCGCGCACCTGGACCGCGATCATGCAGCAGGACATGGAGGGCCTGGACGTCGAGGAGTTCCCGGAGCCGGCGAACGTCGACGGTGAGGCGCCCACCGAGGGCCACGACCCGGAGCCGACGTTCACGCCGACGCCCCGGCCGACCAGGAAGCCCTCGCCGACCGACACGCCCACCACGAGCGAGCCGACGGACGAACCGACCAAGACGCCCACGGACCTGCCGACCAAGACGCCGACGGGGCTCCCGCCGACGGAGCCGACCCCGACGATCACACCGACTCCGTCCTCGACCACACTGCCGACCGTGACGGTCAACCCGACGCCCACTCCGCCGAGTGCGACGACGCCCACCGAGGGGGCGACCACGGGCGCGGTCTCGCCGTCGCCGTCAGCGACCCCACGCAACAGCAGCTGGTTCGCGGACTTCTTCCTCTGAGGCGGATCACGTGCCGACCGACGAGCGGGTGCACCCGACGCGAGACGACCCGGCTGTCCGCGCGCTCAGCGAGGGGATCGGCGGTCCGGTCGGGCGGCACGCGGGCCGGCACCCATGGTGGACGCCGGTGCGCGTGGTGCTGGCCCTCACCGCGGTCTGCTTCGCGCTGGGCCTGGTGAAGGACGCGCCCTGCTACCGGGAGAAGTGGGGCGACGCCAACGTCAACTACTCGCACATGTGCTACTCCGACCTGCCCTACCTCTACACCGGGCGCGGGTTCGCCGAGCTGCACTGGCCGTACGTCGACGACGAGTCGGTGCGCGCGAGGTACCCAGCGATGGAGTACCCCGTCGTCATCTCCTACTGGGCCTGGTGGTCGGCCAACATCACCCTGCACCTGAGCGGGTCCCCCGACCTGGACGAGCGCGCCGGCATGCCCGTCGACAGCCTGGGTGGGCTGCCGGAGGTGCGCAGCGAGATGCTCAGGTTCGTCGCCGTCAACGCGCTGGGGTTCGGTGCCCTGGCGCTGCTCTCCGCGTGGCTGCTGGCCGGCGTCCATCCGCGCAGGCCCTGGGACGCCGCGCTGTTCGCGCTGTCCCCGTCTCTCGCGCTGGCCGGCCTCGTCAACTGGGACATGCTGGCCGTGGCCTGCGTGGCCGGTGCTCTGTGGGCGTGGGCTCGCGACCGGACGATGCTCACCGGGGCACTGATCGGCCTCGGCATCGCCACCAAGCTGTACCCCCTCTTCCTGCTCGGCGGGATCCTGGTGATCTGCCTGCGGAACCGGCGCTTCCGCGAGCTCGGCGAGACGGTCGGCGCGGCCGCGGCCACCTGGCTGCTGGTCAACGCGCCGGCGTACCTCTCGGGCAGCAACGACTGGAAGACGTTCTGGCGCTTCAACTCCGACCGCGCCGCCGACCTCGGCTCGGTCTGGCTGCTTCTCTCCCAGCGCTTCGACTGGACCCTCACCGCGTCCACCATCAACCTCTGGTCGTGGCTCTTCTTCGGGGCCTGGTGCGTCGGCGTGCTCGTGCTCGGCATGACCGCGCCCGCGACGCCCCGGCTCGCCCAGCTCGGCTTCCTGGTGGTCACCGGCTTCCTGCTGGTCAACAAGGTCTACTCGCCCCAGTACGTGCTGTGGCTGCTGCCGCTCGCCGTGCTCGCCCGTCCGCGGCTGCGCGACCAGATCGTGTGGCAGGCCGGCGAGGTCGTCTACTTCGCCTGCGTCTGGTGGTACCTCGGCAACTTCCTCGCCCCGGCCGACGGTGGCGACGCCGAGTTCTACTGGTTCGCGATCCTCATCCGGATGGCCGCCGAGCTGTACCTCGTCGCGGTCGTGGTCCGCGACATCCTGTGGCCCAGGCACGACCCGGTACGCGAGCTCGGCTGGTACGCCTACGTCCCGCGCCGCCCTGCCGCGCCTTCGCTCTCCCTCCGCTGACCGCCTCCCACGCGCGCCCCACCCCACATGTAACGCGGTGTTAGGGGGCCTTCCCCAGCGTTCGAACGCGTGGGAAGGCGCTCTAACACCGCGTTACATGCCGCATCGCGGGGCCGGGGCGCGAGGGGATCAGGTGATGACGACGCGGTCGAAGGTGGTGGCGGTGAAGCGGACGCGTACGTCGACCTGGTCGCCGACCGTGGGTACGTGCGTGCCGGACGGCAGGAACAGCATCGAGGCCTGCATGTGGGGCGGCTCGGCGAACAGCCGCTGCTTGCCGTCGATGGTGAACGGCGAACGGACGAAGCCGACGGCGTCGAGGCCGCCACGGGCCAGGGTCGCGGCGCGGGCCTTGATCGAGGAGTCGCCGGTCGGCGCCTCCAGGCCGATGCCGTGGGCGGTGCCGCCGCTGACGACCACGACGTGGCCGGACTTCGGCGCGCTGCGACCGCGGTACCCGAACACGTCGCCGCGCTCGACGGCGTGCACGTCGAGCACCGTCGCCGTCACCTTCAGGGCGCCGCGGTCGCCCAGCCACAGCTGGGTGCCGATCCTCGGGCGGATGGCGAAGTCGGCGTGGCTGGTGCGCAGCCGCGCGAGCTCGTCCCCGGTCAGGTGGCTGACCCAGATCGTGGTGGGTTCCCCGTCCCGCAGCCCGGTGAGGCCGGCGCCGACGACCTCGTCGACCAGCCGGTGCACCTCGGCCAGGTGCGACCCGCTGGCCAGCGGGAGGTGGAGGGCCACGCCCCGGAACCGGCGACCGCCACGTCCCGGCCCCAGCTCCTCAGCGGCCGCGCGCAGCTCGCGTGCCGTCAGGCCGTGACGCAGCATGCTGGTGCGCAGCTCGAGCACGTACCGGGCGTCGGGCTGCGTCTCCAGCAGCGCTGGCACGTCCTCGAGACGGGACAGCGTGTGCACCAGCCGCGGCTGCAGCGCGCCGTCCACGGCGACCGCGGCGCCGAACGGCCGCCAGGGCGTCAGCACCACCAGGTCGCGGGAGAACCGGGAGGCGACCTCGGGCAGCTCGTCGTACGTGCCGACGGCCAGCGTGTCGACGCCGAGCCAGTCGGCCTTGCGGGCGAGCCGGCCCAGGCCGAAGCCGTAGCCGTTGCCCTTCGCGACCGGTACCAGCCCCGGCTGGTCCCCCGCGACGGTCTTCAGGTGGGTACGCCAGCGGTCGCCGTCAACGGTGAGCGTCAGGCTCATCGGTCACCCACGCCTGCTCATCGCGACCTGGAACACCTTGTAGAGCACCGGTCGCAACGGCAGGTCCCACTCGCCGGCGTGCTCGACGGCCTCGCCGCCCGTGCCGACCTTGAACTGGATCAGCCCCGCGTGCGGGTCGTCGGGGTCGAGGGTGTCGGTGATGCCGCGCAAGTCGTAGATCGTCGCGCCCGCCTCGAGAGCGTCGCGCAGCATCGCCCACTGCACGGCGTTGGATCCGCGTACGTCGCGCTTCTCCGTCGAGGAGGCGCCGTAGGAGTACCACGCGTGGGTGCCGACGCGGATCCCGATGGTGGCGGCGACCAGGTCGCCCTCGTGGTGGGCGAGCCACAGCGTGATCCGGTCCGGTTCCTCGGCGCCCATCGCCTCGACCATGGTCCGGAAGTACCCGAGCGGCCGGGGGGTGAAGTGATCGCGATCGGCGGTGTGCACGTAGAGGTCGTGGAAGGCCTTGAGGTCGCCCGCCAGCTCGTCGGCGCCCGCGCGCGTCACCACGACACCGGCCTTGTCCGCCTTCTTGATGTTGCGCCGCCACTGCTGGTTCATGCCCGCGAGCACGTCCGCCTCGGTGAGCGGGGCTCCGTCGCCACCGGCGAGGGGGATCTGGAAGTTGTAGCGCGGCTGGCCGGCCGCGAAGCCGCCGTCGTCCCCGCCCTGGAGCCGCCAGCCGAGGTCGGGCAGCTGGGTGACCACCCGCGCCCCGACCGGCTCGCGGTGGGTGGGGGCGAGGTCGTCGAGACGTCGTACGGCGGGATCGGCGATGCCTTCTTTCACCTGCGCGGCCGACCAGCGCCGGGTCACGACGGGCGGGCCCATCCGGACGGCGAACGCGCCCTGCTCCTTCAGGTGCCGCGTCATCGGCGCGAGCCACGGACCCAGGTCGTCGGCCGCCCAGTCGATGACCGGGCCCTCGGGGAGGTAGGCGAGCGAACGGCGTACGCGCGGGAGGTCGCGGTGCAGGGCCAGCCCGGCACCGACCAGGTCGGTCCCGTCGAACCAGCCCAGCGACTCCGCCCGCCACTCGGCCTTGACCGTCGCCCAGGCGGGCGTCTGCAGGAAGCTCGTCGACGGCTGTGCGCGCACGAACGCCAGGTGCTGCTCCGGGCTGATCGGCCGGACGGCGAGGGCGTTCGTCACCCGTCGAGGCTATCGGGGCCGTGCCCACCCGCTGCTCGAGGAGGTCGTGGAGCGACCGTCACGAGACCCGGTGACAGGCAAGGTGGCCGTCATGGTCACCGGGTTTCGTGACAGGCGCTAGCGCGCCTTCCTCAACCACCAGGAAATCAGAACCGCGGTGGTGCGAGCCTCTCTCACGCAGCCACCGCGGTCCTCAGGGCAGGCCCCAGCAGATCAGCCCGGGGCGGCCCAGTCCGTGCTCACGTCGTCGTCGGGCCTACGGCTCGACGGTGACCTTGATGGCTTCACCGTTCTTGACGATCGAGAATGCGTCAAGCACCCGGTCCAGGGGGATGTGCTCGGTGATCAGGTCCTTCACGGGGACCTGGCCGGTGGAGATGTACTCGAGTGCCCTCTTGTTGTGCTCGGGGGCCGAGCCGTTGGCGCCGTGGATGTGCAGCTGGCGGTAGTGCACCAGGTTGCTGTCGCACTTGATGAACGGGTCGGTCTTGGGGAGTCCGCCGAAGAACGAGATCCGGCCGTTGCGGGCGGCCATCGAGATGGCCTGCTCCTGGGTGACGTTCGCGGCGGTCGCGGTGATGACGACGTCCGCGCCGCGGCCGCCGGTCAGCTCCATCACCCGCTCGACGACGTCGACCTCCGCGCCGTTGATGGTCTCCTCGGGCTGCACCGCGTCCGCGGACATCTTCAGCCGCTCGGCGTTGACGTCGACGAGGTACACCGGGCCGGCCTGGTGCACGCCCCGGGCGATGCGGATGTGCATGCACCCGATCGGACCGGCGCCGAAGACCACGACGGAGTCACCGGGCTCGATGCCGAGCAGCTCCTGGGCGTTGATGGCGCAGGCGAAGGGCTCGGCGGCCGACGCCTCGTCGTACCCGACGTTGTCCGGGATCCGGTTCAGGCCGTCGACCTTGAGCACCTGCTTGGGGACGATCATGTACTCGGCGAACCCGCCGTCGTACTGGTAGCCGACCGACGTCTGGTTCTGGCAGACCGCCATCCAGCCCTTCCGGCACTCGTAGCACTCGCCGCACGGCACGGCGGCGATCACCTGGGCGCGGTCGCCGACCTGCCAGGAGGAGCCGTACGTCGTGTTGACGTCCGCGCCGACCTCGACCACCTCGCCGGCGATCTCGTGGCCGATGGTCCGTGGCGGACTGAGGTTCTGGTGGCCGTTGTAGAAGATCTTCACGTCGGTGCCGCACGTGGAGCAGTTCTTGACCTTCAGCTTGATCTCGTCGGGCCCGCACTCGGGCTCGGGGACCTCTTCGATCCGGACGTCTTCGGGCGCATAGAAGCGGAGTGCCTTCATGAGGGCGACGCTACCGCTGCCGTCGGCCAAAAGCCACACAAACGGGCAGAAATCTGTGCCCGAATGCTTGGCATTACGCCCGATTGGGTGCAGACTGCGGTGCATCGGGCCGTGACGGGCGTCACGCGCCTTGGGAGAACGAGAGGAACCTCGATGGCCTCGACAGCCACTACCGCAGCGCCCCGTGGAGGGGCGCGGGTACGGGTGCAGCAGTTCGGCACCTTCTTGTCCAACATGGTCCTGCCCAATATCGGCGCCTTCATCGCGTGGGGCTTGATCACCGCCCTGTTCATCCAGTCCGGCTGGATCACGCTGATCGGCGACAAGCTGTTCAACAAGCCGCCGGGCATCGGGGACGGCCTCTACGACTACGGCTTCGTGTCCCAGCTCGGCGGCTGGGACGGCGTCCACGGCGGAATCGTCGGCCCGATGATCACCTACCTGCTGCCGATCCTGATCGGTTACACGGGCGGTCGGATGACCTACGACGACAACATCCGCGGCGGTGTCGTCGGCGCGATCGCCACCATGGGCGCGATCGCCGGCGCCAGCGTGCCGATGTTCCTGGGCGCCATGATCATGGGCCCCCTGGGCGGCTGGTCGATGAAGAAGATCGACGCCATCTGGGACGGCAAGATCAAGCCCGGCTTCGAGATGCTGGTCAACAACTTCTCGGCCGGCATCTGGGGCATGCTCCTGGCGGTCGTCGGGTTCTTCGTGGCCGGCAAGTTCGTCGAACAGTTCAGCGCCGGCGCCGAGAACGTCGTCGACTTCCTCGTCGACAAGAACCTCCTGCCGCTGGCCTCGGTCTTCGTCGAGCCGGCCAAGGTGCTCTTCCTCAACAACGCGATCAACCACGGCGTCTTCACCCCGCTCGGCACGGCCGAGGCCGTGGACAAGGGCAAGTCGATCCTGTTCCTGATCGAGGCCAACCCCGGCCCGGGTCTCGGCCTGCTGCTCGCCTTCGCGCTGTTCGGCAAGGGCCTGGCCAAGGCGTCGGCCCCCGGCGCGGCGCTGATCCAGTTCGTCGGCGGCATCCACGAGATCTACTTCCCGTACGTGCTGATGAAGCCCTTCACCCTGATCGCCGTCATCTGCGGCGGCGCGACCGGTGTGGCGACCAACATGGTGTTCCACTCGGGACTGCGGGCCCCCGCGGCGCCGGGATCGATCATCGCGGTCTGGTTGCAGTCGCCGGCCGGCAGCATCGTCGGCACCACCATGTCGGTGATCCTCGCCGCGACCGTGAGCTTCCTGATCACCTCGGTGATCCTGAAGGCCGACCGGAGCGAGGCCATCGACGACCTCGCCCACGCCACGGCGCAGATGGAGGCCAACAAGGGCAAGGCCTCCTCGGTGGCCGGCCTGCTGACCGGCGCGGGCACCTCGGGCAAGGAGATCCGCTCCATCGTGTTCGCCTGTGACGCCGGCATGGGCTCGTCCGCCATGGGCGCCTCGGTGCTCCGCAAGAAGATCCAGGCCGCCGGCCACGGCGAGGTCACCGTCGTCAACAAGGCGATCTCCAACCTGTCCGACACCTACGACGTGGTGGTCACCCACCAGGACCTCACGGATCGGGCACAGCAACGGACGCCGTCGGCGGTCCACGTGTCCGTGGACAACTTCATGGGCAGCCCGAGGTACGACGAGATCGTCGAGCTGATCGAGCAGTCGAACAGCGAGGGTGCGGCGGCCCCACAAGCTGAGGCCCCGGGAGGGGCCGAGGCCGAGGTGCTCGCCCCGACCTCCATCGTGCTGGGAGGCACGGCGACCAGCCGCGACGCCGCCATCGACGAGGCAGGACGCCTCCTCGTGGCAGCCGGCGCCGTCGACCCGTCGTACGTCGCCTCGATGCACGACCGGGAGACGTCGGTGTCCACGCACATGGGCAACGGGCTGGCGATCCCGCACGGCACGAACGAGGCGAAGGGCGCGATCCGGCGTACCGCCATCTCGTTCGTCCGCTACGACACCCCGGTGGACTGGAACGGCAAGCCGGCCGAGTTCGTGATCGGCATCGCCGGTGCCGGTGACGACCACCTGGCGTTGCTGTCCCGGATCGCCGAGACGTTCGTCGACAAGGAGCAGATCGCCAAGCTCCGCTCGGCGACCACGCCCCAGCAGGTGCTGGACGTGCTCGGAGGGGTGAAGGTCTGACCTTCGGCCACCAGCCAGCCCCCTGATGGCAAGGAGCCGCGCACCCGGTCCCGGTGCGCGGCTCCTCGCTCGTCCGGGTGCGTTCAGTCCGCGAGCAGTCGCAGCACGGTGGGCCACGCCTCGCTCAGCGGGTCGATCGCGGCCGCATGGTCGCCCGGCACTTCGTCGAGGCTGACCTCGGCGCCGACGGCCTCGGCGGCGGCGACGTACGCCGTGGACTGCTCGCGCGGGACGATGTGGTCGTCGCTGCCCACCACGCACGCCACCGGGCAGCTCGCCGGCACGAGCAACGTCGGGTCGCCGACGGCGTAGTGGTCCGGCACCTGCGCCGGCGTGCCGCCCATCAGCGTGTCGACGGTGCCGGCGCCGAGACCCTGGGCCGACGCCACGGTGAGGTCGAGGACGCCGGCCAGCGAGACGCACCGTGTCACGGTCACCTGCGACGGCCCGCCGGGTGTGGTGTCGCGGCGCGACGCCGACCAGACGGCGAGCTGTGCGCCCGCCGAGTGCCCGACCAGGCGCACGTCCGTGGTGTCGACCCCGTCGAAGGTGGTCAGGTGGTCGATGCCCACGGCCACGTCCTCGAACGTGGTCGGCCAGCCGCCGCCGCCGCTGATGCGGCGGTACTCCAGGTTCCACACGGCGTACCCCTTCGCCTGCAGCGCCCGGCACATCGGCTGCATCGCGGCAGCCACGAACCCGTCGAGCCAGAACCCGCCGTGCACGACGACGACGGTGGCCAGCGGGTCCTGAGCCGGGAGGTACAGCTCGCCGTACTGCGAGCGGTCCGAGCCGTACGTTGACGGCCGCACGCTCGCGGTCGGCGGTGTCGGCTTCTCCGAGCAGCCGGCCAGGGAAGCGCCGAGAGGTACGGTGAGGGCACCCGCCAGCAGGCCGCGCCGCGTCGGCGCCGGCCGGGGTTCCGTCACACGCGGTCCAGCAGGCTGGCGAAGTCGGCGCGGTGCTCCTCAGCCCCTCCTGGCGTCTCGCAGATGACGGGTGCGCCGGCGTCACGGATCACCGCGGCCAGCAGCTCGGCGCCGATGTGGCCCTCGCCGACGTTGGCGTGGCGGTCCGCGCCGGAGTCGAACTCGTCGCGGCTGTCGTTGCAGTGCACCAGGTCGATCCGCCCGGTCACCTTCAGGACGTCCTCGACCACGGTCTCCAGGGCGTTGCCGCCGGCGTGCGCGTGGCAGGTGTCGAGGCAGAAGCCGACCATGTCGGCGCCCTCGGCCTTCGAGATCGCGTCGAAGACCCGGTCGATCCGCTCGAGGTGCCGGGTCATCGCGTTGTCGCCGCCGGCGGTGTTCTCGATGAGCAGCGGCAGCTTGATGTCGGTGGCCTCGACCGCCTTGCGCCAGTTGTCGAACCCGGTCTCGACCTCCTCGGACTTGTCGACGTGGCCGCCGTGCACGATCAGCCCCTTCGCCCCGATGGCCGCGGCAGCGTCGACGTGCTGCTGGAGCAGCTTGCGCGAGGGGATCCGGATCCGGTTGTTGGTGGTCGCGACGTTCACCAGGTAGGGCGCGTGGACGTACAGCTCGATGCCCGCTGCCGCGGCGTCGTCACGCAGGCCGTCGAGCCCGCCGGCGTACTTCACCTCGGGGCCCTTGTAGCCCTGCGGGTTGCCGAGGAAGAACTGCACGAGGTCGGTCTCGCGGGCCTTCGCCTCCGCGAGCGGGTCCTGCTGCTCGACATGCGCGCCGATCCGGATCATGCGCCCCACGCTATCCCCGGCCGCCGACACCTGGTCCGCGGCGGGGCCCCTGGTGCTGTAACAGCACGTTCGTCGTTCTTCCCTACCGTTCGAACGGGCGTGGAGTCGAACGAACGTGCTGTTACAGCTCGCGCGCCGAAGGGTCCAGAGGATTCGGCCACGGATAACCAGTCGAGGGCTGTCGGTGGTCGCTGGGACGATCGGAGGGATGTCCGAGTCGCCTGCCCCGCACACCACCCTCGCGTCGTTCTGGGCGCAGCTGCCCCGCGAGGGCAAGTGGCTGCTGTCGACAGTCGCGATCCAGCTCTTCGGCCGCGGCATGACCCTGCCGTTCACGGTGATCTACCTCCACGAGGTGCGCGGCATCGGACTCGACGTGGCCGGCCTGCTGATGGCGTGGATCTTCACCGTGGGCGTGGTGCTGACCGGCCCCGGTGGGCTCGCCGTCGACAAGTACGGCGCCCGGATCGTCATCCTCATCGGCTGCCTGGTCCACATGACCGGTGTGGTCGTGCTGGCCTTCGCCGAGAGCGTGCCGGCGGCCCTCGTCGCGGCCACCCTGATGGGCGTCTCGGGAGTCACCTGGCCGGCGTTCAACTCGATGGTCGCGGCGATCGTCAGCGGCCCGCTGCGCGTGCAGTACTTCGGCGTCAACTTCGCCCTGGTCAACCTCGGTATCGGCCTGGGCGGGGTGGTGAGCGGTCTCTTCGTCGACGTCTCCCGGCCGGGGACGTTCACCACGATCTACCTGATCGACGCCGCCTCGCTGTTGATCCCCGTGGTGCTGCTGCTCGGACCGCTGCGCCACGTCCACGCCCGCGCCGAGAAGCCCGAGGGCACGACGGACTTCCCGACCTCCTACTGGCAGATCGCGCGGCAGCCCGCGATGGCCTGGTTGCTGCTGCTCACCTTCATCGCGATGTTCGTCGGCTACGGCCAGATGGAGGCCGGGTTCCCGGCGTTCGCGCGCGAGGCCTCCGAGGTCAGCACCCGCACCATCGGCTGGGCCTTCGCCGCCAACACCGCAGTGATCGTGCTGGCGCAGTTCCTGGTGCTGCGGCGCATCGAGGGGCACCGGCGCACCCGCGTGCTGATCGTGATGACCGTCGTCTGGATCACCTCATGGACGGTGCTCGGCCTCACCGCGCTGGTCCCGGCCACGGTGATGGCGACGTTCGGGGTGCTGTTGTTCCACGTCCTGTTCGGCTTCGGGGAGACGATGCTCCAGCCGACGGTCCCGGCGATGACCAACGACCTCGCCCCCGACCACCTCAGGGGCCGCTACAACGCACTGTCGTCCGGGGTCTTCCAGATGGGTGGCATCGCCGGGCCGGTCGTCGCCGGGTTCTTGCTGCGCCACGACCAGAAGGCCGCCTTCATCGGGTTGGTGCTGGCCGGCTGTGTCTCGATGTTCTGGCTCGCGCTGGTCCTCGAGCGCCGGATCTCGCCGCTGGCCAACGGCGTCGCCGAGGCGGACGTCGAGGCCGAGCCCGTGCTCGAGCGGCCGCATCCGGCCCTCGACATCGCCTGAGGGCCATCACCTCAGCACGAACCACGAGGCCAGCACCCCCATCAACGCGGAGCCGGCGAAGCACAGCAGGACCGCCCCGGCGTACGCCGGCAGGGTCGGCCGCCTCCGCGTCACCGGCGGCCGTGGGTCGCCGAGCAGGTCGACCACGTCCGGCGGGCCGGGCTCGTGCTGCCAGGGCGCGTCGGGTGGCACCCCGATGATGCGGAGCTCGTGGACGGCCGCGGCCGCCGAGTCGGGCCGACCGTCCGGGTCGGGGTCGGTGAGCCGGGCCAGCAGCTGCGCGAGGTCCCCGGTGACCGCGGCCCCCTGGTCGGGACGGCGTCCGGTGAGCAGCCGGTGGGCGACCACGCCGGCGGCGTACAGGTCCTGGCGCGGGTCCGGCCTCGCGCCGGCGGCCTGCTCGGGCGGCATGTAGCCGCCGGTGCCGACGCCGCCGGTCACGCGTGTGAGTCGCTCGTCGCCGGCGACGGCGGCGACGCCGAAGTCGCTGATGCGCACCCATGGCCGGCCGGTGCCGGTCGGCTCGAGGAGCAGGTTGCCGGGCTTGAGGTCGCGGTGCACCACGCCGGAGGCGTGCACGGCGACCAGCGCCTCCAGGGTCTGCTCGAGCACGACGCGCACGAACGAGTCGGGCAGCGGCCCGTGGCGGGCGAGCAGCTGCTCGACCGAGCCGCCGCGCACCAGGTCCATGGTGAAGCCACCGTCGAGCAGCCCGGTCGGCCGCACGATGTGGCGGTGCCGCACCCGGAGTTCCTGCTCGCGCACGAACCGCTGCAGCGACCCCGCGTCGTACGACACCAGCAGCTTGGCCGCCACCCACCGCCGCTCCTGGCAGTCCCAGGCCCGCCACACCGTCCCCATGCCGCCGGCCCCGATCCGGTCGGTCAGCAGGTAGCGATCAGGGGGTCCCATGACCCGGTGGACGCTAGTCGCGACCGAGACCTCGCGCGGGGCGCCGATGAGTCACCTGTGGATTAGAGGGGGCCCGCGGGGCGCTGGTAGCCTCGCCCAGTTGCCCGGACCTCGTGTCGGTCCGAGCCGAACGCACAGCCCTCCTGCCACGGAGAGACCGTGGCCGATGAGTCCAGAGGAGGTGGAGACCGCTATGCGTACCTATGAAGTGATGGTCATCCTCGACCCGAGTCTCGAAGAGCGCACGGTGGAGCCGTCGCTCGACAAGTACCTCAACGTCGTCCGCAAGGACGGCGGCTCCGTCGAGTCCGTCGACGTGTGGGGCCGCCGCCGGCTGGCCTACGAGATCAACAAGCAGGCCGAGGGCATCTACGCCGTCGTCTCGCTGACCGCCGAGCCCGCCACCGTCAAGGAGCTCGACCGCCAGCTCGGCCTCAACGAGTCGATCCTGCGGACCAAGGTGCTGCGTCCCGACGCACACTGACATCCGTCCCTGGGCGCCGCTTGTGGATGGGCCCTGTCGCTTGTCGGTAGGGCGCGCCACGATGGGGCCACTGCGAAACCACGTTCCCAAGGAGACCTGACATGGCAGGCGAGACCGTCATCACCGTCGTCGGAAACCTCGTCGACGACCCCGAGCTGCGTTTCACCCCGTCCGGGGCGGCCGTGGCCAACTTCCGGATCGCCTCGACGCCGCGCACCCTCGACCGGCAGACCAACGAGTGGAAGGACGGCGACGCGCTGTTCCTGTCGTGCTCGGTCTGGCGGCAGGCTGCCGAGAACGTCGCCGAGTCCCTCCAGAAGGGCATGCGGGTCGTCGTCCAGGGTCGCCTCAAGCAGCGGCAGTACGAAACCCGCGAGGGCGAGAAGCGCACCGTCGTCGAGCTCGACGTCGACGAGGTCGGCCCGAGCCTGAAGTACGCCACGGCCAAGGTCAGCCGCACCACCCGTCAGGGCGGTGGCGGTGGCTACTCCGGCGGCGGTGGCGGTGGCGGCGGCCAGAGCGACGACCCGTGGGCCACCCCGGCTCCCCAGGGCGGTCAGTCCCAGGGCGGCGGCCAGCCGCAGGGTGGCCAGGGCGGCGGCCAGTCCGCGCCGGCCAACGACCCGTGGGCCGCGCCCGGCGTCAGCAACGACGAGCCTCCGTTCTGATCCACCACAACTGAACATCCCCATCCACCAGCCAGCATTCCGGCACTGAGCCGGGCTCTACGAAAGGGAGCACCACAATGCCCAAGGCAGTGATGCGCAAGCCCAAGAAGAAGGTTTGCCAGTTCTGCAAGGAGAAGGCGACCGGTGTCGACTACAAGGACACCACGCTGCTCCGCAAGTTCATCTCCGACCGCGGCAAGATCCGCGCCCGCCGCGTGACCGGCAACTGCGTCCAGCACCAGCGCGACGTGGCCATCGCCGTCAAGAACGCTCGCGAGGTCGCCCTGCTGCCCTACACGTCCACCGGACGCTGAGGGGGATCGACATGAAGCTCATCCTGACCCAGGAGGTCGACGGCCTCGGGGCTCCCGGCGACGTGGTCGAGGTCAAGGACGGCTACGGCCGCAACTACCTCGTCCCCCGTGGCCTGGCCCTGCGCTGGACCCGCGGTGGCGAGAAGACCATCGACTCGATCAAGGCCGCCCGTGCCTCGCGCGCCGTCCGCGACCAGGACCACGCGGCCCAGATCAAGACCAAGCTCGAGGCGCAGCCGGTGCCCGTGCAGGTGCGCGCCGGGTCCGGTGGCCGCCTGTTCGGCGCGGTGACCACCGCCGAGATCGCCGGCGCCCTCGCCGACGTCTCCGGCGAGCAGGTCGACAAGCGCACCATCGTGGTCACCCACCCGATCAAGACGCTGGGCTCCCACGAGGTGTCGATCAAGCTCCACGACGAGGTGTCCGCCGTGGTGGCCCTCAACGTCATCCCCGCCTGACCCACACCCTCGCGCACGTCACTCGGCCCCGCCCCGGACCTCGTTCCGGCCGGGGCCGAGGTGCGTCTGGGGCGCGGCACATGTGCGGTTTCATCAAGGTATGCAGGTGAGTCCCCACTTCCCCAGGTCTGCAGCGCCAGGGAAGTGACGCTTCGCCTGCATACCTTGATGAAACCGCAGGGGTGATCCGCGCATCTGTCTGCGGCGAGACAGACCCGTACCCATGGTGGCGGGCATCGCTCCTGGTACTCCTGACAGCGAGGACGGCCGGGACCGGTCAGAACCGGTACGTCGTCTGGCCGTGCTCGTCGCCGAACACCATCACCTTCGAGGGCGGTACCCGGAACACCTGGGCGCCGTGCTCGCCGCCCCCTCCGGAGTCGCTGAGCTCGAAGAACTGCTCGTCGCGTACCTCCCAGCGCCAGTCCCCGTCGTACTTGGCCTCCCATGCGCCGGCGAGCCGCTCCAGGTCGGCCTGGTCGGTGACCCTGGCGACGGCGCCCTCCACGACGATGTCCTTGCCGCTCGCCCAGCCGTCGGCGCCGAGCGGCCCGGCGGTGACGGCGACGTGCTGGTTGGTCTCGAGGTTGCGCATCTTCTGCTCCTCGGCGCCGGTGCAGAACGCGAACGCGCCCTCGTGCCACACCCCGCACAGCGGGACGGCGTGCGGTCGGCCGTCGGCGCGCACCGTGACCAGCCAGTAGAGCTGGGCCGAGGTGAGGCGACTCTCGACGTCGTCCCAGGCGGGAGCGGTGGCGCTTGCGTCGCCGTACCGCGGGTCGATGGTTCCTGTGCTCATGCTGGGTCCGACTCGGGACGCGCCGCGAAGTCATCGGTACGGGAGGATGGGGCGTGCTGTCGCCGAGAGTGCGTGACCTGGTCGCCGCGGTCGCGGCGGCGCTCCCCGACGGCGGTGCCGAGCTTCGCGCACAGATCGTGGTGGCTCAGGTCGCCGACGGCAGCGCGACGCACCTGGACGTCGTGGTGCCCGCCGAGTCGCCGCGGCTGGAGGTTCCCGACGGGCCGCTTCCGACGGTGGCCAGCGTGCTGGACGACGCGGGTGGCCTCGCGGGGGAGGTGCTGGTGTGGGTCCGCGACGGGTTGATGGTCGGCGTCGAGCAGACGTGGTACACCGACGAGCCGCCGGCCGGCTGGCCCGAGCTGTCGCGGATCCGGGTGGAGTGACGCAGCCCGGACCGAGTCAGGCGACGCGGCGGGTGCCGGTCACCAGCCAGGCGTCGCCCCGGGCCCGGTGGACGAGCACCGCGAACCGCGCCCCCATCAGCACGGCCGACAGGGCGACCCACACGAGCACCACCCCGCCGCCGAGGGCTCCGACCAGGAGCACGACGGGCGCGTAGACCGCCAGCACGGCGAGCCCGGCCCACGCGAGGTACGTGCCGTCGCCGGCACCGATCAGCACGCCGTCGAGCACGAACACCACGCCCGCGACAGGCTGTCCGAGTGCAGCCACCAGCAACACGGGGACCAGCAGGTCGTGCACCCGGTCGTCCCCGGTGAACAGCGGACCGAGCAGGGGACTGGTGGCTGCGAGCAGCACGCCGGTCCCGACCCCGCTGACCGCACCCCACCGGACCATCCGCCCGGTCACCGAGCGGGTGCCGTCGCGGTCCCCGGCGCCGAGGTAGCGCCCGGTGATCGCCTGGGCAGCGATGGCGATCGCGTCGAGGGCGAAGGCGAGGAAGCTCCAGATCGTGAACGCGAGCTGGTGCGTCGCCACCGACACGGCCTGGTCGTTGCCGGAGGAGCCGTCGGCGCCGAGCACCACGGCGTACGTCGTGAGCAGCAGCGCCGCCCGCAGGGTGACGGTGCGGATCACCAGGGCGACGCCGGAGCGCGCAGCGGCCCGGATCCCCGGGAGGTCGGGGCGCATCTCGGCGCCCTCGGCCCGCGCCCCGCGCACAACGACCGCGAGCAGCGCGGCCGCGCTGGCGACCTGCGCCAGCACCGAGCCGAGTGCCGAGCCCGCGATGCCCAGTCCGTCGAAGGAGCCGAGGCCGTAGACGAGCAGGAGGTTCAAGACGATGTTCAGCCCGTTGCCGGCCACCGCGACCACGAGCGGGGTACGGGTGTCCTGGAGACCGCGGAGCACGCCGGTGGTGGCCAGCATGACCAGCAGCGGGGTGGTACCGAGGAAGGCGATCCGCAGGTACGTCGTCGCCGGCTCGGCAACCGAGGCATCGGCGCCCAGCACCCGGACGAGCGGGCCGGTGGTGGCGACCCCGACCAGGGTGATGGCGATCCCGAGGAGGACCGCCAGCCAGACGCCGTCGATGCCCTGGGCGAGGGCGGCCCGCCGGTCGCCGGCGCCGAGCAGTCGGGCGACGCCGGCCGTGGTGCCGTATGCGAGGAACACGCAGATGCCGACCAGGGTCTGCAGTACCGCGGCCGCGACGCCGAGGCCGGCCAGTGGCGTGGTTCCCAGGTGGCCGACGATGGCGGCGTCGGACAGCAGGAAGACCGGCTCGGCGACCAGGGCGAGGAAGGCCGGCAGCGCGAGTCGCCAGATCTCCCGGTCCACGGACCGCGTCAGAGAGTCAGCCACGGCACGGCAGCCTAGGGAGGTCCCTCCGGACCGCCCGAAGTCAACCCCAGGTGGTTATACACAGATGGGTGGTTTCCGGGTACCCGATCGGACGAAAGTCGACTTGTCGCAAGGCAAATCCCAGATGGCGGCAAGATGAACGAACGTTCTGCGCGGATTTTTTGGTGCACACCCGTCACGACAGCGTTTGCGCAGGTCAGCGGCCTGATAGTGGCGATCCCGGGCGTGTTGTGCACAGGGCCACCCCCAGGTCGTGCACAGCGGTGCGGCGGGTCGTCCACGGCCTCGTGGGCGTTCTCCCCAAGCTGGTCCGGAGCCTGTGGATAACGTCCTTTCCCAGCACGGTGCCGGCGTCGTAGCGTCCTCTTCGCAGCGGGTGTCGGTGGTCCCTCCTAACGTCACTCCTGTCACACCCGTCGCACCCGGTTCCTGGTCGTTCCCCTGGAGCCGTCCCCCGCCCCGGAGGCCGTGTTGAGCATCGCCCAGCAGGATGGTCAGCACGACCAGCGCGGGCCGTCGGACTTCGACGACCAGCACGGCGAGTGGGGCGACGGTCCGGCCACCTACGAGCCCGGCCAGCGTCCGAGCCGGCCGGGCGACCGCACGCCCCCGCAGGACAACGCGGCCGAGCAGAGCGTGCTCGGCGCGATGCTGCTCTCCAAGGACGCCATCGCCGACGTGGCCGAGATCGTGCGTGGGGTGGACTTCTACCGGCCCGCCCACGAGGTCATCCACGACGCGATCATCGACCTCTACGGCCGCGGCGAGCCCGCCGACCCGGTCACGGTCGCCGCGGAGCTGGGGCGCCGCGGCGAGCTGGTGCGCGTCGGCGGGGCGCCGTACCTCCACACCCTCTCGGCCAACGTCCCGATCGCGGCCAACGCCGGCTACTACGCCGAGATCGTCCGCGAGAAGGCGATCCTCCGGCGGCTGGTCGACGCCGGCACCAAGATCGTCCAGCTGGGGTACGCCGGCGCGGGCCAGGTCGACGACGTGGTCGACACCGCGCAGGAGACGATCTACAAGATCACCGACCGGCGCACGTCGGAGGACTACGCCCCGCTGTCCGACATCATGGACGGCGTCCTGGACGAGATCGAGGCGATCGGCAACCGCGACGCCGGGCTGTACGGCGTCCCCACCGGTTTCGCCGACCTCGACGACCTGACCAACGGGCTGCACGCCGGACAGATGGTGATCATCGCCGGCCGGCCGGCGATGGGGAAGTCGACCCTGGGGCTCGACATCTGCCGCGCGGCGTCGATCCACAACAACATGGCCAGCTGCTTCTTCAGCCTGGAGATGACCCGCTCCGAGATCACCATGCGGCTGCTGTCGGCGGAGGCGCGGGTGCCGCTCAACCACATCCGCAACGGCCAGATGAACGACGAGGACTGGTCGCGGCTGGCGCGCAAGATGGCCGAGGTGTCCTCGGCGCCGATGTTCATCGACGACTCGCCGAACATGACGATGATGGAGATCCGGGCCAAGGCGCGTCGGCTCAAGCAGCGCCACGACCTGCGGCTCGTCGTCATCGACTACATGCAGCTGATGAGCTCGGGCAAGAAGGTCGAGTCCCGCCAGCTCGAGGTCTCGGAGTTCTCCCGCCAGATCAAGCTGCTGGCCAAGGAGCTCGAGGTGCCGATCATCGCGCTCTCCCAGCTCAACCGTGGCCCCGAGCAGCGCGGCGACAAGCGCCCGATGATGAGCGACCTTCGCGAATCGGGTTCCCTCGAGCAGGATGCGGACATGGTGGTCCTGCTGCACCGCGAGGACGTCTACGAGAAGGAGTCGGCCCGCCCCGGCGAGGCCGACCTGATCGTCGCCAAGCACCGCAACGGCCCCACTCGCGACATCACGGTCGCGTTCCAGGGCCACTACTCGCGGTTCGTGGACATGGCCCACTGACCGTTCGGGTCGTCGAGGGGCAACCGCCCGGTCTCCGCGACGGATCAGCGACTGATGGTGACGACGGCTTGGTCGGCGGTCACCGAGGCGGTCGTGAACGTGATGCCCTCCGGGCTGGTCCAGGACGTTCCGGCGGCGAGATCCACGTCCTCCCAACCGGTCGCCGGGCTCGGGTCCAGCAGCTGGGACGTGTGGTTGTGCCACTCCTTCGTCGTCGGGATCCCGGTGGAGGGGACCTTGGCGGGGCCGTCCACCAGGTCGACCCGGAGCTGCACCCCCAGGCCGTCAACGGGCAGGCCGGCATCCTGTCCGGTCGCCGTGCGGAGCTCGACCCAGTAGGTACGCCCCTCGTCACCCGGCACGCGGATGGCGCGCGTGCCGCCGGTCGTCGAGGTGAGGGGAGCCAGCGCGACGGTGGCGCTGCCGGCAAGCGTGCGCATCCCTGACAGCCAGCCCAGGGCATGCAGCTTGGGAGCACAGAACCATCCCGCTCGTCCGGGGTCGGTGTTGTCGCCCATCTGGTCGAAGAGATCGCCGTACTTCACCGAGCGACACGTGTCCCCCCACGTGACACGTACCCCGCCCTGGGTACAGGACCAGGCATTCGAGTGGCCCAGCCCCCAGGCGTGACCCTCCTCGTGGATCGCCGTCCGCGTCAGCTCGTACAGGTACTCCTCGCGGGTCGTGCCCGGGTTCGGCTGTTCCATCAGGATCCCGGGGATCGCGGTGATGTAGAGGTCGGTGAACCCTCCGGCCCGGCACCAGGGGTAGATGTAGGCGACGACGTCGAAACGGTCGAGCTGGTATCCCTGGCGCCCGGCCTTCGCTTGGGCTTCGCGGACGAACCGAGCGTCCTCCAGGAAGCACAACCCCGGCGGCTGGTCGGGCTTCGCGACCCGTATGGGCTCGGTGACGCGGAGCTTCGTCGCAAAACGTCCCCCCGAGACCTCGCTCCAGTAGGCATTGGCAGAGGTGCCGAAGCTCGCCTTGACATCGTCGAGACCAACGACCTTCCCGGCCCACTCGATCCGGACCACCAGCACCCGGGCCTTGCCCGCGCGGCCCGTCGCTCCTCGCTCGGACCCGTCGGTCCCCGGCGCAGCCGCCGCGCCGGCAGACGTCAGCGCAATGGTGGCGAGCAGCACGCTCAGCCCCGACACGAAGCGGATGATCCGCATGTACGTCCCCCTCGGTGCTCGCCGACGCGGCGCAATCTACAACGTCGCGGCCCCCGCGCCGGGCGCCGTGCTCCCGCTTCCGCACCTGCCGACGAGCTGAGATCGCCCGGCGACGCAGTTCCGGAACGGGGTCCGGAACCCCTCGTCGCCGAGTACGCTCGCGCCGTGAACCTCGACGACGTGACCTTCGATCCCGTTCTGGTGTCGATCATGGTCGTCTTCGCCGTCTGCGCCATCTACCTGCTGTTCCTGCGGAACTCCGTGATGTTCGGGTTCCTGTGCATCATCGGCATCCTCGTCGTCGGCATCATCATGCTGTACCCCGACGTGGTGAACCTGCGGAACTAGCCGGGCGTCGTGGACGCAACCACCGGGCTGCTGGCCGAGCTCATCGGCATCGACAGCGTCAACCCGGGCCTGGTCCCGGGCGCAGCGGGCGAGGTCGCGATCGTCGGGCACCTCCGCGAGCGGCTCGGGAGCGCCGGGTTCGCGACGTACGTCGTCACGCCGGACGGCCACGAGGACCGGCCGAGCCTGGTGGCGGTGGGCCCGGGACCGGCGGACCGTCCGACTGCCGTGCTCAACGGGCACCTGGACACCGTCGGGGTCAGCGGGATGGTCGCGCCGTTCGAGCCGCGGATCGAGGGCGACGGGCTGTCCGGCCGCGGTGCCGCGGACATGAAGGGCGGCGTCGCAGCGCTCGTCGTCGCGGCGGAGCGGCTGGCCCGCGCCGAGGCACCGGTGCGCGCCGTTCTCGCCCTGGTCGCCGACGAGGAGGACGCCAGCATCGGCAGCGAGGCCGTGATCGCCGCGCTGCCCGACCTCGGCATCACCCCGGACGTCTGCGTGATCGCCGAGCCCACCGACCTCGCTCTTGCCAGGACGCTGCGCGGCTTCGGCGTCGTGCGGGTCCGGTTCGAGGGCCGGGCCGCGCACAGCTCGCAGCCCGAGCTCGGCGTCAACGCGGTCACCCACCTGGGCCGCCTCCTGCAACGCCGTCGACGAGCACGACAGGCTGCTGGCCACGGTGGCCCGGGGAGGCACGTCGGCGTTCGTGATCCCGGACTCGGCCGAGTGTCTCGTCGAGCAGCGCGTACCTCCCGGCGTCGAGGCGGCCGGCACCCTCGCCCTGGTCGAGTCGCTGCTGACGCCGGAGATGCACGCGACGGCCGAGCTGGTCGCGCACCGCGAGGCCTGGCGGCTGGACGCCGACGGGCCGGCTGCCGACCTGGCGGGCCGGCTGGGCGCGGCGCTGGGCACGGGCCCGACGTTCGACGCGCCGTACTGGATGGAGGCGCCGCTGTGGCAGGCCGTCTGCCCGACCCTCGTCTGCGGGCCGTCGGGCGGCGGGCTGCACGCCGTCGACGAGTGGGTCGACCTGCGACAGGTCCGGGCGTACGCCGACGCGCTCACCGAGGTGCTTCCCGCCTGGGCCGAGGATCAGCGTGCCGACTGACCCGCGCGGGCTCCGGGGCGACGCGCCGCTCCTCGACGCCTGGCTGCGGTTCCACGAGGAGGCGCCGACACCGTTCACCATTCCCGGCCACAAGCAACGTCACGACCTGGTGGGCGACGTGGTGGCCGGGGACGTCCCGCTGTACGCCGGCCTGGACACCATGAAGCTCTCTCGCGGCGTGCTTGCCGACGCCGAGGCCCGGGCCGCGCGACTGTGGGGCGCGGACGTCTGCAGGTTCTCCGTCGGCGGGGCCACGCATGCCAACCAGGCGGTCGCGCTCGCCCTCGGCGGCGACGGCGACCGGGTCGTGGTCAGCCGTACCCTGCACCGGTCGATGCTGCTCGGCCTGGTGCTCGCGGGGCTGACCCCGGTGTGGGTGCGCCCGGAGGTCGACGCCGCGACCGGGCTGCCGCTCGGGGTCGCGCCCGACACCGTGTCTGCCGTGCTCGAGGCGCACCCGGACGTGACGGGCGTGCTGGTCGGCGACCCGTCGTACGTCGGCACGGTCGGCGACGTCGCCGGGCTCGCCGATGCTGCGCACGCGCACGGCGTCCCGCTCGTGGTGGACGCGGCGTGGGCGGCGCACTTCGGGTTCCACCCCGGGCTGCCGCGGCACGCGCTCCAGCTGGGCGCGGACGTGATGGTCGTCAGCGCCCACAAGACCTTGCCGGCGTGGAGCCAGGCGGCGCTCCTGCTGGCCCGTACCGACCGGCTGGACGCGGCGCGCCTGGACGCCGCCGTCGAGGCCACCCACACGACCAGCCCGACGGGCGCGATCCTGGCCAGCACCGACGCGGCCCGGGCCCTGCTCGAGCGCGACGGCGAGACGTTGCTCGGTCGGGCGATCTCGGCGGTGCGGAGCGCGCGCGAGCGCTTGGCCGAGATCAGCGGGCTGGTCGTCCTCGACGGCCCGAGGGTCGACCCGCTGAAGCTGACGCTCGTGCTCCCCGGGACCGGGGCCGACGGCAACGCGATCGAGACCGACCTGCTGGCGGCGGGCCTGCCGGTCGAGGGCGCGGAGCGCGACACGGTCATCGCGCAGGTGTCGCTGGCCGACACCCCGGCGACCCTGGCCGCCCTCACGGACACGCTCGAGCGGTCGATCGCCCGACACCGCGGGACCCCGCGGCCGGTGGTGACCGGGGCGGCCTATGCCCTCGAGCCGGTGGTCGACCTGAGCCCGCGCGCGGCGTTCTTCGCGCCGACCGAGACCGTGCCGTCGGCCGAGGCGGTCGGGAGGGTCAGCGCCGAGCTCGTGGCGCCGTACCCGCCCGGCATCCCGGTGCTCGCCCCCGGCGAGCGGGTGACCGAGGAGGTGCTGGCGGCGCTGGCCGCGGCGCGCGAGGCCGGCGTCCGGATCGCCTACGCCGCCGATCCCACGCTCGGCACGCTGCGCGTGGTCAGCCGCGCAGGCTGAGGCTCACTGGCGAGCCGGCCGGGCACCCACGATCGTGACGGCGCGGGCGGCCAGGTGCGACGCCGCGACGAGCGCGTCCTCGAGGCCGGCGCCCCCGACCTGCCACGCCAGCAGGCCCGCGACGAATGCGTCGCCGGCCCCGGTGACGTCCACCGCGTCGGCGGGCACGGCGGCCACTCGTACGACCTGGTCCCCGGACCTGGCCAGCGCACCGCCCGCACCGAGGGTGACCACGACCAGGTCGTGATCGGCGGCGAGTACCTCGGCCGCTCGCTCCGGGTCCTCCTCGCCGGCCAGCAGCGCCGCCTCCTCGCGCCCGGTCAGCAGCACCTCGACGCCGGCGACAACGGCCCGGAAGCGCTCCGGCCCGTACGTCGCCAGCATGGCCACCGAGCCCGGTGCCACCCATCGTCGTACGCCGGCCCGGCCGGCCCGCTCGAGCAGGTCGCGCCACTGCTCGTCGTCGTCGCCGTCGAGGATGGGGTGTCCGGTGAGGTACAGGTGGTCGGCGCTCGCCAGCAGGTCGTCCCCGACGTCGTCGCCGGCCAGGTCGAGGTTGGCGCCGCGGCTGGTCAGCATGGTGCGCACCGGCCCGTCGGAGATGACCACGATGGAGCCGGTCGGGCGGTCGCTGCCGATCAGCGCGGAGCCGAGTCCCGGGTGCGCGAACAGCCGGCCCTGCCGGTCGAGGTCGTCGCGGCCGACCCGGCCCACGAACGTGACCTCCACGCCCTCTCTCGCGAGCCAGCATGCGGTGTTGGCTCCGGACCCGCCCGGCCGCCGCTCGATGACGGACGGCGTGTCGGTGTCGGTGGCGATCGGAGCCAGCGGGCGCGCGATCACGTCGTCCATCACGTCGCCCACGACGACCACCCGCGGCACGGCCGACAACCTAGCCGTCGACCAAAGACGCGCGCGCCGGCGACCGAAGTCGTCGTACGTGGGACCTTGCGCGGATGTGGTCGCTCCAAGTCGTCGTCGGTCCGAAGTGGTGACCAGCCCGTCAGGGGGCGAACAGCCCGACGCGGACGGCGTGCCCGTCGAGGCGACCGGTGAGCTCCGCGACCGCGCCGACGGATCGCGTGTCCCACGACCCCGACAGCCGGCCGGTCGAGACGCCGTCGAGCCGCAGGGAGACGTCCATCGTCTCGGCGTACCGGTCCCAGACCGCGCGACCCGAGACCGCAAGCCCGCGGACCAGGCGCACGTGGTCGAGGGTGAAGCGGACCCGGTCGTACCCGACGTAGCGCCACGTCCCGCCGCGCAGCCCGACGCCGTGGCCGGAGTAGTTGTTCCACCAGCGGTCCTGCAGGTCGGCGACGGTCAGCGCCGCCAACCGCGCCACCCGCCTGGCCTCGGCACCTTCGGGAAGGACCCTGGGGAACACGCCCATCGCCCGCACGGGAGGGACGCGTCGGGCGCAGGCCCGGAGAGCGGGTGGCAGGACGACACCCTTCGTGCCGACCCAGTGCCGCACGATCCGTTGCGCGCAGTCGTCGGTGTCGCCGTACCCCGTGATGTGGAAGCTGTTGCGCACCACCACCCGCCTCGCGAAGGGGAACTGCCGGGCGACCAGGGTCGCCTCGGCCGAGGTGGTGATCGTGTCCAGCTCACCGGTGAGCACGAGCACGGGGAGGTCGGGGTAGTGGCCCGTCGGCGGCGTGGGCGGGCCGGCGGGGTTGTCGGCGGGCGCTGTCGGCCAGTCGGTGCACCAGTCCAGCGTCTGCCAGTCCGACCCGGCGTACTCCGCCGTCGTGAACGGACCGTAGGTGTTCGGGTGGGCGGCCTGCCGGGAGACGAGCGCCGCGGCGTACTGCGCTCGTCTCTCCGCCGGCGGCGCGGTCATGTCGTACAGCTGCGGGTAGTCGTGGCAGGCGACGGCCGCGTCCAGGCCCTCGCTGTACGGCGCCACCGGGCCGGCGTCGGTCCCGCCTCCCGTCGCCTCGGCGACCAGGCGGCGTAGCGGCCGGCGGTCCCCGGCCAGCCCGGACCGCAGGGCCGCGGTGAGCTCGCGGTAGAACGCAGGCGTGAACGTCGCGCCGTACGCCACGCTCACCAGTGTGCTGCCGTCGACCACGACGTGCGTCCGGACGCCGTCGGCGTCGAAGGCCCACCCCCGCCAGGGCTCCTGGCGCACCATCGCCAGCACCCGCTCCATCGCCGGCAGGAACTCCGGTCCGCCGTTCGCGCACGCCGGCGAGCGCTCGCACACGGTGTCGAACGCGCGGCGGACGGCCGGTCCCTGCGTCGGGTACCACCCGGTCTCGCCGTACGTCGGGTAGGCGGAGTCGAGCACGACGGTGCGCACCATGCGGGGATGGCGGCCGACGAAGACCTGGGTGAAGAACGTGCCGTAGGAGTCGCCGTAGACGTCGATCCGACCGAGGTCGAGCGCCCGGAGCACCGCGGCCAGGTCGTCGGCCGAGAGTGCGGTCGTGTAGTCGTCGGCCCGGTCGCCGAGCTGCGCGCCGCAGGCCGCCGCCGCGTCGGCGTACGGCTCCTTGAGGTCCTGCAACCGCGGGCAGTCGATCGGCTCGGACCGGCCGGTCCCGCGCTGGTCGACGAGGAGCAGGTTGCGACGCCGGAGCAGCGGGGCGTACATGGCGGCGTACGACGTGCCGGTGCCGGTGGTGCTGTACCCCGGCCCGCCCTCGTGCGGGACGAGCGTGCCGATCGCGCGCCGGCTCTTGTCGGACGCCGGCCGGAACGCGAAGCCGACCGTGACCCGACCGGCTGCCGGGTTGCCCGGCTCCCAGAGCCGCCTGATCGAGCCACAGAGCGCGCCGGGCACCACGCTGCACGGCTCCAGCACCAGACTGCCGACGCGGACGCGCGTGGCGGTCGCGGTCGTGCCGCGGGCCTCTTGCTCGAGGCCCAGTGAGAGGCCCAGCGACAGGACCAGCGAGAGGACCAGGGCGAGGAGCAGCCCGAGAACCAGTCCGAGGACCAGCGGAAAGGTCGGCACCCTGGGACGGCGCATGGCCCGACCATGGCAGGCGGACGGATCGTCGTCCATCGGTTGACGCCGCCGCCGTCTCCCCTAAGGTAAGCCTTGCCTCAACGAAACAGGGGTCACGGGTGGCGGACGCGGCGGAGGCGGCGCGCAGCCTGTTGGCGCGCCCGGGCGCCGTCGTGCTCGAGGTCGACGAGGGCGTGCGGCTCGATGTCCGCGGCGTGTCGCTGACCGACGCCGACGGCACGCCGCGGCTGAGCGCGCCGGTGGGTGCCGGGCTCGGGACGTACGCCGAACGAGGCGCCCGCGCCGTGCTGCGGGTCGACGCCCCGGCCGCCGACCGCGTCGACCGGACGCTCACGCTGGCCGGGACGTTGGTCCACGAGGGTGTCGAGGCCTGTGACTGCTGCGCCGAGACGCGCCACCTCGTCGACCTGGCCCCGGACTTCGTGCTCCTGACGACGTGGGCACGCGTCGGCGGCCGCCGGTTCCTGGTCGGCCGGCCCGAGCGTCTCGACCTGGCGGAGTACCGCTCGCCGGAGCTGCGGCTGAACACGGGGTACCTGCGAGCGGCCGCCGACCACGTCACCGAGCACCACCAGGAGGAGCTCATGAGCGTGGTCGCCTCGCGCACCGGGATCCGTCGCGAGGAGCTGCTGGCGGTCCAGCTGTCCCGGCTGACGCCGCGCTCGGTCGAGCTGGTGTGGGTCGACTGCGAGGGCACGCACCGGACCGCCCTGGTCTTCCCGCGCCGGGTGCGTACCCCGCACCAGCTCGCCGCCGCCCTCCTCCTGATGCTGGGCGTCGCCTGCTGAACCTCGTCAGGGCAGACGGTAGACCGAGACGTGCGACGGGGAGTCGGCGGTGAAGTCGGCTCCGGCCCAGTCGGCGTACCGGTTCTCGAGCCGGAAACCGGCCAGCCGCGCCATCAGGTCCAGCTCGGCCGGCCAGACGTAGCGGTGCGGGCTGCGGCCGATCCGGGCCTCGCGGCCGCCCTCTTCGTCGTAGGTGACGTGGTGGGAGACGACGTGCTGGAGGAGCACGTCGTAGGTGTCGACCAACAGGTACCCGTCCTCGTGCACCCCGACCGTCGCCGGCACCCCTGGCGGCAGCCGCCGGAGCTCGGGCACCCACAGCTCGATCACGAACCGGCCGCCGGGGCCGAGGTGCCGGGCCGCGTTCTCGAAGCATGCGACCTGCTCGTCCTGGGTCAGCAGGTTGGAGATGGTGTTGAACACCAGGTAGACGAGCGAGAACGTCCCCTCGGCCCGCGTGGTGGCCATGTCGCCCATCACCACGGGGATGGTCGCCTCGTCGACCTTCGCGCGCAGCCGCGCGACCATCGGTCCCGAGAGCTCGATGCCGGTGACCGGCACTCCTCGCTCGGCGAGAGGGACGGCGACCCGGCCGGTGCCGATCGCCAGCTCCAGTGCTCGCCCGCCCTCGGCCAGCGAGGCCAGTCGGTCGACCGTCGGGCCGAGCACCTCGGGTGCGAACATCCCGGAGCCGGGGGTGTCATACCGCCCAGCGACGTCGTCGTCCCAGAGGCGGTCCTGCGGGAGATGCGTCATCTCGCCAGCTCCTGGAAGAGCGTCAGGTGCACCTCGCCCGGCGCATCGAACCGTGCGTTGAGCGAGTCCCAGGGGGTGCGGGTCGGCGGTGCCACGGGTACGGCGCCGCCGGCGGCCGCCCGCTCGCTCGCGGCCGCGCAGTCGTCGACCTCCAGGGCGACGCGGAAGTGTCCGGCGACCCGCCGGCCGACCTCGACGTCGTCGATCATCTCGACCTGCGCGGAGTTGGCGATCTCCAGCGTCGCTCGGCCGGCGTCCAGGATCGTCACCTCGGCCCCGCCGTCGCCGGCGTACGCCTCCTGCTCCGGCATCCCGAGGGCGTCGCGGAAGAACCTCAGCGCGCCCTCGTAGTCCTCGGCGTGCACGACGAGCCTGAGCTGTTTGACCTGTCCACTCATGCGGCCATCCAACGCGATGAGTCCGGGCCGCGTCACAGGTCTTTCTGGCATGAGCGTGTGGATGGACGAGATCGTCTTCGGTGAGTCGCCGCGCTGGCACGACGGGCGGCTGTGGTTCAGCGACTGGGGCGCGGGCCGGGTCTGGTCGGTGCGCGAGGGACACGAGCCGGTGCTCGAGGCCGAGGTGGAGCGGCTGATGTGCATCGACTTCCTGCCCGACGGTCGGCTGCTCGTCGTCTCGCCCGGTGCGCGGGCTGCTGCGCCGGGAACCGGACGGCTCGCTGGTCCGGCACGCCGACCTCTCCACGGTCACGGCGACCGGCTGGAACGACATCGTCTGCGACCGGCACGGCCGGGCGTACGTGAACAGCATCGGCTTCGACTTCCCCGGCGGTGAGTTCGCCCCCGGGCTCGTGGTGCTCGTCGACACCGACGGCTCGGTCCGCACGGTCGCCGAGGGGCTGGCCTTCCCCAACGGCATGGCGATCTCGCCGGACGGCTCGACGCTGGTCGTCGCGGAGTCGTACGGCGAGAAGCTGACGGCGTACCCGATCGCCGACGACGGCACCCTGGGCGCGGCGTACACCTGGGCCTCGACCCCGGGTGACCATCCCGACGGCATCTGCTTCGACGCCTCCGGCGCGCTCTGGTACGCCGACGTCGCCAACCAGCACTGCGTCCGCCTGCGCGAGGGCGGTGAGGTGCTCGACACCGTCGACTCCGACCGCGGCGCGTTCGCGTGCGCCCTGTCGCGTGACGGCGACCCGCTGCTGCTCGTCGTCGGCCAGGAGTGGGGTCCCGACACCTGGGGCAGCGGCGCACCGACCGGCCGGCTGGTCGCCTTCGAGGCCCCCGAGTACGGCGACGGCTGGCCCTAGTCGCCCCCGCTTCGGGGGTCGAGCCGGGCGAGCCCCTGGGCGAGCCCGTGTCGAGACCCGAGTGACCGTCCTGCGGTGGTCTCGACACCCTCGGCCGTGGCCGGCCTCGCGGCTCGACCAGCGATCAGGGGTTCATCCGCATCACCTCGAGCCCCAACCAGGCGGCCAGGTCCTCGATCTCGGCATCGACGGCTTTCGCCATCGCCTTCGTGAACGGCACGTCCTCGTGGACGGCGTCGACGCGGAGCACGCCTTCGTCGGGTTCGGCGGTGGCGTCGAGCTTGCCGACCAGCCGGTCGCCGTACAGGACCGGTAGCGCGTAGTAGCCCCAGAGGCGCTGCTCCTTGGGCTTGTACATCTCGAGCAGGTAGTCGAAGGCGAACAGGGCGTCGAGCCGCTTGCGGTCCACCACCAGGCGGTCGAACGGCGAGAGCAGCGCGGCCCGTCCCTCGAACTCGTCGAGGTCCTCGAGCAGTGACGGCTCGACGCGCCACTTCCCGCGGACGCCCTCGATGACGGCCGGCTCGCCGGCCTCGCGCACGTACGTCGGCTCCGCGCGGTCCTGCGGTCCCGTCGGGCGCGCGATGCCGAGAGCGAGCAGCCGGCGGCGGTCCCGCTCCGCGAGCGCCTCGTCGGGGTCGGGCAGCGGCGCGTCGCCGTACACCCGCTCGGCCAGGTCCCAGAGCTTCTCGCGCTCGGTGCTCCCGGCCACCGCCACCTCGTCGCGCTGGAGCATGAACCACAGCATCTGCTGGACGTTCTTGTTGTTGGTCCAGCCGGTCGAGCCCCACGTGCGCTGACAGGTGTCCGGCAGCTGGGTCGCCGGTAGCGGCCCCTCGGCGCGCAGCGTCGCCAGGATGTCCTGGCGGCACTCTTCGTTGGCCGCGACCCAGTCGGCGACCCCGTTCTGCCAGGGCTTGCGGGTGCCGCGGCCGGGCCAGTACGGCGCCTCGGCCCGGTGCAGCGGCAGGTCCTCGACCGGCCGGTAGAGGCCGAGGTAGTGCACCAGCACTTGGTCGTCGATCGCCGCCCGCAGCTCGTCGGCGTCGTACGCCGACCCGAGACGCGACCAGCACAACAGGTCGTAGCTCGGTGCGATCGGCGCCGTCGGCTCGGTCGGCAGCATCGTCAGGTGCCGGACCATGTCGAGCAGGTCCGTCGGCCGGTCGGCCGTCAGCAGCTGGGCGCGCAGCGCGATGCGGCGGGCGTCCTGCTGGGTCAGCTCGTGCACGCCCAGATGGTCGCTGGTCGAGCCGGGCGAGCGCCAGCGAGCCCGTGTCGAGACCCGGTTCCGCTCGCGGGTCTCGACACCGCCTCGCCTAGCGGCTCGGCGGGCTCGACCAGCGAAACTAGGGCACGCAGGGCGACGGGGGCGGGCGAACTACGGGTTGAGCAGGCGCTCCATGCGGGCGGCCTCTTCGTCGAACGCCGACCGCCGGACGCGCTGGCCGCACGAGGACAGCAGCCGGGCGTAGTCGGCGCCGGCGCGGTCGACCCGTTCGTCGAGGGTGCCCTCGTCGGTACTGGCGCCGAAGTCGTCGGTGGCGGCGTAGACGCCGGTGGGCGAGACGATCGCGCGGAGGTAGGAGAACAACGGTCGCAGGGCGTGCTCGAGGACCAGCGAGTGCCGCTCCGTACCTCCCGTGGCTCCGATGAGCACAGGCATGTCGGTCAGCGACTCCTCGGGCAGCACGTCGAAGAACGACTTGAACAAGCCGCCGTAGCTGGCGTTGAACGCCGGCGTGACGGCGATCAGCCCGTCGGCCGACGCGACGGTCTCGAACGCCGCCTCGAGCTCGGTGTTCGCGAACCCGGTCGTCATCGCGTCGGCGATCGAGCGTGCCAACGGCCGCAGCTCGACGATGTGCGTGGAGACCGAGAACCCCTGCGCAGCAAGATGTTTCGACGCCGAGGCCGCCAGCTGGTCGGCCAGCAGCCTGGTCGACGACGGCTCCCGCAACCCGCCGCTGACGATCGTGAGCTCAGTCATCGGTTCCTCCAGTGGTCTCGACAGGCTCGACCGGCGTGTGGTGGCGCGCCGCCTCCACCAGCGACTCGTGCGTCGGCGCGTCCGGTACGTCGGCGGGCCGGTCCTTCTCCATCTCCACGCGCAGCGTCTCGACCACCTCGCCGAGGAGGTCGAGCTGCTCGAGCACGGTCTTCAGCGGCAGGCCGGCGTGGTCGACCAGGAACAGCTGACGCTGGTAGTCGCCGACGTACTCGCGGAAGCCCAGCGTCCGCTCGACCACCTGCTGCGGCGATCCGACGGTCAGCGGGGTCTGGGCGCTGAACTCCTCCAGCGACGGGCCGTGGCCGTAGACAGGGGCCACGTCGAAGTACGGGCGGAACTCGTCGACCGCGTCCTGGCTGTTGCGCCGCATGAACACCTGTCCGCCGAGCCCGACGATCGCCTGCGCCGCGGTGCCGTGGCCGTAGTGCTCGAAGCGGCGTCGGTAGAACTGCACCATCCGCTCGGTGTGCGACGGCGGCCAGAAGATGTGGTTGGCGAAGAACCCGTCGCCGTGGAACGCCGCGAGCTCGGCGATCTCGGGGGTGCGGATCGAGCCGTGCCAGACGAAGGGAGGTACGCCGTCCAACGGCCGCGGTGCGAGGGTGAAGCCGTGCAACGGGGTGCGGAACTTGCCCTCCCAGTCGACGACCTCCTCGCGCCAGAGCTTGCGGAGCAGGTCGTACTTCTCGACGGTGAGCGGCACGGCCTCGCGGATGTCCTCGCCGAACCACGGGTACACCGGCCCGGTGTTGCCGCGCCCGAGCATCACGTCGACACGTCCGCCCGAGAGGTGCTGCAGGACGGAGAAGTCCTCGGCGATCTTCACCGGGTCGTTCGTGGTGATCAGCGTCGTCGAGGTCGAGAAGACGAGCCGCCGGGTGCGCGCCGCCAGGAACCCCAGCAACGTGGTCGGCGAGGAGCACACGAAGGGCGGGTTGTGGTGCTCTCCGGTCGCGAAGACGTCGAGCCCGACATCTTCGGCCTTCTCGGCGATCGCGACCGTCGCCATGATCCGCTCGTGCTCGGTGAGCGTCCGGCCCGTGGTCGGGTCGGGCGTGACGTCGCCGACGGTGAAGATCCCGAACTGCATCGCACCCACGGCCTCATCCTCTCAGCCACGGCGGCACGAGGCCTCCTCGACCTGGTGGGCGCCACGTGGTTCGGTACCTCCGGAGGCAGTCATGCAGCAGCGTCGGGTCGGCACCACGGACGTCAACCTGTCGGTCGTGGGGCTGGGTGGAGTGTGGCTCGGGCATGATCCGGGAGACCCGTCGGTGGTCGCCCGTGCGAGCGAGGTCCTGCGCGCCGCAGACGGGGCCGGAGTGAACTGGGTCGACACCTCCGAGAACTACTTCGACACGGGCAACGAAGCAGTGATCGGGGCCGCGTGGGGCGGGCTACCGGCCTCGTTCCTGGTGTGCACGAAGGCCGCACCCGGAGCGCTCCTCAGTGGTGGGGGCAGCGGATTTCGGCCCGAACAGGTCCGAGCGGCGTGCCAGGCGAGTCTGCGGCGACTCGGCCGTGACCACCTCGACGTCTACCTGCTGCATTGGCCCGACGACTCCGGGGTACCGCTCGAGGACACGTGGGGGGCGATGTCGGCGCTGGCGGACGACGGCCTGGTGCGCGCCATCGGGTTGTCGAACTACGACCAGAACGACATCGCACGGTGCCACGACCAGCGGCCGGTCGACGCGATCGAGACCGGCCTCAGTGTTCTCGACTACCTCGAGGACCGACCGATGATCGCCTGGTGCGGCCGGCAGGGGATCGCGGTGACGATCTACGAGCCTCTCGCGGGAGGGCTGCTGACGGACCGGCCCTTTGACGAGGCTCGGGCCAAGTGGGTCGGGACGGCCTGGGAGGATTCCGCGTGGTTCGAACGGCTCTTCTCGCCCGACAGCGCGCCCAGGACGCGGCGGGTGCTCGACGTTCTCGGTGGGATCGCCCGCGAGCTGGGTGTCTCCGTGGAGCACGTGGCGATCGCCTGGGTCCTGCGCCAGCCAGGGGTCACCTCGGCGCTCGCGGGTTCCAGCAGTCCGGAGCGGACCCGGCACAACGCCCGCGGGTCCGACGTCGATCTCCCGGACACCGCGCTGGCTGCCATCGACTCAGCCCTGCGGTGACCCGGCATCCTGGGACCCGTGCGCGAGCTCACCTTCGTCCGGTCCGGCCGACTGGAGTGGCGCGAGCGGCCCGATCCCGTTCTCGAGGCGCCCACCGACGCGCTGGTGCGGCCGTTCGTGGCCGGCCGCTGCGACGGCGACACACTGCCGATCCACCGCCCGGTCTCGCGCGCGCTGCAGGCCGGCGTGAAGCTGGGCATGGTCGACCCCGTCGTCGCCTCGATCACGGGCCCGGTGCCGTTCCGCGGCCCGTTCGCCATCGGCCACGAGTGCGTGGCGCAGGTGATGTCGGTCGGTGACGAGGTCGTTGACGTCCGGGTCGGGGACGTCGTGGTCGTGCCGTGGGCGGTCTCCTGCGGGACGTGTATGGAGTGCCGGCGAGGGCTGACCGCGAAGTGCGCGACGACCACCGCCGCCAGCCCCGGCCGGACCCTGGCGGCCTTCGGCTTCGGGCCGTCGTCGGGCGGCTGGGGCGGCATGGTCGCCGACTCGCTCCGCGTCCCGTACGCCGACCACCTGCTCGTCCGCGTCCCGGAGGGTGTCGACCCCCTACGCGTGGCGGCGGCCGGCGACAACCTCGCCGACGCGTGGCGGGCCGTCGTCCCTCCTCTCCGCGAGAGGCCCGGCGGCACCGTGCTCGTGATCGGCGGCGGCGCGCAGAGCATCGGGCTCTACGCGGCAGGCCTCGCCGTCCTTCACGGCGCCGCCGTCGTGGACTACGTCGACCACAGCGACGACCGGCTCCGGGTCGCCGACGCTCTCGGAGCCGCCACCCACCAGGTCGCCGCCCGCCGCCGGAGGTCGATCCTCGGCGCCCTCACCCGGAGCTACGACGTGGTGGTCGAGGCGTCGTCGACCGCGCAGGGTCTCCGCGACGCGCTGCGGGCGCTGCGCCCCGGCGGCGCCTGCATCGGCACCGGCTACTACCTCGCGGCGGGCACCCGGCTGCCCGTGATGGACATGTACGCCACCAGCGCGACGCTCCGGGTGGGCGTCTCGCACTCCCGGCCGGTGCTCCCCGAGCTGCTCGACTTCGTGGCGACCAGCGGCTTCCCGGCCGAGCGGGTCACCAGCCTGCTGGCCGACTGGGAGGACGCCCCCGAGGCGTACGGCACCCGCACCACCAAGCTCGTCCTGCACCGACCTCCTGTGTAGGCGACCGTCAGCGGATCGCGCTGGCGGGCATGCCCGGCCAGCCGGCGGGGGTCACCCACACGTAGCCGCCGACCTGGACCCGGCCCACGGACAGCGCGTTGCGCAACGACGGCGCGTTGGCCGGGTGGATGGTCCCCCAGAGCACGTCGCGAGGACGGGCCGGAAGCTCGTCGACCAGCCGCTGGACGGTCGGCGCCGCGAGGTGCTGGCCGCGATGGGCAAGGTCGAGGCACACCTCCTCCATCGAGAACCCGGCCATCCCGTGCGCGTCGTCACGGACCGAGGCCACGACGCCGGCGGGCGACCCGTCGGCGAGCACCTCGAAGAGCAGGCCCTCCTCCGCGCACTGGGTCAGGGAGTCGAGGCCCTCCGGGGCGGCCCAGGTCGCCAGCTCCGGCTCGCGCTCGGCCAGCTCGGCGTAGATCGCGGAGACCCGCTCGGCCAGCGGCGCCGGGTCCCCGGCGCGCAGGCTGACACGTTCGTACGACGGTGTGCGGGGGTGCGTCCGGATCTCGGCGACCTGCCCGGCGACCACGTGCATGTCCACCGCGGACGCGTGGCCGAAGCGGGAGTCCCGCCCGAGCCGATCGAGCAGGGCGGCCGGGTCCGGGGCGTCCACCCGGAAGCACAGCGGCGCGAAGGCGTCGTACGCCGGGGCCACGGCCTCGACGACGAGGGCCAGGCCGTCGACGGTCGCGGCCGCCGTGGTGGCGATGACGTCGACGAAGGGGCGGGTCACGTCGCGGGCCCGGAAGCGGATACCCGTCACGGCCCAGCCGGAGTCCGGCAGCTCGATCCGGCGGTTCGCCCAGTCGAGCGGATCGACGGGGGCGTCGAGGCCGACGCCCTCCCGGTACTCCCGACCGAACGTGACGTCCCCGGTCCACGACGCCTCGGTAGTGAGCGCGGCGCGCAGCTGTCGTCGGAGATCGGCCTCGGGGTACCACGACCGGATGACGTCGGAGGTCCACCCGAGCCGCGCCTCGACCATGTCGTCCAGCAGGGTCGCCATCACCCGACCCTCGCAGACGGTCCCTCGCGGCGCCCGGCCTAGGGTGACCCGCGTGGACGACACGTTGCAGGTGGTGCTGACCGCACTGTCCCTGCTCGTGGCGGTGGTCGCCCTGGTGTACGTCGTGCGCGACCGGTCGGCGGACCGGTTCCTGGTGGGCCTGGTCGGCGTCCTCTGGGTCGGCACGATCGCCCAGCTGGTCTACGGGGTCGTGCGGCTGCCGGACGCCGAGGACGACGTCAACGGCCTGGTGTTCGCGCTGTACCTCCTGGGCCTGGTCGCCACCCCGCCGATCGCGGCGTGGTGGGCCCGGGGCGAGCCGAGCCGTGCGGGCGCGGGGGTGGTCGTGGTGGCCTGCTTGCTCGTCCCGTTCCTGCTGCTGCGCCTCGACACCCTGTGGGGTGGCGGTGCCTGAGGCCACGCCACGCCGGTCGTCCTGGGGGCGCGTGCTGATCGCGGTGTACGCCGTGTTCGCGGTCGCCGCGACCGGCCGGTCGTCGTACCAGCTGATCGCCCAGGCGAGCGAAGCCCCGTTCCCGTACGCCCTCTCGGCCGTCGCCGCCGTCGTCTACATCGCCGCCACGCTGGGCCTCGCCCGCGACGGCGAGACCTGGCGGACGGTCGCCTGGGCGGCGTGCGGCTCCGAGCTCGTCGGCGTCCTGGTCGTCGGCACCCTGAGCATCGCCGACCGCGACCTGTTCCCCGACGACACCGTCTGGTCGGCGTACGGCGCGGGCTACGGCTTCTTCCCGCTGGTGCTGCCCTTCGCTGGTCTGGCGTGGTTGTGGCGCACACGGGGCCGACGCTGACTATCCTTCCCTTGCCTGGGTGAGGGGGTCCCGATGAGCGCCTGCGCATCGTGCGCCACCGAGTTGAGCGCCGGCGCACGGTTCTGCTCCTGCGCGGTCGACAACGCCCGCTCCTGGGGGTCGGTGGTGCTCGCGGCGCGGTGCGAGGCCGAGCTGGGCGCCGTGCTGGCCCGTCAGGGCCGTGACAACGAGGCCGCGCCGTACCTGGCGTCGGCCCGGTCGACGTACGAGTCGCTGGGCGCCCACCGCTGGCTGCGCGACCTCGACCGGTCGGCCAGCACGGTCGCCGTGGAGTCCTGAGGAGAGGCCGTGGCCGAGTCCAGGGAGCGCGCCCGCGAGTCGCTGCGGAGCGTGCTGCGGAACCCGAACCTGCGCCGCATCCAGCTCGCCTTCGGCGGCTCGCTGGCCGGCGACTGGGCGTACGGCACCGCGATCCTGGTGTGGGCGTACGAGGAGTCCGGCGCGACGGGCGTGGGCGTGTTCACGGCCGCGCGGTTCATCGGTGCATCCGTCGCCGGGCCGGTGGGCGCGGCGATCGCGGACAGGATGTCGCGGCGGACGTTCATGATGGCGACCGACGTGATCCGGGCCGTGCTCGTGAGCATCACCGCGGTGGTGATCATGGCCGACGGACCGGCCCTGGCGGTGTACGTCGTCGCGGTGGTCACGGCCATGGTCGGAGCGCCGTTCCGCTCGGCCCAGGCGGGCCTGATCCCGCAGCTCGTGGACACCCCCGGCGAGCTGACGGCGTCGAACGCCGTGGCCGCCAACATCGAGAACGTCGTGGTCTTCCTGGGTCCGGCGATCGGCGCGTTGATGCTCGGGGCGTTCGACGTGGCGCCCGTGGTGTGGCTCAACGTGGCCACCTTCGTGTGGTCGTTCGTCATGGTGGCCGGGGTGAAGGTGCACGCGCCGGCCGAGCCCGAAGCCGGCGCCGACGAGCCGGAGGAGAAGATGCTGCGGCAGATGACCGCGGGCTTCGCGTACCTCCGCAAGGACGCCGACCTCCGCACCATCACGGCCTTGACCGCTGCGCAGACCCTGATCTGGGGCTTCCTGACCGTGTTCATGGTGGTGATCGCGGTCCGCGACTTCGGCGAGGCCGCGAGCGTCGGCTGGCTCCAGGGGGTGATGGGCGTGGGCACCATCGTCGGTGGCGCGGTGATCCTCGGGCGGGTGGCCAAGGGCAAGCTGGCCGAGGACATGGTGATCGGCGTGCTCGGCTGGTCCGTTCCGGTGATCGCGCTGGCCGTGTTCCCGTCACCCGTCACGGCGTTCGCTGCCCTGCTGGTCATCGGCGTCGCCGACCCATGGGTCAACCTCGGCTTGGAGACGATCCCTCAGCGGCTCGCCCCCGAGGGCGTCATCTCCCGCGTCTACGCCGCGGTCGAGAGCCTCGTCATCGGCGCCATCGCGGTCGGCTCGCTGGCCGCGCCGCTGTTCATCCACTGGTTCGGGGTGCGCGCCTCGCTGGTCGGCGTCGGCGTCCTGGTGACGGCGTACGCCGTCAGCACCATCCCCCGGCTGCGCGCGCTCGACCGTCGGCTGACCGAGCCCGAGGGTCTCGCGGTGCTGCGCACGATCGCGATGTTCGAGCCGGTGCACCCGTCGGTGCTGGAGGAGATGGCGCACCGGATGGAGCAGGTGACGCTGACCGCCGGCACGGTCGTGGTCCGCGAGGGCGAACCCTCCGACCGCTTCTACGTGATCGCCTCGGGCGAGGTGGAGGTCAGCCACGGCGACCTGGTGGTGCGGCGCGAGGCCGCCGGCGACTTCTTCGGCGAGATCGGCCTGCTGCGCAACGTGCCGCGTACCGCCACCGTCACCGCCGTCACGGACGCGACGCTGTGGACCCTGGAGCGCACGGACTTCCTCGGCGCCATCACCGGCACCGGCGCCGCCCGGGTCGCGGCCGAGGAGGTCGTGTCCCGGCGGATCGCCACCTGATGCGGTTGCTTCATCAAGGTATGTCGGTCAATCCGCACTTCCCGTGCTGCGTAGCACTGGGGAAGTGACGCTTCGGCTGCATACCTAGATGAAGCAACCGGACGCGAGCAACCGGCGGTCAGGCGTGCATGACCACCCGCCACGGCCGTACGTCGGCGGTGAAGAAGCCGGAGGCCACGCTGGCGTCGTCCTCGGTGGCGAGCCGGACCGCCTCCTCGTATCTGTCCGGGCCGGGGAGCCGCAGGATCGTCATGCCGGCGCCCGGCCGGTCGGTCAACGGGCCGGCGGCGACGAGGTACCCCGCCTCGGCCATCCGCTCCAGGAAAGCGACGTGGTCGCCGAACCGTGGGTCGGCGAACACACCGCCGGCCAGGTCTGGGTCGGCCGGTGTGTGCAGCAGGGCGACCCAGGTGTCGCCCTCGGGGTCGGCGTCGCTCACGCGGCGGCCACGCGGGCGGCGTACTGGTCGAGGACTGTGGGCCAGCCGCGGTCGTACTCGGCGCGGGCCTCGGCAGCCTGGTCGCCGAACACCTCCCAGCCGCTGTGCTCGAGACGGACCAGCGTCTTCCCGCCGTCGTCCTCGAACGACACGGTGACCTCGCCGGCCACGTCCCCCGGTTGGCCGGGGTGCCACGTGAAGGAGAGGAGCCCGTCGGGCTCCCACCGGGTCACGGTGCCCCAGACGGCGTCCTCGGCGCCGTCCTTGGACTCCACGATCCGGCCGCCGACGGCTGCCTGGTCGAGGGCGACGGTGGCGTCCGCGCCGTACACGCTGTGGTCGGCCAGCGGCCACCAGCGGCCGATCTGCTCGGTGAAGACTGCGAAGGCGAGGGTCGGGTCGGCATCGACGACGATCTCGCGCCGCACGGGTGGAAGGGTCATGTGGTCTCTCCTGGTTCTTCCTCGGGTACGTCGGGTGGTTGCTGCCCTTCTCGTCCGGCGGCCGCCTCCTCGACGGCGTCGGCGAAGCTCGCCAGCGCGGTGTCCCACATGCCGACGAGCCACTGCTGGGCCACGACCATCCCCTCGGGAGCGAGCGCGTAGAGGTTGCGGGTCCCGCGCGACTCGTGCCGCACGAGGCCGGCGCCCTCGAGGACGCGCAGGTGCTTGCTGACCGCCGGGCGGCCGACCGTCAGCTGGTCGGCGAGCTTGCCGACGGGCGTCGGCCCACCGCGCAGGCGGGCGACGATCTCCCTCCGGACGGGTTCGCCGAGGGCGTCGAAGACCCGGTCGGGGTCGACGTCGTGGTGTCGTGCTCGTTGGTTGCTCATGAGTAACGGTTACTCTAGAGGAACCATTGCCCTTCCGGCAAGCGCTGGGATCAGTAGGTCTCGCCGTACCCGGGCGCATTGCGCAGGTGCTCCGCGCGGGCTCGCTCGGCCGCGGAGCGCGCCTGGGAGATGCTCGTGACCGCCGGCAGGAAGTCGCCGGCGCAGATGCCGTAGAGGTGCGTCGCGGCCGTGGCCCGGACGGTCATCGTGCGGGTCGTGTGGCCGAGCAGTGCGATCTCGCCGAACCCCTCGCCGGGACCCATCGTGCGCACCCGCTGGTCCTCGTCGAGGATCTCCACCTCGCCGTCGACGACCACGTAGAACCGGTCGCCGGTCTCGCCGGCGCGGAACAGCGTCTGGCCTGCCGCCAGCTCGCTCGCGTCGGCGTTCTGGGCCAGCTGCTCGATCGCGGGCACGGGCAGTGGGTGCAGCATCGGCACCTTGCGGAGCACGCCGATGGCGTCGGTGCGCACCGACAGCGAGCGGTCGATGCGGGTCGCGGGCCGCCACCAGATCAGGGCGCAGACGGGAGCGAGCAGCCCGACGATGACCAGCGCGGCCGTGGCACCGAAGCCCTCGACGAGGAGCGGGGCCAGCAGCGACCCGAACCCGACGCCCAGCGCGCCGAGGCTCTCGAGGACTCCGAAGACGCGGGCCAGCACGGGGTCCGGCACCATCCGGGCCACCAGCGTGAACGCCGTCACGTCGACCATCGCGTTGCCGATGCCGATGACGCCGGCGGCCAGCAACGCCACGGCGTACACCTGCCACAGCCCCATCACCGCCAGCGGCATCCCCCACAGGCAGACTGCGATCGTCAGCCAGCGCAGCATCGCCCGGCTGCCGACCAGCAAGGAGGACAGCGCCGTGCCGGCCAGCAGGGCCCCGATGCCCACGGCACCCTGGATCACGCCGACGCCGGCCTCCCCACGGTCGAGGAGGTCGATCGATACGACCACCACGAGAACGGTGAAGGCGCCGCGGATCAGGGTCTGCAGCACCACGAACACGAACACGGTGGACACGCCGGGGTTCGTTCGCACGGCGCGAACGCCCTCGAGCATCTCGGCCACCAGGTCGGGCCGCCCCGTGGGCGGGTGGGCGATGCGCTCGTACGTGAGACCGAGGACCAGCACGGCCGACACCATGCCGGCGAGACCGGCGAAGACGAACACCGACGCCACGTCGCCGACCTGGACGATGAACGCAGCGACGAACGGGCCGATCACCACGCTGAGCGAGTCGAGCACCCCGCGCACCACGTTGATCGACGTGAGCTCCTCCGGCGCCCGGCACAGCAGCGGCATCAGCGCCGAGTGGCTCGCGCGGTAGGGGGTGAAGGCGATCGTGGACACCACGGCGAGCGCGTAGACGATCCAGGTGGGCCCGCCCGCGAACAGGACCGGGGCGGTGAGCAACGTGGCCAGCCCGCGGACGGCACTGGAGTAGAACAGCACCTGCTCGCGGGGCAGCCGGTCGGCGTACGTCGACACGGCCGGCGCGAAGACCGCTGCCGGGACCAGGCGGAGCAGACCGACCAGGCCCACCGCCACCACGCCGCCGTCGGCGAACGCCACCAGGCTGATCGCGACCGTGAACGCCCACTCCGCGGTGTAGGCGCCTCCGAACGACAGCAACGCCCGGACCAGGGCCGGGTTGCGGAGGAGGCGCAGGTACACAGACCGAAGGATGTCGCGTCACGCCCCCGCGGCGCGAGGGGCACCCGCCCCGGGTCAGGCCCGGATCGGTCCCGCCTCGATCCGGCGGCGTGCCTCGGCCAGGTCGAGCCGCGGCGGGACGTACTCCTGCCACCAGTCGGCGCCCGCATCCGCGAGCGAGGCGACGTAGCGGCGGTCCGCGTCGAGGTCCGCGCCGCGCTCGCGACCGCCGACGACGACCACGAAGTCGGCCCGCCCGGCATCGGCCCTCAGCGCCGCCACGTCGCCCGCGGTCATGTCCTCCCACTCGGGTGGGGGCACGCGGTAGAGGCAGGCGCCGTCCCAGCGGAGGGCTCGGGCCCGGGGCGCCGGCTTGGTGATCGCGCCACCCACCCACACCGGTACGTCCGGGCACGCCGCGCGGACCGTGGCGAGCCCCGCCTCGAGCAGGTCGGCCCGGCGGCCCTCGCCGATGACCGGGTCGCCCTCCGGGTCACCGGAGCCGACGCCGAGCACCAGCCGCCCGTCCGCAACGGCCGCCACCGACGCGACCTGCACGGCGAGGGCCTCCGGATGGCGCGCCGGCACCGGCGTGACCATGGGGCCGATCGTGAGCCGGGTCGTGCAGCGTGCGACGAGACCCAGGGTGACCCACACGTCGTACGTCGCGAGCCCGCCTGGGAAGGCCAGGTAGTCCTCGCAGAACACGCCGTCCCAGCCATGGTCCTCGGCGAGGGTGGCGAGCTCGGCGATCTGGTCGGGCCGCCCCCACGGGCCGGCGGGGGAGATGTCGAGTCCGTACCTCATCGGTCCACCGTCGCGCGGCCCACCGACAGCCCCTTTCACCACCCGTTTGGTTGACTTTCCCGTAACCTCCGCGGCACCTCCCGGACAACTACGTCGGGCACCGTGTCGCACCAGCACCGACCACGGGAGGACGAGATGGACGAGGCCCAGCACGACCTGAAGATCGAGCGGCGCCACGACGCCCGGCTGCAGCAGGAGGCCAGGCGGGGCAGCGCACTGCTCCGGCTGCTGGACAGGCGGCCCGAGCTGCGCGAGGTCTGCCCGCTGGCGGACCTGACGGGCGAGCGACTGCTCTGGTCCGCCTGATCGCGTCACTAGCCTGACCGCGTGGGTCGCGACTGGCACGCCTGGCACGAGCAGTACGACGACCCGGCGTCCTCGCTGTCCCGGCGCCTTGCGGTGGTGCGAGAGGAGCTGGCACGCGACCTCGCGAACCGGGCGGGGCAGGTTCGGCTGCTGTCCCTGTGCGCCGGCGACGGCCGCGACACCCTGCCGGTGCTGGCCTCCTCGAGTGCGCACGTCGCCGCCGTGCTGGTGGAGCTCGACCCGGACCTGGCCGAGGCAGCGCGGCGGGACGCGGCAGCCCTGGGACTCGACGTCGACGTCCGCACCGACGACGCCGGGCTGGTCGCGGCCTGGGCGGACGCCGTACCCGTGGACGTGCTGATGCTCTGCGGCGTCTTCGGGAACATCACCGACGAGGACATCCGGCGCACCATCGGCGCGACACCGCTGATGTTGCAGCGCGGCGGGACGGTGATCTGGACCCGCAGCAGCGAGGGTCCGGGGACCGACGACCCCGCCGAGTGGGTGCGGAGCCTGCTGCCCGGTCCCGGCTGGGAGGAGCGTTCGTTCGTGCGACCCGACGACGCGTCGTTCCGGGTCGGGGTCCACCGGTGGCAGGGAGTCTCGTCGGGGTTCCTGGCCGACCGGCTGTTCGCGTTCGTACCCTGACCTCATGCTGCGCACCCCCCTCGCCGCCCTGCTGACCGCCGCCCTCCTCTGGCCCGCCGCCGCCCAGGCGAGCCCCGCCTCGGACTACGCGGCCGCGGCCGTGAAGGCGACCAACAAGGCGCGCGAGGCCAACGACCGCAAGCCGTTCAAGGTCGACGAGTGCCTGCACGGCTTCGCCGTCAAGCAGGCGAAGGCGATGGCGGCGTCGAGCACGATGTACCACCAGGACCTCGGTCCCGTGATGTCGACCTGCGGCCTGGTGACCGCGGGCGAGAACGTCGCCTACGGCTACCCGACCGGCCGCTCGGTGGTCAACCAGGGCTGGATGAAGTCCGAGGGCCACCGCGCGAACATCCTCAACCCCGGCTTCAAGCTGGTCGCGGTGGCGGCGCGACGGGACTCGGGTGGCCGGTGGTACGCCGCGCAGGTGTTCGGCCGGCGCTGACCTGCTGGTCGAGGCGGGCGGTCACTGGCCCGTCCGGCCGTCGGTGACCTCGCGCAGCAGGTCGAGGTGGCCGCAGTGCCGGGCCGTCTCCTCGATCATGTGCACCAACGCGTAGCGCAGGTTGAAGTCCATGTCCTCGCCCTTGGCCTTGTCGTCGAGGTGCGCGCCCGCGATGGCGGCGCGCGACCGAGCGCACTCGCGCTGGTACTCCTCCACGATGCCGGCGATCGTGTCGCCGTCCTCGAGCCGGAAGTTCCCGTGCGGGTCGTCATCGGTGAAGGGCCACGGCACGTCGAGGCCGGCGAAGTCGATGCTGAACCAGAACCGCTCCGTGGCGCTGAGGTGCTTGACGACGCCCGCGAGGGTCAGTGTCGACGGCGGGACCGGCGTCGCGGACGCCTGCTCGTCGGTCAGCTCCTCGGCCTTCATCACCGCCGTGGCGCGCAGGAAGTCCAACATCGAGGTCAGCGTCGTCCACTCGTCGGCGTCCTCGACCGGCCGTGTTCGTTCCACCATGCGGAGGAGACTAGGACGGCCCACGCCGGTCGAGCCCGTCGAGACCCTTCCTAGAGTGACCGGCATGCGCTTCATCGTGTACGGCGCCGGTGCCGTCGGCGGGGTCATCGCGGCCCGCCTCCATCTCGGGGGCGAGGACGTGCAGGTCGTCGCGCGCGGCGCCCACCTCGATGCCATCCGCCGTGACGGGCTGCGGCTCGTGACGCCGGACGACGAGCACGTCGTCCGCGTACCTGCCGCGGAGCGCCTGGCCGACCTCGACGTCGACGACGAGACCGCCGTGCTGGTCGCCGTGAAGAGCCACCAGACCGCCGCGGTGATGCACGACGTCGCGCGGTCCACGCCTCCCGGCGTGACGCTGGTCAGCGCGCAGAACGGCGTGGCCAACGAGGCCGTGCTGCTTCGGGGCCGCGCGCACGTGGTCGGCATGGTCGTGATGCTGCCGTCGAGCCATCTCGAGCCCGGCGTCGTCGTCCAGGGCAGCAGCAACAAACCCGGGCTCCTCGACGTCGGCCGCTACCCGTCCGGCGCCGACGACCGCGCCGAGGCCGTGGCGGCCGGGCTGCGCGCCGGCGGCTTCGAGTCCGTCGTACGGCCGGACATCATGGCCTGGAAGTACCGGAAGCTGATGCTCAACCTCGGCAACGCCGCGGGCGCCGCCTGTCCGCCGGGCGAGGACCGGGACCGGCTGATGGACCTGGCGCAGACGGAGGGCGAGGCCGTGCTGGCGGCGGCCGGCATCCCGGTCGTCAGTCAGGAGGACGACGACGCCCGGCGGGCCGACCACCTCGACACCGCACGCATGCGCGGGCGCGGCGGCGGGTCCACCTGGCAGAGTCTGCGGCGCGGCACCGGGGACGTGGAGGTCGACTACCTGAACGGCGAGATCTCGCTGGTCGGCCGGCTCCACGGCGTACCCACCCCTGTCAACGACCTGCTGCGCGACGCCGCCTGGCGGCTCGCGGCGGCGCGGCTGGAGCCCGGGAGCCTGCTGGCCGCCGACCTGCTGAAGGAGCTCGCACCGTGACCATCACTCCCGCCGGCCCCGACGAGCTGGACGCGGTGCTCGAGCTGATCGCCGGCGAGCAGGCCGACCTGAGCCGCGGGACGACCATGCTGGGGGACGAGCGCGACGGCATCGCCGCCGAGCTCGACGACCTGTCGCCGGACTGGAGGTCGACGGTGCGGGTGGCCCGCGACGGGGGCGAGCTCGTGGGCGCCACGCTGGTCGAGTGGGACGAGGACAGCTCGCGCGCCTGGGTGTTCGGGCCGTGGGTGCCCGGCGACGACGGGACGTGGGAACGGTGGGCGACGGCGTTGCTCGAGTCGGGACTGTCGCAGCTGCCGCCCGACGTCGACCGGGTCGAGCTCGGCGGCGACGTGACCAACGTACGGATGGCAGCGCTCGCCGAGGAGCTCGGCTGGACGACCAGCGAGGTCAGCCACGTCTTCGCCGCCGATGCCGCCGCCGCGTCGGCCTGGCCCGACCCCACGGGGTCGCTCCGTGGTGCGACGGCAGCCGACCGCGAGGCGATCCGTCCGCTGCACGACCAGGAGTTCCCCGCGACGTACGCGCCGGTCGAGCGGCTGCTGCCCGACGAGCCCGACGGCAGGTTCCACGTGGTGGTCGCCGAGGCTCTGTCCGATTCTTCAGGGCCGCGGCTGCTCGGGTACGCCGCAGGGCGGGTACAGCCCGACGGCGACGGGTACCTCGACTACCTCGCGGTCAGCGACGCCGCCCGCGGCCACGGCGCCGGCCGTGACCTCCTCGTCACCATCAGTCGCTGGCTGGTCGAGGCCTCCCCGCATCACAACGTCAACCTGACCGTGCAGGACCACCGCTCCCCGGCCCGCCGCCTCTACGAGTCCCTCGGCTTCACCCTCCAGCTCTCGATGGTGGGGTACGAGCGGCCCTGAGCCTCTCGGTGCGGCCCTGAGCCTCTCGTTGGTCGAGCCGGGCGAGCGCCAGCGAGCCCGTGTCGAGACCCCGGAACGCTTGCGGGGTCTCGACACGGTCGGCCGTGGCCGGCCTCCCGGCTCGACCAGCGATTGCTCCGTCAGGCTTCACCCTCCGGCTCTCGATGGTGGGCTACGTACGGCCCTGAGCCTCTCGTTGGTCGAGCCGGGCGAGCGCCAGCGAGCCTCTCGTTGGTCGAGCCGGGGGAGCGCCAGCGAGCCCGTGTCGAGACCCCGGAACGATTCCGGGGTCTCGACACGGTCGCCCGTGGCCGGCCTCCCGGCTCGACCAGCGATTGCTCGGTCAGGCGACGCAGGTCTCCGCGTCGTCGTCGAGCTCGTCGATCTCGGCGGCGTCATCCGGGACACCGGGCACCTGCATGGGCTGGGGGCGGAGCAGGACGCCACCGATGACGGCGGCCAGGGCGGCCATCACGGCGCCGGCAGCGAAGGCCACCTGGTACCCGCTGGTCAGCGCCTCGGGGACCGCGGAGCCGGAGTCCAGCAGCGAGCCGGTCCGTGAGGACGAGATCGCGACCAGCACGGCCAGGCCCAGCGCGCCGCCCATCATGAACGAGGTGTTCACGACACCGGAGGCCAGGCCGGCCTCGTGGGGCTCCACGTCGCCCATCGCGGCCAGCAGGACCGGGTTGAAGGCGATGCCGGCGCCGAGGCCGAGCAGGACCATGCCGGGCAGCAGGTGCACGACGTACGTGCCGTCGACCGGAGCCAGCGCGAACAGTGCCAGCGACGCGGCCACCAGGCCCAGGCCCGCGACCAGCGGCGGGCGGACGCCGTACTTCATGACCAGCTTGTCGGAGACCCGCAGGGACATGAAGGCCATCACGACGCAGGAGGGCAGGTAGGCCAGGCCGACCTCGAGGGCGCCGTAGCCGAGCACGCCCTGCATGTACAGCGCGGTCAGGAAGAAGCAGGCGAACATCGCGCCGGCCCACAGTGCGCCCAGGCCCTGCGAGATGCTCAGGTTGCGCAGCTTGAACACGCGCAGCGGGACGAGCGGGTTCTCGACACGGGCCTCGCGGGCCACGAAGGCGACCAGCAGGACGACTGCGGCGGCCAGGATGCCCAGGGTGCGGGTGGAGGTCCAGCCGGCGTCGTTGCCGCCGACCACGCCGTACACGGCGAGCATCAGTGCGACGGTCACCAGTGCGGCACCGGGGACGTCGAGGCTGCCGGACGTCTCGGTGGGGCGCTCGTCGGAGACCAGTCGCGTGACCAGGATCCACACGGCGATGCCGATCGGCACGTTCACCAGGAAGATCCAGTGCCAGGTGAGCAGCCCGGTCAGGACGCCACCGAGCAGTACGCCGACCGCGCCGCCGCCCGACATCACGAAGCCGAAGACGCCCATCGCCTTCGCCCGCTCGCCCGGGTCGGAGAACAGGCCCATGATGAGCGCCAGCGCGACGGCCGAGACGGCCGCGCCGCCGAGGCCCTGCACGGCCCGGCCGATGACCAGGAACGCGGCGGTCGGCGCGAACGCGCAGGCCACCGACGCGACGGTGAAGGAGGCGACGCCGCCGAGCAGGATGCGGCGGTTGCCGTAGAGGTCGCCGAGCCGGCCGCTCAGCAGCAGGAAGCCGCCGAAGGTCAGCATGTAGGCGTTGACCACCCAGGCCAGCGCCTCGGGCGAGAAGCCGAGGTCGCTCTGGATGGACGGGAGGGCCACGTTCACGATGTTCGTGTCCAGCACGATCATCAGGTCGCCGAGGCACAGCGCGTAGAGAGCCAGCCAGCGGGTCCGCTTGTCGTTCATCTCGAGAGCTCCTGGGTCGGGGTGGGAGGTGTTCTTGTCATCTCCACGAACGGGAGTACGCCGATCCGACAGGTAGTCCGGAAACTTTCCGCGTACACCCTTCACCGACCCGGACGGGGCCCGAAATCCATCGGAGCCCGGCCGAATGGTCCGGGCTCTGATGGCGTGGGAGGCATCACCCCCACCGGTGGTTGAGGAAGGCGCGCAGCGCCTGTCACGAAACCCTGGGAGCGGCTCGCCCCCCTGAAGCGGGGGTCTCGTGACGGCGCTGACGCGCCTCCTCGACCAACAGACGAGCGGTCAGCCCTGGTTCTGCGCTCCCGCGATGTTGACCATCCAGTCGATGCCGAACCTGTCGGTGAGCATGCCGAACTCGTCGCCCCACATCTGCTTCTCCAGCGGCATCGTGACCTTGCCGCCGTCGGCGAGCTTGTCGAAGTAGCCGCGCAGGTCGGCGTCGTCGTCGCCGCTGAGGCTGATGGTGCCGTTCGTGACGTCGCCACCGGTGTCCATCCCCGGCGGGATGTCGGACGCCATCAGGGTGAACCCGTTGGGCGCGTCGAGCTGCGCGTGCATGATGCCGTCGGCGGCCGCATCGTGGGTCTCGTCGGCGCCGCCGCCGTACTCACCGAACGTGCTGACGTTCAGGTCGCCGCCGAAGACGTCCTTGTAGAAGTTCATCGCGTCCCGGGCGTTGTCCCGGAACTGGAGGTAGGGGTTGAGCTTCGAGGCCATGAGGCCCTCCTCGCGCATGGGATGGTCGGACTCGTCGAACCTAGACCGCGTCGACGACACACACGAGAGCGTGGAGGATGAACAGATGACCACGCACCACGATCCCGCGACGCCCGTCGTCCGCGTCGGTGCCGACGAGCTCACGCCGGCCGACCCCACCCCGGGCATGGCGCGCAGCCTGGCCATGCACGAGGCCGGCATGTGGACCGGCGTCGTCGACACCGAGCCCGGCTCCGTCTCCGGCTGGCACCATCACGGCGAGCACGAGACCACGTTGTACGTCGTGAGCGGACGGATGCGGATCGAGTCCGGGCCCGGCGGGGCTGGGGTCGTCGAGGGAGGGCCGGGCGACTTCCTGCGAGTGCCCGCTGGCGCCATCCACCGCGAGTCGAACCCCGGCGGCGAGCCCGCCCGTGCGGTGATCGTCAGGTGCGGCACGGGCGAGCCCACCGTCAACGTGGAGGCGCCGGCTCCTTAGCTGATCGACTCCGGTGCCTCCGCAGGTACCTCCTCGGGTACCTCGTCATCGCGCGGGACGGACGTGCCCGTCAGCAGCGCGACGACCATCAGGCCGGCCACGACGTAGCCGCCGCCCTGGCAGGCGAGCACCGGGATGATCCCGACGCTCTCGCCGAGGAAACCCGCGCAGGTGGCGCCGATCCCGAGGGACAGCGACGAGACGCCGAAGAGCAGCGCGAAGATCCGCCCGCGCTGGGCATCGGTGCTGTGTTCCTGCATCAGCGTGGTCCGGGCTGCGACGACGACCGCGCCGGGGAAGCCGACCAGGATCATGCCGGCCACGGCCGGCCACGCGGCGACGTACAACGTCGGGTAGAGGAAGATCGCCAGGTCGATCAGCCCGAACAGCACGGCCCCCCACCCGAACAGCGCGCGCGTCCCCCAGCGCCTCCCGGCCGCGGCCGCGACGAAGCCGCCGAGGATGCCGCCGACCGCCTGCGAGGAGGAGATGGTGCCGAGGGTCGCGGCGTTCCCCTCGAGCACGTCCTTGACGAACGGCGTGAACAGGGTGCCCATGATCCCCTCGCCGACCGAGGTGATCAGCGTGAAGGCGAGCACGACCTTGAGGGCCCGCGACCGGGCGACGGTGCTCGCGCCGGCGCGCCAGTCGGCGACGATGGTCGCCAGCCGGCCGGTCACCTCGGTCTCCTCGACCTCGGCGGGGGTCGCTCTGGTCGAGGTACGGATCAGCTGCACGAGCAGAGCCGCCAGCAGGAACGTCGCCCCGTCGACCAGCACGACCGCGCTCAGGCCGCCGGTGGCGGCGACCACGCCGCCGACGGATCCGCCGACCAGTCGCGCGACCTGGCCGACCTGGCCGTTGACGGCGTTGGCCGTGAGCCGTCCGCGCTCCTCCACGAGCATCGGCAGCATCGCGGACTCGGCCGTCGCGACGAACACCTCGACGACCGCGTTGACCGCGAGCACGGCGTACACGATCCAGATCCGCGAGGAGTCGTCGACGAGCATCAGCGGCAGCAGGATGACCGCGAGCAGCAGGTTCCCGATGACCATCGTCCGGGCCCGGGACCACCGGTCCACGAAGACCCCGGCGAACAGGCCGGTCACCACCTGCGGCACGAATGCCGCCAGCAGTGCGCCGGCCGAGGCCAGCGTCGAGCCGGTCACGGCGTACACCGTGTAGACGAGGCCGACCGACAGCATCCAGTCGCCGGTCATCGAGATCAGCCCGGCCGAGAGCAGCAGCCGCAGGTCGCGGTGGGTGCGCAGCAGCCCCCGCACGGTGGTCGGGTCGGGTGTCGGCGTCTCCGAGAGGGCTGCAGTCACCTGCGACACCATAGTGACATCACCAGGATGTCGCAATGGTGTCGGCCGTGACGGGGTGCGACGTCAGACGGGATAGTCCGCAACGTAAATCATCATCGGACGGGGGATCCATGGTGCGTTTCGTCGTGGACTATCCCGAATACCGTGACGTCAGACGGAGCCCGAGGAGAGGAGGGTGTCGAGCCGGGCGTAGCCCTCGTGGACGCCGACCTCCATGCCGGAGGCGAGCATCATGTCGCGGCCCTCGAAGCTGTCGCAGAGGGACAGGGCCTCCAGGCGGGTACGTCCGTCGCCGAGGTCGGTGAAGGTGATCGTCTCCAGCGCGACGGCGTCGGGGTACCCGTCGTAGGTGAACGTCTGCACGATCCGGTCCTGACGTACCTCGTGGAAGCAGCCGTGGAAGGCGTACGTCGACCCGTCGGCGTCCGTGGTCACGTACCGCCAGCTGCCGCCGGTCCGGGCGTCCCAGACCTGGAGGTCGGTGGACATGTTGTCCGGGCCGTTCCACCGCGCGAACAGCTCCGGGTCGGTGTGCGCACGGAACAGCTGCTCCGGCGTACCCGCGAAGTCACGGGTGAACCGGATGCCGGGGATGGTCGGGTCGGCCTCGATGCGGGCGGTGGTGATGCGCTCGTCGGTGGTGGCGGTGCCAGTGCTGCTCATGATGCGTCCTCCTCGGTGGTGGTGTGCTGCCGGTCGTTCATGTCGTCGAGCACGGCGTCGAGGCGCTGCGAACGCTCCTCGGCCCGGCGCTGGTACCTCTCGATCCACTTGGTCATCAGGTCGAAGACCTCCGCTTCCAGGTGCACCGGGCGGCGCTGCGCGTCCCGGCCCTTGGTCACCAGGCCGGCGCGCTCGAGCACCTGCAGGTGCTTGGAGACGGCCTGGACGCTCACGTCGTACGGCGCCGCGAGCTCGCCGACGGTCGCGTCGCCGACCGCGAGGCGGGCCACGAGGTCGCGCCGGGTCGGGTCCGCGAGGGCGGCGAACACACGGGAGAGCGGGTCGGACATGCGCTGACCTTCCTCAACTAATCGGTTGAACATGACCCTAGGCCCCCGGAGGGCTGATGTCAACCACTTGGTTGAGAACGCGCGCGTGCGGATCTCGCGGCGTGCCCCTCGGGGTGAAATGACCTACCCCCTGCGCTACCGTGCCCGCATGGCCGAACGCGAGGTGTCGGCACGGGTGGGCACGCCCGTGCGCGTGGCCCTGATGAACGACTACGAGGTCATCGTGGCCGGCCTGCAGGCGATGCTGGCGCCGTACGCCGAACGGGTGTGCGTCGTGGAGCTCGACAGCCTGCTCCCGGTGCACAGCGAGATCGACGTGCTGCTGTACGACGCGTTCGGCCGTGAGCGGGTGACCGGCCCGGTCGAGCAGACGATCGCCGAGACCGACGCCAAGGTGGTCATCTACACCTGGCACCTCGACAGCGAGCTCGTCGACGAGGCCCTCGCCAAGGGGGCCGTCGCCTGCATCTCCAAGAAGCTCGACGGGCTCGACCTGGTGGCCGCGCTGGAGAAGGTGCACGCAGGCTCGGTCGTCGTCAGCGACGTGCCCGACGACGGCGACGGGCCCGACGACGGCCCCCAGCAGGGTGACTGGCCGGGACGCGACCACGGTCTCAGCCCCCGGGAGTCGGAGGTGCTGGCACTCATCGCCCAAGGTCTCTCCAACCAGGAGATCGCCGAGCGGGCCTTCCTGAGCATCAACTCGGTCAAGACCTACATCCGCTCGGCGTACCGCAAGATCGGCGTCGAGCGTCGCACCCAGGCGGTGCTCTGGGCGACGAAGAACGGCTTCGTGCCCAAGCGGTCCCGGAGGATCCTCGGGGATCCGTGAGCTCGTGAGCCGTCGCGATGTCGGCCCGCGCTGACCCGCTCGGGTGGGGCCGCCCGCGACCAGAAGGGGCAGGATGACGGCATGGCCACCTACTCGGTGAACAAGGCCGCCGTCGCGCACTGCCGCAAGCTGATCGAGGGGAAGCAGTACGTCCTCGACAGCGACTGGGGCGAGGTGCAGCCCGGTGCTGACGACCAGAACTCCTATCTCGACAAGCACTCCTGGGACGAGTACGCCGCGTGGCACCTCGGCCTGACCGAGGGCGCGAACGACGAGACCAAGGCCCGCTACGCGTTCGTGTACGGCGACCTGCGCCGGGTGCACCGCACCGGCCTGATCGCCTGCGTCTACCGGGCAAGCGAGTGGCGGCACAAGGAGGTCGAGCTCGCGGCGCACGACCTGCTCCAGCTCCTCGACAAGACGAGCGGATGACACCCCCACGCCCGCCCCGCGGTGAGGTGTCCAACCGCGGACGCGCCTCGCGCAAGGCGGCGGAGAAGGCCTGGGGCAAGGAGCTCGGCATCGCCGCACGCCGCGGGGCCCTGCACGTGCGCGACCGGCTGCTCGAGCTGCGGGCGGAGCACAGCCAGGTCATCGACGGCATCGAGTACGTCGAGTGGTCGGCCGTCGCGGCGGCCCTCGACGAGGAGGTCAGCCGGCTGGAACCCCCCGAGACTCCGTCTCCTCGCCCGCGACCATCGTCCGGCGCGGCAGGTTCCGGACCGACCGCGACAGCAGAGTGAGCAGGCAGATCGCGACGTACGCGATGCCGGAGACCACCAGCACGCGCTCGTAGCCGAACGCCGCGCCGAGCGGACCGTAGGTCAGCTGCCCGATGGGCATGGCCACGAACGAGCCCAGGGCGTCGTAGGAGTAGGCGCGCGAGAGCATCGTGGCCGGGACGTGCTCCTGCATCGCCAGGTTCCAGCCCATCGAGAACACCTCGGTGCCGGCGCCCGCGACGAACATGGCGACCATCACCATCACCAGCTGCGGGTCGACACCGAGCATCGCCATCGGGAACCCGAGAAGAGAGATCCCCAGCATCCCCAGCAGCAACGGGCGTTCGAGTCGTACACGGAGCATGACCACGGTCATGAGCAGCAGCCCGACGGACTCCGCGGACAGCGCCAGGCCCCAGCCCTGTTCGCCGATCGTCTCCTTGGCCACGGGAGGTCCGAGCGTGAACATCGCGCCGGTCTGGATCGCGTTCAGCAGACCGAAGGCGAGCACGACGACCCACAGCCACGTGGTGCGACGGAAGTACGTCCAGCCCTCGCGCAGCTCGGCGAGCGTGCCGGCCTTCGTCTCGTCGCGCGCGGGCGGCGGCGGGATCTTGACGCCGAGCAGCAGGACCGCCGAGGCGAACCAGGTGAGTGCGTCGGCGAACAGCGCCCAGCCCGGGCCGACGGTGACGACGAGGAGGGCGCTGACGGTCGGGCCGATGATCGTCAGTCCGCCGCGCACCAGCGACATCAGCGCGTTGGCGCGCTGGAGCTGGTCGCGGGGGACGAGCTGCGGCATCAGGCTCGCGAGGGCCGGGAACGACATCGCCGACAGCAGACCGTTGGCCGCGCTCAGCACGATGACCATCCAGAGCTCCGCGTTGCCCGTGATCACGAGCAGGGCGATGGCGCCCTGGGTCAGCCCCGAGGCGACGTTGGAGACCTGCAGCACCAGCGTGCGCGGGAACCGGTCCGCGATCACCCCTCCCCAGAGCAGGAAGAGCACCAGCGGGATGGTGTGCGCGGCCAGCACCTGGCCCAGCGCCGTGGCCGAGTCGGTGATCTCGAGGACGGCGAACGCGAGGGCGACGTTCGCCATCATGTTGCCGAGGGTGTTGACGAAGCGGGAGGCGAAGTACCACCGGAAGTTCTTCTCGCGGAGCGGAGTCACCGAGTCCTTCCACGTCACGCGGGTCACCCGATCACGGCCCGGTCGCGTGGGTCAAAACGTTTCGTGGAGCAAGCGATGAGTTGCCATGAGAGGAGCGGTCTTCCTGCCATGACGACCAAGCAGCAGCACCTGGTGGAGTTCGACGAGACCCTGCAGAAGAGCCCGGCGACGGGCGGCTGGACGTACGTCGTCTGGCCGCGGTCCGTGGAGTTCTTCGGCACCCGCGGCCTGGTGAAAGTGCGTGGCACCGTCGACGACCACCCGTTCGTGTCCTCGTTCATGGCGATGGGCGACGGCACCCACAAGCTCCCCGTCAAGGCGTCGGTCCGCAAGGCCGTCGGCAAGCAGGAGGGCGACGCCGTGCACGTGGTGATCGAGGAGCGCCTCTAGGACGCCTCTACCCGCGGGTGGGCCAGGATCGAGGCGTGAATGCCCGACTCGTCGCCCGATGGGCGGTCCGTGCGGTCCCCGGCGTGTACGGCGCGGCGCGGGGCGCCGGGCTCGGACGGCGCGACGCCCTCCGCGTGCTGGAGGGGTCGGCGTACGCGTTCGTGCTGGCTCGCAAGCGCCACCCGCGGCGGTGGCGGGCGGAGAACGCCGTGCGGCACTTCGTCTGGCAGGCGTGGCTGACGGCGTCGTACGGCCTGGAGGTCGCCGAGGCCGTCGGTCGGGCCCACGAACGGGTCTCCTCCGACGCCCGCGACAGCGCGGTGGACCGGGAGAACAACCGGATCGGGCAGGAGTACGGCGCGGCGCACGCGGGCGAGGTACGGGCGGTCGCGATGCGGCCCGCCCAGTCCGCACTGGCGGACGAGGCGGGCCGCTTGTGGACCGCGGGTCAGCTACGCGGCGGGAGCGAGACCACCGGCTGAGGCTCCGGGACGAACCCGGGCAGCAGGCGGCCGCGGCCGCGGAGCTTCTTGAGGCACCCGGTCATCAGCCCGACGTGCCGCATGCCGGCGAGGTCGCCGGCCTGGTACACGCCGTTCCAGACGTTCTCGGCCGACGGGTACATCTGCTGGTTGCGGTCGCCGGTGTGGCCGAGGCCGACCACGTGACCGAGCTCGTGGACCAGGATCGAGCCGCGAGCGTTCGGCCCGACGAAGCCGGCCGGTGCGGGGAACGTGTTGTCGAGCACCAGCCCGGAACGGGTGATCTGGTAGGCGCGCTTGCCCTTCGCGGTCCGGGCGAACGCGGTGTTGATCTGGCCACCGCGACCGATGGTGTTGCCGTGGAGGTTCCACTTGGTCTGCGAGGGCTTGGCCCAGGCGACGACCATGTTGGTGTTCCGCGGCCAGGCCCGCTTGGAGCCCGGGATGGCCTTCGTCTTGCCGGAGTACACGAAGCGGATGCCGGTCGCGGCGGAGAGCTGGCTGAGCGCCGTCTTCACCTCGGCCTTCACACCGACCGGTGCGTACTGCGTGTTCAGCTTCCATCGGACGGGCTGGCACGGGTTGAACTGGACCTTGTAGCCGGGCGCGATCCGCGTCCAGGCGCCGGAGCGGCCGGCGGGCGCGTAGGCCGGGTTGACCGTGAAGCCGTGCCCCTTGCTCACGTTGCCCGCGGCCTTGCGGGTCTGCTTCACCACGACCCGCATCTTGAGCTTCTTGTGGTACCAGTTCGTCTTCGCCTTCAGGTGGAACCGGCCCTTGCCGTTGGTCTTGTCCTTGTCGACCTGCATCCAGCCCGACGGCAGCTTCTGCTGCAGGATCACCACACGCTTCTTGCGCTTGGTGCTCTTGATCTTGCCGTTGACGTACGCCGGGGTCGCGTAGACCGCCGGCGAGGCCGCCCAGCTGATCTTCTTGAACTTCGTCGCGGCCCGCCGGGCGAGCAGCGCATCGTCGGCCTGATCATTGGCCTGGGCCGTCGGCACGGTGGCCGTCCCGGCCACCAGGGCCAGGAACGTGATCACCGCGGCCAGGACGACCGGGGTCTTGCGAGTCGTGGGCACCATCACTCTTCTCTCTTGTTCTGCGTTCACGTGCTCTCGAGTCAGGCTCATGAGTCTGGGGTGTGCCCGGTGCACCTACCCGCGCGGGTCCGCTCCGAAACCAGGTAGAAAGTCATCGCGGAGACTGTCGGATCGGCAGCGGGCCGTTCGTGGAGGACACGAGAGCGCGCCACCGGGCGCGCCTGCATCGATGACGAAGGAGAACGACCGTGACCCAGTACATGCTGTCCGTGCACACCGTCGAGGGCGATCCGATGCCCGAGGGAGACGAGCTGCAGCGGATGTACGAGCAGGTCGACGTGTTCAACCAGAAGCTGATGAACTCCGGGATCTGGGTGTTCGGGGGCGGGCTCGAGGGGATCGAGGCCACCACGACCGTCGACGGCACCGGAGCGGAGCCGGTCATCACCGACGGCCCGTTCGCCGAGTCCAAGGAGTGGATCGGCGGGTTCTGGATCATCGAGGCGCCAGACCTCGACGCCGCCCTCAAGCTCGCGGTCGAGGGCTCGGCAGCCTGTGGGGGCAAGGTCGAGGTCCGGCCGTTCCAGCCCGAGCCCCAATGAGCGTCGCGTGACCGTCGCTTGAGCACGCTGTCGGAAGCCGAGGTCGAGCGGATCTTCCGCGAGGAGTACGGCCGCGTGGTCGCCTCGCTGATCCGCCGCTTCGGCGACATCGACATCGCCGAGGACGCCGCCGCCGAAGCCCTGCTCGCCGCCGTCGAGCGGTGGCCGACGGACGGCGTACCTCCCAACCCCGGCGGGTGGTTGACCACCACCGCCGCCCGGCGGGGCATCGACAAGATCCGCCGCGAGTCGCACCGCGACGCCAAGCACCAGCAGGCCGCCATGATGGTCGACGACACCCCCCACGAGCCCACCGGACCGGTCGAGGACGACCGGCTCCGCCTCATCTTCATCTGCTGCCACCCCGCCCTCGCGCCGGAGGCGCGGGTGGCGCTCACGCTCCGCCTGCTCGGTGGCCTGACCGTCGGCGAGATCGCCGCCGCGTTCCTGGTCTCCGAGACCACCATGGGCCAGCGGATCACCCGCGCGAAGAAGAAGATCGCGGCCGCCAACATCCCGTACCGCGTGCCGGCGGCGGAGGACCTGCCGTCGCGGCTGACCGGCGTGCTGGCGGTGCTGTACCTCGTGTTCAACGAGGGGTACCTGGCGACGTCCGGCTCCTCGCCGGTGCGCGCCGACCTGACGGGCGAGGCGATCCGGCTGTGCCGGGTGCTCCGCTCGCTGCTGCCGACCGAGCCCGAGGTCGCCGGCCTCCTCGCGCTCATGCTGCTGACCGACGCGCGGCGTACGGCGCGGTTCTCCGCCGACGGGGTACTGGTCCCGTTGACCGAGCAGGACCGGTCGTCGTGGGACCCGGCCTCGATCGAGGAGGGGCTGGCACTGGTGCGGGAGTGCCTCGCCGTCAACCGGCCCGGCGCCTACCAGATCCAGGCGGCCGTCAACGCCGTGCACACCACCGCGCGCACGTCCGCCGACACCGACTGGTCGCAGATCGCCGCGCTGTACGCCCAGCTGCTGGTCCTCTCGCCCTCCCCGATCGTCGCCCTCAACCGCGCGGTCGCGCTCGCCGAGCTCGACGGCCCCGGCGTCGGCCTCGCCGAGGTCGAGAAGCTCTCGACTGGAGGGCTACCACGCCTGGCACGCCACCCGCGCCGAGCTGCTGCGCCGCCTCGGTCGCGCCGACGACGCCCGCGCGGCGTACGACGCCGCCCTCGCCCTCATCGACAACCCCGCCGAGTCCGCGTACCTCACCTCCCGCCGCGACGAGCTCTGAGGTCTCACGGGGATTCACCGGTCGCCCGGTGAATCCCTGGGTTGCCAGGCAAAGTTTCGGCGGGCAACCCACGGTTTCACCGGGCAGCCGGGGAAACCTTCGCATCTCCTTGAAATCTGGCGACAGTCGCTCGTACGATCGCGATATATCGTGAACGGTCGGCGAGGGGTCGGCCGGAGACACGACCCGAACCGAGGAGAACACCATGGGACACGAGGACTTCGGCCGGCAGTGGAGCCGGCACGCAGAGCAGCGTTGGGGCCAGCACCGCACCGGCTGGGGCGGCGACTGGAGCGGAGGCGGCTGGGAGGGGCCGCGCGGGCGGCGCGGGCGGCAGGGCCCGCCGCCGTGGCTCGCCGAGCTGTTCGGGCTCGCGCAGGGCCAGCAGCAGCGCGGGCCCGAAGGTACGTCGCGGCGACGTCCGCGCGGCGATCCTGGACATGCTCAAGGACGAGCCGATGAACGGCTACCAGCTGATCTCGCAGATCGCCGAGCGCAGCGGCGGGGCGTGGAAGCCCAGCCCCGGATCGGTCTACCCGACCATCCAGCAGCTCGAGGACGAGGGCCTGGTCGAGGCCGACGACGAGCGCGGCCGCCGTACCCTCCGGCTCACCGAGGAGGGACGCCGCTACGTCGAGGAGCGCGCCGACGAGCTCGCCGAGACCTGGGTGCCGTTCGGTGAGCGCAGCCGGCGGGACCGCGAGGCGAGCGGCAACGAGTACGCCAACCTCAAGCCCGAGATCGGCCAGGTGATGGCCGCCGTGTGGCAGATCGTCACCACCGGCTCGGACCAGCAGCGTCGCGACGCGATCGGCATCCTCGTCGAGACCCGGCGCAAGCTGTACGGCCTGCTCGCCGACGGCGACGACGCGACCGACGAGGGCGATGACGGCGACGACGTCGCCGACGACCCGATGGTCGCTGGCGAGGAGGACGACTACCACGGTGCCGACGGCACCGACGGAGGTGAGCGGTGATGGCCTCCGACAAGGAGCTGCGCATCGGTGACACCGAGCGCACCGCCGCGGCCGAGGAGCTGGGCGAGCACTATGCCCAGGGACGGCTGAGCGCCGAGGAGCACCAGGAGCGCCTCGACCGCGCGATGGGCGCGCGCACGGCCTCGGAGCTGACGCCGCTGTTCGCGGACCTGCCGGGCAAGCACTACCGAGCGCCCGCGCGCCGTACGCGACAGCCGACCGCCCCGGCGTCGGCAGCGACCGCGGCGAGGGCGTCCGCCCGTACCCCGGCCCGCCGTTCAGCCGGCCGCCGTTCGGCCGCCCGCCGATGAGCCGCCCGTACGCCGGCCGCGGACGCGGCCGGGTGTCTCGCGGCCGCGTCGGCGGCCTGCCGTTCCCGCTGAAGCTGTTGCTCGTGCTGGTGCTCGCCGCCCTGGTGATCACCCACCTGCCGCTGATCCTGATCGCGCTCGTGGTCTGGTTCGTGATCGCCCGCGTACACCGCGGGCACCGCGGCTGGGGCGGGTACCAGCGCGGCTGAGCCACTCGGCGTACCGATGCCCCAGGCGCCCACGCGGCACCTGGGGCATCCCCTTGCCAGGTGGCGTGCCCTGAGTAGATTCACTCGGGCAACCGACTCGGAGGTCGATATGAGTGACTCGCGCCCGCCTGCATCCCCCTCCCGCGGCCTCTGGATCGCGATCACCGTGATCCTGATCCCGCCGATCGTCGTGCCGCTGTGGGTGCCGTTGTACGACAAGGACGAGCCACGCTTCAACGGCTGGCCGTTCTTCTACTGGTTCCAGATGGCGCTGATCATCGGGTCCACGGTGCTGACCGTCATCGCTTTCGCGCTGTCGCGCGTGGCGGACCGCAAGGACCGTGAAGCCCGCGGTCAACGGCCCGCAGTCGGCGACGGGAGCCGCCCGTGAACGCCGTCGCGGTCAGCGTCTTCGTCTTCCTCTTCCTCGTCGTCACCGTCCTCGGATTCGCGGCCGCCCGATGGCGGCGCGCGGAGCGGATGGACAACCTCGACGAATGGGGCCTCGGCGGCCGCGGCTTCGGCACCTTCATCGCCTGGTTCCTGATCGGCGGCGACCTCTACACGGCGTACACCTTCATCGCCGTCCCGGCGACGCTGTACGCCGGCAGCGTGGTCGGCTTCTTCGCGGTGCCCTACACGATCGTGGTCTACCCACTGATCTTCCTGTTCCTGCCGAAGCTCTGGTCGGTCTCGCACCGCCACGGGTACGTCACGCCGGCCGACTTCGTGAACGGTCGCTACGACAGCCGTCCTCTCGCGCTGGCCGTCGCCATCACCGGCATCTTGGCGACGATGCCCTACATCGCGTTGCAGCTGGTCGGCATCCAGGTCGTGCTCGACGTGATGGGCATGGGTCAGGACAGCGACAACTGGTTCGTCAAGGACCTGCCGCTGTTCGTGGCGTTCGTGATCCTGGCGGCCTACACCTACTCGAGCGGCCTCCGGGCCCCCGCGCTGATCGCCTTCGTCAAGGACACCTTGATCTACATCGTGATCATCGTCGCGGTGCTGTACCTGCCCTCCCAGGTCGGCGGCTGGGGCCACATCTTCGACGTGGCGAAGGGCTCCTTCGACCAGTTCAACGCCGACAACGCCGATGCCATCGCCGCGGGTCAGGCCGCGGGCAAGGGCACCATGCCACCGCCGGTCGCCCAGTGGGCCTACGCCTCGCTGGCGCTCGGTTCGGCGCTGGCGCTGTTCATGTACCCGCACTCGGTAACCGCCGTGCTGTCCACCAGGAACCGCTCGGTGATCCGTCGGAACGCGGCGCTGCTGCCGGCGTACTCTTTCCTCCTCGGGCTGCTCGCCCTGCTCGGCTTCGTCGCGATCGCGGCCGGCGTGAAGGTCGGCGACCCGCCGAACCCGCAGCTGGCGGTGCCGCAGCTGTTCGAGAACGAGTTCCCGTCGTGGTTCGCCGGCGTCGCCTTCGCGGCCATCGTCATCGGCGCACTGGTGCCGGCGGCGATCATGTCGATCGCGGCCGCGAACCTGTGGACCCGCAACATCTACAAGGCGTTCCTCAGGCGCGGCGCCACCGACTCCGAAGAGGCCCAGCAGAGCAAGTACGCCTCCCTCGTCGTGAAGTTCGGGGCGCTGTTGTTCGTGCTGTCGTTCTCCAAGCAGTTCGCGATCAACCTGCAGCTGCTCGGCGGCGTATGGATCCTCCAGACGCTCCCGGCGATCGTGATCGGGCTCTACACCAGATGGTTCCACCGATGGGCGCTGCTCATCGGCTGGGCGGTGGGCATGGGCTACGGAACCTGGCTCGCCTACGGCGTCCATCTGCCGGGTGACCCCGACTCCCACTTCGGCGGCCCGCTGGTACTGATCCCCGGCGCCGAGACGACCAAGGTCTACATCGCCCTGCTCGCCCTGATCGCCAACCTGGTCGTCAGCGTGGTGCTGACGATCGTGTTCCGCGCGATGAACGTGGACGAGGGCGTCGACCAGACCAAGGACGACGACTACTGGGCCGACCTCGGAGACGAGGACGTCGAGCCCGAGCTCGACCCGCTGGCCGAGCCGCACCGCTAGTCGCCGTTCGCTGGTCGAGCCGGGGCGAGCCGCTAGGCGAGCTGCTTCCCCCGGTTGATCCAGGTGTCGGTGACCACCATGCCGACCTTCTCGTAGAGGCTCAGCGCGCCAGTACGGGAGTCGGTGGAGAGGCCCGAGCGCGGGGCGCCGTGCTGGCGGCCCAGCTCGAAGGCGTCGACGAGCAACGCCTGGGCGAGGCCCTGGCCGCGCTGGTCCTTCCGTACCGCGAGCCGCTCGATGTACCCCTCCTCGACCGGGTCGCCGGCCAGCAGCAGCATTGCGGTGCCGACCACCTCGCCGGCCGGGTCGGTGACGACCCGCAGCATCCAGGGCTCGTGCCCCGGGCGTCCGACGGTGATGGCGAGGAAGTCCTCGAGGGTGTCCCGCTCGCGCGTCGACCACTCCAGGAACGCGTCCTCGACGACGGTCCACACGGCCTCGTAGTCCCCGGGTGTCGCGGCGCGGATCGCGTATCCGGGCGGGAGCTCACGTGTCGGTACGGTCGCGCCGGCCGGCAGCTGGAGCACCCAGCTGGTCCAGCGGACGTCGTACCCGAGCTTCTCGAGCAGCCGGTCGCCGTCGGACCCCTCCGGGTTCACGCCACCGACCGTGGCGTGGCCGAGCCCACGGGCGGTGTCCTCCAGCCATCGGGCGAGGGCCGTCCCGATGCCGCGGCGGCGGTACTCCGGCAGCACGCCCACCTCGCCTCGTCCGGGGTAGGGGATCTCGGCGTACCCGACCATCCGGTCACCGTCGAGGACGCCGAGGCTCATCGTGGCCAGGTCGTAGCTGGGGCGCTGCCACTCGACGGTGAAGTCGGCCGGCTCCACGTCGACCTGCCCGATGTCGTGCTGTTGCTGGGCGGCCGCGACCGCGAACACCGCGTCCAGGTCGTCCGTGCCGAGGGGCCGGGAGGTGAGGCCGGCGGGAAGATCCATGCGCGCATCGAACCAGGTGCGCGGGAGGCGGAGCACCCGAAATAGCAGCGACCCGCCCGGGTCCGGGCGGGTCGCTGGGTGGCGGCAGACGGGTCAGGCGGACTGGATCGCGCTGATGTCGAAGTCCAGCTTGACTCGCTCGGAGACGAGCACGCCGCCGGTCTCGAGCGCGGCGTTCCAGGTCAGGCCCCAGTCCTTGCGGTTGATGGCGGTGCTGCCCTCGAAGCCGACGCGCAGGTTGCCGAAGGGGTCGCGGGCCGAGCCGGTCTGCTCGAACTCGATGGTGACCGGGTTGGTCACGCCCTTGATGGTCAGGTCGCCGGTGATGACCCAGGTGGTCTCGTCGGCGCGCTCCACCTCGGTGGAGACGAAGGTGAGCTGCGGGTGGCTCTCCACCTCGAAGAAGTCGGCGGACGAGAGGTGGCCGTTGCGCTGGTCGTTGCCGGTGTCGATGCTCGTGGCGTCGATGATCACCTCGACCTTGCTGTTGGCGGGGTTCTGGGTGTCCACGTGGGCGGTGCCGGTGAAGTCCTTGAACTGGCCGCGGACGGTGGTGACCATCGCGTGGCGGGCACTGAACCCGAGACGGGTGTGGCTGGTGTCCAGCGTGTAGTCGCCGCTGATGTCCTCCACCACCTGGGTGGCCTGCTCGAACTCGACGTCGCTACCGGTGGGGGCGGTCTTGCTGCGCGAGAAAATACTCATGTCCGTTGCTCATCTCCTGGGGGTTATGAAACTTTCAATGACAAGAACCGGACCATGGTCCTCTTTCTTCCCGGCCATGTTGTGGTCTGGCTCACACGGCCGCGTTTGATAGACACACGGCATGCGTCGTCGCCGGCTCCCCGTCCACCTCGCGGCGATCACGGCCATCGCTGTCGGGCTGGCCGCGCTGACGGGATGCACCTCCGACGACTCCAGCGGACCCGGAGCGCCGACGGGTGGCGAGGACGGCGCCTCGCCCGAGGCCGCCGCCCAGGTGTACGCCGACGCGCTGGCCTCCGGGGACTTCGCCGACGTCTCCTTCGCCGACGGAGGCGAACCGGCCGCGGTGGGCGAGGAGTACGCCGCCACCGTGGAAGGCCTCGGCGAGCTGACCCCCACGGTCTCGGTGGCCGACGTCGCCGAAAAGGCCGGATCCGACCCGGGGAGCGCGACGGCGACGTTCGACTGGACGTGGCCCATCGGACCCGAGGGGTGGGAGTACTCCTCCCAGGCGACGCTGACACACCTCGACGACGAGTGGCAGATCGCGTGGGACGTCGCCACCATCGAGCCCTCGCTCAGCCCGAAGGTGACCCTCGACCTGGTCTCCCTCGGCGCCAAGCGCGGCGACATCCTGGGCGCGGGAGGCCTCGCGCTCGTGACCAACCGGCCGGTCGTGCGCGTCGGCATCGACCGCAGCAAGGTGGGACAGGCCAAGGCGGGTGCGTCGGCACGCGACGTGGCGCGGCTGGTCGGCATCGACCCCGCGGCGTACGCAAAACGGGTCGAGGCCTCGGGACCGCTCGCCTTCGTGGAGGCGATCGTGTTCCGGCAGGACGAGGTGCCGACCGGCGTGCTGCACGGCATGCGCGGGATCAAGGGCGGGGCGGTGATCGCCTCCGAGCTGCCGCTGGCACCGACGAAGGGCTTCGCGGCGCCGATCCTCGGGTCCGTGGGCGAGGTGACCGCGGAGATGATCGAGGAGAATCCCGACATCTACGAGGTGGGCGACGTCGCGGGGCTGAGCGGGCTGCAGGCGAGGTACGACGAGCAGCTGCGCGGCACGCCCGGCCAGGAGGTCAACGCCGTCGGCTCGGACGGCAAGACCCGCGAGATCTTCCGGGTCGACGCGGTCGACGGCCAGCCGCTGCAGCTGACGATGGACGAACGGCTGCAGATCGCGGCCGAGCAGGCGCTCGCGAACATCGGCCCCGCGTCCGGCCTGGTCGCCATCAGGCCGTCGACCGGCGAGGTCCTGGCCGCCGCGAACGGCCCGGGGAACGCCGGCGCCAACTTCGCGACGTATGGGCAGTACGCGCCCGGCTCGACATTCAAGTCCGTGTCCTCGCTGGCGCTGCTGCGGGCCGGTGACACCCCCGACACGATCGTGCCGTGCACGTCCTCGGTGGTCGTCGACGGCAAGAGGTTCGAGAACTACGACGACTACCCGGCCTCCGGCATCGGCAGCATCCCGCTGCGTACCGCCGTCGCGAACTCGTGCAACACCGCGTTCATCTCCCAGCGGGGCAAGCTCGGTCAGCGTTCGCTGGTCGAGGCCGCCGCGTCGCTCGGCATGGGGGTCGACCACGACCTCGGCTTCCCGGCGTACTTCGGCAACGTGGTGCCCCCCGCCGGCGAGACCGAGAAGGCGGCGGACCTCATCGGGCAGGGCAAGATCCTCGCCTCGCCGATGGTGATGGCGACCGTGATCGCCTCGATCCAGTCCGGCTCGCTGGTGGTGCCGTCGCTGGTGACCAGCGTGACCTCACCGCCGCCCGAGGGCGTCACCGGCCCGTCGGCTGCCGAGGCGGAGGCCTTGCGCGGCCTGCTGCGCGGGGTCGTCACGAGCGGCAGCGGCTCGTTCCTGCTCGACGTACCGGGCCCCCCGGTGATCGCGAAGACCGGTACGGCCGAGTTCGACAAGGACGGCCGGATCCTCACCCACGCCTGGATGATCGCCGCTCAGGGCGACCTCGCCGTCGCCGTGTTCGTGGATGAGGGCTCGAGCGGCTCGGGTACGGCGGGGCCGATCCTGGAGCAGTTCCTGCGCGCGGCCTGACCTTGTAACAGCACGTTCATGCGTCTTGGAGCACGTTCAAACGCGCGGGGAGTGCACCGAACGTGCTGTTACAAGCGGCATGGTCGCGATCAGTGGTGGTCGCGGGGCTCGATGGTGCGGGCGACGTCCTCGGGCATGGCTTCGTAGTGGGCGAAGGTACGCGTGAAGGAGCCGGAGCCGTGGGTGGCGGAGCGAAGGTCGACGGCGTACCTGACCAGCTCGGTCTGGGGTACCTCGGCCTTGATGACGGTGCGGTCCTCGCCGACCTTGTCGGTGCCGAGCAGCCGGCCGCGCCGTGAGGAGAGGTCGCTCATGATCGTGCCGACAAGGTCGTCGGGAACGATCACCGTGACGGTGTCGAGCGGCTCGAGCATGGTCACGGTCGTCGCCGCTCCGGCTTCGCGCAGCGCCAGCCCGCCGGCCATCTGGAAGGCCATGTCGGAGGAGTCGACCGCGTGGGCCTTGCCGTCGAAGAGCGTGACCCGGAGGTCGACGACCGGGTAGCCGTTGCGTACCCCGCGCTCCATCTGGGCGCGGACGCCCTTCTCGACCGAGGGGATGAAGTTGCGAGGTACGGCGCCGCCGACGACCTTGTCGACGAACTCGAACCCGCCGCCTTCCGGGAGCGGCTCGACCTCGATGTCGCACACGGCGTACTGCCCGTGGCCGCCGGACTGCTTGACGTGGCGGCCGTGGCCCTTTGCAGTCCCGGAGAAGGTCTCCCGCAGCGACACCACGAACGGCACCTGGTCGACGTGCACGGAGTACCGCTCGGCGAGGCGCTCCATGATCACCTCGGCGTGCGCCTCGCCCATGCTCCAGATGACGAGCTGGTGGGTCTCGCCGTTGTTCTCGACGCGGACGCTCGGGTCCTCGGCGGCGAGCCGGCCGAGCGCCTGCGACAGCTTGTCCTCGTCGGCCTTGCTGGACGCCACGATGGCCACCGGCAGCAGCGGCTCGGGCATCGACCACGGCCGCAGCACGCGCGCGTCGTCGCACGAGGAGAGGGTGTCGCCGGTCTCGGCGCGGGACAGCCGGCCGATCGCGCACAGGTCGCCGGCGATGACGGCCTCGGCCGGCACCTGGGAGCGGCCGAAGGCGTACGTGAGGGCGCCGAGCTTCTCGTCCTCGTCGTGGTCCTCGTGGCCCTGCTCCTCGCCGAAGAACGAGGTGAAGTGGCCGGACACGTGCACCGTCTGGTCCGGGGTGAGGGTGCCGGAGAAGACGCGGACCAGGCTGAGCCGGCCGACGTACGGGTCGCTGGTCGTCTTGACGATCTCGGCGACGAGCGGACCCTTGGGGTCGCAGTCGATGGCGTCGCTGACGGCCCCGGCCGGGGTGAACACCTCTGGCGAAGGGTGCTCGGACGGCGAGGGGAAGCCGGTCACCGCGAGGTCGAGCAGCTCCGCGCAGCCGACGCCGGTCACCGAGCAGACGGGCACAACCGGGAAGAACGTTGCCCGCGCGACCGCGGTCTCGAGGTCCTCGGTCAGCACGTCGGAGGAGATCTCCTCGCCGCCGAGGTACCGGTCCATCAAGGTCTCGTCCTCGGACTCCTCGATGACGCCCTCGATCAGCGAGCCGCGCAGGTCTTCGTACCCGCCGTCGCCGGCCTCGAGGAGGCCGGTCAGCGAGGTGACCTCGCCGTCGGTGCGCTCGGGCACGTACAACGGCATCACCTTGTCGCCGAACGCCGCCTGCGCCTGGGCGAGTACGCCGTCGTAGTCGGCGCGAGACTGGTCGAGCTTGGTGATCACCACGGCGCGCGGCATGCCGACGTCCGCGCACTCGCGCCAGAGCGCGCGGGTGCCGTCGTCGACTCCGTCGTTGGCCGCGATCACGAACAGGGCGCAGTCCGCAGCGCGCAGCCCGGCGCGTACGTCGCCCACGAAGTCGGCGTACCCGGGGGTGTCGACGAGGTTGATCTTGGTCTCGCGGTGCACGACCGGTGCGATCGCCAGCGAGATGGAGCGACCGTGCTTCTCCTCGGCCTCGTCGAAGTCACAGACGGTGGTGCCGTCCTTCACGGTCCCGGCCCGGGGGATGGCCCCCACTGAGGCGAGCAGCGTCTCCACCAAGGTGGTCTTGCCGGACCCTCCGGGTCCCACCAGCACCACGTTGCGGATCCGGTCCGGGCTGCTCGCCCCCAGATCCTGTCCGGCTGGTCTCCGTGCAGTTCCCTTGTCGGCCATGTGAGGACCACCTCCACCTCCGAGACAACTCCTCGGCGCGGTGGTTTCGCAAGGGGTGGGCCCGGGATAGTCCGCAACGAAAAGCACCATCGACCGGCCCGCTGATGGTGCTTTTCGTTGCGGACTATCCGGCCGGGCCTGTGGAGAAACCCTCCCGGGAAATTGAGAGACCCCTCGCTGCATGGGGTCAGCGAGGGGTCTGCCGATCCCGAGAGCAAAGACGTTGCCGGGCCCTCGAAGCTCCGCGGCAGAAGGTTCCCAGTCCCAGGAACGGGCGGGGGATGTTTTGCCCAACTTGTGACCAGTGCCAGAGTTTCTTGCATGTCCGGTCTAGATCTTCTCTCTCCCGCGCAGCACGGCCTCTTCATCGGGGGCGTGTGGCGCGAGGCCAACAGCGGCGGCACCTTCTCCGTGCGCGACCCCGCCGACGGGTCCGTGATCACCGACGTGGCCAACGGCGACGTCAACGATGCGGTCGACGCGCTCGACGCGGCGTGCGCCGCGCAGCACGACTGGGCACGTACGCCGCCCCGCGAACGCGGCGAGATCCTGCGGCGTGCCTTCGAGGCGATCACCGCGCGGGCCGACGACTTCGCCGAGCTGATGAGCCTGGAGATGGGCAAGACCGTCAAGGAGGCCAAGGGCGAGGTCACCTATGGCGCCGAGTTCTTCCGGTGGTTCTCCGAGGAGGCCGTGCGCATCCACGGTCGCTGGATGCAGGCCCCCGCCGGCGGCAGCCGGCTGCTGACGATCAAGAAGCCGGTCGGTCCGTGCCTGTTCATCACCCCGTGGAACTTCCCGCTCGCCATGGGCACCCGCAAGATCGGCCCGGCGATCGCGGCCGGCTGCACGATGGTGGTCAAGCCGGCCGAGCTGACCCCGCTGACCATGCTGGCGCTCGCCGCGACCCTCGAGGAGTGCGGCCTGCCGGCCGGGGTCCTCAACATCGTGACGACCCATGACTCCAAGTCGCTGAGCAAGGCCCTGATGGCCGACGACCGGCTGCGCAAGGTGAGCTTCACCGGTTCGACCCCGGTCGGCAAGGTACTCATCCGCCAGTCGGCCGACGAGCTCCAGCGGGTCTCGATGGAGCTGGGCGGCAACGCGCCGTTCGTCGTCTTCGAGGACGCCGACGTCGACGCCGCGGTCGACGGCGCGATGATCGCGAAGATGCGCAACATGGGTGAGGCGTGCACCGCCGCCAACCGGTTCCTGGTGCACGAGTCGGTGGCCGAGGAGTTCGCCGAGAAGCTCGGGCAGCGGATGGGCGCCCTCGTCGTCGGCCGCGGCCAGGACGAGGGTGTCGACGTCGGCCCGCTCATCGACCAGAACGCCGTCGACTCGGTCAGCCAGCTGGTCACCGATGCCGTGCACGACGGCGCGCGCGTGGTCACCGGGGGCAAGGCGCTCGACGGGCCGGAACATGCATCGGGCTACTTCTACCCGCCGACCGTCCTGGTCGACGTACCCGCCGAGGCCGAGATCGTGAAGCAGGAGATCTTCGGACCCGTCGCGCCGATCACCACGTTCACCGAGGAGGCCGACGCGATCGCCGCGGCCAACGACACCGAGTACGGCCTCGCGTCCTACGTCTACACCCGTGACCTTGCGCGCACGATCCGGATCGCGGAGTCACTGCAGTTCGGGATGATCGGCATCAACTCCGGGCTCATCTCCAACCCCGCGGCGCCGTTCGGCGGGGTCAAGGCCAGCGGCTTCGGACGCGAAGGGAGCTTCGAGGGCATCGAGGAGTACCTCGACACGACGTACGTCGCGCTGCCTGCGGGCTGAGCTCCTGGATGGAGATCTTCGGCGACACCGCGACGGTGTACCGCGACTTCGCGCGCGAGGCCTACGGGTCGCCGTGCTTCCGCGACTGGTCCAACGCCGTCGCGGAGGATCCCGAGGTGCTGGCCTGGCTGCAGACCCTGCCCGAGAAGAAGCGCCAGGCGAACCTGGTGTTCGCGGCCGCCCGCTGGCACGGCGTACCGGCGCCCGGTCGGTACGTCGGCCTGCGTGACGCCCTGCTCGGCGACGACGGCACCATCCGGGCGACGATCCTCGCGCGGTCGACGCAGACCAACGAGGTCGGCCGGCTGGCGACCCTCGTCCCCGCACTCGCGCCGCTGGCCGGTCAACGCCCGCTCGCGCTGCTGGAGGTGGGCGCCAGCGCCGGGCTGTGCCTCTACCCCGACCGCTACTCCTACCGCTGGACCCTTCCCGATGCATCGACCCGCGAGGTCGGCGAGGGCCCGCTGCTCACCTGCCGCGTCACGTCGGGCACCCCGCCGTTCCCTGCCGCGGTACCCGCGGTGGCCTGGCGCTCGGGCATCGACCTGTCACCCGTCGACGTGACCGACGACGACGCGGTGCGCTGGCTGGAGTTCCTGGTGTGGCCCGAGCAGGAGTCCCGCCGCGAGCGCCTTCGTGCCGCGGTCGAGGTGGCCCGCGCGGAGCCACCGCGGATCGAGAGCGGCAACCTGCTGGACCTGCTGCCGGCAGCGCTCGACGAGGCTCCGGACGAGGCGGAGGCCGTGGTCTTCCACTCGGCCGTGATCGCGTACCTGGTCGCCGAGGACCGCGCACGCTTCGCCGACCTGATGGCCGGACTCGTCGCGGACGGCCGCTGCCACTGGGTCAGCAACGAGGGGCCGCGCGTGCTCCCCGGGCTGGTACCCCCCGACGTACGGATCCCGTTCGGGCGGTTCGTGATGGCCGTCGACGGGCAGCCCGTGGCGCTCACCCACGGCCACGGCAACGAGCTGGACTGGCTGTGAGGAGACCTGCGTTCAATGGTGCGGCACCCCCGGCAGGGACGCCAGCACCTCGGCGTTGTGGCGGTGGCCGGCGATCTCGTACCCGACCACGCTCACCCACGGGGACAGCGCCAGCACCAACAGGCTGACGGGCAGCGATGCGCCCGCCGCCGAGAGTGCGACGGATGCCGCCATCACCGCCGTCGTCACGCCGATCAGCCCCAGGTGCAGCCTGTCGATCGTGCGCGTCAGCACGCTGTAGAGACCGAAGACCAGGGCGTAGAAGATGCCCAACGGGATCACGACGCTCAACAGCGTGGCGGTGGCGGTCAGCTTCGAGTGGTGCTCCAGGGCGAACGCCGCGGCATGCAGGCCGGCTCCCACGGCGACGACGGCGCCGAACAGCGGGATGTGGCCGTAGCCCCAGCCGAACACCCGCGACCGGTAGGCGTGCAGCAGGTCCCCGCTCGGGATCACGAAGTAGATCCACCACATGCCGAACGGGAGCGCGACGCCGGCCAGGCCGAGCAGCGCTGCGTCGAGCGTCCAGCCGGTGACGGTGATCAGCGCGCCCAGCGCGGCGGTGGTGCCGAGCAGGCCCTCGCCGAGGGCGATGATCACGATCAGGCCGTACCGCTCGGCGATGTGGTGTGGGTGCCAGGGCGTGCCGCCCCGCACGTGCTCGGCGACGAACGGGCCGACGAGCTCGATGACGACCAGGACCGCCACGCAGGCGAACGTGGCCCCGATGCTCAGGTCGAGGAACAGCAGACCCACCCAGCCGAGCTGGGACACGCTGAGCGTGACGATGAAGATCTTGCAGATCTCGCGCCGCTCGGTGTCCTGGTAGGACGCCCGCATCCACTGCGCGAGCATCGGCACCCGCATCACGACATAGCCGAGCACCATCACGCTGTTGTCGAGGTGGTCGCCGTCCTTGAGCGACTCGAACATGTCGTGCACGCCGAGGGCCAGCACCAGCACGCCGACCATCTGCACCATCGTCGTGACGCGGTAGACCCAGTCGTCGGTGTCGTACGCCGAGGCGAACCACGAGAAGTTGATCCACGCCCACGACACCGCGAACGCCGCGAAGCAGAACCCGATGACGCCGTCGACGACGTGGCCGTCGACGAGGAAGTGCGCCAGCTCGTCGGCCGCCGTACCGAACGCGACGACGAAGGACAGGTCGAAGAGCAGCTCCAGCGGCGTCGAGGCCCGTCCCCGTTCGTGCGGGTCGCGCCCCGACATGGTGAGGGCGGTGTGCCGCAGCGGCGTCTCGCTCACGCGAGGATCGTAGGAGAAGTCAGGAGCCCAAGGCCGTGGCGAGCTCGCCGCGCGAACGGATGCCGAGCTTGCGGTACACGTGCGAGAGGTGCCACTCGACGGCCTTGACCGAGACTCCCAGCAGGTCGGCGATCTCCCGGTTGCGCATCCCGTCGCGTGCGAGCACGGCGACCCGGCGCTGGGTCTGCGTCAGCGTGTCGGCGGCCTCGGCCTCGCCCGGCTTGTGGCCGAGCCGCTCGAGCAGCCGCGCGGCGCGGCCCCACAGCGGCCAGAGCTGCTCGCGGAACGCGAACGACTCCACGGCGACCAGCAGCCTGGTCGCCTCCTCGATACGCGGCTCGCGGTCGGGGTCGTTGGCACCGGAGAGCACCAGCAGCCCGGCGAGGTCCGTGTCGATCTGGGCCCGCAGGCGGGCTGCGGGCTGCCCCTCGAGCAGGGTGCGCGCCGACCGGAGCACGGCGATCCGCTCCGTCGAGTCGGCGACCACGGCCAGGCCGCGCAGCGCCAGCGCCTCGCCGTACGGCGTCCCCGCCGCGCGCGCGGCCGCCACCTGGTGCACGGCCATGGTGCGCGCCTTCGCGACCTCGCCGGTGCGCACCAGGGCGAGCGCCAGCGAGGTGCGCCACGGCACGTCCTCGGGGTCTTCCTTGTCGGCCATCGCCTCGCCTGCCGCCTCGTAGCGCGGGATGGCGATGTGGGCGTCGCCCAGCGCGGCCAGCACGTCGCCGAGCGTCTGGTTGGCGATGCCGCCGACCCGCCCCGCTCGGTGCTGCCAGGGCACGATCTCGTCGGTCAGCGCTCGGGCCTGGGCCACCTCGCCACGCGCCAGCCGGCACTCGACGAGTGTGGCGATCACCAGTGGTGCGGTGTCTCCAAGGTCGGCCAGCGAGCGCGCCAGGGGAGAAAGCGTGTCCAGCGCGGACGTCACCTGGCCCGCTCGAGCGTGTGTACGCCCCAACGACAGGAGATTGAACTCAGTGCCCCCCGGCAAGCCCGCGACCAGAAAATCTGGTGCGTGCATGGCCACAAGATAGGGACCACGGGACCCCAGGGCCACAGGTTCGGCCGAACTTTGTCTTTGTTGTCAGGCCGGTACGTACCCCCCAGGGTCAGCCACGCCCGAGGAATGCCAGCAGCGTGCCGGAGGGTCCCAACCCCGGTTCGGGGGGCTGGGGGACGCCGAATCGGTCCGGCCGGTCCTCGGGTGACACCACGGCGCGCGCCACCGGCAGCAAGGCACTGGCGAGGTCCTCGGGCAGGTTGCGGCGGACCCCGGTGGCCTGCCCGACGTCCCAGCCGTGCACGGCGATCTCCAGGGCGGCCGCGGCCACGATCACCGGCGTGGGAGCCGGGCGGTCGCCCACGACGACGTACGGCGGGGTGGGCGCGCTCCACACCCCGAGCAGAGCGCACGCCTTGCGCTGCAGCACCTCGACCTCGGCTCCCGAGTGGCGCGGCACCTCCACCCGTACGGCGCCCCCGGCGGCCTCGAGGAACGCATCGAGGCTGTCGTCCATGTGGGCGAGCAGGTCGGCGAGGTTCCACTCCGCGCAGGGTGACGGGCCGCTCAGGTCCGTCCCGACGGTGGACAAGGACACCCGGGTGTAGCCGAGGGCCCGTTCGAGCAGCTCCAGTGCGTGGTGGTGACCCTGGCCGACGACCGTGGTCACGCCGCCCCGGCGTCGACGATGCCGTCGGGGACGGTGTCGGCCGGCAGTGAGGACGGGAGCCCGAACTTCTCGAACAGGCCCTTCTCGAAGAACGCCGCGACGTGGCGGACCCGCGCGCCCTCGAGGTCGAGCACCTGGAGGTGGAACGGCCGGAAGTCGCCCTCGGAGCCGCGCATGTAGAGCGCGAACGCCGGTTGGCCGTTGGCGGTGGTCCGCACCATGACCATGTCGTGGACACCGCCGGGACACTGGGTCGCGATCAGGTCGCCGATGTTGCGCGACCCGACGTACCAGCCGGTGAACGGCGGCATCTCCCAGACGGCTTCCTGCTTGAGCAGGCTGACGATCGCGTCGATGTCCTTGGCCCAGAACGCGGCGACGTACTGGTCCAGCAGCACCAGCTGCTCGGGACTGAGGTCCACGCTGACGGTGTCGGGGTGCGGCTGCTTCTCGGCCATCGCCGCGTGCGCGCGCTGGAGGGCGGAGTTCACGGCGGCGGTCGTGCTTTCGAGCGCCTCGGCGACCTCGGCGGCCGACCAGCGCAGCACGTCGCGGAGGATGAGTACGGCGCGCTGGCGGGCAGGCAGGTGCTGGAGGGCGGCGACGAAGGCGAGACGGATGGTGTCCTTCTCCGCCACGACCACGGCGGCGTCGGGCACGGGCTCGAGCCACGGGATCTCGTGGTCGAGCTCGAGCGCATCACCGGCCATCTGGTCCTCGGTGCCGAGCCCGGCGGGCAGCGGGCGGCGGGGCCGGCCCTCGAGGTTGGTCAGGCAGACGTTCGTGGCGATCCGGTAGAGCCAGGTGCGGACCGACGAGCGGCCCTGGAAGGTGGCCTGCGACTTCCAGGCGCGGATGAGCGTCTCCTGCACGAGGTCCTCGGCCTCGTGGACGGACCCGCTCATCCGGTAGCAGTGCGCCAGGAGCTCGCGCTGGTACCGCTCGGTGAGGGCTGGGAAGTCGTCGAGCTCGGTCGTCTGGGTCACGCGGTTCCTGGTCCTCTGCTCTCTGGGGCTCGCGGTGCGGTGGTCGGTCACGGTCATGGGCGCGCCTCCTCAGTGTGCCGTCTGAGTAGTGACCGGCCAACCGTTCGAAACTCATCGCATCGGGTGGTCGGGATAGTCCCCTACGAAAATCATCATCGGACGTGGGTTCGATGGTGATTTTCGTAGGGGACTATCCCGGGACGGCTGTGGAGAACGAGAGGGCGCGGAGGGCGAGGGGTTCGGCGAGGAGGCGGTCGGCGGGGACCAGGCCGACGCGGGTACGACGGTCGAGGAGGTCGTCGACGTCGGCGGCGCCCTCGTGGGTCACGCCGAAGACGAGCTCGGCGAGCGTGACGGGGACGTGCGGCGCGGCCGGGGCGAGCAGAGCCGCGTCCGGGAGCCCGGTCACCTCGCGGGCGTTGGCCAGGACGAGCGGCGCGTCGGTGCCGAACCGGCGGACCAGCCGGGGGTCGGCGTCCAGCCCTGCCAACGTCGAGCGGTCGGCGGCGCCGAGCAGCGGGAGCCGATGGGTCCGGCACGGGACAGCGTCCCGGCCGTGCGACCGCAGCGCGGCGTCGACGGCGTCCTGGGCCATCCGGCGGTACGTCGTCAGCTTGCCGCCGACGACGGTCACCACGCCGGTCGGACCGGTCAGGACCGCGTGCCGGCGGGAGAGGTCGGAGGTCTCGCCGTCGCCGTCGAGCAGCGGGCGCAGGCCGGCGAACGCCCCGACCACGTCGCCGCGCGTCAGCGGGTGGGCGAGCGTCCGCGAGAGGACGTCGAGCAGGAAGTCGACCTCGTGGTCCGTCGGGTCGGGCACGTCGGGCACCGGTCCTTCGACCGGCTCGTCGGTGAGGCCCACGTAGATCGTGCCGTCGGGTTGCGGCAGGGCCATCACGACCCGGTTGCTGCTGCCCGGCACCGGCGCGGTGATGCAGACCCGCAGCCCGGGCAGGGACTCCCCGCGGAGCACCAGGTGGCTGCCCCGGCTCGGCCGGAGGCGGACCTCGGGGGTGAGGCCGCCGGCCCACACCCCGGCGGCGTTCACCACCATCCGCGCGGCGACCTGCGTCTCGACCCCGGTGAGCTCGTCGCGCAGCCGTGACGCCGCCGCCGTCGGCGGCCAGCACCCGGGCGTGGGTCCGCACGTGGGCGCCGTACGACGCGGCCGTCCGCGCGATGGTCACGACCAGGCGGGCGTCGTCCTCGAGCTGACCGTCCCAACCGAGGATGCCGCCGCGGAGCCCGCCCACGCGCAGCGCCGGCGCGAGGGTGAGGGCCTCGGTGGCGGAGATCCGGCGGGGGCGCGGCAGGGTCTCGCGGCGCGTGCGGGCTCCGAGGCGGAGCAGGTCGCCGGCCCCGAACGCCGCCCGCGTCAGGGCGGCCTGGCCACGGCCGACCGACTCGTGCCACGGCATCAGCATGGGCAGGGCGTGGGTGAGGTGTGGAGCGGTCGTCTCCATCAGGATCCGGCGTTCGACCGCGCTCTCGTGGGCGACGCCGACCTGGCCGTGGGCGAGGTACCGCAGGCCGCCGTGCACGAGCTTGGAGGACCAGCGGGAGGTACCGAACGCCAGGTCGTGCGCGTCCACGGCGAGCACCGAGAGGCCGCGGGTCACCGCGTCCAGGGCCACGCCGGCGCCGGTGACGCCGAGGCCGACGACGACGAGGTCCACGCTTTCCGGCAGGTTCGCGGCACCGGGCGTGATCCGGGTCGCCGTCACGGCCGGACCCCCCGCGCGAGGATCTCCCACAGCTCGGCGTCGAGGTCCGCCTCGGAGGCGAGGTCGTCGACCATGGTGTGCGCCGACAGCACGAAGCCGTGGGTGGTGAGCAGCAGGGCGCGGGCCAGGACCTGCGGGTCGCCGTCGCGCACCTCACCGATCTCCTGGCCCAGCCGCAGCTGCTCGGCCACCAGGTCGAGGATCGCCTGTTGGGACCGGCCGCGGCGCGACAGCAGGTAAGGCAGCAGCAGCTCGGGGTCCAGCTCGACGATGCGCACGAACAGCTCGTTCTCACGCAGGGCGCGGACCGCGCGGACGGCCGTCCCCACGATCCGCTCGACCGTGCCGGCCTGGGCCCGGGTGTTGTCGGCGGCGCTCACGACGCCGCCCCACTCCCGGGTCATCAGGTCGCCGAGCAGCTGGGGCATGTCGGACCAGGCGCGGTAGATCGTCATCCGCGACACCCCCGCCCGGCGCGCCACCTCGGTCAGCGTGGTCCGCCGCCAGCCGACGTCGAGGATGCACTCGCGGGCGGCGTCGAGGTAGGCGTCGCGGGGCGATGGCCGAGAAGAGGTCTCCGGCCGACCGATGTGACGAAGTGACGTCATGTGTCACACTGTAACCCATGACCCCGGAGATGCACCCGACCCGCTGGGGCGACCCGGCCCACGCGACCGCCCTGCCCGAGGGTGCACGCTCCCTCGTCGAGGCGGTCTTCGGCCCACCGCCCGCACCGTCCGCCTCGCCGGAGCACCCGGCGTACGACGCCCCGTCGCTGCCGCCGGTCGGGCTGGCCGCCGCGGTGCTCGCGGCCCTGGCCGCCGTGGTCGGCGGGGACCACGTGCACACCGATGACGACCTGCGCCGCCTGCGCACCCGCGGCAAGTCCACGCCGGACCTGCTGCGCGCCCGGGCCGGCGACCTCACCGACGCCCCCGACGCCGTCGTCCGGCCGGGGAGCCACGACGAGGTCGCCGACGTGCTCGCCGTCGCGGTCAGGCATCACGTCGCCGTGGTGCCGTTCGGCGGTGGGACCTGCGTGACCGGAGGGCTGGCGGCCCGACGGGACGGCTACGCCGGCGTGGTCAGCCTCGACCTCGGTCGCCTGGACCGGCTCATCGAGGTGGACCCGGTCTCGATGACCGCGACCCTGCAGCCCGGTCTCCGCGGGCCGCAGGCCGAGGCGCTGCTGGCCGAGCACGGGCTGACGATCGGGCACTTCCCGCAGTCGTTCGAGCACGCCTCGATCGGCGGCTTCGCGGCGACCAGGTCCAGCGGGCAGGCCTCGGCGGGGTACGGGCGGTTCGACGCCCTCGTCGTCGGGCTGACCGTGGCCACCCCGACGGGCACACTCCGCCTCGGCACGGCGCCCGCCAACGCCGCGGGACCCGACCTGCGCCAGCTGGTGCTCGGGTCGGAGGGCGCGTTCGGCGTGATCACGTCGGTCACGGTCCGGGTCCGGCCGGTGCCCGAGGTCCAGGTGTACGACGGCTGGCGCTGGGCCTCCTTCACCGAGGGCGTCGCGGCGGTCCGCACGCTCGCGCAGTCGGGCCTGCGGCCCACCGTGCTGCGGCTCTCCGACGAGGCCGAGTCCGCGGTGAACCTCGCGGACCCGCAGGCGATAGGAGGGGGGATCGGCGGTGGCGACGGCGGCTGCCTGATGGTCGTCGGGTTCGAGGGCCCGACCGCCCGCGTAGAGGCCGAACGCGCCGCGGCCACCGACCTGCTCGCGGGACTCGGCGGCACGAACGCCGGCGAGGGGCCAGGCCGCGCGTGGGCCGGGGGCCGGTTCCACGCGCCGTACCTGCGCGACTCCCTGCTCGACCTCGGCGTCCTCGTGGAGACCCTGGAGACGGCGACCTTCTGGTCCCGCGTCGAGGGGCTGTACGCCGACGTGAAGGCCGCCCTCGAGCGGGTACTCGGCTCCGGCGGCGCGCCGGTGCTGGTGCTCTGCCACGTCTCGCACGTCTACGAGACGGGCTGCTCGCTGTACTTCACCGTGGCCGCCCGGCAGGCCGAGGACCCGGTCGAGCAGTGGCTCGCCGCCAAGACCGCGGCCAGCAACGCGATCGTCGCCGCGGGCGCGACCATCACCCACCACCACGCCATCGGTACCGACCACCAGGCGTGGCTCGGCGACGAGATCGGCGAGGTCGGCGTACGCGTGCTCCGGGCGGTCAAGGCGGAGCTGGACCCGACCGGCGTGCTCAATCCGGGCGTGCTGATCCCCTAGGTACGGGCATCCTCCGAACGGAGGATCGTCCCTAGTCCGGACGGATCAGACGGATCTAGTCGTTTGACCCCAGTTCCACCGCGGAGACCAGGGGCCATCCGCCACAATGACGACACCATGGATGCCGCGTACCCCCAGCTGCCACCGGGCTTCCGGTTCGGCACGAGCACCGCGGCCTACCAGATCGAGGGGGCCGCCGCCGAAGACGGCCGCGGCCGGAGCATCTGGGACACGTTCAGCCACGATCCCGGCCGGGTGAAGGACGGCGCCACCGGCGACGTGAGCTGCGACCACTACCACCGCTACGCCGAGGACATCGCCCTGATGCGCGACCTGGGCGCCGGCGGTTACCGGTTCTCGATCTCGTGGCCTCGGGTGCTGCCCAAGGGCCGCGGCGTGCCGAACCCGAAGGGTCTCGACTTCTACGACCGCCTGATCGACGGGCTGCTCGGCGCCGGCATCGCGCCGATGGTGACGCTGTACCACTGGGACCTCCCGCAGGCACTCGAGGACGACGGCGGCTGGCTGAACCGGGACACCGTCGAGTGCTTCGCCGAGTACGCCGCCCTGGTCGGCGCGCGGTACGCCGACCGGGTCGAGCACTGGATCCCCGTCAACGAGCCCAACGTGGCGACGTTCAACGGCTACGCGCTCGGCCAGCACGCCCCCGGGCGCAAGCTGATGTTCGACGCGTTCCCGGTCGCCCACCACCTGCTGCTCGGGCACGGCCGCGCGGCGATCGAGCTGCGGCGGGCCGGCGCGCAGAGCGTCGGCTGCGCCAACAACCACTCCCCGATGTGGCCGGCGACCGAGGACCCCGCCGACGTCGGCATCACCAAGCTCTTCGACGCCCTCTGGAACGGGCTGTTCACCGAGGCGATGCTGCTCGGCCGCTACCCGCGCGACATCCTGCCGCTGCTCGAGGACTCCATCCACGACGGCGACATGGTGACGATCCGCCAGCCCGTCGACTTCTACGGCGTCAACTACTACAGCCCGCTCCGCGTCGCGGCGAACACCGACGAGGAGGACGAGAACCCCTTCGAGTTCGTCGACCTGGTCGGGTACGACAAGACCGACCTCGGCTGGCCCGTGGTCCCCGACTCCCTGCGCGAGTGGCTGATCATCCTGCGGGCTCGCTACCGGGCTGCGCTCCCGCCGATCATCGTCACCGAGTCCGGCTGCTCCTACGGCATGGGCCCGGACAAGTCCGGGGTGGTCGACGACCAGCCCCGCATCGACTACCTCGACGCCCACCTCCGCGCCGTCGCCACCGCCATCGCCCAGGGCGTCGACGTCCGCGGCTACTACACGTGGTCGCTGATGGACAACTTCGAGTGGGCCGAGGGCTTCACCCAGCGCTTCGGCCTCGTCCACGTCGACTACGACACCCTCGAGCGCACCCCCAAGAAGTCCTTCCAGTGGTTCGCCGAGATGATCAGGAACCAGGGCGTCGCCGCCGACGAGGCCTCCACGGGCTGACCGCTTCGCCGCTGGTCGAGGAGGGACGAAGTCCCGTCACGAGACCCGGCGAGGCACGCGGTCCGGTCGCCGGGTCTCGTGACAGGCGCTAGCGCGCCTTCCTCGACCACCGGCGCGGTCCGGTCGCGGGGTCTCGACACAGTCGGCCGTGGACGGCCTCCTGGCTCGACCAGCGAGAGACCAGCGGTTCGTCTCAGACCGAGTGCTTGCGCGCCATCGTCGCCCGTACCCCGGCCTCGTCGTACTCCTCGCCCAGCCACGCGAACATCGGAGCCAGCACCGAGGGGTCGGCGACGTAGTCGTCGAAGTGGACGTGGTACGCCGCGTCGCCGAGGTGGGCGGCGGTCTCGAGGAGGCGGCGCTCGATCTCCGCGAGGTGGGCGGACTTGTCGTCGCCCTTGGCCCACCACTTGCTCTTCAGCACGTCGGCGTGGTTGCGGGTGTTGACCAGGAACCGGGCGCCGGGGAAGACCTCCCGCAACCACGCGGCGTACGCGTCGAGGTCGTCGTGGCGCCACCAACGGATCTCCTTGAACCCCGTCACGCGGGTGTCCGGCTTCGGACGGAGCAGGGTGTCGACCGCCAGCCGGCGGGTGTCGGCGAGCGAGAGCGGCGGGCGGGAAGTCGCCGATGCCGTAGAACGCGTCGGTCTTGCGGCGCACCCGCTCGATCGGCCAGTGGGTCGAGCGCGAGACGCAGGTCCGGTGGAAGTCGAAGAGGAACCGCAGGGCGTCGTCGTTCTCGCCGCGGATGAGGTAGCCCGGGATGGTGTTGAGCAGGCCCATCAGCAACGTGGACCCGGACCGCCCGTAGGTCATCACGAAGACGTAGGAGAGCTCGTCGCCCCCGTCGCGCAGCTGCTTGACCTTTGCCCGCAGCCGCTCCAGCTCGGCCCGCAGGAGGTCGACCTCGGACATGCCGGCGAGTCTACGGAGTCCGAGTGGCTCGATCGGGGCCGCGGCCGTGTGCCGTAGCCTCGGCAGGGAGGACTAGGCTGCCGCACCGGGAGAGGCGGCCCGATGACCGCACGGCCGGCCGAACGGGTGGAGGCAATGACGAGCTCGCAGCCGCGGGTACGCCGCAACGAGTGGGGCTCCCTGCTCGTGCCTCCGCTCGGCCAGTGGCAGCCGCACCTGAGCGTGAGCGTGGTGATGCCGGCGTACGGCGCCCACCAGACGCTGCCGTACGTGCTGGCCGGCCTGGCCGACCAGTCCTACCCGAGCCACCTGATGGAGCTGATCGTCGTCGACGACGGCGCCAACGCCGGCCAGGCGCCCCTGGAGCTGCCCGACGTGCGCCCCGACAACGCGCGGATCATCCGCGTCGAGGAGGGCTGGGGCCGCGCCAACGCGTGCGACACCGGCGCGATGGCCGCCGAGGGCGACGTCATCCACTGGCTCGACGCCGACATGCTGCCCGAGCGCGAGCACGTCGAGGCGCAGCTGCGCTGGCACCACGAGGTGGACTACGCCGTGGTCCTCGGGCACAAGTGGTTCGTCGACCCGCAGCCCCTCTACGAGCTCACCCCGCAGCAGGTCCGCGACGCGGTCGCCGAGGGCCGGCTCGCCGACTACTTCGAGGGCCAGGAGAAGGACCTGCACGACTGGGTCGAGCGCTGGTACGCCCGCTTCGACGACCTGCGCACCATCGGCCCGCGCGCCCTGCGCATGCACGTCGGCGCCACCGCGTCGCTGACCCGCGACCTGTACCTCTCCTCCGGCGGCATGGACACCTCGCTGCGGCTCGGCGAGGACATCGCCCTGGGCTACCGGCTCGGCGAGGCCGGCGGCGTCTTCATCCCCGACCGCCAGGCCAAGTCCTGGCACCTCGGCCGCACCAACGTGATGAAGCGGCGCGACGAGGTCAACGACTACAACGACGTGTTCCTCTCCGACCGGCTGCCCGAGCTGCGCAACAAGCGCCGCGCCGGACGGCTCTACTCCGTGCCGTACCTCGAGGTCGTCCTGGACACCCGCGGCCTCGACTTCCGCCCGGTGATCGCCACCGTCGACGCCCTCCTCAACGGCACGTTGCCCGACCTCGTCGTCGTGCTCGCCGGGCCGTGGAGCCAGCTCGGCGACGAGCGGTGCGCCCCGCTCGACGACCCGATGCTCGACACCCGGCTCATCTACGAGTCGTACGCCGGCGAGCCGCGCGTCCGGCTGGTCGACGAGCTTCCGGAGGGCCGGTGCGCCGCGATGTTCCGGATGACGCTGGAGAACGCCGACTGGGCGCCCACGCACAAGACGGTCGCCCGGCTGCTCTACAACCTGGAGCGCAGCCACCACGGCCTGCGCCTGGTCCGGATGCCGGACGGTTCGGCGGCGCGCATCGAGCGCACGGCCGCCGTCTCGCGGGCGCAACGCGTGATCAAGTCCGGCGAGTTCCTCGACGACGTCCTGGACGAGCTGTTCGGCGCGTGGACGTTCGAGGCCGCCGAGGTCGGCTTCTGGCCCTGGCAGGAGGTGCACCGGCCGCGGCTGCAGGGCACCGCCGGCCTGGCCGAGGACCCGCAGGCCGCCTGGGACTACGACGACGTCCCGGTCGCCCCCGGTACGCCGGACGAGTCCGGGCGCGAGGACGACGAGGACGGCGACGACGCCGAGGACGCCGAGGACACCGGCGACCCGAAGGACGCCCGAGCCTCGGGAGACGCGTCCGACGCCGGCGTACGCCGTCCCCCCGCGCCTGCCACGTCGGCCGCCCCGGCGTCCGCTCCCACCCTCCGCCACCGGCTCGCGGCCCTGCTGGGCCGCCGGTGACAGGCGTGACGACGGACCCCGCTCTCGAGCCGGAGTCGGCCCTCGCCGTGCCCGCGAAGAGGCGGGTCGTCTTCGTGGTCGGCTCCGGTCGCAGTGGCACCAGCACCATGTCCGGAGCCCTCCAGACCCTCGGCATGCACGTGCCGCAGCCCGAGGTGGTCGCCGACGAGACCAACCCCAAGGGCTTCGGAGAGCCGCAGTGGGTCGTCGACCTCCACACCGACCTGCTCCAGCGCTGCAACGTCGCGGTCTCCGACGCGCGTCCGGCTGCCTGGTTCGAGGCCGGCAAGCTCGCGAACGTCGAGCGGCTGCGCACCCGACTGCACACCTGGCTCGAGGAGCAGTTCGCCCAAGCCGAGTCAGAGGGGTCGCCCGAGCTGGTCGTCAAGGACCCGCGGCTGGCCTGGTTCCTCGGCCTGTGGCGGTCGGCGGCGCTGCGCTGCGAGGCCACCCCGGCGTACGTCACCATGCTGCGGCCCGTCACCGAGGTGGTCGGCAGCAAGCAGCGCTACTACTCCACCCGCTTCGGCGAGATCGACCGCACGGCCGCGTGGGTGAACATGATGCTGCACACCGAGCGCGCGACGCGCGGCTCGCAGCGGGCGTTCGTCCGGTACGAGGACCTGCTGACCGACTGGACGATCCCGCTGTTCGGCATCGGCCAGCGGTTCGACCTGTTCGCGGTGAAGTCGGCGTCCGCCAACGACATCCGGGCGGTGCACCAGTTCATCGACCCCGACCTCCGCAGGGTCCAGCTCACCTGGGACGACATCGACGTGCCGGCCCGGCTGCGCGACATCGCCGAGGAGAGCTGGGCCGCCCTCGACAAGCTCGCCGACGACGGCGGCGACCGCCCCGACGTGCACGCGACCCTCGACGAGATGCGGGCGGCGTACGCCTCCTTCTACGAGGAGGCCGAGGCCATCGCGTCCTCGACCGCACTGGCCTCGCGCCGCGAGGGGTACGCCGACGGCGCGGCCGGCCGCCCGCCCCTCGGCGCAGCATTTGACGGGGCCCGCGGCGCGGACCGGATCCCGCACGGCCTGCGAGCGCTGGTGCCGGCGTCCGCGCGCCGGGGCATCCGCCGGGCCATCGGCCGGGAGCGCTGACGGTGAGCGACACTCCGCCCGACATCGGGTGCCTGGAGGGGTACGCCGACTACGACGTCCGCTGGGCCTGGCAGGACGGTCCGTTGACGCCCGGGCTCACGTGCGTTTTCCGGGTCAAGAACGAGGCCCGCAACCTGCCGTGGGTGCTCCCGCCGATGTTCGAGGCCGTGCAGCACGTCGTGCTCGTCGACAACGAGTCCGACGACGGCACTCCCGAGGTGGCCCAGCAGGTCGCGGAGTCCGTGGGGGCGGCCGACCGGTTCACGCTGGCGACGTACCCGTTCCGCGTCAGCCGTGCCGGCACCGAGCACCTGACCACGCCGCCGGACTCCGTCCACTCGCTGACGCACTTCTACAACTGGTCGTTCAGCCAGGTGCGCACGACGTACTCCATGAAGTGGGACGGCGACATGGTGCTGACGCGCGAGGGCGTCGGGTACCTCGCCGACCTCTCGTGGCAGCTGGAGGACTCCGGTGCGGTCGTCGCCATCCCGCGGCACCCGTTGTCGATCGTCAGCGAGTCCGAGGCGTGGCTCGACCTGGGCTACAAGTTCCTCGAGCCGTGGGTCTACCCGATGGGCCCGGAGTTCACGTTCGTGAAGGCCTTCGAGTGGGAGGTACGTGAGTTCCCGGACAGCTCCGAGCGGATCGTCGCGCCCGAGGGGCTGTGCATGGAGCTGAAGTGGCTGGACGCCGACGAGTTCGCGCACTGGAGCTCCGCCGGAAACTTCGACCGCGCCCGCGCTCCGCGCAAGGCCCGCGAGTGGGACGTCTACACGGCGCTGGCCGCCGGCCGCGGCGCGGAGGTGCCCGGGCTGGTGCGCGTGGAGTCGCCGCCCGGAGTACACGTCATCGACCACGTCGCCAACAGCTGGCTCCCGCGGGCCGAGCGGCCGCTCGTGCGGCGGCTGCCGTCCTGGGCCCCCGTCGATGCCTGAGGGCATCCCCGACGCCGTCCGGGCGTTCCTCGAGCAGGGCGGCGAGCAGCTGGTGCTGGCGACGACCGGCGGTGCCCGCATGGACCTGGTCGGCGTCACCCTTCCCGCCCCGTCGGCGGCCGGACGCTACCCGCGCGTGCTCGTCGCGGTCTCCGACCGCGCCGACCTGCGGGCCGCGGTGCTGCCGCACGCCGTGCGTACGCAGACGGTCGCCGTCTGGGTGGCGTCACTCGCGGCCGCGCCCGGGCTGGTCGGCCGGCCGGAGTGGCCGGCGATGAAGGCGTTCCGGGCGCAGCCCGTCGGTGACGGGTACCTCGTGGTGGCGCGGTTCGAGCAGCCGGTCCGGGTGGCCAACGTGGTGCGCGAGCTGGGGCGGTTGTCCGTGTGGCCCGCGGTCCCGCCGGGGACCTCGCTCGTCGTCGACGACGGTTCGCGCCCCGATCTGCCGCTCGAGGAACGCGACGTACCCCCGGACGTGGTGCTGTCCCCCGACGGTCGGCTGACCCGGCACCCCATCTCCGGAAGGGCGCCGGTAGCGGTTCACGGACCGCCGGCCCTCGGCCCGTTCGACGAGCGGGTGCTCAACCCGATCGGCTTCCAGGCCGACGTCGAGGGAGACGTGCTCGACCTGGACCGGCTCGGCTCGCAGCCGACCGAGCTCCTGGTGCGGCAGCTACGCCCGGCGAAGGGGGTCCGGGCCGAGACCCTCGACCTGGAGGCCGTGGGACTCGCGGCGGGGCTGGCGGCTGCCGGCGTGCCGGTGACGGTCGGTTCGGTGACCTCGGACGCCGCCGCGCTCCTGGGCCCGCTCGTCACCGAGGCGCTGACCGCACCGGTCGATCTCGACGACGCCGTCGCGCGTGAGGAGCACTCGGTCGTGCTGCGGCGCGCCGCGCTGCGCGCCTTCTCCGTCGGCGCCTGGCGCGAGGAGCTGGCCGAGCGGGCGGGGCTGCGCCCCCAGCAGGGACCGACGGTCAGCGTCGTGCTCGCGACGCGGCGGCCGGAGATGCTGGGCTTCGCGCTCCGCCAGGTCGCCCGGCAGCGGGACGTGAACCTCCAGCTGGTGCTGGCGCCGCACGGCTTCGAGCCCGAGCCTGCGGCCCTGCAGGACTCGGGGATCGAGAACCTGGTGGTCCGGCCCAAGGGCGAGTCGGTGCTCTTCGGTGACGTGATCGCTGCCGCGGCCGAGGCGGCCGAGGGCGACCTGGTGCTGAAGATGGACGACGACGACTGGTACTCCTCCGACTTCGTCGCCGACCTGCTCCTGGCCCGCTCGTACTCCGGCGCCGAGGTCGTCGGTACCCCGGCGGAGTTCCACTACCTCGTCGAGCAGGACGTCACGGTCCGACGCGGCCACCAGGCCGAGCTGTACGCGCCCTTCGTCGCCGGCGGCACCATCCTCATCGAGCGTGGCCTGCTCCGCGAGGTGGGCAGCTTCCGGTCCGTACGTCGCTTCGTCGACGCCCAGCTGCTCGCCGCCGTCCAGCGCGCCGGCGCCGCGACGTACCGCACCCACGGCCTGGGCTACCTGCTCCGCCGCAACGCGACCGGCCACACCTGGCAGGTCGACGACGACTACCTCCTCGACCCCGCCCGCGTCGCCGAGATCCGCCCCGGCTTCGCCCCGTCCCGCCTGCTCGACGTCGACGAAGAACATCGCCCCTGAGTCGGTGGTCGCCCCGGCGGCTTCATCAAGGTATGCAGGTGAATCCGCACTTCCCTTGCTCTACAGCCCTCGGGAAGTGACGGTTCGCCTACATACCTAGATGAAACCGCGGGGCCCCGGCGGGAACGAGTCATGGTGGCCTACGCCGCGAGCGGCATCACCCCTGCAACCAGACGAGCACGGCCTGGACCCGTCGGTGCGCTTCGGGGGTGGCGGCGAGGTCGAGCTTGTCGAAGATCCGGGTGATGGAGCTCTCGACGGTCTTCTCGCTCACGTACAGCCGCGCGGCGACCGTACGGTTGGACAGACCCTCGGCGATCAGCGCGAGCACCTCGCGCTCGCGCTGGGTCAGCGACGCCAGGCCGCTGTCGCCGCGTCGGCGTCGGAGCAGGTGGCTGACCACCTCGGGGTCGAGCGCCGTACCGCCGCTGCCGATGCGGCGCACCGCCTCACCGAGGTCCTCCGGGCGCAGCACCTTGTCCTTGAGGAGGTAGCCGACGGCGTCGTGGGCCTCGGCGAAGAGCTCCACCGCGTGGCGGGTCTCGACGTGCTGGGAGAGCACCAGGATGCCGACGGTGCTGCCGAACTCGCGCCGGATCCTCCGCGCGGCGACGAGGCCCTCCACGGAGTAGGTCGGCGGCATCCGTACGTCGACCACGACGACGTCCGGGCGGACCGCGCGCACCACCTCGACCAGCTCGTCGGCGTCCCCGACCTCGGCCACCACGTCGAAGCCGTCGAGCCGGAGCAGCTCGGCGATCCCGGAGCGGAGGAGGACGCTGTCGTCGGCGAGCACTACGCGCACGGCAGCACGATCTCGATCGTGGTGCCGCCGCCGACCGGGGACTCGACGGTCACCGAACCTCCGGCAGCAGCGACGCGGTCGCGCATACCGCTGAGGCCGGAGCCGTGGTCGGTCTCGAGCGCTCCGCCCGCGCCGTCGTCGGCCACCGTCACCGTGAGCGTCCCGGCGTCGCTGCGGGCTCGGAGCGTGACGGCCCGCGCCCGCGCGTGCTTGGCGACGTTCGACAACGCTTCGGACACGCAGAAGTACGCCGCGCTGCTCGCCGCCGCCGAAGGCTCGACCGTCACGTCGAGGTCGGTCCGCACGTCGAGGGGCGACCGGTCGACGAGCGACTCGAGCGCCGCCTGGAGCCCGGACTCGCTGAGGATCGCGGGATGGATCCCTCGCGCCAGGCTGCGTACCTCTGCCGCGGCGCTCGCCAGCTCCTCCAGTGCAACCTCCACGGCGGAGGCCAGTCCTCCCTCGCCCGAGCCCGGCTCACGGGCCTTCGCCAGCCGCAGCTGCAGCGCGATGCTGATCAGTCGCTGTTGCGTGCCGTCGTGAAGGTCCCGCTCGATGCGCCGGCGTTCGGCGTCGGCGGCGGTGAGGATGCGTACCCGAGACGCCGCCAGCTCGTGCAGGCGCTCCTCGAGCTCGTGGCGCAACCGCTCGTTCTCGGCGGTGACCCGGATGGCCGCGGTCACCGCCGAGATCAGGCCCGGGTCCTCCAGCAGCGCCTCGTCGTGCACCAGGGCTGCGACCGGGCCGCGGTCGTCCTCGATGGTCGTCACGGCCCGGCCTGGCCCGGCCGCGGGCAGGTCGCCGCCCGTGACCGGCACGAGCTCCAGGCTCGGGTCCTCGAGCGCCCGACGCAGCGCGGCCGTCAGAGTGGCCGGATCGGCACCGAGCTCGCCGACCGCGCCCACCACCGCTGCCCGTGCGGTCGCCGTACGGCGTAGCCCCACCACGAAGGAGTACGCCGCGACCGAGCGCACGGCGACGACCAGCACGAAGAGGTCCTCGGAGCGGACCACCGCCCAGGCGAGCTCCTGCCGGATCACCTGCGAGTAGGCGATCTGGGCGGCGACGGCGGCGCCCATGGCCAGCACCGGCCCGAGCATGCGCCGGCCTGCTCCGCTGCTCCGTGCCCAGCGCAGCACCACCTCGACCACGACCAGCGCCATCAGGACCGAGATCGCCCAGGGGAAGATCGACTCCTCGAGGTCGAACCAGCGCGGGTCGTCGAAGCCCGTGAAGCGGTTGCTCACACAGTCACACGCAGTTCCGTCCGGCGGCACGTACAGGAGCAGGCGGACCACGCTCTTCCCGGTGAGCACCGCGACGACCGCCGCGAGCAGAGCCACATCGCGGCGCGACATCAACCGCCCACTGGGGAACGCCAGCAGCAGGTGGGCAAGGAAGTAGAAGTGCCAGGAGATCGTGACGAAGCCCGCGATGGCGGCATCGTCGTCCCCGACCCCGGCGAGGGTGCCGAGGAACCAGGTCCCGCCGGCTGCGACGAGCAGCCACCAGCACCGGTTGGCGGGCCGGGTCACGAAGACGGCGGCTCCGGCGGCGACGAAGACGAGGCCGGCGGTGAGGTCGAGCAGCGCCAGGTCCCAGGTGCGGCCGACGGCGACGCGACCCCGTTCGGCGTACACGCCGAAGGCGACCGCCGCGCTGCATGCCAGCACCATCCGGAGCCTTGACGCGCGGACGTGGGAGAGGACGGCGGCACCGCCGCGCGCCGCGACCCCCGAGGCCACTCCCGAGGCCGGGGCAGTCATGCGGTCCAGGGTGGGGCTTCGCACCGCCCACGCCAAGAGGGCTGTCCCTGAGGGATCTCCGGGGGCTGGCTCCGCAGACGGCGGGTCGCCCCGTTCCTACCGTGATCGACGAACTGCACGCGACAGCCGAGGAGGAGCATCATGAGAATCACGATGAGCAGGGTGATGGGGGCGACCTCCGCGGGGCTGATGGCCATCGCGCTGGGTGCGTGCTCCTCGGCGAGCGGCGGCGATGTGGCCGGTGCGGACACCCTGCCGGCTCCGACGAGTGGCCGGGCGTCAGCCTCGGCGGTCTCGTCCGACGCCGTCTCCGAGCTGCGGGACGAGTTCGACGACGACAGCAATGGCTGGGCTCTTCCGCCGAGCAAGACCGGTAGCACGACCATGGTCGACGGAGACTTCGTGTGGGAGAGCAAGGTTCCCGGCCTGCGACCGCACCTCATCGCCGCCACCTTGGGTGAGGCCTACGACGCCGGGCGCCTGGAGATGACCGATGTCGAGGTCCAGGCGTCCGTCACCCCTCAGCAAGGCGCTGCCGCGATGGCGGTCTTCTGCCGGGAAGTGCCGGACGTCGACGCCGACTACCAGTGGTACGAGTTCGTCGTCCGCGACGGGTACGCCGCCATCCGCCTCGCTGATCTGTCCGGCAACCTCGAGGTGCTCGCCGACACCGAGGACGCCAGCCTGCCCCTGGGCGAGACCGCGACCATCGGCGCCACCTGCGTCGACGGCGCCGGCGACACGGCCGTGCTGACCTTGTCCCTCGACCACGAGGCGCTGCTCACCGCGCAGGTCGACGATGCGCTGGGCAACGGTGTCGCCGGCCTCCAGGCCTACGACTCCGACGACCGCTCCGCCGACCGTTTCCGGATCGCCTGGCACGACTTCTCTGTCGCACCGGCCCTGCTCGTGCGGCGATCGGGGTCCTGACCGGTCGCTCGTCCCCGGCGGCTTCATCAAGGTATGCAGGTGAATCCGCACTTCCCATGCTCCGCAGCCCTAGGGGAGTGACGGTTCGCCTACATACCTAGATGAAACCGCGGGGGGCGGCGCGACCCCGGTGGGAACGAGTCAGTGGTGGCCGAGGCCGCGAGCGGTCCAGCCGGCGGCGCGCCAGGCGTTGAGGTCCAGCAGGTTGCGGCCGTCGAGGAGCTGCTTGCGGGCGACGACCGCGGAGACGTCGTCGATGTCGACGTCGCGGAACTGCGGCCACTCGGTCATGTGCATGACCAGGTCCGCGTCGCGGCAGGCGTCGACCGGGTCGTCGGCGTAGTTCATCGTCGGGAACGCCGACCGCGCGGTGTCGAGCGCCTTGGGGTCGTGGATGGTGACCTGGGCGCCGCGCAGGTGCAGCTGTCCCGCGATCGAGAGGGCGGGGGAGTCGCGGACGTCGTCGGTGCCGGGCTTGAACGCCGCACCCCACACCGCGATCCGCGCTCCGGCGAGCCGGCCCCCGATCATCGTGGTCGCGATCTGGACGGTGCGTTCGCGCTGGTGCTGGTTGATCGCGTCGACCTCGCCGAGCAGGCTCATCACGTCCTCGACGCCGAGCTCGCCGGCGCGGTGCTGGAAGGCCCGCAGGTCCTTCGGCAGGCAGCCGCCGCCGAAACCGATGCCGGCGCCGAGCATCTTGCGGCCGATCCGGTCGTCGTACCCGATCGCGTCGGCCAGGGTGACCACGTCGGCGCCCGCGACCTCGCACACCTCGGACACCGCGTTGATGAAGGAGATCTTGGTGGCCAGGAACGAGTTGGCGGTGACCTTGACCAGCTCGGACGTCGGGTAGTCGGTGACCACGACCGGCAGGCCCTGGTCGATCAGCGGCGCAAAGAACTCGCGCAGCCGCTTCTCGGTCGCTTCGGACCGCACGCCGAAGACGATGCGGTCGGGCCGCAGGGTGTCCTGGACGGCGAAGCCCTCGCGGAGGAACTCCGGGTTCCAGGCCAGGTCGGCCTCCACTCCTTCGGGCGCGAGCGAGCCGAGCAGGTCGGCCATCCGCTCCGCCGTGCCCACCGGCACCGTGGACTTGCCGACCAGGATCGGCGAGCCGGTCAGGTGCGGGGCGAGGTGCGCGACGGCGTACTCGACCTGGCTGACGTCGGCGCCCAGCCCGTCGCGCCGCTGCGGGGTGCCGAGGCACAGGAAGTGGATCTCGCCGAACGCCGCGGCCTCCTCGTAGGAGTCGGTGAACCGCAGCCGGCCGGACGCGACGTGCTTGGCGAGCAGCTCGGACAGCCCGGGCTCGTACACGGGGGCGACGCCCTGGCGGAGCAGCTCGAGCTTGGCCGGGTCGATCTCGAGGCCGAGCACGTCGTACCCGAGCTCGGCCATGCACGCGGAGTGCGTGGAGCCGAGGTAGCCGCAGCCGATCGTCGTCGTCCTCACGGCCCACACCCTAAGGAGTCGTCGGCGCCAGCGCCGCAGCAAGGCGGTCGACGATGGCGGTCAGCCGTTCGGGCGAGGTCGCCAGGTTCAGCCGCGCGTGCCCCCGCAGGCCGGGCTGGAAGTCCTGGCCGGGCGCCAGCCGAAGCCCCTGCGCCAGTGCCGGCGCGGCCACGTCGTCCAGGCCGTACGCCCGCAGGTCGAGCCACGGGAGGTACGTCGCCTCGAGAGACCGCATCCGCGCGTACGGCAGGCGCTCGGTCAGGAGCTTGCCCAGCAGGCTGCGCTGCTGGTCGAGCCGGTCGACGAGGGCCGCGATCCAGGGGTCGCCGTCGACGTACGACGCGACCGCGGCCAGCATGCCGAGGGGTGAGTACATGTTGTTGGCCGGCAGCGGCACCTTCCGCAGCATCTCCTGCTCGGCCGGGTCGAGCGCGATCATCAAGCTGCAGTGCAGGCCCGGGGTGTTGAACGCCTTCGACGCGCTCGTCACGAGGACCGCGGTCGGGTCGACGGAGAGGTACGGCGTGAACGTGGCGCCGGGCAGCACGAGCGGCGCGTGGATCTCGTCGGCGATGACCCGGACGCCGTACCGGGCGGCGACGTCGCGCACGTCCTCGAGCTCGACACGCGTCCAGACGCGGCCGAGCGGGTTGTGCGGGCTGCACAGGATGAGCGTCCGCGCCCCGGCTGCGAACGCCTGCGCCAGGGCGTCGGTGTCCATGGTGGCCCGGTCGGCGTCGGGATCCGTCTCGACCCCGACGAGCTCGCGGCCGGTCAGCGCGACCACCTCGCGGAACGGCGGGTAGCACGGCAGCGGCACCACGACCGGCCCCGGCGGGCACAGCACGTCGAGCGCGAGGCGGATGCCGCCGATCACGTCGCCGACGGCCACGCCGGCGTCCGGAGGCGGCGCCCATCCCCAGGACCGGTCGGCGAACCCGGCGAACGCCGCACCCACGCCGCCGTCCCCCTGGCCGGGGTACCCGGTGACCCCGCGGCGTACGGCGTCCACCACCACGTCGCGGACGACCGGCGCCGGCGCGAAGTCCATCTCGGCGACGTAGGCGGGGATCACGCCGGGTGGGGTCGAGCCCCACTTCTGGGGCAGCGCCGTGCGGGCTTCGTCGTCGGTGAGGTCGCGGAGCAGATCGGGGGTCACGGCGCTCAGGTTACGGCCCCGCCGACCTGCGAGAACGCGTCGATCCAGGCGAACCAACGCGGGTCGCGGAGCGTCTCTGTGAGAGACTGGCGGGCGCACGGTCCGCCGGTGCCACCCCATTCCAACCCAGCAACCGGCCCGTCGATGTGAACCAGGGAGGTGCTCGGACACATGAGTGTCCAGCCACAGCACGCAGCCGTCGACACGGCGACGGAGGGCCCAGGAGAAGGCTCCGAAACGGTCTCGGGCATCCTGCCCATCACCTTCGCCCTGGTCGGCGTCCAGAAGGCCGCGACCAGCACGATCGCCTTCTACCTCCTGCGCCACCGCCACGTCGCCCGCGGCGAGCGCAAGGAGCGGCACTTCTTCGACAAGGACTTCCTCGACTGGGAGCACCCGGACTACTCCGGCTACAACTCCCCCCGTCGTACCCCTCGCCAGAAGATCGCCGGCGACTACACCCCGGCGTACCTCTTCTGGCCCGGTGCCCTCCAGCGGATGCACCGCTACGACCCCGACATGAAGCTCATCGCCAGCTTCCGGGACCCCATCGAGCGCGCCTTCTCGCAGTGGCAGATGGACTACGCCCGCCACGACGGCTTCCCGCAGTTCGCCCAGGCGATCGCGCAGGACACCTTCGAGACCGTCCCCGACGGCGTTCCCGACGGCTGGGCCCCCGGCGACCTGCGCAAGCGGGCGCTCGCGACGCGCGGCATGTACGGCGCCCAGCTCGAGCGCGCCTTCGAGACCTACCCCGACCGATCCAAGTGGCTGCTGCTCGACTTCATCGACGTGGTCACCGACCGCGACACCCTGCTCGAACGACTCACCGACTTCCTCGACATCGGCAAGTTCGTCGACCCGCCGGCCCCGCAGGCCAAGAACGCCAGCCCCGACGTCGACGCCCGTCCGCCGATGGCCGAGGACATGCTCCGCCTCGCCGACCGGTTCGCCCCGGACCTGCCGCTGTTCGAGAAGCTCTCCGGCATCGACACCTCGCGCTGGGCCACCTCCCGCATCATCGCCGGCACCCTCGACCCCGCCGAGCTCGCCGAGAAGCTCGGCAAGAAGGCCGGCCTGATCAAGTAGCCGCCCCGCTCGGCCGCCCACCGCATGTAACGCGGTGTTACACCTTCTTCCCACGCGTTCAAACGCGTGGGAGGACCACCTAACACCGCGTTACAAGGGACGGCGGCACCTTTACAGGGCGGCCGCGACCCGGGTGCCCTGCTCGATGGCCCGCTGGGCGTCGAGCTCGGCGGCGACGTCGGCGCCGCCGATGAGCCAGCGTCCCTCGGTGTTCCCGGTGGAGACCAGGTCGTCGTACAGCCCGCGGACGGACTCCTGGCCGGCGCACACCACGACGGTGTCCGCCTCGTACGTCGCCGGGACGCCGTCGACGGTGACGTGCAGACCGTGGTCGTCGACGCGGTCGTAGGTCACGCCGCTGACGAGCTGAACCCCGGACTGCTTGAGGACCGCGCGGTGCGCCCAGCCGGAGGTCTTGCCGAGGTCGATGCCGATCGGGGTGTGCTTGCGCTGCAGCAGCGTCACCTCGCGCACGGGCGTCCGCGGCTTGGGCTCGGTCAGGCCGCCCGGGTGCACGGCCGGGTCGCCGACGCCCCAGTGCGCCATCCAGTCGTCGAACCCGTCGGCGGGGTCGTGCACCAGGAAGGTCGAGACGTCGACGCCGATGCCGCCGGCCCCGATCACGGCGACGCGACGACCCGGTACGACGCGGCCGCTGAGCACGTCGGCGTACGACGCCACCGACGGGTGGTCGATCCCGTCCAGGTCGGGCATCCGCGGCACCACGCCGCTCGCGACGATGACGTCGTCGAAGAGCGCGAGATCGGCCAGCGTCGCCTCGACGCCCAGCCGCACGCTCACGCCGAGCACCTCCAGGCGGCGCCCGTAGTAGCGCAGCGTCTCGGCGAAGTCCTCCTTGCCGGGCACGGCCATGGCGAGCCGGAACTGGCCGCCGATGGCGTCGGACTTCTCGAACACGGTCACCGCGAACCCGCGCTCGGCCGCCGACACCGCGGCCGCGAGCCCGGCGGGCCCGGCACCCACCACCGCGACCCGCGGTGGGGTCTCGACACGCCGCACGTCCCTCACGTCGGCTCGACCACCGATGGACAGCGGCAGCAGCACCAGCGACGTCTCGCGGCCGGCGCGCGGGTTGACCAGGCAGGTGGCGTGCTTGTTGGTGAACACGTGGTCCAGGCACGCCTGGTTGCAGGCGATGCAGGTGTTGATCTCGTCGGCACGGTCCGCCGCCGCCTTCTCGACGAACTGCGGGTCGGCCAGCAGCGGGCGCGCCATCGACACCAGGTCGGCACCCCCGGTGGCCAGGATGTCCTCGGCCATGTCGGGGGAGTTGATCCGGTTCGACGCGCAGACCGGCACCGACACCTCCGCCTTGAGGCGAGCGGTCAGGGACCGCCAGGCGCCGGGCGGGACCTGGGTGATGATCGTCGGCACCCGCGCCTCGTGCCAGCCGATGCCGGTGTTGAGGGCGGTGACCCCGGCGTCGGTCAGCAGGTGCGCGAGGTCGACGACCTCCTCCCACGTCTGGCCGTCCTCGACCAGGTCGAGCAGGGAGATCCGGTAGATGATCGGGAAGCCCTCGGGGACCACCTCGCGCGAGCGGCGGACGACCTCGACGGCGAACCGCATCCGGTTCCGCGCCGAGCCGCCCCACTGGTCGGTGCGGTCGTTGGTGCGGGTGGCGAGGAACTGGTTGACCAGGTACCCCTCCGAGCCCATGATCTCGACCGCGTCGTACCCCGCCTTCCGCGCCAGCGCGACCGAGCTTGCGAACGCCGACGCCGTGTCGTCGACGCCCTTGGTGGACAGGGCAGTGGGCCGGAACGGCGTGATCGGGGACTTCTTCGCCGACGCCGAGACGCTGAACGGGTGATAGGCGTACCGCCCGGCGTGCAGCACCTGCATCGCGATCGCGCCGCCCTCGGCGTGCACGGCCTCGGTGAGGTCGCGGTGCCGCATGGCCTGCAACCGGGTGGTCATCTCGGCCGCGAACGGCTTGAGCCAGCCCCGCTTGGTCGGCGAGAAGCCGCCGGTGATGATCAGCCCGACCCCGCCGCGGGCCCGCTCGGCGGCGTACGCCGTCAGCTTGGGCAGGTCCCAGGGGTGGTCCTCGAGGCCGGTGTGCATCGACCCCATCACCACGCGGTTGCGCAGCGTCAGGTCACCGAGGGTGATGGGCTCCAGCAGGCGGGGGTACCGGCTCACGCGGGTCAGTCGACCGGACTTACCCGCCAGTAGCAACGAGATCGGTGGGTGATGCCGCTCACGCGGACTTGGTCCGAATACCCCTAGGGGGTATAGGTTCCCGGGATGAGCGACTCCTGGAGGACGGCCGTCAGCGCGACCCTGCACTGCCTCACCGGGTGCGCGATCGGCGAGGTGCTCGGCATGGTGCTGGCGACCTGGTGGGGCTGGTCGACGCTCCCGAGCCTGGTGCTGGCGATCGTGCTGGCGTTCTTCTTCGGCTACCTGCTGACGTTCACATCGGTACGGCGCGCGGGGCTCGGGCTGGGTGCCGCGGTCGGCACGGCACTGGCGGCCGACACCGTCTCGATCGGCGTCATGGAGGTCGTCGACAACGCCTTCCTGCTCGTCGTCCCCGGTGCCATGGAGGCGACGCTGACGAGCGCGCTGTTCTGGTGGTCGCTGGCCGCGTCCCTCGCGATCGCCTTCGTCGTGACCGTGCCGGTGAACCACTGGATGATCGGCCGGGGCAAGGGCCACGCCGTCGTCCACTCGATGCATCACTGACTTCAAAGTCAGCAAGCCGGGTCTACTATGCGCGCATGCGAATCGCGCCGTCTGGCCCTCGGGATGGCCCCGCTCATCTTCCTCGATCGCCTGTGCTCCCGTCGACGACAGCAGCACGGCCACCGGCGCGGACGACCCGACGCCGACGGAGTCCACCTCGGAGTCGGCCGGGGCCGACCCGGCTGCTTGTGCCGCCGACGCGGTGCGGACGCCGGGGACGCTGACCATCGGCACCGACTCGCCGGCGTACGACCCGTGGTTCGCCAAGAACGACCCGACCAACGGCGAGGGCTTCGAGTCCGCGGTCGCGTACGCCGTCGCCGAGAAGCTCGGCTTCACCGGCGACCAGGTGCAGTGGACCAAGGTGCCGTTCAACTCCTCCTACGCGCCGGGCAAGCAGGGCCGTTTCGACTTCGACATCAACCAGATCGCGATCACGCCGGAGCGGGCCCAGGTCGTGGACTTCTCCGACGGGTACTACACCGCCGCGCAGGCGGTGATCATGCTCAAGGGCCCGGACGCCGACGGCATCACCAGCGTCGAGCAGCTCCAGGGTCTGCGGCTCGGTGCCCAGACCGGAACGACGTCGCTGACCGCCATCCGCGACGTGATCAAGCCGGACTCCGACGCCGATCGTCTTCAAGGACACCAGCGCCGCCAAGCAGGCACTCCTCAACGACCAGGTCGACGCGATCCTGGCCGACCTGCCGACCGCCCTGTACATCACCGCCGTGGAGATCCCGAAGGGCACCATCGTCGGCCAGCTCCAGGCCGTGCCCGGTCAGGACGAGCAGTTCGGGATGCTCTTCGAGAAGGGCTCCCCGCTGGTCGACTGCGTCAACCAGGCGCTGGCCGCCCTGCGCGAGGACGGCACGCTCGACGGGATCCAGCAGCGCTGGCTCAGCGACGCCGTCGGCGTCACCGAGCTGACCCCGTAACGGATGCCCGCCCCGACCGAGGACCGGCACGACTGGACGCCGAGCGCCCGCCAGGTCGAGCGCGAGGCGCTGCGCCGCCGGCTGCGGCGGCGCTCGGCCACCGTGGCCACGGTCGCCACGGTGGTGGTGCTCGGCGGGCTGCTCCTGCGTCGTCACCGCCTCGCCCGGGTGGCCCCGGGTACAGGAGACCTTCTTCTCCTGGCACCACGCGAAGGAGTCGTTCCCCGAGGTGATCAAGGGGTTCGGCAAGAACGTGCTGCTGTTCCTGATCGCCGAGCCGCTGATCCTGGTGCTCGGCGCGCTGGTCGCGGTGGTCGCTCGACGACGGCCGCGGCGCTGCTGCCCCTGCGCCTGCTGGCCGTCTTCTACACCGACCTGTTCCGCGGGGTGCCGACCCTGCTCGTGGTGATCCTGGCCGGCTTCGGCATCCCGGCCCTGCAGCTGCAGGGCATCACCAACGACACGTTCTGGCTCGGGCTTGGGGCGCTGGTGCTGTCGTACGGCGCGTACGTCGCGGAGGTCTTCCGGGCGGGCATCGACTCCATCCACCCGTCGCAGGTCGCCAGCGCGGACGCGCTCGGCCTCTCGCACGGCGCAGGCGATGCGGCTACGTCGTACTGCCGCAGGCCACGCGGCGGGTCGTCCCGCCGCTGCTCAACGACTTCATCTCGCTGCAGAAGGACACCGCGCTGCTGTCCTCGATCTTCGTGTTCGAGGCGCTGTTCACGCGCGCAGGACTACGCGGCGTACAACTTCAACTACACCCCGCTCGTCGTGGTGGCCGTGCTGTTCGTGGCGCTGACGATCCCGCTGGCGCGGTTCACCGACTGGCTGGGCCGCCGGATGATGCGGCGCGAGCGGGCGGGGGCCCGATGAGCGAACCGGTGCTCCGGACCGAGAACCTCCGCAAGGCGTACGGCGACAAGGTCGTGCTCCGCGACATCGACCTGGTCGGTCGAGCCGCACGACGTGGTGTGCCTGATCGGCTCGTCGGGCTCGGGCAAGTCCACGCTGCTGCGCTGCCTGGACCTGCTCGAGGACATCGACGACGGCGCGATCTTCTTCGAGGGCGAGGACATCTCCGACCCGCGGGTCGACGCGCGCGCCGTACGGCGGCGGATGGGCATCGTGTTCCAGGCCTACAACCTGTTCCCCCACCTCTCGGTGCTCGACAACCTCACGCTGGCACCGCGCAAGGTGCACGGCGTCGACCGGGCCACCGCGGAGGCGAAGGCGCGCGACCTGCTGGCGTCCTTCGGCCTGGCCGACAAGGTCGACGAGCACCCCGACCGGCTCTCCGGCGGCCAGCAGCAGCGGGTCGCCATGGCCCGGGCGCTGGCGACCGACCCGGCGCTGCTGTTGCTCGACGAGGTCACCGCCGCCCTCGACCCCGAGCTGACCGGCGAGGTGCTGGAGATCATGCGGCGGCTGGCCGGCGACGGCACCACGATGGTGCTGGCCACCCACGAGATGACCTTCGCCCGCGACGTCGCGACCCAGGTCTGCTTCCTCCACGACGGTGCGATCCTCGAGCAGGGTCCGCCGGCCGAGATCTTCGAGGACCCTCGCGAGGAGCGCACCCGCCAGTTCCTGCGGCGTGTGTTGCCGCCCACGTCGGGATAGTCCAGAACGAAAAGCACCATCGAACCCGGTGTCGATGATGATTTTCGTCGGGGACTACCCGGACCGGGCCGGTTGTCCACAAGGGTGGGGGTGGGAGAGTCCGGGGCATGGTGACGCAGCTCGGGAAGGGGACCGGGCCGCTGCGCGGCGTACGGGTCGTGGAGCTCGCGGGGCTCGGGCCGGGGCCGCACGCCTGCATGATCCTGGCCGACCTCGGCGCCGACGTGGTCCGCATCGACCGGCCGGGTGGCCAGGTCGGCACCGGCGGTGCCCGGGACTTCCTGAACCGCGGTCGCCCCAGCGTCGCGCTCGACCTCAAGCACCCGGACGCGGTCGAGACGGTGCTGCGGTTGGTGGAGTCGGCCGACATCCTCGTCGAGGGGCTGCGGCCCGGCGTCACCGAGCGCCTCGGCCTCGGACCCGTGGAATGCCACGCCCGCAACGCGCGGCTCGTCTACGGCCGGATGACCGGGTGGGGCCAGTCCGGGCCGCTCGCCCAGACGGCCGGCCACGACATCGACTACATCGCCGTGACCGGCGCGCTGTTCGGGCTCGGTCAGGACCCGGCCCGCCCGCACTTCCCGACCAACCTGGTCGGCGACTTCGGCGGCGGCTCGACGTACCTCGCCATCGGGCTGCTCGCGGCCCTGCTGGAGGCCCGAGCCACCGGCCAGGGCCAGGTCGTCGACGCGGCGATCGTCGACGGCACGGCCCACCTGCACGCGATGGGCGCCAGCCATCTCGCGAGCGGGTTCTCGACCGAGCGGCGCGCCGCGAACCTGCTCGACGGTGGCGTGCCCTTCTACGACGTGCACGAGACCGCCGACGGGCGGCACCTCGCGGTCGGCGCCCTCGAGCCGCAGTTCTACGACGCACTCCTCGTCGGCCTGGGCATCCGCGACGCCGCCCCCGACCGCGACGACCCCGCCAACCTGCCCGCGCTGCGCGACCTGATCGCCGCGACCGTCCGCACGCGCACGATGGCCGAGTGGACCGATGTCTTCGACGGCACCGACGCGTGCGTGGCGCCGGTGCTGACGATGGCCGAGGCGGCGCGGCACCCGCACCTCGTCGAGCGGGCGACGTACGTCGACCGCGGCCTGGGCGCCGAGCCGGCTCCGGCGCCACGGTTCTCCCGCACCGAGGCGGCCCTGTCGGCGCCGCCGCCGGAACGCGCCGGCCAGGACACCCGCGAGGCGCTGGCCGCCTGGGGGATCGGGGACGTCGAGTCCCTCCTGGCCTCGGGCGCCGCCGTACAAGCCTGAGATCCACTGACGCCGGGCCTGCGCCGGCTCGTCACCCCTCCGGGTGGACCGGCATCTCCCGCCCGCTGGAAAAGTGAAGGGACGACGAAAAAGGAGGCGATATGGGCTTCGATGACAAGGTCCAGAACAAGGCCGAAGAGGCCAAGGGCAAGGTCAAGGAAGAGTTCGGCGACGCCACCGACAACGAGCGTCTCGAGGCCGAGGGCAAGGCCGACCAGTCCGAGGCGAACGCCAAGCAGGCCGGTGAGCACGTCAAGGACGCGGTCGACGACGTGAAGGACGCCTTCAACAAGTAAGCCCGTGAGCTCGTGTTGCCCCGGGAGGCGTCGGCCCACGTCACCCGGGGCACACGTTCGTCCGCGCCAGTATCGGTGGCCCGGGTGCTCAGGTGCCGGCGCGTCGGGCGATGCCCGCGCGCTTGGCGTCGTCCATGGCCACCTCGTACGCCGTCACCAGCGACGCCACGGAGAGTGGCTTGAGCCGCTCGACCACCTCGCGCAGGGCCTCCGGCGGGGCGCCGGACTCCTTGTACGCCGGCCACACCAGCTTCTTGAACACGGCGTACAGCTCCTCGGCGATGGCGCGTCCGTGGGCGGCGTACACCTCGGCGGCCGCCTGGGCGGCCTCCGGCGGGAAGCCCAGGTCCACGAGCCCGAGGCCGACGGAGAGGTGCGAGACCGCGACCCGGTAGCGGCCGCCGGCCATCGGCGTGACGATGCCGAGGGTCGTCAGGGTGGCCAGGTCGTCGTCACCGAGGGTGCGGCCCGCCCGGCCGTCGAGGTCCGCCTTCGTGAGCTGGACGGGCGGCTCGGCCTGCCAGGGCGCCAGCATCGTGCGGTGCAGGGCGATGTCCTCGGGCGTGGCCGTGTCGGGGATGCCCGCGACGTACCTCTCGATCGCCGCCAGCGTGAACCCGTGGCTCTGCAGCTCCTGCACCAGCTCGAGCCGCGCCACGTGGTCGGCGGTGTAGTAGCCCGAGCGACCGCGGCGGATCGGCGGTGGTACCAGGCCGCGTGAGGTGTAGAAGCGGATGTTGCGCACGCTCATGCCGACCCGCTCGGTCAGCTCCTCGAGGCTCAGCCAACCGGGGGGCGGTGTGACGGCCTCCACAGCGCTGTCGTTGACCACCATGACAGTAAGAGTGTCACAATCGGGACCATGGTGAACGCAGCGGCCGAAGCTTTCGTCTACGACCACCTCCGGACGCCGCGCGGGAAGGGCAAGGCCGTCGGCGCCCTCCACGAGGTGAAGCCGATCGACCTCATCGTCGGGGTCCTCGACGACCTGAAGGCGCGTAACCCCTCGCTGGATCCCGGCCGGGTCGACGACATCGTGCTCGGCGTCGTCTCGCCGCTCGGCGAGCAGGGCGGTGACATCGCGAAGACGGCTGCGCTGGCGTCCGGATTCCCGGAGACCGTCGCCGGCGTCCAGCTCAACCGCTTCTGCGCCAGCGGCCTGGAAGCCGTCAACCAGGCGGCCGCCCGCGTCCGGTCCGGCTTCGAGGACCTGATCCTCGCCGGCGGCGTGGAGTCGATGAGCCGGGTGCCGATGGGCTCCGACGGCGGCGCCTGGGCGGCCGACCCGGCGACGGCGCTGCGCACCGGCTTCGTGCCCCAGGGCATCGGCGCCGACCTGATCGCCACCCTCGGGGGCTGGACGCGGTCGGACGTCGACGCGTACGCCGCGGAGTCCCACCACCGGGCCGCCAAGGCCTGGGCCAACGGCTACTTCGCAGAGTCCGTCGTCCCCGTGCGTGACATCAACGGCGTCGTGGTGCTCGACCACGACGAGCTGATCCGCCCCGACACCAGCGTCGAGGGGCTGGCCGGCCTCAAGCCGTCGTTCGCCGACATGGGCCGCGACGCCGGGTTCGACGACGTCGCGCTCGAGAAGTACCACTGGGTCGAGAAGATCGACCACGTGCACCACGCCGGCAACTCCTCCGGCATCGTCGACGGCGCCGCGATCATGGCCATCGGCTCCGAGGAGGCCGGCACCTCCCTCGGCCTGACCCCACGCGCGCGCATCGTGAGCGTCGCCGTGTCCGGCGCCGACCCGACCATCATGCTGACCGGCCCCGCGCCGGCGGCCCGCAAGGCGCTGGCCAAGGCCGGGCTCGAGGTCGCCGACATCGACCTGTGGGAGATGAACGAGGCCTTCGCCGCCGTCGCCATGCGGTTCATGAGGGACATGGGCATCACCCACGAGGTCACCAACGTCAACGGCGGCGCGATCGCCATGGGCCACCCGCTCGGCGCCACCGGCGCGATGATCCTCGGCACCCTCGTCGACGAGCTGCACCGCCGCGACCTGCGCCGCGGGCTCGCCACGCTCTGCGTCGGCGGCGGGATGGGTGTGGCCACGATCGTGGAAACCGTCTGAGGTCTCGACACGCCGCTCGTCCCTCGCGGCGGCTCGACCACCGACCTTCGCACCGATAGGACTGCCATGACTGACACGGTCTCGACAAGCTCGACCGGCGAGACGACCGCCGTCCGCTACGACAAGGACGCCGACGGCATCGTCACCCTGACGCTCGACGACCCGGGCGCGAGCGCGAACACCATGAACGCGGCGTACCGCGACGGCATGCACGCCGCGGTCGACCGGCTGTACGACGAGCTGGCTGCGGACCCCACATCGGTGACGGGCGTCGTGGTGACCAGCGCCAAGAAGACCTTCTTCGCCGGCGGCAACCTGTCGCTGATGATCCAGGCGAAGCCGGAGGACGCGCCCCGGCTGTTCGCCGAGCTCGAGGGCATGAAGGCCGACCTGCGCCGGCTCGAGAAGCTGCCCAAGCCCGTGGCGGCCGCGATCAACGGGGCGGCGCTCGGCGGCGGGTACGAGATCACGCTGGCCTGCAACCACCGCATCGTCGTCGACGACCCCAAGGCCGAGGTCGGTCTCCCCGAGGCAACGCTGGGCCTGATGCCGGGCGGCGGCGGAGTCACCCGTGTGACCCGGATGCTCGGCATCCAGAGCGCGCTGATGGACGTGCTGCTCCAAGGCACCCGGTTCAGGCCGGCCGACGCCCTGACGAAGGGCCTGGTCCACGAGGTCGTCGCCACCCGGGACGAGCTCGTCCCGGCCGCGAAGACCTGGATCCTCGAGCACCGCGACGACGCCGAGGCCGCGCAGAACCCCTGGGACCGGCCCGGCTACAAGATGCCGGGAGGCTCGCCGAAGTCGCCGGCCCTGGCCGCCTTCCTGCCGGCCTTCCCCGCGCTGCTCCGCCAGCAGACCAAGGGCGCCGACTACCCGGCACAGCGGGCGATCCTGTCCGCGTCGGTCGAGGGCGCGATGGTCGACGTCGACACGGCGTCGCGGATCGAGTCGCGGTACCTGACGAGCCTGATCGTCGGCCAGAACTCCAAGAACATGATCCAGGCGTTCTTCTTCGACCTGCAGGCCATCAACGCCGGCAAGCTGCGCCCGGGTTTCGAGACGGGAGTTGGTGGTCGAGCCGCCGCGAGGGACGAGCGGCGTGTCGAGACCTCCTCAACCACCGAGTACCCGACCTTCCGGGCCACCAAGGTCGCGGTGCTCGGTGCCGGGATGATGGGCGCCGGCATCGCCTACTCCTGCGCGCGCTCCGGCATGGACGTGGTCCTGAAGGACGTCTCCGCCGAGGCCGCCGAGCTCGGCAAGGCGTACTCCGCGAAGCTGCTCGACAAGGCGATCTCCCGTGGGAAGTCGACCGAGGAGAAGAAGGCCGAGCTGCTCGCGCGGATCACGCCGACCGCCGACCCGGCCGACCTGCAGGGATGCGACCTGGTCATCGAGGCGGTCTTCGAGGACCCGGACCTCAAGCACCAGGTCTTCGCCGAGGTGGCGCCGTACGTGAACGGCGACGCCCTGCTGTGCTCCAACACCTCGACCCTGCCGATCACCGGGCTCGCGACCGGCGTCGACCGGCCGGCCGACTTCATCGGCCTGCACTTCTTCAGCCCCGTCGACAAGATGCCGCTCGTCGAGATCATCAAGGGCACGGAGACCTCCGACGCCACGCTGGCGAAGGCGTACGACGTCGTCCAGCAGATCCGCAAGACGCCGATCGTGGTCAACGACAGCCGCGGCTTCTACACCTCGCGCGTCATCGGCTACATGGTCAACGAGGGCCTCGCGATGCTCGCCGAGGGCGTGCACCCGGTCTCGCTCGAGCGCGCCGCGACCCAGTCGGGCTATCCGGTCGGGCCGCTCCAGCTCACCGACGAGCTGAACATGGAGCTGATGCTCAAGATCGCCAAGGCCACCGCCGACGCGGCGGAGAGCGAGGGCTTCGAGTACGCCGAGCACCCGGGCTCCGCCGTCGTCCAGCACATGGTCGACCTGGGCCGGCCGTCGCGACTGAAGGGCGCCGGCTTCTACGACTACGACGAGAACGGCGCGCGCGCCGGGATCTGGCCGGGTCTCCTCGGCGAGTACCCGCCCGCGGCGGACCCGATCCCGTTCCAGGACGTCAAGGACCGGATGCTGTTCGCCGAGGCCCTGGAGACTGCCAAGTGCTTCGAGGAGGGTGTGCTCACCTCGTCCGCGGCCGCCAACATCGGCTCGATCATGGGCATCGGGTTCCCGCCCAACACCGGTGGCGCCGCCCAGTTCATGACCGGTTACGAGGCGGCCGACGGCTCGATCGGTCTGAAGTCCTTCGTGGCCCGCGCCGACGACCTCGCCGCGGCGTACGGCGAGCGGTTCCGCCCGACGGCGTACCTCCGCGACCTCGCCGACTCGGGCGGTGCGTTCCCGGCCTGACTCCAGCGTCGTGGCCTTGGCGGCACGCGGAGCGCGGGGTAAGCAGGAGGCATGAGGTACGTCGAGCTGTTCCGCCACACCGACAACGACGGCGACTCGCTCACGCCGGAAGGCATTGAAGCCGCCGAGGCGATCGGGCGCGAGCGGCTGAGCCCGCCGTACGCCTTCTTCGGTACGTCGGGGGCCCGTCGCGCGACCGCGATGGCCGAGATCCTGCGTACCGCGGCGGGGCAGACCGACGTCGAGATCACCGCGGTTCCGGGGTTGCGCTCCTCGGTCGAGGACCGTTGGCGGGAAGCGGCGAAGGCGGCGGGCAAGGGAGCCACGGTGGAGGACATGCGAGCCGTCGACCCGGACCTGGTCGAGAAGGAGTCGATGCTGCTCGGGGGTGCGTTGCGGTCGGTGTTCGACGCACTCCCCGACGGCGCGCGCGGTCTCGTCGTGGGGCACAGCCCGACGAACGAGGCTGCCGTCCTCGGGCTGGCCGCCGAGGTCGTCGGGCCGCTGGGCAAGGGCGACGCGGTTCTGGTGGTCGAGCAGGAGGGGCGCTTCGAGGTCAGGGCGACGGACTAGCGCCCCCGGACATCGGGTGCGGAACCCGGTTGCCCTGGTTGACCAGGACGGGGCTCCCGTACCCCAGCGAAGTTCCGTGAACCTGCAGACCGATCGCGCGTTCCCGGGCACAATTCTCCGGGTGAGTCTTCCGGTCGTCGACATCCGTGGTCTCCACGTGCGCTTCGGCGAGGTGGAGGCGGTCGCGGGCATCGACGTGCAGGCGCACGCCGGCCAGGCCACCGCGCTGCTCGGTCGCAACGGCGCGGGCAAGTCGACCACCATGCGGGTGCTCGCCGGGATCGTCCCGCCGACCGCCGGCACCGTGGAGGTCAACGGCCTCGACATCCGGCGGCACACGCTGGCCGTGAAGCAGATCAGCGGGTACTGCCCCGACGTCGGCGGCCTGGTACCGCGCGCGACGCCCTGGGAGCACCTCCAGCTGTCGGCCCGGCTGCGGCGGCTCGACCACTGGGAGGAGCGGGCCCGCGAGCTCCTCGAGCGCTTCGAGCTCGGCGACGTCGCGCATCGGATCACCGGCGGCTTCAGCCACGGCATGGGCCGTCGGCTGAGCGTGGTCCTCGCCTCCCTGCACGAGCCCCAGCTGCTGCTCCTCGACGAGCCGTTCGACGGCGTCGACCCGATCGGTGTCGAGGCGACCATGGAGGTCATCGCCGACGCCCGCGCACGTGGCGCCTGCATCCTCGTCTCCACGCACCTGCGCGAGCTGGCGATCCAGGCCTGTACCGACGTGCTCGTCCTCCGCGGCGGCTCCCGCGTGGCCACCGTCGGCTCCGCCGAGATGGCGGGGGAGGAGGGGGCCCGTGCCTACCGGGCTCTCCTCGACTAGCACCGCCTCGGCAGCGACCGCCACGACCCACCGGCTGGCCGGGGTGGCTGCCGCCCGACGCGCGGTGGCCGACGTCGGTCACCTGGTCCGCTTCCGGGCGGGCACCGTACGCCGCCGGCGCGCCGTCCAGGTTGCCGTCCTGGTCCTCGTCGGCATCACCGTCGCGGTGTGCACGCTGCCGATGCTGCTACCGGACTCCCGCGCCAGGGATGTCCTGCTCGCCATGCCGACCGCGTTCGCGGCGTTCCTGCTGCTGAACATCGTCTCCGGCATCGCGTCCGGCGGCGGCCGCGAGCTGCTCTCGCGCGAGCAGGGCGTCGCGTTCCCCGTCAGCCCGACGACCGATCACCTGGGCGCGCTGCTGATCGCCCCGCTGAACATCGCGTGGCTGCTCCAGGCCTGGGCCCTGCTCGGCAGCGCGGCCTACTCCCTGCCGGCCGCCGATGTGCCGGCAGCACAGATCGTTGTCCTCCTGTGGCTGGCGGTGTCCACGAGCGCGGCGCAGGTCGTCGCCTGGACCATGGAGGCCGTCCGCCGGCGCAGGCACGGCCAGCTGGTGGTCCGCACCTTCGTCGGCGCTTTCGCAGCCGGCGCGGCGGCGCTGCAGCTGACGGGGAACCTCATCGACTTCCTCGACCACGTGCCGACGGTCCGGGTGGTGGCCAGGGGCAGCGAAGGGTTCGGAGCCGGCTGGTTCGGCGTGGTCGTCTTCGAGGTGCTGGTCATCCTGGCCGCGGTCGTGCTGGGCGCCGTACCCGCCCACCTGGCAGCCCGGCGCGCCCCGCGCGACGAGGCGCGGGTCGAGGGCGGCCAGTACGCCGTCCGCCGGATGCCGCGCACCGTGATCGGCACGCTGGTGTCCTTCGACCGGTCGTCGGTGTGGCGCTCGGTGCCGATGCGCCGCGGCATCACCGTGCTCGCCGTCGGCCCCGGGCTGGTCGCCATCCTCGGCAACATGTCCTGGTCGAGCATGACGATCCTGCCCGGCCTGGTCGCCTCCGGTGGCGCGCTGCTGTTCGGCGTCAACGCGTGGTGCCTGGACGCCCGCGGCCTGCTGTGGCGGGAGAACCTGCCCGCACGTCCCGAGCAGGTCTTCATGGCGCGGGCACTGGTCCTGGCCGAGTTCGTCGTCGTCGCCTCGCTGGTGACGCTCGTGATGGCCTCATTGCGGGCATCGGCGCCGACGGCCTCGGAGCTGGTCGCGATCGTGATGCTCGTCCTGGTGGTGACGGTCCAGGTCATCGCCGCGGCGATGAGGTGGTCGGCCCAGCGGCCGTTCCCGGTCGACATGCGCTCGGCCCGCGCCACGCCGGCGCCGCCGGTCGTGATGGTGGGCTACTCAGCCCGCCTGGCCCTCTCCACCACCTTCACCGGCCTGCTCTTCTCGACCCTGGGACGCTTCTCCGACTGGCGGATCTCGCTGGTCTTCGCCATCCCCCTGCTGGCCTGGTCCGGGTACCGCCTGGTGCGCGCCGGCCGGGTGTGGACCGACAACGTCGAGCGCTCCCGCGTCGTGATGTCGGTGGCGGCGTAGGCAGGTCTCCGGGGGGTCGTGTCACCCGGTTAACCGGGTATCGCGGACGTTCCAGGGGGTTGCAACCCCCACAAAGCGGCAGACACGCCCACGAAGTTCGGGCCCCATTAGTCTGCCGAGCATGGACTTCTCCCCCTCGTCCCGGGCCGCCGACCTGACCGAGCGGGTGCGGGTGTTCCTGCGCGAGGAGGTCGAGCCGGTCGAGCCGCAGTACCACCGCGACCTCGCGGCCGCCCGCGAGCAGGGCACCCAGTGGACGCCGCTGGCCGTGCTCGAGGACCTCAAGGCCAAGGCGCGGGCGCAGGGCCTGTGGAACCTCTTCCTGCCGAAGGAGCACGCCGGCGAGTACGCCGCCCGGTTCGGCACCGACGGCGGCGAGGGGCTGTCGAACGTCGACTACGCGCCCATCGCAGAGCTGACCGGTCGTTCCGGCATCGCCGCGCTCGTCCTCAACTGCAACGCACCGGACACCGGCAACATGGAGGTGCTGCTCAGGTACGGCACCGAGCAGCAGAGGAAGGAGTGGCTCGAGCCGCTGCTCGAGGGCCGCATCCGGTCGGCGTTCGCGATGACCGAGCCGGACGTCGCCTCCTCCGACGCCACCAACATCGAAGCGACCTGCGTCGTGGACGGCGACGAGGTGGTGATCAACGGCCGCAAGTGGTGGTCGACCGGGGTCGGCCACCCCGACTGCAAGATCTTCGTGTTCATGGGCGTCACCGACCCGGACGCCGACCGGCACCACCGGCACTCGATGGTCCTCGTCCCGCGCGACACCGCCGGTGTGAAGGTCGAGCGGCTGCTGTCGACGATGGGCTACCAGGACGAGCCGATCGGGCACGGCGAGGTGTCGTTCACCGACGTCCGCGTGCCGCTGGCCAACGTGATCTCCGGGCCGGGCGAGGGCTTCGCCATCGCGCAGGGCCGACTCGGGCCCGGACGGATCCACCACTGCATGCGGCTGATCGGCCTGTCCGAGCTGGCTCTGGAGCTGGCCATCAGGCGCGGGACCAGCCGGATGGCGTTCGGCAAGCGGCTCGTCGACCTCGGCGGCAACCGCGAGCGCATCGCCGACGCCCGGATCGCGATCGACCAGGCGCGGCTGCTCGTCCTGAACGCCGCGTGGAAGCTCGACGAGGGCGGCCCGATGAACGCGCTGAGCGAGGTCAGCCAGATCAAGGTCGCCGTCCCGAACGTCGCCCAACAGGTCATCGACTTCGCGATCCAGGTGCACGGCGGTGCGGGCATGTCCGACGACTTCCCGCTGGCGATGGCCTTCGTGAACGCCCGCACCCTCCGGCTGGCCGACGGCCCGGACGAGGTGCATCGCGGGATGGTCGCGCGTCTCGAACTGGGCAAGTACGAGTGATTTCCCCACGAAAGCGCTCGCTCCTCCCGCTGCGCTCCTCCCGCTCACGCTTCCGCAGGGACCCCAAATGCTGAGGATTCTCGTCACCGGCGCCGCGTCGGGTCTCGGCGCCGCGTTGACTCGCGCCTGGCGGGCGCGTGGCGAGGAGGTGCTGGCGACGGACCTGGCCGGCGACGACGTCGACCTGACGCTCGACATCACCTCCGACGACGACTGGGCGGCGGCGTACGACGAGGTCCAGCGGCGTTGGGGCGGTCTCGACGTGCTGGTCAACAACGCGGGCGTCGCGGGTGGCGGTCGCCTCGACGTGGCCACGCTCGAGGAGTGGCGGTGGATCACCGAGATCAACCTGTTCGGCGTGGTCCGCGGCACCCGCACGTTCGTGCCGATGTTCAAGCGGCAGCGCGGCGGCCACGTCGTCAACGTGGCCTCGCTGGCCGGACTCGTGCACCCGGCTGGGATGGCGTCGTACAACGCGGTCAAGGCCGCGGTCGTCGCGCTCACCGAGACGACCGGCCACGAGCTCGCGCCGTACGGCGTCCGGGCCAGCGTCGTGTGCCCGTCGTACTTCCGGACCAACCTGCTGGCCTCGATGCAGGGCGCCGACACCGCGCTGGCCGGCGTCGTCGCGCACCTGGTCGAGTCCTCGCCGTTGACGGCGGATGACATCGCCGCGGCGGTGGTCGCCGGGGTCGACGACGGCGACGACGTCATCGTCCCCGACCAGCCGGCCCGCGACGCGTGGGCGCTCAAGCAGCAGGACCGGGCGGCGTACGACGCCGTGATGCGCGCGCAGGCCGCGAAGCTGGACACCCTGGCGTGAACACCCGCGACGACAGCCGGCCGGTCCGGGACGAGGACGCGTTCGACGTCGGGGCGGTCGCCTCGTGGCTGCGCGAGCACGCCCCGGCGTACGACCTGGCGGGCACGCCCGAGGTCCGCCAGTTTCCCGGTGGTGCCTCGAACCTGACGTACCTGCTGAGCTACCCCGGTCGCGACCTGATCCTGCGCCGCCCACCCGTCGGCGCGAAGGCGAAGAGCGCGCACGACATGGGCCGAGAGCACGACATCCAGGCCGCGCTGGCGCCCGTCTTCCCGTACGTCGCCGCGATGGTCGGCCTGTGCCGCGACGAGTCCGTGATCGGCTCGGAGTTCTACGTGATGGAGCGCCTCGAGGGCACGATCCCCAGGCGGCGCCTGGGTTTCGAGGCCGGGCCGGACGACGCGTCGACGCTCTGCGGCCGGGCCTGGGACGTGCTCGTCGACCTCCACGCCGTCGACGTCGACGCGATCCCCGCGCTGGCCGCGCTGAACCGGGGCGAGGGGTACGTCGCCCGCCAGGTCTCCGGCTGGACCGACCGGCTCGCGCGGGCCACCACCGACGACCTCGGCGACTGGTCGCGGGTCACGTCCTGGCTCGACGAGCACCAGCCGGCCGACCGCGGCCACTGCGTGATCCACAACGACTTCCGGTTCGACAACCTGGTGCTCGCGCCCGACGAGCTCGCCGTGACCGGCGTCCTCGACTGGGAGATGGCCACCGTCGGCGACCCGTTGATGGACCTCGGTGGAGCCCTGGGCTACTGGGTGCAGGCGGACGACGACGAGTTCTTCCAACAGTTCCGCCGGCAACCGTCGAACCTGCCGGGGATGTGGTCGCGGTGGGAGATCGTCGAGCACTACGCGCGGCGCACCGGCCTGAGCGTGTCGCCCGAGCAGTGGCGGTTCTACGAGGTGTTCGGGCTGTTCCGGCTCGCGGTGATCGCCCAGCAGATCTGGTACCGCTACGTGCTCGGCCAGACGCACAACGAGGCGTACGCCGTGTTCGGACCGGCGGTCGGCTACCTCGAGCAACGCTGCCGCGGGCTGCTGGGGGTCTGACGGGTGGGGCAGATCGTGCTGGTCCGCCACGGCCAGGCCTCCTACGGTGCCGCCGACTACGACGTGCTGTCGGCTCTGGGCGAGCGGCAGTCGGCCGCCGTCGGCAGCCTGCTGGCGGACCTCCGCCCGGATGCCCTCGTACACGGCCGCCTGCAGCGCCAGCGTCGGACGGCCGAGCTGATGGCGGAGGCCGCGGGCTGGGCGACGCCGGCAACGGTCGACGACCGCTGGGACGAGATGGACCACCTCGCGGTGCTGGCCGCCCAACCGAAGGACTTCGAGGGCGAGCCGGACGCGCGTCAGTTCCAGGCGTGGTTCGAGGCGGCCACGTCGCGCTGGCACTCGCGCCGTCACGACGGCGAGTACGCCGAGTCCTGGCCGGTGTTCCGAGACCGGGTGCTCGGCGCCCTGGACGCCGTCACGACGGACACGACCGTGGTCGTCACGTCCGGCGGGCCGATCTCGGTCGTGGTGGCCGCCCTGCTCGAGTCGCCGGCGGCGTACGGGCGCATCGCCCCCGTCGTCCTCAACGCCTCCCTCACCAAGGTCGTCGTCGGCTCCCGCGGCCGCACCCTCGTCTCCTTCAACGAGCACACCCACCTCCCCGGAGACCTGATCACCTACCGCTGAGCTGTGGATGACGCCGGGATAGTCCCCTACGAAAATCATCATCAACGGGCCCGTCGATGATGATTTTCGTAGGGGACTATCCCGGTGGGGGGCGGTTCTCCACAGATGACGCACCAGTAGCCCCGGGGCGGGAACGGTGGGGGGAAGCCCCGGGGCTACTGGCGCAGCACGGGCACCGAGCAGTGGGGGTGGCTCAGTGCGATGACGTCGGCCCCGGCGATACGGGCGCCGGCGACGTTGGCGAGGGGCTTCACGACGGCGGTGTCGAGGGAGCTCACCAGCGGGGTGACGACGACCGAGGTGACGGCCGACAAGATGGTGTCGATGGTCGCGGCCGGCAGCGTGACCGGAAGGCCGAGCAGCGTCGCCGTGACGGTCAGGCCGGTGCGGGTGACGGTCCCGCCGGCCAGGGCCAGCGAGCCCGAGCCGGCCGAGTACGCCGTGTCGAACTGCTGCGAGGGCACCGTGATGGTGGTCGAGCGGGTCGCGCCCGCGGCCGACGCGGCCGACACCTTCACGTCGACGCCGATGGTGAAGGTCACCAAACCGATGCCCAACGAGGGCACACCGATCTTGCCGGTGACCGCGAGCGGCACCGTGAGGTCGGCCGCCATCAGGCCGCTGGTGGTGGCCACGGTGACGCTGTGCGCGGACACCGGCGCGGTGGAGTGCGGGTTGGCGCACGTGACCTGGGTGAGGTGTCCGCTCGCCGAGGCGAGCGACAACGACAGGGCGACCGGCTTGCCCGTGGGCGAGCCGGCCTTCACACCGGTGCCGACGGCCGCGATGTTCACCTGGGCGAGGCTGCCGCCGACCGTGGCGGACACCTGGGACGTCTTGGCCTCCCGCATCGGGCTCGGGTTGGCCCGCGAGCACACCACCTGCGGCGCCTCGACGACGCTCAGGCTCGACGTGCTCGAGAGCAGTCCCGGCACGGACGTCGACAGGTTCGGCACCGTGAGGGCGTGGCTGCCGGAGAACAGCAGGGCGGACCCGGCGATCACGTCGATCGCGTTGACCGAGGCGTCGATCCCGCGGGTGGAGGCGGTGTCGGCCTGTAGCACCTTCCCGACGTCGACGTTGCCGAGGGTCGCCACCGTCACTGCCAGCGAGCTGAGCACCGATGCGTCGGCGGTGTTCCCGCCGGTCTTCAGCGCCTCCGCCGTGGCGAGGTAGAGATCCTGGATCGAGACACTGGCCCCCGCGAGCTCGTTCACCGTGGCGAACCCGAGCTGGGCAGCGATGTCCGCCAGCGAGGCGTTGGCGTCGAGCAGGCCGGTGTAGCCGACCGCGCCCAGGTTCAGGTCGGTGTCGATCTGGCCCAGCACCGAGCTGAGCAGGGCCGACTCGCCGGACCGTACCGCGGCGGCGTAGGAGCCGATCATGATGCAGGCCGTCGAGTCGCCCATCGCGACCGAGGTACGCGACACCGTGCTCTGACCGGGCCGGAACGAGTAGGCGACCGAGGTCGAGGCGGCCACGCGGACAGCCGTCGGCACCGTGGCGCCGATCGCGGGCGTGAAGACACCCGCGGTCGTGTCGAACGTCCCGAGCACGGCGGTGACCACGGGTGCCGTCCCGAACGTCGTGCTGTTGCGCGCGACGCTCTCGGCACGTGCCTGGTCCCACCGCGTGTCGGCCTGGATGACCTGGGCCTGGCGACCGTCGATCTCGCGGGCCAGGTCGAGCGCCACCATGTCCGCCAGCGACTGCATGTCTGCCCGGCCGACGCGGAGCTGGCCGAGGTCGACGGCGAACGAGGCCGCCCCGACGAGCACGGACATCAACAGGGCGACCATCGGCAGGATGGCGCCGCGCTCGTCCCTGCGGGGAAGCCGCATCAGCCGACCTGGGCGACGGCGGTGTAGGACAGCGAGTCGGGCATCACGACACCGAGGCCGGGCAGCTCGGGCACGAGCGGGTGGTCCGCGTAGTCGTAGGTGAGGCTGACGCTCATGCACGACGCGAGGTGGTTGTTCGCGCACGTCGCGGGGGCGACACCGCAGGACCCGACCGTCGCTCCTCCGCGCTCCAGGGTGCCGGTCGTAGACCCCGCCGGGACCGTGCACCGCACGCCGTAGCTGCCGAGCGCGTCGTTCACGCCGGCGACGGCGTCGGCGACCTTCTGGGTGTCCGTCGGGTACGCCGACACGGCGGCCGCGCGCGCCCCCTCGGTGGCCCCTTGGCTCAGGGCCTGGCGGAAGCTGAGCATGTATCCGTAGGCGATGATGCCGACCACCAGCAGGAGCAGCAGCGGCATGATCAGCGCCATCTCCACCGCGGCGGAGCCCGCGTCGTCACGACGGCGGCGGGGGGTCGTCCCGAGTAACATGCGCGGGCGCTTTCTGCTCAATCCCCCCACGGGACGGTAAAGCGGCGAACCCCTTCGCCGAGAGGATGGTAATCAAGCGGTGAGCGCCGGCAGGCCGGGACCCGGCCAAATGACCACGTCGGGCTATACCAGTTGGTCAACGCGTTGACACGTCACCTGGGGTAGCCCGGTCGCGGCCCACCTTCCGGCGTCCGACGCCCAGCAGCAGCCACGGCGCGGCGATCACGGCGATCACCGGCGTGACCAGCAGGCACGCCATCGCGACGTAGCTGAACCACCCCAGCCGCACGTCGGTGAGCAGGCCCAGGAACGACCCCACCAGGCCGACCAGCCCGGTCACCGTGATCAGCACGAGCAGCGCCGTGTGCAGCCGGGCACCCCACCCGCGCTTGGTGAGCCGCCACGCGAACGACGAGCTCGCGCTCAACAGGCCGATCGGCCCGCGCAGCACCCGCGGACCCTGCTCGTGGAGCACGCGGGCGCTGGTGCTCAACGCGCCGATGGAGGTCATCGTGGCCAGGTCGGAGCCGGCCTCCTGGCCGATGTCCTCCGCGCCGACCACCTGCTGCCGGAACAGCTCACGCAGCTGCGCCTCGTCGACATGGGACAGGTCCACCGGTCCGTTCGGGTCGTCGCCCCTGGTCCCCACCCGGCGTACGGCGTCCACGAACGCCCGCGCCTCAGGCGTCACCCTCGCCCCGATCCGCGCGTCCCGCTCGATCTCGGCGACCAGCGTCGGCAGCTCCTCGCGGAGCACCACCGCCTGAACCGCACGTGTGTGCTCCTCGAGGGTCCCCATCGTGCTCAGCCGGTGGCCGGCCGACGCGTCCAGCAGGCGCAGCAGGCGCTGCGCCGCGTCCAGCCGCCCCCACAGCCAGTCGTTGGCGCGCCAGGACCCCTTGAGGAAGGCGCCGAAGTGGGCCAGCTCGATGCCGGCCAGCTTCTCGTGCGGGTCCGCGCGGCCGAGGACGTCGATGTCGACCGGACCGGTCGAGGTGAACTGCACCAGCTGCACCTCCTGGTCCGGACGCGGGTCGGCACCGGCGAACGACGCCTCCACGACCTCCAGGCACAACACCAGCTGGGAGAGCCCGCCGGGTGCCGCCGCGGCACCGTCCGCGAGGCGCAGCAGGCCACGCAGTGCCCGGCCGTCCTCGTCGTCGGCCCAGTGGGAGACCGGCTCGCGGGCCAGCTCCACGAACTGCGTGCAGCAGTCGGCGATCGTCCCGATCGCCTCGTTGAGGACCCGGATCGACGCCGCCGGTGGGTCGTCGCCTCCGGGCCACCGGGCGCAGGCCCGGGCGTAGGCCGCGTCGAGCGAACCGTCGGCCGCGAGCTCCTCGGCGAGCAGGTCGGCCACGACGCCGAAGCTCGGCGAGATCCGCTCGACCTGGGTGCGGGCGGCCGCGGCCCGGGCCTTGATCGCCAGCAGGCCGTCGGCAGTGTCCGCCTCGGTCACCTCGGCCACGGTGTTCACCCAGGTGATCAGGGCCGCCGCGATCCGGCGTACGGCGGAGCTGCCCCAGCACCACGTGTCGTCGCCCAGCGCCAGCCGCTCCGGCACCCACGGTGCGTGCTCGACGCGCAGGTCGAGGACGTCGCCCAGACCCGCCTCCTGCGCCGCGCGGCGCAGGCCCCGGTGACGTGCCAGCCTGCTGCGGGTCCAGGGTCGCGGCGATGCGCATGGCGCGGTACGCCGGGAACAGCGCCTCGCCGAGGCCGGCCATCCGCGCCCAGGCCTGATCCGGGGTCTCCTCGGCCATCGCGGCGAACAGCGCGTTGCGCGCGCTGCGCCGCGCCCGTACCTCGCGGTTGTGCTCCTCCAGGACGCGCACGAAGTCCGTCAGCGACTGCGTGAGCGGGATCCCGACGAGAGCCTTGCTGAGCACCTGCCCCAGGGTCGGGTCCTCGATGCGGCCGCCGCCCGCCGTCGCGCCCGGGTCCGGCACGACCAGCGCGAGCACGCGCTCCACCCGCTCCCGCGCCGGCTGCCGGACGATGGCCTCGAGGGCGGCCTGCGCGGGCAGGTTGACCAGGAGGCCGCCGTCGATGACGGGAGTCGACACCACGGCGTCGTCCTCGAACAGCCCCCACGTGTGCTGCGGCTGAAACAGGTCGGCCGGGACGGAGCTCGGCTCGAAGGCGCCCGGGAACGACGCGCTCGAGCGGCACGCCCGGGCCATCCGGGTGATCGCCCGGTCGTCGGCAGCGAAGTCGAAGTCGACGCTGCGGAACACGAACTCCGCCCGGTGGTCGACCGATGAGATCGACCCGCGTCCGTCGCGGAGCGTGCTGAGCTGACCCGGGAGCGACGTACCGGTCAGCCGCACCACCACAGGTGGCTCCGGCGCCCGGTATCCCGAGCCGGCGGCAAGCAGGCCGCGCAGGGCGTCGTCGATGTGCGGCAGGAAGTTGTCGTCCCCGGCGAGCAGCGACACGAACTTCTGGCCCAGCGTCTTGCCCGTCGAGGTGCGCATCATCTTGTCGAACGATCCGTGCTCGAGCCACAGGGTCCGGATCGGCTCGAGGTTCTGGCAGCCGTGGCTGACCGCGGTCGCGAGGAAGACGGCGTTCAGCCCGCCCGCGCTGGTGCCGGTGAGCACGTCGGTCTTGGGCTGCAGGTCGAGCTCGGCACACACGGCGGCGTACGGGTTGTCGCTCGCCCGGCCCTCGGCGGCGTCCCGGCCGCCGTTGATGCAGCGCAGCACCTCGTCGGCGACGCCGCCGATCCAGATCGCCAGGCTCACCCCGCCGTTCAGTGCGAACGCCAGTCGGATCTCGGTCGCCACGGAGCTCCTCGCTGGTGGTCTGCTAGTTGGTGATGCTGATGTTGAAGTTGGCCGGATAGGCCAGGGACGGGTCGTGACCGCGGCGCTCCATCTCCGCCTGGATCTCCCGCAGCCGGTCCAGCCAGGCGAGCATCACCCGGCGGCCCGACCCGTCGAGCGCCATGTCCTCGACGTCGCTGTCGAGGAGCATGTTGAAAGGCCGCCAGGTCACGAAGAGGACGGCGAGAATGTCCAGTGCCCGCAGCTGGTCCATCTGCTCACCGTTCGTCGGGACGACGGCGGGCACCACGAAGCCGAACGTCCCGTAGTCCCAGATGACGTTGTTGAGGAGGTCGTGCTCGACGGTCGACAGGTGGATGACGGTCGCGCAGACCCGCGCCAGCCACTCGCGGGTGATCCCGTCGTCGGGGCGACGGACGGGGTTGGGCAGGAGGACGTCGAGCGCGTCCGCCCACCGCGCCAGGGCGGCGTCAGCGCGGGTCGCGTCGTCGTCGGCGTAGTAGAGCGCGAGGTACTCGCGCACGTAGCCGAGGTTCACCGCCCACAGCTCGAGCACGTTGTCGCGGTAGGGATAGGGGAACGGCGTCTCGGTGGTGCCGCGGCGCTCGAACTGCGTGTCGGGCGTGAAGTCGTGGAAGTCGAAGTCGCGCAGGTGCATCGCGGCGAGGGCGGCGACCTCCTTCACGTCGTGGGAGAACAGCGTGACCGCGAAGCTCTTGGCGCCGGCGAAGTGGGCGTTGCAGTTCTCGAGATTGCCGATGAGCAGGGTGTGGAACGTGTGCTGAAGCAGTCGGCGGACCGGGTGCCGGGCGGTCAGCTCGTTGATGGTGGCGATGGCGACGTCGGTGAGGATGACGTTGTGCACGCCGAGGTTGTGGCGGAACGTCGTCAGGTCCTCGTTCATCGCCGCGAGCAGAGCCCGCCGGGCCAGCCCGGGATCCACGCCGTCGTCGCGCAGCACCGTGCGGGTGCGCAGGCCCGCCGCCGTCGCGGACAGCACCGCCTTGCCGCCCGGCCGGAGCAGGCCGTCGCGGACCGGCTGGTCGAGGTAGGCCGAGAGGTCCACGACGTACTCGTCCTCGGCGGCCTCCCCGGCCGCGACCTCCTGCTCCGTCGCCCGACGGAGCAGCGATCCGAAGGGGCCACGGACGGCGATCTCGGCGATGACGTCGGCGTCCGGCCCGTTCAGCTCCGGCGGCAACGCCGGGCGGCGTACCCCAGCCTTGTCGAACTCACGCGGATAGACCGCGTCGAGGAAGGCCCGCTCGTCGGTCGGGATCGGTGGGGTGTCCTTCGGCGCCAGGTCGACCAGCATGCCCCGCAACCGCATCTGCACCCGGATCTTGAGCCGGCGCCGCTCGGCGTGGTCGGACGGGATGAACGTGGCAGCCACCCGAACGCCCGGCAGAGGTAGCTCGGGCCACAGCTCGTCGTGGGACACATGGTCGATCTTCGTGTCCACGGGTTGGGCCAGCGGCTCGATCGGGTGGTCCTTGAAACCGGCGCTGAGGAAGCCCGTCAGGATCTTGCGGTAGAGGCCGAACCGCTGCCGCATCAACATGTTCCTGAGGGTAGCGGCGCAGCACTATCCTCAGGGACAGGAAAATCCCGAGGATCTCCGGCTCGCCGCGCCCGCCGGATGAGGAGCTGCCATGGCCATCCAGGACGTCCCTGTCTCCCCGGGTCCCGAACCCCTCCGCCCCGGGTTCCTCGGCCCGGGTGTCGTCGATCCCGACGAGCTGGGCGCGACCAACGACGCCATCGGCATCGAGCGCGGCGAGCAGCAGGCGGCCCTGTTCGCCGAGCACGTCGCCCGGGTCGAGCGCGACGGAGCGTTCGTCGAGCCGCCCGATCTCGGCACCCCCCCGCCCGGGCCGCAGCCGGAACCCGACCGCCTGCGGGGCGCGAAGATCGCGACCGGCCGCCTCCTCGGCGCCGTGGGCTCCGGCTTCTTCCATGGCGTCACGTACCTGCTCGGCCGCAACACCAACGACCGGGTCTGGACCAACTGGTACACCTCCGGCAGGAGGTTGCCGGGCCCTGCCTCCAAGTGGGCCAAGATCCTCAAGCTCGCGCACATGCGCGAGTCGCTGTTCGCCAACAACGTGGTGCGCACCTACGCCGAGGGCGGAGACGACGGGGTACGCCGACCCGCAGGCGCAGGTGCCCGAGTTCGCCCGGCGCTGGCGGACGGCCGACGGCAGCTGGAACGACCTGTCCCCGACGAGGCCGGCCGGGTCGACCCCATGGTCGGGGCGGCGTACACGCGGTTCTTCCGCAACGTCGGCGACGACAAGGGCCTGGCGGGGATACGTCCGCGGGAGAACCCCGCGACCAATCCGGTGAGCGTCCGCGAGGTCAGCCGCAAGCTGCTCGCCCCGAAGGGGCCGCGGGTCGAGATGCCGTTCCTGAACCTGTGGGGCGGTGCGTGGATCCAGTTCCAGAACCACGACTGGATCAGCCACGGCACCAACCTCGACGGCGAGGTCGACCGGATCCCGCTCGCCGAGGACGACCCGCTGCGCGAGCACGGCATCGACCACCTGGAGATCCAGCGGTCGCTTGCCCGACCCGACGCGGCGTGACGACGGCGCCGACCGTGACATGCCGGTGACGTTCCTCAACGAGGTCACTCACTGGTGGGACGCCTCCCAGCTCTACGGCAGCGACTGGGAGACGCAGCACGTGCTGCGCTCCCACGTCGGTGGCCGGATGCTCGTGAACGACGACGGCTCGCTGCCGCTGGACCCGGAAACCGGCACCGAGCGGTCCGGGTTCGTGCGCAACTGGTGGCTCGGGCTGGCGATGCTGCACACCCTGTTCGTGCGGGAGCACAACGCCATCGCCGACCGGCTGGCCGAGGCGTACCCCGACTGGGACGACGAGGCGCTCTTCCAGACGGCGCGGCTCGTCAACGCCGCGCTGATCGCCCGCATCCACACCATCGAATGGACCCCGGCGATCCTGCCCAACGAGAGCCTGGTCGACGGGATGCGCGCCAACTGGTTCGGGCTGGTGACCTCGCTGTTCGGCGGCGAGCGCAAGCAGGTGCTCGAGGACATCCCCATCACCAGCAGGGAGCTCGGCGGGATCGTCGGCAACGTGCCCGGCGACGCGCCGACGTACGGGCTGTCGGAGGAGTTCGTCAGCATCTATCGCCTGCACTCGCTGCTGCCCGACCGGGTGCGGGTCGTCGACAGTGCCGGTCACGAGCAGGCCTGGGTGCCGTTCCAGCGGACCCGCCACGCCGCGTCGCCGGCTCTGCTGGCCGAGCACGGGTTCGAGGCGCTGGCCCGGACGCTGCGGCGAGCAGTCGGCGTGCGCGCTGGTCAACAACAACTATCCGGACTCCCTGCGCGCCATCACCGTGCCGGGTGCACCGATCGCGGACATCGGGGCGATCGACCTGTACCGCGACCGCGAGCGTGGCGTCCCGCCGTACAACCAGCTGCGCCGCGAGCTCGGCCTGGAGCCCATTGCCAGCTTCGACGACCTCACCGACGACCGGGACTGCGTGGCCACGCTCCGCGAGGTGTACGGCGAGGACGCCGACGGGCGCGACAACGTCGACGACATGGACCTGCTGGTCGGCACCCTCTCGGAGGGCCACCGTCCGACCGGCTTCGGGTTCGGCGAGACGCTGTTCCAGATCTTCATCCTGAACGCGTCACTCCGGCTGCTGGGCGACCGGTTCTTCACGACCGACTACCGCGAGGAGGTCTACACGCCCGAGGGGCTCGCGTGGGTGGACGGCACGACCATGAAGGACGTGCTGCTGCGTCACTACCCCGACCTCGCGCAGACCGGCCTCGCCAACGTCGACAACGCCTTCGAGCCCTGGGACCTCGGCCGGCTGCACCCCGAGCGCCACCCGCTCCGCGCCTGGGACAAGAAGCGCGACGACCCCTGGGCCGGCGACGCCCCGGGACTCACCTGACGCCCCGCCCCGCTAGTCGAGGAAGGCTCGCGCGGCCCGTTGGTCGAGGAAGGCGCGCTAGCGGCTGTCACGAGACCCGGTGACCCTGCATACGTGGTATACATACCCGGTATCCACGTCGCGGAGGTACGGGAATGACGGTCAGGAACGCGCTGCTGGCGCTGCTGGAGCAGGGGCCGATGTACGGCTACCAGCTGCGGGCGGAGTTCGAGCGGCGGACGGGGGCCACCTGGCCGCTGAACGTCGGGCAGGTCTACACCACGCTCTCCCGGCTGGAGCGTGACCACCTCGTCGAAGGAACGGGGGTCGACGATGAGGGTCACGTGATGTACGTCGCGACGGCGGCGGGTCGCGAGGAGGTCGCGGCGTGGTTCACCACGCCCGTCGCCCGCACCCAGCCGCCGCGCGACGAGCTCGCCATCAAGCTCGCGCTCGCGGTGACCGTGCCGGGCGTCGACGTCGGCACGGTCATCCAGCAGCAGCGCTCCGCGACGATGACCGCGCTGCAGGACTACACCCGCCTCAAGCGGTCCGGAGGCGAGGACGACCTCGCGTGGAGCCTGGTCCTCGACAGCCTGGTCTTTGCGGCCGAGGCCGAGATCCGCTGGCTCGACCACTGCGAAGCCCGGGTACGCCGAGCCGCGTTGGTCGAGAAACCGTTGGTCGAGAAGCCGTTGGTCGAGGACCCTTCGAGGCTCGCAAGCTCGCACCTCGGGGACCAACCTCCGTCACGAGACCCGGTGAGCAAGGTAGCGACCCGATGACCGCCGTGCTCCACCTCGACCAGGTCACCCGCGTCCACGGCGAGGGCGCCACCGAGGTGCAGGCCCTGAAGTCCGTGAGCTTCCGCGCGAGCGCCGGCGAGCTGGTCGCGGTGATGGGGCCGTCCGGCTCGGGCAAGTCCACGCTGCTCACCCTGGCCGGCGGGCTCGACGCGCCGACGAGCGGCGCCGTGTACGTCGAGGGCACCGACCTCGCGTCCCTCGGCAACGCCGGCCGCGCCCGGATGCGGCGTATCTCGATCGGCTACGTGTTCCAGGACTTCAACCTGATCCCGGCCCTCTCCGCCGCCGAGAACGTGTCCCTGCCCCGGGAGCTCGACGGCGAGCGAGCCGCCCTCGCCAGGAAGGCGGCGCGCGCCGCCCTGGCCGAGGTCGGCATCGAGGACCTCGCCGACCGGTACCCCGACGAGATGTCCGGCGGCCAGCAGCAGCGGGTGGCCATCGCCCGCGCGATCGTCGGCGAGCGCCGGCTGATCCTGGCCGACGAGCCGACCGGCGCGCTGGACACCGACACCGGCGAGGAGATCCTGCGACTGCTGCGCGCCCGCTGTGACGCCGGAGCCGCGGGCGTCCTGGTCACGCACGAGGCCCGGCACGCCGCCTGGGCCGACCGTGTCGTCTTCCTGCGCGACGGCATCGTGGTCGATGAGACGGGCGCCGACCCGGTCGAGACCCTGGTCGAGGCCCGCTGACGTGGCCGGTTGGAAGCCGGCCCTGCGGCTGGCCCGGCGCGACGCGTTGCGCCATCGGGGCCGCAGCATCCTGGTCCTGGTGATGATCGCACTGCCGGTGCTCGCCGTCACCGCTGCCGACGTGGTCTACCAGACGTCCGACGTGGCCGGAGCGGAGTCGCTCGACCGGAGGCTGGGCACGGCCGACGCGCGCATTGCCGTCAGCCCCGGTTCCGGCCGCGTGATCCAGGGATTCGACCCGGATCGGGATCCCGCGGGGAGCCTGGGCGGCTCGCAGGACGACCCGGTCGTGACGCTGGAGGCCGTGCGCTCGACCCTGGGCCGCGACGTACCCGCCGCCGAGCGTCGCGACGGCGGCGTGCGCGTCGACACCGAGCGGGGCCTGCTCAACGTCGAGGCGACCGAGCTCGACCTGGCGTCGCCGTTGGTCGACGGGCTGTTCCGGCTCACCGACGGCCGGTGGCCGTCCGCGCCGACCGAGGTGACCATCAACCAGGCGCTGGTGGAGAAGGGTTTCCGGACCGGCTCCGAGCTGACCCTCCACGATGGCGCCACGTTGACGGTCGTCGGGATCGCCGAGTCGGCCATCTCGCGCGGATACCCACTCGCCCTCGGCCCGCTCGGCGCCCTCGGCATCCCCACGACGGACGGCCAGGCCACCTGGCTGGTGGGAGGTGGCCCGGTCTCGTGGGACGAGGTCTCCGTGCTCAACGCCCTCGGCGCGACGGTGCTGTCGCGCGCGGTCGTCGAGGACCCGCCGCCGGACTCCGTACTGCCCCCACAGCTGACCGAGTGGCAGGCCTCCGCGGACGACGCGTTCATCGCGGCACTCGTGCTGGTCGTGGTGATGGCCCTGCTCGAGGTGGTGCTCCTCGCCGGCCCGGCGTTCGCGGTCGGCGCCCGCCGCCAGTCCCGCACCCTGGCCCTGATGGCCGCGAGCGGCGGTACGCCGAAGCAGGCGCGCCGCGTGATCCTCGCCGGTGGTCTCGTGCTGGGCGGCGCAGCGGCAGTGCTCGGTGTCGTGCTCGGCATCGGGGTCGGCTGGGCGCTGCTGCCCGTCGTGCAGCACTTCTCCGACACCTGGCTCGGACCGTTCGACCTGACCTGGTGGCACCTGCTGCTCGTCGCGGCGTTCGGGATGCTGAGCGCGTTCCTGGCCGCCGTGGTCCCGGCGTACCTGGCCTCCCGCCAGGACGTGGTCGCCGTGCTGGCCGGCCGGCGCGGAGACCGGCGCCCGAGCCTGCGGTCGCCGTTGGTCGGCTTGCTCCTGCTGGGCGTCGGCGTGGCCACGGCCGTGGTGGGTGCGACCAACCGGGGCGACGGCAGCGTGACCATCGCTGGTGGCGCTGTCGTGTCCGTGCTCGGGATGATCCTGGTCGTCCCGGTCGTGGTGGCGGTGCTGGCACGGTTCGCCGCGCGGCTGCCGCTCGTGGCCAGGTACGCCGTCCGCGACGCCGCCCGGCACCGCACCCGCACGGTGCCCGCCGTCGCGGCCGTGGCCGCGACCGTGGCCGGCGTGGTGGCGCTGGGCATCGCCAACTCCAGCGACGCCGCCGAGTCCGAGGCGACCTATCGGCCCTCACTGGCGGAGGGCATGGGCACCCTCACGGTCTTCGAGCCGGATGTCGACTGGGACGGCTACGTCCAGCTGCTCCACCGCGAGGCACCCTCGGTCGGGGTGAGCGAGGTGAAGTCGTACGACGCGTACACCGGCACCGACACCTACACCGAGCTGCGCGTGCGCCGCCCCGGCGTCCGGGGGGTCGACTCGCTGACGGTCGACATGAGCGGGTCGTTCGGCACCGTGCTGGTCGGCGAGGCCATGCTCGACCTGGCAGTGCCCGTCCACGACGGGGACCTCGACGCCGCCCGCGACACCCTTCGTCACGGGGGTCTTGTGCTCTTCACCTCGGAACCGGTCGCCGGCAACCGCATCTCGGTCGTCGGGCGGGTCTACCGGGACGGCGCCGAGAAGCCGCAGGTCGCCGGCCGCGTCGAGCTGCCGGCGTACTTCCTCCAGGTCCGCGGCCTGGCGCCTGCGGCGGCCGTGGCGCCGGTCGGTGCGCTCGACGAGATCGGTCTGCACGCGTCCACGGCCGGACTGGTGCTCGATGCGCACAGCCTCAGCGAGGAGGCCGAGGGGCAGCTGCGCGAGGTGATCCAGGGGACCAGCGACAACGCCAGCCTCTACGTCGAGCGCGGCTACCAGCACGACAACGAGACGCTGATCCTGCTGTCCATCCTGTTCTCGCTCGGCGCCGTGCTGATGCTCGGCGGCACCCTGACGGCGACGTTCCTGGCGCTCTCCGACGCGCGGCCGGACCTGGCCACCCTCGCGGCCGTCGGTGCCTCGCCGCGGACCCGCCGCGGGGTGGCGGCGGCGTACGCCCTGGTCGTCGGCTTCGTGGGCGCGCTGATGGGCGCGGCGGTGGGATTCATCCCCGGCATCGCGATCACCTACCCGCTCACCTCGACCTCATGGGCCCCCGACGGCCTGGACGCCCGCGGCAACGCACTGCCCAGCCACTTCGTCGACGTGCCGTGGCTGATGTTGCTCGGACTCGTCGTGGTGCTGCCCATCCTCACCGCGGCCATCGTCGGGCTGAGCGCCCGGTCGCGGCTGCCGATGGTGGCGCGGCTGGACTGAAAAACAAGCAGGCTTGACTGTTTGTTCGTACGCCGCCACGATGGGCGGGTGCCGGCCGTCACCGCTCGCGTCCCGCAGGAGGAGCGCACCCGCGCGATGCGGGCCCGCCTGATGGAGGCGACGGTCGAGCTGTTGGTCGAGCGCGGCTTCGCCGGGACGACGACCACGCTGGTCTCGGAACGGGCGGGCGTCTCGCGGGGCGCGCAGCTGCACCACTTCCCGACGAAGAACGACCTCGTCGTCGCCGCCGTCGAACACGTCACCGAGGTTCGCGGAGCCGAGCTCGCGGCGGCTGCCGAACGGGGACTGCCGCGGGGCGCGCGTCGTACCCGGGCCGTCCTCGAGCTGCTGGCCGACCACTTCACCTCGCCGGTGTTCGCCGCCGCCCTGGAGCTGTGGGTGGCCGCGCGCACCGACGCAGCACTACGGGACGCCGTGGTGCCGCTCGAGCAGCGGGTCGGCCGGCAGACGCACCGGATGACCGTCGACCTGCTCGGGGCTGACGAGTCGCGCGCCGGCGTGCGGGAACTGGTCCAGGCGACGCTGGACCTGGTGCGCGGGCTCGGGCTGGCCGACACGATCACCGACGACACCCGTCGCCGCAAGCGGATCCTCGACCGCTGGGCGCTCACCCTCGACGAGGTCCTCGCGTCGTGAGCGACCTGCTGGAGACGGTGCTGGCCGACCTGGCCGCCGAGGGCGACCGGCTGGAGGCCACAGTGGCGCCGCTTCCCGAGTCCTCCTGGCGGTTGCCGACCCCGGCGGCCGGCTGGGACGTGGCCACGCAGGTCGCGCACCTCGCCTGGACCGACCAGGCAGCCACGGCGGCGGCGACCGACAAGCAGGCCTGGGACGCGCTGGTCCTCGAGGCGCTGGCCGACCCGGATCACTCGGTCGACAAGGCCGCGCTGGCAGGCGGCGCCGTACCTCCCGCCGACCTGCTCGCACGCTGGCGCGCCGGCCGCGCCACGCTGTCCAGGACGCTGCGCGAGCTGCCGCCGGGACACAAGGTGCCCTGGTACGGCCCGCCCATGTCGGCCACCTCGATGGCGACCGCTCGCCTGATGGAGACCTGGGCACACTCCCTCGACGTGTACGCCGCCCTCGGCGTCGAGCCCGAGGTCACCGACCGGATCCGGCACATCGCCCACCTGGGCGTGCGGACCCGCAACTTCTCCTTCGCCGTGCGAGGTGAGCCGGCACCGGTCGACGAGTTCGCCGTGACCCTGACGGCACCGTCGGGCGACGTCTGGACGTGGGGACCCGAGGGCGCATCGCAGTCCGTGACAGGCCCGGCGTACGACTTCTGCCTGCTGGTCACCCAGCGCGTGCACCGTGCCGACACGTCCCTGGTGGCCGTCGGCGCCGACGCCGACCGGTGGCTCGACATCGCGCAGTGCTTCGCGGGGTCACCCGGCGAGGGACGGGCCCCGCGATGACCGGTTTCCTGACGGTTGCTGCGCAACCTCCTCAAGCAACAGTGCGGATCGGCAACTGCTCCGGGTTCTACGGCGACCGGCTCTCGGCGATGCGGGAGATGCTCGAGGGCGGGCCGTTGGACGTGCTGACGGGCGACTACCTCGCCGAGCTGACCATGCTGATCCTCGGCCGCGACCAGCTGAAGGACCCCTCGCTGGGCTATGCCCGCACGTTCGTGCGACAGGTCGAGGACTGCCTCGGCCTGGCCCTGGAGCGCAGGGTGAAGATCGTGTCCAACGCGGGCGGCCTCAACCCCGCGGGCCTGGCCGCGCGGCTCGGCGAGGTCGCTTCCGGGCTCGGGCTCTCGCCGGCGATCGCGTACGTCGACGGCGACGACGTCCGCCACCTCGGGTTCGGTGACGCGTTGACCGCCAACGCGTACCTCGGAGGCTTCGGCATCGCGGCCGCGCTCGCCGGCGGCGCCGACGTGGTGGTCACCGGCCGCGTCACCGACGCCTCGCTGGTCGTCGGGCCGGCGGTGTGGTGGCACGGCTGGGGCCCCACGGCGTACGACGAGCTCGCGGGCGCCGTCGTGGCCGGCCACGTCCTGGAGTGCGGCTGCCAGGCGACGGGCGGCAACTTCTCGGGGTTCCGCACGATCCCGCACCCGGCTGCACCGATCGGTTTCCCGCTTGCCGAGGTCGCCGCCGACGGCTCCTCGGTGATCACCAAGCACGACAACACCGGGGGCCTGGTCTCCGTGGACACGGTGACGGCGCAGCTGATGTACGAGATCCAGGGCCCGCAGTACCTCGGCCCGGACGTCACCCCAGACCTCACCTCCGTCCGGCTTGCCGACGACGGGCCGGACCGGGTGCGCATCTGTGGCGTCTGCGGCTCGGCCCCGCCCGAGCTGCTCAAGGTCGGCGTCAACGAGCTGGGTGGGTACCGCAACTCCGTCGAGTTCGTGCTGACCGGGTTGGACGTCAAGGAGAAGGCCGTCTGGGTCCGGGCCCAGCTCGGGCGCCGGCTGACGGCCGCCTCGAAGACCTGGACCCTCGCGGCGCTGCCGGCCGAGGACGCCGACAGCGAGGAGTGGGCCTCGACCGTGCTGCGCTGCACCGTGCAGGACCCTTCCGCCGACGCGGTGGGTCGCTCCTTCTCCGCGGCCGCCGTGGAGCTCGCGCTCGCGTCGTACCCCGGCTTCACCATGACCGCACCTCCCGGCAACGGCACGCCGTTCGGCGTCTACCGGGCCGAGTACGTCGACCGGTCCGCCGTGACGCACACCGTGCACCACCCCGACGGTCGGACGGAGGTCGTGGCTGACCCGTTGGTCGAGGAAGGCGCGCTGGCGCCCCTGTTGGTCGAGGAAGGCGCGCTAGCGCCTGTCACGAGACCCGAACCGTTGGTCGAGGAGGTTGCGCAGCAACCGTCACGAGACCGCGGAGGTTTCGTGACAGGCGCTAGCGCGCCTTCCTCAACCACCGGAGAAGACGACCCCTCCTCGACCAGCGGAGTACGCGTCCCGCTCGGCACGTTCGTGCACGCCCGGTCCGGGGACAAGGGCGGGGACGCCAACCTCGGACTGTGGGTCGCGCACGACGGGTCGGGCTCGTACGACGCCCGGGTCGCCTGGCTGCTCTCGGTCGTCACCACCGACTTCGTGCGGGACCTGCTGCCCGAGACCCGCGAGCTGGACGTCGAGGTGCACGCGCTGCCGAACCTCGGCGGGGTCAACGTGGTCATCCACGGCCTGCTCGGCAGGGGTGTCGCGGCATCGACGCGGTTCGACCCGCAGGCCAAGGGGCTGGGCGAGTGGGCGCGGTCGCGGCACGTGGAGATCCCGGAGGTGCTGTTGTGAACGCCCTGCAGGACCTGGCGCGCGAGTTCGTGCGGCGCGAGGTGGCGCCGTACCTCCAGGACTGGGAGGACGCCGGCGAGGTGCCGCGGTCGTTGCACCGGGCGGCGGCGAAGCAAGGACTGCTGGGTGTCTCGTTCTCGGAGTCCGTCGGTGGCGAGGGCGGTGACCTGCTCGACTCGGTCGCGGTGATGGAGGCGATGCTCGAGGCCGGCGCGTCCAGCGGGCTGCTGGCCGCCCTGTTCACCGGAGGCATCGCACTGCCCCACATCGCGGCGTCCGGCAACGCCGACCTGGTCGACCGCTTCGTCCGCCCGACCCTGGCCGGCGAGAAGATCGGCGCCCTGGCCGTCACCGAGCCGGGCGGTGGCTCCGACGTCGCCGCGATCCGCACGACGGCGAGGCGGGACGGCGACGACTACGTCGTGGACGGCACCAAGACGTTCATCACCAGCGGCGTCCGGGCCGACTTCGTCACTACCACCGTGCGCACCGGCGGGCCGGGCGCCGACGGCCTCTCCCTGCTCGTCGTCGAGCAGGGCACGCCCGGGTTCACCGTCGACCGGTCGCTGGCGAAGATGGGCTGGCACTGCTCCGACACCGCGGAGCTGGGGTACGCCGGAGTCCGCGTGCCGGTCGCGAACCTGGTCGGGGCCGAGGGCAGCGGGTTCGCCCAGATCGCCGAGCAGTTCGTGGTCGAGCGCATCGCGCTGGCGGTGCACGGCTACGGCATCGCGGCCCGGTCGCTGGCCCTCGCCGCGGCATACGTGAAGGAGCGCTCGACGTTCGGGTGCCCGCTCGTCGAGCGCCAGGTCGTCCGGCATCGGCTGGTGGAGATGCATCGGCAGGTCGACGTGGCGCGCACCTACGTCCACGACGTGGCCCGCCGCCACGTCGCCGGTGAGGACGTGGTCGCGGAGGCCTGCCTGGCCAAGCAGACCGCCGTCGAGACGGCGGTCGCCGTCACCGACATGGCCGTCCAGCTGCACGGCGGCACCGGCTACCTGCACGGCACCGAGGTCGAGCGGCACTACCGCGACGCCCGCATCCTGCCCATCGGCGGCGGGGCGACCGAGGTGCTCACCGACCTGGCCGCGAGACTGTTGGGGTACTGCTGATGTCCGACTCACCGGGTCTCGTGACGGGCGCTAGCGCGCCCTCCTGGACCGACGGGAACCGCGAGCGCCATGCTCGCCAAGATCGCCGACCTCGAGGCCGAGGTCGCCAAGGCCGTGGCCGGAGGCGGTGAGAAGTACGCCGACCGGCACCACGCCAGGGGCAAGCTGCTGCCGCGCGAGCGCATCGAGCTCCTCGTCGACGAGGGGTCGGCGTTCCTCGAGCTGTCGCCGCTGGCCGGCTGGGGCTCGGACTTCCACGTCGGCGCCTCCCTCGTGACCGGCATCGGCGTGGTCGAGGGCGTGGAGTGCCTGATCACCGCCAACGACCCGACGGTCAAGGGCGGCGCCAGCAACCCGTGGACGGTCAAGAAGGCCTTCCGCGCCGCGCAGATCGCGGAGGAGAACCACCTGCCGACGATCTCGCTCGTCGAGTCCGGCGGCGCGGATCTGCCGACGCAGAAGGAGATCTTCATCCCCGGCGGCAAGCTCTTCCGCGACCTGACCCGCGCCAGCGCCCGGCGACAGCCGACGATCGCGCTGGTCTTCGGCAACTCCACGGCCGGCGGCGCCTACGTGCCCGGCATGAGCGACTACACGGTCATGGTCAAGGAGCAGGCCAAGGTGTTCCTCGGCGGGCCGCCGCTGGTGAAGATGGCCACCGGCGAGGAGTCCGACGACGAGTCTCTCGGCGGCGCGGAGATGCACGCGCGGGTCTCGGGGCTCGCCGACTACCTGGCGTTGGACGAGTACGACGCGATCCGGATCGGCCGCCGGATCGTGGCGAGACTGAACTGGCGGAAGAAGGGGTCTCGACACGGGCTCGCTGGCGCTCGCCCGGCTCGACCACCGAGAGATGTTCGTTGGTCGAGCCGCGAGCCGCTAGGCGAGCGTGTCGAGACCACCTTCAACGAACCGGACGCGGACCCCGACGGCCTCCTCGACCTGATCCCCGCGGACCTCAAGGAACCCTTCGACCCGCGCGAGGTGATCGTCCGTGTCTGCGACGGCACCGGGCCCGGCAACGCCCGACCGTTCGACGAGTTCAAGCCGCTGTACGGCACCTCCCTGGTCACCGGCTGGGCCAGGCTGCACGGCCGGCAGATCGGCATCCTCGCCAACGCGCAGGGCGTGCTGTTCAGCGAGGAGGCGCAGAAGGCGACCCAGTTCATCCAGCTCGCCAACCAGATCGACGTACCTCTCCTCTTCCTGCACAACACGACCGGCTACATGGTGGGGGCCGAGTACGAGCAGGGCGGGATCATCAAGCACGGCGCGCAGATGATCAACGCGGTCTCCAACTCCAAGGTCCCGCACCTCAGCGTGATCATGGGGGCGTCGTACGGCGCCGGGAACTACGGCATGAACGGCCGCGCGTACGACCCACGCTTCCTCTTCACCTGGCCCTCCGCCAAGTCGGCGGTGATGGGCCCGGCCCAGCTCGCTGGCGTGCTCTCGATCGTGGCGCGGGCGGCCGCCGAGGCGAGGGGACAGGAGTACGACGAGGAGGGCGACGCGGGCATGCGCGCCTTCGTCGAGCAGTCGGTCGAGGAGCAGTCGCTGCCCTTCTTCCTGAGCGGGATGCTGTACGACGACGGGGTCATCGACCCGCGCGACACCCGCACGGTGCTGGCGGTCTGCCTGTCGGTGATCGAGAACGCTCCCATCCGCGGCACCGACGGTTACGGGGTGTTCCGGACATGATCACTCGACTCCTCGTGGCGAACCGGGCCGAGATCGCGTCGCGGGTCTTCCGGACCTGCCGTCGCCTCGGCATCGAGACCGTCGCAGTCCACTCCGACGCCGACGCCTCGTTGCCGTACGTCCGGGAGGCCGACGTCGCAGTTCGCCTGCCCGGCAGCGCTCCCGTCGACACGTACCTCCGGATCGACCTGCTCGTCGACGCGGCTCGCCGGTCGGGCGCCGACGCGGTGCACCCCGGCTACGGCTTCCTCTCGGAGAACGCCGAGTTCGCCCTGAGCCGTCGTCGACGCCGGCCTGACCTGGGTGGGCCCGACTCCCGAGTCGATCGAGGCGATGGGCTCCAAGGTCGGGGCGAAGCGGCTCATGCGTGAGGCCGGCGTGCCGGTGCTGCCGAGCTGGACAGCCCGCAGATCTCGGTGGTCGCGCCGCGAGCGCCAGCGAGCGTGTCGAGACCCCGTTGCTCGTGAAGGCGTCCGCCGGTGGCGGGGGCCGCGGCATGCGCGTCGTACGCCGCCTCGACGACCTCACCGTCGAGGTCGCGGCCGCGGAGGCCGAGGCGCTGTCGGCGTTCGGGGACGGGACCGTCTTTCTCGAGCCGTACGTCGAGCATGGCCGGCACGTCGAGGTCCAGGTCGTCGGCACCCGCGACGGCGTGCTGGTCCTCGGCGAGCGGGACTGCTCGATCCAACGGCGCCACCAGAAGGTCGTCGAGGAGGCCCCGGCCCCCCAGCTGCCCGACGAGATACGGGCCGCGCTCCACGACGCCGGACGCAGGGCGGCGGAGGCCATCGGCTACCGCGGCGCCGGCACCGTCGAGTTCCTCTACGACCCGGGCTCGGACCGGTTCTGGTTCCTCGAGATGAACACCCGCCTCCAGGTCGAGCACCCCGTCACCGAGCTCGTCTGGGGCGTCGACCTCGTCGAGCTCCAGCTCCAGGTCGCCGAATCCGGGTCGTGTGCCCTACGACGCGCTATGGCGCGTCCTCAGGCACACGACCCGCAAGCGGCAGGCCACGCCATCGAGGCCCGCCTGTACGCCGAGGACCCGGCCGCCGACTACCAGCCGCAGTCCGGAGTGCTCACCCGCTTCGAGATCCCAGCAGGCGAAGGGATCCGCGTCGACGCGGGGTACGAGTCCGGCTCGACCGTCTCGACGTTCTACGACGCGATGCTGGCCAAGGTCGTCTGCCACGCACCCACGCGCGAGGCCGCCGCCCGCAAGCTCGCCGACACCCTCTCTCGCACCCGCATCCACGGCGTCACCACGAACCGGGACCAGCTGGTCGCAGTGCTCCGGTCGGACAGGTTCTTGTCCGGCGAGGTGAGCACGGCGCTGCTTTCGCTGGTCGAGTCGCCCGAGCCGTTAGGCGAGGGCGTGTCGAGACCCATGGCTGTAGCAGCGGCGCTCGCCCTGGCCGAGAAGGCCGGCGCCGAACGTACCGTCCAGCAGGGCGTCCCGGTCGGCTGGCGCAACGTACCGAGCCAGCCGCAGCGGATGGAGTTCGAGGACGGGACGGTCGTCGAGTGGTGGTGCGGCCGCGAGGGCTACGTCGTCGACGGCTCGTCGGTGGTGGCGGCGAGCCCGACGAGCGTCACGTTGGAGTCCGGCGGCGTGCGCACGACGTACGACGTCACGATCAGCGGCAACGACATCGACGTCGACGGGCCCACAGGTCATCGACGCCTGACCAGGAAGCCGCGCTTCACCGACCCCGCCGACGCGGTGGCGAGCGGCAGCCTCCTGGCGCCGATGCCCGGCACCGTCGTCAGTGTCGCGGTGGAGAAGGGTGCCGAGGTCTCCGCCGGGCAGCCGGTACTCGTGCTCGAGGCGATGAAGATGCAGCACACCGTGACGGCGCCGTACGACGGCGTGGTGACCGCGGTCGACGTACAGCCCGGACAACAGGTGGCGGCCGGCGACGTGCTGGCCGTCGTGGAGGAGAGCACATGACCAACGCGTTCACCGAGTCCGAGGAGCGCCAGGAGCTCCGCAAGCAGGTCGCGAGGCTGGCGTCCAAGTACGGCCGTGGGTACTTCACCGAGAGGGCCCGCAGCGGCGGCAGGACCACCGACCTGTGGCTGGAGATGGGCAAGAACGGATACCTCGGGATCAACATCCCGGAGGAGTACGGCGGCGGCGGTGGCGGCATCGGTGACGTCGCCGCGGTCTGCGAGGAGCTCGCCGCACAGGGCTGTCCGCTGCTGATGATGGTGGTCAGCCCGGCGATCTGCGGGACCGTCATCAGCCGTTACGGCACCGACGAGCAGAAGCGGCGCTGGCTGCCCGGCATCGCCGACGGGACCGGCACGATGGCCTTCGCGATCACCGAGCCGGATGCCGGCACCAACTCCCACAACATCACCACCACCGCTCGGCGCGACGGCGACGAGTGGCTGCTGACGGGCCGGAAGGTCTTCATCTCCGGCGTCGACGAGGCCGCGCATGTCTTGGTTGTCGCGCGCACCGAGGACCGGAGACATGGGGGGACCGGCAAGCTCAAGCCCTGTCTCTTCGTGGTGCCTACGGACGCGGACGGCTTCGAGGCCACGCCGATCCCGATGGAGATCGTGAGTCCTGAGAAGCAGTTCCAGGTGTTCATCGACGACGTGCGGCTGCCCGCGGATGCGCTCGTCGGGGACGAGGACGCGGGGCTCGTCCAGCTGTTCGCGGGCCTCAACCCCGAGCGGATCATGGCGGCGTCGTTCTCGACGGGCCTGGCGCGGTTCGCGATCGACAAGGCGGCGGCGTACGCGAAGGAGCGGGTCGTCTTCCAGGCCCCGATCGGCACCCACCAGGCCATCGCCCACCCGCTGGCGATGTCGAAGATCGAGACCGAGCTCGCGCGACTGATGACGCAGAAGGCCGCCGCGCTCTACGACGCCGGCGACGACATGGGGGCGGGCGAGGCGGCCAACATGGCCAAGTACGCCGCCGCCGAGGCCGCCTGCGACGCCGCCGACCGAGCGGTGCAGGTCCACGGTGGCAACGGGATCACCCAGGAGTACGGCATGGCCGGCCTCCTGGTCGCCACCCGCGCCGGCCGGATCGCCCCCGTCAGCCGGGAGATGATCCTCAACTTCGTCGCCATGCACTCCCTCGGCCTGCCGAAGTCCTACTGAGCGACCTCCGGTGGTTGAGGAGGGACGAAGTCCCGTCACGAAACCCCGAGCTCAGGGCAGCAACACCCACGCCTCGGTGAGGTGCGCGGTCGCCAGGACGGCGCCGCGTCGTCGCACCTCGGCGAACACCCGCTCGCGCGTGGCCGCAGCGGTGACGGGGTCGTCCTCGGCGGCGTACGCCACCTCGGGCGACAGCAGCTGCACCGCATGCACGAGCACGTCGCCCGACAGCAGCAGCACGTCGTCGCCCGACGACAGCCAGACCGACTGGTGACCGACGGTGTGGCCGGGCGTGGGCTCGACGTCGATGCCGGGGCGCAGGGCATAGGGACCGTCCAGCTCGCGGAGCAGCCCGGCGGCCCTCAGGGGGTCGACCGTCGCGGCCCGGACGACGGCGTCGTCCGCGACCGCGGCGACCTCGGTCGTCTGGACGACGTGCTGGGCGCCGGCGAACAGCACCGACCCGTCCGGCCCGACCACCCAGCCGATGTGGTCCTCGTGCAGGTGGGTGAGCACCACCGTCGACACATCCGCCGGGGCGATGCCGAGGGACGCCAGCCCTTCCGGGAGCGTCCCGGGAACGGGCGCCCACGAGGCCGCTGGGCCGCCGACGTCGCCGACGCCCAGGTCGACCACGGTCAGGCGGTCGTCCGGCGCCACCACGACGTACGCGCGGAACGGCAGCCGCCACCTGTCCTCCGGCCCGAACGCCGTGGGGTCGAAAGCCCGTGCCGCGGCCCACTGCTCGTCGTTCGCGCCGGGGAACGCCTCGCGGTACGTCGTCTCGAGCGGTCCCTCGGCGTCCACCACCGCGTGCACCAGGTAGGACCCGACCGAGCGGCTCAGGATCGGTGCGCTCACCGGAGCGGCACGAACCGGTAGAAGCCGTGGTGGCTCTCGTGGACGTCGTCGCCGGATCGGGTCACGAGGGTCATCGTGCCGCGTACCGGGATCACCAGGCGACCCCCGTCCCCGAGCTGGTCGACGAGCGATTGCGGAAGGGTGGCCGGCTCGGCGGAGACCAGGATCCGGTCGTACGGCGCGTGGTCGGGCACCCCGAGGACCCCCGGCGTCGCCGCCCGGATGCTCGCCCAGGGCTGGTGGGTGGCCGCCAGGTTGGCAGACCCGAACTCCACCAGCGACGGCTGGATCTCCACGCCGACGACCGATCCTGCCGACCCGACGAGATGTGCCAGCAGCGCGGTGGTCCACCCCGAACCCGACCCGACGTCGAGCACTCGCTGGCCGGGCGCGACGTCGAGCAGCCGCAGCATCGCCGACACGGTCCGCGGCTGGGAGTTGGTCTGACCTTCTCCGATCGGGAGCGGGCCGTCGTACGCAGCCTGACGCCGCTCACCGCGCCGGAGGAATCCCTCGCGCGGGAAGGCGGAGAAGGCCGCGTCGACCGCGTCCATGCCGGCTCAGCGGCGCTTCCCCAAGCCGTCGAGCGCGGCCATCTGCTCGTCCGAGAGCGCGAACCCGCCGACGTCGGCGTTCGCGCGGATCCGCTCCGCCTTCGACGAGCGGGGGATCACCACGAATCCGTGCTGGACGTGCCAGCGCACCAGGACCTGGGCGGGCGTGCGGCCGAGGTCGTCGGCGATCCGGGTGACGACGGGGTCGGAGAGAGCGCCGCCCTTCAGGGCGCTGTACCCCTCGAGCACGACGTCGCGCGACTCGTGCGCGGACACCACCGAGGCGTCGTACAAGGAGGGTCGCCACTCGATCTGGTTCACGGCCGGCGTCACCTCGGTCGCGCCGGAGACGTGGTCGATCTGCTCGGGGCGGAAGTTCGAGACGCCGATGTCGCGGGCGGTGCCGGCCGCCTGTGCCTTGACGAAGCCCTCCCACACGGCCGCGTTGCGGCGGTCGTCGACCGGGGCGTGGATCAGCCACAGGTCGACGTGCTCGAGGCCGAGCGCCTCGAGGCTTCGGCCGAGCACGTCGAGCTCGGGACGACCGGAGCGCGGGTTGTACTTGGTCGTCACGAAGATCTCGTTGCGCGGTACGCCGCTCTCGGCCAGCGCTCGCCCGACCTCCCTCTCGTTGCCGTACACGGCCGCGGTGTCGACGTGGCGGTATCCGGCCTCCAACGCCGCCAGCACGCCGCCGTGGCACTCCTCGCCCTTGAGCTGCCAGGTGCCGAAGCCCACCAGCGGGATCGCCCCGCCCCCACGAAGGGCCAGGGTGTCCGTCGGGATGTTGACCGCATCGCTCACCCCTCGACCCTAACGAGTTGCCAGACAACGGGACCTCTCGTGCCGCAGACTTCCCGCCACGATCAAGATGGAGCTGTTCTTCGGGTCGCCAGCTTCGCCTGATGGCACTGCCTGATCGAGTGCATCGGCACGCCCGAGGGCTCGATCCGCAACCTGCCGAAGGTCGCGTGGGTGTTCATCATCCTGCTGTTCCCGCTGGTCGGCTCCATCGCCTGGATTGGGAGCGGTTACATCGGGCCGCTGGCTACCCGGTGGAGCCGGATCGGCGTAGCGTCGAAGGCTTCGAAAGGAGCCCATCATGGCCACTAGTTCGATCAGTCGCCGCGGTCTTCTGCAGGCGGGCGGCACTGCCGTTGCGGGTATGTCGGTGTTGCAGATCTCGGGATCGGCACAGGCGCTGGGGGCGGGCGGCCACGACTCAGTGCCCTGGCTCCGCAACCACGGGGATCCACCCGAGACCTACCCCGGCAGTCCCAGCGACGACGTGATCCTCTGGGAGGACCAACCGCCTCCATTCCCGCCAGGTATGGGCGTTGGTAACCAGCTCGTCTGGGAGGACCTCTCGTCGCGCCTGACTCCGGCTGACGACTTCTTCTTCGTCAGCCACTACGGCCACCCGGTGATCGATGCCAACACCTGGCGCTTGGGCATCGAGGGGCTGGTGGCGCACCCCGCCTCGATGTCGCTCGCCGACCTTGAGGCACGCTCCCGCAGGGAAGTCGAGTTCACCCTGGAGTGTTCGGGCAACACGGCATTCCCCGCCTTCATCGGCGGCGTCGGCAACGCGGTCTGGGGTGGTGCCGCGCTGGCGCCCTTGCTGAGGAGCGCACGGCCGCTCGAGTCCGCGACGGAGGTCGTGTTCTGGGGCACCGACTCAGGGACCGTCACGATCCGCGACAACTCGGGCATCGTCAGCCCACCCACACCGGGCACGGGGACAGCGACACCAGATCCCGACATCCCGGGCCGCTACGACATCACCATCACCGAGCAGTTCGCCCGCAGCATGAGCATCGATGCGGCGATGGCCCCCGGAAACCTCCTCTGCTACGAGATGAACGGCCAGCCGTTGCCCGTCGAGCACGGCTTCCCGGTCCGTCTCATCGCTCCCGGGTGGTACGGCGTCGCCAACGTCAAGTGGCTCCAGCGCATCGAGCTGATCGACCACCGGTTCGCCGGGAGGTTCATGGCCCGCGACTATGTCACCTTCCGCGAACACACTGACGCAGCCGGCACCACCACATGGACCTTCCAGAACGTCGGTCCGTTCCGACTGAAGTCGGCGCCAGCCAAGGTCACCCGGAAGGTGCAGGGCAGCCACACCACGTACCGGATCATCGGAGTCGCCTGGGGTGGATCGATCGCCCGGGTCGAGGTCTCCATTGACGGCGGCCCATGGCGCCAGGCACACGTGATTGACGCCGACTCCCACGGCGGCAAATCCAAAGCGCTGGCGTGGAACTTCTGGACCTACAACTGGGGCCAGGCCACCGCCGGGCACCACACCGTAGCCTCCCGAGCGATCGACACAGACGGAGCGATCCAGCCGGCACCGGACGACCCGATCATCACCGACAGGCGCACCTACTGGGAGGCCAACCAGCAGATCACCCGCTCGATCCTCCTTCCCTGAGTCACCCAGCCCACGGGCCAGGTCACGGCTCACCGTGCATCATCGCTCTGACCTGGCCCCGGTTTCGCGGGCCCGGGGACCGGGGGCAGATCTTCTCTCTTGGTGACTCACCATGAGCGGTCCCAATCTCCCGGCTTGCGATGCGCTACTACGAGTGCCGAGTTGAACTTCCCCTTGCGCACTTTGCGTCGTGATTCGTGCGGTTGCGGAGCGCCTTGCGGCTCGCCGCGTTTGCCGTTCGCTCCTTCTTGGATGAGGGTGACGGGCTTCCCTGTAGTCCGGTGTTCGTCACCGGCTGAGGCTCAGAAGACGGTCCAGTCGGAGTACGTGGTGAACGCGTCCAGCGCGGCAAGCCCGGCTGCCGAGCTGCCGGAGGGGCCCAGTGCGGGACTCCACACGCAGGCGACACCCCGGTCGGGGATGACGGCCAGGATGCCGCCGCCGACGCCACTCTTGGCCGGCAGTCCAACTCGGTAGGCGAATTCGCCGGCCGAGTCGTAGGTGCCGCAGGTGAGCATCACGGCGTTGATCCGCTTCGTCTGCCGCGCACTGAGGAGCCGCGTTCCGTCCGAGAGGACGCCGTCGCGGGCGAGGAACAGCCCGGCCAGCGCCAGCTCGCGGCAGGTCATGGAGAGAGCGCACTGGGCGACGTACTGGTTGATCACCTGATCAACGGGACACTCCAAGTTCCCGTAGCTGGCAAGCAGGTGTGCCAGGGCCGAATTGCGGTGGCCGACCTCGAGCTCTGAACGGGCCACGACAGGGTCGCTGTCCACGTCGGCGCGACCGCTCTCCCGGCGCATCAGGTCGCGAAGGGCGCCGTACGCGTTGCCTGTCAGCGAATGCAGCCGGTCGGTGACGACGAGTGCCCCGGCGTTGATGAACGGGTTGCGAGGACGCCCTGCCTCCTGGTCGAGCTGGAGAAGGGAGTTGAACGGGTTGCCCGACGGTTCGCGGGACACCCGATCCCAGATGTCTTCTCCCTCGGCGGCGACTACCAGCGCGAGGGTGAAGACCTTGCTGATGCTCTGAACCGAGAACCGCACGTCGGCGTCACCGAGGACGTGCACCTGGCCGTCGCAGGAGGCGATCACCATCCCGAACTGGTGCGGATCCACCGCCCCCAGACTGGGGATGTACTCAGCCAGCCGACCCCGACCGACTTCGGGAGCCGCAGCCTCCTGCGCGCGCAGCAGAGCATCCATGATTTGCACGTCACCATCCTCGCGCAGCAGACGATCGAGAGTCCGGGCCGGACTCGGGGCCGATCGTGTGGCCGATCCCGTTCGATCCCGAAGACCGGCGATCCACCCAGGACCTGTCCCACGATGGGCTACGTGCCTGCTCAACCGGCCAACGCTGATGTCACTAGTCCGAGTCCGATGGGAACAGCTGCTCACAGACGTGGCAGAGGGACCCTGCCAAGCCGGCCCGATGGGCTGTGGTTCCAAGCGCATGTGCGGAACCAGGAGACCCGGACGGTGTACTTCGGAATCGGATCAATGCTGGGGCGCCCAGGCGGTGCCCTGAGGGGAGAAGGTGAGCTCCGCGAGACGTCTCTTGTGGGTCCCGTCGACGCGCATGGTGCAGAGCCAGTAGCGCTGCTGGTCGGCGTTCGCGAACCGGTAGACCACCTGTTTCGCGTCGGGAGAGAACGTGGCACCGCCGGCCGAGAGGTCGGACGCGTGGACGTGGGTCAATCGCTGCTGATCCGAGCCGTCGGGACGGATCAAGACGACGTTCGCCTCGTGTCCTTCCGGGTTCTCCGACCAGCGCGTGTAGACCAGCCAGCCACCGGTTGCCGCCCAGTCGAAGTGAACGCCGACGTCGTACCGGTAGGGGACGAGCGTCTGCAGGTGACTGCCGTCCCGGTCGACGACCATGAGCGCGCGTTGGTACGGCGTGAGGTCGGGGTCGTAGGTGCTCTCGAAAGCGATGCGCTGCCCGTCGGGCGAGACCACGATGTCCTCGGGGTTCGTCTGGGGCGCGACGGCCAGGATGCGATGCCGGTGCTCGCCGGAGAGGTTCATGCCGGCGATCCACGTCCGGCAGCCGTCGCACTGTTGGAGAGCGAAGATGATGCGCCGTCCGTCCGGGCCGAAGGTGGGTGTCGTCTCACAGCCCTCCCGGTCGCCGGTCAGGTCTCGGCGGTGGGTTCCGTCGGCCCGCGCCAGGATGATGTGGCAGCCGAAGTCGTCGATGCGGGTGTAGACGAGCTGGGAGCCACTGGGGGACCAGGCTGGCGACTCGGTGATCGCGCGGCGGTAGCGGACCAGTGTCTGCAGGTCGCTGCCGTCGGCGGCGATCGACTTGATCTGTGCTCCAGTGCCCGGGTCCACGACGAAGGCGATCCTCCCGTTCCGGACGCTGACGGCATCGGCCGGAGCGGGACAGCCGATGAGTGCGGCGCCGAGGGCGACGACGGTCGTGGTGATGGCGAGGAGGTCATGAGTGCGCGGCATGGTGGTGCCCCCGGACGCTGGGTTGGGACAGGTGCTGCGGCGCAAATGTGAGCCGCCATTCCAGACACAGACGCGGGGGCCGGAGAACGTTTACGACGTCGGGGCATCAGTTCTCAGGCAGCTCCGTCGTGAGCTCGAGCAGCGTGCTGTTGCCGCTCTGGACCGCCCAGGCGTGGCCGTCAGATCCGAAGACGGGTGAGTCGACGAGGACGCCACGCTTCCAACCGGCGACCAGTCGGTGCTCCAGGTCGTACACCGCCGTGTCGTGCCGGGGTTCGTAGCTCTCCTCGCACGAGGACACGTAGACGTTCCCCTGTGGGTCGAGCGTGGCGCCGCAGGCTCCCCGCGGGAAGTGACCGCCAGGTATCCGGCTCGTGTCCACGCCTGCGCCCGCCGCGTCGGTGTTGAAGGCGTCGACCACACTGCCGTCGGAGTCGAGGAACAGCACCTCGCCGGCGTCGTCATTGGCGGTCACGAGCAGCCCCGCCGCGTCGACCCCGCCGAGATGCTCGTGGCCCACGAGGTCGGGATCGGTCTCGGTCTGCGTTCCGCGCCGCCACAGCTGCTCGCCCGTCGGAGACAGCGCCGTGATGGTCGCGGCGCGGTCGTCGGCGACGTACATGGTCCCGTCTTCACCCACGACGATGTCACTGGGCCACACGAACCTGCCGGGTCCTTGGCCGTAGCCGCCGTACTTCGCGAGGAACTCGCCGGTGGCCGAGAACACCTGGATCCGGAAGTTGCCGGTGTCCGCGACGTAGACGCGGCCCTGGGGTCCGATCGCCACGGCGCCGGAGTACAGCCGGAACTTGCCGGGAGCCGTGCCCTGGCCGCCCCATTGGCGTACGACGACCCCGTTGGCATCCAGCTCCGTCACGTGCTGCCCACGGTCGGTCACGTAGACGTTCCCGCCAGCGGCGACGGCGACCTTCAGCGGCTCGTGCACGCCGATAGCGGACGCGTCGATGCGGCGCACGACCGTGAACGGGTTCGTCACGTCGTGCAGCTCTCCCGGGGACGGATCCGGGGAGCCCGGGAGCGGCCTCACGGGGTCCTCCCTGCCCGCACCCTCCTGCCCGAAGAGGACCACCGCACCCGCGACCAGGATCGCGACCATGAACGCTGTGGCCGCCACCGCGCGTCGTCGCCGGCCGCGGGCGATCAGGGCCCGTTGACGTACGACGGGGAGGTCGTCGGGGTCGGGACCGATGTCGGCCGACAAGTTGTGCAGGCTGTTCTTCAGCTGCTCGTCGAACCGGTTCACCGGTCCACCTCCGTCGCGGACAAGATCGCGCCCAACCGCTGGCGCGCGCGGAACAGGTGCACCCGTGCGGTCTGTGACGAACAGCCCAGCATCTCGGCAACCTCGTCGATCGGGCGATCCTCGAAGTAGAAGAGCACCACGGCAGCGCGCTGTTGGGCCGACAGCGTCGCCACCGCCCACCACACGTCCAGGTCCCGCGCGGCAGTCACGGCCGAGGGTGCCGGCGCGGAGCGCTCGGCTCGCGCGCGGTGCTCGTGGCGACGGAGCGCGCGAACCGCGAGACGGATCGCCACGCGTCGCACCCATGCTCCTGGGCGCTCGTACCGCGACACCTTGCGCCAGGCCTGCAGGAGTGCCAGGAACGCGTCCTGGGTCAGCTCCTTCGCCAGCTCTCGGTCGTGGACGATCAGGTACACCGTGCGTTCCACAGCAGTGAACTCCGCGACGAAGATCTCGTCGAAGCTGACAGCAGGGTCCGCCACGGTTGCACCACTATCCGACGCTCTGAGCCAACGGCCCAACCCATCGCACGATAGGCCTGGCGGCGGAAACCGTAAACGTCAGACCGGTCGCGAGACGCCCTCTGCCGATGCGCGTCCTCGCGAAACCCGGTGACCACCTCAGCCTCTCCTCGTGATCTTGGCGTGGCCGCGCCCCAGGCAGGTTGGTTCACCCCACTGTCTGCGGTGTCATCCCCCCAGTGCGAACCGGCCGGCACGGAGTCATGGCCAGAGTGACGCGGCCGCAGGCACGCAGCATTGGACGAGAGCGACTCGCACGACCTTGACCCTGTTCGAGTCCATCCATCCTGCGGATACTTGCTCTGGTCACCCGACTTCGCTGAGGAGATGGACGGTGCCTGATCAAGACGAGACGCACGTGTCCTTGCGACGGCATGGCGAAGGGGATCACATCATCCTCCCGATGGGTGGCCTGAAGGCGCAGATCACGCGCCTGGCTGCGCGGACCGAGACGGGCGGCCACTGGGCGATCGGGGAGGCATGGCAGGACCCCGGGTTCGACAATCCGCCGCACACCCACGACGAAGCCGAAGCCTTCTACGTACTCGAGGGCAGCTACACCTTCTACACCGATTCGGATCCAGCGGAGGGACTCGGGCCGGGCAGTTTCGTGTTCATCCCGCCCGGAGCGGTGCACGGGTTCCGAACCGGTCCACAAGGCGGCCGCCTCCTTTGTGTCTGGCCGGCAACGGTCGAGAGCGCATTCTTCGGCCAGGGCCTCCGGCCACCGGCTGTCGACCAGTCCTAGGCGGGGCTTCACCACGGGCGGGTTTCGCGTCGCACGGCCGCTCGAGTGCGATTCAGAGGCAAGCTCCAGGGCGGCGGGCACTGGCGCCCTTCCCCTGGGAGGAGTAGGCAGGGATCATCCGGCGGTGCCGGACGGGCACTGCCCATCCCAGAGAGGAGTGGGTCGTGTACGCACGTTCCACCACGTTCGATGGAAGCCCCGACAACATGGATGCGGGCATCGCATTCATCAAGGACGAGGCCGCACCCATGCTCGACAACCTCGAGGGCTGTCGCGGCCTCTCGGTGCTGGTCGACCGCGAGACCGGGCAGTGCATCGCAACAAGTTCATGGGACACCGAGGCAGCCATGCGCGCCAGCGATGAGCAGCTCCTGCCGATCCGCGCTCGGGGGCAGGAGATCCTCGGCGGCTCCATGCAGGTCGACGAGTGGGAGATCGCCGTCATGCACCGGACGCATCACGGTGAGTGCTGCCGAGTCAGTTGGCTCAAGGGCGACCTCGACGCCATGACGGAGACGTTCCGGGTCGGGATCCTCCCCGAGCTCGAGCGGACGCCTGGGTTCTGCAGCGCCAGCCTGCTGATGAACCGGTCGACCGGAATGGGCTGCGCCACCACGGCTTGGGAGACCCGCGCAGCCATGGAGGCCAGCCGCCCGGCGGCGGACGACATGCGCAACCGGGCCGCCAGCGAGGCGGGCGGCGAGATCGTCGCCGTGCACGAGTTCGAACTCGCCTACGCACACCTGCACGTTCCCGAGATGGCCTGAGGATCCAGTCTTCGACCGAGCCCGCCCACCGGCGGGTTCGGCCGTTGCCTGTTCGGTCAGGACCCCATCGGTGACATCGAGGGCATCGGGCTCTGGCCCGGGACAGTGAGTCCCGGAAGCGCATCGGGGGCGACCAGCATGGTGACGCCGAGCACGACCAGGACAATCGTGGTTCCGTACGTCGCCACGCGACGCCACGGGATCGTCTTCTCGAGCGCAATCAGCACGGCGACCACGGCCATCCAGGTCACGCTCATCACGCCCAGCGCGAAGAGCGACGCCATCAGCGCCCAGCAGCAGCCGACGCACCATGCGCCGTTGCCCAGTCCCATGCGGAACGCACCCGCCCACCCGGCGCGCCAGGAGCCGAGCAGCGTGCCCAGGGGGCTGCGGCACTTCCCGAGGCAGACATCCTTGAGCGGGGTCAGCTCGTAGCCGGCGGCCACCAGGAGAGTCACTCCGGCGATCGTCTGCCCGGCGTTGTCCCAGGCCAGTGCGCTGTTCGCAGCGCGCGTCGTGATCAGCGCGATCAGGAACGCGACCACCCCGGCAGCGGCCCACGTGGCGAGATAGCCGGCGGTGAAAGCCGCAGAGAGGACACGCGACCTGCTCATCCGTGCGTACAGGGCGACCGTCGGGGAGACCGACGGGAACATCATCGCCGCCATCATCACCACCCAGACGCCGACGAACCAGCCGAAGGTACCCAGAGCGGTCCAGGGCCCGTCGTCCATGCCTCGCATCTCGCCGACCGTCCACCACCAGCCGATGGCGGCCAGCGCGAAGAGGACGGCGACGATCCCCAGGTGGGCACGCGTCGCGGCGTACGCCGGTCCAAGGCTCGAGCCGGTGACCGACTCTGCCTCGGTCATGACCTCAAGCGGCCCAGGAGAAGCCAGACTTGGACAGGCCCGTCTTTCCCTCGTAGGTGATGCCGAAGGCGTTGATCTTGGTGCGCTTCGCCTCAGCCATCACCAGGTCCGACCCGACCGGGTGGAACATCCCGGCGAACCTCACCGGCTCACCGGTCTCGACACCGAAGGGGACGATGTCCTGGATCTGGTAGTCGATCACGTCGTCCACCCGGACGCTGTGCAGCAGGCCGTCGTCCTCGATCTCGATCGCCGCGCGTTGGACGCCGAGCATCTCCCCGATCAGTGGTGCGAGCCCGGCCATCGGCCCACCCAGCTGACCGCCGAAGACCTGGACCAGCTTGTCGAACTGTTCCTCCGATGAGCCGTCGTCGACGAACACCCCGACACGCCAGTTGCCGTCTGTCATCACCTTCGGGGTGTCGGCGATGAGCACGACCTTTCGCCCGGCGATGTCGGTGCCATCCACGGAGCCCTCATGGATGCTGAAGGCAAGGGTCACGCGGCAGAAGTCGTAGGTGGCCCCGTGGTCAAGGGACGTGTTGCAGGGGCACATGAGCTCGCAGGAGCAGGTCTCGCTGTAGCTGCCTGCCAGGTTCCACGCCATCGGACTCCCCTTCGCGCTCGCTTCCGGCCAGTGTCCCGCCGGGCCGAGCGGGGCGTCAACGGTCGTGGTCAGGCGCTCTGCTCGCTCGTCCTGATGCCAGTGCTACGCCCCTGCTCGACCAACAGGTGGGGGTGGTTGTTCACTGGCGGCATGACGGTTGAGGCGCGGCGGGTGCCGGTGGTGAGCACGTACCACGGGGTGGAGGTCTCGGAGGACTACCGGTGGTTGGAGGATGCGTCCTCGCCGGAGACGGTGGCCTGGACGCAGGCGCAGGCGGAGCTGACTCGCGCGTACTTCGCCTCCCTGCCGTGGCGCGGTGATCTCAGGACCAGGGTGGACGGGCTGCTGAGGGCGGACCGGTCGTCGTACTCGAACCTGGCGGCGGGCGGTGACACGTACTTCGCGCTGAAGGAGCAGACGCCGCGGCAGCGCCCGTTCCTGGTGACGCTGACGGACCTGGACGACGCCTCCACCGAGCGGGTGCTGGTCGACCCGGAGGCGATCGACCCGACGGGGGAGACCGCGATCGACTGGTTCGTGCCGAGGCCGGGTGGGCGGCAGGTCGCGGTGTCGATGTCCGAGCACGGCACGGAGGACGGCACGCTCTTCGTGTACGACGCCACGAGCGGTGAGGTCGTCGGGGAGCCGATCCCGCACGTACACCTGATGGGCGGGTCCATGGCCTGGCGGCCCGACGGGGCCGGCTTCTGGTTCACCCGCTGCGCGGACCCGGCGGGGTTCGGGCAGCAGGTCTGGTACCGCGACCTCGACGGTGGCGGCGAGGACCGGCTGGACTTCCCGACGGGCGTGGCGGACGAGTCGATCGCGGAGAACGTGCTGTCCGCCTCCGCCGACGGGCGCTGGCTGATGGACCGCGTGCAGAAGGGGGACGGCGGCGAGTGGCAGCTGTTCCTGCGGCCGCAGAGCCAGGACGGGGAGTGGTGGCTGCTGGCGGACATCCCCGACAACTGCCCGTACGCCGTGCTCGGCGCGGACGCCGTCTACCTGCTCTCGCGCCGGGACGCGCCGCACGGCCGGGTCCTGCGGCTGGCCCTGCGCGAAGGCGTCACGGTCGCCGACGCCGAGGAGCTGGTCCCGGACAGCAACCTGGTGATCGAGGACGTGGCGGTGACGGACGCCGTCGTCTGGGTGGCCGACATGGACGGCGGACCGCAGCAGCTGCGCGCGTTCGACCTCGACGGTCGCCCGCTGCCGGCGCCCGACGTGCCCCCGGTGAGCACGGTGTCGTCGTACCGGGCCAGGCTCGCCACCCTCGGCCGTGACCGCGTCGTCTGGCAGAGCGAGTCGTTCACCGAGCCACCTACGTGGTGGGTCGCCTTCGATGGCGAGCCCCCGCGCCGTACCGCCTTGACCGCGACCACACCCGTCGACCTGTCGGGCTACGTCGTGACCCGTGAGTTCGCGACGTCGTGGGACGGCACGCGCGTGCCGCTCAACATCATCGCGGCACCCGACACCCCCCGTGACGGGACGGCGCCCGCTCTCCTCGTGGCCTATGGCGGCTACGCGATCTCGATGGTGCCGAGCTTCAACATCGAGCGGGTGCTGTGGCTGGAACGGGGCGGGGTGTTCGTGGTGGCGAACATCCGAGGCGGCGGGGAGTACGGCCAGGAGTGGCACCAGGCAGGCCGGCTGAGCACGAAGCAGAACTGCTTCGACGACTTCATCGCCTGCGCCGACCATCTCGTGGAGTCCGGCATCACCAGCCGAGACCAGCTGGCGATCCTGGGCGGGTCGAACGGCGGTCTGCTGATGGGCGCGGTGATCACGCAGCGACCCGACCTGGCCCGCGCGTGCATCGCCGCCGTGCCGGTGATGGACTCACTCCGGTCGGAGACCACGATGAACGGCCGGTACAACACGACGGAGTTCGGCTCTGTCGAGGACCCGGAGATCTTCAAGGCGCTCCTGGACTACTCGCCGTACCACAACGTCCGCGAGGGGGTGCCCTACCCGGCGGTGCTGCTGACGGCCGGTGAGCACGACACCCGGGTCGACGCGTGGCACGCCAAGAAGATGACCGCGCGCCTCCAGGCGGCGACGTCGTCCGGACTCCCGGTGCTGCTGCGGATGGAGGCAGGCGGACACTTGAGCGGCTCGCTGGACCAGACGATCGACGAGACAACTGACCTGTACGCCTTCTTGTTCGACCAGGTCGGGGTGGAGGCCCGCGGCCGATGAGGGGTCCTCTCCCTCGGACGGCGGCCGACCAATGCCACCGCGCCCCGGCTACCGGCGCTTGACGTTCACCCTGCCCATCACGGCACGCCCCTGCACGCGCACCACTGGCGAGTCCGGACGTGGTTGCGGCTCGAGTCGCGAGCGGGCCTCGCTGTAGTCGCCCATGAAGGCGTGCCCATCGCAGATCACGACCGTGTGCTCATCGACCAGGACGTCGACCGATCCCATGAACACCGAGGCGTCGATGGTGACCGTCTGCCCCGGCCGCAAGGCTTGCCGCAGATCGAGCACCACTCCACCCATGAGCCCGAACGCCTTGTGCCGCTCCCCCACCTGCCACGGGCCGCGGCGCCGGGTGGTCGACATCATCGCGAAGGACTTCTCATGCACCGGGCCCGCGGCCAGCGCCGCGGACCGCGGCACCGGGACGCTCGCGGTCGACGCCGTCGGCAGGTCAGCGGTGATCGGGACCAGGTCGGCGTACGTCCGCGCCGCGAAGGCCGCGTCGAGCCGAGAATCGAGCTCGTCGGCGTCGAGGCGCCCCTCTCCGGCAGCCTGTCGCAGCACCTCGGTGACCTGGTGGCGCTCCTCGTCGGAGATCCGTTGCTTGTCTGGCTCCATCACGCGCTCCGTCCTCGCCCGCGCCTCACCGAAGCGTAGCCATCGATGCCGCCGAAAGCCCCCTGGTGAGCGGGCTCAACGCACTCACGGCCGCGTCAGTGGAGGAGGAGGACCACCCCAACGGTGCCCGTGTAGAGGTGAGCCCAGAAGGGCGGGTTGAAAGGCCCCGCGAACCGGGTCACCACCAGACCGGCGGCGAAGGCGAGCCCCCACCCGAGGCCGGCCCAGCCGAGCCATGTCGGCAGGGCGACCGAGTCGAGCACGGCGATCCCGAGCACGGCCGACGCGACGTACGCCGTGAGCATGTGGACGCAGTACAGCGCTCCGGCCCACCGGTCGTGGGCGGCGAAGCCTTCAGGCACGTCCCCGACGGTGACCGTGTGCTCCGCCGCCCACGGCACCACCGTGAGGCGGAAGGCCAACGACACTGTCCAACAGACCCCGCCGGACACGTACACCGCTGCCGCCATGGCCGTGAGAACCGTGGCGGTGGGCTCATCCATGATCACCGCCAGACCCGCCCACCCGGCAAAGGTGACGAGCATGCCGGCGACCATCCAGACGTGGATCCAGACCCAGCGGCGGCGATCCCGGCGAATGGCGGGCAATGACTCCGGCAGCGGGCGCTGGTACTCCAACCGCCACGCGGAAGCGCCGACCAGGAAGATCGCGAGCCCGGCGACGAGGACGCCCCCGACCAACCCAGAGTCCACCACGCCGACATCGTGCCAGCACCGGCGGGTGAGGAGCCGGGTGCTAGCGACGGACCTTGCGCGGACGCCTCCGGGGGCGGGTGGAGGCGACGGCGGCGTTCACGTCGAGTGCCCGGATCGACCCGGCGACCTTTGCCAAGAGGCGCACGAAGGTCTCGCGCTCCTGTTCGTCGAGGACGGCGAACTCATGGGCATGGAGCGTCGTCACCTCGGCGAGAAAGCTGTCGATGATGGGGTACGCGGCGTCGGTGAGCTGGACGAGAACCACGCGACGGTCCGAGGTGTCGCGGATCCGCCGGACGAGGCCTCGACGTTCGAGGGTGTCAACCAGCGACGTGACGCTCGCTCCTGTCACGAAGAGCCGTTCGGCGATGGCCGAGTGCGAGAGTGGCTCGCCGGCCCCCTCCAGTGTGCCCAGGAGGATGCGCGCGGGGATGGAGAGTCCGTGCTGCCGCAACGCACGCGCGTCGGCGTCCAGGAAGAGCTCCGCGGTGCGAACCAGGTTCTGCGCGCACTCGGTGGCGGTGGCGTCCCCGGAGGGGAACTCGCGTCCGAACGCGACGCGGTCGACACGGCGCGGCGCATCGGCGGCCGTCCCCTCATCACGGCCGCCGTCGAGGCGGTCGTCGTGGACGCGGGTCTCGACCATGCGCTGACCTCTCCTCAGGACTCTTGGTTAGAGGACTGAAGATTAGATGCTCTCCCATCCTCGCGCGGTCCTTCGGACCGATCGGAGACCGACCGCATCAAGGTCGGATGCCGAACGGGCCGAGAGCTCCGGCATCGATGCGCAGCGACTCGAACAGCACCGCTGCGTTGTCGAGCGTGAAGACGTCTGCGCCACCGAGCACCCCGACGTACTTGTCGACGACCGGCGCGGCGGCCTGGACGGCAGCCGCGTCGAGGTAGGACTTGAAGATCGCCCACGCGTTGCCCGACGGGCCGTACTTCTGGAAGAACGGAGTCGGGTCCAAGCTTGCCAGCGTCTGCCTCACGCTGTCGTCGAGGTCACGGATGTACTGCCGTTGCAGCTCGCCGTCGGCGCGGACGCCGAGACGACCGAGATGGCCACCCACGAGGGTTGTCCAGGCGTAGTCCATGGCGACGTCGTGTGCCCGCACCCATCCCGGGATGTCTTGTGACACCGCCAGACTCTTGAACGGCACCCAGCCGGGGAAGAGAACGTCGACCACCATCAGAGTGCGATGTCTGGGCGCGTAGACGAAGATGTTGTCGGGCGAGTGGTTCGGCCCGTGGAAGGCGAGCTCCAGCCGATCCCTGCCGAACTCGAGAACGCGATGGTCCTTGAACGTCATCGTCGGCGGTGGACGGTTCGGGTCGCCGGCCTCACGAAGCAGCCGTCGGTTCTCGACGTGCCCCACGCGGACCACGTCATCGCCGAAGATCGAGGCCGCACCGATGTGGTCGGCGTGGAAGTGCGAGTACACGAGGTGGGTCACCTTCGACGTGGTGCCCGCCGCGGCGGTCACCTGGTTGATGGCTCGCACCAGGTTGTGACCGATGGTCGGCGGTGCGTCGACGACGACGACGCCCTTGGCGCCGGCGAGGAACATCGACTGATAGAAGCCGTCGGTGACCCAGTACAGGTTGTCGTAGATCTTGCCGACGAAGTAGCCATCGGCGTTCAGTGCTGGACCGAATGCGGTCGCCGGCACCGGCGCGTACGACGGCAGATCGCCCTCGGCGGCAGACGCGCTGTCCGCGAGGAGCTGTGGGCCGAGGATGGCCGCCGCTGTCGGCGCAGCAGCCATCGCCGCTGCTCTTCCGAGGAACCCACGCCGGCTGGAACCCATGCCGGTGGACGGGATGTTGTTCATGACGTGCTCCTGTTCGGCGAGGCGGGTCAGTGCTTGTGGGCGATGGCGGCGCTGGTGGGGCCGGCCAGGTGGAGGACCTCGGTGCGGGCGAAGCCGGCTTTGCGAGCCCAGGAGTCGAACTGTGCGCCGGTGTAGTCGAACCCGCCGGGCAGCTCGATGAGCATGTTCAGCGACATCAGGAGCCCGAAGGCGTTCGTGCGCCGGGCGTCGTCGATGACGTTCTCGATGGCGACGAGGATGCCGCCCGGTGGCAGCGCGGCGTACGCCTTGTCGATGAGGGCCTGCTTCTCGGCCTCGTCCCAGTCGTGCAGGACGTTGCCCATGAAGTAGACGTCGGCGGCCGGGAGCTCGTCGGCGAAGAAGTCTCCGACGACGGCGGTGACGCGATCGGCGACGCCTTTGCGAGCGAGGTGGGCGTTCGCGATCGGTACGACCGGCGGGAGGTCGAACACCCGACCGGTGAGGTGCGGGTTGGCGGCTGCGATGATCGCCGCCAGCTCGCCGTTGGCCCCGCCGAGGTCGCAGAAGGTGGTGTGGCTGCTCAGGTCGAGCTTGGCCGCAAGTGCGGTGAAGGCGCCGAGCTGAAGGCCGGCCATGCCGTTGAGGAAGGTCTCGAGGTGCTCGGGATCGGCGTAGATGCCCTCGAACAGACTAGGTGCGCCGGTCTTGATCTCGTTCTGGGGGAGGCCTGTGTGCAGGGCCTCGGTGAGCGAGCCCCAGAAGCCGTAGAGCCGGGACGAGGACATCTCGAGGATGCCGCCGAGGTACGCCGGCGACTCGCTGTCGAGGAACACTGCCGTGTCTGAGGTGTTGCTGTAGACCGCGTCGGGCCCGTCGCCGAGGCGGTCGAGAAGGCCCAGGGACACCAGCGCGTCCAGGAAGTCCGCCCGGCTTCGCACGTGCAGGTCCAGCCGGTCCGCGATCTGCGATGCGGTCAGGCTGCGGCCGCCCAGCACGGTGAACAGCCCCAGCTCGACAGCCGAGAGGAGGGTCTTGGAGGCCCAGAAGCCCATGCCGATCTGGAGGATGTGCTCGGGGCTCACGGTGACCGAGTGCACTGTGGTCTCGACGATTGGTGCGGTGGTCATAGCGACTTCCCTTCGTCGTTTCCAGTTCTAATAGTCAGGACTCTAACCATTAGGGCTCGAAGGTCAAGCCCTGGTCTGGACCAGCTGTCCGCCGGCTGCAGGTTGCCTCCCGGCTACGTGCCGGGGCCCGATGAGTTCCGGACCGGCGCCCGGTCGGTAGGACCGTGACTGCATAGGGTCAGGACGCCGTTCATGGGACGGGCGATGAAGGGGGAGCGATGAGCAAGATCAGGGTGTTGGTATCGGGAGCGAGCATCGCGGGTCCGGCGCTGGCCCACTGGCTGCTCCGACGGGGTGCCGAGGTGACCGTGGTGGAGCAGTCGCCCGGGCTGCGGCCGGGTGGGCAGGCCGTGGACGCTCGCGGGGTGGCCAAGGAGGTCATCCGGCGGATGGGGCTCGACGCAGCCGTGCGGGCGGTGTGCACCGACACCGCTGGCGCGTACACGGTGGACGCGGACGGCAACGTGCTGGAGACCTTCCGCGCGGAGGAGAACGACGGCGACGGGTACATCTCGGAGATCGAGGTCCTGCGCGGAGACTTCTCCCAGGTGCTGTACGACGACACCCGCGAGAGTGTCGAGTACGTCTTCGGCGACCGGATCGCCGAGCTCACCCAGGACCCGGACGGGGTCGACGTCGTCTTCGCGAGCGGCGACCGGCGGCGCTTCGAGCTCGTGATCGGCGCCGATGGGCTGCACTCGGCGCTGCGGGCGATGGTCTTCGGGCCACGCGAGCAGTTCGTCCGTCACCTCGGGCTGGTGCTGGCCTTCTACACCGTGCCCAACGAGTTCGGGCTGGACCGCTGGCTGCTCGACTACCAGGAGGGCGGGCGCTCCGCGGGCCTGCGGCCCATCCACGACGCCAACAAGGCCATCGCCATGTTGTCCTTCACGGCACCCGACTTCGACATCGACCACCGCGACGTCGAGGCGCAGAAGCGGCTGCTGCGCGAGCAGATGACCGGCTTCGGCTGGCTGACGCCGCGCATCCTCGCGCACCTGGACGACACCCCGGACTTCTACCTCGACCAGGTCGCCCAGGTGGTGATGGACCGCTGGTCCAGCGGACGGGTGGGGTTGCTCGGGGACGCGGCGTTCAGCGCGTCGCCCATGTCCGGCGCCGGCACGGGGCTGGCCCTGGTCGGCGCCTACATGCTGGCTGGGGAGCTCGCCGCCGCCGACTGGGACCCTGCGGCCGGGTTCGCCGGCTACCAGGAGCGGATGCGCTCCTACGTCGAGGCCAACCAGGAGATCGGTCGGCTGCACGTGCAGATGCTCGCGGCCCCCGACCCGGACGCCGAGCCGAGCCCGGAGCCCGACCCGGAAGCCTTCACCGGCCTGATCGAGCGTGCGGTCAACGGCCCCGAGCTGCCTGGTTACGAAGGCGTGCGCGACTCCGGGACGCCCATCACCCCGTCGGCACGTTCGTAGGTCTCGGTAGGCGGGCCGGCGCCCGACCACTGCCTTCCGCTCGGCCGAGCCGCTGAGCGTGCCGGTCCGGCGAACCTCGCGGTCCAGCCGGCCGAGGTTCGCGTCCCGTCGCGGCGCGGGTGTTCTGTCGCCACACGTGGTTTGCTGTGCCGAGCGATCTCAGAAGGCCGGCCGTGACCTGAGGAGTCACCATGAGTGAACCCGTTCCTGCCGCTGACACTCCGTCGGAGAGGACCGAGCCCGACCCGGGCCGATGGTGGGCGCTGGTCGTCCTCGCGGCAGCGCAGCTGATGATCATTCTCGATGCGTCGATCGTGAACATCGCGCTTCCGTCGGCACAGGCGGACCTCGACATCAGCAACGCCGACCGCCAATGGATGGTCACGGCCTACACGCTGGCCTTCGGCGCACTCTTGCTGCTGGGTGGGCGGATCGCCGACTACACCGGGCGCAAGCGCACCTTCATCATCGGCCTGCTCGGGTTTGCCGCGGCGTCGGCGATCGGTGGTCTTGCGCCCAACCAGGAGCTGCTGTTCTCGGCGCGCGCCCTCCAGGGCGCGTTCGCGGCCCTCATGGCGCCGGCCTCGTTGTCCATCGTGACCGTCACGTTCACCGAGCCGAAGGAGCGGGCCAAGGCGTTCGGCGTGTTCGGCGCGCTGTCCGGTGGCGGCGCCGCGATCGGCTTGATCGTCGGCGGCGTGCTCACCGAGTACGCCTCCTGGCGTTGGTGCCTCGGGGTCAACGTGCCGTTCGCGCTGGTCGTGGCGGCGATGGCGTTCCCGCTCGTCCACGAGAGCAAGGCTCACGGGGACACCAGGTACGACGTCCCGGGCGTCTTGTTGGCCACGGGCGGCCTGTTCTCGCTGGTCTACGGCTTCACCGAGGCCGCTCGGGCGAAGAACCCCGACGACCCGAGCTCCACGGCGGTGCAGGGGTGGGGCGCCCCGAGCACGGTGACGTTCCTCGTTCTCGCGGTCGTGCTGCTCGTCGCCTTCGTGGTCTGGGAGCGCCGCGCTCGCAATCCGATGCTGCCCATGCGGGTCGTGCTCGACCGGAACCGCGGCGGGTCGTTCCTGGTGTTCTTGTTCGTGGGTGCCGCGCTGTACGCGATGTTCCTGTTCCTGACCTACTACTTCCAGGTCAACCTCGGCTACACGCCGCTGAAGGCCGGCTTCGCCTTCCTGCCGTTCAGCCTCGGCATCATCTTCGCCGCCGGCTTCGTCTCCCAGCTGTTGCCGCGGCTCGGCCCCAGGGCGCTCATCCTGCCCGGGCTCGTGATGGCCATCGTGGGGATGCTCCTGCTGACCCAGATCGACCAGGACTCGTCGTACTGGGTGTTGGTGTTCCCCGCGATGGTCGTGATGTCGGTGGGGCTGGCCGGGGTCTTCATCCCGGCGGCCAGCACCTCGCTCATCGGCGTCGAGAGCCACGACGCGGGTGTCGCGTCCGCGGTGCTCAACACCTCACAGCAGATCGGTGGCTCCCTCGGCACCGCCTTGCTGAACACCCTGTTCGCCGGCGCGGTCACCGCCTACTTCACCGACCATCCGCCGACCAGCCCCGCCCAGGCCCAGCAGATCCTGCCGTTCGCGTTCATCCACGGCTACCACGTCGCGTTCCTCGCGGGGGCGATCCTGTTCGCCTGCGCCCTGGCCGCGTCGATCGCGTTGATCAACGCGCACAAGGAGGACATACCCGCCGACGCGGCGACCGTGGGTCCGTGAGGAGCCGCCGCTCAGCGTCGAGGCGGTAGCGGGAGGAACATCGAGGTACGTGCGGCGTACTCGGGGTACCCCGGCCGCTGCATCATCGTCTGCTCCAGCAGCCGCGCGCCGGTCGCGAACGCCAGGAAGTACGTCATCGCGATCGGTGCAACGACCGTGAGCAGTGCCGGGAGCCAGCCGGACGCCAGCGCCCCGACGACCCAGAGCCCCCACCAGACGCTGGCGTCCCCGAAGTAGTTCGGGTGTCGCGTGTACCTCCAGAGCCCGGTGTCCAGCACCTGCGGCCTCTGGTCGCGGGGCTTCGCACGGTACGCCGCGAGCTGGGCGTCGCCGACCGACTCGAAGACCACGCCGATCACCCAGAGCGCCACGCCGACCCAGACCAGCCACGACCAGCGCACGGTGGTGAGCGCGGCGGCCATCAACGGCAGCGACACCAGCCAGATCGCCGCACCCTGGATGACGAACACCCGGCGCACCGCGACCGCGAAGCCCTCGGGCGAGGTGACCGGGGCGCCGAGCATCTTCTCGTACCTCGGGTCCTCACCGTGCCCGCGCGAGCGGCGGACGATGTGCCAGGACAGCCGGCCACCCCACACGGCGACCAGGAGCACGAGCAGCCACGACCGCCACGCGTCCGTGTCGGAGACGGCAGGACCGACGACGGCGCAGACCGCGGCCGCGGCGACCAGCGCGAGGCCCCACGTCACGTCGACGACCGAGACCCGGCCCACCCGCCGGGCCACCAGGGCGGTGACCACCATCGCCACCACGCCGACGGCCAGCACGGCCGCGGCGACGACCAAGAAGTCAGGGACCACGGCTCGATCTCACCACCCTCGGACGGCGGGCAGCCGGTGCGGCGCCCCGGGCCGCACGCAGAGGATCTGGTCGACGCCCATCCGTCCGTCGCGGAACGCCATCGCCCCGCCCACGAGGTACAGGCGCCAGACGCGCACGGCCTCCTCCCCGACCATCGCGGTCAGCGCGTCGAGGTTCGCCTCGAAGTTCTGCATCCAGCCGGCGACCGTGCGCACGTAGTGCTCGCGCAGGCCATGCACGTCGCGGACCTCGAGCCCGCCACGCTCGAGGTACGCCACCGTCTCGCCCACCGGCCGCATGTGCATGTCGGGCGCGATGAACGACTCGATGAAAGGCCCGCCGCCGGGCCACCGGCCTCCGTTGCGACCCGGCCGCGACATCATCTGCACCAGCACCGACCCGCCGGGACGGGCCGCGCGCCGCAACGCCTCGACGTACCTCGGGAAGTTCCGCTCGCCGACGTGCTCGCCCATCTCGATCGAGCCGACGGCGTCGAACGACCCTTCCACATCGCGGTAGTCGCAGAGCTCGATCCGCACCCGGTCGCCCAGCCCGCGCTCGGCGATCCGCGCGTCGATGAACCGCTTCTGCTCGGCGGCGATCGTCACCCCGGTGACCTGGGCGCCGTACTGCTCCGCGGCGTGGAGTGACAGCGAGCCCCAGCCGCAGCCGACGTCGAGCAGCGTGCTGCCCGCGCTGACGCCGAGCTTGCGGCAGACCAGGTCGAGCTTGTCGCGCTGGGAGTCGGCGACGCCGTACGACGGGTCGTCGCTGGTGAAGTACCCGCACGAATAGGCCATCGAAGGGTCGAGCAGCAGAGCGTAGAAGTCGTTGGAGAAGTCGTAGTGATGGGCGATCGATGACCGGTCCCGCAGCTTCGAGTGCAGCCGGCCGCGGACCCGGGCCTGGGTGGCCGGCGGCTGGGGTGGCCGGCCGAGAAGGCCCAGCGACACCACCGTGCGGGCCGCGCGGGCGAGAGCGGCGGGCGACGGCCGCCGACCGCCGAGCCCGCGCGAGCGCGCCACGCCGAAGGCGTAGGACAGCGCCTCCTCGAGGTCGGCATGCACCTCGAGCTCGCCGGTGACGTAGGCCTGCGCGGCGCCGAGCTCGCCGGGGTGCCGCAGCAGGCGGCGTACGGCGTCCGGGCTGCGCAGCTCGACGAGCGGGGCGTCGGCCGGGCCGGCCTCCGATCCGTCCCAGGCCCGCAGCCGCACGGGGAGCTCGCCGCCGACGAACGGCTCGGCGGCCTCGGCGAGCTGGGCGGCGATCAACGCTCGAGCACGATCTGCTCGACGTCGAGGTAGCCGGACGCGAACCCGCCGCGCGAGTACTCCAGGTAGAAGTGCCACATCCGCTCGAAGGTCTCGTCGAACCCCAGCCCGCGGATCCGGGCAGTGGCGTCGCGGAAGGCGGCGTCCCAGCGCCGCAGCGTCTCGGCGTAGTGGCTCCCGAACGACAACCGCTCGACGACCCGGAGCGAGGTGTGCCGGCGGGTGACCGAGTCGATCGCCTGGACGGACGGCAGGAAGCCGCCGGGGAAGATGTACTTGTTGATCCAGGTGTGCGTGTTCCGCGTGGCGAGCATCCGGTCGTGCGGCATCAGGATCGCCTGGATCCCGACCTTGCCGCCGGGTGCGAGCACGCGGTCCAGGGTCTGGAAGTACGTCGGCCAGAAGTCGTGGCCCACCGCCTCGATCATCTCGACCGAGACCACGGCGTCGTACGCCGAGTCCTCCTCGACCGCGCGGTAGTCGAGCAGGTCCACTCGTACCCGGTCGGCCATCCCCGCCTCGGTGATCCGGTGCTGGGCCAGCTCGAGCTGCTCGGTCGACAGCGTGACCGAGCGGACCGTCGCTCCGCGGCGCGCGGCACGGATCGCCAGCTCACCCCAGCCGGTGCCGATCTCCAGCACCCGGCTGCCGTCGCCCACGCCGGTCCGGTCCAGGAGGCGCTCGATCTTGCGCGCCTGCGCCTCCGCCAGTGGCTCGCCCGCGGCGTCCCCGCCCGGCGGGATCGCGACCAGGTGACCGGACGGCTGGTCGGGATGCTCGCGGACCGGGGTGTCGAACAGCGCCGAGGAGTAGCTCAGCGTCGGATCGAGGAAGATCGCGAACAGCTCGTTGGACAGGTCGTAGTGGTGGGCGATGTTGCTGCGGCTGTTGGTCTGCGTGCTCCGCTGCGTGCGCGGCGGACGAGGAACTACCAGGGCCCGGGCCTTCTGCAGCGAGGCCGGGATCAGGGTCGGCATGTCGGCCGCGAGCACGGCCAGGAAGCCGGCCAGGTCCTCGGCGTCCCAGGCTCGCGTCAGGTACGCCTCGCCGAACCCGATCAGGCCGTGCCGCCCGAGACGGACGAAGAACTCCTCCGGCCGCAGGACCGTGGCGGCGGGCCCGCCCTGCCCGACCACCCGTCGTACGCCGCCCGGGCGAGCGGGCTCGATCGTCACCGTCACGGGCAGCCGCGACACCGCCGCCAGGAAGAGCCGGCGGGCGACGACGGCGGACACGGCAGCGCGGGGCCCCGTCGGCAGCACGTCGAGGCCCGGCCACGCCGACCGGGTCCGGGTCGAGTCGATCGTCATGACACTCCTGCCTGGTGGTGGTCGGGACGTGGCCGCACGCGCAGGCGCCGCGCCCACAGCCACACGCCATGCATTCGGATCAGCAGCGCTCCCCGGATGCCTGCCGGTGCCGCCCGCCACGGATCCAGCCGCCCGTTGGTCCGGACGCCGGACACGCCGGCGCTGAACCGGGCCCCGTCGTCGGTGTGCAGGGTGACGGCGACCGACAGTCGCTCGCCGGGCACCGGCACGGCCAGCTCGTAGCGGCCGTCGACCCCGTGGAACGGCGAGACGTACATCGCCTTGTCCGTGCTCGCACGGCCCTGCTCGTCCGGGTGCACGAGGTACGCATGCCGGTCGCCGTACGTGTTGTGCACCTCGACCACCGTGGCTGCCGCTCGGCCGCCGCCGTCGAAGCACCAGAAGACGCTGATCGGGTTGAAGCAGTGGCCGAACGCCCGTGGGTGCGCGGCCATCAGGATCCGGCCCGGCCCCGCGTCCGTGGTCAGGTCGATGCCGTGCCGGGCGAGGTACGCCGTGACGTTGCCGCGCAGCGTCGCGTGCGGCCACCCCAGGTGGTCGCGCGCCTCGAACCTCGCCAGCACCCCGTGGCGGGGCAGGTCGTCCAGGTCGACCAGCCAGGTGTACGAGCGGTGCGTGAACCGCCGCTTGAACGGCGTACGGCGGGTGTGGGTGATGGTGGTCCGGTAGACGGCTGCCCTGGTGGTTGAGGAGGTTGCGCTAGCAACCGTCACGAAACCCGGTGAGAGGTCGGCGGTCTTCTCACTGGGTTTCGTGACAGGCGCTAGCGCGCCTTCCTCAACCACCAGAGGTTTCGTGACAGGCGCTAGCGCGCCTTCCTCAACCACCGGACGCGCGCCTTCCTCAACCACCGGGCGCGCGCCTTCCTCAACCACCGGGCGCGCGCTTCTGGTGGTTGAGGAGGTTGCGCTGGCAACCGTCACGAAACCCGGTGAGAGGGGTGACGACCACTCGAACCCCAGCCGCTCGGCGGCGGCCAGGCCCGAACGGGCGCCGTCCTCGTGGAAGCCCCAGCCGTGGTACGCGCCGGCGAAGGCGACCCGGTCGGAGTCGCACTCGGGGAGCCGGGCCTGGGCGGCGACGGAGGCCGGGGTGTAGAGCGGGTGGGCGTACTCGCGGCGGGCGATCACCGTCGCGGGGTCGACGAGATCGTCGCCGCCGAGAGTGACGAGGTACGACGTCGTCGTCGGCAGCCGCATCAGCCGGGTCAGGTCGTAGGTCACCGTGACCCCACCGCCTTCCCCCACGACGCGGCGGAAGTTCCACGAGGCACGCGCGCGGGATGCGCGGGGCAGCAGGGAGGTGTCGGTGTGGAGCAGGGCGCGGTTGCCGGTATAAGGGATCGCGCCCAGCACCTCGCGCTGCACGTCGGTCGGCTCGGCCAGCATCGACAGCGCCTGGTCCGGGTGGGCGGCCACGACCACGGCGTCGTAGGAGTCCGTCCGCCCGTTGCCGTCGACGACGTCGACGCCGGCCGCGGTCTCGAGCACAGAGGTGACCTTGGTACCGAGCCGGACCTCACCGCCTCCCCCCACGAGGCGGTCAGCGATCCGCGCGACGTACTCCCGCGAGCCGCCGGACACGGTTCTCCACGTCGGCGACCCGAACACCCCGAGCATCCCGTGATGGTCGAGGAACGTGAACAGGTAGCGAGCGGGGTAGTCCAGCGCGACCGCCGGGTCGCAGGACCAGACCGCCGCTACGACGGGCTCCATGAAGTGGTGGGCGAAGTACGCCGTGAACCCGTGCTGCGTCAGGAACCCGCGCAGCGTCATGTCGTCACCGGTGGAAGCCAGGAGCCGTCGTGCCTCGCGGTGGAAGCGTGGGATCTCGGTGAGCATCCGGAGGTACGCCGGCCGGCCGAGGTTGCGCCACGTGGGGAACAGGCCGGCCACTCCGAGCGCACCCGCCCACTCCAGCCCGGTGCGGTCGTCGCGGGTGGACATCGACATCTCGCTGTCCTGCGTGGCGACGCCCAGCTCGGCGAGGATCCGCAGCAGCGTCGGGTAGGTGCGCTCGTTGTGCACGATGAACCCGGTGTCGATGGCCAGCGGTCCGTCCGGCCCGTCGACGTCGTGGGTGTCGGCGTGCCCGCCGAGCCGGTCGTCCGCCTCGTAGAGGGTGACCCGGGCGCCGGCCGAAGCGGCGACATACGCCGCGGTCAGGCCGGCGACGCCGGACCCGACCACGGCGACGCGCCGTGGTATGCCGCCGGGCACGGCTACGCCTCGCTGAAGTCGAACAGGGCGACGACCTCGGTCGGCTGCTGCGAGCCGCCCTCGGGCTCCACGCTGATCCCGGCGCCGATGGCGTCGTCGGCGTCGCCGTCGAGCACTGCGGTGTCCTTGCCGACCGGCATCAGGCCCGCGGAGACCATGGTGTCCGCCGGCGACTGCAGCCACAGCTGGTAGACCTTGCCGGCCGGAGCCGCGGGCATGTCCTCGGTCACCAGCACCGCGCGATGCTCCTTGGCGGAGCGGACGATCGTGGCGGTGGCGCCGTTCGCGAGCTCCTGGGTGAACCTCTCGGCGGCCGGGTCCTGGAGCACCCGGTCGGCGGCGGTCAGCGTGGTCGACGAGTCGTCGTTCCAGGGCTGCCAGACAGCGCCTCCGATGCCGACCAGCGCGAGGACCACCGCTGCCACCAGCGCGGGAAACCACTTCCGGCGGTGGACCGGACCCCCGACGAAGACGGGTGGCAGCGGCCGCACCCGGGTGATGCCGGTGAGCACCGCGTCGCGGAGCCCGGCAGGGGGTTCGAGGGAGGAGTCGTCGGCCAGCATGGCGGCGGCCTCGCGGAGAGTCTCGACCTCGGCGCGGCAGGTGGGGCAGCCGGCGAGGTGCCGCTCGAAGCTGGCCCGCTCGACGTCGTCAACGGCGCCCACGGCGTACGCACCCGAGAGAGCGTGGATGTCACTCATGCCGTTCACCTCCTACCCCCAGCGCGTCCCGCAACCGGATCAGTCCGTCTCGTATTCGCGTCTTGGCCGTGCCGACCGGGAGGTCGAGCATCGTGGCCACCTCGGTGTGGGTGTAGCCCCCGTAGTACGCCAGCGTCAGAGCCTCGCGCTGGACCGCGGTGAGTCCCATGAGTGCGGTGCGCACGCGTCGTGCCTCGAACGACGCGTCCGCGGCGTCGGCCGTGGCGTCGTGGTCGATGGTCCGGTTCGCGTCGTGGTACGTCGTGTCGCGCCGGCTGGAGGCCTCGGCCGAGCGGACCCGGTCGACGGCCTTGCGGTGCACGATCGTCATCAGCCACGAGATCGCGCTCCCCTTCGCCGGGTCGTACCGGCTGGCGGTCCGCCACGTCTCCAGGTACGCCTCCTGCGTGACCTCCTGCGCCTGTGCCGGGTCCCGGACCACGCGGACAGCGAGTCCGTAGACCCGCGCCGACGTGGCGTCGTACAGCCGGGCGAACGCCTTCTCGTCGCCCCGCGCGCTCAGCCGCAGCAGCCCGCTCAGGTCGGGTGCGGCCTGGCCGTCGCCCCCGTCGTCGGGCACCGGCCCGAGGTGGCGCGGATTGGGGTCCACCAGCGAGATCCTTCCGTCGAGGACCGTCCGGGGGGAACCCCCGGACGGTCGACCCATCGCGTGTCGGCTCAATGCCTCGGTCGCCTGGTCACATCGTCGGCATCAGCCTGCCGGGGCGTCGGTCGCGGTGGAGCTGTCGTCGGAGCAAGAGGCAGCGAGCCCGAGTGACATGGTCATGGCCAGCGCGGCGAGACCGGTCTCGACGACCCTGGCCCGCGTGCGGGTGATGTTCATGCTCTGCCTTTCGGTGTGATTACGAGTGGTTCGGTACGGCGTCCGGTCCGGATTGGCCGGTCTGGTCCGGCGCGCCGGTGGTCGAGGAGGGCGTGCCAGCGCCGGGCTGGTGGTCGAGGAAGGCGCGCTAGCGCCGCGCTGGTGGTCGAGGAAAGCGTGCTAGCGCCGGGCTGGTGGTCGAGGAAAGCGTGCTAGCGCCGGGCTGGTGGTCGAGGAAGGCGCGCTAGCGCCGAGCCGGTGGTCGAGGAAGGCGCGCTAGCGCCTGTCACGAGACCCTGTGAGGCGGTCGCCCTCCCGTTGCGAGGTCTCGTGACGGTTGCCAGCGCGCCTTCCTCGACCAGCGGATGTCGCGCTCAGCGGATGGTCTTCCGCGATCGGTCAGGAGGCGCGGAAGGCCGCCCGCCACTCGGGCGCTTCGAACGTCTCGGTGACGTAGATCGTCTCGTGGGCGACCAGGTCGCCGCGGTACTCCAGCACGGCCAGAGCCGGCCGCCAGGGCCCGCCGTCGTATCTGATCTCGGCGAACCCGACCCAGACATCGCCGTCGCCGGCGATGCGGGTCGGACGCAGGGAGACGTTGGCCGGGTACTGCGAGCGCCAGGCGCGGAAGCTCTCCCGACCCTCGAACCGCTCGCCCGACTGCGGGAACTCCAGCACGGCGTCGGGGTGGTAGACCTCGTGCTCGGCGTCGACATCGACGCCGACGACCTCCAGGTGGCGGCGTACCTCGGCCATCCGCTCGGCGTGCCCGGCGGTGTTGTTGCTGGTAACTGTCATCGTTGAAACTCCTCAGGTATCCTGTTCTTCAGGGAACTTGAGCAAATATTAAGGAAACCTTAGCAAATGTCAACCGCGGACCGAGAGCTGCGCGAGCCCGAGGTCAACACCACGTTCTGGCTGGGCCGGGCGCACGCGATGCTCAACGAGCGCATCCGCGAAGGAGTGGTGGCTGCCGGACACCCGATCCGGCCGGCCCACTCGGCGGTGTTCGTCAACATCGACCGCGCGGGCAGCCGCCTCACCCGGCTCGCGGAACGCGCGGCGATGACGCCGCAGGCCATGGGTGAGCTGGTGGACGACCTGCAGGAGCTGGGGTACGTCGAGCGGGTCCCGGACCCCGCCGACCGCCGGGCCAAGCTGATCGTGCTGACCGACCTCGGGTACGACGCCCTCCAGGCCGCGTTCGACACGATCCTCGACATCGAGGCCGAGCTGCTGGCGGAGCTGGGTGCCGCCGGCGTCCGCAAGATGCATCGCGCACTGCGGCGGCTGTCCGGCGACGCCTGACCCGGTGCGAGGATGCCGACCATGACCGAGCTCGTCCACCTCGAGACCTCCGGGCCGCTGGCGACCGTCACCCTCGACAGCCAGCACAACCGCAACGCGCTGAGCCGGCAGCTGGTGACCGAGCTGTTCGCGGCGCTGGAGGCCGCGGCGGCCGACCCGGACGTGCGGGTGGTGCTGGTCCAGGCGGCCGGCAAGGTGTTCTGCTCCGGCGCCGACCTGTCGGAGGCGACGGCCGGAGGGCATGGAGGAGGGTGCGCGCCGGATCGTCGCCCTGCAGCGGCTGATCCTCACCATGGACAAGCCGGTGGTCACCCGGCGTCCACGGCGCGGTCCGGGCCGGGGGCATCGGCATCGTCGCCGCGTCCGACATCGCCATCGCCGCCGAGGAGGCGACGTTCGCCCTCACCGAGGTGAAGCTCGGCCTGGCCGCGGCGATCATCTCGCTGACGGTCCACGCCCGGATGAATCCACGGGCCGCGTCGCTGACGACGCTCGGCGGCGAGGTGTTCTCGGGCCGCGAGGCAGCGGCGTACGGCCTGGTCACCGAGGCAGTCCCGGCCGATGGCCTGGACGCCGGGTCGAGCCAGGTGTGTGCGCACCTCGCGACCGGGGCGCCGCAGGGTCTGCGGGAGTCCAAGGCGATCCTCAACCGCGACCTGGTCGCCCGCATCGACGCAGCGCGGCGAGGAGATGGCAGCCCTGAGCGCCCGGCTGTTCGCCTCCGACGAGGCCCGCGCGGCGATGACGGCGTTCCTCAACCGATAATTACCGGCGCGAACGGCCCCAGCCGGTAGTCTTGAGGACTTGCCTCTTGCCGGTCGGGAGGCCGTTTCGGGGGAACTTCGGGTGAGGGGTCAGGGTTTGTCGGAAGAGCTGCTGACGCGGGAGATCGCCGGAGAGCAGGCGTTCGTCGACCGGGTGTACGTCCAGCTCGAGAAGTCGGCGTCGGCCGCCAAGGCGCTGGCCCGGGAGGGGCACGAGCCGGGGCCGGCTCGGCCACGAGGGCGGTCTCGTCGAGCGCGACGCCATGGTCTTCCAGGCCGCCAAGCGGATCGCGCAGCTCGACGCCGCCCACGAGGGCCTGGTCTTCGGCCGCCTCGACCTGCGCGCCGAGCTCGACGCCGAGCCCGCGCTACATCGGCCGGATCGGCCTGCGCGACGACAACCGCGACTCGCTGCTGATCGACTGGCGGGCGCCCGCCGCCGCCGTGTTCTACCAGGCCACCGCCGCCGACCCGCAGGACGTCGTACGCCGCCGGGTGCTGCGCTGCGCCGGCCCGACGGTCGTCGGCGGTCGAGGACGAGCTGCTCGACGCCGAGGCCGGCGCCGACCTGCCGATCGTCGGCGAGGGCGCGCTGATGGCGCAGCTCTCGCGGGCCCGCGACCGGTCGATGCACTCGATCGTCGCGACCATCCAGGCCGAGCAGGACCAGGCGATCCGCGCGCCCGCGCAAGGGCGTGGTGTCGATCTCCGGCGGCCCCGGCACCGGCAAGACGGTCGTCGCGCTGCACCGCGCGGCGTACCTGCTCTACACCGACCGCCGCCGCTACGAGGGCGGCGGCGTGCTGGTCGTCGGCCCGAGCGGCGTGTTCATGCGCTACATCGAGCGGGTGCTGCCGTCCCTCGGCGAGACCGCGGTCGCGCTGCGCTCGCTCGGCGAGGTCGTCGACGGCGTCCGCGCGACCCGCCACGACGAGCCGGCGGTCGCCGACGTGAAGGGCTCGGCCCGGATGGCCGAGCTGATGCGGCGTACGGCGCGGCAGCAGGCGCCCGGCAGCGCCGCGCGAGTTCCGGGTCTTCTGGCGCGACGACATGATCGTGCTCGACCGCCGGCATGCTGGGCCGGCTGCGCCGCCAGCTGATGTCGCCAGGGCCGCCGCAACCGGCAGCTGCCGCGGGTCGCCTCGACGCTGCTCGACGCGATGTGGCGCCAGGTGCGCGGCGAGCGCGGCCGCGAGCGCGGCCGCGAGGCGTTCGACGACGAGATGCTCGGCAACCAGGCGTTCGTCGACTTCGCCGTCGACGTGGTGGCCGCCGCTGGACGCGCCCGACGGTGCTCGGCTGGCTGCGCGACCCCGACTTCCTGGCCCGGGTCGCCGAGGGCGTGCGTCAGCGCCGAGGACCAGCGGCTGCTCGCCAAGTCGTGGTCGGACCAGGCCGACGGCCGGTCGACTCGTCGGTCGAGGACGTGCCGCTGCTCGACGAGCTGCGCTACGCCCTCGGCGACGTGCCCGCCCGCACCGAGGACGACCACCAGCTCGACGACCTCGTCGGCGGCGACCTGCCAGGAGCTGACCACCGCGCTCCGACCGCGAGTACGCCCCGACCGGCCGCGCCTGGACGCCGCCCACGCACCGGATCGAGGACGACGGGTTCGCCCACGTGCTCATCGACGAGGCGCAGGACCTCACGCCGATGCAGTGGCGGATGGTCGGCCGCCGCGGCCGCGCCGCGTCCTGGACCATCGTCGGCGACCCGGCGCAGTCGTCGTGGCCGGTGCCGGCCGAGGCCGCCGCGCGCCCGCGCCGACGGCGCTCGGAGGGCAAGGAGCTGCACGAGTTCCACCTGTCCACGAACTACCGCAACTCCTCGGAGATCTACGCCTACGCCGCGGCGTACGCCGAGCGGGTCGGGCTCGACGCCGACCTGCCCGACCGCGGTCCGCTCGACCGGCGTCGAGCCGACGGAGGTCGCCGGCGTCGCCGACCTCGAGGCGGCGACCCGCGCAGGCCGTCACCGAGATCGCCGGGCCGGGTCGACGGCACCGTCGGCATCGTCGTGCCGGTCGCCCGCCGCTCCGAGGTCAACGCCTGGCTGGCGTCGTGGCCGGAGCTCGCCGACGACGCCCCCGGCGCCCGCGCCGCCGTCGACTCGTCCGTCCCGCCGTCGGGCGAGGACCGGATCGTGGTGCTCACCGGCCTCGACACCAAGGGCCTGGAGTTCGACGGCATCGTCGTGGTCGCGCCCGCAGGAGATCGAGGCCGAGTCCGCCACCGGCCGGGCCACCCTCTACGTCGTCCTCACCCGCGCCACCCAGCTGCCTCACCATCCTGTCGCTGAGGCTGCGCGCCGGCAGCTGCCGCGTGGCGGCTCACGCGCCGAGTCGTCGGCGACGAAGCGCCGACTCGCGCCGGCTCGTCGGGACGCGTGACCGCGAGCGCCGACTCGGCGGTTCGTAGAGTTTCGCGCATGTCCGACGCCGCCGGCTCGACGCGCGCGCCGCGATCGAGGCGCTGCAGGAGCACGAGGCGTGGGCGATCATCCGGCGCTCGACCCGGGCCGGGGACCGGCGACACGGTCGGCGCTGGTCGGCGGCCGGCGCCAGCGTGGTCGAGTCGCTCCTCGACGTACCCCTCGAGGAGGGCGCGCCCGAGGACGGCCACATCGCCGACCGGCTGCTGGCGGTCCCGTTCCGGCAGGTGCGCCGAGCGCGGCTTCGAGGCGCACGACGACGGCACGCCGCTGGTCGTCGTCGACGTCGAGACCGAGCTCGAGTTCTCGGTCGCCGAGGTGCTCGACGCGATCGACGACGACCGGCGTCGAGTTCGCCGACCGGGGCGGCTTCGAGACCGACGACGAGGAGTACGCCGAGCGTCGTCGAGGCGATCATCCGCGACGAGATCGGCCAGGGCGAGGGCGCCAACCTCGTCATCGGCCGCCACTACCGCGCCACCGTCGCCGACTGGGGCGCCGACGCAGGCGCTGACGGTCTTCCGGCGGCTGCTCGAGCGCGAGCGCGGCGCCTACTGGACCTTCTTCTTCTTCACCGGCGACCGCTACCTGATCGGCGCCAGCCCCGAGCGGCACGTCATCGATCCACGGCGGCGACGTCCGGATGAACCCGATCAGCGGCACGTTCCGGATCCCGCGCGAGCCGGCGACGGCGCCGAGCGTCAAGGCCGCGGCTGCTGGAGTTCCTCGCACGACGAGAAGGAGATCTACGAGCTCTTCATGGTCGTCGACGAGGAGCTGAAGATGATGTGCGACATCTGCCACGAGGGCGGCCAGGTGCTCGGGCCGTTCCTCAAGCCGATGACGCCACCTGGTCCACACCGAGTACCTCCTCGCCGGCCGCACCGACCGCGACCCGCGCGAGGTGCTGCGCGACACGATGTACGCCGCCACGGTCACCGGCTCGCCGGTCGAGAACGCCTGCCGGCTGATCAAGAAGTACGAGACCGAGGGCCGCGGCTACTACGGCGCCGCGCTGGCCATCCTCGGCCGCGACGCCGAGGGCGAGCCGGTCGTCGACAGCCCGATCGTGATCCGCACCGCCGACGTCGACCTCGACGGCCGGCTCAAGGTCACCGCCGGCGCGACCCTGGTGCGCGACTCCGACCCGGCGTACGAGGTGGCCGAGACGCACGCCAAGGCCGGCGGCATCCTCAGCGCCTTCGGGCTGGTGCGCGCCGGCGCCGGCGCCCGACCGTGGACGTCGCCGAGCTGGTCAACGACGAGGACGTCCTGCTCGCCCTCGAACGCCCGCAACCGGCGGCTGAGCACGTTCTGGCTCACCGACCAGGCCGGGCACGCCGCCCGACCCGCGGCTGCGCGGGCAAGCGCGTCGGTGATCCTCGACGGCGAGGACGACTTCGTGAACATGCTGCGGCACGTCCTCGGCGTGCTCGGCATGACCAGCGAGGTGGTCCGCCACGACGAGTACGACGCCACGGCGCGACCGTCCTCGACGACTACGACCTGGTGATCGTCGGGCCCGGGCCCGGGCGACCCGCGCGACGGCGACGACCCGAAGATGGCCGCGCTGCGCGGCGCGGTCGACCGGCTGCTCGAGCGCGAGCAGCCGTTCCTGGCGGTCTGCCTCGGCCACCAGGCGCTGTGCCACCGGCTCGGGCCTCGACCTCGGCTTCAAGGACATCGTCTTCCAGGGCACCCAGTCGCCCGTCGCGATCGACGGCCGCACCGAGCGGGTCGGGCTTCTACAACACCTTCGTCGGCCGCGTCCGGCGGACGCGACCTGCCCGAGGGCGTCGACGTCGAGACCGACCCCGAGACCGGCGACGTCCACCTGCGTGCGCGGGCCGCACTACCGGGGCATCCAGTTCCACGCCGAGTCGATCCTCACCGAGCACGGCTACGACCTGATCCACGACCTCGTCCGCGACCTGCTGCCCTGAGGTTCGTCAGGGCCCGCGCGGCGACCCTGCTGCCCGGTCAGCCACCTGGGGCACCAGGTCGAGCTGGACCATCACGCGGTTCAGCTCCGCCCCCGGCTCGGCGATCCGAACCACCCACTTGTCACCTTCCTGGGCGCCGCACGCCTCCGGCGGGTTGGAAGATGCCGCCTGGCTGCACGCCAGGTTGAGGATGTGCGCCCCGCTGAAGACGTACGTCGTCGGCATCAGGCTGGGTCCGAGGAAGATGTCCAGGGAGGTCACCCTGGCCAGGGCCCGGGTCGAGCCGGCCGTACGCTCCAGCGCTCCGGACAGCAGGTAGCGGAGCTGGACCGTTCGGGCCTCCTCGAAGGCGAACACCGCCGAGTCGAGCGTCACGCGGTCCACCCCCGGGACCAGCACGCCGCCGGCTTCCACCTCGAGCTGGCTCGCCGTGACCGTGCCCATCTCGAGGTACGGGTCGACCGGCGCCGCGACCACCATGCCCGTCAGCGGCACACTGCTGCGGATCCACTGGTGCACCCGCAGCACGCCGTCGGGGCGGACGCGGACCTTGGTCAGCAGGCTCGCGGCACCTTTCGGCTCCGGGGTGGGCGAGGAGGTGGAGTCCACGGAGCTGCTCGAGTGTTGGCGTCCCGCTTCCCACTCGTTCGTCGCCCAGGTCCCCACGGCGGCGACCGGCGCCAGCACCGCGATGGCCACCAGGAGGGTCCGGCCCACGTGCGGGGTGGTCATCGGCGTGCTCGCGACGCGGGGGCGGCCTGTGGTGTCGCCACCACGACCGCGAGGTTCTGGTACCCGCCCCGGGCCCGGTCGTACGGACCGGCGCAGGTGACAAGCGTCAGCCGGCGCTCTCCGCGGGTGCCGTAGATCCAGCGGTGCTGGCCCAGCGTGCCGCGCGGGATCAGCTGCAGCGACCTGACGCGGAAGACCTGCTCCAGGGACGCGGAGCGAAGGACGACACGCGCCCCCGGACGCACCGAGAGCAGCTCGGCGAACGGCCCCAGCCCCTGTGTGACCGAGTCGACGTGCGCCGCCACCAGTGACGAGCCGAAGGGATCGCCGAGCTCTGCCCCGCCGCGCCACCAGCCGGCCTGGCCGATGTCGTCCGGGACGTCGAGCACGCCGTCCGGCCTGCTGGAGACGGCTGCCAGGGACATCTGCAGCCCGCTCGGCAGGACCACCTGCGTCGGCGGCTGGGCGTTGCGAGGACCGACGCGGCGCGCGGGAGTCACCGGAGGTGCCGGCTGTGCGGCCGGCCCCTCCGCTCCGGAGTCGGAGGCGGGACCGGTCGCGGCGGATCCCCCGACCTGGCGGGCTCCGCTGGAGACGGTCGGCGCGTCGAGCGCGTCGTACACCAGGCCGACCGCGGCGACCAGCGCGACGATCAGCAGGGTTCGATGTCTAGCCCGGTCCCGGACCCTGTCCATGCAACCGAGCTCACCGGTCGTGTCTCGCCGGAGGCGCCAGCCCGAAGGGCCGCACCACGAACCGACCGACCAACCCGGCGCTGCCGGTGTCGATCTCGGACGGCTCGTCGGCGTCCGTCAGCTTCAGCGGGGCCTCGTGGGCGACCAGGCTCATCGAGTTGTCGGCGGGATTGCCGATCGCGTAGACGTTCGTCACCGTGCCCGCGGTCAGCGTGACCTCGAGCGGGCCCAGGATCGGGTTGCCGCTCTCGCCGGTCGGCAACAGCTCGACGACGTGCTTCCCGGCCGGTACGTCGGCCGTCGCGAACTCGCCGTTCGCGATGTTGGTGAAGACCACGTTGCCGTCGACGACGACGTCGGCGGGCGCCACGGTCGCGGTGTGGGCGACCAGCACACGGGCGTTGCCCGGGTTGATCGGCGAGGTCGGCGTGCGGTAGGAGTTGACCACCGGGTCGCCCTGGACGGACGCGGGCATGTGCAGGACGACGTCCTGGCTCTCCCCCGCCTTCAGGGTCACCGACGTCGAGATCGAGAGACCACCCGCACCGGTGAAGTCGAGCTGGTGCTTGCCCGCGTCGAGCGGGTAGGGACCCAGCACCTTGCCGGTGGCAACCGACTTGCTCAGGTCCCGGCCGTCGATCGTGACGTCCACGGACACGTCGGGAACCGCCTGCACCACGGACAGCTGTGCCGGGGCAGCAGCCGGCCCCCGCGGAGCATCCGCTGCCCCCGCGGCCATCGCCGCCGGTGCGAGAGACAGAACCCCCAGAACAGCAACACAGGAAAATACGCGCATCGTGACCCCCCGGCTCACGCTGGCTCGGCCCCCACCAAGCCTGAGGGGTAGAAGGGAACACCCCGGGCACCGTTACGTCAACCCCAACCCCAGGTCACGGGGCCACTGGACTAGGGCTGCAGGTCGAGCTGGGCCAGCACCTGCACGTCGCCGCGGCTCGGTCCGGGCAGCACCACCCGCCAGCCTCGGGGCCCCGCGTCCGCTCCGCAGGAGACCGGGACCGCGTTCCCGGTCACCGGTGCGCAGGCCAGCGCGAGGACCGTGGCGCCGGTGAAGTCGATGGTCTGCGACGCCGGCGCCCGACTACTGCCGAGCCCGACCGCCGGGACCCGAGCCAGGGCCCGAGTGCCGTGGCGGTCGAGGGCTCCGGACAGCCGGTACCTCAGGTACACGCGGTCGCTCGAGGCGAACGAGAGGTCGGTCGGACCGGTCAGCCCGGTCGGCGTACGGACGCGGTGTCGGCCGGCCACCACGGCCAGCTCGCTGACCGCGGCATGGTCGGGCGGGGTGATCACGAGTGCGGTCAGGCCGTCCGCGTTGCGGAACCACTGCTCGACCTCGAGATCGCCGGACTCGAGCACCCGGACCTGGACGTGCTCCCCGTCGGCCGGCAGTCGCACCGGCGGGGCGGGTACGTGGAAGCGGCCGGCGGCCGCCACCTTTCCGGCCCGTGACGCGTCCGGGTCGCCGCGGCCCTGCCACCACCAGGCGACGGCCACGACGGCCACCACGGCCACGACGGCCACGACGGGCACAAGGGCCGCGGCCATCGCCGGCGCCCGGCGTCGTACGACGCGCTCCTCGGCTGGAACTTCGGCTCGCGCAACCTGCCGGGCAGGCGCTTCTGGCTCGGACGCGTCAGGAGCCGGCTCAGCCGCGGCCGGCGGCTCCTCCCGCAACGTCTTCTCGAACCAGCTGACCCACGCCGGTGCCGTGACGTCCGGTCGCTCGTGCACCGTGTCCGAGGGCGACTCCGCCTCCGGCTCCGGGCGCCAGTGAGTGAGCGGCGGCATCCGGTGCGGTCGCGGAAGCCCGGTCGAGGGCTTCATCCAGCCGCCCGCGGCCGTGGCGCGTGGGTGGGCCGCGCGGTGACGACCGCGAGGTTCTGGTACCCGCCCCGGTCGGCGTCGAAGGGGCCGGCACAGGTCACCATGGTCAGCCGGCGGTCACCCCCGACGTCGAAGAGGTCGGTCGCCCGGCCGACGTCGGCGCGGGGCAGCAGGCGCAGCGAGGTCACCCGGAACGTCTGGGTGAGGTGCGCGGAGCGCACCACGATCCGGTCGCCCCGGCGGACCCGGAGCAGCTCGACGTACGGGCCGAGCCCCTGCGTCCTCGAGTCGATGTGGGCCGCGACCAACGTGGAGCCGAACGGGTCGCCGAGCCGCGCCCCGCCACGCCACCAGCCCGCCGTGCGGATGTCGTCGGGCACGTCGAGCACCCCGTCGGCGTCGGTGTCGACCGGGACCACGGGCACCGTCCTCCCACTCGGCAGCCGGACCTGCACGGGAGCCTCCGGCCGGTGTCCCGTACGCCGCCCGGGCGTCGCCGGGGACGCGGTGGGCGGCGCCGAGGTCGAGGGTGACGGGTCCGGGGCACGGGACGACGAGGACGATGACGTGGACTCCGGTTCGTCGAGGACACCGACGCGGGTGCCGGGATCAGCCTCGAGCTGGGCAAGTCCCCACGCGAGCCCGACGCCCGAGGCCAGGGCGCCGGCGAGCAGCGGCACCACCCAGCGCCGGGCACGACGTCGTTCGTGCTTGCCACTCATCGCGACACCTCGACTCAGGACGCCGTCGTCAGGACGGCGGGGTCCCGAACGGGGTGACGGGGAAGTCGGCGGCGAGCCCGGCTGACCCGGTGGCGATCATCGCGGGCACCAGCGTGCCGTTGGCGGCCAGCGTGGCCGAGTGGGCCACCAAGGTCATCGTGTCGTCCGCCGGGTTGCCGAGGGCGTAGACCATCGTGACCGTCTGCGGGGTCAGGTCGACGGTCAGCGGGCCGAGGATCGGCGGGCCGGGCTCGCCGGTGGGCAGCAGGGCCACCACATGCTTGCCGGCCGGCACGTCGGCGGTCGCGAACTCGCCGTTGGCGATGTTGGTGAAGACCACCTTCCCGTCGACGCGGACGTCGGCCGGCGCGACCGTCGCCGTGTGAGCGACCAGGACCCGGGCCTTGCCGGGGCCGATCGGCTCCGTCGGAGTGTCGTAGGACGTCACCACGGCCGCCCCTCCCACCGATGCGGGCAGGTGCAGGACGAGATCCTGGTTGGACCCGGCGGCGACGTCCAGCGTGGTCGCCTCCGCCAGGCCGTCCGGCCCCGTGAAGTCGACCTGGTGCTCGCCGACCGTGAGCCGGAACGGGCCGAGCACCTTGCCTGCGGCGACGGCCGAGCCCACCCGCTTGCCGTCGAGGCGCACGTCGACCGCCGCGTCCGGGACCGCCTGGACGATGGCCACGTGGCCCACGGCCGCCCGCGGGGCCCGGGCCACGGGTCCCTGGGCGCTCAGCGCCCATGCCGTCGGCGTCGCGGTCAGCGCAGCGGCCGCGACGAGGCTCACGAGAACTTTCACGACAACCCCCCAGTTGTCTAGCAAGCCCGTGGAGGGGACCACGAGGCCTGGGGGGCGTCAAGGTGCACCCCTAGGGTGCCTGGGGCCCTGCTGGCGCCGCAACCCCCGGCCGGGGTGGACCAAACCGGTCCGCGGAGTTGGGGGGAGACGTCAGAATCGGTACCAGGCTTCTCTGCTCGGGAAGCCGAGGAACGACGGGGGAGCGGGCTGATGCGTCGGGGGCCGATCGCCGCGGTGGCGTGCGCAGTCACGGCACTGCTGGCCGCTGCCTGCGGCGGGCCGTCGGGACTCCAGGCCGTGGACCGCGCCGGCGTTGCGGGAGTCGGGGCCGGCGTCGTCGCCCAGCCAGCCGTCCAGTCGGCCGTCCGAGCCGCGATCCCGGTGCCGCGCCGGCCGAACATCGTCTTCGTGCTGATGGACGACTTCTCGATGGACCTGCTGCGCACGATGCGCAGCGCGCGGTACCTCGCGCGCCACGGGGCGTCGTACGACAACGCCTTCGTCGTCGACTCGCTGTGCTGCGTCTCCAGGAGCGCGACGTTCACCGGCCAGTACCCGCACCAGACCGGCGTGCTCACCAACACCTCGAACCTGCCCAACCGCCAGGGCCCGCTCGGCGGCTGGCGCGGCTTCGCGAGGTACGGCAACCAGGACCGCACCTTCGCGGTCCGGCTGCAGGAGGCGGGGTACTACACGGGGTACGTCGGCAAGTACCTGAACGGCTACGAGGTGCGTGCGCGCGACCAGGTGCTGCCGCCCACGCCCCCGGGGTGGTCGGACTTCCGCGCGGTCTTCGGCACGGCGTACGACGGCTGGGCCTTCCAGAGCACCCGCACCACGAACAAGGGAGCGGTGGTGCTCCAGAGCTGGCCCGCGCCGCCGCGCAGCGCGCCGCAGAGGAGGCGCGACCGCTTCTACGCCGGCGCCGTGATCGGCAGGCAGGCCATCAGGTTCCTGCGCGAGCGTCGCGGCGACCCGCGCCCGTACTTCCTCGAGGTCGCGCCCTACGCCCCGCACGGGCGCGTCGACGACCGGCCGGCGTACGCCGACGAGTCGCTGTTCCCGGCAGCGTTCCGCGACCAACCCGATCCGCGGCGCCACGGGTCGAAGAAGCGCGGGGACTGCGGTCTCGTGGACTGCCGCGACCTGACGGTCAAGGACCTGCCGGGGTTCGGCGACCGCCGCGGCGACAACCGTCCGGACCGTGCCGACGGCCGCGTCGCCGAGCAGTGGAACAAGAACCCGCTGACGCTGACCAGGTCGCAGGCGCAGTCGAACCTGCGCGACCGGGCCCGGATGGCGCAGTCCGTCGACCGGCTGGTCATGCGGATCCTGCGGATGGTCGACACCCAGTCCCCCGGGGGCACCTACGTCGTGCTCACCTCCGACAACGGCTTCCACCTCGGCCAGCTCGGACTCCTGCGTGGCAAGGGGACCGCGTACGACACCGACACCCACGTGCCCGTGCTCGTCGCGGGCCCCGGGGTGGTGCCCGGTCCACGCGAGGCGATGGTCAGCAACATCGACTGGGCACCGACGTTCGAGGAGCTCGCCGGTCTCGACAGCCCGGCGTACCGCTCCGGCATCTCGCTGGTGCCGACCCTGCGTGACCCGGCCGCGCCGCTGCAGGACTACGTCTTCTTCGAGCACACGTTCTCGCGCTCGCGACCCGGCGAGGACCCCGACCGGCCGTTCACCGGTGGCGGGCTCGGCGTGATCCCGTCGTACGTCGCCGTGCGCAGCCGCACCGCCCTGCTGGTCCGCAACGACCTCGACCCGCGGTGGGGCCACCATCGCTACGCCTACGAGTTCTACAGCTACGTCGACGACGCGTGGGAGCGGACCAACGAATACGACGACCCGGCGCACGCAGCGGAGGTGGCCACCCTGCGCGCCAAGCTGGACCAGTGGGATGCCTGCGCAGGCCTGCGGGGCTCGGATGCGGTGCCGGAGTCATGCCGTTCGCTGACCCAGGAGGCACCGCTAGGTTGACCCGGTGCCCGTGCCGGACGTGGTCGTCGTCGACCACCACGACTCCTACACGTGGAACCTGGTGCACCTGGTCGCCGCGGTCACCGGTGAGCTGCCGACCGTCGTCGAACACGACGACTGCTCGCTCTCCTATCTGCTCGGCTTCTCGCACGCGGTGCTCTCGCCGGGCCCCGGCACACCGACCGACGAGGCGGACTTCGGCGTCGGGCGCGAGCTGCTGCGCGACGGGACGGTCCCGGTCTTCGGCGTCTGCCTCGGCATGCAGGGCCTGGTGACGGCGTACGGCGGCGTGGTCGACCGCGTCGAGCCCGCGCACGGTGAGCTGACGACGGTGACCCACGACGGGCTGGGCGTGTTCGCGGCCGTCCCGCAGGGGTTCGCGGCGGTGAGGTACCACTCCCTGGCGGCGCTGAGCGTGCCGGACCCCCTCGTCGTGACGGCCCGCGGCGACGACGGCACCGTGATGGGCGTGCGGCACGGGAGCCTGCCGCTGGAAGGCGTGCAGTTCCATCCCGAGTCGATCCTGAGCGAGCACGGCGCGCTGCTGGTCGCGAACTTCCTGGGTCGCCTCGATGGATGACGTCGTCCCGTTCTTCACCGACGTCGCAGCCAGATACCCGCGGTGCTTCTGGCTCGATGGTGGCGGCGCCCGGGAGTGGTCGGGCCGCCGGTCGATGGTGGGCTGGCTCGACGAGGACGACGTGTCGCTGACCTTCCATGCCGGACCGCGCGAGGTACGTCGGCACGCCGGCGGCCGGGTCGACGTCGTCGGGTCCGACGTGTTCGACGTACTCGAGGCCGAGCTGGCAGCCGGGACGCCCGACGACCAGTGGTTCGGGTACCTCGGGTACGCCGCCCGCCCCGACCTCTACCCCGCCACCCCCGACCCCGATCTCCCCGACGCGGTCTGGATGCGCTGCCCGAACGTCCGCTTCTTCGACCACGAGCTCACCAGTGGGCACAAACGCCAGTCTGAAAGCGCTTACATCGCGCCATTGGTCCCAAACGCCATCGCCCCACAGCCCCCGGAGGAGTACGCCGCCGCGTTCGACCGCGTCCAGGAGCACCTGCGGGCGGGCAACTCCTACGAGGTGAACCTGACCTACCGGGTCGACACCGCCAGCGGCCTCGACCCCCTCGAGGCGTACCTGCGACTGCGCGCCGTCAACCCCGCGCCGTACGCCGGCTTCCTCCAGCACGACGTGCCGGGCCACCAGGCCTGGCTGCTGAGCTCCTCGCCGGAGCGGTACGCCCTGGTGACCGCCGACCGGGTCCTCGAGACCAAGCCGATCAAGGGCACCACGGCCCGGGGGGCGACGCCCGAGCAGGACGAGGCGGCGCGGCTGCTGCTGGCGAGCGACCCGAAGTACCGCAGCGAGAACCTGATGATCGTCGACCTGCTCCGCAACGACCTGTCGATGGTGTGCGACCCCGGCACGGTCGAGGTGCCGGTGCTGATGGACGTCGAGTCGTACCCGAGCGTGCACCAGCTCGTCTCGACCATCCGCGGGCGGCTGTCCGATGGCGTGACGACGGTCGGCGCCCTGCGTGCACTGTTCCCGGCGGGCTCGATGACCGGCGCGCCCAAGCTGCGCACCATGCAGGTCATCGAGGAGGTCGAGAAGGGCCCGCGCGGCGTGTACGCCGGCGCGTTCGGCTGGCTCGCTGCCGACGGACGCGCCGACCTCGGGGTGGTGATCCGCTCGCTGGTGACGACGGGTGACGGCCGCTATCGCCTCGGCACCGGCGGCGGGATCACCGTGCGGTCCGACGTCGAGGAGGAGTACGCCGAGTCGCGCTGGAAGGCGGCCCGGTTGCTGGCGGCGCTCGCCGACGTGGACTCCTAGGAGGCTGCTGAACAATCCGTCCTGCTACGCGCCGCGCTGCACGCACGCTGGCTGCGTTGTCGTCGCTCGACGGGTGTTCACACGCCTTCGCTCCTCCGCCTTGCCATCGCACGCGCATCGCGACGCTCGCGACGGACGCCTTGTTCAGCAGACTCCTAGGCGTTCCCGGCGACGAGCTCGGTCGCCACCTCGAGCGCGATCTTCTCGGCGCGGCCGAGGTCGTCGCCGGCGACGACGACCGTGTGGGTGACGAAGCCCTGCTTGGCGAACAGCGTCAACGAGGGTCTGTCACCCGGGACGAGGACGACGGCCGCGCCGTCCGAGCCGGACACGTCGACGGGATGGTGCTGGAGACGGTCGACGCCGATGTACAGGCCGATGATCAGGGTGATCGAGCGGGGGTCCGGCGTGGACGTGATGTCGAGCGTCCGCCCGTAACGGCACTCCAGCGTCCGGGCTGCCAGCCGGTTCCGGACCTTCCGTGCTTTCACCTGATCGCCCAGGATCGAGCTCGCCGACGTGCCCGTGACCACGTCGCAGGGGTGCTTCAGCCGGGTCGGCGTGTGGGACGCGACCGAGTCGGTGGTCGCGACCGCGGCCGGCGTACGGGAAGGGCCGGACGTGTCCCCGCTGCAGCCCGCCAGGGCCAGCACGCCCGCGGCGAGCAGGATGGCGAGACGTGGCACAGATCCACAGTGAACCGACGGCGCCGTCTGTGGGGGACGGCGCCGCCGGCGCATGGTCGGGAGTGCTCCCTGTTTCGAGGCTAGGTCGCCGGAGAAGCGGATTTCCCACCCCCAGGGGTGCTTGCCGCGCCGGCACGTTCCGTCGGTACGCCGCCCGGCGCGCGAGCAGCCGGATGCTCCTGTCCACCCGGCAGCCACATCGTCATGCGCGCGCCGCCCTCGGGGGCGGCTCCGGCCTGGATCGCTCCGGAGTGGCGGCCGACCACCTGCTGCACGATCGCGAGGCCGAGCCCCAGATCCCGGCATCGACCGGGACTCGCGGGAGCGGTAGAACCGCTCGAAGACGTGCGGCAGGTCGCCGGGGTCGATCCCCGGGCCCTGGTCGTCGACGGTCAGCACGCCGTTCGCGAGGCGGACCGTCACGGTGCTGCCGTCCGGCCCCCACTTGGCGGCGTTGTCGAGCAGGTTGGTGACCGCTCGCTCGACGGCGCCGGACTCGCCGACGACCCACCAGGGCAGGGTCACCACGTCGAACGCCGTGCGGGGTGCGCGGAGGCGGACGCGCGAGACGGCCCGGTCGACCACCTCGGCGAGGTCGAAGGTCTCCACGACGTGGGTCAGCGGCTCGTCGCGGGCCAGCTCCACGAGGTCGCCGACCAGCGTGGAGAGCTCCTCGAGCTGGCGGCGTACGTCGTCGAGCAGCTCCTCGCGCTGCCCGGGCGGCAGGCCACCGGCCGTGTCGGCCTGGGTGAGCAGGTCGAGGTTGGTGCGCAGCGAGGTGAGCGGCGTACGCAGCTCGTGCCCGGCGTCGGCGACCAGCCGGCGCTGGCGGTCGCGCGAGGCCGCCAGCGCGGCGAGCATGCCGTTGAACGACGTCGCCAGCCGCGCGATCTCGTCGTCGCCCTCGACGGGTAGGGGCGACAGCTCCTCGGTGCGGGCGATGTTCTCGACGGCGGTCGTCAGCCGGCGTACGGGCCGCAGCCCGTTGCGTGCGACGGCCCAGCCGGCGGCCGCCGCGCCGATCACGCCGGCGACCCCGAAGAGCAGCATCACCGCCCCGAGCCGTTTGAGCACCGTCTCCTGGGGGGACAGCGACTGGGCGAGCACCAGGGCGAGGCCGTCCTCGTCGGTCGGCACGGTGGCCACCCGGTAGCGGACGTCGCCGGCGCTGATGGTGCGGATGCTCTGGTCGCGCTTGCCGGCCGCGACGTCGAGCTCGGGCTGGCCGAGCCGGATCCCCGGTCCCTCGTCCACGGTCGAGATGTCCCCGCTGGACGTCATGAAGGCGATCCGGATGTCGGCCGCGCCGAACGCCCAGGAGGGCAGCCGGTCCTCGGCCGTGATGGGCAGGACGCCCGCACGGGCCGCCTTCTTGGCCCTGTCGAGCAACGAGTCGTCCAGCGAGGCCTGCATCTGGATGCGGACGGTGAGGAACACCGCGAGCGCCACGAGTGCGACCGCCACCGCCACGGCGATGGTGGTCAGGAGGATCACCCGGCTGGCCAGCGAGCGGCGGTAGTGCCAGCCGGTCTGCGGCCTGACCAGGGGGGAGGTCATGTCTCCTTGAGGACGTAGCCGACGCCACGCACGGTGTGGATCAGCCGCGTCTCGCCCTCAGCCTCGGTCTTGCGCCGCAGGTACCCGACGTACACCTCGAGGGAGTTGGCGGTCGTCGGGAAGTCGTAGCCCCAGACCTCCTCGAGGATGAACGACCGGTCGAGCACCCGGCGCGGGCGGCGCAGGAACATCTCCAGCAGGGTGAACTCCGTCCGCGTCAGCGGGATCTCGCGGCCGGCACGCTGCACGTCGCGGGTGCCGAGATCCATGCTGAGGTCGGAGAAGGTGAGCGTCTCCGAGCCACCGTCGTCGACGGGTACGACGCGACGCAGCAGCGCGCGCAGGCGGGCGAGCAGCTCCTGGAGGGCGAACGGCTTCGTCAGGTAGTCGTCGGCGCCCGCGTCGAGGCCCTCGACCCGGTCGCCGACCGCGTCTCGGGCGGTCAGCACCAGGATCGGTACGTCGTTCTTCGCGGTACGCAGCGCCCGGGTCGCCTCGATGCCGTCGAGCCGCGGCATCATCACGTCCATGATCACCACGTCCGGGTCGGAGGCGCCGATCCCGGCCAGCGCCTCGGCCCCGTCGGTGGCCAGCGCGACCTCGTAGCCGTTGAACTCCAGCGATCGCCGCAGCGACTCCCGCACGGCCTTGTCGTCGTCGACCACGAGGACGCGTGGCTTCACTCCCGCATCGCCGGCCGTCGAGCTCATGGCTCCATGATGCCGCTTCACCCTGAGGCGCGCCTGAGGACCGCGAGTCGGCGTTGGTTACTGCAGTTCGGTGGGATCAGGTCAGGCCCAGCGCCTCCCGTACCTCGCCCACGCACCGGTGCAGGCCCGGCAGCGGGCGGCGGGGGAGGACGAGGTCGAGGCGCAGGCGGTGCTCCCACGGCAGCGGCCGCACCCGGTCGCCCGCGACCTGCCAGGCCGGGGCGCGGGTGGCGGAGCGCGGTACGACGGCCGGGCAGCCCCGCCGGCGGGCGGTGGCCAGCGCGGTCGGGATGGTGGCCGCCCGGCGGGGGTCGGCACCGGCCGCGGCCAGGGACCGTCGGATCCGCGCGGCCCCGGCGTCGTACGACGCGAACACGACCGCCGTACCCCGGAACGGAGCCGACGCCGAGCGGAGTGGCCGGACGCCCTTCGGCAGCACCACGACCAGCTCGTCGGCGCCGATCCGGTGCTTGCGCAGCGACCGGGGCAGCTCGGTCTGGTCGGCGATCGCCACGATGGCGGCGTCGAGCGTCCCCTCGTCGAGCCAGGCGAGCAGTCGGTCCCCGTGGTCGACCACCTGGTCGACGCCGTCGAGCGCGGCATCGACGACGGGCAGCACGAGCTCGGCGAGGCTCGCGATCGTCCCGATGCGGGGCCAGCGGCTCGCGGCGGCCGACCGGGCCGCCTCGAAGGCGCCGCCGAGGTGACCCAGGATGTGCTCGGCCTGCCGGGCGAGCTCCGCGCCGGCGGCGGTGGGCCGTGCGCCCTGGGTGTCCCGGTCGAACAGCGGTACGCCGACCCGTCGCTCGAGTCGTGCCAGTCGCTGGCTCGCGGAAGGCTGGCTGACCTGGAGCTGTCGCGCGGCCGCGCCCACCGACCCGGCCCCGGCGATGGCGAGCACGAGCCTCAGGTCGTCCGCATCCGGTATCGACGTCATAGGCACAGCCTATGGGCCGCACGCACGCGCGGACGGCTACCGGGCATCGGACGTCGGGACGACGCTGGAGGCATGACCGCACGTACCGCCAGGGCCGGCGCCATCCGGCTGCTCGTGGGCATCGGCATCACCGATCTGGCCTTCCGGGTCGCCCAGGTCGCCCTGCCCCTGGTGGTGCTCGCCGGCACCGGATCTGCCGTGGCGATGGGGCTGGTGGCCGGAGCGGCGGGTGTCCCGGTGCTCGTGTCGCCGTGGTGGACGCGGCGACTACGCCACCGGATCCGGAGCGGACGCACGGTCGCCACCTGCTACGTCGGCGAGGCCGTATCTCTCGCCACGGTCGCGCTGGCCGCGTCGGTCGGCGCCCTCACGGTGCCGCTGCTCCTGGTGTCCGGTCTTGCCCTGGGCTGCGCCGAGGCGCTGAGCGGTCCCGGGCGCGATGCCCTGGTCGCCGACATCGGCGACCGGATCGGATCCGATGCCGCCCTCACGTTGCTGACCACCCGGGACTTCTTCCGCCGCGTCAGCATGGTCGTCGGCCCGCTGCTCGGTGGCCTCGGCGTGGCCGCCGGCCACGGCGTCACGCTGCTCTGGGTCGAGGTCGCCACGATCATGGTGTCGGCCGCGCTCGCCGTCGGCGTGCCACCGGCCTCACGCGACGCCGAGGGCGACCGGTGCGACCGCGGGATCTGGGCGACGGTGCGTCACCGGCGGGAGGTGCTCCTCGGCTGGGTGGTCCGAGGCGCCGGCTGCCTGCTGTGGTTCGGCTTCGTGCTCGGGCTGTCGCTGCTCGGTGCCGAGCGCGGCGCCGGCGGCACGTACCTCGCGGCCGGCCTGACGGGGTACGGCGCCGGCTCGATCATCGCCACGATCGGCGTGGTCCGCCTGCTCCGCGTGCTTCCCGTACTTCCCGCGATCTGCGCCGCCTGGCTGGTCACCGGCCTGTGCTGGCTGACGATCGGCCTGGTGACAACACTGCCGGCGATCGCCGGAGCAGCCTTCGTCGCGGGACTGGCCGTCGTCGTGGGCAACGCCGGCGTCACCGCCGCCATCACCCGGACCTCCGCCGGTGCCGATAGGCGGACGCTGCTGGCCGGCCAGAGCGTGGTCGTCAACGCCAGCAGCTCGCTCGGCCTCCTCGCGGGCGGTCCGGTGCTGGCCCTGCTGGGCGCCGCTCACACGCTGGTGCTGACCGGCTCCCTCACCGCCGTCGTCGCGGCGACCGTGCTCGTGCTTCGCGGGGAGGGTGAAGGGTCAGAGGAACCGCGCGGCCGTCGCGCCGGCCCGGGCGCCGTACCCTCCCCCGAACAGGCACGCATGCACGAGGAGCGGGAACAGCTGGTGCACGCCGACGCGGTCCTGCCAGCCCTCGGCGAGGGGCGAGACCTCGGCGTACGCATCGATGACCCGCGGCAGGTGCGGCAGCCCGAACAGCGCCAGCATCGCCAGGTCGGTCTCGCGGTGGCCACCGTGAGCGGCCGGGTCGATGACCCAGACGCGCTGCTCGGTGCCCCACAGCACGTTGCCGTTCCAGAGATCGCCGTGCAGCCGGGCCGGCGGCTCCTCGGGCACGAGGCTGCCCAGTCGCGCGACCACTGACTCGACGGTCGCGGCCTCGTCGGGCGAGATGCGGCCGCGATCGAGCGCGAGCTTGAGGTACGGCAGCACGCGACGCTGCGCGTAGAACTCGGCCCAGGTGGGCGACGCCTTGTTGATCAGCGGGAGGCGCGCGATGAAGCCGTCTCGATCGGCGCCGTACGACGTCGCGCCGGCGCCGTGCGTCCTGGCCAGCGCGCGGCCGAACCCGATCGCGGCATCGGCCGACGGGCGTCCCGGCTCGACCCAGCGCAGGATCAGGCAGCCGTCGTCGGCAGCCAGGACGTCGGGTACGCCGACCCCGCCGCCGTCCTCTCCTTCGGTGCTGACGGAGGCCAGCCAGCGCAGGCCGTCGGCCTCCGCGGCGAAGAACCCGTCGGGGGCGTTGTTGAGGGTCTTCATCAACGCCGTGGTGCCGTCGGAGAGCCGCAGCTTGGTGGCGACACACACGTCGCCGCCCGCGACGGGAGCGGTGGCGACGACTGCCGAGCCGAGGAGCTCCTCGGCGTGCCGGGCGACGAGGGGCTGCCGCGTCATCGGCCGGTCGACCGTCCGGAGAGCTCGTCCGTCAAGGCCGCGACGAGCGCGGCCGACGTACGGTCGACCATGGACAGCACCTCCTCGAACCCGGCGTCACCACCGTAGTACGGGTCCGGTACGTCGCCACCGGGCGCAACAGGATCGAAGTCGCGGAAGAGCCTCACCCTCGGTGAGACGCCCCCGAGGTCGGCCAGGTTGTCGGCATCCATGGCCAGCACGAGGTCGGTGGTCCCGGCCGACGCCGGGTCGTACTGGCGGGCCCGGTGCCGGCTGGGGTCGTACCCCGCCGCGGACAGGGTCGCGGCCGCGCGCCGGTCCATCGGGTTGCCGACGTGCCAGCCGCCGGTGCCACTGCTGGTCACCTCGACCACGTCGCCGAGGCCGGCCTCCTCCAGGCGCTCCTCCAGCACGACGTGCGCCATCGGCGACCGGCAGATGTTGCCGAGGCACACCAGCTGCACGCGGTAGCGGCCGGGCTCGCGGGGTGCGGGGATCACTTCTGGTCGATGAGCTGGTTCACGCCCCACGTGACGATCGTGATCACGATCGCGCCGCCGACCGCGGTCATGAAGCCGTCCACGTGGAAGCCGATGTCGAACTTGTCGGAGAGCCATGCGGTGAGCTGCAGCATGAACGCGTTGATGACGACCAGGAAGAGCCCGATCGTCAGGATCACCAGGGGCAGCGACAGCAGCGTCAGCACCGGCTTCACGATCGCCGTGACGATGCCGAGGATCAGCGCCACGATCAGCAGGGGCAGCAGCTTCTCCTCGATCTCCGGCTGCCCGCTCGAGGGCCCGTTGAACCGGATGCCGTCGAAGAGCCACGCCGCGACCGCCAATGCCACGGCGTTGGTCACGAGCCAGGTGACGAACCGCATGAACTGCACGCGGGGAGCCTACTGATCGGGGTGGCGCCCCAGCCGTTCGAGCCCCAGCCGCTCGAGGATGGCGCTCTCGGCGCCGGCGAGGTGCGCCTCGAGATCGGCGACCGCGGCGTCCACGTCGCCGGCCTCGAGCAGGTCCAGCAGGTGCTGGTGGGAGTGCGCCTGGTCGGAGGCGTTGCGACGCGCCCGGTCGACCTGGGCCAGCGCGAGGCGGAGCTCGGCGGTCATCTGCGTGGCCATCGCGACCAGCCGCGGGGAGCCGGTCAGCCCGACCAGGGAGAGGTGGATGGCCAGGTGCCGCCGGTTGAGCTCTTCGTACGACGCGTCGCGGCCGACCGCGGCGGCGTAACGCTCGAGTGCCTCGCGCACCGCCTCCCGGTCGGCCTCGTCGGCCGTCGGCCACCGGCGTACGCCGGCGAGCTCCAGCACCTCGCGGGCCCGCGAGACGTCGCCGATCGAGGTGGGGTCGGGCGTGGCGACGGAGACGCCGCGATGCGCTTCGCGGGTGGCCAGACCGTCGGAGACCAGCACGGTGAGCGCCTCGCGCACGGTCGGGCGGGAGACGCCCAGCGACTCGGCGAGAGCGACCTCACGCAGCGGGGTACCGGACTCGAGCTCGCCCTCGAAGATCGCCCGGCGCAGCTCCTCGACCACGCGGTCGACCGTGGAGGACGCCTCGAGGCCGATGGCGCTGAGGGAGTCGAACGGCCCCTCCACGGTGGTCATGGGGCAAGTGTCTGACAATTCTTCGCGGGTGCGGCATTCGGGGACGATCGCGCCGGTTCTCCCACGTACGTCGCCCGCGGAGAGTGGTCAGTAGCCTCGCGGGCATGGCACCGGCGGGCGGCATCGGGGTGATGCTGCTCGGGGCGGCGGGCTCCGGCGTGCTGTTCGCGCTGCTCGCTCTGGCGATGCGTCGCAGCGTCGGCAGGGTGACCGCTTGGGCGATCGCGGGCTTCCTGTGGTCGCTGGTGGTGATCGCCCTCGTCACCCTGCTGCCGACCGAGGCGGACATCGGCGTGGTGCCGGCCGAGGGCCGGGCCACCAGCTGCTCGACGGACTTCGGCGGGCCCGCTCCCGACGGGTTCTGGATCTTCGCCGGTGGGCAGCGGCTGCTGAACACCGTCCTGTTCGTACCCTCCGGGGCGCTGCTGGTGCTCGGCGCGAGCCGCTGGCGGATCGGCTGGGTCGCGGTACCGCTCGGGCTGGCGGCCCTGGCGGCGTACTCCGTCGCCATCGAGCTCATCCAGCTCGAGCTCGCCCGCATCGACCGGGCCTGCGACGTCACCGACGTCGTCGACAACGTGTCCGGCGCCGTCATCGGCGTCGTCATCGGGCTGGTGCTGATGCTGGTGTTCCGGCCCTGGCGACATCGGACCTGACTCCTCGCTGGTCGAGCCGTCGCGAGGGACGAGCGACGTGTCGAGACCCCCGTCACGTCGCTGGGTCTCGACACGCCTCGCCTAGCGGCTCGGCGGCTCGACCAGCGATTCGCCGGACCTGACGCTCTTCGGTGGTCGAGCCGTCGCGAGGGACGAGCGACGTGTCGAGACCCCCGTCACGTCGCTGGGTCTCGACACGCCTCGCCTGGCGGCTCGGCGGCTCGACCAGCGATTGGCCGGACCTGACGCTCTTCGGTGGTCGAGCCGTCGCGAGGGACGAGCGACGTGTCGAGACCCCCGTCACGTCGCTGGGTCTCGACACGCCTCGCCTGGCGGCTCGGCGGCTCGACCAGCGATTCGCCGGACCTGACGCTCTTCGGTGGTCGAGCCGTCGCGAGGGACGAGCGACGTGTCGAGACCCCCGTCACGTCGCCGGGTCTCGACACGCCTCGCCTAGCTCGGCGGCTCGGCGGCTCGACCAGCGATTGGCCGGACCTGACGCTCTTCGGGTGGTCGAGCCGTCGCGAGGGACGAGCGACGTGTCGAGACCCCCGTCACGTCGCTGGGTCTCGACACGCCTCGCCTAGCGGCTCGGCGGCTCGACCAGCGATTCGGGCCAGACCACACTTCGCCTAGCGGCTCGGCGGCTCGACCAGCGATTCGGGCCAGGCCACGCCTCGATAGCCTGCGGACCATGACCACCAGCCCGCAGCCGCGACCAGCGATCGCCAAGATCCCGCCGTACGTCGCGGGGCGGCCGCCGGCGCCGCGGGCCGACCTGACGACGTACAAGCTGTCGTCCAACGAGAACCCGTACCCTCCGCTGCCCGGCGTGGTCGAGGCCGCCAACGCGGCGGTGCTCGAGATGAACCGCTACCCCGACATGGGCAGCGCCGCCCTGTACGACGCCCTGGCCGGCGAAGCTCGGCGTGCCGACGAACCACCTCGCGCTGGCGACGGGGTCGGTCGCCCTGATCTACCAGCTGGTGCAGGCGTTCTGCGACCCCGACGACGAGGTCGTCTTCGCCTGGCGGTCCTTCGAGGCGTACCCCATCGCCGTCACCGCCGCCTCGGCGCAGATGGTCCGGGTGCCGGTCACCGGCGACGGGCGGCACGACCTCGACGCGATGGCCGCAGCCGTCACCGACCGCACGCGCATCGTGCTCGTGTGCACGCCCAACAACCCCACCGGCCCGGCGGTCACGCAGTCCGAGCTCGACGACTTCCTCGCCAAGATCCCGCCGCAGGTGCTGGTCGTGGTCGACGAGGCGTACGTCGAGTTCGTGCGGATGGCGGACGCGGTCGACGGCGTCGCGACGTACCAGTCCCACGAGAACGTGGTGCTCACCCGCACCTTCTCCAAGGCCTACGGCCTGGCCGGGTTCCGGGTCGGGTACGCCGTCGCGCCCGAGCCGCTCGCCCAGGCCCTGCGGGCGGTGTCGCTTCCCTTCGGCGTCTCGGGCGTCGCGCAGGCCGCGGCGATCGCCTCGCTCGAGCGGGAGGCGGAGCTGCTCGAGCGCGTCGACGCACTGGTCGCCGAGCGGGTCCGTGTCGTCGCGGGCCTGGCCGACGCGGGCTGGTCCGTCCCGCAGGCGCAGGGCAACTTCGTCTGGTTCCAGCTCGGTGACCGCACGTCCGACTTCGCGGCTGCCGCCGACGAGGCGGGCATCATGGTCCGGCCCTTCGCGGGCGAGGGCGCCCGCGTCACCATCGCCGAGACCGAGGCCAACGACCGCCTCGTCGACCTCGTCGGGCGTTGGGTGAAGGAGAACGCCGGGTAGAACCGGGGCTCAGGGGGTCACCGTCACCGTGACCGTCGGTGACCCGGTGCCCGTCGGGGTGCCGGTGTCGGTGAACGTCGGTGTGACGGTCGGGGTGATGGTCGGCGTGACCGTCGGGGTCGGCGTCGACGTGGGTGTCGGGGTGGGGGTCGGCGTCGGTGGCGGCGGCGGCGCCAGCAGGCCGTCGAGCCAACCGCCGAGGTACGGACGCCCGGCTGCCGACCAGATGATGTTGACGCCGTACAGCGCACGCACGCCGTGCCGCTTCTTCGGCCGGTCCTTGTTCCAGTCGGGCGGGCACGGGTAGCGGTCGCGGTAGCAGGTCCAGGCGTGGAAGTAGAGCTGGGTGGACCCGTCGCGTCGTCGGACCACGTCCGCGCCGCCCGGGCCGCACAGGTTGTTCGACGTCGACAGCAGCAGCTTGGGCGTCGCCCGGGACCAGTCCTTGAAGTCCGGCGACTTGCGCCACACCGTCCGGTAGCCGCAGTGCCCGAACCAGCCGACGGAGGTGAACATCACCCACTTGTTCCCCTGCTGGGTGATGACCGGGTTCTCCTCGATGCCCGGGTTCGAGGTCAGCAACATGCTCATCTGGCCCGCCTGGATCCGGCGTCCCCGCTCCGAGAGCTTCACCAGCCGGATCGAGGAGGGCTGGCCCAGCGTGCGGTAGACGAGGAACCGCTGTCCCTTGTTGCCGATGAACGCCGAGGGGTCGATGACGCCACGGGTCGACGACACCTTGCCGTTGACCCGGGTCGGCGGCGTGTCGGCCGCACGCGGGATGCCGGGGACGACCGGGCAGACGAGCGGCGCGTTGCCGACAGGGGTGTACGGCCCGTACGCCGCCTTCGACACGGCTACTCCGATGCAGCGGGAGTTCTCGTCGGCGCCGGCGATGGGCGCCGCGAAGTACATCAGCCAGCCGCCGGGCGCCCGCTGGATGTCGGGCGCCCACAGCTCGTCGGTCGTGGCCCAGTTCGGGCGGCGGGTGAGGGCCGGCGTACCGATGACGTTCCACAGCGGCGAGCCGGCTTGGTTGCGGCCGATGTTGAGGTTGAGGGCGGTGGCCGCGCCGACCAGGCCGACGCGCGAGTCGACGACGGTCGGATCAGCGAAGGAGCGCGCCCACAGCAACGGGGCCGGGATGCCGAAGGTCCGCTTGCTGGCCTGCTGGGCGGCCGACGATCCGTTCTCCAGGGCGAGCGGGACGATCATGGCGAGGGCGGCGAGGAGGGCGGCGAGCGGCGCGGCGGAGGACTTCAGCCAGGACCGCGTCGACCACCCGGACGGACGACGGAGGGTTCGGGACATGCGCTCTAGTCTGGCAAGCGTGGGTGCTGGTCACGGACACGGGCATGCTGCCGGGCGCGCCGCCGACCGTGGTCGGCTGCGTCTGGTGCTCGCGATCACCGCTTCCGTGCTGGTCGTGGAGCTCGTCGGCGCGTGGCTGGCCTCGTCGCTCGCGCTGCTCGCCGACGCGGGACATCTCGCCACCGACGCCGCCGCCGTCGTGCTCGCGCTCGGGGCGTCGTACGTCGCCGCGCGGCCGGGTGGCCCGCGGTCGACGTTCGGCTACCACCGCGCCGAGATCCTGGCCGCGCTCGCCAACTCCCTGGTGCTGCTGGTGGTGTGCGGGTACCTCGCCTGGGCCGGCTTCCAGCGGCTGCGCTCACCAGAGTCGGTCGAGGTCGAGGCCGGCTTGCTGATCGCCTTCGCCTCGGTCGGACTGGCCGCGAACGTCGTCTCGCTGGTCGTCCTCAAGCGCTCCGACACCGGCTCGCTGAACCTCCGCGCCGCTGCCCTCGAGGTGACCGCCGACCTGGTGGGCTCGGTCACCGCGCTGCTTGCCGGAGTGGTGATCGCCCTGACCGACTGGGTGCAGGCCGACGCCGTCGCCTCCCTGTTGATCGCCGCGCTGATCCTGCCGAGGTCGTGGACGCTGCTGAAGGAGTCCTCGATGGTGCTGCTGGAGATCGCTCCGGCGGGCCTTGACCTGGACGCCGTACGCCGCCACGTGGCCGGCATGCCCGGCGTCGTCGAGGTGCACGACCTGCACGCCTGGACCATCACCAGCGGCATCCCGAGCCTGTCGGCCCACGTCACGGTCACCGACGAGGCCCTCGCCGAGCACGGCGTCGGAGGCATCCTCGACCGTCTCTGCGAGTGCGTCGCCAGCCACTTCGACGTCCGCCACGCGACGTTCCAGATCGAGCCCCAGTCCCACCGCGACCACGAGGACCTCGGCGACATGCACGCGTGACTTTCCTCGACCAGCGGTTCAGACGAACGGGAGCACCAGCTCGTCCCAGAGATCCTGGTGGCGGGCGCGGAAGAAGCCGTGGTGGCCCATCCGGTCGACGTCGAGCTGGGCCGGGGTGTACCGCTGGCGGACCTGGTCGGCGTTCACGAAGCGGTCGTGGAGGTCGGCGATGCTGCCCTCGCTCATCAGCTCGTCGTCGGTGAAGGACAGCGCGGTCATGGGGGTGGTCACGGAGGCGAACCGCTCGGCGGCGTTCGGGACGTCGACGCCGAGGTACTCGGCGTGCATGCACCACCGGCCCCACTGCCGCATCACTCCGGCGGGCAGGTCGTCGAGGACCCGCAGGCTCCGCCCGGGGTAGTAGCCGGCGACCCGCGAGGCGATCGGGGCGATCCCGCGCCACAGCAGCGGTGCCCGCCATCTGATCCCCGGCGAGTTGAGCCGCCAGTAGCCCGTCCCCGACGCGACGGTGACGATCCGCGCCAGCCGGGAGTGGTCGACGAACGGGACCGCCTGGCCGCCGAGGCTGTGTCCGACCCACGTGACGGGCAGGCCGTCGGCGGTCTCGAGCGCGTGGTCGAGCGCGTCGGCCATGTCGCCGAACCACCGCAGCACGTCGGCGTCCTCGGCCCTCATGGCGGCGACGGACTCCATGCCGCGCAGGTCGAAGGTCAGCGTGCGGTACCCCTGCGTCGCCAGCCAGGTCGCGAACGCCGCGTAGTACGACGCGGGCGTCGCCATCGCCGGGGCGATCACGACCACGCCGAGGGGCGTCAGTCCGGTGGGCTCGAACCAGGTGCCCGCGAGCGCGCGCCCGTCGTCGGCGGTGATGGTGAGGGAGTCGCGTCGTACGTCGTTATGACGACCGTCATAGAGCATGCGAAGCAGACTATGACAACTGTCCTAGAACTGGCAAGATGGCTTCCCGTGACCCCCGATACCCGCCGCAGGATGATCCACGGAGCGGCCCGCGCCATCGGCACCCGCGGCGTGGGTGCGATGAGCCTGCGTGACCTCGCCAAGGAGGCCGGCGTGCCGCTGGGGTCGACGTACCACCACTTCCCCGGCGGCAAGGCCCAGCTCGCCGAGGAGGCCGTCACCTCGACCGGCCGCCAGGTCGCCAAGCTGGTCGACTCGGCTCGCGAGCAGGGCATCGAGGGCGCGATCGGGGCGTTCACGCGGGTCTGGCGCGAGCTGCTGGTCGAGACCGACTTCCGTACCGGCTGCCCCGTACTCGCGGTGGCCACGGGGGACGACCCCTCACTGACCGAGACCGCGCGCGGCATCTTCGCCTCCTGGCAGGAGCTGATGGTCGCCGCGCTCGTCGACGGCGGCGTACCGGCGGAACGTGCTCCCGGTGTGGCCCGGATGATCGTCGCCTCCCTCGAGGGAGCCGTCGCGGTGAGCCGGGCCGAGCGCTCCCTCGAGCCGCTCGACCAGGTCGCCACCGAGCTCGTCGCCCTGGTCCGATCCGCTCGCTCCTGATTCGCCCCCGGCCGCACCGCCCCGGTAACTTAGAGGGACGCGGGTGTGGTGCCGGTCACAAGCTGGACCAGGCCGCGACACGCACACCAGAACGCCTCACGCGGTGATCCCGCGGCAGTAGGTGAAGAGTGAGGAGTCGTACGTGACCCATGCAGGTTTCGGCCCCGATCTGGCGGAGGTCTTCGGACCCAGCCAGCAGGACGGCGGCCCCGAGCTCATCCAGCTGCTGACGCCCGAGGGCGAGCGCGTCGAGCACCCCGACTTCTCCTTCGGCGACGGCATGTCGGCCGAGGAGGAGGCCGAGAAGATCCGCGGCTTCTACCGCGACATGGTGCTCACCCGCCGTATCGACACCGAGGCCACCGCCCTCCAGCGGCACGGCGAGCTCGGCATCTGGGCGCAGCTCCTCGGCCAGGAGGCCGCACAGATCGGCGCCGGCCGCGCGCTCCGTCCGCAGGACTACGTCTTCCCGACCTACCGGGAGCACGGCGTCGCCTGGTGCAAGGGCGTCGACCCGCTCGAGCTGCTCGGCCTGTACCGCGGCGTCGACCAGGGCTCCTGGGACCCCGCGAAGTACAACTTCCACCTCTACACGATCGTCATCGGCGCGCAGACGCTGCACGCGACCGGCTACGCGATGGGGATGCAGCGAGACGGCGACGTGGGCACCGGCGACCCCGACCGCGACGCCGCCGTGATCGCCCACTTCGGAGACGGGGCGTCCTCGCAGGGCGACGTGAACGAGGCGTTCATCTTCGCCGCCTCCTACAACGCGCCGGTCGTGTTCTTCTGCCAGAACAACCAGTGGGCGATCTCCGAGCCGATCGAGCGGCAGACCCGGATCCCGCTCTACCAAAGGGCTCTCGGCTTCGGGTTCCCGGGCGTCCGCGTCGACGGCAACGACGTGCTCGCGACGTACGCCGTCACGCAGGCCGCGCTCCAGCGGGCCCGCGACGGCCAGGGCCCGACGCTGGTCGAGGCCTACACGTACCGGATGGGCGCGCACACCACGACCGACGACCCCACCCGCTACCGGCTCTCCGACGACGTCGAGCGGTGGCGCCTGAAGGACCCGATCGAGCGCGTGAAGGCCTACCTCCAGCGCAACGGCCTGGGCGACCAGGACTTCTTCGACTCGGTCGCCGGCGAGGCCGACGACCTCGGTGCCCGGCTGCGCGCCGGCGTGCAGCAGCTGGCGGACCCGTCGCCGCTGAGCATCTTCGACCACGTGTACGCCGAGATGACGCCCGAGCTCGAGGAGCAACGTGAAGGATTTGCGGCGTACCTCGACTCGTTCGAGGGGGCCCACAAATGACCAAGATCACTCTCGCCAAGGGCCTCAACATGGGCCTGCGCAAGGCCATGGAGGACGACCCCAAGGTCCTCATCATGGGCGAGGACGTCGGCAAGCTCGGCGGCGTGTTCCGGATCACCGACGGTCTGCAGAAGGACTTCGGTGAGGACCGTGTCATCGACTCGCCGCTGGCCGAGTCCGGCATCGTCGGCACCGCCGTGGGGCTCGCCCTGCGCGGCTACCGGCCCGTCGTGGAGATCCAGTTCGACGGCTTCGTCTACCCGGCGTACGACCAGATCGTCTGCCAGGTCGCCAAGATGCGCTTCCGCTCGATGGGCCGCTCGGCGATGCCGATGGTCATCCGGATCCCGTTCGGCGGCGGGATCGGCGCGGTCGAGCACCACAGCGAGTCGCCGGAGGCGCAGTTCGCGCACACGCCCGGCCTCAAGGTGGTCGCCTGCTCCAACCCGATCGACGGCTACTGGATGATCCAGCAGGCCATCGCGTGCGACGACCCGGTGATCTTCCTGGAGCCCAAGCGGCAGTACCACGCCGACAAGGCCGACCTCGACGAGGACGCCACGCCCGACCCGCTGTTCAAGTCGCGCGTCGTACGCCGCGGCACCGACGCCACGCTCCTCGCCTACGGCCCGACGGTGAAGACCGCCCTCAAGGCGGCCGAGGCGGCGTCCGGCGAGGGTCGCTCGCTGGAGGTCATCGACCTGCGCACGTTGAGCCCGCTCGACATGGTGCCTGTCTACGACTCGGTACGCCGCACGGGTCACGCCGTCGTCGTGCACGAGGCGCACGTCAACCTGGGGATGGGCTCCGAGGTCGCCGCGCGGATCACCGAGGAGTGCTTCTACTCCCTGGAGGCGCCGGTGCTGCGCGTCGGCGGGTTCGACACGCCGTACCCACCTTCGCGCATCGAGGAGGAGTGGCTCCCGGACCTGGACCGGGTCCTCGACGCCGTCGACCGTTCGCTCGCCTTCTAGTCGCACGCTGAGGAGCCCCCTGTGCCCGAGTACAAGCTGCCCGACGTCGGCGAGGGCCTCACCGAGGCCGAGATCGTCACCTGGAAGGTGAAGGTCGGCGACGTCATCGCGATCAACGACATCGTGGTGGAGATCGAGACCGCGAAGTCCCTGGTGGAGCTGCCTTCGCCGTACGCCGGTACGGTCACCGGTCTGCTCGTCCCCGAAGGTGAGACCGTCGCCGTCGGTACGCCGATCATCGCGATCGGCGCCGAGGGTGATGCGCCCGTGCCGGCTCCGTCGACCGAGGACGACCCGTACCTCGGCATGGCCCAGAAGGCCGGATCCGAGGACGGCGGCGCGCCCCCGGAGATCGACCTGTCCAACCCGGCCGCCAGTGGCGGCGGCGAGGGCGAGAGCCTGGTCGGCCGCAACAAGGCCGAGCGGGAGGCGATGCGTCGTCCGCGCCGTGCCGTGTCACCCGCTGCGGCCGCTGCCGAGCGGTCCACGCACGACCAGCTGCAGGCGTCTTTCACCGCGGGTGAGCTGGTGAGTCCCGAGGTCGTCGAGGCCGACGAGCCCGCGGTTCCGGCGTACACGCCCGAGGCTCCGGCCGCGAGCAACGGCGACGTCCGGACCTTGGCGAAGCCGCCGGTCCGCAAGCTGGCCAAGGACCTCGGCGTCGACATCACCTCGCTCGCCGGCTCCGGCGAGGGCGGCGTCGTGACGCGGGAGGACGTGGAGGCCGCGTCAACCTCACCGGGTCTCGTGACAGGCGCTAGCGCGCCTTCCTCGACCACCAGAGGCGAGCGGGAGTACCGCGAACCCATCAAGGGCGTCCGCAAGATGATGGGGCAGGCGATGGTGCAGTCGGCCTTCTCGGCCCCGCACGTCACCGAGTGGGTGACGGTCGACGTGACCCGGACGATGGAGTTCGTCGATCGGCTCAAGACCCGGCGCGAGTTCCGCGACGTCAAGGTGTCGCCGCTGCTGGTCCTGGCCCGGGCCTGCATGCTCGCGATGCGGCGTACGCCCGAGATCAACTCGTGGTGGGACGAGCCGGCCCAGGAGGTCGTCTTCAAGAGCTACGTGAACCTCGGCATCGCCGCGGCCACGGCTCGTGGCCTGGTCGTGCCCAACGTCAAGGACGCCCAGGACCTGGCGCTGCTCGACCTCGCTGCGGCCCTCAACGAGCTGACGGCGACGGCGCGGGACGGCAAGACACAGCCCGCCGACATGAGCGGCGGCACGTTCACGATCACCAACGTCGGCGTCTTCGGCGTCGACGCCGGCACGCCGATCATCAACCCCGGCGAGTCCGCGATCCTGGCCTTCGGCGCCGTGAAGAAGATGCCGTGGGTCGTCAGCACCGACGCCGGCGACGAGATCGTCGTCCGTCAGGTGACCACCCTCGCGCTCGCGTTCGACCACCGGCACGTGGACGGCGAGAAGGGCTCGCGCTTCCTGGCCGACGTGGCCGCGATCATGGAGGACCCCGCCTCGGCGCTGTTGTTCTAGCGCGCACGGTCACCGATTCGTCAGAGATCTCCCCGCTGGGAGCACCCGCAGGACCGCTGACGAATCGGTGTTCAGGGCGGCGTGGAACCATCGCCGGGTGGGTAGGACTCGGCCGTGACCACATCACTTGGTTACCCGCGCCCCGGTGAGCGACTCGGCCCCTTCGTGGTCGGTCGCCGGATCGGTGGCGGTGGCATGGGGGTGGTCTTCGAGGCGCACGACGAGTCGCTGGACCGCCAGGTGGCGATCAAGATCATCAGCCCGCACCTGGCCGACGACCCGGCGTTCCGTGAGCGCTTCATCCGTGAGGCGCGCTCGCTGGCGTCCCTCGACTCCGCACACGTGGTGCACGTCTACGCCCACGGGGAGGCGACCGAGGAGGAGGGTGGCCGGCTGTACCTGGTCACGCAGCTGATCCCGGACGGCGATCTCGGGAGCCTGCTCCAGGCGTACGGCGCCCCACCACCCGCCATGGCCGTCGACCTCATCGCGCAGGTCGCCGACGGACTCGCCGACGCACACGCCGCGGGACTCATCCACCGCGACATCAAGCCCGCCAACGTGCTGCTGCGGCGGCGCCCGGACGGCAACCAGGCGTACCTGTCCGACTTCGGCATCGCCCGCCAGGTCGAGGCCGACCCCTCGGGCACGACCACGGGGTCGATGGGCACGCCGACGTACATGGCGCCCGAGCTGCACCTCGGCCACCCGCCGGGCGTGACCTCCGACGTCTACTCGCTCGGCTGCCTGCTCTGGGCCGCGCTGACCGGGCGGGCGCCGTACGCCGGCACGTCGGACTACCAGGTCGTCACGGCCCACCTCGAGCAGCCCGTGCCACAGCTGGACCCCACCAGCGATTTCGCGGTCGAGGCCAACCGGATCCTGCGGAGGTCGATGGCCAAGACGCCCGCAGACCGCTACCCGACCGCAGCCGCGCTGCGTGACGACCTGCGCCGGGCACTGACGCTGTCCACGGAGCCGCCGACGCCCAACGGCGAGCCCACGCTCGTGCAGCGGCGTGTGCGCCGGTCCGTGAACGGTGCCCTGGCCGGGGTGGTCGCTGGTATCGGTCTCGTCGTCCTGATCGTCGTGGTCTCGCTCCTGACCGGCGACGATGACGACCCGTCGGCCGACCCGCCACGGCAGCCGGGCTCGTCGTCGCCCCAGTCGCCGTCGTCCTCCGAGGCATTGCCGTCCTCGGATGCGCCGTCGGGCCCGGACGAGGAGAAGGCGATCGCGAGCTTCGCGTCCGCGCTCGAGGGCCAAGGAGGGCTGACGAAGAAGCAGTCGGCGTGCGTGGCCCGCGAGGTCGTGCAGAAGATCGGCCTCGAGACCCTGGTGGCCGACGGCTTCTTCGACGAGGACCTGAACTTCACCGACCAGGATCTCGGCGGTCATCCCGACGTCAAGAACGCCCTCACCAACGCCACCCTCACCTGCCTGACGTGACCGCCCAGCGGCGGGGCTACTGCTGGTCGAGGAGGTTGCGCTGGCAACCGTCACGAGACCTCGTGAGATGTCAGTGGTCCTCTCACCGGGTCTCGTGACAGGCGCCAGGGCGCCTTCCTCGACCAGCGGGCTACAGGTACCGCGCCGCTCGTACCTCCGGGGTCGAGGGACCGCGGGCGAGCAGGCCGGCGAGCTCGTGCTGGAGCACCGCGCCGATCCGGGCGCAGAACTCCTCCGGCTCGTCGGCGGCGTCGGGCAGCTCGGCGACGACCCGGTCGACGATGCCCAGGGCGTGCAGGTCCAGGGCGCCGATGTGTTGCGCGACGGCCATCTCGGCGGCGTGGTCGAGGTCGCGGTGCACGATCGCGGACGCGCCCTCGGGAGGGAGCGGGGAGAGCCAGGCGTGCTGGGCGGCGACGACCCGGTCGGCGGGCAGGAGGGCCAGCGCGCCGCCGCCGGAGCCCTCGCCGAGCATCAGGCAGAGGGAGGGCGCCTTCAGCGTCACCAGGTCGGCGAGGCAGCGGGCGATCTCGCCGGCGAGGCCGCCGTTCTCGGCGGCCACCGAGAGTGCAGCCCCCTGGGTGTCGATCACGGTCACGAGCGGCAGGCCGAGCTCCTCCGCGAGGTGCATCCCGCGCCGCGCCTCCCGCAGTGCCTCGGGCCCCATCGGCCGGTCGGTCGTCTGGCCGCGCCGGTCCTGCCCGAGGAAGACGCACGGCACCGCCCCGAACCGCACCAGCGCGATCAGCAGCCCGGGATCGGCCTCGCCCTGGCCCGTGCCGTTGAGGGGGATCGCGTCGGAGGCGGCGTACCTCAGCAGGCGACGTACGCCGGGCCGGTCCGGCCGCCGCGACCGGGTGACGGCCTCCCAGGTGTCGACGGCCGGCACCGGCGCCTCGGGTGGCTCGGCCACCGGCGCGATGCCCTCGCGCGGCGCCATCAGGATGTCGAGGGCACGGCCGAGCAGGTCCCCCACGTCCGCGGGCGAGACGACGCCGTCGATGATGCCGTGCGCGAAGAGGTTCTCGGCCGTCTGCACGCCCGCGGGGAACGGCTTCCCGTACAGCGCCTCGTAGACCCGCGGCCCCAGGAACCCCACCAGGGCACCGGGCTCCGCGACGGTCACGTGACCCAGCGACCCCCAGGACGCCATCACGCCGCCGGTGGTCGGGTGTCGCAGGTAGACGAGGTACGGCAGGCCTGCCTTGCGGTGCGCCGCCACCGCCTCGGAGATCCGCACCATCTGCACGAACGCCGGCGTGCCCTCCTGCATGCGCGTACCTCCCGACACCGGCCCGGCGAGCAGCGGCAGCCCCGCACTGGTCGCCCGCCCGATCGCGGAGACCAACCGGTCGGCGGCCGCCCGCCCGATCGAGCCGGCCAGGAACGCGAACTCGCCCATCAGCACGGCCACCCGCCGCCCGCGCATCCGCCCCTCGCCGGTCAGCACCGACTCGTCGGCACCGCTGCGCTCGTGCGCGGCGTCCAGCTCGGCGGCGTACGCCGGGGAGACCGCGCCGCGGACCGGCGCGACGTCCCAGGACGTCCACGAGCCCTCGTCGAGGACCAGGTCGATGAGCTCGGTGGCGGAGAGTCGGGCGGGTTGGGTCACCTCGAGGAGCCTATTGCTGCCTGCGCTGGTCGAGGAGGTTGCGCAGGCGCTAAGGCGCCTTCGACGCCCAGGCCGCGAGAACCTCGGCCTCGCGGTCGCGGGTGATGCCCGTACGCGGCGCGTCGGGGTTCTCGCGCACCCAGGTCAGCGTGTCGCGAGCGGTGTCGGCGTAGGACCGCACGGTCAGGCCGACCTCGGCGGAGAGGTCGAAGCGGTGGGTCATCATCCCGTCGTAGTCCGGCCGCGGCAGCCACAGCGGGAGCGACCCGTCGCCCATCCAGGGCTCGACACCCTGCTCGGTCAGGAACTCCTGGCCCGGCCAGACGATCTCGGGCGAGGCGCCGACACCGACCGCGCTCTGGGCGAGCAGGTCGCCGACGGGCGCGGCCGGACCGATCCCGTCGTACGTGCCCGTGGTGCCGGCCTCGACGAGCCGCACGATCCACTCGGCGAGGTCGCGGACGTCGATGATCTGCACCCGGTCGGCGGGGTCCCCGGGGCCGAGCGCGGGGCCGGGGTCCGCGAGCCGCTCGGCCCAGTAGCCGTAGCGGCCGGTCGGGCAGCCCGGCCCGACGATCAGTCCCGGGCGGACGAGTGTCACTCTCTCGGCTCCCTCGCGCACCATCCGCTCGCAGGCGACCTTCATGCCGCCGTACGCCTCCGGGTGCTCGCTCAGGTCGTGGTCCTCCTCGATCGCGTCGAGGAACGGGCCGTCGGTGCCGGGGTCGGGCGTGGTGTTGTCGCTGTAGACGTTGATGGTCGAGACGAACACCCAGTGCGGGCCGGGCCAGGCCGCCACCGCCTTGCGGACGTGCGACGGGGTCCGCGACACGTCGATGACGGCGTCGAACTCCTCGGCCGCCAGGTCGGCGGGTACGTCGTCGCCGCGGTCCCAGACCACGTGCCGCGCTCCGTCGGGTACGTCGCCCGACCGGCCGCGCGTCGCGCACGTGACGTCGTGCCCGCGCGCCACCGCATCGCTGGCCACCGCCTTCGAGAGGAACACGCTGCCGCCGAGCACCAGGATCCGCATGCGACCACCCGACACGGTGGGCTACCTCAGGGGCAAGCGTTTCCGCTGAGAGCAGAGGGTCACGCATCTCGCTGGTCGAGCCGGGCGAGCGCCAGCGAGCCCGTGTCGAGACCCCGCACGGGACCGCGAACCGCTTACCGGGTCTCGACGCGCCTCGCCTAGCGGCTCGGCGGCTCGACCAGCGGGCGGTCAGCTGAACTTCGGCGATCGCTTGGCGAAGAGCCACCCGTCGAAGAGGTCCTGGAGGTCGGCGCCGGTCTGCTCCTCGATCCAGGGCAGGTACTCCTCGCGGCTCACGGTGCCGTCGGGGTCGGACTCCGGCCACGCCTTCACCATCGCCCAGAACTTCTCGTCGCCGACCCGGCGGCGGATCTGGTCCCACATCAGCGCGGGGCCGTAGTAGACCTGGATCTCGCCGAAGGTCTTCGGGTCGTACGCCGCCGGCGGGCCGTTCACGCGCCGCGAGAGCCGCTCGTACCTCGCCGCCCGCAGGAGGATCCGCTCGAGCGGCCTGCCGGTGTCCTCGGCCAGCCAGACGAGCTGGAGGTACATCGCCATGCCCTCGTTCATCCAGAGGTCGCGCCAGTCGTCGGGCGTCACCCGGTCGCCGTACCACTGGTGCACGATCTCGTGGACGATCGTGTCCTGCTCGGTGATGTAGTCGGTGTCGCCCAGCGTGATCATCGTCTGGGTCTCCATGCCGCTCTTCGAGTCCACCAGCAGCATGCCCAGGGACGACCAGGGGAACGGGCCGAGCTTGCCCTCGACCCAGTCGAGTGCCTCGGCGGTGTACCTCAGGTTGACGGAGTACTTGCGCGGGCTGCCCTTCGGCACCCAGTACTGCAGGGGCACCCCGCTCGAGGACGTCGCCTTCGTGACGCCGTAGTCGCCGAAGGCGACCGTGACGAGGTACGACGACGTGGTGCTGTCGAGGTGCCACGTCGCCACGCTCTGACCGTCCTCGACCTTGCGACTGACCAGCTGGCCGTTGGCCACGCCGGTCCACGGTGCCTTCACACGGAGCGTGAAGTCGTAGTACGCCTTGTCGGCGGGCTGGTCGTTGACGGCGTACCAGGAGTAGGCGCCGTACGGCTCCTGCATCGTCCATGCCGACCCGTCGTCGCTCACCGTGAAGCCGGTGGTGCTGAAGTCGGCGCGCGTCGTCGGCGCGTGCACCGGCTTCGGGTGGCCGGCGTAGGCGACGGCCAGCTCGTACTGGGCGTCGGCGGCGAAGTCGCCGCTGACGACGAGGTTCTTCCCGTCGTGGGAGAAGTCCGCGTCGGCGCCGTCGACGTGCACGGCCGACACCTCGAGCTGGCGCTCGAGGTCGAGCTGCACGTGGTCGGCGTCGGCCGTCGACCTGAACGTCAGCGTCTCCACGCCCGTCAGCCTCCGGCCGTCCGGATCCCACGTCACGTCGAGGTCGTAGTGCAGCGAGTCGACCGACGGGTCGCCGATGTCGGGGTAGACGCTGTCCTCGACCGGCTCACTCACAGCGGGCTGGAGGTCGTCGTCGACCGCAGAGCCGCTCGGGTCGTTGGAGTCGGGCGGGTCGGAACCCTGGCCCGGCGTGGTGCCGGAGCCGGCCTCGGGCGTCAGCGAGGAGTCGTCGCCGGAGCAGGCCGCCAGACCGGCCACGAGGACGGCAGCCGTCAGTGCGGCCGCCGGTCGGCGCAGCTTCACTCGCTGCCTCGCAACATCGGCCGGACGATCTTGCGACCGTGGTGGATCTGGGCCTTGACCGTGCCCAGCGGGGCGCCGACCAGCTGGGCGATCTCGTCGTACGGCAGCCCGTACACGTCCCGCAGCAGCAACGGCTCGACGTACTGCGGGTGGTCGACCTCGAGGTTCTCCAGCGCATCCAGCAGGTCGAGGCGGGTGCCGGCGATCACGCTGGTGGTGCGCGGGTCGGGCTTCTCCAGGGGCAGCACGTCGCTGGCGATCGCCTGGTTGCGCAGGCGGCGGTACGTCGACCGGGCGCTGTTGACCGCGACCACGTGCAACCACGTGGTGAACCGTCCCTGCTGGCCCCAGCTGCCGATCTTGGTGGCGACGTTGAGCAACGCCTCCTGGCAGGCGTCCTCGGCGTCGGAGGAGTACGGCAGGACGCCGCGGCAGATCGCCAGCGTGCGCGGCCGCACGGCGGTGAGCAATGCCTCCATGGCGTCGCGGTCGCCCGCCTTGGCCCGCCGGGCGAGCTCGTCGATGTCGTCCGGCTCCACGCCGAGTCCCCCTCTTCCTGTCTGACAAATATCATGCCCTGGTGCCCCTACCCACCCGGATCGGTCGCTACGCCGTACGACGGCGCATCGGCTCCGGCGGTTTCGCCACGGTGTGGCTCGGGTACGACGACCAGCTGGACTCGCCGGTCGCCGTCAAGGTGCTCGCGGACAACTGGGCGGGTGACCACCACGTCAAGCAGCGGTTCGTCGACGAGGGCCGGTTCCTCCGCAAGGTCGAGTCGCCGCACGTCGTGCCCGTCTACGACGCCGGCGAGCTGGACGACGGCCGTCCCTATCTGGTGATGGCGTACGCCGACCAGGGCACCCTGGCCGATCGGCTCGAGACCGGCGGCCTGCCGCGCGACGAGGCGCTCGAGGTCGTCCGCCAGGTCGGGCTGGGGCTCTCGGCGTTGCACCAGCTCAACGTGCTGCATCGTGACATCAAGCCGGCCAACGTCTTGTTCCGGACCGAGTCCTCGGTCGAGCCTGTCGAGACCCGTCCGCCCGTCGTGCGCGCGATGGTCGGCGACCTCGGCCTCGGCAAGTCCGTCGACATGTCGTCGCGGCTGACGATGATCGCCGGTACGCCGACGTTCGTGGCTCCCGAGCAGGCCCAGGGAGAGCGGCTGGACGCGCGCGCCGACCAGTACTCCCTCGCCGCGCTCGCCTACCTCCTCCTCACCGGCCGGCCGCCGCGCCAGCACGCGTCGTTGGCGGCCGCGGCGAACCCGGGCGAGCCCGACCCGATGTCCACCCCGGAGTGGCCGGTGGCGCCGGAGGTGGAGGCCGTCGTACGCCGCGGGCTCGCCGCCGACCGCGAGGACCGCTGGCCCGACGTCCTCGCGTTCACGACCGCCCTGACCCGCGCCGCCGGCGGCGGGTCGGCTCCGGACGGCGCACCGCGAGTGCTGCCGCTGGACCCCGAGCGGACCCAACCCGGCGCCCGCCCGTCGCCGCTGACCTCACCGGCGCCCCTCGGCGAGCCGACCCCGCCGCCGGTATCCCGTCGCCGTCGGATGATGGTCGTAGCGGGGGCCCTGGTCCTGCTGGTGGCGGGAGCAGTGGGCGGGTACGCCGCCTGGCGCGGCATCGACAGCACCACCACCCTGACCGACTCGCGCAGCGCCCTCTCGGTGACCGTGCCGGACACGTGGGATGCCGCGACATCGACCGACGGCTGGCAGCCGCCCGACACCGACACGACGTACCCGGCCATCTCGGTCGGGGCTTCTGCCGACTGGGAGTCGACCGGTGGCGCGGGCGTGTTCGTCGGCATCCTGCCCGGCGTCAAGCTGCCCAGCCGGGTGCCGCAGCACCCCGAGTGCGCCTCGGCCGAGGACCCGATCGACGACGACCGCGACGGCGACAAGTCCGTGACCGTCTACTTCGAGGACTGCGGGAACATGACGCTCGTCGAGCGGGTGGTGCGCGTCGCCGCGAACCGGCTGCTGTGGGTCCAGGTGCGGGCGGTCTCGCGAGGGACCGCCATCTCCGTGCTCGACTCGGTCACCACGTCCGGCCTGTAGCGCCTACGAAATCGGTGTTCGCGCGCTACTTGGCAGGTTCGAGGGTCGAGGCGAAGGCCGCGAAGAGGGCGTCGAGGCCGGGTACGTCGTCCGCGCGGCCGACCACCGACATCTCCAGCGTCGCCTCGGAGGACCCGGGGGCAGCGAACCAGCGGAAGTAGTTGAAGCGGAGGCGGTCGCCTTCCGTGCGATAGGTGAACTTCAGGGTCTCGTCGTTCTGCTCGAGCCAGTCGACGATGTCGAGCTCCCTGAGGTCGAACCGCTTGGCCGCGACCATCGCACCAGGCGTCTGCCGGCTGTTGATCGTCTTCACCCGCAGGCTGTAGCCGCCCTCATCGGGCTCGCCGACGGGCCGGAACCGCAGCTCGTCGTACGTGCTCCACTGGCGCCTGGGGACCGGCTCACCGGTCGACACGTCGGTGGCCGTCCACCCACGGGGAACCGGCACGATCCAGGTCTGCTGCGAGTTGCTCATGCGGAGCCGGCGGAACTCCAGGTCGGACGCGAGGGGTGGGTACGGGATGTCTTCTGCGAAGGGTGGCTCCGTCGGCGGTGGGTCGATCGGCACGCTCGGCGACGAGGCGGGCAGCGGGGTCGCGGTCCCGCCCGCGGCTGCTCGCGGCTGCTGGAGATAGCCGACGCCGAGGCCGCCACCGACGCCGACGAGCGTCGCCAGCACCAGAACCCCGAGAACCCGCCCGCGCACACGGTCAGGGTAGGTCTCGAGGCTCGCAAGCTCGCACCTCGACCACCGACAACGCGGACTTGCCTGCCCGCGGGCGCCCGGGTTGAGTTGCCGGCATGACTTCCACGGCCCTGGACCCGAACGCCCTGCTCGACAAGCACCGCGAGCGCCTCGACAACGCGGTCCGGGCCTGCTCGACGCGCGAGTACTACGCGGCGTTCGACGAGTCGCCGTCCCCGCGCGTGTACGGCGAGAACGCCGCCGCGGACGGCAAGGCCGCGTTCGACGCGTGGCGGGGCCAGACCTTCCCGCTCGACACGCCGGGCTCGCAGGGGTACGTCGCGACCGAACGGTCGCCGTACGGCTTCGACCTCGAAGTCTCCTACCCCCACGTCACGGACGTCGACCCGTTGATCGAGGCGTCCCTGGCGGGTCTCAAGGACTGGCGCGACGCGCGACCCGAGGGCCGGACGGGCGTCTGCCTGGAGATCCTGGACCGGCTGCATGGCCGCGTCTTCGAGCTGGCCAATGCGGTGCAGCACACGAGCGGGCAGGCGTTCGTGATGGCTTTCCAGGCCGGGGGCGCGCACGCGCTGGACCGCGCGCTCGAGGCGGTCGCGTACTCCTGGACCGAGATGACGCGCACGCCGACCACCGCGCTCTGGGAGAAGCCGACGCGCGGAGAGCCGCTGGTCATGGAGAAGACGTTCACGATCGTGCCGCGCGGGCTGGCCCTGGTGATCGGCTGCAACACCTTCCCGACCTGGAACTCCTGGCCCGGCCTGTTCGCCTCCCTCGTGTGCGGCAACCCGGTGATCGTGAAGCCGCACCCCAGCGCCGTGCTGCCGCTCGCGATCACCGTGCAGGTCTGCCAGCAGGTGCTCGAGGAGTCCGGTTTCGACCCGCACCTGGTCACGCTGGCCGCCGAAGGCCGCGACGACAAGCTGGCCGCGACCCTGGCGGTCCGCCCCGAGGTGAAGCTGATCGACTACACCGGCGGCAACGCCTTCGGTGACTGGCTGGAGGAGCACGCACGGCAGGCCGTGGTGTTCACCGAGAAGGCCGGTGTGAACACCGTCGTCGTCGACTCGACCTCGTCGTTCGCGGGCATGTGCCAGAACCTCGCCTTCTCCTTCGCGCTGTACACCGGCCAGATGTGCACCGCGCCCCAGAACGTGTACCTGCCCGCCGACGGCATCGAGACCGACGAAGGCCACAAGTCCGTCGCCGACGTGGCCGCCGGCCTCGGCGCCGCCTTCGACAAGCTGCTCGGCGACGACGCGCGCGCGGTCGAGCTGCTGGGCGGTGTGGTCAACGAGGGCGTCCTCGACCGGCTCTCCTCGGCGGCATCCCAGGGCGAGGTCCTCATCGAGTCGCGGACCGTGACCCACCCGGCGTACGCCGACGCCACGGTCCGCACGCCCACCATCGTCGGCCTGACCTCGGCCGACTCCGAGGTGTACGAGGCGGAGTGCTTCGGCCCGGTGGCGTACCTGATCGCGACCTCGGGCACCGACGAGTCGGTGATGCTGTTCCGGGACACCGTGCGCCGGCACGGGGCGATGACCGCCTCGGTCTACGCCACCTCGCCCGAGGTCATCGAGACCGTCCGCGAGGCGGCCCTCGACGCCGGAGTCGCGCTGTCGGAGAACCTCCTCGGCGGAGTCTTCGTCAACCAGTCCGCGGCCTACTCCGACTTCCACGGCACCGGCGCCAACCCCGCCGCCAACGCGTCGTACACCGACGGCGCGTACGTCGCCTCCCGGTTCCGCATCGTCCAGTCCCGCCGCCACGTGTAGGGCCGGCCGCTGGGTGGGTCGTGTGCCTGAGAACGCGCTATGGCGCGTCGTGAGGCACACGACCCAACATCCGCTTAACTCAACCGGCGACGGATCTCGCTGACGACCTGGGTCATCGGGCCGAAGAGCTCGGGTGTCGACAGCTCGAACAAGGCGTCGGCCAAGAGATCGCGCTCAACCGGGTCCACCTCGATGTCCTCGCGCCCGTGGACCGCTTCCGCCCATGCGACGAGGTCGGCCTCGTCGAGCGCTCGTGCGTCGAAGTCGTCGAGCGCCCGGCTGAGGTGGCGGACCGTCAGCGTCACCCCCGGATCCTCGGTAGGGCCGCCGAACGCGGACAGTCGCTCGAGGGCATCGACGACCGTCGTCCTCAGCTCCACGAGATCGAGGAGTGCCTCTTGCCGCTTCGTGTTCGAAGTCATGGCATCAACTTGTCTTTGATGTGGATGATGCTTCCATCGGGCGCGACCGTGGTCTTGGTGTAGGCGATGGTTGTTCCGGACGCGTCCACCACCTTCTCGTAGATGGCGTAGGAGCCCGGAACCCGACCAGGCACCTTCGTGCTCAGATGGATCGCACCGTCGGCCCCTCGCGTGATGATGGTGGGCCGGGCGTCGACGGGCAGCTTCCTCGTGTAGCGAGCGAAGTTGGACACTTGAGCGGGGTTGAGGTCAGCGCGACTCACGAGCCTGCCGGCCCGTTCGCCGGCACGCATCCGCTCGGCCCGCTTCAGCCGCAACAGCACCGCCCGCACCGGGCCGATCCGCTCGACGACCGCCGTCAACCGCGCGACGGCGCGCGCCCGGGCGAGGTCGTGGAGGGCGCGGAGGGTGGTGAGGATCTTCTTGGCCGCCGAGGCGATCCGCCAGCCGGCGATCACGCCGCCGGCGGCCGCACCGCCACCGAAGGTGAAGAACCCGGCCACGGTGCCGGCCACGATGGTCACGCCGGCCTCGAGGGCCATCTCAGTCACGATGCTGCGCACGATCGCGCGGTGCTCCTCGACCGCGGCGGCGTACTCCTCGCACGAGTCGCCGACCGCACGCATCTCGGCGCCGAGCTGCGTCACGGCCTCACGCAGGTCGTCGACGGCCCGGACGGCGATCGGGATCTCGGGCGACTCCTGGGTCTCGAGGCGAGCGATCGCGGTGCCACAGCTGGACGCGAGGCGCTCGACGTCGTCGGCGGCCGACCACCAGGAGGTGGCCGCATCGCGCAGCCGGCCGGTGTCGGCGTTCGGCCAGGCGTACCCCTCGAGATGGTCCAGGATCTGCTCCCAGAACTGCGGCAGGTCGACGTCGTTGGCGCCCAGCGCGGTAGGCAGGAGGACCGACCCGACGTCGACCGTGCCCACCTCGAAGTCCGGGTCATCCAGGTCGGGCGCCGGATGGCCGTACGCCGACGCGACGTTCGCCCGGCGGTGGTTGGTGTGCGAGTGCCGCACCAGGGTCGCCAGCGACGCGAACGCGTCCACCACGTCGTCGAGCCCGTCGACGGCCTCGCGCGCCGTCGCGTCGTACTGACGCGCGAACTCCTGGGACGTGATGTCCTCGCCGGCCATCCCCGAGCAGCCGAGGAGCTTCTGGGTCAGGGTGCCGTAGTGCTGCGCCGCCAACTCGTTGCCGACCCGCAGGGCTGCGGCCGCCCCGCGGAAGCCGTCCCCGTCGACGGCGATCCTCACGGCGCGACCTCGTCCCACATCGCGACGTTGGAGGTCGCGGCGCCGGAGTACTCCTCGTAGGCGAGCCGGGCCGCCTCTCGCAGGTCGCCGAGCGACGCGCGCATCGCGGCCATCCCGCCCGACCACTCGGCGTGCGCCTCGCGCAGCGCGTCCGCGGCCAGGCCCGTCCAGGTGCCATGGAGTGTCGCCACCTGCCGGTCGAGATCCTCGACCAGGAGCGCCAGGTGGCGCTCGCACGCCTCCAGGTCGCCGACGACGTCATCGAGCTCGTCGACCTCGATGCTGAAGACGTCGGGTCCCCTCATCGGCCCAGCCTCGCCAGGATGCGGGCCACGGCGGCGTCGTGGGCGTGCAGGTCGTGCTGCGTGGCGTCCATCAGCTCGGCCATCGCGGTCAGCCCCTGCTCCACCCTCTGGGCAGCCAGGCGCCAGTCGTCGAAGGCATCGGCGTACGCGTCGGCGGCGAGCCCGCGCCACCCGGCCTGCAAGAAGCCCGTGACGCGTTGGTCGGCTCGCTCCCGCGCCGTACGCAGTCGATGTGCGGCCTCCCGCACATCGCCTCGGCCGCGGTCGAACGCCGCGTCGTCCAGGTTGATCGTCATCAGTTCTCCCCGAGTGAGGGCACCAGCATCGAGCAGCGATCGGGTCGGATCAACGGAGCCCGCGGCGCCTGTGGAGACGGGGCTCGCCTCGCCCCTACGGTGTCGCCATGGACTTCCTGCTCCGCCGCGCCCGCATCGTCGAGCTCGACGGAGGACCGGGGTGGGCGGGCCCGGTGGACGTGCTCGTCGAGGCCGGCCGCATCCGCGACATCGACCACGACCTGCCGCGCCCGCCCGGGATCCCCGAGGTCGACGCCGGGGAACGCTGGCTCATCCCTGGCCTGTGGGACCACCACACCCATCTGAAGATGTGGACCGCGACCTCGGGCCGGCTCGACATGATCGGCACCCGTTCCGCCGACGAGGCACTGTCCCGGGTGCGGGGTCGGCTGGCCGCGGTGCCCGGCGAGCCGATCGTCGGGTACGGCCACCGCCCCATCACCTGGCCCACCCAGCCGACGGTCGCCGCCCTGGACGCGGTCGCGCCCGACGTCCCCGTCGTCCTGGTCAGCGGCGACAGCCACCACGGCTGGCTGAACTCCCGCGCCCTGGACGCGCTCGGCCTCGCCCCCATCGAGGGCGTGCTGACCGAGGCCGAGTGGTTCACGGTCTACCCCCGCGTTGCCGAGATCGCCGGCGACGAGAGCTCGCCCGAGGCCTACGTCCGTACCCTCCGCGCCGCGACCGCGCTCGGCATCACGGGAGTCGTCGACCTCGAGTACGGCGAGTCGGTCGGCGCCTGGGCCACCCGCTGGAACGAGGGCGCGGACCTGATCCGCGTACGCCGCGCGACCTACCCGATGACCCTCGACCAGATCATCGACGCGGGACTCCGCTCGGGCGCCCCGCTCGTCGAGGGCCAGGACCTGCTGGTGATGGGTCCGCTCAAGGTGATCAGCGACGGTTCGCTCAACACCCGGTCGGCGTGGTGTGAGCACCCGTACGCCGACGGGTCCGGCTCCGGCGCCCCCAACCAGTCGCCCGCAGAGCTGCGCGCGCTGATGACGCGGGCCACCGAGCACGGGCTCGAGACCGCGATCCACGCGATCGGTGACGCGGCCTGCCACGACGTGCTTGCGGCGTACGAGGAGACGGGCGCCCGGGGTTCGATGGAGCACGCCCAGCTGATGACCCGCGCCGACGTGACCACCATGGCGCGGCTCGGCGTCCGCGCCAGCGTCCAGCCCGCGCACCTGCTCGACGACCGGGACGTCACCGAGCTCATCTGGCCCGACCGCGCCGACCGGTGCTTCCCGTTCCGCTGGATGCTCGACGACGGCGTGCAGCTCGCGCTCGGTTCGGACGCGCCGGTGTCGCCCCTCGACCCGTGGCTCGCGATCGCCGCAGCGGTCCACCGCTCGGCCGACGAGCGGCCCGCCTGGCACGGCGAGCAGGCCCTCACCCCACGCGAGGCGCTCGCCGCCTCCGTCGACGGCCAGGGTTCGGTGCACGCCGGCGCCCGTGGCGACCTCGTGCTCCTCGACGCCGACCCCCTCGACGACTCCGGCACCACCGAGCGCCAGGCAGCCCGTCTCCGCAGCATGCCGGTCGCCGCCACCTGGGTCGCCGGCCGCCTGGTCCACGGCGACGAGTCGGCCTTCGCCGGCTGACTCCCCCCGCGGTTTCATCTAGGTATGCAGGTGAACCCGCACTTACCCAGGCCCCTAGCTCGAGGGGAGTGCAGATTCGGCTACATACCTAGATGAAGCAACCACCACGCCAGCCCGGGGCGGGATCAGGCGGACAGGGCGATCGTCAGCTCCAGGACCGTCTCGGGGTCGTCGAGGCGGTCGCCGTACAGGTCCCGGAGCTGGTTCATGCGATACCGAACGGTCTGCGGGTGCACGAAGAGCTCGGCGGCCACGTCCTCGCGGCGGCCGTGGTGGAAGAGCCAGGAGCGCAGGGTGTCGGTGAGCTTCTCGGCGACGGCGGGCCGGAGGTCCGCGAGAGGGGCCAGGGCACGGGCGCGGAGGTCGGCGAGGGCCTCGGCGTCGGCGGTCAGGACGAGGCGGGTGAGGTGTACCTCGGTGTCGCCGAAGAGCCCGGCGTCGTGGGCGCGCAGGGCCCGGTCGTACGACGCCCGCACCTGCAGCCACGGACGTGGCGGGCCGGCGATGCAGCCGCGGCCCAGGGCGTTGAGCAGTCCCGCGCGGCTGCGGCCGTGGGCGTCCGGCACCAGCAGCAGCACCCGCTCGTCGGGCATGTCGGCGCGGTCGACCGCTTGGAGCACCAGCCCCGGCAGCGCGCTACGCACGGAGCGCGCCTGCGCCTCGGGCACGATCACGGCGGTCAGCGTCTTCGGCGCCAGCCACTCGGCCCGATCGGCGGCCTCCTGGACGTGCTCGGTCGGTGCACCGTCGAGGAGGTCGGCGGCCAGTCGCTCCAGCAACCGCTCGCGGACCCGGCCGCTGGTCGCCAGCTCGTCGGTGTGCCCCGCCACGCTCGCCGCCGACAGCTCGTCGATGTAGGCGAACACCAGCTCCGCGAAGCCCGCCAGCCGGTCGGCGGGGATGCCCGCCGCGACCGCCCGCGTCGACATCTCCCGCCACGCCACCCGCGCGCCGATCCGGTAGGCCGACAGCAGCGCGTCGGTGGACCGGCCGTTGCGCGCCTCGCCGCGGCCCAGCTGGTAGGCGCCCTCCATGGCCGGCGCGGTCGGCGTCCCGGGGTCGGCACCCCGGCGGCCGCCGGCCAGCGACAGGAAGCCACCGAGCGCCAGCTGCACGGCGTTGCGGATGATCTCGCCCATGCTCCCGCTGAGGGCTCCCTCGTAGCTGGGGACCTCCTCGATGATCGCTGCGACCGTGCGGTCGGCCACGTCGGGCAGGTGCGCGCGCATGTCGGCGATCACTTCGGGGGCGAGGAGGACACCGTGACCCGCGGTACGTCGTGGGGTTCGTGAGGCCATCCCACCTCCTGGTTTGTTCCCAAACTGTTTCCTGCGCACAAAACGGGGTCTTCGATTCACCCGCGTGGATCATGAGTTTGTCACATCGATCGGGCATGCTGGCTCTGTGAGCCCCTCCGACGCTTCTCCGACCCCGTGGCGCGCCCTGCGTGCCCAGCTGGGCCGCGTGGCGGAGGCTGCCAGCAGCCCGCTCGTGCCGGCCGACTTCCTCGACCTGTTCGCGCCCCTGCGGCGCGGCGCCGAGCTCCGCGGCAAGGTGATCTCGGTCCACCCTGAGACCAAGGACGCCGCCACCCTCCTCATCAAGCCCGGTGCCGACTGGGCCGGCCACGTGCCCGGCCAGTACCTCCGCATCGGCCTGGACGTCAACGGCGTCCGCCAGTGGCGGGCGTACTCCCTGACGCACGGCCCGCGTCCCGACGGACTGATCTCGATCACCGTCAAGGCCGTCCCGGACGGCCTCGTCAGCCACCACCTCGTGCACGACTTCAAGCCCGGCACGCTCGTGCTCCTCGAGCAGGCCCAGGGCGAGTTCGTGCTCCCGGTCGGCGGCGGCAAGCTCCTCTTCGTCACCGCCGGTTCCGGCATCACGCCGGTCATCGGCATGCTCCGCAACCTGTTCCCCAACACCGACTCCGGCGTGCTCCGCCCCAAGCGCAGTGCCGACTACGACATCGTCGTGCTGCACGTCGCGCCCAGCCGGCCGGACTCGATCTTCCGCCGCGACCTCCAGGCGCTGCACGACGCGGGCGCCATCCGGCTCGTGGCCAGGTACGACGACGAGCACGGCCTGCTCGACCTCGACCGGTTGACCGAGCTCGTGCCCGACCTCGGTGCGCGCACGACGTACGGCTGTGGCCCCTCGGGCCTGCTCGACGCCCTGGCCGTTCACCACGACCGGGCCGGGCTGAAGCTGTTCACCGAGCAGTTCCGCACCACCCGCGTCGCCGTCCCCGGTGAGGGCGGCACCGTCCGCTTCGAGACCAACGACCTCGTCGTCGAGGCGCCCGGCGACTCGCCGATCCTCGACGCCGCCGAGGCGGCCGGCGTCCTCATGCCCAGCGGCTGCCGGATGGGCATCTGCTACGGCTGCGTGCTGCCGCTCAAGGAAGGCAGCGTGCGCGACCTGCGCACCGGCGCCGTCACCACCGCCGTGCCGGGCGAGGGTCCGGCCATCAAGGTCCAGACCTGCATCAACGCGGCAGCCGGCGACTGCCACCTCGACCACTGACCCTTTCCACGCTCGACCCTGAGAGAACGGAAACCCCGTGACCGTCATCCAGAAGAAGACCACCGACAACCAGATCGCGCACCTCACCCCCGAGGACATCGAGATGCTCGGGATCGAGCTCGACGCGATCCGGCAGAGCGTCATCGACACCCGCGGCGAGAGCGACGCGAAGTACATCCGCAAGGTCATCAAGACCCAGCGCAGCCTCGAGCTCGGCAGCCGCGCCGTGCTGCTGTTCTCGATCTTCCCGCCCGCGTGGCTGGTCGGCACCGCCGGCCTGTCGGTGGCCAAGATCCTCGACAACATGGAGATCGGCCACAACATCCTCCACGGCCAGTGGGACTGGATGCGCGACCCCAAGATCCACTCGACGACCTGGGAGTGGGACCACGCCACGCCGGCCGAGCAGTGGAAGGTCAGCCACAACGAGCTGCACCACAACTTCACGAACGTCGTCGGCAAGGACAACGACCTCGGCTACGGCATCATGCGCGTCGACGAGGACCAGCCCTGGCAGCCGTTCTACATCGTGCAGCCGTTCTGGAACTTCCTGAACGCGCTGTTCTTCGAGTACGGCATCGCGGCCTACGACCTCGAGCTGCGGGGGGCGATCGCGTCCAAGAAGACCAAGGACCCGGCGTTCCGCGCGCAGGCCAAGAAGGTCATCCACAAGGTCCGTCGCCAGATGACCAAGGACTACGTGGTGCACCCGATCCTGTCGGGTCCCTCGGTCCTGCACACCCTGGCCGCCAACTTCACCGCGAACATCGTCCGCAACGTCTGGGCGCACTCCGTCATCATGTGCGGCCACTTCCCCGAGGGCGTGGAGACGTTCGAGCGCAAGTCGATCGAGGGTGAGACCCACGGCGAGTGGTACGTGCGTCAGATGCTCGGCTCGGCCAACATCTCCGGCTCGAAGCTGATGCACATCATGACCGGCAACCTCTCGCACCAGATCGAGCACCACCTGTTCCCGGACCTGCCGTCCAACCGCTACGGCGAGATCGCGCCGAAGGTGGAGGCCCTGTTCGAGAAGTACGGCCTGTCATATTGCGCGCGGCCGCTGCCCCAACAGGTCTATTCTGCGTGGCACAAGGTAGTGCGCCTTTCGCTGCCGAACGGCTGGCTCGAGGCGACCAACCGGAAGAACCTTCCATCCCAGCTTGGGAAGCTGTACAAGATGGTCACAGGCACCCCGCGCGAACGACGCCTCGTCCAGGCGTCGATCAACCGAGAGGTGCGCCGCCTGCAGGCGGCCTGAGACGCCCCTTGGGGGGGCTGACCGGCGGTGGGGACGCTGCAGGGTTCGCGGGGGGCGAGCCGCAGAACTCCACCGCCGGGCTCTTGGGCGCCCACACGTCTCCCGCTGGTCCGCGAGGTTGCGCTGACAACCGTCACGAGACCCGGTCCTCGTCCCGCGCTTGTGCCAGCCTTCGGGAGTGGACCTGGCGGCCGACTGCTCACGGTGCGTGGGGCTGTGCTGCGTCCTGCTGCCGTTCCAGAGGTCGGCGGACTTCGCCTTCGACAAGCCCGCCGGCGAGCCGTGCCGGCATCTGGAGACGGACCACCGGTGTGGCATCCACGACCGGCTGACCGAGTCCGGGATGCGCGGATGCGTGGCCTACGACTGCTTCGGTGCCGGCCAGTCGGTGACGCAGTCGGACCGCGTCGCGGCGTTCCACGAGGTCGAGCAGGTCCACGAGATCGCCTGGTACCTCACCGAGGCCGCTGACCGTGGCGGAGACGTGCGCGACCTGCTCGCGGAGACCGAGCTGCTGGCCGCCGAGGTGCCCCGGCCCGACCAGGTTGACGCCCTGCGCTCCCGGGTGGCGCCGGTGCTGAAGGCCGTCGGCGAGGCCGCCCGGGCGTCGTACGACGGGTGGCGCGACGCCGCCGGCCAGGACCTGGCGGGCGCCGATCTCCGGGGCGCGGACCTGCGCGGGGCCGACCTCCGTGGCGCGGTGCTGATCGGCGCGACCCTCGACGGGGCGGGCCTGGCCGACGCGAACCTCCTCGGCGCCGACCTGCGCGGCGCCTCGCTGGCGGGTGCCGACCTGTCGCGGGCGCTGTACGTCACGCGCAGGCAGCTCGGCTCGGTGCGGACGCGCCCGGATCCGGAAGGCGTTCCGCAGCGGCTGCGGCCCTGATCCGAGCAGTTCGACGCCAAGACGTGACGCGATTCCCTTGACAGAGCGCCCGCCGACTGCTTTGTTCATTGTCCTAACATATTCTGAATGGCTGATTCTGAATGGATGATTCATGACCTTGACCTCGGAGGCACAGCGTCTCCCGGCGGGGCGCCACCATCATGGTTGACCACTCCCGCCAGCTCCTGCACGAAGTGACCACGAGGCTCGACAGCCTCGCGGCGCTGGCCGACGCGGGCGGCCTGGACGCTGCCGTCGAGATGATCACGCGGGCGCTCGACGCCGGGGGCATCGTCCAAGCGTTCGGCACCGGCCATTCCCAGGCGTTCGCGATGGAGATCGCCGGCCGGGCGGGCGGACTCATCCCGACGAACAACATCGCCCTGCGCGACGTCGTCTACTTCGGTGACCGGGATGCGTCGGTCCTCGCCGACGGCGCCACCCTCGAGCGCGACCCTGCCATCGTCGAGGAGCTGTGGAGCACCATCCGACCGCAGCCGGAGGACGTGTTCGTGATCGCCTCCAACTCCGGCGTGAACGGCTCGGTCGTGGGGATTGCGCTCGAGGCCAAGAAGCACGGCCACGGCGTCATCGCCGTCACCAGCTTGGAGCACACCGCCCGCGTGACGCCCAAGCACCCGAGCGGAGCACGCCTCAGCGAGGTCGCCGACATCGTCATCGACAACCTGGCGCCGTACGGCGACACGACGCTCACCCTCGACGGCGTCGAGGTCGGCGCGGTGTCCTCGATGACGGCGGCGTTCGTCGCCCAGCTCCTCACACTCGGTGTCTCGGAACGCATCACGGCCGCGGGCGGCGTACCGCCGGTCTATCTCTCCGCCAACATCCCCGCCGGGGACGAGCACAACCACCGGCTCGAGAACACGTACGGCGACCGGCTGCGGCGCCATGCCTGAGCACCACACCACGGAAGGAACCACCAGAGTGAACATCGCGAGGCAGAACACGACCAAGAGCTTCAACAGGCGCACCATCGTGAGAGGGGCGCTCGCTGCGGCTGCCGTTGCCCCGCTGGCCAGCGTGCTGGCCGCCTGCGCCGGCAGCAGCAACGACGACGACAGCGACAGCAACAGCCAGGGCGGCACCAAGAGCACGGACAACCCGTTCGGCATGGCGGACGGCGCCACCGTTGACGCGGTCATCTTCGACGGCGGCTACGGCACCGACTACGTGTCGTTCGCGGCCGCCATCATGCAGAAGAACTTCGACGGCTCGTCGGTCAAGGTGTCCGCCACGACCGAGATCGCCCAGGAGCTGCAGCCCCGCTTCGTGGGAGGCGACCCGCCGGACCTGATCGACAACTCCGGCGAGAACGCCATCGGCTTCAGCACGATCCTCGACCAGCTCGAGGACCTCGGCGACGTCCTCGACGCCGAACAACCTCGAGGGCACCCCCATCCGCGACACGCTGTTCGGGGGAGTCGAGGCGCCGGGCACCTTCGACGGGAAGCTGGCGGCCCTGAACTACGTGCTGACGGTGTACGCCGTCTGGTACTCCGCCAGCCTGTTCGAGGAGAACGGCTGGACGCCGCCGCAGACCTGGGACGACGCGCTCGCGCTCGGCGCCGAGGCCAAGAAGGCGGGGAAGTACCTCTTCCTCTGGGGCAAGGAGGCCGCGACGTACTACCAGACCCTGGCGATCGCGTCGGCGATCAAGGAGGGCGGCGACGAGGTCCGCCTCGCCCTGGAGAACCTGGACGCGGGCTGCTGGTCCCTCGACCCCGTCCAGGGCGTCTTCGAGGCGATGGGCAAGATCGTGTCGTCCGGCTACATGAAGCCGGGCGGCTCGGGCACGCAGTTCACCGCCGCGCAGGCCCAGTGGAGCAACAACCAGGACGCGCTGCTCTACCCCTCGGGCTCGTGGATCGAGAACGAGATGAAGGACCAGACCAAGAGCGACTTCCAGATGACCGGGTTCCCGGAGATGACCGTCTCCACCAACTCGGCCATGCCGTACACAGCGATGCACAGCACCGCCGGCGAGCCCTTCGTCATCCCGTCGAACGCCAAGAACGTGGCCGGCGGCAAGGAGCTGCTCCGCACGATGCTGTCGGCGGAGGCCGCCACCAACTTCGCGAAGGAGAAGCTGGCGCCGACGATCGTCAAGGGCACGGTGCCCGATGACGGGTTCGGGTCGACGGCCCTGGTGTCGCAGAGCAAGATGCTCACCGACGCCGGCACGGACGTGTTCACCTGGGGGTTCGTCGATCTCTACGGTATGAACGTGGACCAGCTCGTCGTCTGGAACAGCTTCCTCCAGGGTGACTCCAGCGTCTCGGACCTGACCTCCCGGCTCCAGGACATCACCGACAAGATCCGTGAGGACGACTCCATCAAGAAGATCAAGGTGACGTGACTGCTTCCACGCTCGTCCAGACGACGGACGCCCCGAAGGCACCACCTCGCCGCGGCTCGCGGCGGCGGCCCCTGACGTTCGACCGGGTGAGCTTCATGCTCGTGTTCCTCGGTCTGCCGCTGGCGCTCTTCGCGGTGTTCGTGGTGTGGCCCTTCGCCCAGGCGCTCTGGTACTCCATGACCGACTGGACGGGCTTCACGCCGGACATGAGCTTCGTCGGCCTCGACAACTACCAGAAGCTGTTCCACGACGACGTCTTCATGAGGGCGGTGCGCAACAACCTCCTGCTCGCCGTCGTCGTCCCGCTGGTGACCGTGGTGCTGAGCTTCGCGCTCGCCACCATGATCACCGTGGGCGGGGCGTCGTACGGCCAGACCAAGGGGCTGCGCTTCTCCGGCTTCTACCGGGTCATCTCGTTCTTCCCCTACACCGTCCCGGCCATCATCATCGGGCTGATCTGGGCGCAGATGTACGACCCGTCGAGCGGGTTGCTGAACGGCCTGCTCACCGGGATCGGGCTCGGCAGGTTCGACTCCTTCCCCTGGCTCGGCGACACCACGAGCGCCATGCCGGCCTCGATGTTCGTGATCATCTGGGGGTTCGTCGGCTTCTACATGGTGCTGTTCGTCGCCGCCATCAAGGGGATCCCGTCGGAGTTCTACGACGCGGCCCGGATGGACGGTGCGGGTCGGTTCCGCATCGCCTGGTCGATCACCATCCCGCTGATCCGCGACACGGTGCAGACGGCGTACATCTACCTCGGCATCCTGGCCCTCGACGCCTTCGTGTACATGGCGGCGCTCAACCCCGGAGGCGGCCCGGACAACTCGACCCTGGTGATGCCGCAGCGACTCCTCGACACGGCGTTCGCCAAGGGTCAGTTCGGCCTCGCCAGCGCGATGGGCGTCGTGATGGCGATCGCCACTCTCGTCTTCGCGGCGATCGTCTTCACCGTGAACTGGCTGGTCGGCCGCCGCGAGAAGGTAGGGCGGCGATGACCGCGACCACGACGGACACGTCTACCGGCGCGAGCACCGGGTCGGCCCCCGAGCGTGGGCCCGTCGGCGACAAGGTCGTCGCGTCGGTCTCCCACGCGGTGCTCGGCCTGTGGAGCCTGCTGGTCATCGTCCCGCTGGTGTGGACGCTGCTGTCGTCGTTCAAGACGAGCAGCGAGATCTTCGCCTCACCGTTCGGGCTGCCCGCGCACTGGAACTTCGACAACTACGTATCCGCATGGACCACGCAGGGCATCGGACGCTACTTCGTCAACACGGTGATCGTGGTGGGCAGCGCTCTCGTCATCGTGATGATCCTCGGGTCGATGTGCGCCTACGTGCTCGCCTGCTTCTCGTTCCCCGGGCGCAGGTTCATCTACTACTCGATGCTGGCCGGCCTGACGTTCCCGATCTTCATGGCGATCGTGCCGCTGTTCTTCGTGCTCAAGCAGATCGGCCTGCTGAACACCCTGCCCGGCCTGATCACCACCTACGTGGCGTTCGCGCTCCCGTTCACCGTGTTCTTCCTCTACCCCTTCTTCCGGGCCTTGCCCATGGAGATCTCCGAAGCCGCCGAGGTCGACGGCGCGGGCGAATGGCGCAAGTTCTTCCAGGTGATGCTGCCGATGGCGGCGCCCGGCGTGGCCTCGGTGGCGATCTTCAACTTCCTCGGCCTGTGGAACCAGTTCCTGCTGCCCGTCGCCCTCAACACCAAGAGGGACAACTACGTCCTCTCGCAAGGCATGGCGTCCTTCGCGTCCCAGGCGGGCTACAACGTCGACTACGGACGGCTGTTCGCCGCCGTGGTCATCACCGTCGTGCCGGTGCTGGTCGTCTACGCGATCTTCCAGCGCCAGCTACAAGGCTCGGTGACACAGGGAACCTCGAAGTAGCGAACCTGGTGTCCCGTGCGGTCATCGACCGCCGAACCCCGAACGGACCGATCATGACGACGACGCGCGCTCCCCGCTCGACGACGAGGGTCACCGACCCCCACGACCTCACCGACCTGATCCGGACCGCGGCGCCCAGGCTGACCGGAGCCCTCCGGGAGGTGGCGGACACCGTGCTGGCGGACCCGGCCGAGGCAGCCCGGCTCTCCGCCGTCGCGCTGGCCTCCCGTGCCGGCGTGTCCCAGGCATCGGTCACGCGGTTCGCCCAGTCCATCGGGCTCGCCAGCCACGCCGAGCTGCGGCTCGCGCTGGCCGAGCAGAAGGGCCGGTCGACGGCACCGGGCGTCCCCATGGACGTGGGCGTTCAGATCCACCCCGACGACTCGGTACGGCAGGTCATCAAGGTGGTCGCGAACGCCGACGTCCGCGCCATCACCCAGACCGTCAACCAGCTCGACCACCATGCCCTGGACCTGGCCAGCCGCGCGATGGCCGCGGCCCAGCGCGTCGACGTGTACGGCATCGGCAGCTCGGCGAGCGTGGCCTACGAGCTGGAGACCCGGCTGTTCCGGGTCGGGGTCCGGGTGCGGGCCTGGACCGAGGTGCACGAGGCCTTGACGTCCGCCTCACTCCTCACGGCCGACGACGTCGCGATCGCGATCTCACACTCGGGTGCGACCTCGGAGGTGGTGGAACCGTTCCGGCTGGCCGCGGCCCGCGGCGCGGTGACGGTCGGCCTCACCGGTGACCCACGCTCGGCCGTCGCCGCGGCGTCCCGCTACATGCTGACGACGGCGGCGCTCGAGACGTCGTACCGGAACGGGAGCCTCGCCGCGCGGCACTCCCAGATGATGATCGCCGACTGCCTCTACATCCGCGTGGTCCAGCTCACCCCGGAGCGCGCCGCCGAGTCGATGGCCCTCACCGAGCACATCTCGCCGTCCCACGCCGTCACCGCACGACGCAGCCGAGCGCGTTAGCGGTCCACGGCCTGCCGCAGGGCTGTCAGGGACGCGTCGATCCGGGCGAACACGGCGGGGTCGACCTCGACTCCACGGTGCCGGAGGGCGAGAGCCGCCGCGCCCGCGACGCCGTCGGCGACCTTGACGACGCGTCCGGCACCGCCCTGGCGGCGGAAGGAGGTCTCGACGGCGGTGGCGACACTCGCCTGGTGGAGCAGGACGCTCCCACCCATCACCAAGGGACCGTCGATCCCGTCGTCGAGGACCGTGCCCAGGGTGCGAGCGAGAGCCTGGGAGGCGGCCTCGACGATGGCAACGGCTACCGCGTCGTCCCCGACCGTGAACGCCACCGGGGCGAACCGGGCCAGCTGTACCGGCCGCATGCCGTAGGCGAGCCCCGTCAGGCTGCTGAGCGAGGAGCGTGGCGACCCTTCGGTGTCCTCGATGCCGAACCCGGCCAGCACCAGGGGCGTCAGCGCGGTCGACGGACCACGACCGTCGAGGTCCGCGACGACGGCGCGTACGACGCGATGGCCGATCCAGAAACCGGAGCCGTCGTCGCCGAGCAGCCACCCGGTCCCGTCGGCGGTGGCCTCGACCTCTCCGTCCCGCACCCGGATCGCGGCCGCTCCGGTGCCGGCGACCAGCGCGTACCCGTCGAGGTCGCTGGATCCCGCACAGAACATGGCGAGGAGATCGGACTCGACGACGAACGGCGCATCCACGCCGGCGGCCGCCAGGCCGGCGGTGATGCCCGGATGCTCCGGCCCGGATGCCGACCGGACGGAACGCGCACCTGCCATCGCGACCGCGGCGGCGGCGATCGAGGCGGACGACACGCCGGCCGACGCGATCGCCTGCCGCACGGCCGCTCCGAGGGCGACCGCGACGCTCTCCGTTCCCGCGGATACCGGATTCCCGCTCCCCGCGATGCCCAGTCCGAGACAGCGCCCCGCGGAGTCCACGACCACCGCTCGGGTCGAGGAACCCCCGGCGTCGACGGCGACGAGCACGGGAGGTCTCGTGACGGGACTGCCTCCCTCCTCACCCACCGGAGAGCGCCGCGGACACCACCTCGCGGGCGGCGGCCTGGACCTCGGCGAGGTGGTCGGGGCCGCTGAAGGACTCGGCGTAGATCTTGTAGACGTCCTCGGTGCCGGACGGGCGGGCGGCGAACCAGGCGCTCTCGGTGGTCACCTTGAGGCCGCCGATCTTCGCGCCGTTGCCGGGTGCGGCGGTGAGCTTGTCGGTGATCGGCTCGCCGGCGAGCTCGGTCGCCGTCACGTCGTCGGGGGAGAGGGCCGCCAGCTTGGCCTTCTGCTCGCGGTTGGCCGGGGCGTCGACGCGGGCGTACGCCGGGTCGCCGTACTTCGCGACCAGCTCGGCGTAGTGACTGGCGACGGCGTCTGCCGGTCCTCGCGAGGATCTCCGAGGCCAGCAGGCAGAGCAGGATGCCGTCCTTGTCGGTGGTCCACGTGCTCCCGTCCGATCCGCAGGAACGACGCGCCGGCCGACTCCTCCCCGCCGAACCCGAACGACCCGTCGATCAGCCCGGGCACGAACCACTTGAACCCGACCGGCACCTCGACCAGCGGCTTGCCGATGCCCGTCGGCGACCCGGTCGATCATCGAGGAGGAGACCAGGGTCTTGCCGATGCGGGCGGTGTCGGGCCAGCCGGGGCGGGCGCCGCCGAACAGGTACCCGATCGCCACGGCCAGGTAGTGGTTGGGGTTCATCAGCCCGGCGTCGGGCGTGACGATGCCGTGGCGGTCGGCGTCGGCGTCGTTGCCGGTCGCGATGTCGTAGTCGTCCTTGCGCCCGATCAGCGACGCCATCGCCGACGGCGACGAGCAGTCCATCCGGATCTTCTCGTCCCAGTCGAGCGTCATGAACCGCCACGTCGGGTCGACCAGCGGGTTCACCACGGTCAGCTCGAGGCCGTGCCGCTCGCCGATCGCGCCCCAGTAGTCGACCGACGCGCCACCGAGCGGGTCGGCCCCGATCCGCACGCCCGCCTGGCGGATCGCCTCGATGTCGACCACGGACGGCAGGTCGCCGACGTACTCGCCGAGGAAGTCGTACGACGACGCGGCAGCCCGTGCCCGCGCGAACGGGATGCGCCGTACCTCGGCCAGCCCACCGCGGATCAGCTCGTTGGCACGCGCGGCGATCACCGACGTGGCGTCGGTGTCGGCCGGCCCGCCGTGCGGCGGGTTGTACTTGAAGCCGCCGTCGGCGGGCGGGTTGTGCGACGGCGTGACCACGATGCCGTCGGCCAGTCCCGAGCCCGGTCTGCCGGCCGCCGTTCGCCTTGATGATCGCGTGCGAGACGGCGGGCGTCGGCGTGTAGCGGTCGTCGGCGTCGACCAGCACCGTCACGTCGTTGGCGGCCAGCACCTCGAGCGCCGATCGCCCACGCCGGCTCCGAGAGCCCGTGGGTGTCGCGGCCGATGAACAGCGGCCCGTCGTACCCCTGCTGCTTGCGGTAGTCGCAGATCGCCTGCGTCGTCGCCAGGATGTGCGTCTCGTTGAACGCGGTCTTCAGGCTGCTGCCGCGGTGCCCGCTGGTGCCGAACGCGACCTGCTGGTCGATGTCGTCGGGGTCCGGGACGCCGGTGTAGTACGCCGTCACGAGGTGCGCGACGTCGACGAGGTCGTCGGGGGTGGCGAGGGTTCCTGCGCGAGAGTCGGCCATGCTAGGCCACATGGCCGGACGCACGAGCCCTGCTGTCGCTAGGGTCGAACGCATGGCCGTCCCCGGCAACGCTCCACCCGACCTGGCCGCGACCGAGCTGTTCGCGGTCGACGCCTACGCGACCGAGTTCGCCGCGACGCGTCGCCGAGGTCGACCGCGAGGGCGGCCGGATCCGGCTGGACCGCACGGCGTTCTACCCCGGCGGTGGCGGGCAGCCCTACGACCTCGGCACCATCCAGACGGCCGAGGGCACGCTGTTCGTCACGTCCGTACGCCGCGAGGCCGGCGCGATCTGGCACGTCGTGGGCACCGACCACGACGTCTCCGAGGGCACCGAGGTGCAAGGCGTCCTCGACTGGACCCGCCGCCACCAGCTGATGCGCACCCACACCGCGCTGCACATCCTGTGCGGCGTGATCTGGGCCGACTACGGCATCCCCGTCACCGGCGGCAACATGGAACCGCTCAAGGGCCGCCTCGACTTCCCGTTCCCGTCGATGTCGGCCGACCTCGGCGCGCAGGTCGAGAAGCGGATCAACGAGGAGATCGAGAAGGCGCACGAGATCCTCGTCGACTTCGTGCCCCGCTCGCTCGCCGACGCCGACCCGGCGCTGATCCGCACCAGCGCCAACCTGATCCCGCGGACGATCGACCCGCTGCGGATCATCGACATCGTCGGCCTCGACAAGCAGGCCGACGGCGGCACGCACGTGCTCTCGACCGCCGAGGTGGGCGCCGTACGCGTCGAGTGGCACCGAGAGCAAGGGCAAGGACAACAAGCGCATCCGCCTAGAAGTGCTGGAGAGGACCGACGATGCCTGACCACCTGATCGGACTGCTGCTGGGAGCCGAGGAGGACTGGCCGCAAGCCTTCGAGGCGATCCTCGGCCCGCGTCGGCGAGGTCAAGCTCTCCGACGGGAGCACGCACACCTTCCGCAGCGAGCGGCTGACCATCGAGCCGTTCGACCTGACCGACCCGGTCCGCACCGAGCTGGTCATCGACCGCCTGGCGTACTGGTACTACCACCCGCGCGAGTGGCTGAAGAAGGCCGCGATGGTCAACGGGACCTACCTGCTCAACAGCCCGTTCACGTTCCAGTCGATGGAGAAGCACTCGGCGTACTGCGCGATGCTCCGGCTCGGCCTGAAGGTGCCCAAGACGGTCCTGGTGCCCTACAAGAACCCCGTCGACAACGTCCGCTGGGCCTACACCTCGAAGAAGTACAACAAGGCCTTCGACCTCGACGACGATCGCCGAGGAGCTCGGCTACCCGATGTACATGAAGCCGTTCGACGGCGGCGGCTGGCGCGGGGTCTCGCGGATCAACAACCGCGACGACCTGCACCAGGCGTACGACGAGTCCGGCGAGATGCTGATGCACCTCCAGGCCACCGTCGACTACGAGCACTTCGCCCGGGCGCTGTCGATCGGCGCCGAGACGATGGTGATGAAGTTCCAGCCCGACGAGCCGATGCACAACCGGTACGCCGTCTCGCACGGCTTCCTCAGCGAGAAGGCCGGCATCGAGGCGATGGCGATCTCGCGGATCGTGAACGCCTTCTTCGGCTGGGAGTTCAACTCCTGCGAGATGCTGGTCGCCGGCGACGACGTCTACCCGATCGACTACGCCAACGCCTGCCCCGACGTCGCGGTCACCTCGCTGCACTACTACTTCCCGTGGGCGATCTCCGCGCTGGTCCGATGGTCGGTCTTCACCCTCGCCACCGGCCGCAAGGGCCGCGTCGACCTGCACACCCGGAGGTACTTCGACATCGCCGACGACGAGTCCATGTCGTACGACGCGAAGCTCACGGCCTACCTCGCGCTCGCCGACGAGCACTTCGACTCCGCCAGCTACTGGCAGTGGTGCGCCGAGAACCTGCCGCACCTCGACGAGCAGGTCCACGACTGGGTCACCTCGCCCGACTTCCAGCGCCTGCTGCGCGAGACGGTCGAGGCGACGTACCCGGCCCACGAGCAGGACCAGTTCATGGCCCACTTCAACGGCCTCCTCGACCTGTGGGCGGCCGACAACAAGTCATCCGCTGGTTGAGGCAGCGTTTTCGGTGGTCGAGCCCGGTGAGCGCCAGCGAGCCGGTGTCGAGACCGGGTGACCTGCTCGCGGGTCTCGACGCGCTCGGCCGTAGCCGGCCTCCCGGCTCGACCAGCGAGAGGGGCGGATGAGTAGTGATTTCGGTGGTCGAGCCCGGCGAGCGCCAGCGAGCCGGTGTCGAGACCCGGTGACCTGCTCGCGGGTCTCGATGCGCTCGGCCGTAGCCGGCCTCCCGGCTCGACCAGCGAGAGGGGCGGATGAGTAGTGATTTCGGTGGTCGAGCCCGGCGAGCGCCAGCGAGCCGGTGTCGAGACCCGGTGACCTGCTCGCGGGGTCTCGACGCGCTCGGCCGTAGCCGGCCTCCCGGCTCGACCAGCGAGAGGGGCGGATGAGTAGCGTTCCCGCATGAGCCTCGCCGACTTCCCCCGCCACCAGCTCACGTTCGGGCCGAGCCCGGTGCATCCCCTCGAACGCCTCAGCAGGCATCTCGGCGGCGCGAGCGTCTGGGCCAAGCGGGAGGACTGCAACAGCGGGCTGGCGTACGGCGGCAACAAGACGCGCAAGCTGGAGTACCTCGTGCCGGACGCGCTGGCGAAGGGTGCCGACACGCTGGTCAGCATCGGCGGGTACCAGTCCAACCACACCAGACAGGTCGCGGCCGTCGCCGCGCACCTCGGCATGAAGTGCGTGCTGGTCCAGGAGAAGTGGGTCGACTGGCCGGACAGCGTCAACGACCGGGTCGGCAACATCATGCTCAGCCGGATCATGGGCGCCGAGGTCCGGCTCGACGAGGCCGGCTTCGACATCGGCTTCCGCGACTCGTGGAAGCAGGCGATCACCGACGTCGAGGAGCGCGGCGGCACGCCGTACGCCATTCCGGCCGGTGCCTCCGACCACGAGCTCGGCGGTCTGGGCTTCGCGCACTGGGCCGAGGAGGTCGCGCAGCAGGAGCGGGAGCTCGGCGTCTTCTTCGACACCATCGTGGTCTGCACGGTCACGGGCTCGACGCACGCCGGGATGATCGCCGGGTTCGCGGCCCTCGAGGCGGCCGGTGGCCGACGGCGGCGGGTGATCGGGATCGACGCATCGGCCACGCTGGACAAGACGCGCGACCAGGTCGGGCGCATCGCCCGGCGTACGGCCGACCTGATCGGCGTCGGCCGCGACCTGCGCGATGACGAGATCACGGTGCTGGAGGGCTGGGCCGGTGACCTGTACGGCATCCCCGTGGAGTCGACGCTCGACGCGATCAGGCTCACCGGCCAGCTGGAAGGCGTGATCATCGACCCGGTCTACGAAGGCAAGTCGATGGCCGGGCTGATCGACCTGGTCCGCGAGGGTGAGATCGGCAAGGACAGCACGGTGCTCTACGCGCACCTCGGCGGGCAGCCGGCGCTGAACGCCTACTCGGCGCTGTTCACCTCGACGCGGCGGGTCCCCCAATGAGCGACGCAGCGATCGACCTCGAGGCCCTCTTCGTCAAGGTGGCCCGGGCCGCGGCGGAGTACCGGCGTACGGCGCCCGACGTGCCGGTGGCAGGTACGGCGTCGCGCGAGGACGCCTGGGCCGCCTTCGGTGCCGACCTGCCCGACGGGCCGACGCCGGCCGAGCAGGTCGTCGACGAGCTCCTCTCCGCGGCCGAGGGTCACCTGGTGCGCACGATCGGGCCGCGGTTCTTCGGGTTCGTCATCGGCGGCTCGACACCGGCGTCGACGGCGGCCGACATGCTCGCGGCCGGCTGGGACCAGAACGGCTTCAGCCCGGCGCTGTCCCCGGCGGCCGAGAGTGCGGAGCGCGCGGCCGCCGGCTGGATCAAGGACCTGCTCGGGCTGCCGGGCGGTGCGTCGGTCGGGTTCGTCACCGGCGCTCAGGCGGCCAACACCGTCGGCCTGGCCTGCGGCCGGCACCAGGTGCTGGAGCAGGCGGGGCACGACGTGGAGAGCGACGGCCTCATCGGAGCGCCGCGGATGCGGGTGGTGACGGGGTTCGAGCGACACGCGACCATCGACCGCTCCCTGAAGCTGCTGGGTCTGGGCACCGCGTCCCTGGTCCCGGTGCTCACCGGCGACCAGGGCGCCATCGACGTCGAGGACCTCGAGAAGGTGCTCGGCCAGGAGCCCGACCGGCCGACGATCGTCTGTCTCCAGGCCGGCAACGTCAACACCGGGGCCTCCGACGACTTCGCACGCGCGATCCCGCTGGCCAAACAGGCGGGCGCCTGGGTGCACGTCGACGGCGCCTTCGGCCTCTGGGCGGCCGCCACGCCCGGTCGCGCGCACCTCGTCGAGGGCGTCGGCGGCGCCGACTCGTGGGCGACCGACGCGCACAAGTGGCTCAACGTGCCGTACGACAGCGGGCTCGCGATCGTGGCGGACCCAGGTGTGCACGGACGTTCGATGGCCTACACGGCGGCGTACCTCACCGGCTCGGGCCGTTCCGACTACTCGATGGGGGACCTGGTCCTCGACTCCTCGCGCCGGGCTCGCGGCTTCGCGGTCTGGGCCGCGCTGCGGGAGCTCGGCCGCTCTGGCGTCGCCGACCTGGTCGAGCGGTGCTGCCTGCTGGCGGGCCGGATGGCCGAGCGGCTGGCCGACGGTGGCGCCACGATCCACAACGACGTGGTGCTCAACCAGGTGCTGGTCGGCTTCGGCGACACGTCGCTCACCGACGACGACCCCGAGACGCGCACCGACGCGATCGCCGCGGAGGTCCAGCGGGACGGTACGTGCTGGCTGGGCGCCACCACCTGGCACGACCAGCGTCTGTTGCGCATCTCCGTCTCCAACGCCACCACCACCGAGGCCGACATCGACGCCTCGGCCGCCGCCATCCTGGCCGCGGCTGCGCGGGTGGGGTGACCCGGTCGGGATACCCGCTCGAGCGGGTATCCCGGACGTTCGGCGTCGTTGCAACGACGCCAAACGGCCAGGAACGACGCCGAAGCTTGCACGTCCCCTTCTAGGTTACTAGCATCCTAGGCGTGCCGGACAAGACCCAGTTCAACGTGTACCTCCCGCCGGACCTGGTCCGGGAGGTCAAGCACCGCGCCATCGACGACGGGGTCAGCCTCTCTGCCCTCGTCGAGCAGGCGCTGACGGAGTACCTGAAGAAGGGGAGCAGCACGTGACCGTCGTCCGCCCCGTCCGCTTCACCGACGACATCCCCGCCATGCAGGCGTTCCTGGAGTCCCTCGGCCTCCAGATCCGGATCTCCTCCGACCGCCCCGGCTGGGTCGACATGGCCGGCTCGTCCGGCCTCGTGGCCCTCCACGCCGCCAAGGACAGCAACACCGGCGCGGCGCACGGTGAGACCCGGCTCTCCTTCGAGCTCGAGGACGCCGATGCCGCGGTGGCCGCCCTTCGCGATGCCGGCTTCGAGGCGAGCGTCATCGACGAGTCGTGGGGTCGCACCCTCGAGCTCACCGACCCCGATGGCCGGACCATGCTCTGCGACGAGCGGTCCGACGACCTCTACGGCTACACCGCCCATCGCGTCGACCCGACGCACCCCGGCCCTCGGGTCGTCCCGGTCTGCCGCACGATCGACACCGCGGCGTACGACGCGATGCTGCGGGCCCTGGGCGTTGGCCACGACGAGGTCGAGGTCCGGGCTACAGCCGCCGGGGAGCCGTCCGTCCAGCTGTCCCTGGTCGTCGGCGGCCGCAACGAGACCGAGGTCGTCGACCCCGATGGCCAGCTGGTGCTGGTGCGTCCGCGATGACCCACTCATGACGGGCGTCCTCCAGGACCGGGAGTTCCTCCGCTACTTCGTCTCCAGGGTGCTCTCGGGCGCCGGCAGCATCGTCACGCTGATCACGCTGCCGATCATCGTCTACCGCACGAGCGGCTCGGCGAGCCTGACCGCGCTGGTCACGGCGTGCGAGGCCGCGCCGTACCTGCTCTTCGGCCTGTTCTCCGGCGCCCTCACCGACCGGTGGAACCGCAAGAAGGTGATGGTCACCGCGGACATCCTCAGCACGCTGCTCGTCGTCACCATCCCGGTCGCCGACCTGGTGGCCGAGGTGACCGTCCCCCACGTGCTGCTGGTCGCGTTCGTCGGCCCCACCATCGGCGTCTTCTTCGACGGCGCCGTCTTCGGCGCGCTGCCGGCGCTCGTCGGCCGCAACCGGATCGCCGAGGCCAACTCGGTCGTCTGGGCCAGCCAGAGCGTCGTCGAGATGGTGGTGCCGTCGCTCGTCGGCGTGCTGCTGGCGTTCCTGCATCCCGCGTGGTTGCTCGGCTTCGACGCGCTGACCTTCGCCGTGTCTGCGGCGCTGATCGCGGGCATCGTGCGCCCGACGTACGACGCGTCCCGCGAGCGCCCACCGCTCACGGTCTCCCAGGTCCTCCGCGACATTCGTGAAGGGCTGGACTACCTCGTCCGGCACCCCGGCGTGCGGACGTTCACCATCATCGGCTTCCTGCAGTGCGTGGCGGCCGGCGGTTTCATCGCCCTGATGGTGGTCTGGATCGACCAACGCCTCGGCGTGGGCACGGAGGGCCTGCGCTTCGGCCTGGTCATCGGTGCCTGGTCCGTGGGCGGCCTCGCCGCGTCGCTGGCGCTGCCGTTCCTCGTACGCCGGGTGGCCGCGGCCCGCATCGCCCTCGGCGCCCTGCCCGTCGCGGCCGCCGTCGGGCTGGTCCTGCCGTTCGTGACGTCGTGGTGGCTCGCGGGAGTCACCCTCGCGCTGTGGGCGGTCGCCTACCAGCTCGTCGTCGTCAACTCGATCACCTACCGGCAGCAGGTCACGCCGGACCATCTGCTGGGCCGGGTCAACACGGCCGGCCGGATGCTCGCCTGGGGGATGGGCTCGACCGGCGGTGCGTTCCTGGCCGGCGTGCTCGTCGGCTGGCTGGGCCTGGTCACGACGCTCGTGCTGCTCTCCCTCGTCCAGGTCGTGGCCACCGTGGTGGCCTGGACCTCCCCACTGCTCCTGGACGTCAGTGGCCCGAGCACCAGTCCGCCGACCGCAGCTCGTACTCGACGTCGGGGGCAGCTCGACGGCGGACGTATGATTCGAGCTCGTCGGACAGGTCTCCGCGTACGGAAGATCCGGGAGAGCGCGCTCCCACTCGCTCGAGGTGAGGTTGCGCCCCGCCATCTGGCACGCGAACGCCAGCGTATGGTCGACGTCGGTGTCCCACTGGTAGACGTGACCGTCGTACGACGCCAAGGTCACCTGGTCCTCGCCGGTGAAGGTGGGGGAGACGGGCACCGGATCGGTCTCGTAGGGGGTGACGACCGTCCCCAGCAGGTCGAGCGAGTCGCCGTCCCAGAGGCTCACGCTGCCGTCAATCGCGCCCGACACGATCCGGGAGCCGTCCGGGGACCAGCGGACCCAGTAGGCCTCGGCGGCATGCCCGGTGGCCGGTGCCCGCGTCACCCTCCTGCTCGACACGTCGATGGTGACGACCTCCCCGGTGGCCCCGGTGACGGCGACTCGTTCGCCGTCGGGGGAGTACGCAGCGGAGTAGGCGCGCAGGTTCACCTCTCCGTGGTTCAGAACCTCTCCGGACCCGGTGTCGATGACTCGCCAGGTCTCGCCGGAGCCGTCCGCCGGGTCGTCGAACACCATCGCGGTGCCGCCGTCGGGAGCGCCGACGGCACAGCAGTCCGAGGGGATATCGAAGCCGGCGCCGCTCGGTCGCAGCGTGTCGGCGTCGACGAAGCTCACCCGGCCCTTGCTGTCCCCGACGATCAGCCGTTCGCCGTCGTCGACGTAGCCAATCGAGTAGATGTCCGCGCCTTCGAGCACCCAGTCGGCGCGCCGTCTTCTCGCCGGTCTCGGCATCCAGCACGGTGATCACGCCTGTCCAGGTCATAGACCGCGTAGTGCCGCCCATCGGGATGCCAGGTCCCCGGTGACCATGGCTCCGCTTCGAACTTGCCGTGGACCCTCGCGTCGATCCGGCTGCCCGTGGCGGGGTCGAGGAATCGGACCGAGCCCGCCCTTGCGAGAGAGGTAGGCGAGCCGCGTGCCGTCGGGTGACGCGCTGACGTCGACGAGGTCCTGCTCGCCTTGCGGCGCGAACATCCGGCGCAGGTACTGCTGGTCGCCGTACAGGTCCCAGGTTCGCAAGATCCCGGCGTCGCCGCCGGTGTAGACCCGATGCCCGTCGGGGCTGAAGGACACGCTGAAGGACGTCTCGAACGTGTCCGCGAGACGAGCGGCTTCCGGCTCGACACCTCCCACACGATGAGCTGGCCGTCCGCGGAGACGGAGGCCAGCCGCTGGCCGTCCCGCGAGAAGCGAATGTCCAATGGCTGGTCCTCGTGCCCGCGCAGGATCCGCACCGTCTCTCCGGTGCGTGCGTCGGTCAGCCGGATCGGACCGGACTTGGACGAGGCGCCCTGCACGGTGTCGTGGATCTCGGAGGCGAGCAGCCTGCCGTCCGGGCTGATGTCGAGCACGCCCCAGGAGATGAAATCCGTCGACCACAGCGTCCGGCCGCTCGCCACGACGTACGCCGTGAGCGGGAAGTTCGTGTAGACCGTTCGCCCGTCCGTGCTCAGTACAAGGCCCTCGGTACCGCGGCCCGTGCGCACGACCTCGGGCGGCCGGCGCGGCGAGCTCAGGTCCCAGACCACCACGAAGGACGGGATGTCCGACCGAACTTCTCGCCTTCGGTGGGCTCGCGCTGTATTGCCGCTGCCAGATAGCGGCCGTCCGCGCTGAAGTCGAGGTCGGTGACGCGTTTGCCGCTGTCCGCCCGGCACGTCGAGGGTGGGGCCGGTCGGCTGCCAGTGTGTGCGCGTCCAGCAGCCGCACGATCGGGGCCACGTTCGTGCCCACCGCAACGTAGTCGTCCCGTGGGCTGAACGCGACGATGGACCAACCGCTGAGGCTCTCCCGGGCCGTGGGGCATCGACGGCCTGGTAGCTGCGTCAGCAGCCGGCTCGTGGCTGCGTCGTACAGGTGGACACCGCCCTTGTCGTCCGGGAAGGCGATCCGCTGGCCGTCAGCGCTCACCTGCATGGGGTCGAGATAGTCGCCGGCGACGGGAACAGAACGCACCAGGCGGGGTTGGCGGGCCATCGCGGCGAGCAGGTTCACCCGCGTCTCCGGTGAGTCGTCCAGGCGCACGGCCTGAATGGCGAGGAGCAGTGACTCGCTCAGGTCCGGGGCGAGCGGCGCCAGGGCGCCGAGGCGACGTGCCTGCTCGGCCACGGCGGCCTGTCTCGCGGAGTCGGCAGCAGTCTCGGCCCTGCGGGTCTGACGCAGTGCGTAGGCGCCGACAGCCGTGGTGACCAGGATGAGTACGGCGGCGACCGCGAGCACGCCGCGGAGACGGCGGTTGACCCGCGCCTGGTGGCGAGCGCGGTCCTGCACGCTGCGGAGCTCGGCCTGGGCCAGGTGCTCGCTGGCGTCCAGGAACTCCCGCTCCAGGTCGCTGAGGCTCGGGTTGGTCCGGGCGCGCCAGTCGAGTGCCTTGGCCAGCCGCACGCCCCGGTAGAGCTCGCTGTCCGGCCTGCCGAGGGCGTCCCACGAGTCGGCCGCGGAAGCGAGGTGGTGCAGGATCCGCTGGCCCTCGACGTCCTCCTCGAGCCAGTCGCGCAGCCGGGGCCACTCCCTGGCGAGTGCCTCGTGGGCGATCTCCACCACGCCCTCGTCGCTGGTGACCAGTCGTGACCCGACGAGCACGTCGATCATCTGGTCGTGCGCCGGGTCGGTGACGACCAGGCGCCGGGGCATCCTGGTGCGGACCGGGTCGCCTTCGGGACTGGGCGCGACGAGCCGGAGCAGCAGGGCGCGCAGCAACGGCTGCTGGTCGGTCGCGACACCCGAGTAGACCTGCTCAGCGGACCGGGCCACCGCCTCGCGGATCCCTCCGGACGCCTCGTAGCCGGCCACCGTCAAGGTCCTGCCCTCGCGCCGCTGCCAGGTCTCCTGCAGCGCGTGCGAGAGCATCGGCAGCGCGCCAGGGTTGCCCGACACCTCCCGCACGAGGATCTCGACCAGTGCCGGCTCGACCTCGAGACCTGCGAGGCGCGCCGGTTCGACGATGGCGGCCCGTAGCTCGGCTTCGCGCATGCCGGAGATCAGGTGCAGCCCTCGCGCGACGACGCCGGCGAACCCGCGGTGCTCGGAGACATCCACCAGGTGGTCGGCTCGCAACGCCACGACCAGGGAACCGGTCGCCGCCTGCTCGACCAGGGCGTCCAGGAAGCGTTCCCGCTCGGCGACGTCCTCGCACAGGGAGAACACCTCCTCGCACTGGTCGACCACGAGGACGGTGGAAGAGCGACGACGGGGAAGCATCGCGATCGCCTCGGTCGGGTGCCGGCCGGGCGTGAGGACCATGACGTCGCGTCCGTCCCGCCGCAAGGCGGCCACCACGCCCGCCCGCACCATGGACGACTTGCCGGAGCCGGAGGGTCCGACCACGGCGAGCACGCGAGTGGCGCTGAGCTGCTGGAGGCATTCGTCCACGTCGTCGGAGCGTCCGAAGAAGGTGTCCGCGTTGTCGGTGTCGTACGGGAGCAGGCCGCGGTAGGGGCACACCGCGCTCGGCTCCGGCAGCGGCGCGCGCTCGAACAGTGCCGGATCCTGGCGCAACATCGCCTGCTCGAGCTGGGCCAGCTCCGGGCCGGGGTCGACGCCGAGGTCCCTGTTGAACACCTTCCGGACCCGGCGCAGGGTGATCAGGGCCTCGTTCTGCTGTCCGGCCTGGTACTGCGCCAGGGCGAGCAGCGCCCAGCGTCGTTCGCGCAACGGCTGCTCGTGGAGCAGGCTCTGCGCGCGAGCGAGCACCTTCTCCGCGTGCCCTGATCGCAGTGACGCCTCGACGTACAGCTCCTCTGCCTCACGATGCAGCTCGTCGAGCCGCCCCGCCTCGATCCGGCCCGGCCCCCACTCCTCCAGGTCGCCGAGAGCGTGCCCACGCCACAGCGAGAGGGCCTCACCGAGGACGAACGCGGCCCGGTCCGCGTCGTCGGACGCGTTGAGCAGGGCCCGCGCACGTTCCGTCGCACGCTCGAAGCGCTGTGCGTCGATCTGGTCGTGAGCCAGGGTCAGCCGGTAGCCGGACGGCAAGGTCTCGATCGACCCCGGGCCGAGGACCTTGCGGAGCCTGACGACACACCCTTGGACCACCTTCGCCCACGAAGCCGGCGGCTCGTCCTGCCACAGCACCTCCGCCAGCTGGTCCGCGCTGAGCACCTCACCCGGGCGGACCGCCAGGGCGGAGAGGACCGCTCGGTCGCGCCGCCCCGGGACGCCAGCGAGACCGTCGATGCTCAGCGGGCCGAGAACGGCGATACCCACGCCTCGACTGTCGACCTGCCCCATCGCGGCGTCAACACACGCGTTACCGCGGTGATACCGGGCGGAGACGCCGTGAGACCGGGCAGAGCCGCCGTGACACCGGCGTGCGAGAGAACGGCCTTCCAAGCCTCGGTGCCACCCACGACACCGAGCACCGGAAAGGAACCATTCTCATGAACACCATCAGCAGCCGCAGGTTCGTCTCGATCGTCCGGCTGACGGTCGTCGCCTCCTTCGTCACCGTGATCGGTGCCGGCACCGCCGGCGCCGCCATCGCCTCCGAACCCCGCGGGGGCAAGGTCACGACGGACTCCACCACCACCCGGTCGTTCGGCGAACCACTGGCAGCCCTCGACGGGCAGAGCCTGGCGCAGTACCTGGACGACCACTGGGCGAGCGTTCTCGTGGTCCGCGTGTGACCCGGGGTGTCACGGGTAGTGCTGGTCGACCGTCGCTTCGCTGAGCTCCCACAGCAACCTTGCGCTCGCAGGGTCGCGTGCCAGCGAGGAGCTGCCGACGACCGTCGGGGCTCCGCGACCTTCATGGAGTCCCGACGGGCCGACGTACGTGCCTCCGGGCAGGTCGTCGGTCGCGGCCATCAGCACCGCCCGCGCGCCTTCGGCAGCGGACTGCGACACCGCCTTCACGGCCGCGTCCAGGATGGAGGCGACCCCGCCCGACGGTCGGCCGAAGCGCCCGTTGACGACCAGGTGCGTGCCGGCCAGACCGGGGTGCGCGGCCAGCGCCTTCACCGGCAGACCGGCACCGACGAGCCGCCGATCGAGCTCGAAGGTGAACAGCAGGTTGGCCAGCTTGGTCTGCGCGTACACCGCCCACCGCGAGTACAGGCGGGGCTTTGACGTCGGGTCGTTCAGCGGCGCGTGCCGGGCCAGCCGGTGCATCTGGCTCGAGACCGTGACCACCCGGCCGTCACCGCTCGCGGCCAGCTGAGGCAGGAGCAGGCCCGTCAGCAGGAACGGGCCCCAGTGGTTGGTGGCCATCTGGAGGTCGAAGCCCTCACGCGTCCGGGTGTACGGAGACGCCATGACGCCCGCGTTGTTCACCAGCAGGTGCAGGGGACCGAGCTCCGCCGCGCGACCGGCTGCCGAGCGCACCGAGTCGAGATCCGACAGGTCGACGACGAGCTCTTCCAGCTCCGCCCCGGGCACCTCGGAGGCGATGGCCGTGGCCGACTGCCGCACGCGCTCCGGCGCCCGACCGGCCAGCACGACGCGATGGCCGCGTCGGGACAGCTCGAGGGCGACGTGGTGGCCGAGTCCTCCAGGAGAGGTCCCGGTGACCACGGCGGTCCGCGGGACATTCACCTGCGGCAGCCTAGGACGCTGCGGACGAGGGGTGTGCGAAAGTACCCCCATGGGGGAGAGCCCTGTCACCGCAGCCATCATCAGCGCGCACGAGATCGTGCACACCGGCTTGGCCGGCATGTTCGCCACTCGACCAGGTTCCGTCGAGGTGATCACGCTCGATCCGGGGGCCCCCGACGACCAGCAGCCCGATGTGATCCTCTACGACGTCGTCGGCCTGATCGACGGCGACGGCGACGACCTGGACAGGTACATCAAGGACTCCGACTCGGCCGTCGTCGCCTTGGCGCGGGACCTGCGGCCCGACCTGGCCGCGCGCGCCGTGGCGAAGGGCGTCGATGCCTGCGTGTCGCTGGCCATCGACGTCGACGAGATCCTCGAGGTGATCGCGTCGGCGGTCGCCGGCGACGGTCAGCCGGACGCCTCCGGTCCGGGGGCCGAGCACGGAGCGGCGTACGCCGTCCTCGGCGAGGAGGTCGGCCTCACTCCGCGCGAGACCGAGATCCTGCAGCTGCTGACCCTCGGGCTGAGCAACCAGGCGATCGCCGACGAGTGCTTCTTGTCGATCAACTCTGTGAAGTCCTACATCCGCTCTGCCTACCGGCGCATCGGCGTGACCAGCCGCAGCCAGGCAGTGGTCTGGTGCCTCCAGCACGGCTTCGAGCCGCCGAGCGACGAGCCGGGCATCGCCGCGGGCGACGAGGAGTCGGGAGCGTACGCCGCCGACTGACGCACCCCCTGCGACTATCCCGTCGCGAGCGAGATGGCGATGGCGATCATGGTCAGGCCGATGAGCACGTCGAGAACCTGCCAGGCGCGGGGACGGGCGAGCAGCGGGCTCAGGAGACGGGCGCCGTAGCCGAGTCCGGTGAACCAGACGATGCTGCCGACGCACGCGCCGGCGGCGAACCACCATCGCCCACCCGAGCCGTGACTCGCCGCCAGCGAGCCCAGGAGAAGCACGGTGTCGAGGTACACGTGCGGGTTCAGCCAGGTCAGGGCGACCGCCCGCCCGGCCACACCCGCGAGGCTCGTCGCACCGGCATCCTCGGCGCGCAGCGCCTGCGGTGACCGGGCCCGCCACAGCGACATCACGCCGTACGTCGCCAGGAACGCCACGCCGAGCCACCGGACCACGTCGAGCGCCCAGCCGGCGTTCTCGACGATGCGTGCCGACCCCCGCGACGCCGGCCACGATCAGCACCAGGTCGGACACCGCGCAGATCGCGACGACGACGCCGATGTGGTCGCGGGCGAGACCCTGTCGCAGCACGTACGCGTTCTGCGCGCCGATGGCGATGATGAGGGTCAGACCGGTGAGCATGCCGGTGACCGCGGCGGCGAGCACCTGACGACCGTAGGCTCGGGCCGCTCATGCAGACCAGCGAAAGTTCCTGACGAAGCATTAGCATCGCTTCATGCCCGACGACACCCGCTTCGACCCTGCCCAGCTCGAGGCACTGGTGGCCATTGCCGACCACGGCACGTTCGACGCGGCCGCGCGTGCCCTGCACGTGACGCCGTCGGCGGTCAGCCAGCGCATCCGCGCCCTGGAGTCGGTCGTCGGCCAGGTGGTCGTCCAGCGCTCGACCCCGTGCCGGCCGACTGCCGCAGGTGAGGTGCTGCTCCGGCTGGCCCGCCAGACCCGGCTCCTCCAGGACGAGGCCGCCGACGCCCTCTCGTCCGGTCACCGCCTCCAGGCGGACCTGCCCGTGGCGGTGAACGCCGACTCGCTGGCCACCTGGCTCCGCGGCGCCGTGGCCGAGGTCGCCCAATGGAGTCGACCTGGCACTGCGGCTGCACGTCGAGGACCAGGCGCACACCGCCGACCTCCTTCGCCGCGGCGAGGTACTCGCCGCGGTGACGTCGGACGTGGTGCCGGTGCAGGGATGTACGACGGAGCCGCTCGGCGTGCTGCGGTACTTCCCGGCGGCGGCCCCCGACCTCGTGGCCCGCTACCGCAAGGGCCGGACGGTCGACTGGGCGCGGATGCCGGTCGTGGTCTTCAACGAGAAGGACCGTCTCCAGGACGACCTGCTCGGCGACCGCCCGCGTCCGTCCGTCGTGCACCGGGTGCCGACGTCGGCCGACTTCCTCGAGGCGGTCTGCCTCGGCCTCGGGCTGGGCCGCGATCCCCGAGCCGCAGCTGCGCGCGGAGTCGGCGCGGGGCCGCCTCGAGAGGATCGCGCCGCGCACCCACCTCGACGTACCTCTGCACTGGCAACGCTGGCGGATCGACTCACCCGCCCTGGCGCGCCTGACCGACGCCGTACGCCGCGCGGCCTGGGCGGGGCTGCGCAAGTCGGGTCGTGTGCCTGAGAACGCGTCATAGCGCGTCCTCAGGCACACGAACCCGATCAGCGAAACGTCAGAAGGACTCCTCGGGGAGGTCCATCAGGGCGAGGTCGGTGGCCTCGGCGATGGCCCGCTCGGCGGAGAGCTTCGGCAGCACGGTCTGCGCGAAGAACTGTGCCGCGGCGACCTTGCCCTCGTAGAACGTCTTGTCCTTGCCCGAGACCTCGCCCGCGAGCTTGGTCAGCGCCACCTCGGCGCCGCGCAGCAGCAGCCACGCGCACACGACGTCGCCGAGCGCCATCAGCAGTCGCGACGTGTTCAGGCCGACCTTGTAGATGTTGCGTACGTCGCCACGCTGGCCATCTATCTGGGCCGAGGCATCGGCCGACATCAGGTCGTTGATCATCGCCCCGACGATCGCGTTGGCGTCCTCGAGCGCCGTGGCCAGCAGGCCGCGCTCGACCTTGAGGCGGCCGTTGCCGGCCTCGGAGCCGATGAACGTCTCGATCTCCTTCGCCAGGTGACCGAGCGCGCGGCCCTGGTCCTTGACGATCTTGCGGAAGAAGAAGTCCTGGCCCTGGATCGCGGTGGTGCCTTCGTAGAGCGTGTCGATCTTGGCGTCGCGGACGTACTGCTCGATGGGGTAGTCAGTGAGGAAGCCTGAGCCTCCGAACGTCTGCAGCGACTCGGTGCCGAGCAGCACCCACGACCGCTCCGACCCGTAGCCCTTGACGATCGGCAGCAGCAGGTCGTTGACCGCGATCGCGAGCTCGTCGCGCTCACCGGCGTGCTCGGCGACCATCACGCGGTCCTGCCACGACGCGGCGAAGAGGACCAGCGACCGCATCGCCTCGGCGTACGACTTCTGGGTCATCAGCGACCGGCGTACGTCGGGGTGGTGGGTGATCGTGACGCGCGGCGCGGTCTTGTCGGAGGCCTGGGTGAGGTCGGCACCCTGGACGCGCTCCTTGGCGAACTCCAGGGCGTTGAGGTAGCCGGTCGACAGCGTCGCGATGGCCTTGGTGCCGACCATCATCCGGGCGTTCTCGATCACCTGGAACATCTGCGCGATGCCGTCGTGCACCTCGCCGAGGAGCCAGCCGCGCGCCGGTTCGCCGCCACCGACTCCCGGGTCGCCGAAGGTGAGCTCGCAGGTGTTGGAGACCTTGATGCCCATCTTGTGCTCGACACCGGTGACGTAGACGCCGTTGCGCTCGCCGGTCAGCTCGCCGGTCTCGGGGTCGAAGTGGTGCTTGGGCACGATGAACAGCGACAGGCCCTTGGTGCCGGGCCCGCCGGCGCCTTCAACACCACTCGGGCGGGCGAGCACCAGGTGCACGATGTTGTCGCACAGGTCGCTCTCGCCCGAGGTGATGAAGCGCTTGACGCCGGTGATGTTCCAGGTGCCGTCGTCGTTCCGGGTGGCCTTGGCCCGGCCGGCACCGACGTCGGAGCCCGCGTCGGGCTCCGTGAGCACCATGGTGGTGTTCCAGCCGTTGTCGACGATGTGCCGGGCGATCTGCTTGTCGCGCTCGTTGCCGTTCTTGTGGAGGACGCCCGCGAACATCGCGCCGGCGCCGTACATCCAGATGGCCGGGTTCGCGCCCAGCACCAGCTCGCCGAGGGCCCAGCCGACGCTGGACGGCGCGGGCGTACCACCGAGCTCGGCCATCGTCATCAGCCGCCAGTACTCGGCGTCCATCCAGGCGTGGTAGCTCTTCTTGAAGGCCTCGGGCAGCGGTGCCTCGTGGGTCTCCGGGTCGAACGCCGGGGGGTTGCGGTCGGCGTCCTCGAACGACGCCGCCAGCTCCTCGCGGGCCAGCCGGTCGACCTCGTGGAGGATCTCCTTCACGGTCTCGGTGTCGACCTCGGCGAAAGGGCCGGTGCCCAGTAGCTCGTCGCGCCGGAGCACCTCGAAGAGGTTGAACTCGATGTCGCGGAGGTTGCTCTTGTAGTGACCCATGACCTACCTGTCCGTCTCGGGAACGTTTGCTACTGGCGAGTAACTTCATTCTGCCCCGGCCGGACGGGAGCGGCAAGCGTTGCGGCTTTCTGTGACCCGGCTCACCGTCGGCCGCGGCGGAACGAAACCCGGCTAGTCCGAGTGACACGAGTGATCCGGTGCACAAATCTGGAACAATGCCCCTATGCGGGTGTCCGCCAAGACCGACTATGCGCTGCGCGCGCTCCTCGAGATGTCGTCGCGCGACGACGCACGGCCGGTGAGCGCCGAGGAGCTCGGCCGCCTCCAGGACATCCCGCACGGCTTCCTCCAGGCGATCCTGGCCGACCTTCGCAAGGCGGGGGTCGTCATCGCCCAGCGCGGCCAGTCCGGCGGCTGGCGGATGAACCGCGACCCCAAGGACGTCTCGGTCGCCGACGTCATCCGCGCCGTCGACGGGCCGCTGGTGTCCGTGTACGGCGTCCGGCCCGAGGCGGTCTCCTACAACGAGAAGGCCGAGGTGCTCCAGCTCGTCTGGATCGCCGCCCGCAGCTCGCTTCGCGAGGTCTTCGAGAACGTCAGCCTCGCGGACCTCGCCAGCGCCTCCCTGTCGCCGGCCGTCACGGCACGGACCGCCGACGAGGACGCCTGGCAGCCGCACTAGGGAACCGATGGTCGAGGAAGGCGCGCTAGCGCCTGTCACGAGACCTCCGGTGGTCTCGTGACGGGACGTCGTCCCTCTTCGACCGACGGAGGCCGTGCCATCGCGTGGGCGGAGTCGGCCCTCGGCAGGACCGTTGTCGACGTCGCGCAGCTGAGCGGCGGCTGGACCTCGACGATGCTCCGGCTCACCGACGACTCCGGCGCGCAGTCGGTGCTGAGGCTGATGACCAACGAGCCGTGGCGCACGCACGGCGAGGGGCTGACCACCCGGGAGCACGAGACGCAGCGGATGCTGGCCGATACCGACGTACCGGCCCCGCGGTCGATCGCGCTGGACGCGACGGGCGAGCGGGCCGGCGATCCGGCACACCTGATGTCGCTGCTCCCCGGCACGGTCGACCTCGGACGCAGCTCCCCGGCGGACCTCGCGACGCTGGCCCGCACGTTGGTGGGGGTCCACGCCGTGCGACCCGAGGTACGGCCCCGGACCTACCAGTCGTGGGCTGTCCCGGCCAAGCAGGTCGTCCCGCCGTGGGCGCGCGAACCCGCGGTGTGGGAGCGGGCCTTCGCCTTCCTCGCGCAGGACCCACCGCCGTACGACGGGACCTTCCTGCACCGCGACTTCTCGCCGCGCAACCTGCTGTGGTCCGGTGATCGCCTCACCGGCATCGTGGACTGGGTCGAGACGTCGTGGGGGCCGGCGTGGCTCGACGTGGCGCACTGCCGCACCATCCTGGCGATCCATGCCGGCACCGAGGCGGCGGACCGGTTCGGCGCCGAGTACGTCGCGTTGACCGGCCGCGAGCCCCAGCCGTACTTCGACGTGATGGACGTGGTCGGGTTACTCCCTCACCCCGACCGGGTGCCGTTCCTCAGCGACCCCGAGCACCAGGTGCGGCTCGAGGCCCACCTGGTCAGCGTGCTGTGACCGTCGACCACACCGGAGCGACCGCGAGCGCGGCGTACGTCTCGTCCGTGTCCCGGATGCCCAGGGCCGACCACAGCCCGAGGTAACCGTCGCGGTGCCGACCGGGGTGGTCGCGCCGGGCCGAGGTGGCCTGGCAGAAGTGCCGGCGCACGGCACACGCGTCGACGCCCGCCACCCGGGCGACGAGCTCGAAGTCACCGCGCCACTCCTCGGCGAGCGCCTGCAGGTCGCCGTCGTCCCACGCGAGCCCGGCGGGGTAGGAGTGGAACCGGTCGAGCTCGGTGCCGCAGCCGAAGAGGTGGTGCGACCAGCCCTCGTCGGCGGTCGTGGTGACGGCACTGACGACGGTGTGCAGGTCGCGCGAGAGCTCGCGGGCGATCTCGCGGTCGCGCGGCGCGAAGTACGGCGGCCAGGTGACGATCGTCCAGCCCTGGCGCTCGGCGCCGACCAGTACCTCCGCGCCGGCTCCGTCGTCGTAGGTGTCCAGGCGCGCACGGACGGCGTCCACCACCTGGTGCGGTGCGACCCCCCGAATGGCCGACCGTGAGGTCAGCTCCACGCCGCAAAGGTAACCGCAAACTCCTCGCGGGACAGTCATGTGGTGAACAGATCGCCGCGACGAGCTCGAGTCGAGACGGACTCAGTGACCCGTCGGGCGGCCCTCGTCGTGCTCGGCGTCGAAGTCGTCGGGAACCACGACCGGCCGGAGCCGCGCCCAGGCGATGAACGCCAGTCCGACCACGAGCAGCACGAGACCGGCCCAGAGGTTGGCGTTCACGCCACCTGTCTTGTCCTCCTCGGTGTCGCCGAAGACGCCGGCCAGGAACAGGATCAGGCCGTCGACGGCGAGCAGCAGGCCGATGATGTTGCGGATGTCGAAGATGCCCGCGCGGTGTCCGCGGTTGCCGGGCTTGGTGGCGCTGACGCTCATCGCAGACCTCCTAGAAGAGCACGTTCAGGATGATGACCATGACGAGGGCGACGCAGGCCAGCGGCACCGTACGCCGGTACCACGGGTAGCTCGCCTCGTTCGGGTCGGTGCGTTGGTCCTTCGGCGTCTCGGAGTAGACCAGGCCGACCAGCTCCTCGACCGGCTTCGGCGCGGTCACCAGCGAGACCACGATGCTCAGCACGATGTCGACGCCGAAGGCGACGGAGGCCGCCAGGAACGCCGCTCCCTGCCCGGCCAGCGGGATCACGCCGGTGCTCCACGAGCCGAACGCGTCCTCGGTGAGGAACGCGACCAGCACCGCCGACAAGGTGCCGGCGACCAGGCCGACCCAGCCCGCGGTCGCCGACATCCGCTTCCAGAACATCCCGAGGATGAACGTCGCGAACAGGGGTGCGTTGAAGAAGCCGAACAGCACCTGCAGGTAGTCCATGACGTTGGAGAAGTTCGCCGCCAGCGACGCCGTGAAGATCGCGATCGCGGTGGCCCCGACGGTGGCGATCCGGCCGATGCGCAGGTAGTAGTCGTCCTCGCGGTCCGTGACGATGTAGTCGGCCCACAGGTCGTAGGAGAACACCGTGTTGAACGCCGAGATGTTGGCGGCCATGCCGGCCATGAACGCCGCGAGCAGGCCCGTGATCGCCAGTCCCAGCAGGCCGTTCGGCAGCAGGTCGCGCATCAGGAACAGCAGGGCGTCGTTGTAGGCGACCCCCTCGCCGGACGCGCCGCCGGGTGGTGAGCCGCCGCTCTTCAGCTCGACGATCTCCTTGACCATGACCGCCGCGATCATGCCCGGCACGATGGTGATGAAGGGGACGAACATCTTCGGGAACGCACCGATGATCGGCGTCTTGCGGGCCGAGGAGATCGAGTCGGACGCCATCGCCCGCTGCACCTCGACGAAGTTCGTCGTCCAGTAGCCGAAGGAGAGCACGAAGCCGAGGCCGAAGACGATGCCGATCACCGACCAGAACGACGAGTCGAGACCCGACAGCGCCTGGCCCGGCCAGGAGTTGAGCTGCTGCTCGGCGGGCGCGCCGTTGCCGGCGTCCGCGGCCGCGGTGATCTTGTCGCTCAGGCCGTCCCAGCCGCCGACCCGATGCAGGCCGATCAGCGTCAGCGGCGCCAGGGATGCCACGATGATGAAGAACTGGAGGACCTCGTTGTAGATCGCGGCCGACAGGCCACCGAGGGTGATGTACGACAGCACGACGGCCGCGGCGACGACGAGGGCCACCGGGAGCGGCCAGCCGAGCAGGGCGTGCACGATGCTGCCCAGGAGGTACAGGTTGATGCCCGCGATGAGCAGCTGCGCCACGGCGAACGAGATCGCGTTGACCAGGTGCGCGCCCTTGCCGAACCGCCGGAGCATGAACTCCGGGACCGAGCGCACCTTCGAGCCGTAGTAGAACGGCATCATCACCACGCCGAGGAAGAGCATCGCCGGGATGGCGCCGACCCAGAAGTAGTGCACGGTCGGGATGCCGAAGTCGGCGCCGTTGGCCGACATGCCCATGATCTCGACGGCGCCGAGGTTCGCGGAGATGAACGCCAGGCCGGTGACCCAGGCGGGGAGCGAGCGCCCGGAGAGGAAGAAGTCGAGAGACTCCGAGACCTGGCTCCTGGCCAGGAAGCCGATGCCGAGCACGAACCCGAAGTAGATGACCAGGATCAGGTAGTCGACGAACGAGGCGTCGATGATCGTCGCCATCGGCGTGACCATCGAGTGGATCGGTGCGGCCACGGGTGGCTCCTCCCGAGTGGGGTTGCTCCTTGGCAACCTAGCCTCGTGGGTAGGGGCGCGACAGCGCCCACAGGGGTGGGGTCTCGGTGGTCGAGGAGAGCCGTCGGGACCGTCACGAGGCCCCGCGGTTTTCGTGACGGTCGCTGGCGCGACCTCCTCAACCGGCTGGGTCGGTGCGCGCCAACCACTCGATCATCGGTCGCAACGCCCGCCAGTCCGCGCGTACCTCGTCCAGCAGGGCGGCGGAGTGGATGACCTTGTCGAAGCCGTAGGACTTCCCTGCGTGCAGTGACTTGTGGCGCAGCAGGTCGACGCGGCGGTGGTCCTTGTCGTACCCCCGCGGCGGGGTCTTCAGCTGCTCGCCGCCGAGCTCGAAGCCGGCCTTGGTGAGCTTGTTGGTGATCCGGGTGAGCTGGGCGCCGGTCTTGTCGTCGTCGACGGCGTCGCGATAGGCCGAGAGCCGGGCACCTGACAGGTCGTAGCAGCCGCCGCCGGTCCGCACGCCGCGGGCCGAGATCTCGACGTACCAGCCGGTGCTCGGCGCGACGGCGACGTACGCGCCCTGGTTGGTCTTGTACGGCGTCTTGTCCTTGGCGAAACGTACGTCGCGGTAGGGCCGGAACACCTTGTAGGACTGGCGATCCAGGGCGAACTCCGCCGCCAGGGCAGTCACCAGCGCGACCATCGGGGCCTTCACGTCGTTGTCGTACGTCGCCTTGTGCTTCTCCCAGTACGACTTGGTGTTGTCGACCTCGAGGTCGTCGTAGAAGTCGAGGGCTGCGACGGGGAAGCCAGCGAACTCGCTCATGGTTCGCAGGCTAGCCGGACCTCACGACAGGTCGGCGGTCACCTGTTCGTCGCCCTGGTCGCCGTAGCTGGTCAGGGTGATCGCGTCGCCGCCGCACCGAGGCACCGAGAGGAACGCGTTGCCGGTGCTCTCCGACGTGTAGACGACCGCGAGTGCGCCGTCGGGGCTGAAGCGCAGCAGCTGGGCGGGGTCGTCGTCCGTCTGGGGGTCGCGGACGAAGTACGTCGCTCCGGCGCAGTACGTGAGGGTGCCGGTGGTGCCGGGCCCGAGGTCGTACGTCGTGCCGCCGAGCCGCGCGTGGAAGACGGCGTCCTCCTGGCGGTTCGGCTTCGGCACCTCCGACCAGACCTCGCCGTCGCCGAGGCGGGCGGCGTCCCAGCCCTCACAGTCGGTGACGCCCTCGAACGGCGTCGCGTCGCCGCCGTCGATGGCCAGCAGCGTGGTGCAGGAGACCGGGCGCTGGTCGTCGAAGGACATGATCGAGAGGCCGGCGTCGCTGATGACCGCACCGCGGAAGCCGTGGTGCGGCTCGGCGCACCACGGTGCGTCCCCCTGCCCGCTCTCCAGGCTCACGGTCGCCAGGCAGTAGGCGCCGTCGTTGATCACGGTGGCGTGCACCAGAGTCTCCTGGCCCATCGCCCACGTGCCGCCGGTGGTGGTGGGCGGGAACGACTTCCCGTCGAGCGTCGCGGTGCCGCCCGAGGAGTCGATGATCGTGGCCTCGTCCCCGCGCTCGGCCCGTTCGTCCTCCATCACCACGACCACACGCTGGTCGTCGACGAGCACGTTCGACACGGTGACACGGCCACCGGAACCCAGGCCGAGCGACTCCGGTCCCTCGATCCGCGCCTCGGACCTGGCCTTGTTCACGGTGACGGTCCACGTGCTGCTGCGGGTGACGGTGTCGTCGACGGGGCCATTCACGGGCTTCCAGTCGAGGAGGTCGGTCGTCGGCGTGGGCTGGCCGCCGGCCGAGCCGCTGGGGCTGGTTGCCGAGGTGGTCGGCACCTCGGAGGACGGCACGGTCGCGGTGGGCCGGGTCGGGGTCGGGTCGGGCGTGCTGGACGAGTCGTCGGGCGACGTACAGGCGGCGAGCACCACGACCGCTGCCCCGATGCCGATGAGGCGCTTCATCACACGCCGATGTTGTGGGCCGGGTGGGCGAGGTTCCCGCGATAGCTGCGGTACGCGTCGCGCCACTGCACGCGGCTGATGTACGGCTCCGACGGGTCGAACCGCTGCTGGTTCCACGGCTCGAAGTAGCTGACCTCGGTGGGCCTGCCCTCGCGCTCGAGGTACCCGCGGCCGACCTGGTAGTGCCCGGACGCGTCGTCGTCGAGGTACGGGTAGAACTGCTTGAGCAGGATCGGGTGGTAGATCAGCGGCGCGGTGTAGTCGACGACGTGCTTCATGGTGAGCAGCAGCCACTGCTGGAAGGTGAAGTCGCCGACGTCGAGCACGACGTACTTGCCGGCGTGCTCGGGCTCGTCCCAGCCGGTGTTGCCGTTGGTCACCCGGACCATGTCGTAGATCGACGTGCCGGACGTGGTGGTGCCGAGCTTGCTCGCCCAGTAGTCCTGGCCGCGGTCCTCCTGCTTCCAGCCCCACGCGATCATCTGCATCGACGTCGGGCCGCACCAGTACGTCCGCGTCTGCTCGGCCGTCTCGGCCGGGTCGAGGATGATCCCCTTCGTCGGGTAGTCGGCGATCGTCTTCTCGGGGGTGGCCGTCGCCGTCGGCTCGGGCGTGGGCGTGGCCGTCGGCGAGCAGTCGCACGGCGGGGCGGTCGTGTCCGCCTGCGGCTCGACGGTCCCGCCGCTGCCGGCGCGGGCTTCGGGGTGGTGCTCGAGGAAGCCGTCGGGCAGCGGCACGCCCTGGATCTCGTGCCGCAGCACCCAGACCTTCGCGACGGAGCGCGCGGCCCCGGTCAGCTCGGCGCGGTCGGCGCGGGCCCGTGCGGCGGGCGAGAGGGACGCCGTACGACGCAGCTCGTCGAACGCGTCGAGGTCGCCGGTGGTCTCGACTCCCGGCGTGCGGGAGGTACGGGCGGCGACGCGCATCCGCGCCCGCACCTGGGCCTCGGTGCGGTCGGTCCAGCCGACGCCGAGGCAGTAGGTCTGCCCCTCGAAGTCGGCACACCGGACCAGCTCATCGACCAGGGCGTCGCTGGACTGCTTGCCCGTCCTGCGGCCGGTCCCGCGTGCCTCGCCGACGACCCGGTCGATCTCCGCGGCCATCGCCGGCGTCACCCGCCCCGCTCCCGGCGAGGACGAGAGCGACCAGGCCTCGTCGCGACCCGACGGCCGCAGCCCGCCGTCGTTCGCGCCGCGCGGGATCAGCGGCGTCAGGGCGAGCAGCAGCACCAACAGGGCAGCGCCGAGCAGGAGCACGCGAGGACGAGACATGGGGAAGAAGACCTCAGGAGTTGACGGGAGTCACACCCGTCACACTGTACGTCGATTCGTCTGCGGTCTGACCTGGAAAACGCCGCTCAGCAGCGCAGACGAATCGGGGAATGGGAGCGGATGACGAGGCTCGAACTCGCGACATCGACGATGGGCAGAGTGTCGCGCGGGGCGCGACCGCAGGTTCTTACGGAGCGGATGACGAGGCTCGAACTCGCGACATCGACGATGGGCAGAGTGTCGCGCGGGGCGCGACCGTCGGACTTGCGGAGCGGATGACGAGGCTCGAACTCGCGACATCGACCTTGGGAAGGTCGCGCTCTACCAACTGAGCTACATCCGCATGCCCGGGCTGGCCGGGCGGAGGAATAGTACCCAGTCGCGGGCACAACCTCCCGCCCCACCCGGGACTCCGGGCCCATCCGCCGGGTCACCCCCGCGGCGCACGCTGCGCCGCATGGGTAAGCGAGGGCTCGTCGCGGTGGTCGTCCTGGTGGTGCTGAGCGGGTGCTCGGACAGGACGGTGCCGGTAGGGGGCGACGAGCCCGCGGAGGTCATGAACCCCGTGGGGGGCGGGTTCGTGGCCCAGCCGCTGGGTCCGGCGGTCTCGTCCGGTGCCGTACCGGCCGACCGGGCCCAGCGGCGCGGCACCGAGGACTGGCGGGTCGGACGCCCGGCGGCCGGCCGGATCGCGGCGTACGCCAGCACGATCAGCGCCCCACCCGGCACGAGGGTCGGCCTGCACGTCTCGACGCTGGCGGCGGGCTACCGGGTCTCGGCGTACCGCATCGGCTCCTACCCCGGCGGCACCGGCACCCTGGTCTGGCGCAGCCGCTTCCTGAAAGGCGAGCGGCAGGCAGACCCCGTTCTCGCGCCCGCCGAGACGCGCACCGTGGTCGCGCCCTGGCGCCGCAGCCTCACCGTCGACACCACAGGCTGGGAGCCGGGCTTGTACGTCATCAAGCTGCGGACCGGCACTGGCTGGGAGACCGCCGTCCCGTACGTCGTGCAGTCGCCGTCCGCGCGCGGCACGGTGGCCCTGGTCGTCCCGGTCACGACCTGGCAGGCCTACAACGAGTGGGGCGGCTACAGCCTGTACAGCGGCCCCGACGGCGATCGGCGCAGCTGGGCGGTCAGCTTCGACCGGCCCTTCAACCTGGCGACCGGTGCCAACGACTACCGCACGGCGGCGATCCCGGTGATCGTGCGGGCGGAGAGGTTGGGCATCCCGCTGAGCTACTACGCCAACGTCGACCTCGACGAGGACCCGGGCGTTCTCGAGGGCGCGCGTGGCTACGTCTCGATGGGTCACGACGAGTACTGGACGCCGCGCATGCGCGAGGCGGTCGAACGGGCCCGCGACGGCGGCACCAACCTGGCCTTCCTCGGCGCCAACACCATGTACTGGCGGATCCGCCTCGACGGCCGGCGCGAGGTCGGCTTCCGCTCCGACGCCGTCCTCGACCCGCTGCGCGAGTCCCGGCCGGAGCAGGCCACGTCACAGTTCCGCGACGTGCCCGCGCCGGAGCCCGAGCAGGCGCTGACCGGGATGATGTACGAGTGCTACCCGGTCGACGCCCCCTTCGTCGTCACGGCGCCGTCGTGGTGGGGCTTCCGCGGCACCGGCGTGCGAGCCGGTGACGGTTTCGCCGGCCTGGTCGGCCCGGAGGCCGACCGCGTCTACCTCAACGACCGCACCCCGCGCCCGATGGAGGTGCTCAGCCACACGTCGTACTCCTGCCGTGGGGTCACCACCTCCGCGCAGTCGGTCTACTACACGACGCGGTCCGGCGCCGGTGTCTTCAACGCCGGGACGCTGCGGTGGGGCTGCGCGCTGGTCGACCGGTGCGAGCACCCCCTCGGCGCCCGCACGCGCGACTTCGTGCGCAGAGTCACCGACAACCTGCTGCGCACGTACGCCGACGGGCCGGTCGGTCTCTCACACCCCGCCCGGGACACGGTCGACGAGTTCCACCTGCCCGACGTGAACACGGTCGGCGCGAGTTGACCGGTCCGCCGGAGCGATCCGCCATCATGGGGCGCATGGTCCGACGCCTCGTGGCCGTGGCGACGGCGACCGCGCTCCTCGCGGGCCTGTCGGCGTGCACGACGGACGGCTCGCAGCCGCCCGCGCCGGACGAGCCCAGCGGCGACGTGGCCCTCGAGGTGGTCTCGCTCGACGCGTCGGGGATCGACGAGGAGACCCGCACGGAGCTGGAGTCCGAGGTGGGCGACGTGCTGGCCGGCTACATCGTGGAGGGCTTCCTGGGCGAGTACCCGCGCGAGGACTTCGTGCGTAGCCTCGCGGACTTCACCAACACGCTCGCGGACGACGGCGGCCAGGACCTGCCCGGGCTGACGATGAAGGGCGTCGAGGGCGTCGAGTCCGTGCGCGCCACCCGGCTGCATGCGCGGCTCTCCTACTTCAACCCGGGCGGGACCGTCGTCGGGGCGAGCGCGTTCCTCGACCTCGCCTTCGAGGTCACCCTCGACGACGGCACGACCCAGCGGGTCACCCGCTCCGGCAAGCTGGTCCTGAGCCGGACCGGTGGTGGCTGGCAGGTGATCGGGTACGACATGTGTTGCTTCGACGACGCCCCGGTCCGGGCGGAGGCGACGTCATGAGTGCCCTGCTGCGGGTCACCCGGCACGTGCTCCGGATGCTGCCGGTGGTGCTGGTGCTGGCCGTCGTGGTCCCGGGCTCAGCGGTCCGGCCGACCACTCTGAGCCTGACGAAGATGCAGGCGGTCGAGGGGTACGACTTCTCCGACGGCGTCGTCTGGACCCTGGTCCTCGGGGAGGACTCCGAGGGCCTCACCGACTTCATCCAGCTGCTGGGCATCGACTTCCGGACGGGGAGCGCGGCCGCCATCGGCATCCCGCGCGACTCGTGGTTCGAGCTGTCGGAGGAGGAGGGCGAGGCCCGCGTGAACACCGCGCTCGCCACCGGCGGGCCCGAGCTGGCGGCCGGGGCCGTCGAACGGCTGGTCGGCATCGCGGCCGACTACGTGATGGTGACGGACACCGACGGCTTCCTGTCGATGGTCGGCACGCTGGGGCAGGTGCAGGTGGACTCGGAGTTCGAGTTCCCGGCCGAGGACTCCGACCTCCAGGTGCACGTGGGCGTGAACACGTTCGACGCCCAGGACGCGCTCGACTTCGCCGCGACGCGGCGGGGCCTGGCTCGGGGCGACTTCGACCGGTCGCGCAACCACCAGGCGCTGCTGCTGGGGCTGCTGAGGCGGCTCCAGGAGCGCGACGACCAGCCGGGCTTCATCGAGCGACTGGGGCTCGAGGTCGTGGACGGCATCGACGTCGGGAACCTGTCGCCACTGGACCTCTACCGCCTGCTGAACGCCCTCACGTCGGTCGACGCCTCACACGCGTCGGGCTGCATCGTGCTCGGCACGGACGCCACCAGCCCGGCCGGCGGGGCCATCGTCATCCCGGACTTCGACCTCGCGCTTCGGCTCGGCGACGACGTCCGCGACGACGCCCACTTCGACCGGGGCTGCCGTTAGGGGAGCTCGCCCGACTCGATGCCGGCCTCACGGGCGAGCACGATCGCCTGGGCGCGGTGGGCGACGTGCAGCTTGGCGAAGATGTTGCTGGCGTGGTTGCGCACGGTCTTCACCGACAGGGAAAGGTCGCGGGCGATCGCGGCGTTGTCGAGGCCCTCGGCGATCTTGCCGAGCACGGCCCGCTCCCGCTCGGTGAGGTCGGGGAACGCGTCGGCCTTCGGCCGGCTGCGCACGTGGCGGAAGTACGTCATCACGCGCTCGGCGATCCCGGGCCCGAAGATCACCTCGCCCGACCCGACCGCTTCGATCGCTCGCCGGATCTCCTGACGACGAGCGCCTTTGAGCAGGTAGCCGCGCGCGCCGGCCCGGACGGCGGCGAACACCGAGTCGTCGTCCTCCATCATCGTCAGCACCAGCACGCTGATGTGCGGGGACGACTGCACGATCCGGGCGGTGGCCTCGACGCCGTTGAGCTCGGGCATGTGCAGGTCCATCACCACGACGTCCGGCTGGAGGGAGAGGGCCAGCTCGGCCGCCCGGCGACCGTCGCCCGCTCGGCCGACCACCTCGACGTCCTCCATGGCGCCCAGGAGCGACTCGAGGCTGTGGCGGAACTCCTCGTGGTCGTCGACGACCAGCACCCGCAGCTTGTCCATGCTCACCCTCCGTTCGTGAGGCTCAGGGGCAGTCGCACGGTGACGAGTGTTCCTCGTGCGTCGGACACCACGGCGAACGTGCCGCCGAGCTCCTCGGCACGCTCCCGCATCGAGCCCAGCCCTACCCCGGCCGGCCGGCCCTCGGCCAGGCCCCGTCCGTCGTCGCGGACGCGCAGCAGCAGGATGTCGCCCTCGCGCGTCAGCGTCACGGTGCACGCCCGCGCCCCGCTGTGGCGGACCGCGTTGGTGACGGCTTCGAGGGCGATCCGGTACGCCGCCACCTCGACCGCAGCCGGCAGCGGCTCGACGTCGTCCTCGGCCGCGACCGTCCAGACAACCGCCTCGTCGCCGGCCGTCACCTCGTGCTGGGCGGCCCGTTGCCGCAGCGCGGAGACGAGCCCCAGCTGGTCGAGAGCGGCCGGGCGCAGGCCCTCGACCAGGCGGCGCACCTCGGTGATCTCGTCGCGCGCCAGGTCGGCCAGCCCGGCGACCGCCTCGGTCGCCTGGGTCGGGTCGGTGGCGATCAGGTCCTCCGCCGACTCCAGCCGCATGGCCAGCGTGGCTAGCGACGGGCCGAGCCCGTCGTGGAGGTCGCGCCGCAGCCGGCGGCGCTCCTCCTCGCGCGCCGTGACGATCTCCTGACGGGAGCGTTTCAGCTCGCGGTTGGCGAGCACCGCCTGGACGACCGTGCCGACCTGCGCACCCACGTCCTCGAGCAACCGCCGGTCGCCGCGGCCGAACGCGTCGCGATCGGGTGCGGCCTCGAGGTGCAGGGTGCCGAGCCTGGTTCCGCCCGCGACCAGGTCGACCGTCACCGGCGGCCGTCCGCCCGGCTCGCCGAAGGACGCGGTGAGCGGATCGCCGTCGGGTCCCACCGCCTCGATGCCGGCGTACGCCAGCCGCAGCCTTCCGGCGAGCAGGGCGAGCGTCTCGGTGAGGGCCTCCGCGGGGGCGGTCGTGGCGTCGAGCCGCCGCAGCTCGGAGACCACCGCTCGGGGGAGGTCCGCGTCGCCGTAGACGACGCGACGGACCGCCCGCTGCAGGGCCACCGCGACCGGCAGCACCGCGAGCGCCACCACCCCGCCCGCGACGAGCGCACGGACGGGTACGTCGGCCGCCCGGCCGACGGCGACGGCGACGGCGACGAACGCCGTGGCGACGAGGACGGCGACCGAGCCCTGGACGAGCGTCCGCCGCACGACCGGCTCGATGTCGTCGAGCCGGTAGCCGACCAGCGCGACGACGAAGCCGGCGAGCACCGGCGGCGCGACCAGGAGGAGCAGCACGTCCCCCGGCAGCACCGGGCTGAGCAGCAGTCGGGCGGCGACGCCCGAGACGAGGGACAGCAGAGCCAGCCGGGCGGCGATCCGGAGCTCGCGCACGGCCGCGCGGGACACCGTGACGGCGAGGACGACGGCGGCGGCGGGCGCGGCGACCACCAGGGACGGGACCACGATCGACAGGAGGGCCTGGGTCCGCGCGGCACCGGGGTCGGTACGGAGCATGGTCGCGCCGGCCCAGGCGGCGTACCCGACGAAGGGCAGCGCCACGGCCACCGGCGCCAGCCACGGCCGCGCCCGCAACCAGCCGCTCTCGGCCCGCAACGTCAGGGCCGCGAGGAGGGCCAGCCCGAGCCCGATGGTGCACGCGACCTCACCCACGACGTGCGGCCAGAGCCCGCGCGAGCCCGCGACATCGACGGCCCCGATGCCCCACGGCGCCGACGCGAGAGCCGCCGGCGTCAAGGACGTCGCACCGAGGAAGGCGCGGGTCGCCGCGGCCAGTGGGCGGAGCCAGAACGCCACGCTGCCCGCGACCACGGCAAGCAGCGCCGCCGCAACGGTCGGCACGTCGTCCCGCAGAGCGTCCAGGAACGGGAACCGCACGAGCGGCACGGTGATCTCCTGACCGATCGCGAGGCGGTCGCCGGCCCGTCGTACGCCGTAGCTCACCTCCTCGCCCACGCTGCGGTCGACGGCCCGTTCCCCCGCCAGCAGGTCCGCCACCGCCTGGTCGCCGATGGTGATGATCTCGTCGCCGATCTGGAGCGGGGTGTCGCCGTAGGTCTCGTGGACGACCAGGCGGTCGTCCCAGCGTTCGCCCGAGGTGATCGGCGAGCGCCAGACGACGGTGCCGTCGGACGGTCCGGCGGAGAGCGCCGCGACGAGCCACGCGACCGGGAGCGCCCAGGCCGCGGCGATCACCAGCAGGCGGGCCGTGCGCGACATCGTGGGCCCATCGTCCACCCGGCCGCAGCCGGGAGGAAGGAGCCTCAGTCCCGGTGCTCCCAGGGCGCGAGTCCCGGTCGCTTCGGTGTCACGGCGTCGCCGCTGGAGCGACCCCGGACGCGGCGATGGATCCAGGGCACGAAGTGGGTGCGGGTCCACGCGGCGTTCGCGCGGTAGCGATCGCCCCGGGTCAGCACGACCTCCGGCGGGAGCTCGGGCTGGTCGACGCCGTGCGGCACCCCGAGGGCATCGAGCACCTGGATCGCCATCCACTGGTGGCCGGCGGGCCCGAGGTGGAGCCGGTCGGGATCCCAGTACCGCCAGTCGCGCAGCTCGCGGAACCGCCAGAAGTCGACGATCTCGCCGCCGTGCCGGTCGGCCGACCAGCGGACGAGCTCGTTGTAGAGCGCGAACCTTCCGCGCAGCGGTCGGTAGATCGCCGAACCGCCGGGGTCGAACGCCGTGAAGACCAACAACCGGGCGCCGGTCGCCGCCAGCTTGCCGAGCGCCGCGTCGTACCGCTCGACGAGCGCGTCGATGTCGACCTTCGGACGCATGATGTCGTTGCCGCCGGCGTAGATCGTGATGAGGTCCGGCTCCAGCGCGACGGCGGGGTCGACCTGCTCGGCGAGTACGGCGTCGAGCTTGCGGCCGCGGATCGCCAGGTTCGCGTAGCCGAAGTCCGGAGTCTGCTGGGCGAGCACGGCGGCGACCCGGTCGGTCCAGCCACGCAGGCCGTTCTGCGCGCGGGGGTCGGGGTCGCCGACGCCCTCGGCGAAGGAGTCGCCGAGCGCGACGTAGCGGTGGTACGACACGGGCACATCATCGCTTGCCACGACCGGGGTCTCGACACGGCCTGTCTTGGTGGTCGAGCCGCCCCGAAGGAACGAGGGGCGCGTCGAGACCTCGGCCGGCTCGACCACCGAAACGGGGTCGGTAGGGTGCGGGCGTGCTGCTCTCCGACCGCGACATCCTCGCCGAGCTCGACGCGGGCCGGATCCGGATGGACCCGTGGGAGCCGGCGATGATGCAGCCGTCATCGATCGACGTACGCCTCGACCGGTTCTTCCGGGTCTTCGAGAACCACCGGTACCCGCACATCGACCCGGCCGCCGACCAGTCCGACCTGACGCGCGAGGTGGAGCCGGAGGGCGACGAGCCGTTCATCCTGCACCCGGGCGAGTTCGTGCTGGGGTCGACGTACGAGGTCGTGACCCTGCCCGATGACGTGGCCGCGCGGGTCGAGGGCAAGTCGTCGCTGGGCCGGCTCGGGCTGCTGACGCACGCGACGGCGGGATTCGTGGACCCGGGGTTCTCGGGGCACGTCACCCTCGAGCTGGCGAACGTCGCGACGCTGCCGATCAAGCTGTACCCGGGCATGAAGATCGGCCAGTTCTGCTTCTTCCGGCTCTCCTCGCCTTCGCAGCACCCGTACGGGTCGGAGAAGTACGGATCGCGGTACCAGGGCCAGCGCGGCCCCACGCCGTCGCGGTCGTTCCAGAACTTCTACCGCACCGACATCGCCTCGCCGGGCTGACCGAGAACGACCGGCCGGGAAACGACTGACCCGCCCGGACGGATTCCGGGCGGGTCAGGTGGGGTGGGTTGTCACTTGTCCAGGCGGTTGGCCCAGCGGTGCAGGTTCTGCGCCAGGCGGTGACGCCGAGAGCCGGTGTGGATGTGCGGCTCGGCGGCGCGGGCCACGCGCTCGTTGATGAGGTGACGGCTGAGCTGCTCGTTCAGGAACTGGTCGTTCGTCATGATGGGTCTCCTTGGGTGGTGGTGGTCGTTCAGACTTCGCTGAGGTGGATGTCGCCGCTGACGGTCTTCGCCCGCAGCTCGATGTAGTCGGCGCCGGGTTCGGGCTGTCCCGTCCCCTGGAGCGAGGAGCTGATGTCGCCGGTGACGGTGGTGAGGTCGGTCCACACGGGGACGCCAGCGGGGATCCCGACCATCACGTCGCCCGAAGCGCCCTTCGCGGTGAGCTTGCCCTTGGTGGCGTAGCGGATCCGCATGTCGCCGCTGCCGGTCGACATCGAGACGCCGTCGCCGGCGTGGCCGACCTCGAGGTCCCCGGAGCCGGTCTTCACCACGGCCGGACCACCGGTGGTGCCGAGCTCGACGTCGCCCGAGCCGGTGGAGACCGAGGAGGTGCCCTCGACGTAGGTGACGTTGACGTCGCCCGAGCCGCTCTTGATGCGCAGCTCGGCGCCGGCGCGGGCCAGCGTGATGTCGCCGGACCCGGTCTCGACGATCAGGGGCGCCTCGAAGGTGTCGATGTTGCAGTCGCCGGAGCCGCTCTTGACCTGGCCGTGGCCGAACGTGCCGTCCATGGAGATGTCGGCGCTGCCGGTCTTCAGGACCGCGTTGCTGTGGGTGGGCAGCTCGATGGTCACGACGTACGACGGCTCGCCGCCGAACAGCCCGCGGTTGCCCTTGGGGCCGATCACGCTGATCTGCCGGCCGTCCTGACGGACCTCGACCTGCTCGGCGTCGCGACCCTCGACCTCGACCGTGGTGGCCGTGGTGTCGGAGGCGTTGACGATGACGTTGCCCTTGCCGAGCTCGACGTACAGGTCGACCGGCTCGTGGGTCTCGAACTCGTAGGTGCTCATGGTGTCTCCAGGGTGTGTTGGTCCGCGGGACCGGCCGGTGGCCGTCCCTCGTGGTGGGGTGAGTGGTGGTGGGAGCTGGGTCAGAGCCAGCCGGTCATGCGGCGGTTGCCGCGCTGCTTGCCTCCCCCGAAGGGGTCGTTGCCGAAGAACGGGATGCTCGAGAGGTCGATGTCGACGTTGATCGCGCCGTCGCGGGTGGCGGAGCGGACGATGTTGACCAGCCAGGTGTTCAGCGACTGGCCGGACTTGGCCGCCAGGTCCTCGGCCTTGGTCTTGACCGACTCCGGGATGCGGAGCGTGATCCGGGCCAGGCCGCCCTCCTCGTCGTCCTCGCCGGCCATCGGCGGCGCGGGCGGGGCGGGCGGGGCAGGAACGGCGCTCGGGGCGTGCACGACGAAGTCGAGGTCGCGGCCGTCGAGGCGGACGTCGACGCCGCCACTGGGCAGCTCTGCGGTGATCTCGGCGGCGGCCTGCGAGATGGCCTCCATCAGCGCGAGCCGGGCGGCCGGGTCGAGGGCGTAGGTCAGCCGCTCGGCGGTGTTCCGGGCCTCGTCTCCGGCGGCCTCGGCGGCGGCCATGAGGTCCCGCTTCAGGCTGTCGACGTACGGGGTGATGTCCATGTGCACCAGCATGACATCACAGTGATGTCATGTCAAGGGGTTGGTGACATCAGATCGGCGTCAGATAGCGTCGTACGGCGTTTCCGCAGGTCAGCGCCTTGCTCAGGGTCTGGTCGTGTGCCTGAGGACGCGCCATAGCGCGTCCTCAGGCACACGACCCGGTGTCGCGGTGACATCAGCGGCGTCAGAGGTCGAACAGGGACGTCGCCTCGTCGATCTTGCCGTCGGCGGGCCTGGGCTTCTCCTCAGCCGCGGGCTCCGGCGCCTTCTCGGGCTCCGGACCGGGCTCGGGCTCGTCGTCGGCGTCGAGGATGGTGTCCGGGTCGTCGGCCGCGGCCGCGGTGGCGGCCTGGCTGAGCGCGACCGGGTCGGGGGCGCCGCTGGGGGCCCGGTCCCCGACGTCGAAGAGCGACACGTCGTCGGGGAGCTTGCCGGCCAGGCCGGGCTTCGGCTGCTCGGGCTCCGGCTGCTCGGGCTTCGGCTCGGGTTCCATGACCGGCGCGGGGGTGTCGAAGAGGGACGTGCCCTCGTCGAAGAGCGAGCCGCCGGCAGCCGGGGTCTCCTCCTTCGCCTCAGGGGTCTCGACACCGCTCGCTGCGCTCGCGGGCTCGACCACCGATGCTGCGGCGGCGGGCGCAGGGGTCCGGCGGGCGCGGGGGTGGCGAAGAGGGATGTGCCCTCGTCGAAGAGCGAGCCGCCGGCAGCCGGGGTCTCCTCCTTCGCCTCAGGGGTCTCGACACCGCTCGCTGCGCTCGCGGGCTCGACCACCGATTCCGCGGCGGCGGGCGCAGGGGTGTCGAACAGCGAGGAGGCGTCGTCGAAGAGCGAGCCGCCGGCAGCCGGGGTCTCCTCCTTCGCCTCAGGGGTCTCGACACCGCTCGCTGCGCTCGCGGGCTCGACCACCGATGCTGCGGCGGCGGGCGCAGGGGTGTCGAACAGCGAGGAGGCGTCGTCGAAGAGCGAGCCGCCGGCAGCCGGGGTCTCCTCCTTCGCCTCGGAGGTCTCGACACCGCTCGCTGCGCTCGCGGGCTCGACCACCGATTCTGCGGCGGCGGGCGGGGCGGACGGGCCGGGCGCCGTACCGGCGACCACGGCGGCCTTGGTGGCCGGGACGCCCTTCACCGAGGCGAGCAGCATCTGCGCGACGTCGAGGACCTCGACCTCCTCGCGGGCCTCGCCCCGACTCTGGGCGGCGGTCAGGCCGTCGTCCAGCATCACCCGGCAGAACGGGCAGCCGACGGCGATCTGGTCCGCGCCGGTGCCGACCGCCTCGCGGGTGCGGTTCTCGTTGATCCGCTCGCCGATCTGCTCCTCCATCCACATACGAGCGCCGCCGGCGCCGCAGCAGAAGGAGCGTTCGGCGGACCGCTCCATCTCGACGTACTCGGCCCCGGGCAGCACCTGGAGCAGCTCGCGCGGCGGGCTGTACACCTGGTTGTGACGGCCGAGGAAGCACGGGTCGTGGTAGGTGATGGACCGGCGGGCGGCACCGTCGCCAGTCGCGACGGGCGTGAGGCGACCCTCGCGCACCAGCCGGTTCAGCAGCTGGGTGTGGTGCACGACCTCGAGCTCGAGGCCGAAGTCCTGGTACTCGTTCTTCAGGGTGTTGAAGCAGTGCGCGCACGTCGTCACGACCTGCTTGACCTTCGCCTCGGTCAGGGTGGCGACGTTCTCCTGTGCGAGACCCTGGTAGACGAACTCGTTGCCCGCACGCCGGGCCGGGTCGCCCGTGCAGGTCTCGCCGTTGCCGAGCACGCCGAACGAGATGCCCGCGATGTTGAGCAGCTCGGCGACCGCGCGCGTCGTCTTCTTGGCGCGGTCCTCGTACGCCCCCGCGCACCCCACCCAGAACAGCCAGTCCACCGACTCCAGGGACTCGAGGTCGTCGCCGACGACCGGGACGTCGAAGTCCAGGCCCTTCGCCCAGTCGAGGCGGCCGGACGCAGACATGTTCCACGGGTTGCCCTTGCCCTCCAGGCCGCGGAACAGCTGGCTCAGCTCGGCCGGGAAGTTGTTCTCGACGAGCACCTGGTAGCGCCGCATGTCGATGATGTGGTCGACGTGCTCGATGTCGACCGGGCACTGGTTCACGCAGGCGCCACAGTTCGTGCAGGACCACAGCACGTCGGGGTCGATGACGCCGTACGCCGCCTCGTCGGCGATCAGCGGACGCGCTGCCTCGGTCTTCACCGACTCGGGCAGTCCGTCTCGCGAACCCTCGGCGGCGAGGATGTACGGCGCCTTCGCGAACGCGTGGTCGCGCAGGTCGAGGATGAGCATCTTCGGGGACAGCGGCTTCTCGGTGTTCCACGCCGGGCACTGCGACTGGCAGCGGCCGCACTCCGTACACGTCGCGAAGTCGAGCAGGCCCTTCCAGGTGAAGTCCTCGACCGCGCCGACGCCGAGCCTGGCGTTCTCGTCCAGGTCCTCGAGGTCGTCGAGGGTGACCGGCTTGCCGCCGGACCTCATCGGCACGACGGCGCCGAGGGCCTGTGGCTGCCGGCCGAACATCACGTTCAGCGGCGCGACGAAGATGTGCAGGTGCTTGGAGTGCACCACGTCGATGAGGAACACCAGCATGATGCCGATGTGGAGCAGCAGGCCCAGGTGCTCGAGGAACTCCACGGTCCCGTGGTCCAGCCCGTCGAGCCAGTTCCCGACGGCGATCGACATGAACGCGCCGGACTTGTAGGGCAGGTTGCCGAGCGCCGAGGCCGCGCCCCGGAACAGGAACAGCGACCAGATGACGTTGAAGATCATGAAGAGCACGACCCACGCGCCGCCCAGGTGCGAGCCCTTGAACCGTGACTGCCGGCCGAGCCGCTCCGGGCTGTTGCGGAGCCGGATGACCGCGAACGTGATGATGCCGGCGAGCGCCATCAGCGCGATGAAGTCCTGAAGGAAGCCGAGCACGGCCCAGCGGCCGATCACCGGGATCGCGAAGTGGCTGTCGAACAGGGCGCCGTACGCCTCGAGGTAGACGCTCGCCAGGATCACGAACGCCCAGAACACGAAGAAGTGCGCCGCACCGGGCAGGCTCCACTTGAGGAGCTTCTTCTGGCCGAACACCTCGACCAGCTGGCGCTTCGCCGCGGCGCCGAGCCGGCCGGTGACGCCCTCGATGCGGCCGGGTGCCGGCTGGCCGGCGGTGATCAGGCGGTAGAGGAACGCCACGCGCCGCGCGACGATCGGCAGCGCGACGACGTTCAGCAGCAGGCCGAGAACCAGCACCCAGTTCACTCAAAGGCTCCTGTCGGGCGGTACGTCGCGGGGACTGCCCGAGCCTAAAGCCGGCGGTCCGCTCCCGGCAGGGCGTGCCCGCCGTGAGAAAGATCCTACCGACCGGTAACTTCCAGGCCGTAGACCCGGCGGGCGTTGTCCGCGCTGACCCGCTGCCCGATCGTGTGTGCGTCGGCATCCGTCAGCTCACCGCGGCCGACCAGCTGGGCGAGCACCTGGTCGAGACCGCGCCGGAACATCAGGGTGCCGAGCAGGTAGAGCTCCGCGAGCCCGAACGCGTCGGAGGAGAACAGCAGCTTGCCGAACGGCACCAGCTCGAGGGTCTCCTCGATCACCCGGCGCGACAGGGCGCCGGTGTTGTGCACGGCCAGCCCGACGTCCATGAAGACGTGGTCGAAGACCTGGGCGAGGTACGCCGCGTGGCGGTGGAAGGGGTAGTTGTGCAGCAGCAGCACCGGCACGCCGTGCGACTGGGTCGCCCGCAGGAACGGCGTGAGGTGGAGTGGGTCGCACCGCAACAGGTCGACGTCGCTGTCGCCGTACCCGACGTGGAGCTGGAGGGGCAGCCCGGCCTCGATCGCCGTCCACGCCAGCGCGCTGACGACCGCGGGGTCGGTGATCCGCCAGGGCTCGCCGCGTTCGGGGCGCTGCCGGTGGAGCGCGGCGGCGACGACCACGTCCTGCGGCCGCTCGTCGAGGAGGTCGAGACCGCAGCGGTAGGCGGCGATGCTCTTCGCCCCGACCGCCTCGGACTCGGCGAGCCGGTGCTTGACCGCGTCGCGCAGCTCGTGGGGTTCCGTACCGCCGGCCAGCAGCTCCTGGGCCGTGGTCTCGAGCCGGAGGATCTCGTGGGACCGGGTCGTCGGCCCCGCGAGGGCGGCGACCTCGGCCGGGGAGCAGATGTCGTCGGGGAGGAAGCCGGTGTCGACCAGCAGGGTGTCGATCCCGGCGGCCGTCAGCATCCGCCTGCGCGACCTCCTCGTGGCCGAGGACCGTGCGGCGCGCGAGGTAGGTGTGGGCGTCGACGTGCGGCTCGAGACCGAGGAGCGGGGCGCAGTACCGGCGGATCGCCACCCCGAGCATCGAGTCGAACGGCGACCCGGTCCACCGCCCCGCACCTGCGCCCTCGTTCATCAGCGCCTCGAAGCCGGCGCGGTCGAGGTCGCGCAGCACCAGGCCGTGGCAGTGGTGGTCGACGACCGGCCCGGCGACGTACGGCGTCTCGTCGCTCACGCGGTCTGGTCTGCCCTCTCGAGCGACAGGGACAGCTTGTGGGCCAGACCCGGCGAGGCGAGCATCGCGACCGCGACCAGCACGACCCACCCGAACGCGACGATCACCAGGGCCCGGCCGGGGTTGGCGTCGGGGAACGGGATCACGTTGCGGTAGATCGTGTAGCCCAGCATCACCAGGGCGGCCAGCGGCACCACGATCTCCCACATCGGCACCGTCATCTTGCGGTCGATGAACAGGAGCTTGATGCAGCCGATCGTCGCCAGCACGTAGGCCACCAGCAGGATCAGGGTGCCGATCGTGCCGCTCCAGAGGAACGTGTCGAACGGGACGGCGTCGAACAACACCGCGCAGACCAAGGCGATCAGCGTGATCACCACGCATACGACGGTGGCCGCGGCGGCGGGCGTGTCGTTGCGGCCGGTGCGGCTGAGGGCCGATCCCGGGCTGGCGTCGCGAGCGACGGCGTACAGGAGTCGGGACGCCCCGACGACGCACGCCAGGCAGCACGCGAAGGCACTGACCGCCGCACCGAGCGTGACGGTCTCGCCGATCCAGGACGCGATGTAGGACTTGCCGATGTCGCCCATCAGGGCGCTCGAGCCCGTGAACGCCGCCACACCGTCGGCGTCCGTGCCGAACGCCATCATCTCGACGGCGGTCACGAACGTGAAGTAGATGCCGCCGAAGATCGCGGTGCCGAGGATGGCGCGCGGGATGTCGCGGCGCGGGTCGTGGGCCTCCTCGCCGAGGGTGGCGGCGGCCTCGAAGCCGGCGAACGAGAGCAGGCCGAAGATGATGCCGAGGAAGAGGGTCGAGGTGTCGGTACCTGGCTCGACCTTGAAGACGTCCATCGTCAGGGAGGCGTCGCCCGGCGCCGAACCGGCTGCCATCTTGATGAACGCGATCAGCGCGATGGCGAGGATCAGCAGCACGGTCACGCCCTCGATGACGAGGAGCGTGCTGGTGGCGCGGCGCGCCGGCACGATCGCCAACCAGAGCACGAGGACGAGCGCGAGCCCGCCGACGACGAACCCGGCCCAGCTCGGCTGGTCGTTCCAGATGTCGGTGTCGTCGAGGAACTGCGCACCGAAGACGCCGGTCGCGCTGGCGGTGACCAGCCCGTAGAACGTGTAGGTGCCGAGCAGCGACAGGCCGGCAGTCGCGCCGGCCCGTGGGCCGAGGGTGGCGCCGGCGAAGACATAGACGGAGCCCGCGTGCTGGTAGTACTGGCAGAGGCGGACGAACACGTAGGCGATCAGCAGCACGGCCACGGCGGCCAGGAAGAACGCGAGTGGCGTCGCGCGGCCGACGAGGCCGGCGGTTCCCTGCGGGTTGATGTTCGCCGCCATGCTCGGCGCCATCAGGGCGACCGAGATGCCGACGGCCTGCCAGATAGAGAGACCGCGACGGAGACCGGTGTCGGTGGTGGTGGCCACGTGCTGCTCCTCCCGGAGTCCGCCGGGCGGGACTCCCTACGATGCGAGTGTGGAGCACGTCGCCGACCTGGACCAGAGCGAGCGGGACGCCCGTTCGACCGCCGCCAGCACCCTCGTGGGGCCTCTCGCCGAACGCGGGATCGTCGGGGTCGCCACGACGTACGTCGACAACTCCGGCGTCGCCCGGGTCAAGGCGGTGCCGCTCGAACGGCTGCCGCACCTCGCGGCGTGGGGGGTCGGCACGTCGGTGGCCTTCGACCGGTTCCGCTTCGACGACTGGATCGCGGGCGCGGGCCAGGGCCGGGAGGCGGTCGGCGACCTGCGAGTGATGCCGGACGTACGCCGGGTGGTGCCGCTGGGCGGTACGTCCGGGTGGGCCTGGGCGCCGGCGGACCGCTACACCCAGGACGGCGTGCCGCACGACCAGTGCGGCCGGCTGCTGCTGTCGTCCCTGGTCGCGTCGCTGGACGCGCAGGGGATCAGCATGAAGGCGGCAGTCGAGATCGAGTGGGCGGTCAGCCACGACACCGGCGACGACGACTTCCACCCGGCCGCGCGCGGGCCGGCGTACGGGATGGGTCGCCTCGTCGACGCGGCCGACTACTCGCGCGACGTGCTCGTCGCCCTCGCCGAGTCGGGCGTGACCGTCGAGCAGTTCCACCCCGAGTACGCGCCGGGGCAGCTCGAGATCTCCGTCGCCGCCGAGGAGCCGGTGACCGCCGCCGACACCTCGGTGCTCGTGCGGACCGTCATCTCGGCCGTCGCGGCCCGGCACGGCCTGCGCACCTCGTTCTCGCCGAAGGTCGCCGTGCCCGGCGTGGGCAACGGGGGCCACGTGCACTTCTCGCTGTGGCGTTCCGGGGTCAACCTGATGTCGGGCGGCCCTACTGCGCACTTCGGGCTCTCGGCGGAGGGCGAGTCCTTCGCTGCCGGGGTGCTCACCCACCTCCCGGCCCTGATGGCGGTCGGCGCACCCGGCGCAACGTCGTACCTGCGCCAGCTGCCCTCGCACTGGGCCGGCGCCTACGCCTGCTGGGGCCTGGAGAACCGCGAGGCCGCCGTCCGCATGGTCACCGGATCCCCGGGCGCCACCGCGATCGGCCGCCAACGTCGAGGTCAAGTGCTTCGACCTCCACGCCAACCCGTACCTGGTCTTCGCCGGCCTGGTCGCGGCCGGCCTCGCGGGCCTCGCTGCCGGCTCGTCGCTGCCGGACCCCGTCGACGTCGACCCCGACGTGCTGCCCGAGTCGGAGCGTGCGTCGCGCGGCATTCGCCGCCTGCCGACCTCGCTGCGCGAGGCGGTCGTCGCCTTCGCCGGAGACGCGGTCGTCCGCGCCGCCTTCGGCGACGCCCTCGCGGCCTCGATCGTCGCGATCCGCGAGAGCGAGATCGAGCTGTTCGACGGATCGACCGACGAGGAGATCGCCGCGAGTACGAGGTGGCAGCGTTAGCCCCTCGCTTCGCTGGTCGAGCCGTGAGGCCGGCCACGGCCGAGCGTGTCGAGACCGGTGAGAGCGTGCGGGGTCTCGACACGGGCTCGCCCAGGGGCTCGCCCGGCTCGACCAGCGATAGTCACTCGTTTCGCTGGTCGAGCCGTGAGGCCGGCCACGGCCGAGCGTGTCGAGACCGGTGAGAGCGTGCGGGGTCTCGACACGGGCTCGCCCAGGGGCTCGCCCGGCTCGACCAGCGATAGTCACTCGCTTCGCTGGTCGAGCCGTGAGGCCGGCCACGGCCGAGCGTGTCGAGACCGGTGAGAGCGTGCGGGGTCTCGACACGGGCTCGCCCAGGGGCTCGCCCGGCTCGACCAGCGATTCCTACGTCAGCAGCGTGATCGTCCGTACCCTGCTCGTCGCCTCCAGCGTCGCGGCGGTGCCGGGGACGAGGGCGCGGACCTTGACCTTCTGCTGACCGGGGACGTGGACGACGTACGACGCGGAGTACTTCCCGGCCGCCGACAGCGTGGCCTTGCCGATCGACCGCCACTTGCCGCGGATGAAGCCCTGGAGGCGCACGGTCTTGCCCTTCTTCCCCGGCTCCACCTTGCCGCTCAGCCGGACGGTCGCGCCGGGGCGGACCCGCTTGTCCGACACCTTGAGGGTGACGTCCGGCTGGGGGAGGACGGTGAGGTAGCGCTGCGACCCGAAGCGGGCCGGCTCGGCGGCCGACTTGCTCGCCGTGCCGGCGTATGCGACGACGACGACGCCCTTCTTGGTCACCTCGGGGATCTTGACGCGGTAGTTGCCCTTGGCCCGGGTGACGCCGGTGCCGACCTGGTCGCACTTCGTGACAGGGGTGTTGCGGGTCGCGCACTTGTACGCCGCGACCTGCTGGCCCGCGACCCCTTTACCGGTGTCCTGGTCGGCGAGCACACCAGTGATCCGGTCACCCTCGACCTGCTTGGCGCGGAGCCTGCTGGCGGCGATCTTCACCTGGAGAGTCGTGCTGCGGGCGCCCACGCTGTCGACGACCGTTGCCAGGGCGAGCACCGCGTTGGACGTGGGGTAGGTGTGCGTCGTGGTGGCCCCCGTCAGGGCCTTGGCGCCGTCGCCGAAGACCCACTCGATCGAGGCGGTGCGTCCCGGGACGGCCGCGACCGGCGCCGCCGTCGTGAAGGTGACCGCGCGCGGCTGTCCCGGGACCGGCGCGACGGACGACAGCTGCGGCGCCGCAGGACATCCGTTGATGGTCTGCGTGACCGGCGCCAGCACGGACTGGGTGCCGCGGGCGTTGACCTGTACCGAGCTCGTGACGTCGGTGCAGAGGAGCGAGTGGCGCAGGAACGTTGCGGCCGGGCTCACCGATCCGGTAGCCGACTCGCTCACCAGCCCGTTGAGGGTGAGGGTGAGGTCGTTCAGCGAAGCCGGGCTCGGCTGGAAGCCGAGCGGCTGGAGGTCCTGCTTGACGCTCATCTCGAGCTTGGGTCCGGCGTTGGCGGTCGCGGCCGTGAACGTGATCGGTGCCGTGGTGGTGATCGGGAGGATCGTGGTGCCGGGGATCCAGATGCTCAGGTTGGCGGACACCGCGCCGCCGAGGCCGGTCGTGACGCTCTGCACTCCGAACGAGAGCGGTGCGATCGTCGGGCTGCCGATGAGGGGCGTGAGCTGGACGTGCCCCGTGCCGTACCCCGCCGGGCACGACGTCGCGTAGCCGGAGCCGTCGGCGCCCGGCGCGCACGACACCGCCGTCGCGGACGACCCCGCCAGGTACGACCCGAGCGGCAGGGACGCCGGGTCGGCGACGGCCATCGTCTTCGTCGACGAGGTGCCGGGCCGGACGATGACCTCGGCCAGCCACCGCGCGGGGTCGGAGGCCACGGTCGACGAGAGGTCGGTGACGTGGAGGTTGAGGTTCACCGGTTGTCCGGCCGCCGTGGTCGGCTGCGTCGGCGCACCGGCGTCGTACGTCGTGAGGTCCACCCTCGCGCAGAACGGCCCGTCGCACAGGTCCTGGGGCGCCGCCGCGGTGGCGCCACCTCCCGGCACGAGTGTCAGCCCGGCGAGCAGGAGCGCGGTGACGGCGGTGAGCAGCGGCATCCGGCGAGACATCTGGACGTACCTCCCTGTAGACCCTCTCGAGGAAGACTCTCCCACCCAACGACGCGAGGCGGCTCGGGTCACCCCCGGTCCGGGCCATCGAGGCGCCGGCCCAGTCGAAATGCCAGCGCCGACGCCGTACGACGGACGGCCGCGGCCAGGCTCGTCGGGTCGCCGTCGGCGAACGTCAGCGCGATCCCCGCAACGGGGTGTCCGTTGTGGTCCAGCACCGCGGACGCGACGCTCGACAGACCCGGTGTGACCTCACCCTCCTCGATCGCGAAGCCGCGCTGGCGGGTGTCGCTGAGCAGCGTGCGCAGCTGGCTCAGGGTGCGTGGCCCGGTGCCGTGCCGGTCCACGAACGCGTCGGCACCCGGGTACAGCGCACGCACCTGCGCCGCCGGGAGCGCCGCCAGGATCGCCCGGCCGCTGGCCGTCAGGTGGGCCGGCAGCCGTACGCCGACATCGGTGACGAGGGGCTGGCGTCCGGGGGCGCGCTCCTCGACGACGTACAGCACGTCGCGCCCGTGCAGTACGGCCAGGTGGGCGCTCTGGCTGGTGGTGTCGGCGAGATCGGCTAGCAACCGGCGGGCGATCCGCTGGAGCGGCTCCTGTCGCGTGTACCCGCTGCCCACCTCGAACGCCGCCACCCCCAGCCCCCACCGGTGCTCCTCGGGCAGATGCACCACGAAGCCTTCCTCGGCCATCGCTGTGAGCAGGTGGTACGCCGTGCTCCGAGGCAGGTGGCACGCCCGCATGATCCGGTCGATCGACGTCGGCTCGGGCTGGCTGGCCAGGAAGCGGAGGACGCGCAGGGTCTTGGTGGCGGCGGGTACCTGGGACATGTCAGTGCCTTTCGTTCGCTGGTCGAGCCGTGAGGCCGGCCACGGCCGAGCGTGTCGAGACCCGCAAGAAGAACCGGGGTCTCGACACGGGCTCGCCCAGGGGCTCGCCCGGCTCGACCGACGATCCGGCCATCAGTCTCGCATCCGAGACACGTCCACCGTCACCCCACTCCCGCGGCGGCCGGCCGGAGGAGTTGCATGGGGCCATGACGGTGCTGGTGGATGTGGGGCCGCTCTCGATCGAGGACGTGGTCGCGGTCGCTCGCGACGGGCACGCCGTCGAGCTGACGGACGGGGCGCTGGACGCGATCGACAAGGCGCGGGACGTGGTGGAGCGGCTGGCGGCGGCGACCGAGCCGGCGTACGGCATCTCGACCGGCTTCGGCGCGCTGGCGACCCGGCACATCCCGGCGGAGATGCGCGAGCAGCTCCAGCGGTCGCTCGTCCGCTCGCACGCCGCGGGGTCCGGTCCCGAGGTCGAGCGCGAGGTGGTGCGCGCGCTGATGCTGCTGCGCCTCTCGACGCTGGCGACCGGGCACACCGGCATCCGGCGCGAGACGGCCGAGCTGATGGCGGGACTGCTGTCGGCGGGCATCACACCGGTGGTCCGGGAGTACGGGTCGCTGGGCTGCTCCGGAGACCTCGCGCCCCTGTCGCACTGTGCGCTTGCGCTGATGGGCGAGGGCGACGTCCGCGACGCGTCCGGGACGTTGATGCCCGCCGCCGACGCTCTGGCTGCGGCCGGGCTCGCCCCGGTCGAGCTGAAGGCCAAGGAGGGCCTGGCCCTCATCAACGGAACCGACGGCATGCTCGGCATGCTGGTGATGGCCATCACCGACCTCCGGATGCTGCTGCGGACCGCCGACATCGCGGCGGCGATGAGCGTCGAGGCCCAGATGGGCACCGACCGGGTCTTCGCTCCCGAGCTGCAGGCGCTGCGGCCCCAGGTCGGCCAGGCGCTGTCGGCCGCGAACCTCACCGCCGTGCTCGCCGGCTCGGGCCTGATGGCCAGCCACCGGGAGGACATGTTCCACCGCGTGCAGGACGCGTACTCGCTGCGTTGCTCGCCCCAGGTCCACGGGGCCGCGCGCGACACCGTCGAGCACGCCGCCATGGTTGCGGGCCGGGAGCTGGCCAGCGCCGTCGACAACCCGGTGGTGGTGGGCGACGAGGTACGCAGCAACGGCAACTTCCACGGCGCGCCCGTCGCCTACGTGCTCGACTTCCTCGCGATCGTCGCGGCCGACGCGGCCTCGATCAGCGAGCGGCGTACCGACCGTTTCCTCGACAAGGCCCGCAACCACGACCTGCCGCCGTTCCTCGCCGACGACCCCGGCGTCGACAGCGGCCACATGATCGCGCAGTACACGCAGGCAGCCATCGTCTCGGAGATGAAGCGCCTCGCGGTGCCGGCCTCGGTCGACTCGATCCCGTCGTCGGCCATGCAGGAGGACCACGTCTCGATGGGCTGGAACGCCGCCCGCAAGCTGCGCCGCTCCGTCGACGGACTGTCGCGGGTCGTCGCGATCGAGCTGCTCACGGCGGCGCGGGCGCTCGACATGCGGCGGCCGCTCGAGCCCGCCGCCGGCACCGGGGCCGTCGTCGACCTGCTGCGCGCGTCCGGGGTGCAAGGTCCCGGGCCCGACCGCTACCTGTCCCCGGAGATCGAGACCACCGTCTCGCTCGTCCAGTCCGGCGCGGTGCTCGCCGCCGTCGAAGAGAAGATCGGAGTGTTGTCGTGAACGATGGTTTCGTGACAGGCGCCAGCGCGCCTTCCTCGACCAACGGGCGCCTGCCCATTCATGCCGCCCACGGCACGGAGCTGTCCGCCAAGTCCTGGCAGACCGAGGCGCCGCTGCGGATGCTGATGAACAACCTCGACCCCGAGGTCGCCGAGCGTCCTGAGGACCTCGTCGTGTACGGCGGCACGGGCAAGGCCGCCCGTAGCTGGCCGGCGTACGACGCCCTGGTGCGCAGCCTGCGCGACCTCGAGGCCGACGAGACGCTGCTCGTGCAGTCCGGCAAGCCGGTCGGCGTCATGCGTACGCACGAGTGGGCACCGCGCGTGCTGATCGCCAACTCAAACCTGGTGGGCGACTGGGCCAACTGGGAGGAGTTCCGCAAGCTCGAGGACCTCGGGCTGATCATGTACGGCCAGATGACCGCGGGATCGTGGATCTACATCGGCACCCAGGGCATCCTGCAGGGCACGTTCGAGACGTTCGCGGCGGTGGCCGACAAGAAGTTCGGCGGCACGCTCGCCGGAACCATCACGCTGACCGCCGGTCTCGGCGGCATGGGGGGCGCCCAGCCGCTGGCCGTGACGATGAACGACGGCGTCGCGATCTGCATCGACGTCGACCAGTCCCGGATCACCCGGCGCATCGAGCACCGGTACCTCGACGAGCAGGCCGACTCGCTGGAGGACGCCGTGGCTCGAGCCATCGCCGCGCGCGACGAGCGCCGGCCGCTGTCGATCGGCGTGCTCGGCAACGCGGCGGAGATGTTCCCGAAGCTGCTGGAGCTGAAGGCGCCGATCGACATCGTGACCGACCAGACCTCGGCGCACGACCCGCTGTCGTACCTGCCGATCGGCGTCTCCTTCGACGACTGGCGCGACGCCGCCGACCGTGACCCGGCCGGGTTCACCAAGGACGCCCAGGCGTCGATGGCCGCGCACGTGCGGGCGATGGTGGAGTTCCAGGACGCCGGCGCGGAGGTGTTCGACTACGGCAACTCGATCCGCGACGAGGCCAGGAAGGGCGGGTACGACCGGGCGTTCGAGTTCCCCGGGTTCGTGCCGGCGTACATCCGGCCGCTCTTCTGCGAGGGCAAGGGCCCCTTCCGCTGGGCCGCGCTGTCCGGCGACCCGGCCGACATCGAGGCGACCGACCGGGCGATCCTCGAGCTCTTCCCCGACAACGAGCGCCTGCACAAGTGGATCACCATGGCCGGCGAGCGGGTGCACTACCAAGGCCTGCCGGCGCGGATCTGCTGGCTGGGGTACGGCGAGCGGCACCTGGCCGGCTTGAAGTTCAACGAGATGGTGGCGAGCGGTGAGCTCAAGGCGCCGATCGTGATCGGCCGCGACCACCTCGACTGCGGCTCGGTCGCCTCGCCGTACCGCGAGACCGAGGCCATGCTCGACGGCTCCGACGCCATTGCCGACTGGGCGATCCTCAACGCCCTGGTCAACACGGCGTCCGGTGCGACCTGGGTCTCCTTCCACCACGGCGGCGGCGTCGGCATGGGCCGGTCGCTGCACGCAGGCCAGGTCTGCGTCGCCGACGGCACCTCGCTGGCTGCGGAGAAGATCGAGCGGGTGCTCACCAACGACCCCGGCATGGGCGTGATCCGCCACGTGGACGCCGGCTACGACCGCGCCGTCGAGGTCGCGTCCGAGCGCGACGTACGGGTGCCGATGCGCGACTGATCCGACATGTAACGCGGTGTTACACCTCCTTCCCACGCGTTTGAACGCGTGGGAAGTCGACCTAACACCGCGTTACATGTGCGGTGCGGCGACCTCAGGATGCGTCGTACGACCGCGGCCGGAGCACTCCGACCACGACCGCGCCGACGGTCAGGTGCAGCACGCACAGCAGCGCGCGGCCGGCTCCGGTGATGTCCGGTGTGGTCAGGGGCCCCACGAGCGTGACGACCGTGACGCCGACAGCGATGCGGGTCCACCAGGTGCGGGCGTGGCGGGTCCACCGCTGCATCGCCATCAGTAGGGCCCAGCCGAGCCCCGACATCAGCACGCTCACGAACAGCACGTCGCCCGCGTTGATGTGCAGGTCGGAGTCGGTCGTCACGATGTCGATGTCCAGCAGGCGGGTGCCGACCAGATAGACGGTGAGGGCCGACACCGCCGCGGCGACGACGACCAGAGCTTGGCGTCCAGCGACTGCGAGGTTCGAGTTCTCCATGGTCCGGATGTCAGATTCATGCTTGAGCATGGAAATACTATGCGCACGCATGCATCGAAAAGGCAACTAGACTTTGGTAGGTGTCCCCACGGCGGAAGGTCGGTATTCGTACCCACGACGACGGGCTCGCGCATCTGGACCCGACGTACGCCGCGGCGTTCCTCGGTCTGCTCCGGGCTGCGGAGGTCGTCGACGCAGGGCTCGACCATGACCTCCGAGAAGCACACGGCATCGGGTTGCGCGGGTTCGAGATCCTGCTGCACCTCGGCGCCTTCTCCGAGGACGGATGCCTGCGGATGGGTCAGCTCATCGAGCAGGCGCCCTTGAGCCAGAGCAGGGTGTCGCGGCTGGTCGGACAGCTCACCCGGACCGGGTACGTCACCCGGTCGGCCGCCCCCGACGACACCCGGGCCGCGGTGGTCACGATCACCCCGTCGGGCCGGGACCTCCTGCGGACGTCCGCTGCCACGCACCTCGACGGGCTGGAAAACCGACTGTTCGGCCGTCTGACCCTGACGGAGGTGCGAGAGCTCGCTCGCCTGACGGCCAAGATCCTCGGCGCCGACGCACCCCGGACCGGCCGGGGACGAACCTCCTCCCGCAGGTAGCTCAGGTCGGGTCGCTGCGGTACCGCGTGTCCTCGCGGACGCGGGACGGCTCCACCTCGTCGACGGACCTGGTCTCGCCGGTCGTCTCGCGGGTAGCTGCCTCATCCGTCGTACCGGCGCCCGGCCGGTAGTCGTCGGTGCGCGTGTCGACGTCGGGGTCGACCTGGTCGGCGGTGCGCAGCCGGTCCTCGACGCGGGCCTCCTCGACCTGCACGCCCTGCTGCGCGTCGGTGGCCGCCTGCTCGGCGCGCGCGGCCTCCGCGCGAGCGACCTCGGCTCGTGCCGCGGCCTCGTCGGCCTCGCGGCGCGAGGCCTCGACCGCGGCGGTGTTCTCGGACGCCTCCCGGCGCAGCGACTCTGCCTGCTCACGCTGGGCGTTGGTGCGCCTGTTGCCCATCAGCGCGACGGCGGCGCCGATCGCGACCACGAGGATGACGACGATGAGGATGATCCAGCCAGTGGTGCCCATGGCCCCACGGAACCAGGAAACCCGGATGGGGTGACCACCCCCGCGGGTGGATTCCCCGCGATTCGTCTGCGAGCCGCGAGCGGGGAAAGCCAGGCGAGACCGCAGACGAATCGGGGACGCGTGCTCAGACGTCGTCGTGCTCGCCGGGCATCCGCCAGCGGCGCAGGTTCTGGAACAGCTCGGCCTGCTCGACGGCGTCGTCGAGGGCGTTGTGGGTGTGCGGTCGCTCGGGCACCAGCTCGGGCGGCAGCTTCTCCTTGCCGAGCAGGTCGAGGACGCGGTGCGTGGCGGCGTACATCATCGACTTCATGTCCAGAGCGGACCCGAAGGTGAACGGCGATCCCACGACGGAGTACGTGTGGAAGTACCACTGCAGGAACATCCAGTCGTAGCCCATCGGCCAGCCGACGAAGACCGGACGACGCCCGTGCGCGAGGTCGTTCACCCAGCGAGCCGCCTCCGTCATCGCGACCGCCGGGTCCGCGCCCTCCTTCAGCAGCCGGTCACGGTCCAGGCCGCTGTCCCGTACGGCGTCCAGCGCGCCCTGCTCGTACTCGTCGGAGATCGGCCGCAGCTCGCGGTAGAACCGCGCCGACTCCGGCTGGATCGGCCGGAACGTGCCCGCCGCGTCCTGCTCGCCGGCGACGCACATCCCGAGCGACAGCATGGAGAAGCGTCCGGGGACGGGCCCGTCCGACTCGATGTCGGCGGAGATGTAGACGTCGGAACGGACGGGCGGCGGCGCCGAGTCCTCGTCCGGCAGCTCGTCCTCGGAGGTGGTGGTCACGCCGAGGACCCCGTCGACGGCTGGGGCGCTTGCTTGAGGACCAGGTCGTAGACCGACCGCAGCCCCGGGGACTCGTCGATCTTCTGACGGAAGTAGTCACTCACCTGGGTGTTCGACGCGCCCGCGATCCGGTCGGCCGCGGCGATCAGCTCGTCCTCGTCCATGTCCGGCAGCCGGCGGACCAGGGCGATGATCTCGTCGCGGTCCGCGCCCACGTAGCAGTCGGCGATGGTGCCCTCGAGCGCCGCGAGCTGCGCGACGATCGTGTCGCGGTCGAGCCGGTCCGCGCGGATCGCCTCGCTGAGGGCGTGCATGGTCCCGCCGACCTGGTACAGCCGGGCGGGCGGGTCGTCGAAGAGCTGACGCAGGTACGACGCGTCGGCGTCGCGCCGCAGGATCCGGGCGATGTTGTAGAGCCGCTTGGCGACCTTGCCGTAGTTCTGGTGGCCCTCGCCGGAGTACTTGGCGATCTCGCCCGCGATCTGGTCGAGGTAGTTCTCGAGGCCGTCCGGCGAGACGTGCTGCACCAGCCGCTCGACGTCGACCTGGCTCTCGGGGTCGAGGTACACCTCCTGGTAGAAGCTGTCGAGCACGCCGTCGAGCGCCACCACCGAACCGTCGGCGGACTCCCACGTCGCGTCGATCACCTTCGACACCGGCACCACCCGGTCGCGCTCGCGATCCGCGAAAACCCAGTCCAGCTTGACGAAACCCGGATCCAGGGCGACCTCGTGCATCCGCAGGCGGTGGCTCTCGCCGGTCGCGTCGACCACGCGGACGACGCGGACGTCGATCTCTGCGAGCCCCCAGCTGATCGGGGATCCGGCGGTCACGGGCTCCTGGCTTCGGCTGTACGCCGCGGGGTAGAGGCCGAGCTTCATCTCCACGAACTGCAGGTGCGGGTTGGTGAACGTGGTCGCGACGCTCTCGATCATGGTGGTGGCCAGCGTCTCCACCGCGTCCTCTCGGGTGTCGGCCCGGATGTGGACGCGCTCGAAGAAGTCGCAGTCGCCCGGGAACAGCTGGAACTTCGACTGCGCCGCGCTGCCCGCCAGCGCCATCGCGCTGCGCACGCCGTCGTGCGGCTGGGTGCGGATCATCCCGGCGATCTCGCGGATCGCCTCGACGCCGGCCGCGTCGAAGTCGCCGACCACGTCGTCCAGCCCGAAGACGCCGCCGCGCTGGACGAACCGCTCCTTCTCGTGCATGGGCCCATCCTCACGGACCCGGGCCGCGACCGCCGCGATATCGAGGGGTCCGTCCGACGGTTCTGTCCTTACGATGAGCCCTTGGCCGCACCAGGGAGGGGCACGGATGGACATCGCCACGTTCTATGCGCTGTTCTCGGCGACCTGCTTCACCCTGCTCGGTCTCTGGTGGAACGTGCTCCAGCTGAACTCCGCCTGGATCGGGGTCGAGGACGAGCGCCGTGCCGTCGGCGGGGTGTACCTGACGTTCCTGCTGCCCGCGATGATGGGGCTCTTCGCGCAGGTCGGAGGCGCCGAGACGCCGGTGATCTGGCGGGTCAGCTTCGTCGCCGTGGCTGTCGTCGGATGCATCTCGACGCTGCGGCTGCTCCGGGTGCTGCGCACGTCCAGTGACAAGCAGCCACAGGCCAAGTACGTCGCCACCCTCGCGATCTACGTCCTCGTGGCGGTCATCGGCGCGGCTCCCGAGGTGGCCGGCCCCCTGGACATCAAGCCTATCCAGGCCGAGGCGATCCTGCTGATCCTGTTGGTGCTGGTCGGCCACGGGCTGGTGTGGGACTTCATGGTGCGCCGGCCCCCGGGTGGCGCGCACGTGCGCGGCTCCGACGAGTGACGCCGGAACGGCGCTCCGCCCTGGCGCACGTGGTCGAGGCCCTGCCGGACCTGGACCGTCCGATGCTGGTCGTCGTCGACGGTGGCGACGGCTCTGGCAAGACGTGGTTCGCCGACGACCTGGCGGCGCTGCTCTCGGAGACCGGCCGGGCGTCGGTCCGGGCGTCGGTCGACGACTTCCACCACCCGCAGGCCCACCGGCACGAGCTCGGGCGGACCGGCGAGACGGTGTGGACCCGCTCGTTCGACTACCGGGCCCTGCGCCACGCCCTGCTGGACCCCTGGGGCCGCGGCGCCGGGTCGTCGTACCGCCCCCGGCATCACGACCTCGCCAGCGACACCGTTCTCGACGAACCGTGGCTCGACGTGCCCGTGCGCGGAGTCCTGGTCGTCGACGCCGTCTTCGCGCAGCGCGCCGAGCTGCACGACTGCTGGGACCTGGTGGTGTGGCTGGAGGTGCCGGACGAGGAGCGGGTACGCCGGATGGCCGCTCGCGACGGGGTGTCCGAGGACCCGTCACACCCGGATCAACGGCGGTACCTCGACGCGCAGGCGCTCTACCGCGCCGCCGCCGATCCGGTCCGCGGCGCCGACCTGGTGGTCGACAACACCGATCCGGAGCGGCCGTTCGTCGTCGGACGGCCGGTGGTGCCGCCCGGCTGGCACCGCACGCCGCACGGGCTCCGGCGCGTGGTGACCACCGACGCCGAGACCGCCGCGCGGATCAACCGCCTGCTCGGCGAGTAGCTCGCACTATTCGCGTTGCGTGGCCGGAGCCTGGCGTCCTAGCGTCGGCGCGATGACGGCAGACCTCGTGGCGCTCAGCTTCGACGCGCATGACCCGCTCGGGCTGGCCGGCTTCTGGGCCAGTGTGCTGGGCTGGGACCTGGTCCAGGACCAGCCGCACGGCGACTTCGCCCTGCTGCCGAGCGACGACACCGGGTTCCGGCTCCGGTTCGTGGCGAGCCAGGAGGAGAAGGTCGTCGCGAACCGGATCCACTTCGACCTGACGAGCGAGTCCCTGGAGCAGCAGGAGCTCACGGTGGCGACCGCCCTCGGACTGGGAGCCCGGCACATCGACGTCGGGCAGCTCCCGGAGGAGGAGCACGTGGTGCTCGCCGACCCCGAGGGCAACGAGTTCTGCGTGATCGAGCCTGGCAACAACTTCCTTGCTGACTGCGGGTTCATCGGGGCGCTGGCATGCGACGGGTCGCAGGAGGTCGGGTACTTCTGGAGCAAGGCACTGGGTTGGCCGCTGGTCTGGGACCAGGACGAGGAGACCGCGATCCGCTCGCCCCATGGCGGCCCCAAGATCACCTGGGGCGGGCCGCCCGTCGCGCCGAAGCCGGCCAGGAACCGGCTGCACTTCGATGTCGCGCCGGCTGACGGCAGCGACCCTCGGGCCGAGGTCGACCGACTCCTCGCCCTCGGCGCACGGCGCCTCGACGGCGACGCGACTGCGGACGGCCGCGTGGTGCTGGCCGATCCCGACGGCAACGAGTTCTGCGTGCTGCCCGCCGGCTACGACGTCTCCTGACCGGTCGCAGGGTTTCACCGGCTGCCCGGTGAAACCGTGGGTTGCCCGCTGAAGCATTGCGTGCCAACCCAGGGATTCACCGGCCGACCGGTGAATCCCTGCGTCAGGCGATCCACATCGCGTACCAGGCGGCCGGCGGGATGCGTCGGGTCCACGTCTCGATTGGTGTGAGGGTGTCCGACGTCCTACGCAGTAGCCGAGGCCTCCCGTGGCTTCAGGAGGAACGCGATCAAGTAAAGCCCCGCCACGATGAGCAGCAGGTTGGCGTACCCCGTCAGCAGGGCGGCGTACTCGAGGCAACCGCCGACGATGGCGCCGAGGATGTTGACGGCGAAGGCGGCGCGGGAGTCGCCCGAGTCGCTGAACCTCTTGGCGAAGGCGATGTTGGCCAGGTAGATGGGCAGGAACGCCAGGAGTACGGCGACGAGCAGGCGTGGCACGAACGGCAGCGGGAGCAGCCAGTCCGGGCGGACGGCGTACGCGATCGCCAGCGACCCGGCGATGCCCGCGAACACCACCGGCAGCTTGGGGGTGCGTACCCGTCTCTCGGTCTCGACCGCCGCGAGCACGACGACGAGCACGCCGGCGAACACGAGCGCGTTGACCAGCCAGGTGGTGCCGAACAGCAGCGCGAAGGTGGCGACGTTCTTGGTCTCCAGCAGCAGGAACGCCGCACCCATGAAGAACAGGTCGGCGTACGGCCGCATCGACCGGAACGAGCCGCCCAGCACGCGCAGTGCGATGGCGGAGACCACGAGGATGCCGGCGATCGCCCAGAGGTAGAGGCTCGGGAAGCCCTCGCCCTTGTAGTAGAGGAACGGCCGGTCGTCGGTCGAGGGCGCGATCACCTCGCCGGAGGGCTGGTACGCCGTGTCGCACTGCTGGTTGGCCTGGTCGAGGGCCACGGTCACCACGGCCTGCGCGCCGACGAACGTGTCGACGCACGGGGTGTGCCCGAAGACGGTCTGCGCGGTGCCGGCCAGCCGGTCGATCAGCCAGGTCTCGCGGTAGTAGTTGTACATCGCGAACGAGCCGTCCGGCTTGAGGTGGTCGCGGGCCTCCTCCAGCGCCTGCTGGGTGAACAGGAACGACTCGAGCCGGATCTGCGAGGCGCCGCTCACCAGCGTGAGCGAGTCGGGCAGCGCGAACAGGATCAGGTCGTACGTCTTGTCCGTCCCCGTCAGGAACGCCCGGCCGTCGTTGACGTGCCGGGTGACACGCGGGTCCTGGTACGCGTGGTCGGGGTTGCGGTCGACGCCGATCTGCATGATCCGCGGGTCGATGTCGACCGCGTCGATGTGGCGGGCACCTTTGGACAGCGCGATCGCGACGTCGGATCCCGAGCCGGCGCCGACGATGAGCACGTCGTCGAGCGGGTTGTCCCTGATCCGTTCGTACGGCGTGGAGTACTGCTGCTCGCCCTGTTCCAGCTTCCACTGCGCCGGTGCCATCAGCTGGTGCGGGATGCCGTTGACGGAGATGTCGACGTACGACGGGTTGCCGGACAGGTCCTCGGTGGTGATCTTGTAGTACGGCGACCAGCTGGTGTTCGCGGCCGTCGACTCCACCAGCAGCGTGGCGACGAGTGCGATGCCGGCGGCGATCGTCAGCACCCGCTTGAGGTTCGGCACCAGCAGCACGAACGCCACCGCGACGATCACGCCCCACACGACCGGCGGCGCCCACAGGAACGACAGCACCGTGAAGGCGCTGATGCCGACCAGTGACCCGATCAGGTCCCAGCGGTAGGCCGTCAGCGGTGTCAGGTCCGCGAAGCAGCGGCCCACGATCTCGGCCGGACCGGCCAGCACCAGGGCCACCACCACGAACACGGCGGGCAGCACCAGCCAGGCAGGTGGGCCGGTGGCGTTGAGGGAGGTGAAGTAGATGACGTCGGAGCCGGTGCGGTCGAGGGTGACCGGGAACAGCGTCACGCCGCCGACCAGGACGGCCAGCAGGACCGGCGCGGCGGGCACGATCGTCCAGCGCCGGCGGCTGACCAGGAAGCCGATGCCGATGCCGAGGAACGAGCCCAGCAGCACGAAGTTCGAGAAGTACGACAGGTGCACGATGTTCGACCCGAGCCAGCGGATCAGCGCCAGCTCGAGGAACAGCATCAGCGCACTGCCGAGCACCAACCGACGTACGACGGCGCCCTCCCCGGCATCCGCCTCGACCCCGACCGTCGACGTCTCACGCATGCCGGCCATCGTGTCAGGCGGGAGAACGGGGCCGGGCTAGTGGGCGGCCTCCGGCCGGGGGAGCAGCGAGATCTTCTGCCAGATCTTGTTGGAGAGCTCGGTGGTCAGCGTCTCCAGTGTCGACACGGTGTTGAGGACCACGTCGTCGGAGCTGTGCTCCGCGCAGAGCGCGGCCGTCTTCGCGGTGAGGCTGAGCATCTCCGAGCAGTAGTCGAGGTAGTGGTGCAGCTGGTCGGCGTCCAGGCCGTGGCTGACGCTCTGCGCCGTCCGCACGTACGTCGGCATCACCTGCTCGGGGTCCTTGGACAGCTGGTGCATGTCGATGACGTGGGCGAGCGAGCGAAGGCGGTGCAGCAGCCGGAGCAGGGTGCGGCGCTCGAAACGTTCGGGGAAGGCCCAGAGGAAGACCACGGCGATGGCGGCGAACACCAGGTCGTTGATGACGCTCTCGAGCAGGGGTACCCAGTCGGCCGGCTGCTCCAGCCCGTGGATGACGGCCTCACGCAGGCTGTACCCCAGCAGGAAGATCGTCGAGGCGACGATCAGGACGCTGAACGTGCGAGTGGTCACGGTGGTCCGCCCCACCCGGATGTGGGACTGACCTGCCTGGCTCTGCACCGTGGTGACCAGCTGGCCGAGGTCGCGGGCCGCCTTGGTCAGCCCGCGCTCGCCGAACCGCGCGTGGATGCGGCGTTCGAGCTGCTGCACCGTGGCGTGGACGTGGTCCGCGACGAGCTGGACCTCGTCGCCCGCGGGGCTCGTCGTCGCCACGCTTCGAGACTAGGGCGCCGACACGCCCGGACCGCGAAACGACGCGTTTGCCACACCGATCCCATGGTTGAGCCACATACTCCCCTCAAGGACGTGGACGCAGGAGGTACGAGGACATGGGCTTCTTCGACAGCCTCAAGGAGGCGCTCGGGGGCGAGAAGGACGAGTCGAGCTCGTCCTCGGAGCCTCGTCATGCCGACCGCGAGGCTCGCGAGGAGCTGCCGTCCGAGCCCCAGGCCACCGGCGGGAAGCACGCCGCCCGCGACTGACGGTTCTCGCGACTCGTCCGACGGTGCGGGAGTGGCGCAATTGCGCGGTTTCTGCAGGTTTTCGGCGGCAGGATCCGTGATTTCGGCGCAATTGCGCGATTCCAGGGACCCACACCCCGCGACCCCGCGACCGGCCCTTAGCCCAGCGACCGGATCGCCTCGTACATCGCCAACGTACGGCGGGCGGTCTCGACGTGGAGGGCCTCGACCATCCGGCCCTGGTAGGTGACGACACCCGAGCCCCCTCCCTCCTCCCAGGCCTGCACGATGCCGCGGGCGTCGTCGACGGCTTGCTCGCTCGGGGCGTACGCCGCATTGGCACCGTCGACCTGGCCGGGGTGGACCAGGGTCTTGCCGTCGAAGCCCATCTCACGGCCCTGCCGGCACTCGGCGAGGAAGCCGTCGGAGTCCCGCACGTCGTTGAAGACGCCGTCGAGGATGGCCTTCCCGGTGGCCCGCGCGGCGAGCAGAGCCAGCGAGAGTCCGGTGAGGAGGGGTGCGCGGCCGGGGACGTGCCCTGGTGATGAGCTTGGGTACAGCTCCTTGGCCAGGTCGTTGGTGCCCATCACCAGCACCGTCAGCCGTTCCGACGCGGCGGCGATCTCCTCGGCGTGCAGCATGGCGCGCGGCGTCTCGACCATCGCCCACAGGGCGGTGTGCTCGGGAGCGCCGTTCGCGGCCAGCGCGTCGACCAGGGCGAGCACCTCGTCGGCTGACGACACCTTCGGTACGACGATCGCGTCCGGCCCGGCGGCGCTGGCGGCGGCCAGGTCGTCGGCGTGCCACTCGGTGTCGGCGCCGTTGACGCGGATGGTGACCTCGCGACGGCCGTACTCGCCGGACGCCGCTGCGGCGCACGCGGCCGACGCGCGGCCGTCTTGGCGTCCGGGGCGACGGCGTCCTCGAGGTCGAGGATCAGCCCGTCGCAGGGGATCGTCTTCGCCTTCTCGAGGGCCCGGTCGTTCGACGCGGGCATGTAGAGCACCGACCTCCGTGGCCGGAAGGAGGTCACGTCCCGGCCTCGATGGCGTCGTACTTCGCCTTCAGCACCGGGTCGACCGCGGCCAGCTGCTCGGCGAGCTCCACGAGGACCAGGCACTGCTTGAGGGAGGCGTCGTCCTCCATCTTGCCGTCGAGCATCACCGCGCCCGTGCCGTCGCCCATGGCGGCCACGACGCGGCGCGCGTGACGGATGTCCTCGACGGACGGTGAGAAGACCCGGTGCGCGATCTCGATCTGCGAGGGGTGCAGGCTCCACGCGCCGACGCAGCCCAGCAGGAACGCGTTGCGGAACTGGTCCTCGCACGCGAGCGGGTCGGAGATGTCACCGAACGGCCCGTAGTACGGCGAGATCCCGTGCATCGCGCAGGCGTCGACCATCCGCGCGATCGTGTAGTGCCACAGGTCCTGCTGGTACGTCGCGCGGTTGCTGCTCTCGACGCCGTCGCTGGTAGGCGTCGGGTCCTGGCGGACGAGGTACCCGGGGTGGCCGCCGCCGACGCGCGTGGTCTTCATCCGGCGGTCGGCCGCCAGGTCGGCGGGACCGAGCGAGAGCCCCTGCATCCGCGGTGAGGCACCACAGATCTCCTCGACGTTCGCGACACCGCGGGCGGTCTCGAGGATGGCGTGCACGAGGATCGGCCGGTCGAGGCCGGCCTTGGCCTCGAGCTGGGCGAGCAACCGGTCGACGTACGCGATGTCCTCGGCGCCCTGCACCTTCGGCACCATCACCACGTCGAGCTTCTCGCCGATCTCCGGGACCAGCGTGGTCAGGTCGTCGAGGACCCACGGGCTGTCGAGCGCGTTGATGCGGGTCCACAGCTGCGTGGAGCCGCTGTGCCCTCCCAGTCCGGCCGTCGACGAGGCGATCTTCACCAGGCCCTCGCGGGCGGCCACCTTGTTGTCGGCCTTCACCGCGTCCTCGAGGTTCCCGAGCAGCACGTCGACGGTGCCGACGAGCTGTGGCACCTTGGCCGCCATCTTCTCGTTCGACGGGTCGAAGAAGTGGATGGCCCGGCTCGGCCGCGCGGGGATCTCGCGGAGCGGTTCGGGGGCGCCCACGGCCAGCGGGCGGAAGAAGTCCTTGGCACTGCGCGTGCTGGGCATGCGCGGAACGTACCGCCGTGCGGGCGAGGTCGGTATGACGCACTTCTCACGGGCTCGGCGCGGGGCTTTTACCGCGGGATCCGCCACCCCGGACAGGTTTCGGTGTTCCCGCCCGGAGGCTGCGCGACGCGCGGAGCATGACTGCCGCCGACCCGTCCCCTTGCCTCGAGGTCCACCATGCACGCCATCCGCCACGACCACGCCGCGCTGGAGCGCGCCGTGCGGTGGGTGGTGCTGGTGGTGAGCACGGTGTTGGCCGTGACGGTCGTGCTGCTCGTGGTCGTCACGGCGCCGGCGCGCGCCGACCAGGGCGGCGGGCCGCCCGGACCGCCGGACCAGACAGGTCCAGACCAGCAGCAGTTGATCGAGCAGTTCCAGAAGGCGCAGCTCACCGGCACGCCGACCGGCATGGCGAAGAACCCGCACGGCCAGGACGTCTGGGTCGGAGTCCCCGGGACCCACGTGGCCAGCGGGACGTACGGCTATCCGTACCCCGCCGCCGGCGACTGCAACGAGGCCACTCTCGGCGGCGGCTGCATGGGTGACGCCCGCGGCTTCCTCCAGGGCCAGTGCACCTCCTGGGTGGCGTTCCGGGTCGCGGCGCGCAACGGGCTGTCGTTCTCCAACTGGTACGCCGGCCGCCACTGGGGCAACGCCTCGGAGTGGGCCAAGGTGGCCAAGGGCATCGGCAAGAAGCCCGACAAGACGCCGGCCATCGGCTCGATCGGCTGGTACAAGCGCGGGCACGTCTCCTACGTCGAGGACGTCTACAGCGGCGGCACCATCCTGATCTCGGAGATGAACACCGACGGCCACAACGGCTTCCACTTCGCCACCGTGAGCCCCGGCATGAGCAGCTACCCCGACAAGTTCATCCACCTCGACGACGTCGTTCCGGTCGACACCACTCCGCCGACCGTGCCGACAGACGTCCGGGTCGTGGCCCACCGTGGCCGCACCGGCATCACCTGGCGAGCCTCCACCGACGCGTTCGGCGTCGCGGGCTACCGGGTGCTGCGCAACGGCGTGCCCCTCGGGACGACCCGCGGGACGTCCTACTGGGACGCCACTCCGCCCGCCGGACAGTCGGCGGTCTACTCGGTGGTCGCGTACGACGCCACGGGTCACTGGTCCCGGCCCGGTCGCATCCGGGTGGTGCCTGGGGCCGAGGCCGTGGACCGGGCGTGGCTCGAGACGAGCGCCGGAACGGCGCTCTGCGGGCGCACCGGCAACGACCGCAAGCCGCGGCTGGGCTGCCGGTTGCTGGCCGACAAGGGCTGGCGCTCGGTGTCGCTCGGCCGGAAGACGGCGTGGGGTGGGCCGCTGAGCCGTTCGTTCGTGGCGAGCCCGGACGGTTCGGTGTCGTACTGCCGCAACCTCGGCCTCAGCCAACGCGTGCTCGCCTGCACCCCGCTCGATGCCGACCGCCGCACCTGGGGGGCGGACTTCACATCGAGCCGTACGCCGCGGGTCGCCGTGGCCGACCGCGCCTGGGTCGGCACGAGGTCAGGGCCCGCCCAGTGCGGCCGGACCGGTACTGCCGACAGGCCCCGGGTCACCTGCTCGGTGCTGACGAGCGCTGGCTGGCGAACCTCCACTGCGCCGGGCCGGACCTCCTGGGGCGACGCGCTCAGCCGTGCCTTCGTCGCCGCGCACGACGGCTCGATCGCCTTCTGCCGCACCCTCGGCCCGGCCGGCAAGCAGCGCGCGGCATGCCGGACGCTGTACCCCGAGACGTTGACGTGGGGCAGCGACCACGCCTCCTCCGCACGGATCTCCCGACTCCCCGGCGACGCGACCTGGGTCCCTGCCGCCGCCGGACCGGCCCTCTGCTTCTCGCCCGGCGCCACCGCTCGTGCACGCGGCGGGTGCCACGTACTCACCTCGAACGGCTGGCGTTCCGCCCGACTGCCTCGCAAGGCGGCCGCCGGCGCGCCGGCCACGCGGGCCTTCCTGACCGACCGTGGCGGCTCCGTCTCGTGGTGCCGCACCGGTGCGCACGGACGCACCGTCGCCTGCACACGGCTCCGTGCCTCGGGCTCCGGCTGGGAGACCGGTCGGTCCGCACGGATCAAGGTCGCCCTCCGGGCCGCCTCGCCGCTGAACCGCACCTGGGTCTCGTCCAGCACCGGTCCGGCCCTCTGCGGCCGCACCGGAACCATTCAGAATCAGCGCCTCGGCTGCCAGGTCCTCACCGACGCCGGCTGGCGGTTCACCGTCTCGCCGCGTACGCCGTGGGGGTTGCCCGGCTACCGCGCGTTCGTGCCGTCCGGCGCGGGCGTCGCCTACTGCCGCACGACCGCCGTCAAGCACGGCGCCGCCGTCTCCTGCACCCGGATGAGCCGCCTCGACTGGGGCGTCACCCGGACCTCCCGGCGGACCCGGCTCGTCCTGCCCGACCCCTTCTGACCCGGACGGGGGTCAGGAGCGCTTCCACCAGCGCTTGCGGGCGGGCTTGTGCTGTGCGGCCTCTCGTCGTACGTCGGGCTGGGTGCGGGCGGACTCGCGTCGCTGGCGCAACCGATCGCGCCAGCGCTGCACCTCGGCGTCGACGTCGCGCGGCATGGTGATCAGGGGTGGTCCGTCGACGGGCGTGTAGCGCGCCTTCATGACGCGGGCGTTGAACTCCTCCAGGAGCCGGCGGACCTCGCTCTCGGCGGTGTGCCGGTCGAGCTGGCCGTCGAGCTCGGCGTCGTCCTTGCGGAGCTGGAGGGCCGGGGGCAGGACGCCGGTGATCTTCTCGCGCTCGATCAGCCGTTTCACCCACCAGTCGGGGTCGTGCTGGGGGCCGAGGTCCTTGATCGGCTTGCCCGCCCCGGGCAGGTCGTCGAAGTCGCCGCGCGCCATGGCGATCCGGATCTGCTGGTCGACCCACTCGTCCTTGCGCTGCATACGTTCGGCCGCGGCCGACTTGCCGGTGCGCTCGTCGCGTTCACGCTCGGGGCGGCTGCTGCGCTGGTCGGGTCCCTGCTCGGCCATGCCGCGAGGTTACCCGGAGGCGCGCGGCAGGGATCGTGGCCGTTCGGGGCCTCGGCAACCACTAGCGTGTGGCAGGTGGCCGACCACGGCTCGGGGTCCAGGTACGCCGGCCTCGGCCTCCTCGTGGTCGGGCTGGCGCTGCCCGCCGCCTTCGTCCTGGAGGTGGCCACCCGTCCCGAGGGCACGGATGGTGACAACCCGGCGGACAGCATCGTGTACCTGCAGGAGCACGGGACGGCGTACGTGCTGTCCGGGGTGTGCCTGGTCCTGGCGGCTCTCGGGCTGCTGCGAGCGGCGACGGCCGTGCCGTGGCGTACGCCGTTCCTCACCGCGGTGGGCGGCGTCGCCGGCGGGCTGTGGACGTTCACCGGCGCCCTCCGCGTCTCCAGCCCCGGGCCGATCGACCACATCGACGGGTACGACCCCGACTGGGGCGAGGCGGCGTACCTGGTCGTGCAGATGGCCGGCTCGCAGGGCGGTCTGCTCGGGGGCGTGGTGATGATCGAGGTCTGGATCGTGACCGGCTGCGCGCTTGCGTGGCGCTCGGGCGTCGTCCCGCGCGGGCTCTGCGCTCTGGGCCTGGTCCCGCTCGTGTACCCGCTCGGTACGGCTGTCTCGATCACCGGCGCCGAGGTCTCCGGCGCGTTCTGGTTCGCGGGCATCGCCTCGCTCGTCCTCGGCCTGCCCGTCTGGTGCCTGGCGACGGGAGGGTGGCTGGTCGCGACCGCGCGCCAGGGCGACGCGCACGAACCGGTGCTCAGTCGGTGATGAGCTCCGACAGGAGCCAGGAGACGCCGACGAACACCACCACGATCAGTACCGACCAGACCAGGGAGCGCACCTGGGCGGCGCGGCCGTAGCGACGCGGGTCGTCGCGGGTCGTGGCGTTGTAGCGGACCACGGCGGCGGAGCCGAGGATCAGCCCGGCAGCCAGGAACCGGCCGATGGACGGACGGCTGGCCGCGAAGAGCACGAGAAGCACGCCGAGCGTCGCGAGGACGAGGATCAACAGCCGGGTCCCGAGGCGGGTACGACGCGGAGTGCTCACACCGGCTCGCTCTCGGGCTGCTCCTCGCGGCGTACCTCGGCGGTGACGACCTTCGGCATCAGCAGCAGCCCGACGGCGGCGAGCAGCGCGGCGACCGAGCAGACCGACCACACCGTCAGGTACCCCGAGAGGGGGGCGTGGCCCTTGACCGGGTCGTCGAGCGAGCCGGTCGAGGCCAGCGCGATCGCGAAGATCGAGGACGCGATCGCGCCGCCGACCGTCTTCGTCGCGTTGGTCATGCCGGTGGCGAAGCCGGTCCGTTCGGGCGGGGCCCCCGCCGCTGCGCTCGCCGGCAGCGCCGCCACGAGAGCGCCCGAGCCGACGCCGGCCACGGCCATGTTGAGCAGTGCCTGACCCGTCGAGTCGTGGAACGGGAGCCACAAGGCGTACCCCAACGCGACCAGCAGGCACGACATCACCAGCGCCCCTCGCGGCCCGAGCAGCCGGGTGGTGAGCGGCAGGGTGAACGCGCCGATCGCCAGGAACACGACGTACACGCCGATCAGGGTGGAGACGAACGACGCGTCCGCGCCGAGCCCGTACCCCGCGGTGTCCGGGTCCGTGCGCGCGAACGTCGACAGCGGGATCTGTGCGCCGAGCACGGACATGCCGAAGAGGAACGCCGTCAGCTGCACCGGCCACTGCTCGGGGGTACCCAGCAGCCGGACGTCGATGATCGGGTCCGCCTGCGCGGCCTCGTAGCGGACGAACGGGACCAGGCAGAGCAGCCCGACGAGGATCAGACCCCAGGCGAGCGGGCTGTCCGGTCCCTGCAGCCGGATGGTGATCAGGCCGCCCATCACGAACCCGATCACATCGGTGATGAGCAGGAAGCCGATCACGTCGAAGCGACCGCCGCTGGTGCCCGGGTCGCGCTCGATGCCGAACCAGACGATGAAGAAGCAGACGGTCACCACGATGGCCGGCAGCATCAGGACGACGGTCATCGACGTGCTCTCGACGAGCGCGCCGCTGGTGAGCGCGCCGATGATCACCGACAGCTCGAGGGCGCCGACGAGGATGCCGGCGGCGCGGCGGGTGAGCAGGTTCTGCCGGCCGGAGCCCGCCGTACGCCGGTAGACGATCGCGACCTCCATCGGCAGCCACACGACGTACGCCCCCTGGACCGCCCAGCCGATGAGGAAGGTGGTGAACGACGGCGCGAAGGCCAGCACCCAGGAGCCGAGCGCGGTGATCGCGGTCGAGAGGAGGAGCACGTTCTTGGCGCCGATCATGTCGCCGAGACGCGCGAGCAGCGGCACGCAGAGTGCCGAGACGATCAGCTGGGCCGCCTCGAACCAGTTGACGTCGGCGTCGGCGATCTCGAGGTGGTCGGCGATGTCGCTGAAGATCGGCGTGTAGTAGCCCTGCAGGATCCCGCTCGCGAGCTCGACGCAGACCAGGAAGCCGACGATGGCGACCAGGGAGTGGGCGCCGCGGGTGCGCTCGTGGGGCTCCTGGCCGACGTTGCCGGACGTCTGGGTCATGTCACCTTCTCGATGAGGCGTTGGTACCAGTCGATCCCGAGCAGGAAGTCGTCCACACCGAGGCGCTCGTCGTAGGAGTGGATGGCCTGCCGCTGAGCCTTGCTCATCCGGAAGGGTGCGAACCGGTAGACCCGCGGGCAGATGACGGTGAAGTGCCGCGCGTCGGTGGCGGCCATCATCACGTACGGCGCCGGGATGGCGTCCGGGAACAGCTCGGCCACGGTCGCCTCGATGAGCCGGAAGGCGTCGTCGTCGACGGGCGAGACCGGGCTCGCCTCGCCCTCCTCGACGACGTCGATGTGCACCTGCTTGTCACCGATCGCCTTGCGGAGATGGGCGACCACGTCGGCCACGGTGTCGCCGACCATGACCCGGACGTTGATCCCGGCACGGGCCGTCGAGGCGATGACGTTGAGGGCCGGGGAGCCGGACAGGGTGGTGGTGGCGAAGGTGGTGCGCGTCATCGCCGCCGACTCGGGGCCGGCTGCGACGAGCGCCTTGGTCAGCACCGGCCGGAGCCGCTCGGCGTTGGCCATCAGCGGCCGGAGGGGGAGCGGGGCATGCGGGGCGAGGCGGCGGAACAGCTCGACGGTCGGGTCGGGCATCGAGGAGTCCATCGGGGCCTTGTCGACGCGGAGGATGGCCCGAGCGAGCCGGGCGGTCGGCCCGTTGCGCGACGGCGTGGAGGCGTGGCCACCACGGCCCTCGACCCGCAGCACCACGCTGGTGGTGCCCTTCTCGGAGACGCCGATGGCGCCGACGGGCGGCTTGATCCCGGGAAAGGCGTCGCCGGCGATCGCGCCGCCCTCGTCGATGACGAACCAGGGCTGCACCCCGCGACGGGTGAGCTCGGCGACGGCCTCGATCGCCGCCGTACCGCTCACCTCCTCATCGCACCCGAAGCTCAGCCAGACGTCCTGGGCCGGCGTGAGTCCCTGCTCCAGCAGGCGTTCCACGGCCTCGCTGATCGCGACCAGGCAGCCCTTGTCGTCGAGGGTGCCGCGACCCCAGATCGCGCCGTCGTGGATCCCGGCGGAGAACGGCGGGTGCTGCCACGGCGCGCTCTCGTCGACGGGGACGACGTCGAGGTGGGCCATCAGCACGACGGGCCGCTCGTCCGCGGCTCCGGGCCAGCGGAACAACAGGCCGTGGGTGCCGACGCGGGTGAGCTCGAGCGCGGCGTACAGGCGGGGGAAGAGCCTCTCGTGCTCGATCAGGAAGGCGTCGAACGCCGCGGTGTCGACGTTCGTGGGATCGCGGTCGGAGACCGTCGGGATGCGGACCAGCGCCTGCAGCTTGGCCACGGCCCGATCAGTCACGGCGTCACCGTAGTGCCGCTCGGGACCTCCGACGAAGCGGCATCACCGGTCACTCTCGTGGGGCGTCGGCCGCCAGGAGCCCGCGTCGGTGCGCGACCGTCGTCGCCTGGGAGCGGCTTGCCACGTCCAGCTTGGCGAGCACCCGCGACACGTGGACGCTGACGGTCTTGGGCGAGATGAACAGGGAGCGGGCGATCTCGTCGTTGGAGAAGCCCTGGGCGATCAGTCCCAGGACCTCCAGCTCGCGGGCCGTGAGGCCATGGGTCCCCTCGACCGGCGGCCGGTCGCTCTCCCGGCTCGCGACCGACAGCTTCGCTCGGCGCGCGAGCTCGTCCACGGCCGCGAGCAAGGGGCGGGCGCGGAGGTCCGTACCAATTGCCCGGGCCGAGACCAACGACGCGGCGGCCCCCTCCCGGTCGTCGGCGGAGACTTGGCTCTCCGCCAGCCGGACCAGTGCCCAGGCCTGGTCGTGAACCCGGCCGGTGGCTGCCCAGGCGTCCACGGCCCGCTGCCACAGCGCGGGGTCGGAGGCGCCGTCGATCCGGCTCAGCTCGGCGTCGAGCTGGGCGTTCCAGGCATCGGCCGGGTCATTTGGTTGGATCCTCGAGCGCAGCTCCTCGATGAGAGTGCGTCCTTGCCCTTGCCGTGACTCGGCGACGGCGCGACGGCGTGGCGAGGCCTGGGCCGCGAGGTCACCCTCGAGCCGAGCGAGGAGCAACACGTCGCGCGCCAGCCAACAGGACATCCGGTCGTCCGACGCAAGCTCCCACAGCGGCTCGAGATCTCGCCGCGCGGCAGCGAGGTCACCGTGCGCCGTAGCGAGCAGGGCGCCCAAGAGCACCACGTCGACCTGGGTATCTGACCCGTAGGCCTCCAGGGTCGGCAGCTTCGTCACTGCGGATGCATGGCGGGCGGCAGCAGCGTCGAGGTCCCCCCGGTAGCAACTGAGTAGTCCCCGGTAGAAGTCCAGCTGGACCCCCGTGGTGCCGATCGTGTCGAGCGATGGGCCGCCACCCAGCAACGCGTCCAGCTCGCTCCACCGACCGAGGTCGAGGAGGGCGGGGAACAGGTTCTCGAGGGCGAAGAGCCACACCCAGCGGGCCTGCTCGGGACGCACGACCCGTGTCAGCGCTCGCCGCCCGAGCTCGGCACTGTCGAACAAGCGGCCGCGAGAATAGAGCCACCAGGCATGGCTGGACTCGATCACGGCCACCTCGGCCGCCGAGCACTCAGCTCGGGCCCGGGCCAGCACCTTCTCCGCGTAGGCGTTCCCCATCTCGACGTCGTCGCGTTCGAAAGCGATGAGCGCGTGGGTGTGGTCTGTCCACACCTGGTCCCACGGCGTGCCGAGCTGGGCCGCGGTCTCGATCGCTCGCGCGAGGAGAGCGTCCACGAGGGCCCGTTCGCCGGTCGGGACGAAGCCCCACATCACGAGGCAGGTGGTGCGCACGAACATCCTGGTCGATGGGGCGTCCCGGAGGATGGACAGGGCCTGGGACAGCTGGATGGAGTCAGGAGCGGCACCGACCTGCTGGAGCCGCAGGTAGAGGAGTCGGAGCGGATCGCCGGCGGCGTGGTCCAGCTCGCGGAGCTCGCGTTCGACCAGGGCAGCCACCGGCTCGAGCTCTTCGGCGAAGTCGTAGGACTGCAACGTCTCCTCGAGGACGTCGTCGCGGTCCCTGCCGGCGCGCTCCGCGGCGTCGGGCACCTGCTGCCACAGCCCCAGCACGCGGTCCAGCAGGCGCGCCCGCTCCGCAGGGGCTGCGAGCTCCCGGGCGAGGTCGGCGGCCTCGAGAGCCGCGTCGAACGCCCGCACCGGCTGGTCGCTCTGCGCCCAGTGGTGGGCTGCCGTGATGCGAGCGAACGACCTGTCCACCGTGAGCGGGTCGCCCTCGATGGCCTCTGCCCAGCGCCGGTGCCAGACCAGCCGGTCACCCGGAAGCACCGACTCCGCGACCGCTTGGCGGAGCAGGGCGTGCCGGAACCGGTAGGCGTCGCCGGCCTCGGTCACCTCGAGCACGTTGGCCAGGACGGTTTCGGCGACCGCCGCCTCGAACTCGCGTTCTTCCACCAGCGCGCAGACCCGCCGGATCAGGTGGTGACGGAGATGCCCCTCGCCCAACGAGGCCACCCCGGCCACGACCTGTGCTGCGGGCGACAGCTCCGCGACCCGGCCGAGCATGGAGGCGTTGACCGAGTCCAGCCGCGTGTCCGCCGGGTCGAGCTCGGCGATGACGAGCTCCTCGACGAGGTAGGGAACCCCGTCGGAAAGCTCGATCAGGCGATCGAGGAACTCCGGCGTAGGGGAGGTCCGGCCCAGCGCGGCGACCTGACGGGTGACCTGGCCCCGGGACAGCCGGTCGAGGGAGATGCGGACGCTGCCCGGGTCGCGGAGGAGCTCGGCGACGAACCTGTCCATGACGGGGTTCGCCGGCCCGTCCATCGTCCTGCGGGAAACGGTGATCAGGAGTCTCGAGGTCGCAGGCAGCACGCGGACCACGTATCCGAGCAGGTCCCGGCTGCTGGTGTCGACCCAGTGCAGGTCCTCCAGCCACAGCCAGACGAGGTGGTCCTCACTGAGCCGACCGAGCAAGCCGGCGCAGGCGTCGAAGACATGTGCGCGGTCGGAGGACCCCGCTGCCGCGTCGAACAGGCCGGGCACCAGGGCTCCCAGCGCGGAGTGCGGGTCGCCGACCGCGTCCCGGATCGTGTCGACGCCGTGGCGGCGTACGAGGTCCCGCAGCGCGTCGGTGATGACCCCGAACGGGAGCTCGTCGCCGATCAGCGGGATTCCGTGGCCGGTCATCAGCAGGTCGCCTGGCACGCGGGCGGTGTCGATGGCGTCGGCGACGAGGCGGCTCTTGCCGATGCCGGCCTCGCCCTCGACGAGGACCACGCTGAGGTGGCCCTGCCGCGCGGTCGTGACCGCCTCGAGCAGCCGGCCCAGCTCGGCGTCCCGGCCGACGAGCGAGGCCGTCCGTGGACGTGCCATGACGCCCATCATGACCCCGCCCGTCCGCATCGGGATACCGAGTTCGGTGGCACTAGGAGACCCGGACGATGCACGTGGGGATCGGTCCGTCGAGCGACGAGTTCCAGTGGTGCGGCGTGTTGAAGCAGGAGACGCCGGCGAGGCGGTCGACGGTGACCGCGGCGGCGTGCGAGGAGTCGCGAGCGGGGCTTGCCGAAGCGGAGCCCGCCGATGCGGTCGCGGCGAGGACGGCCACGGCGATGGTCGCGCCCAGCTTGGAGACAGTGCGGTACGGAAGTGCGTGGCGAGGAGTGTGCTGGTTGATGGTCATGGTCTTTTCCTGTCGTGATCGTCGATGCGCTCGGTGCGAATCGGTGATCCCGACAGTTCTCGTAAGACGCTGCTACGCCATCGACCGGAATCCCTATCTCTGCCCGGCGCAATGAGTACCCCGGGCTGGGCGGAGCTCAGACGAGGAGGGAGAGCAGCTCGTCGCGGCCGTTGACACCGGCCTTGCGGTACAGCGATCGCTGGTGGTCGCCGACGGTGAGTACCGAGATGCCCAGCCGGCGGCCGATCTGCTTGGCGGCCAGGCCGAGCACGAGAAGCCGCAGGACCTCGGTCTCGCGGTCCGAGAGCCCGCACCACGCGGCGAACGCCGGCAGCACGGTGGCGACGTCACCCGAACGCAGCAGGACGACGACGTCGACGTCGGAACCGCCGACGTACGTGGCGGTGGCGACCAGCCACCGCCCGTCGGCCATCCGCGTCCGCGCGATGGCCGGCGAGCCGCGCCGGCTGGCGGCCGCGACCTCGTGGACGCAGCGCATCATGTCCTCGGGGACGACCCCGTCGGCCCATTGGTTGGTGAACGAGTCCAGCGAGCTCGTGGCGTCCGCGTCGATGGCCACCACCGCGTCGCGGGCGTCCAGGCAGACGACCCCGCCGGCGCGCGCCGTCATCGGCAGCTCATGCGGTCGGCCGACCTGGTAGCGCCGCAGCACCCGGCTCAGCTCGGGTGCCAGCTCCTGGGCCGCGGCGACGTCGCCGTCGTCGAAGGGCCGGTGGTCGGCGCGGAACAGGGAGAGCGCGCCCCAGTAGCGACCGGGCGTGGTCAGGGCGACCCGCAGCTCGCTGGAGTACCCGTCGGCGGGAAGGATCTCGTGCAGGCGACGGCTGCGTGGCGTGGCGACCGGCGACAGCACACCCGCGGTGACAGGGGAGCGCACGAGGTCGGCGTACTTGTTGGCGTCGGGTTCGGCAGTCTCGTTGTGCAGCAGCACCTCCGACGGGATGGTCAGCCCGTGCCGGCTGAACATCACCGACCGGAGGCCGGTGGCTGGGTCGACGCCGAACAGGCAGTACCCGTCGTGGCCGACCACGCGGCCGAGGGCACGAACCGCGCCGTCCGCGAGCAGGGCGCCCGGAGGCGGATCGGCGAGCAGTCTCGCGATCTCCTGGCGTGCCGCTTCGGGGGAGGCCCCCATGTCTCCCATGATCGACCCGGCGTCAATCCCGAACATCCGGGTAGGCATTGAGGACCGTGTGCTCCTAACGTCTGGTCATGCGCACGCGGATCGCTGCCCTCGCCCTGCTCGCCCCGCTCACGGTCGCCGGCCTGCCGTCGTACGCCGCGGCCGCACCGTCCCTCGCCGAGTCGGCGCCGTCGACCGACGGCATGATCGTCTGGACCAACCGCGCCGCCGACGGCCGCGAGTCCCTGGTCATCGCCAACGCCGACGGCACCGGTCAGCGGGCGCTGACCCATGCCGGCAAGGGTGAGTACCACCTGGACGCACAGTTCTCACCCAACGGCCGGTGGATCGCCTACGAGGCCGGTGACGAGAACGGCTTCGAGGTCCGGCTGGTCCGCCGCAACGGCACGCAGGACCACCGGCTGCCGGTTGGCTGCAAGGACCCCTGCGTGGGGATCGGTGCGCCGACGTGGATCTCCAACAAGCGGCTCTTCTTCGTGAAGGTGAAGGGGCCGTTCGTGAACGACACCGCGGCCGAGGCGCTGGAGTGGGGGGCCGACATCGACGGGTCCGGGTTGTTCCGGATGTCCGACGCGCGCGACGCCGGCAAGTACGAGGACAGCCGCGCGCAGGTCACGCCGGGCGGCTCCTTCGTCGTCTGGACGCGGGTGCGGCTGTCGGACGGCAAGTCCACGATCATGCGGGTCGACGTCGACGGCGACGACCCGGCGCCGATCCTGCCGTGGGGTCTCGGCGTCGAGGTCTTCGACGTCTCTCGCGCGACGAGCGGCCCGACCGAGGGCCTGGTGCTGTTCGAGTCCTACGGCCGCGGCGACCCCGACGCGACGTTCGTCGACCTGGGCACCGTGCCGTGGCTGTGCAACGGCACCAAGCAGTGCGGCAGGAAGATCGACTGGCTGACCAACAACAAGGCCAGTGGACGTCGGAACGCCAACGCGCACTGGTCTCCCGACGGTCGCGACTACGTGTTCACCGATCGCGAGAACATCGACACCGAGGACGTCCAGATCTGGACGACGACGTACGGCACGGACGAGCGTCTCGAGATCTCCACCTCGAAGCGGTTCGACTACCGCCCCGACTGGGGCCGCGCCTGATCCCCTCGGCCGATCGGAGGCGGTCTCGGATCCGAGACCGCGACGCCGGTCGGTCGCGTTGACCGGACGCCGTACGGCCGATGGACTGAGGCCGTGCCTCCGCGACGTTCAGCCGGTCCAGCGACCGTGGTGGACCACGTCCCCCTGAGCCTTGCGGGGCCGGGTACTGGGCGAGCCGGGCACGCCGTCGGTGGAGGCGCGGTGGCCGATGGTGATCGCGCCGATCGGGTCGAAGGTACCCGGGATGCCGAAGGCCTCGCGGACGCCGGGCACGCGGTCGGGCGGGACGCCGAAGTAGCAGGCGCCGAGACCCGCGTCCGTCACGGTCTGGAGGATGAGCAGCGCGGCCATGCCCGTGTCGATGTGCCAGAACGGCACCGGCCAGCGGGTCTCGTCCTCGTCGGTCCAGCCCTTGTCGGCCTGGGCGTACCTCTTCAGGTACGCCGCCTTGCTCGAGCAGGGGATCACGACGACAGGGGCGTGCATCATGCCGGTCAGCCACTCGTCCGGGGCCTCGACGTCCTCGGGGTCGGTGGTGACCTCCCAGAAGCGGCGTACGTCGTCGGGTCGGTCGAGCACGAGGAAGCCCCAGCCCTGGCTGAAACCGGCGTTCGGCGCGCGGACCGCGTTGTGCAGCGCACGCTCGACGACCGCCGGGTCGACGGGATCGGCGGCGTAGTCGCGGACCATCTTGCGGCGGCGTACGACGTCCTGGAACTCCATGGTGCTCATCATGGGTGACTCGTTCGAGGAGATGTGGGGGTCCCTGGTCCCGGTGGGTCGCTCGGCGTCGTCGGGCGGGTACTTCCGGCAGCCGTTCCTGTCCGCCGAGCGCGAGCTGGCGGCCTGGTTCGAGGAGCAGTGTCTGGCCCGCGGCCTCGCTGTCTCCCGTGACGGTTTCGGGAACCTCGTGGGGTGGTGGTCCACGCACGGCGCGGCCGGTGGTGACGCAGTCATGACGGGGTCGCACCTGGACTCGGTGCTGGACGGGGGAGCGTACGACGGGCCGCTGGGGGTGGTCTCGGCTCTTGCGGCTCTGGATGTGCTCCGTGCCCGGGGGTTCACACCGGCCCGGCCGATCGGGGTGTCTGTTTTTGTGGAGGAGGAGGGGTCGCGGTTCGGGCTGGCGTGCCTGGGGTCGCGGCTGGCGACCGGTTCTTCCTCGTGGGACGCGGTGCGTTCACTGAAGGACCGTTCGGGCGTCTCGCTCGAGGATGCGCTCGCGTCGGCCGACCTGGCCGGTCCCGGCGGTCCGTCCTTGCTGGACGGGGTCGGCACCTTCGTGGAGCTGCACGTCGAGCAGGGGCGCGACCTGGTGGACCGCTCGGCGGTCGTCGGGGTGGCGAGCGGGATCTGGCCGCACGGGCGGTACCGCTACGAGTTCGCCGGCTCCGCCGACCACGCCGGCACGACCCGGATGGAGGACCGCGCCGACCCGATGCTGACGTACGCGATGACCGCGCTGGCCGCCAACAAGCAGGCTCGGCTGGCCGGCCAGCGGGCGACGTTCGGCCGGGTGTCGGTCGCTCCGAACTCCACCAACTCCGTGCCGTCGGCCGTGACCGCGTGGCTGGACGCCCGCGCGTCGTCGGCCTCCTCGCTGTCGTCGTTGGTGGAGGCGATCGAGCGGCAGGCGTCCGAGCGGGCGTCGCGGGACGGCACCGTTCTTGCCGTGACGCCCGAGTCGGTGAGCGGGCCCGTCTCCTTCTCGCCGGAGCTGGCCGCCCGGCTGGCCTCTCCCCGCGGGTGGCCGGTCATCCCGACCGCCGCCGGCCACGACGCCGGGATCCTCTCGGCGGCCGGCATCCCGACCGCGATGTTGTTCGTCCGCAACCCGACCGGTGTCTCCCACTCGCCGGCCGAGTCGGCGTCCATGGAGGACTGCCTGGCCGGGGTCGAGGCCCTGGCCGACGTCCTCGCCGAGCTTTCCGCGGATCCGGCGTGACGTCGTACGTGCTCGAACGCGCCTGGGTCGACGGCGCCGTCCACGAGGAGGTGTACGTCGAGGTCGAGGCCGGCCGGTTCGCGGCAGTCGAGGTTGCCCGCGAAAACCCTGGGTTGGCACGCAATGTTTCAGCGGGCAACCCAGGGATTCACCGGGCGACCGGTGAATCCCTGCGCGTCGCTGGCCTCACGATCCCGGGCCTGGCGAACTGCCACAGCCATGCGTTCCACCGGGCGCTGAGGGGGAGGACGCAGCGGGAGCGGGGGACGTTCTGGACGTGGCGGGAGCAGATGTACGCCGTGGCGGAGCGGCTCGACCCGGACAGCTACCTCGCCCTCGCACGCGCGACGTACCGGGAGATGGTGGCGGCCGGGATCACCAGCGTGGGGGAGTTCCACTACCTGCACCACCAGCCGGAAGGGACGCCGTACGACGACCCCAACGAGATGGGCCTCGCGCTGCAGCAGGCGGCGAGCGAGGCGGGACTGAGGACCAGGCTGCTCGACACCTGCTACCTCAGCTCGGGGTTCGGCGAGCCGCCTCAGGGCGTCCAGCGCCGGTTCAGCGACGGCACCGCGGACGCGTGGGCCGAGCGCGTCCGGGCGCTCGAGGACGCTGGAGCCGCCATCCACTCCGTCCGCGCCGTCCCCGACGACCAGCTGCCGGACCATCGTCGAGGCGAGCCAGGGCAAGCCGCTCCACGTCCACCTCTCCGAGCAGAGCAAGGAGAACGACGACTGCGTGGCGGCGTACGGCGCCACGCCCACCCAGCTGCTCGCCGACCACGGCGTGCTGGGCCCACTCACGTCCGCGGTGCACGCCACGCACCTCACCGACGACGACATCGGCCACCTCGGCACCACGAGCACCTACGCCTGCTTCTGCCCCACCACCGAGCGCGACCTCGGTGACGGCGTCGGCCCCAGCCGCGCGCTGCACGACACGGGCAGCCGGCTCACGCTCGGCTCCGACAGCCATGCGGTCATCGACCTCTTCGAGGAGATGCGCGCGGTCGAGCTCGACGAGCGTCTCGCCACGCGGGAGCGCGGTCACTGGTCGGCCGCGGAACTCCTCCGAGCCGCCACGATCGACGGCCAGGCCAGCCTCGGGTACGACGACGCCGGCGCCATCGCCGTCGGCCAGCGCGCCGACCTGGTCACCCTCGACACCTCGACCACCAGGACCGCCGGCACCGGCCGGGACGAGCACACCGCAGTGTTCGCCGCCACCGCCGCGGACGTCGTCCAGGTCATCGCCGACGGCAAGGTCGTCTTCACCCAGGGCGACGACGAGCAGATCGGCCGCGAGCTCGAGACCGCGATCGAGAGGCTCTACCCATGACCACCACCGTCATCACCAACATCGGCGAGCTGGTCACCAACGCCCTGGGGGGTGAGGACATCCTCGGCATCCTCACCAACGCGGCCCTCGTCATCGACGGACCGACCGTCGCCTGGACCGGCCCCGCTGCCGAGGCGCCCGACGCCGACCTCCACGTCGACGCGGGCGGCCGCGCCGTGATCCCGGGCTTCGTGGACTCCCACTCCCACCTGGTGTTCGCGGGCGACCGGGCGCCGGAGTTCGCGGCTCGGATGGCCGGGACGCCGTACGCCGCGGGCGGGATCCGCACCACCGTCGCCGCCACCCGCGCGGCCACCGACGAGGAGCTCACCGGCCGGGTGGCGCACCTGGTGCGGGAGATGCGCCGCCAAGGCACGACGACCGTCGAGATCAAGAGCGGCTACGGCCTGACAGTCCTCGACGAGGCCCGCAGCCTGGCCATCGCGAGGCAGTTCACCGACGAGACGACGTACCTCGGCGCGCACGTCGTCCCCGAGGGCAGCGACCCGGACGAGTACGTCGCGCTGGTCATCGGGCCGATGCTCGATGCCTGCGCGCCGCATGCCCGCTGGGTGGACGTGTTCTGCGAGCGCGGCGCCTTCGACGAGGACCAGGCCCGGACCGTCCTCGCGGCCGGTGCGGAGAAGGGCCTCCGCGGGCGGCTGCACGCCAACCAGCTCGGCCCCGGACCCGGCGTCCGGCTGGCCGCCGAGCTCGGCCTGGTGGCCGTCGACCACTGCACGTACCTCGACGACGCCGACGTGGCCGCCCTCGCCGACAGCGGCACGGTGGCCACCCTGCTTCCGGGGGTGGAGTTCTCCACGCGGCAGCCGTACCCCGACGCGCGGCGCCTCCTCGACGCGGGGGCGAAGGTCGCGATCGCCAGCGACTGCAACCCGGGATCGAGCTACACGTCCTCGATGCCGCTGTGCGTGGCCCTCGCGGTGCGCGAGATGCGGATGACACCTGCCGAGGCGACGTACGCCGCCACGGCCGGTGGCGCGGCCGCTCTCGACCGCACCGACGTGGGTCGCCTGGTGCCCGGCAGCCGGGCCGACCTGGTGCTCCTGGACGCCCCCAGCCACGTCCACCTGGCCTACCGTCCGGGGGTGCCGCTGGTGGCCTCCACCTGGCTCTCCGGGAGGCCCTTAGAGGGGTAAATGCGCAGGTCAGCGCGTCTGAGGGGGTCGGGGTGAGGCACCCCGGACGCAGAGATAAGGCATGTGCCCGATGTCCGCCCCTACCTCAGGAGCGGAGTCTCTTCCTTGTCGCCGGGAAACGCCCGGAGACCGAGGAAGGGAAACCGTGATGAACGACCTGCTTCTCAACGCAGAGCTCGACTACCGCGTGAACCGGATCCGTGAGGACTGGCGCCCCATCCGCGCCCGCCGCGCACGGCGCCGTCAGCGCCGTGAGGCGGAGACGTCGACCTGGATCGGCTGACCCGGTGGTTGTCACCGGGGCCGAAACCGACGCGCCGATGTCGGTGGGAACCGACATGATGGACTGTGTGTCGCCGGTCTCCATGGCCCCATTCGTCGGGCGAGATGCCGAGCTGGAGGAACTCACTCTCCGGCTCGGCATCTCTGCGTCTGGCGACCGGTCGCGATCGACCCCCGGCGGCATCGTCCTGCTGGCCGGCGACGCCGGCGTCGGCAAGACCCGTCTCCTGACCGCGCTGCGCGACCGCGCCTTCGACGCCGGCTGGCAGGTCGTCGCCGGCCACTGCCTCGACTTCGCCGACAGCGCCCTGCCGTACCTCCCCTTCTCCGAGATCCTCGGCCGCCTCCAGGCTTCCGACCCCGACCTCGTGGCCGCCGTCGCCGGCCACCACCCCGCCCTCCTCCGCCTCCAGCCCGGCCGCCGGATGATCGACGAGGCCGGCGAGACCGGCCCCACGTCCATCGACAAGGCCGCGCTGTTCGAGGCCGTGCACGCCCTCTTCGAGGCCGTCGCCGAGCAGCAGCCGCTCGTCCTGGTCGTCGAGGACCTCCACTGGGCCGACCAGTCGACCCGCGACCTGATGAGCTTCCTGTTCACGCGGCCCTTCAGCCAGCCGCTGGCGCTCGTCGCGTCGTACCGCTCCGACGACCTCCACCGCAAGCACCCCCTCCGCGCCAAGCTCGCCGAGTGGTCCCGCCTCCAGGGGGTGGGCCGGATGTCGCTCGAGCCGCTCGACCCCGCCGATGTCCGCGAGCTCGTCGCCGGCCTCTCCTCCGGCGGTGCCGACCTGACCCCCGAGGACATCGCGATGATCGTCGAGCGGGCCGAGGGCAACGCGTTCTTCGTCGAGGAGCTCGTCGGCGCCGCGTCCGGCACCCACGACTCCGGCATCCCCGCCGACCTCGCCGAGGTGCTGCTCGTCCGGCTCGACCGGCTCGACGAGAACGCCCGCCAGGTGGTCCGCGCGGCCAGCGTCGCGGGCCGACGGGTGACCCACGAGCTGCTCGCCGTCGCCGCCGAGCTCGACGACACGGCCCTCGACGACGGGCTCCGGCAGGCCGTCGAGCGCAACATCATCGTCGCCAGCGACCGGCACTACGCCTTCCGCCACGCGCTGCTGGGCGAGGCCGTGTACGACGACCTGCTCCCCGGCGAGCGGGTGCGTTTCCACGCGAGGTACGCCGCCGCCATCCGCGACGGCCGCGCGCGCGGCACCGCAGCGGAGCTGGCACGCCACGCCATGCTCGCGCACGACGACGAGACGGCCCTCAACGCCAGCATCCAGGCCGGCCACGAGGCCGCGGCCGTGGGCGGCCCCGACGAGGCGGCCCAGCACTTCGAGCGGGCGCTGCGGCTGCTGACCGGCCTGGCCAACACCGGCGAGAGCAAGGTCGACCGGGCCAAGCTGGCCGTCGACACCTCCGAGGCCCTGACCTCCAGCGGCCACCCCGAGCGGGCCGCCGCGCTGCTGGCCGAGCAGCTCGCCTGCCTGCCCGAGGACGCATCGCCGTCGTCGCGCGCCCTTCTGCTCGCAGCCCGGGCCGTGGCGCTGACGGCGATCGAGACCACCGAGGACCCGCCCGCCATCTCGGCAGAAGCCGTGCGGCTGACCCCCGAGGACGACAAGCTCGCCCGTGCCAAGGTGCTCGCCGCCCACGCCCACGTGCTGGCCATCATGTGGCGGCACCAGGAGGCGCAGCAGGTCGGGCTCGACGCCCTCGCGCTCGCCGACCAGCTCAACCGCAGCGACATCGCCGCCGAGGTGATCACCACCCTCAGCGGTCTCCGGCTCGGCGCCACCAAGGAGCGGCTGCGCGAAGCGCTGCGCGAGGCGATCGACCGGACCGTGGAAGCCGGCAACATCCACGCCGAGCTGCGCGGCCGCTACCTGCTCGCCCGCTCCTACCAGGACTGGGGCGAGCTCGACGACGCCGAGAAGTGGTTCCGCAGCTCGGTGGAGCGCGCGGAGGCCGCCGGCGTCGAGTGGGCGCCGTACGCCTCCGGCGCCCGCTGGCACCTGACGTGGGTGCTGATGACCCGCGGCGACTGGGACGGCGTGCTCGCCATCACCGATCTTTCGTCGAGCAGCCCGCCGCCGATGGCGCGGGCCATGTTCGGCAGCCTGCGCGCGGTGGTGCGGGTCGCGCGCGGGGAGGACCTGTCCGCGGAGCTGCGCGCGCTACGGCCGATGTGGCGGCTCGACGGCGCCCTCGCCGTGCACGCCGCAGCCCAGGAGATCTCACTCGCGATCAGGGCGGGAGACGTGGAGCGGGCCCGGGAGACGTACGCCGCCGTGGTCGACGCGATCACCGCGATCTGGCACCCCTGGTTCGACGCCCGGGTGCGGATGTCCGCCCTGGTCATCGAGACGATCGCGGCCGCGATGCCACGGGTGTCCGCGGCCGACCGTCCGGCGCTGCTCGAGGTCGCCGACAAGATGCACGACGACGGGCACACCGTGCTCGACCGCTACACCAACCCCGACAAGCAGTGGGGGCCCGAGGGTCGCGCGTGGCTGGCGCGGCTCGACGCCGAGACGCAGCGGGTGCGCTGGCTCGCGGGGGCCGACGACGCGCCCACCGTCGACGTGCTCGTGAAGGGTTGGCGTGAGGTCGTCGACCTGTTCGAGGCGTTCGGCGACGTCTACGAGCTGGTGCGAGCGCGCGTGGCTCTGGCGTCCGTGCTGCGTGCGGCGGGCGAGCCTGCCGAGGCCCGCGAGGTCGCGGACGCTGCGCGCGAAGCGGCACGTGCGCTGGGCGCGACGCCGGTCATCGACCAGCTCCGCGCGATCGGGTCGACGCCCGTCCGCCACGAGGCCGGCGACGACACCCTCACGCCCCGCGAGACCGAGATCCTCGAGCTGGTCGCGGCGGGCCGCACCAACGGCGAGATCGGCAAGCAGCTCTTCATCAGCGCGAAGACCGTGAGCGTGCACGTCTCCAACATCCTGGGCAAGCTCGGCGCCTCCGGGCGCACCGAGGCGGCCGCGATCGCACGGCGCCGCGGCCTGGTCGACTGAGCCAGAGTCACCCGCAGGGGTCCTTGTCGGGTCAACGCCGCAGCGCTTGACTGTCGAGTGGATCAGGCAGTTCCCATCGACACGCTCGACCAGGAGGAAAGCATGACCATGGACGACGACACCCCCCTCGAGGACAGCGACATGACGACCTCGGGTTCCGACCCGATGGGTGGTGGCGGGGACGCCGACGGGACCGACGGCGGGGACGCCGACGGGACCGACGGCGACGGGACGCGACGGGACCGACGGCGACGGCACGGACGGAACCGACGGCGACGCGAGTGACGGCGACGGGACCGATGGCGGGGACGCCGACGGCACCGACGGCGGCGACTCCGACGGCACCGACGGGACCGCGCTCTGAACGAGCCGGGCTCCGCGCTCGACCTGCTCAGCGGCGACGCCCAGACCTTCACCTCGAAGGTCTGGGCGTCGCTGGTGCACCTGCACGAGACCGAGCCCGGTGACCTGGTCGGCCTGCTGTCGCTGGACGACGCCGACGCGCTGCTGACCGGCTCCGGGATCCGTACGCCGGCCGTCCGGGTCGCCAAGGACGGCACGGTGCTCGGCGACGCGGCGTTCGTCCGTCAGGGCGCGACGATCGCAGGCAAGCCGCTCAGCGGCCTGGTCGACCCGCGCAAGGCGCTGGCGCTGTTCGCCGACGGCGCGACGGTCGTCTTCCAGGGCCTGCATCGCTACCACCCGCCGCTGACCGACCTGGTCACCCGTCTCGAGCTCGAGCTCGGCCACCCGTGCCAGGCGAACGCGTACCTCACCCCGCCCGGGTCCCAGGGCTTCGCCGTCCACTCCGACAGCCACGACGTCTTCGTCTTCCAGACCCACGGGACCAAGCTCTGGGAGGTGCACCACCCACGCGGCGAGCGCCGGTGCGACCTCCACGAGGACTGCCGCATCGACGACGTGCTGCTGCGACCCGGCCTCTCGATGTACCTCCCCACCGGGACCCCACATGCCGCCCGTGCCCAGGACGACGCCAGCCTGCATGTCACGATCGGCATCAACCAGCTCACCTGGCGCGGCGCCGTACGCCGTTCCCTCGACGCCCTGCTCGCCCAGGTCGACGACCACCACCTGCCCGCGGGCTGGACCGAGCGGCCCGAGCTCCTGGCCGAGGGGCTCGCCGAGCGGCTCGGGATGCTCTCTGAGGCGCTGGCCGGCGTGGACTCGCGCGCGGCCGCCGACGCGGAGGCGGAGCGGTTCCTCACCGGGCGCAACGCGCGGCTCCGTGGGGGCCTGCACGACGTCCTGGCCGTCGGCCGGATCGACGCCGGCACCGTGCTGGCGCGGCGGGCCGGCCGACCCTGCGTGGTGACCGAGCGCGGCGACGGGCTCCGGGTGCTGCTGGGCGACCGCTACCTCGACGTACCCGCCCGGCTCGCGGATGCCCTCGAGGTGGTCCGCACCTCGACGACGTTCGTGCCGGCCGACCTCGGCCTGGACCCGCAGAGCAACCTGGTGCTCGCCCGCCGCCTCGTCCGGGAGGGACTCCTCGAGGTACGCGCGTGACCTTCCGCTGCTCGGCCGCGGGCCTGGAGCGTGGCGACGGCATCGCCGGCACCGCCTCCACCGTGCGGTCGTTCCTGCTGGTCGAGAACCCCGGCCCCTGGGGTGTGGACGCCGTCCTGGACAGCCGACTGCCCCGCACGGTCAAGGAGGGCCTGCACGCGGCGGCGGCCCGCGCCAGGGTGCGGCCCCTGCTGATCCGGCGCTACCACCGGCGCGCGCCGAGGCAGGGTTTCCGCGTGTACGCCGCCCACGTCGGCCGCGAGCTCACCTGGCTCCAGACCGCGGTCCTCGACGATCCGGAGGAACTGCTCGAGCTCGACGTGGCCGCCCTCGGCCAGGGGCGCTCACCCGGCCTGGTACCCATCGAAGGGCCGCTGTTCTTCGTCTGCACCCATGGCAAGCACGACGCGTGCTGCGCCGAGAAGGGGCGGCCGGTCGCGGCGGCGCTCTCGGCGGCGTACCCCGACGAGACGTGGGAGGTCTCCCACATCGGCGGCGACAGGTACGCCGGTAACGCCCTCGTGCTGCCCTACGGCCTGTACCTCGGCCGCCTCGACGCCGACTCGGCCGTCGCCGCCGCCGGCGACCTGCTGGCCGGCCGGCTGCCGCTGGACGTGCTCCGCGGCCGGACGAACCTGCCGATGGCGGCCCAGGCCGGCGAGATCGCGCTGTTCCGCCAGCTCGGCGAGACGGCGATGGCGGCCATCCGCGTGCTCGGCCACCGGCGCGACGGCCACGTCACCACCGTCGACCTGGCGCGGTCCGACGAGGAGTGGCGGGTCGTCGTCCGCACCACGCTGGGGCCTGGGGCGCTGCTCACCTGCCAGGCACGACGCGAGAACCCGACACCGCGCCACGAGGTCGTCAGCATCGACCGCGTCTAGGACGCCGCTCGGCAGCCGGGGTCGGTGGCTGCGGATTCCCTGCAATTGCGCGGTTTCTGCACGTTTTCGGCCAGCGGATCTGCAGTTTCGGCGCATTTGCGCGATTTCCGACACCGCAGACGGCCGGCCACGGGTCGGCAACATCACCAGCGTGCCGCACGGGGACGCGCGCGAAATCGCGTGCACGGGAGCGCGGCCCTCCGGGACCATGTCCCTTTGTGACCTGGCGTGAACGCTTCCGCGGCCTGCGGATGGACGTCACGCCGTTGCGCACCTCGCGCGACTTCCGGCTGCTGTTCCTGGCGGGCACGATCTTCTACCTCGGCGGGATGGTCAGCTACGTCGCTGTCCCGTTCCAGATCTACGACCTGACCGGCTCGAACTTCGCGGTCGGCGCGGTCGGCCTGGTCGAGCTCGTCCCGCTGATCGTGTTCGGCCTGTGGGGTGGCGCGCTGGCCGACCACGTCGACCGGCGCCGGCTGCTCGTGTGGACCGGGGTCGGCCAGGGCGTGCTGACGGCGGTGCTGATGGTCAACGCGTTCCGCGACGACCCCAGCATCTGGGTGATCTTCGTGGTCGCCGGGCTGCTGACGTCGACCGGCGCGCTCCAGCGGCCGAGCCGCGAGGCGCTGATGCCGCGGACCGTCCGCCACCACGAGATCCCCGCGGCGAACGCGCTGACGAGCTTCGGGGCGCAGATCGGCATCCTGTTCGGTCCGGCAGTCGGCGGCCTGCTGCTGGCGTACGTCGGCACCGGCTGGTGCTTCCTCGTGGACGTGGTCGGACTCGCGCTCGCCACGCTGCTCTACGTCGGGATGCGTCCCTACCCGCACCAGGTCGAGACCACGCCGCCGAGCCTCAAGTCCATCGCCGAGGGGTGGCGGTACGCCGTGGGCCGCAAGGACCTGCTCGGCACCTACCTCGTCGACATCGTCTGCATGCTGCTGGCGTTCCCCATCGTGCTGTTCCCGGCGCTGGCGGCCGACATCTTCGAGCACCCGCAGCTGCTCGGCCTGCTCTACTCCAGCGAGACCGTCGGCGCGATGCTGGCGACGGTGCTCTCGGGATGGACCTCGCGGGTGCATCACCACGGCCGGGCGATCGTGCTCGCGGCGGCGGCGTACGGGCTGTTCATGGGCATGGTGGGTCTCGCGCCGACGATCTGGTTCGCCCTCGGCTTCCTGGTGCTCGCCGGCGCCGCGGACATGATCTCCGGGGTCTTCCGCGGCACGGTGTGGAACCAGACCATCCCCGAGCACATGCGCGGCCGGCTCGCCGGCATCGAGATGCTGTCGTACTCCGTCGGCCCGATCGGCGGGCAGGTCCGCTCCGGTCTGGTCGCCGACCTGTGGTCGGTACGCGGCTCGATCGCCAGCGGCGGGTTCGCCTGCGTGGCCGGCGTCGCCCTCGCCGCGGCCGCGCTGCGGGAGTTCTGGACCTACGACGCACGCACCGACGAGCATGCCGTCGCCGAGCGGGAGCTACGAGCGGCCCGGGGTGAGGAGCCGCTCGCCGGGTGAGCCCGTCGGGTCGAACGTCTCGGCGACCGACTCGAACACGTCGCAGTAGTCGGCGTACTCCTCCGTGGCGACCGTGCCGACCAGCTGGTGGCCGACGTCGTCGACCACCCACAGCCACTGGTCGCTGAGCACCGGCGCGCCGGCGACGACGTGTCCGAACCGCCGGTAGACGACGTCGTGGCCCGCGAGCTCGAACTCGTCCTCGTCCTCGAGCTCGAAACCCGGCCGCGACTCGTCGGCCGAGGCCACCAGTCGGTGCCAGGCGTCGAGGTCGTCGTCGAACGGCTCCGCGCGGTGCTGGAGGCGCGGCGCGACGCCGGAGCCGTGGACGCCGGGCGCGGCGTACGAGCCCCGGACGCGCACCCACCGGCGCGGCATGGTGACCGGACACGGCCTCCTCACGGCTGCACGCCGCCGTCGTCGTAGGTGGCCGGCCCGACCCGGCCGTGAGCGAGCGCCTGGAGCCACTGCTGCTCGGCGGCGTCCTCCAGTGCGCGGGCCCGGCGCCACCAGTCGACGGCCTCGTGCCAGGCCGTCCAGGCCTCGGCGAGACCGTCGTCGTGGTCCCGCGGGGGAGGTACGGGACTCCAGATCTCCCGGTCGGTGACGGTCAGGTACGGCGTCGCGACGGCCACCGCCTCGCCCATCAGCCGGCGGACCTCGGCGACGTCGCGGGCGTAGTCGCCGAGCCCGGCCGCGAGGCGGGCACAGTCGCGCGCCAGCCGCTCGCACCGTGCGGCGAGGTCGCGCAAGGACTGGCGGTAGACGATCCCGGACAGCCCGCCGAGCTGCTCCTCGGCGAACTGACCCTGCTGGGCGAGGTGGGCGGCGGCGGTCTCGCAGGCCTCGCCGAGCCGGGCGAGCTGGCCGGCGGTGGCCTGGCAGGACTCCGGGTCGGCCCGCACCGCGATGACGATCAGCCGGCCCACCGCGAGCAGCGGCGAGGTCATAGGGCCAGCACCCCCGACGTGAGCAGGTCCAGGCCCATCGCGACCTCGCCATCGGTCGCCCGGGCCGCCGCCAGCCACTGGTCCAGCGCGTCCGCCAGCCCGCGCAGCAGCTCGGCCGTCCGCGCGGCCCGCTCCTCGATGCGGTCGAGCCGGACCTCGGTCACCGGCGTCAGGCGCCCGGCCTCCGGCCGGTCGAGCACCGCCCGCCGTTCGATCTCCGTCCCGTCGCCGAGCAGCCCGAGCCGGTGCTGCCGCACCATGTCCACGTCCACCGTGATCGTCATGCGAGGAGGGTGCGCCCGCGGGGCAGGTCGCAAACCCGCCTCCCCGCAGCCTGTGGAGGGGAGCGGTGGGCCACGGCATTTTCGGTCCCTGGGGTCCCTCCGTAACAATGGCGGTGACCACGTCGAGCACCCGGAAGGACGATCCAGCACCGTGCCCCCGCCCGATGACCTGTCTCGCCGCGACCCCGAGCGCAGGCAGCACCCGGTCATCGCCGGCCTGGTCGCCCTGCTGGGCGTCGGCCTGGCGATCGGCCTCCTGGCGGGCGGCGGCACGCTGGTGGCGACCCGGGTGCTGGGGGTCGGCGCGGAGGCGACGGCCATCGACTCGACGGCGAGGCAGAGCATGTACCTGCCCAAGCCCGTGAAGACGACCCCGACCGAGGCGACGGCGCAGCCCACGCTCAGTGCGGCCACGGAGCCCACCGGGCCGGTGCACACCACGCCCAGCCAGGACACCGGGATCAGCCTGGAGGCGGGCCAGACCCAGGTCGGCCCGATGGGCCGGATCGACCTGACCGGCAACTACCCGACCGGCGAGGGCGCCGTGCTCCAGGTGCAGCGCGCGACCGGCCCGGGCGACTCCTGGGTCGACTTCCCGGTGACCGTGACGGTCAGCGGCGGCCAGTTCTCGACGTACGTGCAGACCGGCCGTTCCGGGCCGAACCGCTTCCGCGTGATCGACACCGACACCGAGAAGGCGTCCAACGAGGTGACGATCAACATCGGCTGAGCGCTCGACCCACCAGCCACGCTCAGTAGTCGGGGATCCAGGCCATCGTGGTGGGGTCGGCGCCCTGGCGTCCCGAGCGGCCCTGGTCGAGGGCCGTGACGGCTGCCATGTCGTCGTCGGTCAGCTCGAAGTCGAAGAGCCCGAAGTTCTCCCGCATCCGTTCCTGCCTGACGGACTTGGGGAACACGATGTCGCCGCGTTGCACGTGCCAGCGCAGCGTCACCTGGGCCGGCGTACGGTCCAGGCGCTCGGCGATCGCGCGGATGGTCGGGTCCTCGAGGACGGCGCCCCGAGCGATCGGCGACCAGGCCTCGGTCGCGACGCCGTACGACGCGTCGGCGGCGCGCACCGCCTCGTTGCCGAAGTACGGATGCACCTCGACCTGGTTGACCACGGGCACCCGGCCGGTCTCGTCGACGATCCTCTTCAGGTGCTCGGGCTCGAAGTTCGAGACGCCGACCGAGGTGGCGCGCTTGTCATCCGCGAACTCGTTCATGGTCCGCCAGGTGGTGACGAAGTCGCCGCCGTACCTCGTCGGCAGCGGCCAGTGGATGAGGAACAGGTCCACGTGGTCGAGCCCGAGCTTGGTCAGCGAGACGTCGAACTCGCGGCGGGCGTCGTCCGGCAGGTGGTGGCCGTTGTTGAGCTTGGTCGTGACGTAGAGCTCGTCGCGCGGGATGCCGCTCGCCGCGATCGCGCGGCCCACGCCCTCCTCGTTGCGGTACATCTGCGCGGTGTCGATGTGCCGGTACCCCACCTCGAGCGCCTGCTCGACGACCTCCTGGGTCCGTGCCGGGTCGACCTGGAACACGCCGAAGCCGAGCTGCGGGATCGTGGTGCCGTCGTGGAGCCGAATGGTCGGAACAGTGTCGGTAACGGTCATAGGTGGCATGACAACCGTCGTACGGCGGGTATTCCGCCCGGTCTCAGCCCGCGGAGGCGTCCGGGTCCCGCCACTGGCGCTCGAAGGGCAGTCTCCAGGCGAAGGGTGCGACGAGCTGGTGGATCTGGTTGGGGCCCCAGGAGCCGGGGTTGTAGGGGCGGACGACGGGGGGATTCTCCAGCAGGGGCTGGGAAATCTCCCAGAGTCGTTCGATGCCTTCGGCGGTGGTGAACAGCGTGCGGTCGCCGCGCGCGGCGTCGTAGATCAGGCGCTCGTACGCCTCGAGCACCGCGCCCGCCCAGGTGGTGTCGCGCATCGCGAACTGCATGGACAGCTTCTGGAGCTGCATGCCCGGGCCGGGCTTCTTGCCGTAGAACGACAGCGACATCTTCGCCTGGTCGGCGAGGTCGAAGGTCAGGTGGTCGGGGCCGTGGTCGCCGACGCCGGACCCCGGCGGGAACATCGACCGCGGTGGCTCGCGGAACGCGATCGAGATGATCCGGGCACCCTCGGCCATCCGCTTGCCGGTGCGCAGGTAGAACGGCACGCCGGCCCAGCGCCAGTTGTCGACGTAGCACTTGAGGGCGACGAACGTCTCGGTCTCGGACTCGGGCGCGACCCCCTCGATGTCGCGGTACCCGACGTACTGGCCGCGCACGACGTCGTGCGGCTCGATCGGCAGCATCGACCGGAAGACCTTGTTCTTCTCCTCGGAGATCGCGAAGGGCTCCAGCGCCGTCGGCGGCTCCATCGCGGTGAACGCGAGCACCTGGAAGAGGTGGGTGACGACCATGTCGCGGTAGGCGCCGGTCGCCTCGTAGAACGACGCGCGCTGCTCCAGGCCCAGCGACTCGGGGACGTCGATCTGGATGTGGTCGATGTGGTTGCGGTGCCAGATCGGCTCGAAGAGGCCGTTGGCGAACCGGAACGCCAGGATGTTCTGCGCCGCCTCCTTGCCCAGGAAGTGGTCGATCCGGAAGATCTGGTCCTCCTGGAAGACCCGGTGCAGCTCCCTGTTGAGCGACTGGGAGGACGCCAGGTCGGTGCCGAAGGGCTTCTCCATGATGATCCGGCTGCGCGCGACGAGGTCGGCCTCCTTGAGGATCTCGACGACCTCGAGGGCGGCCTTCGGAGGCACGCTCAGGTAGTGCAGCCGGTCGCGCGGCCGGTCGCTGCCCGAGGACTCGTCGGCCTCGTCGACGACGCTCTTCAGCCCGTCCGGCCCGCTCTCCCAGGCAGACCACCACAGGCGCTTCTCGAAGTCCTTCCAGTCCTCGTCCTTGACCTCGAACGACGCGAACTCGTCGATCGCGCCGCGCGCGAACTCGATGAACGAGTCGCGGTCGTGCGTGTCGAGCGACGTCCCCACGACCTGGAGGTCGCGCAGCAGCCCGGTCTGGAACAGGTGCAGCAGGCCGGGGAGCAGCTTGCGCTTGGACAGGTCGCCCGTGGCCCCGATGAGAACGACCGTGATGGGTGGCGTCGGCATACCCGCCATGATCGGTGGTCGAGCCCGGCGAGCGCCAGCGAGTCGGAGTCGAGACCCGCCGCGCGTGCTAGACCGTCCACGTGCGCATCGCCGTCCTGTCCGACGTCCACGGCAACATCGAGGCCCTCGACGCCGTGCTGGCCGACGCGGGTGACGCGACGGCGTACTGGTTCCTCGGCGACCTGGTCGCCCACGGACCGCGGCCGGCGGAGTGCGTACGACGGGTGCGCGGCCTCCCCGGCCTCGTCGCGGTCCGCGGCAACACCGACCGCTACGTGCTGACCGAACCGCCGGCGCCCGAGCATGCGCCGTCCTTCGACTCGACCCGTGCCGCGCTGTCGCGCGACGACCTCGAGTGGCTCGGATCGCTGCCCGTGGAGGCCCGCCCCCGACGCCGGCGTGCTGCTCGTGCACGCCTCGCCGGGGCGCGACGACGGGCCGGGCCTCGACCCACACACCCGCGATGCCGATCTCGAGCCCGTCTTCGCCGCGTCCGACGCACCCCTCGTGCTCGTCGGCCACACCCACCACCCCGATGACCGTCGACTCGGATCCGTCCGGGTGGTGAACCCGGGCTCGGTCAGCCTGCCGCGCGCATCGGACGCCCTGACCCGCTACGCGATCCTGACGTCCACCAGCGGCGACTGGTCCGTCGAGCACCGCGTCGTACCGTACGACCGCGCCTCCGTCCTCGCCGATCTCGCCGCCGGCGACCACCCCTCCGCCGACTGGTTGATCGGCAAGCTGACGACGCCCTGGGCGGGTCGAGCTCCCCCTTCGCTGGTCTCGACCAGCGGTCAGGGCCGCGCGAACCGGAGGGTGACGATCTGGAAGGGCCGCAGCGAGAGGGTCTGCCCGTCCCAGGAGCCGCTGTCGAACGGGCGCTCGAGCAGGTCCACCTCGGTGACGGAGCCGTGCTCGAACGTCGCGCCCACCCGTACCCGCGTCCGTGCGCCGAGCGGCTCGTAGAGGCGCGCCACCACGTCGCCCGAGCCGTCCGCGGCGAGCTTGACCGCCTCGACGTACGCCGTCCCCTCGACCAGCAGCAGCGGCTCGACGGGGGAGCCGGTGCGCGAGCGGAGCGGGAGGTTCAGCGCGTACCCGGCCTCGGCCGCCTCCGCGATCCCGGCGCCGGGCACGAGGGCGCACCTCAGTACGTGACGTCCCTGGTCGGTCTCCGGATCGGGGAACAGCGGGGCACGCAGCAGGCTCAGTCGCACCCGCGAGTACGTGCCGCCGCCGGGTCGGGGGTGGCGGGTGACGTCGTGGCCGTACGTCGCGTCGTTGGCCAGCCCCACGCCGTACCCCGCCTCGCCCACGTGCACCCACCGGTGCGCGCACACCTCGAACCGCGCGGCGTCCCAGGTGGTGTTCTCGTGGGTCGGCCGGACGACGTGACCGAACTGGGTCTCGTACGCCGCGTGGTCGGCGTGCACGTCGATGTCGAAGGAGGCCTTGAGCACCTTCTCCCGCTCGTGCCAGTCGACGTCGACCTCGACCTCGATGCGGTCGTCGACCAGCCGGACCCGCTGCGTCGCGGTCGACTCACCGAAGGTGTGGCTCACCTCGACCGCGTCGTCGTCGACGGACACGGTGCCGGAGTCGAGGTCGGTGACCCTGGCGCGGTACGAGCGGTCGAGGTCCCACGCGTCCCACTTCACCGGGTGGTCCGGGTGCAGCTGCAGCAGGTTCGCCGACCCGTCGGGCGGCAGCACCTCGCGATCGCGCGCCTTGTCGAGGACGCGACGGATCACCCCACCGTCGTCCAGCTCGACGCGGAGGTGCTCGTTCTCGAGGAGGCGGGTCTCGACACGGGCTCGCTGGCGCTCGCGCGGCTCGACCAGCGAATTGCCGCCCAGCGCAGGCACACCCTCCCGCGTCACCGGCCCCGCGTTGAAGACGATGTCGTCGGTCCCGTCGCCGGCCAGCGCGTCGAGGGCGTCGGCGATCAGCGCCTCCAAGCGGGCGGCGACCTCGGCGTACGTCTTCCTCGCCTCGCGGTGCACCCAGGCGATCGACGAGCCGGGGAGGATGTCGTGGAACTGGTGCAGCAGCACGATCCGCCACAGCTCCTCCAGCTCGTCGACCGGGTAGTCGAGCAACCCACGGACGGCCGCGGTCGCCGACCACAGCTCGGCCTCGCGCAGCAGGTGCTCGGAGCGACGGTTGCCCTGCTTCATCGCGGCCTGCGAGGTGTAGGTGCCGCGGTGGATCTCGAGGTACAGCTCGCCCACCCACACCGGCGCCCCGCCCGGTGAACTGCCGTACTCGGCCTCGGCCGCCTCGAAGAACGCTCGCGGCGTCTCGACCTTCACCGTCGGCGACCCGGCGAGCGACGCCGTCCGCGCGGCGCGGCCCAGCATCTCCCGCGTCGGACCGCCTCCGCCGTCGCCGTGCCCGAAGGGCACCAGCGACCGCGTCGCCGCGCCCTTGTCGCGGAAGTTGCGGGCAGCGTGCGCGAGCTCGCGGCCGCTCAGCTCGGCGGTGTAGGTGTCGACCGGAGGGAAGTGGGTGAAGACCCGCGTCCCGTCGATCCCCTCCCACCAGAACGTGTGGTGGGGGAAGACGTTGGTGGTGTTCCACGAGATCTTCTGGGTAAGGAACCACCGGCAGCCGGCCTGGGTGACGATCTGCGGCAGGGCCGCGGTGTAGCCGAACGAGTCCGGCAGCCACACCTCGTCGCAGGTCACGCCGAGGTGTTCGCGGAACCACCGCTGCCCGACCAGGAGCTGCCGCGCCATCGCCTCGCCGCCGACCATGTTCGTGTCGGACTCGACCCACATCCCGCCGACGGGCCTGAACCTTCCGGCCCGCACGTGCTCCTTCACCCGCTCGAACAGCTCCGGGTGCTCGGTGCGCACCCACTCCCACTGCTGGGCCGACGACATCACGTAGACGAGGTCCGCGCCGTCGTCGAGGAGGTCCACCACGTTGGCGACGGTCCGGGTCACCTTGCGGACGGTCTCGCGCACCGGCCACAGCCAGGCCGAGTCGATGTGCGCGTGCCCGACCGCCGAGATGCGGTGAGCGCCGTCGTACGCCGGCCGGCCGAGCGCCGCGGCCAGCTCGCCGCGCGCGGTGGTGGCGGTCCCCGCCACGTCCGCCAGATCCAGCGCATCGAGGGCTTTCTCGAGCGCCAGCAGGATCTCGACCTGGCGCGCGTCGTCCTCGCCGAGCTCTCCGGCGAGCTGGTCGAGCACGTCGATGTCGGCGAGCAGCTCGCGCACCTCCGGGTCGACGTCGACGACGGCCGCCGTGGCCAGCCGGTAGACGGGGTCGGCCGACGAGGTGAGCTTGTCGCCGAGGTGGGTGGGGTTCAACGACGTGAGGACGTGCGGGTTGGCGGCGGCCTCGACGTACAGGTCGATGTCGTCGCCCGGGGCAACGCGAACCCAGTCGTTGAGCGGGTTCAGCGCCTTCACGTGCGTGCCGTCGGCCCGGTGCACGAGTCCCTCGGCCTGAAATCCAGCGCTCGTGCCGACGAAGCCGAGGTCGACGACCAGCTCGGGGTGCTCGAGGTCGCCCGGCACGTCGCCGGTGAGGTGGAACCACGTCGTCGCCCAGGCCGGTCCCCACGGGTCGCCGATGGCGAACGCGGCGTACTCCTGCTTCGCCGCCTCCGCGAAGGGGACCGGCTCGCCGACCGCCCCGTCGGGTGCGGGAGGTACGTGCCAGGCGGCCACCGTCAGGTCCGCGACGTGCCGCCTCTCGGCGGGCCGGACGCGCTGGTCGACGATGCGTCGCAGCCGGCCCCGGATCTCTCCACGTCGGTCGTGCACGCCTGCACGCTAGCGATGCCTGCTCCGGTGGTTGAGGAGAGACGAAGTCCCGTCACGAAACCACGGTGCGGAGAGGACCCCCGCCCGCCACGATGGCCGCTCCGTTGGTTGAGGAGGGACGAAGTCCCGTCACGAAACCACGGTGCGAGAGGACCCCCGCCCGCCAGGATGACCAGGTGCCTGGAGATGCCACCGGTTTCGGGTTCGACGTACGCCGCGACGGCGACGTCGTGATCACCCACCACGGGAAGCGGGCCACGGTGCGTCGCCGGCGCGGAAGACGTCTAGTCCATTCGGGCCATGCGGCGGCGACCGACCGGTCACGATCTCGGTGGGTGTTCGCCGTTCGACAGACGGCAGCCCCGGGCGGTCCCTAGCGTCAGGAGGGTGAGGTCCTCCGATGCGCGTGGCTGGGCGATGCTGGTCGCCGCGGTGAGCCTGCTCGCGCCGTCGGCCGCGTGGGCAGCCGGAGTGGGGCATCACGCTGGCGCCGCGCTGCCGGCGATACGGATGACCAAGATCCAGTTCGACCCACCCGGCGAGGACGACGGCTCGAACACCTCGCTCAACAAGGAGTGGGTCCAGGTCCACAACTTCGGCGTGAAGCCCTGGACGCTGACCGGCTGGTGGGTCCGCGACGTGACGGGGTACAAGTACTCCTTCCCGACCGGCTTCACCCTCCAGCCCGGCGACACCGTGACGGTGCACACCGGCGTGGGCAAGAACCGCCCGCTGCACCTCTACTGGGGCCAGGGCAGCTACATCTGGAACAACACCGGCGACAACGCCACCCTCAAGAACGCCACGGGCAAGACCGTCGACACCTGCGGGTACGACGGCGACGGCTCGGCCGTCACCTGCTGAGCCGCTCCCGCATCGCGATCGCGGCCTCGGGCCGGTTGGTCGTGACCATCCACACGCGCGGGTCGCGCAACGCTGCGGCGACGACGCGGGGAGCATCGGCCGTCCACACCAGGACCCGTACGCCGCGTCGCCCCGCCCAGCGGAGCAACCGGACCCGCGCGAGCACGTGGTGCGCGACCAGCACACCCGCCCCGCTGGCCAGCCACCGCTTCGTCGGGTAGAGCTCGCCGATCCGGGCGCGGACCGCGGCCGTCACCCGCAGGTGCTTCGTGCTGCCCCCGATGGTCAGGCCCACCAACGCCCGCTCGCCGTCCGGGCCCGGGCGCTCCTCGGCCCAGCGCGCGAGGGTCGCTGCGGCGCTCGCGCTGCCGGTCGTGAACACGACGCGGCCCAGGTCGAGCCGCGTGGCGCACCGCTGCGCCAGCTCCTCGGCCCACTGCTCGACGTGCGATCCCTTGAGGTCCACGTGCGCGCCCAGGCCACAGTCCACCACCGCGGCGAGCACCTCCCCGAGGTCGGAGGCCGGGCCGACCGGGTCGTGCCGGCACACGAGCGTGCCGTCCGCGTCGCGGCGTACGTCGAACTCCACGTAGTCCGCCCCGATCTCCGCGGCCCACCGCACCCCCGCCGGGCTGTTGTCGTACGCCGGGTCCGTGGCGCCCCCGCAGCGGTGCGCCGACACCAACGCCATGCCTCGCACTCTAGGTCTGGCGGGATAGTCCCCTACGAAAATCATCATCGTCGGGGCCTTTGATGATGATTTTCGTCCGGGACTATCCAGACCGGCGCCCCGGAAACTGCCCAAAATTCCTCGGCCGGGGCGGAACATGGGGGACCCTGGGTGCGTTGGGGCTCATGAACAGACTTGAGCCGGATCGACTCAAGAGTTTTGGCCGCCGGGCGATCAGTCGTCAGGATGGCCGGACCGAACACCCAGAACGAACAAGCCCCAGCACCGCACTCACGGAGGTAACCCAACATGGCTCGTGCCGTCGGCATCGACCTCGGTACGACGAACAGCGTCGTCGCCGTCCTCGAAGGTGGAGAGCCCACCGTCATCGCCAACGCGGAAGGCGCGCGGACCACTCCGTCGGTCGTCGCCTTCGCCAAGTCCGGCGAGGTCCTGGTGGGCGAGGTCGCCAAGCGCCAGGCCGTCACCAACGTCGAGCGCACCATCCGGTCGGTCAAGCGCCACATGGGCACCGACTGGAGCGTGAAGATCGACGACAAGAACTTCACCGCCCAGCAGATCAGCGCGTTCGTGCTCCAGAAGCTCAAGCGCGACGCGGAGGCCTACCTCGGCGAGCCGGTCACCGACGCGGTGATCACCGTGCCGGCGTACTTCTCCGACGCCCAGCGCCAGGCCACCAAGGAGGCGGGCGAGATCGCCGGCCTGACGGTGGCCCGCATCGTCAACGAGCCGACGGCCGCGGCTCTGGCCTACGGCCTCGACAAGGGCGACGACCAGACGATCCTCGTCTTCGACCTCGGTGGTGGCACGTTCGACGTGTCCCTGCTGGAGATCGGCGAGGGCGTCGTCGAGGTCAAGGCGACCTCCGGCGACAACCACCTCGGTGGCGACGACTGGGACTCCCGCGTCGTGGACTGGATGGTGACCAAGTTCAAGAACGCCCATGGCGTCGACCTGGCCGCCGACAAGATCGCCAAGCAGCGCCTCCAGGAGGCCGCCGAGAAGGCGAAGATCGAGCTGTCGAGCTCCAGCGAGACCACGGTCCACCTGCCGTACATCACCCACGGCGAGTCCGGCCCGCTCCACTTCGAGGAGAAGCTGACCCGCTCGGAGTTCCAGAAGATGACGGCCGACCTGCTCGACCGCACCAAGGCGCCGTTCAAGTCGGTGCTGAAGGACGGCGGCGTCGCCGTGGACAACATCGACCACGTCGTCCTGGTCGGCGGCTCGACCCGGATGCCCGCCGTCACCGATCTGGTCAAGGAGCTGCTCGGCGGCAAGGAGCCCAACAAGGGCGTCAACCCGGACGAGGTCGTCGCGGTCGGCGCCGCGCTCCAGGCCGGTGTGCTCAAGGGCGAGGTCAAGGACGTCCTCCTCCTCGACGTCACCCCGCTCTCCCTCGGCATCGAGACCAAGGGCGGCGTGATGACCACGCTGATCGAGCGCAACACCACGATCCCGACCAAGCGGTCGGAGATCTTCACCACGGCCGACGACAACCAGCCGTCGGTGGAGATCAAGGTCGCCCAGGGCGAGCGCCAGATGTGGGCGCAGAACCAGCCGCTCGGCAACTTCGAGCTGACCGGCCTGCCCCCTGCCCCGCGCGGCATCCCGAAGATCGAGGTCACCTTCGACATCGACGCCAACGGCATCGTCCAGGTCTCGGCGAAGGACCAGGCGTCCGGCCGCGAGCAGTCCATGCGGATCACCGGCGGCTCGGCCCTGTCCAAGGACGAGATCGACCGGATGGTGCGCGAGGCCGAGCAGTACGCCGCCGAGGACGCCAAGCGCCGCGAGGCCGTGGAGACCCGCAACCAGGCCGACTCGCTGGTCTACCAGACCGAGAAGTTCCTCGAGGACAACGGCGAGAAGATCCCCGAGGACGTCAGGAACGACGTGCAGGGCGACCTCGACGCGCTCAAGAAGGTGCTCGACAACGTCGACTCGTCGCCCGAGGAGATCCAGGCCGCCGTCACCAAGCTCGGCGAGACCAGCCAGAAGATGGGTGCCGCCATGTACGCCGCCGCGGAGGCCGACCAGTCCGCTGCCGGTGGCAGCGACGGCAGCACCGGCGAGTCCGACGACGACGTGGTCGACGCCGAGATCATCGACGAGGACGAGTCCGGCCAGGCCGGTTCCGAGGGTGACGGCCGGTGACCGATGTGACCGGGGAGGAGCAGGTCGAGGCCGACGAGGCCTCGACCGACCCCGACGGCGGGAAGCATCGGGGAGGCTCCTTCGGGGACGCCGCGGCAGAGATGGCCAACGAGACCGAGGTCGAGGGCGGCGAGCCCGACGCCGACCAGGCCGAGGTCTCCTCGCCCGAGCAACAGCTCGCCGAGCGCACCGCCGACCTGCAGCGTCTCCAGGCCGAGTACCTCAACTACAAGAGACGCGTCGACCGCGACCGGGAGCTGGTGCGCGAGAACGCGACGTACCAGGCACTCGCCCCGATCATCGACGTCCTCGACAACATCGACCGCGCTCGCGAGCACGGTCCGCTCGAGGACGGCTTCCGGGGCGTCGCCGAGCAGCTCGAGCGCGTGGTGGCAGCCCAGGGCCTGGTGAAGTTCGGCGCGCCCGGCGATCCCTTCGACCCGACGGTCCACGAGGCGCTCTCCCACATCGGCACCGATCCCGACGTCGACGTGACCACCTGCAAGGTGATCGCCAAGGCGGGCTACCGGATCGGTGCGCGGGTGGTGCGCGCGGCGCAGGTCCTGGTCGTCGACCCCGGCGAGCGTGACGAGGCGCCGGCCACCGAGCTGTGACGATCGACGAGACGAGAAGACCGGGAAGGAGGTGAGGGTGGATGGCTGACAACGGGAACGCAGGCATCCGCGCGGACTGGGCGACCAAGGACTTCTACCAGGTCCTCGGCGTCGACAAGTTCGCGAGCCAGGCCGACATCAAGAAGGCCTACCGCAGGCTGGCCCGCGAGAACCACCCCGACTCCAACCCGGGCGACGACAAGAAGCACGAGACGTTCAAGGCGGTCGCCGAGGCGTACGACGTCCTCGGCGACGCCGAACGTCGCAAGACCTACGACGAGTACCGGACGCAGGTCTCGACCGGGCCGTTCCCCGGCGGGTTCGGTCGCGGCGGCGGCTTCCGCCCGCCGGGCGGCTTCGACATCGACGACGTGATCCGCGGCCACTCGGGCGGCTTCGGCGACATCTTCGGCGACTTCCTCGGCAACCCCACGGGCCGCCGGAACAGCGGCACCCAGTCGCGCGCCCGCCCGGTGCGCGGCTCCGACGTCGAGACCGGAGCCACCATCGGCTTCACCGACTCGGTGGAGGGCGTCACGATCAGCCTGCGGCTGACATCGGACTCGCCGTGCCCGGAGTGCAAGGGCACGGGTGGCAAGCCGGGCACCAAGCCGCACATCTGCGCGACCTGCGAGGGCGCCGGCTTCGTGGTGTCCGGCGTCGGCGGCGCGTTCTCCCTCAACGAGACGTGCCCGACCTGCCGCGGTCGCCAGCTCGTGTACGACGAGTCGTGCCCGGTCTGCCACGGCTCCGGTCGCGGCACCTCGGCTCGCTCGATCCAGGCGCGCATCCCCGCCGGCGTCAAGGACGGCCAGCGGATCCGGATCAAGGGCAAGGGCAGCGCGGGCGAGAACGGTGGTCCTGCCGGCGACCTCTTCGTCACCGTGAAGGTCACCCCACACCGGCTGTTCGGCCGCAAGGACGACAACCTGACCATCGAGGTGCCGATCTCGTTCGACGAGGCGGCCTTGGGTGCCGATGTGAAGATCCCGACACTGGGTGGCGCGCCGGTGACCCTCAAGGTCCCGGGCGGCACGCCCAACGGCCGCACCTTCCGCGTCCGCGGACGCGGGGTGAGGAAGAAGGACGGCACCAACGGCGATCTCCTGGCCACGGTGACGGTGCAGGTGCCGGCCGTGCTCAACGAGCAGGCGCGTGAGGCCGTGACGGCGTACCGCGCCGCCACCGAGGGCAGCACGCTGCGCTCGGGTCTGTTCGAGGCGGCGCAGTGAGTCCCCGATCCCCCGAGCCCGACAAGGCCGTCTACGTCATCAGCGTGGCCGCGGAGCTGACCGGGCTGCACCCGCAGACGCTGCGCAGCTACGAGCGGATGGGCCTGATCGCGCCGTCGCGCACCGGTGGCGGCGGCCGTCGCTACTCCGCACGCGACGTCGACCTGCTGCGCACGATCGCGGAGCTGACCGCGTCCGGCGCCGGTATCGAGGGCGTACGCCGCATCCTCGAGCTCGAGCACCAGGTGGACGCGCTGCGCCACCGCAACGACGAGCTGGTCGCCGAGCTCGAGGCGACCCGCGCCGCGCTGGTCGAGGCCGCCCGCGCCCGGCGTACGGACGCGCCCCCCAGCCGGCTGCCCGTGCTCCGCGAGCCGGACGCCTCCGGGCAGGTCGTGGTCTGGCGACGCGGCCGCTCCTAGGGCACGAAGGCGTTCAGGAACTCGTCCCACCGGGTGTGCAGCGCCAGGTCCAGGGTCCGGTAGTAGGCGAAGTCGACCTTCTGGTTCTTGGCGCCCGGGCCGTAGATGGTGATGCCGTGCGACCCGGCGTACTGGCTGACGTGACGCTCGTGCAGGACGACGCCGGGGAAGGCGTTCATGACGGCCGTACCTCGGGCGCGGATCGTCGCGTCGCTCACCTTGGCGTTGACCTGCGTCGCGAGGTCGAAGAGGTCCTTGTCCATCGGCGCCTGCCAGTACGACCTCGCCTGGCCGAAGGCACTGCTGTAGGCCTTCTTGTTGGCGGCCAGCCCGTTGGTGAGGGCGAGCGACCACTGGTCGACGGCCGTGGTCAGGCTGTTCATCCGGCTGTCGACGGCGAGCGCCGACCAGGTCTTGTCGAGCGTCGTCGAGGCACTGGAGTTGATGGCCAGCTGGTCGGCGGACATGGTGGTCGCGCCCTTGAGCTGGTTGAGGAACACGTCGTACTCGAGGCCGTCCCAGCCGACGTACTCCTGCGAGCCGGTGATCGCGGTGGCGTGGCCGTGCCAGAGATCCATGATCTCCAGCGACGCCATGTTGCAGCCGTCATAGCCGACCACGTCGATGAACCCGAGAGACGGGATCGCCGCCTTCGTCTCGTCGTAGTCCAGGGTGTCGTTGCTGGTGTCGTCCTCCATCACCCAGCCGGGGTGCCAGCTCCAGCCGTGGCCCCAGAAGTACAGCGCGTAGTGGTCGGCCGGGTAGTTCGCCTTGCTCCAGGTGACGAAGTCGGTGAGCGTCTGCTTGTCGCCCATGTTCCGCTCGCCCCAGTCGGCGACGGCGCTGGCGGCGTCCGCGGTCATGCCCGGCGTGACGTGGAAGAGCTTGGTGGTCTGCCAGTCGCCCCGGCTCTTGTCGTAGCCGGGCCCCCGGTCGGCGAGCGCGACGATCTGTACGTCGGCGTTCGAGCCCGCGCCGGCGAGCTCGAGCTCGAGGTCCTTGACGACGTAGTCCTCGAGGTTGTTGTCGCCGGAGATGTAGACCATCACCGTCCACTTCGCCTGGGGCGCGGCGGCCGATGCGGCCGTGGCGGGTACCAGCGCGGCGAGCACCAGCACCGCGCACGCGGCGAGAGCGAGAAGTGTGGTCTTCACGGGCTGCATGGCGTTTCCCTTCACGCACGGCCCGCGGACCCGAGGGCCTGCTCGGATGCTGGCAGCGAGCGTCGGGGTTGTCGAGGCCCGCGTGTGCTTCCGGTGCTGGAGGAGGGCGCCCAGGCGCTCCTCACGACCACCGCGGGTCGGCCTCGGGGCGGTCAGTAGAGTGGCGGCACCCCTGACTGACGACTGGGGACCGCCGCCGCGAAGAAAGCCCTGATCCCGCACCGTGACTCCCAAGGACAATCTCGTCTCGCGCGCCCGCTCGGCGGTGGTACGCCGCGTGGACCCGCTGGCCGCCAAGCGGGCGGCCACGCTGGCCGAGCGCCGCAATGCCGGCATCGAGACCTCCTCCGAGGTGGCCTCCGCCCTCGATGCGACCGCCACGATCGCCGTGCGGCAACTGGCCCACCGGATCAACACGGGCGAGGTCGACCTGCACGACCAGGCCGCGCTGGCGCAGCTCGTCGAGGCGTACCTGACCCACCAGGACGCCCAGTCGATGCCGCACGGCGTCGCGCAGGCCGTCGCGACCAGCTTCGAGGGGCTCTGGCAGCCGGTCGGCGAGCCGGTCAACGAGCCGGCGCCGTTCATCCGCGACGTGATCCGCGACCAGTTCCACCGGCTCTACTACCACGTGTCGAAGCGGACCTGGAAGGACACCTGGTACCGCGGCGTGCGCACGTACAAGTGCCCGACGGACATGTGGATCTACATGGAGCTGATCGACCAGCTCGAGCCGGGGCTGGTCATCGAGACCGGCACGTACCGCGGCGGCAGCGCGCTCTACATCGCCGACCGTCTCGAGACGATCGGCGCCGGCAACGTCGTCACCGTGGACGTCAACGAGCCGCCGAACCCGCCCGAGCACCCCCGGCTCACCTACTTCACCGGCTCGTCCACCGACCCGGAGATCGTGGAGAAGATCGCCGGGATGATCCCCGAAGGCTCGCCGGTGCTGGTGATCCTCGACTCCGACCACTCGCGCGACCACGTCGCGGCCGAGCTGGCGGCGTACGCCCCGCTCGTGCCCGTCGGCTCCTACCTGATCGTCGAGGACACCAACGTCAACGGCCACCCGGCCGCACCCGACTTCGGCCCCGGGCCGATGGAGGCCATGTGGGACTTCATGGCCACCGACCCGGGGTTCGAGGTCGACGTCAGGTGCGAGCGGTACTTCCTCACCCAGAACCCCTCGGGGTACTTGAAGCGCGTCCGCTGACGCGCCCTGCCGCTGGTCGAGCCGTGAGGCCGGCCACGGCCGAGCGCGTCGAGACCCCGTGATCGTCGCCGGGTCTCGACACGGGCTCGCCCAGGGGCTCGCCCGGCTCGACCAGCGAGGGTCAGTTCGTGCTCTTCGACAGCACCGCCTTGCGACCGAGCGGTACTTACCCACCCAGAACCCCTCGGGGTACTTGAAGCGCGTCCGCTGACGCGCCCTGCCGCTGGTCGAGCCGTGAGGCCGGCCACGGCCGAGCGCGTCGAGACCCCGTGATCGTCACCGGGTCTCGACACGGGCTCGCCCAGGGGCTCGCCCGGCTCGACCAGCGAGGGTCAGTTCGTGCTCTTCGACAGCACCGCCTTGCGACCGAGCGGTACTTCCCCACCCAGAACCCGTCGGGGTACTTGAAGCGCGTCCGCTCCTGACGCGCCCTGTCGCTGGTCGAGGCGACCCTCGCCGGGTCTCGTGACAGGCGCTAGCGCGCCTTCCTCGACCAACGGGGCCGGGTCTCGTGACAGGCGCTAGCGCGCGCCTTCCTCGACCAACGGGGCCGGGTCTCGTGACAGGCGCTAGCGCGCCTTCCTCGACCACCAGGAACGCGGCGCGCCTTCCTCGACCAACGGGGCGGGTCAGTTCGTGCTCTTCGACAGCACCGCCTTGCGACCGAGGGGCGCGACGAAGAGGTCGGTGCCGTCGGTGCGCAGCAGGTTCACCACGACCGGCTGGTACTGCGTGGTCGACCACTGCTGGGCGTTGCGCGTCATCGTGCAGTCGAGGGCCAGGGAGTCGCCGGCCACGACGGTGAGCGGGCTGGTGCCGTTGAGCGCGGGCGGGGTACCGACCGACGTCACCTGGGTGTCGGCGAGGACGGCCTTGGTGAACACGACCGTGCCGGAGAGGCCGCTCTGCACGATGCGGCAGTTGATCACGTTCGGGTTGCCCGGGTCGCCGGCGGCGCCGATCAGCTGGACGTTGAACGTGATGAGGTAGCTGCCCGGCAGCTGCGGCGGGATCGCCTGGGTGAAGCCGCCGGTGTGCTGGGCGACGGTCCAGGCGTAGATCGTGTTGCGGTTCTTCTTGTACTCGGCGCCGGTCAGGCCGTCGAGCTTGTCGGCGTTCAGGTTCTTCACGCGCTTGGCGCTGTTGATCTTGAGCGCGGGGCCCTTCTTGGAGCGCAGGTCGAGCGCGGGGCCGTTGGCGGTGTTCTTCAGCGTGGTCGTGTGGTCGGCCTGGTTCCAGTGGCCGAGGACGAACGCCCGACCGGTCGCGGCGGATGCCGCCCAGTCGAGCGCGGCAAGCAGGACGAGCCCTACGGTGAGGGCGACGAGGCCGGACTTGAGCTTCTGCATGATGTGACACCTCTCTGGCCCCGCGCGATGCGTGGAAGGGGCCCCTGTTGGCACTGTCGGCACAGTGGTGGTGAGTCTGTCGAGGGTCATGCCTCCCGTCGAGCCTCGGCAAACAGCGAAACTGTGAAAGTACGAAGTTGAGTGGAACAGACTCAACTTCACATCCGTTGTGTCAGTGGGTCGCCCGAGCGATCCGAGCACATTCCAGACCTCACGAGACGAAGGACCGACAGTCGGTATGAGTCAGTTCGCCGCCGAAAAGTTCACCACCCGCAGCCGAGAGGCGATCGAGGCCGCCCAGGTCTCGGCGACCACGAGCGGGCACAGCACCACCGAGCCGGTGCACCTGCTGGTGGCCCTGCTGCGCCAGGAGGACGGCACCACCCGGAGCCTGGTCACCAAGGCGGGCGTCGACCTCGCGGTGCTCACCGGGGCCGCGGAGGCTGCCGTGCGCGCCCTGCCCAGCGCCAGCGGAGCGACGGTCCAGCAGGCCAGCGGGTCCGCGGCGCTCACCCGGGTGCTGGCGACCGCGCTGGACCTCGCGACGGGCATGAAGGACGAGTACGTCGCCACCGACCACCTGCTCATCGCCCTCGCGACCGTCGAGTCGTCGGCCAAGAAGGTGCTCGACGACGCCGGCCTGACCGCGGACGGCCTGCGCGAGGGCGTCTCGGCGGTGCGCGGCAGCCGCCGGGTGACGAGCGCGGGCGCGGAGTCGACGTACGAGTCGCTGGAGAAGTACTCCGTCGACCTCACGCAGGCCGCCGAGGACGGCCGGCTCGACCCGGTCATCGGCCGCGACGCCGAGATCCGCCGGGTGATCCAGGTGCTCAGCCGGCGTACCAAGAACAACCCCGTCCTGATCGGCGAGCCCGGCGTCGGCAAGACCGCCGTCGTCGAGGGCCTCGCGCAGCGCGTGGTGGCCGGGGACGTGCCCGACTCGCTCAAGGGCCGCCGGGTGCTGTCGCTCGACCTCGCGGCGATGGTGGCCGGCGCGAAGTTCCGCGGTGAGTTCGAGGAGCGGCTCAAGGCCGTCCTGGAGGAGATCAAGGACGCCGGCGGCCAGATCATCACGTTCATCGACGAGCTGCACACCGTCGTCGGCGCGGGCGCCGGAGGCGACTCCGCGATGGACGCCGGCAACATGCTCAAGCCGATGCTGGCCCGCGGCGAGCTGCACATGATCGGCGCGACCACCCTCGACGAGTACCGCGAGCGGATCGAGAAGGACCCCGCCCTCGAGCGCCGGTTCCAGCAGGTCTTCATCGGCGAGCCCTCCGTCGAGGACACGATCCAGATCCTGCGCGGCATCCAGGAGAAGTACCAGGCGCACCACGGCGTCCGGATCACCGACGCCGCGCTGGTCGCCGCGGCCACCCTGTCCGACCGCTACATCAGCGGCCGCCAGCTGCCCGACAAGGCGATCGACCTCGTCGACGAGGCGGCGTCCCGGCTGCGGATGGAGATCGAGTCGTCCCCCGAGGAGATCGACCAGCTCCGCCGCCAGGTCGAGCGGCTGAAGATGGAGGAGTTCGCGCTCGCCAAGGAGACCGACCCCGCGTCGGTCGACCGGCTCGCCAAGCTGCGCGCCGACCTCGCCGACAACGAGGAGGAGCTCCGCGGCCTCGAGGTCCGCTGGGAGCGGGAGAAGGCCACCCTGGAGGGCGAGGGCGACCTGCGCCGCCAGCTCGACGTGCTGCGCATGGAGGCCGAGCGCAAGCTCCGCGAGGGTGACCTCGCGGGCGCCAGCGAGATCCAGTACGGCCGGATCCCCGAGCTCGAACGGCAGATCGCCGCCGCCGCGGACACCGAGAAGTCCGACGTCGAGCCGCTGGTCGGCGAGGAGGTCGGCGCGCAGCAGATCGCCGATGTCGTCGAAGCCTGGACCGGCATCCCCACCGGCAAGATGCTGCAGGGAGAGACCGCCAAGCTGCTGGAGATGGAGCAGGTGATCGGCCGCCGCCTGATCGGCCAGTCCGAGGCGGTGCGGGCCGTGAGTGACGCCGTACGCCGCTCGCGGGCCGGCATCTCCGACCCGAACCGGCCCACCGGCTCGTTCCTCTTCCTCGGTCCCACGGGCACCGGCAAGACCGAGCTCGCCAGGTCGCTGGCCGACTTCCTGTTCGACGACGAGCGGGCGATCGTGCGGATCGACATGAGCGAGTACTCCGAGAAGCACTCGGTGGCACGGCTCGTCGGCGCGCCTCCCGGGTACGTCGGGTACGAGGAGGGCGGGCAGCTCACCGAGGCCGTGCGTCGCCGCCCGTACTCCGTGGTGCTGCTCGACGAGGTCGAGAAGGCGCACCCCGAGGTCTTCGACATCCTGCTGCAGGTGCTCGACGACGGCCGTCTCACCGACGGCCAGGGCCGCACGGTCGACTTCCGCAACACGTTGCTGATCCTGACGAGCAACCTGGGCTCGGCCTACCTCGTCGACCCGACGCTGGAGTCGGAGGAGAAGCGCGAGTCGGTGCTGGCGGTCGTGCGCGCGTCGTTCAAGCCGGAGTTCGTCAACCGGCTGGACGAGATCGTCATCTTCGACGCCCTGTCGAAGGACGACCTCGCCCACATCGTCGACCTCCAGCTGGCGCTGCTCGAGAAGCGGCTGGCGGCCCGGCGGATCGACATCGACGTCACCGACGCCGCCCGCGAGTGGCTCGCCGACACCGGCTACGACCCGGCGTACGGCGCCCGCCCGCTGCGTCGCCTGATCCAGACCGCGATCGGCGACCCGCTCGCGCGGATGCTGCTCAGCGGCGAGGTGGTCGACGGCGGCACGGTGCACGTGGACCGCGCGGGAGACCAGGTGGATGGGCCGGGAGACGGCCACGCCAGCGGGCTGATGCTCACGCCCGCCTGACACACTCGAAGTCGTGAGCCCCGACGCCGCTGCACCGCGCCCCCGCCAGGTGACGCTTGCCGCGATCATGGTCATCGGCGGCTCGGTGCTGCTCGTGGCGTCGGTCTTCGAGCGGCTCGGCGACCTGCGGTCGCTGGAGACCCGGACCGCGGTGCAGAAGTTCCTCGACCAGCCTCCCGGCAGTGATCTCGGGATGGGGCTCGAGGCCGTCCTGGACCTGCTCCGCCTCGTCTCGATGGTCGCGGCCGGCCTGGCGACCGCCGCGGCGATCCTGGGCTACCACGTCCTGAAGCGGAACCGGTCGGCGCGGATCGGCCTCTCCGTGCTGGCCGTGCCGCTGTTCCTGACGGGCCTGGCGACCGGTGGCTTCCTCGCGAGCGTGGTCGCGGCGAGCATCACGCTGCTGTGGCTGCCACCGTCGCGGCAGTGGTTCTCCGACACCGCGGCGCCGACCCCTGCCACCCGGGCCACACCCCCCGGCTCCACACACGCGCCGCCGCCGACTGCCCCCTCCGGCCCTCCGGAGAGCCGGCCGAGCCCCCCAACCGGGGGCGAAGGACCACCGCCGTGGGCGCAGTACGGCGCCCCGCGTCCATGGGCGCCCGCGGCTCGCACGGCCGCGCGCCCGCGTCCGGTGCTCGCGTCGTGCGTGATCACCTGGGTCTGCTGCGCGGTGACGTCCGTGTTCGCGATCCTCGTGGTCGCGGTGCTGGCTGCCGACGCCGACGGGCTGTTCGCCGAGCTGCACCGGCAGAACCCCCAGCTCGCCGACCAGGGCGTCTCGGACGCGACGCTCGAGACGGCCACGTGGGTCACCGCCATCGTCTGCGTGGTGTGGTCGCTGGTGTCCAGCGGGCTCGCGGTGCTGGCCTTCCAGCGCGTCCGGTGGGCGGCGTACGGGCTGATCGTCTCCGCAGGGCTGGTGGCCCTGCTGTGCCTGGCCGGCTCGCTGGTCTCGCCGGTACTGGCGGTGCCCGGCGTGCTGGCCGCCGCCGCGGCGGTGCTGATGCTGAGGCCGGGCGTGCACGCGTGGTTCGCGCGGCGCGAAGAGCAGCCGCCGCCGTTCGCGTGATGTGATGATGTCTCGGTGAGCGAGAACCCTTACGGCAACAACCCCCAGCAGCCGCCGCAGCCGCCCCAGAACCCCTACGGGACGGGCGCCGGGGAGAGCCCCTACGGCCAGCCGGTGAGTCCCCCCGCACAGCCGTCCGGACCGGGCCAGCCGCCGTACGGCCAGCAGCCCTACGGCCAGCAGCCGCCTCCGACGCAGGCTCCCGTCGGCCCGAACCCGTACGGCGCCCCCTACGCGCAGTCGCCGTACGGTCAGCAGCCGGTGGCCGGCGGTCCGCTGGGCGACGGGCTCGACATGTACGGCCGGCCGCTCGGCCGTCGCGTCACCGACTCCCGTCCGGGCACGGTGACCGCGGCCGGGTGGACCACCCTGGTCGTGTCCGGCTTGATGCTCCTGCTCTTCGGGTTCATCGCGGTGGCGATGATCGTGGCCAAGGACGACGTCCTCACCGAGATCGACAAGGCGATCCGTGACTCGGGACAGTCGAGCACCACGTTCACCGCCGAGGACGCTTTCGGGCTGGTCGTGGGCATCGTGCTGGCGATCGCGTTCTGGTGCCTCATCGCCTGTGTCCTCGCCGTGTTCGCGATGCGCCGGTCGCGGGTGTCGCGAGTCCTGCTGGTCATCTCCGCGGTCGTGGCGGGGTTGTTCAGCCTGCTGGGCATCCAGTCGGTGGTCACCGTCGTGCCGTTGTTCGCGTGCATCGCCGTCGTGGTCCTGCTCTTCACCGGCGGCGCCAACGAGTGGTACCGCGACCGCTACTGACCTGTCCGCCTGTTCATCGATACGCCAGGTCGGCCGCCGCGAGCCTGCTGAGCGCCTCCTCGATCACGCCGCGCCGCTTGCAGAACGCCCAGCGCACCAGCTGACGGCCGGCGTCCGGGTCGTCGTAGAAGACCTCGGTGGGGATGCCGACGACGCCGGCCCGCTCGGGCAGGGCGAGGCAGAACGTCATGGCGTCGGGCCAGCCGAGGTCGGTGATGTCGCTGGTGGCGAAGTACGTGCCCTCGGGGGGCCGGCCCCGGAGCCCGATGCCCTCCAGCCCGGCGCACAGCAGGTCTCGCTTCTCCTGGAGCTCGCCGGCCAGCTTCGCGGGGAAGTCCGGGTGCTCGTCGAGCGCGGCGGCCACGGCCGGCTGGAGCGGGGCGCCGGACGTGAACGTCAGCCACTGCTTCGCGGCCAGGAGGGCGCCGACCAGCTCGGCCGGACCGGTCGCCCAGCCCACCTTCCAGCCCGTGAACGAGTAGCTCTTGCCGGCGCTCGAGAGCGTCAGGGTCCGCTCGGCCATCCCCGGCAGGGTCGCGATCGGCACATGGTCGGAGCCGAACGTGAGGTGCTCGTAGACCTCGTCGGTGATCACCACCAGGTCCCGCTCGATCGCGAGCCCGGCGATGACCGTGAGCTCGTCCCGCGTGAGTACCGTCCCGGTCGGGTTGTGCGGGCTGTTGAGCAGCACGAACCGGGTGCGGTCGCTGACCGCGGCTCTCAGCTCGTCGAGATCGAGCCGGAAGTCGGGGGCGCGGAGGGTGACCGGACGGCGTACGCCGCCGGCCATCTGGAGCATCGCGACGTAGCTGTCGTAGTAGGGCTCGAGCACCACGACCTCGTCGCCCGGGTTCACCAGGCCGAGCAGGGCGGACGCGATGCCCTCGGTGCACCCGGTCGTGACCACGACCTCCGTGTCGGGGTCCAGCTCGACCCCGTAGTGGCGCTGCTGGTGCCGGGCGATCGCCTGCCGGAGCGCGGGGATGCCGATGCCGGGGGCGTACTGGTTGGCGCCGTGCTGCAGGGCGTCGACGGCCGTCGCGATCACCTCCGGTGGGCCGTCCTCGTCGGGGAAGCCCTGGCCGAGGTTCACCGCACCCGTCCGCAGGGCGAGTGCCGACATCGTGGAGAAGATCGTCGGCGGGATGCCGTCGAGGCGGGCGGCGGTGCGGGCCTGGGACATGGGTCCGAGGCTATCCGCGGCCGTCAGTAAGGTGCGGCCATGGCTTCGGATCCCGACCTCGCCCGCGACATCGACGCCTGCTGCCGGTTGACCGGGGAGTTCACCCTCAGGTCGGGACAGGTGTCCAGCGAGTACTTCGACAAGTACCTCTTCGAGTCCGACCCCGCCCTGCTCGGCCGGGTCGCCGACCGGATGGTCGACCTGGTGCCGGCGGGTACCGAGCTGCTCGGCGGCCTCGAGCTCGGCGGCGTCCCGATCGTGACGGCGCTGAGCATGCGCACGGGTCTCCCCGCGCTGTTCGTCCGGAAGAAGGCCAAGGAGTACGGCACCTGCAAGCTCGCCGAGGGTCCCGACGTGGCCGGCCGGCGGGTCACGCTCGTCGAGGACGTGATCACCACGGGGGGCGCCGTCCGCGACGCGACGAACGCGCTGCGGGAGCTGGGCGCCACTGTCGAGACCGTCGTGTGCGCCATCGACCGCTCGCCTGGCGAGGACAACCCACTGGCCGACGTGGCGCTGGAGATCCGTCCGGTGCTGACGAAGGCCGACCTGGACGGCGTACGGGCCTAGGAGCTCTTGCTCTTGGTCTTCTGGCTGCTCGACGACTTCTTCTCGTCATCGTCGTCGTCACTGTGGCGCCGCCACTCGATGATGATCGGGATGACCGACAGGGCCAGCAGGCCGAGGATCAGGTAGTCGACGTTCGTGGCCAGCCACGGGACGCTGGCGCCCACGAAGTAGCCGAGCAGCATGATGCTGGCCACCCAGGTGACCGCGCCGACCAGGCTCCACACGATGAACTTGCGGCGGTCCATCTTGGTCGCGCCCGCGACCACGGTGATGTAGGTGCGGACGAACGGCACGAAGCGGCCGATCACCAGGGCCTTGCGGCCGTGCTTCTCGAAGAACGCCTCGGTCTTGGTGAAGTACTCGCGCTTGAGGATCCGGCCGTCGTGCTCGTAGAGAGGCGGCCCTATCTTGCGGCCGATCTCGTAGCCGGCGACGTTGCCCGCCAGCGCCGCGGCGACCATCACGACCAGCGCGAAGCCGAGGTTGACCAGCGGCCCACCGCCGATGATCGAGATCTTCTCGTTGGCGAGGAAGATGCCCATCGCCACGAGCAGGGTGTCGCCCGGGAGGAACGGGAAGAACAGCCCGCACTCCACGAAGATGATCGCGAGGCTGACCCAGAAGAAGGCCGTGCCGAACTGGTCGAGCAGCCAGTTGGGGTCCATCCAGGTGATGCCGAACAGCATCGGCGCCAGGAAGGTGGTCAGTCTCACGGCGTAACCGTACCTGCCGCCGCCTGACTGTGAGGTGAACACGTCGTTACGGTCGGGACCGTGGATGAGACGACCGACCAGGCCGCCGACCCGGTCCGGGCGCCGTACGACCCGATGCCGCACGGCCCGCCCGAGGTCGGTGTCGGGCCGTGGGTCGGGCCGTGGCCGGAGGGGGAGCAGTACGACGCCCGGTTGCTCGCCGAGGGCGACCGGCGCAACGTGGTGGACCGCTACCGGTACTGGACGATGGCGGCCATCGTCGCGGACCTCGACGCGCGCCGGCACGACTTCCACGTGGCCATCGAGAACTGGCAGCACGACTTCAACATCGGCACCATCGTCCGCTCGGCGAACGCGTTCCTGGCCGCCGAGGTGCACATCGTGGGCAACCGCCGGTGGAACCGGCGCGGTGCGATGGTCACCGACAGGTACCAGCATCTGCGGCACCACTCCTCGGTGGCCGACCTGGCGGCGTACCTGCACGAGCGCGACGTGATCCTCCTCGGCATCGACAACCTGCCGGGCTCGGCACACCTGGAGACGATGGAGATCCCGCGCTCGGTGTGCTTCCTGTTCGGTCAGGAAGGTCCCGGCCTCTCCGACGGCGCGCGCGAGGCGTGCGACGGCACGTTCTCGATCGCGCAGTTCGGCTCGACCCGGTCGATCAACGCCTCCGCCGCCGCGGCGATCGCCATGCACGCCTGGGTCCGGACGTACGCCGACCTCTCACCGCAGGGCGACGCCTGGCGGGGGTGACCTCCCCGCCCGCGTTACAAGCGCCCGGCGTCCACGTCAGGGCAGCAGGCCCTCGATGCCGTCGAGGATGACGCCGAGGCCGAACAGGAACTCGGAGTCGGGGAACTCGCCCTCCGGCTCGTCCTCGAAGGTCCCCGCGTCGAGGGCCTTGCTGACGGCCGGGAGGGACTCGGGGGTGACGACCTGCCGCAGCTGGTCGGCCCAGGCGTCGGCCGCGGGTGAGGCGCCGTACTGGAGGGCGAAGCCGATGGTGCTGCGGACATAGCCGTCCACGAGGAGCAGGGAGGAGGCGGCGCGCTGGGGGTCGAGGCCGGCCTGCTGGAGGACACCCATCCCGGCGTCCATCCACGCCAGGTGCTGAGGGCCGAGGGGCGGGGAGCCGGTCCGCACGTCGAGGTACCACGGGTGGGCCAGCAAGCGGCCCGCCTCCGCCTCGGCCCACGCGGTGAGCCGGCGACGCCAGCCGTGCCGGGCGGAGATCGCCGGCGCGGGACCGAGCACCTCGTCGGCCATCACGGCCAGCAGATCCTGGCGGGACTCGACGTGGCGGTACAGGGCCATCGTGCTGTACCCGAGGCGGCCGGCCACCGCCGCCATCGTCACCGCGTCGAGGCCGTCGGCGTCGGCGACCTCGATGCCGACCGCCGCGATCGAGCGCACCGAGATCGCCGGCTTGGGGCCGCGCTTGCCGGGCGCGGTCAGGCCCCACAGCCCCAGCGTCCCGCGGCTGAGCGGGTGCTCCTCCGGCTCCTCGGTCACGGTGCCCTCCAGGGGTCCAGAAAACTATTTACAACGAAAACAGTATCGGTTACCTTCTGCGTACATACTAAACAGTTAATCACGTACACAGAAAGTTGACGACCGTGCCTCCCACCTCCATCACCTCTCCGAGCCGGGCCGGGCGTCGCGAGTGGCTCGCCTTCGCCGTCCTCGCGCTCCCGCTCCTCCTGGTCTCGATGGACGTCTCGATCCTGTACTTCGCGGTGCCGCAGATCAGCCTCGACCTGGGCGCGTCCCCGACCGAACAGCTGTGGATCTTCGACATCTACGGCTTCGTGCTCGCCGGCCTGCTGGTGACCACCGGCGCGATCGCCGACCGGATCGGTGCCCGCCGCCTGCTCCTCATCGGTGCGGTGGCCTTCTCGGCGACCTCGCTCGCGGCGGCGTACTCCCAGAGCGCCGGTCAGCTGATCGCGGCCCGGGCCGTGCTCGGCATCGCCGGCGCCACCTTGATGCCGAGCACCTTGGCGATGATCCGCACCCTGTTCCACGACGAGAAGCAGCGCGGGAAGGCGATCGGCGCGTGGACCGGCGTGATGACCGCCGGCGTCGGCCTCGGCCCGGTCGTCAGCGGCATCCTGCTCGAGCACTTCTGGTGGGGCTCGGTGTTCCTGGTCAACATCCCCGCGATGGCCCTGCTGCTGGTGGCCGGCCCGCTGCTGCTGCCGCGCGGCGAGACCCACCAGCGGCGCTTCGACCTGGTCAGCTCGGCGCTGTCGCTGGGCGCCGTGCTGCCGGCCATCTACGGCATCAAGGAGTGGGCGGCGCACGGCTGGGACGTCCGGTGGCCGGTCTGCATCGCGGTCGGCGCGGCCCTGGGATGGCACTTCGTACGACGTCAGCGCCGGCACGCGAACCCGATGATCGCCCCGTCGCTGATGGCCAACCCGCGGTACCGGACCGCGCTGCTCGGCAACGCCGTCTGCTCGTTCGCGCTGATCGGGAACGCCGTGATGATGACCGCGTACCTCCAGCTGGTGCTGGGCTACGGGCCGCTCGAGGCGGCGCTGTGGAGCCTGGTGCCGACCGTGGCCGTCGGCTCGACCGCGCCCTTCGCCGCGGGCCTGGGCCAGCGGTTCGGCATGGCGCGCGTCGCCGCCGCCGGGCTGGCGGTCGGTGCCGTCGGGTTCGTGGTGCTCGCGACCGTCGGGACCGACTCGCTCGTACTCGCCCTGGTCGGCGGCGGCGTGCTGGCGGGCGGGCTGGTCGCGACCATGTCGCTGTGCGGTGAGCTCGTGCTGGGCTCCTTGGAGCCCAACGAGGCCGGCGTGGGCTCGGCCGTCTCCGAGGCGGCCAGCGAGCTGGGCGGAGCGCTCGGCATCGCCCTGCTCGGCAGCGTGGCGGCGGCCGGCTACCGCGCCGACGCCTCGGCCCACCTGTCGGCGGACGTCGCGTCCGGCCCGGCGGGAGAGTCGTTGGCCGGGGCCTACTCCGTGGCCTCCGACTCGGTCCTCGCGGTAGCCCGGGCGGCGTACGTGCACGGCATGCACCTGGCCGTCGTCGTCGGCGCCGTCGTCCTGGTCATCGCGGGGGTCGGGATGCTGATGGGAGGGTGGCCCGGTGGATCAGCCCGTGGAACGAACCCTCGACGTGGTCGTCAGGAACGCCCGCCTGCTCGACGGCCGGGTGGTGAGCCTCGGGATCGCGGACGGGTTGTACGTAGCGGTGACCGAGGATGACCCGGGCGTGACGCCGGGGCTCGCCATCGACGCCGAGGGCGGGCTGGTGACGCCGTCCTTCGTCGACGCGCACCTGCACCTCGACAAGGTCTACACGCTCCCCCTGGCCGGCGACGGTGCGCTGGCGGCGTACACCTCGGACGGCATGGGCGAGGCGATGCGCTCGATCGTCCGGGACGCATCCGCGGTCAAGCGGCACTACGACCGCAGCTGGATCGTCCCGAACGTACGACGCGCGCTCGACCTCGCGGTTCTCAACGGCGTGCTCCACGTGCAGGCCTTCGTCGACGTCGACACGACCGCAGGTCTCGAAGGGATGGCGGCCGTCCTGGAGGTGCGGGAGGAGTACCGCCACCTCGTCGACCTCCAGGTCGTCGCGTTCCCGCAGGACGGCCTGCTGCGCGACCCGGGCGCGGCCGAGCTCTGCGAGGAGGCGCTCCGGCTGGGCGCCGACGTCGTGGGTGGGATCCCGTGGATCGAGCTCACCGACCGCGATGCCGCCGAGCACGTGCAGTGGGCGTGCCGGCTGGCCGCCGCGACCGGATCACGGGTCGCCATGCTCGTCGACGACGCCGGTGACCCCTCGCTGCGGACCACCGCGATGCTGGCCGAGGCGATGATCGAGCACGGGCTCGAGGGTCGAGGAGTGGCGTGCCACGCCCGCGCGTTGGCGACGTACCCGACCCCGTCCGTCGTCCGGCTCGCCGACCTGGCCCGCAGCGCGGGGCTGGGCTTCGTGTCGGACCCGCACACCGGGCCACTGCACCTGCCGGTGCGGGAGTTCCTCGACGAGGACCTTCCGGTCGCGCTCGGGCAGGACGACATCGAGGACGCCTACTACCCGTTCGGACGCCACAACATGCTCGAGGTGGCGTTCCTGGCGGCGCACCTCCTCGGCTTCCTGTCCGGTCCCGACCAGCTCCGGCTGATCGACCTCGTGACCACTCGTGCAGCCCGCGTCCTGGGCGTCGACGACCACGCGATCGCGGTCGGCAACCGGGCCGACCTGTGCGTCCACGGGCAGGAGCGCGTGGTCGACGTGCTGCGCGAGCACGACCGGCCGCGGTGGGTGCTGAGGGGCGGCCGGCTGGTGGCACAGTCGGAAGAGCAGACGCAGATCCATCGCTAGAACCCCGCCTCCTCGGCTAGCCTCCGCCGGGGGACCGACGAGGGAGGGTCGACGACAGTGCTGTCGGACATCGAGATCGCGAATGCGGCCACGCTCCGCCCGATCAAGGACGTGGCGGCCGAGACGCTCGGGATCGAGGAGCAGTACCTGGTCCCGTACGGCCACTACAAGGCCAAGGTCGACCTGACGTACCTCGCCTCGCTGGCCGACCGTCCGCTGGGACGGCTGGTGCTGATGACCGCGCTCTCGCCGACGCCGCCGGGCGAGGGCAAGACCACCACCACGGTCGGCCTGACCGACGCCCTGCACGGCCTCGGCCAGAAGGCGATGGCCTGCCTGCGCGAGCCGTCGATGGGGCCGGTGTTCGGCATGAAGGGCGGCGCCGCCGGCGGGGGATACAGCCAGGTCGTGCCGATGACCGACATCAACCTGCACTTCACCGGCGACTTCGCGGCCATCGCCGCGGCCAACAACCTGCTCGCGGCGCTGATCGACAACCACGTGCACCACGGCAACGAGCTCGACATCGACGTCCGCAGCATCACGTGGAAGCGCGTGCTCGACATGAACGACCGGGCGCTCCGCGAGGTGACCGTGGCGCTGGGCGGGCACGCGAACGGCTTCCCGCGCGAGGAGGGCTTCGACATCGTCGTCGCCTCCGAGCTGATGGCGATCTTCTGCCTCACCGAGTCGTGGGCCGACCTCAAGAAGCGGATCGGCGACATCGTGATCGGCTACACGCGCGCCGGTGCGCCGGTCACGGCACGCCAGCTCGGAGCCGACGGCGCGATGGCGGCACTGCTCCGCGACGCGCTCGCCCCGAACCTCGTGCAGACCCTCGAGGGCGCGCCGGCTTTCGTGCACGGCGGCCCGTTCGCGAACATCGCGCACGGCTGCAGCTCGGTCACGGCCACCCGAGCCGGCCTGCGGCTGGCCGACATCGTGGTCACCGAGGCGGGCTTCGGCGCCGACCTCGGTGCGGAGAAGTTCGTCGACATCAAGTGCCGCAAGTCCGGTCTGCGCCCCGACGTCGCGGTCGTCGTCGCGACGGTGCGCGCGCTGAAGTACCACGGTGGCGTCGCCCTCGGCGACCTCGGCACCGAGGACCTCGGAGCGCTCGAGGCCGGCATGACGAACCTGCGCCGGCACCTCGACAACATCCGCCACGTGTACGGCGTCGCGTGCGTCGTCGCCGTCAACCGCTTCCCGACCGACACCGAGGCCGAGATCGCCAAGGTCGTCGAGCTGGTCGCCGCCGAAGGGGTCCGGGCCTATCCCGCCACCCACTTCGCCGACGGCGGCACCGGCGCGCACGACCTGGCGAAGGGCGTGCTCCAAGCGCTCGACGAGCCCTCGCCGTACACGTTCTCCTACACCTACGAGGACGACCTGTCGCTGAGCGAGAAGGTCGAGGTCATCGCGACCCGGCTGTACGGCGCGTCCCTGGTCACCTGGGACGCCAAGGCCCGACGCCGGTTGCTGCGCGTCGAGCGGGACGGGTTCGGCAGGCTTCCGGTGTGCGTGGCCAAGACGCAGTACTCCTTCTCGACGGACCCGACCGCGGTGGGCGCTCCGAGCGGCCACGAGCTGCACGTCCGTGAGGTCCGGCTGTCCGCCGGCGCGGGCTTCGTGGTCGTGGTGTGCGGCGACATGATGACCATGCCCGGACTGCCGCGCGACCCCTCCGCGTCGCGGATCGACCTCGCCGACGACGGGACGATCCTGGGGCTGTCGTAGGGGTCAGCCGGCCAGTGCCCGGCCCATCGCGGCGATGTGCGCGGGTGTCGAGCCGCAGCACGCCCCGACCAGGTCGACGCCGAGGTCTCGCAGCGCCCGTGCGTGGTCGGCGAGCTCGTCGGGCGAGGCGTCGTACTCGAACCGGTCGCCGACCAGCTGAGGCAGCCCTGCGTTGGACTGCGCGACGACCAGGAGCCCGTCCGCGCGCGCCCGGGTCAGCTGCTCGGCGATGGCCTCCATCTCGGCCGGTCCCCGTCCGCAGTTGGCGCCGACGGCGTCCACGCCGAGCTCGGCGAGGGCGGTCACCGCGTCGGCGGGCCGTACGCCCATCATGGTGCGCAGGTTGGTGTCGAAGCTCAGGGTGGCGATGACGGGGGCATCGGGCACCACGCGGCGAGCGGCCTCGACGGCCGCGGCCACCTCGCCGAGGTCGCTCATCGTCTCGACGAGGACGACGTCGATGCCACCGTCGCGCAGGCCTGCCAGCTGTTCCTCGAACAGCGCGCGCACGTCGTCCGGGTCGAGGGTGCCCAGCGGCGCGAGCAGCTCCCCGGTCGGGCCGAGGTCGCCGGCGACGAGGATCCCGTGCCGGCGGGCCACCTCGGTGGCGATCGCGGCGCCGGCCCGGTTCAGCTCGTGGACCCGGTCCGCCAGGCCGTGCATCTCCAGGCGCGGACGGGTGCCGCCGAAGGTGTTGGTGGTCAGGATCCGAGCTCCCGCGTCGGCGTACGCCTCGTGGATCCCGGCGATGACGTCGGGGCGCTCGACGTTCCACAGCTCGCCGGACCCGCCGTCGTCGAGCCCGTTCTCCTGGAGCAGCGTGCCCATGCCGCCGTCGAGCAGGACGATGCCGTCGCTGTCGAGCAGGCTGCGCAGGCGGTTCACGGCGTCGGTCCCAGGTCGTCGAGGTATGCCGTCAGCCGCTCGGCCGACCACTGCCCCTCGAGGTCGCCCACGACCCGGTCGCAGACCTCGGGGGCGCTGCCCTCCGAGGCCGTCCACTCACCGCGGGTCCACCCCTCGAGGTACGCGTCGCTGTCGGTCGCGCCCAGCCTCATCGCGGCCTCGTCGATCGCCTCCTGGAAGCGCGGGGCCAGCGGCGCCTTGGTCACGGAATCGCCCTCGCGCGCGACGACCAGCGACGGCAGGTCGCGCCAGTACGTCACCTGGTACTGCGTCGTTTGCTGGGTCACCCGGCGAGGCTACCTACTGACCGGCGGCGAGCAGTGCCTTCTCGAGCGCGGTGAGACCGCGCGACGTGTGGCTCTTGACCGTGCCCTCCGTGATGCCCAGGGCGTCGGCGGTCTCGGCGACGGAGAGGTCCAGCATGTGCCGCAGCACGACGGCCTTGCGCTGCATCGGCGGCAGCGTCTGGAGGGCGTCGACCAGCGCGCTGCGCTCCTCGTACGCGGGCCCGTCCGGCGCCGGCTCGTCGTGCCCGTCGAGCCCGGCGCGTTCCCGCCGCCAGGGCCGCCGGGACTCGTCGACGATCGAGCGGACGAGGATGCGCCGGGCGTACGCCTCGGCCGCGGCCGGTTCGCGCAGCCGTGGCCACGCGACGTACAGCTTGACGAACGCCGTCTGCAGCAGGTCCTCCGCGCGGTGCCAGTCGCCGGTGAGCACGTACGCCGCCCGGCGCAGGTGGGTCTGCCGCGCCGCGACGAACTCGGCGAAGGCGGCGTCCCGAGACGAGGCGCTCACCGCCCTCCTTCCCCGCTCTCGAAGGCGGCCCTGGCCACGGCCAGGAACGCGTCGAGGTCAGCGCCGCCGGTGGCGTAGTCCCAGGTCTCCACGTCGATCTCTCCGTAGAGGTCACGGACCAGCACGTAGAACTTCGTGCCGTCCTCCCTCTGGAGCAGGGCGGCGGCCGTGCGGTCGCTCGGCTTCTCGGTGAAGTTCACGAGCTGGATCGGGTGCCGCTGCTCGAGGATCTGGACTCCCTGGCTGGACACCAGCGACCCGTCGTCGGCGAACGTCACGTAGTCGGCCTTGCCCACCTGACCCGGGTGGGCGTTGAGGAGCACCTGCTCGTCGACCCAGCTCTGCGAGGGTGGCTGAAGGCACCGCCGGGGTGGAAGGACGGCCGAGGACGAGCCCCGTCGGCGCCGCCACTGCAGCAGGACCAGCTCTCCTGGCCGTCGCGCTCGAGCGCGAGGGCGACCGAGCGCTGCGCGATGTCCTGCGGCAAGGGCGAGTCGATGCGCTGGAGCACCGTGACGCCGTCGCGGAGCTCGAGCTCGCCGTCGTCGGTGTACCGGGCCAGCTCGCCGTCCGTCCACGGCACGGCCGCCTCGGTCGTCGGAGCCGCGGTGGGGTCCGTGACCACCTGCGCGGTGCCCTCGGGGCCGTCGCCCAGGGCCGCCACCACCGCCCAGCCGGCGAGGGCGGCGGTCGCGACCGTGACGACCGTGCCGGTCAGCCGCCGCCGGCGTACGGCGCGGCGTCCGGCCTCCACCCGCTCGGACACGGGGCGGTGCGCGGGCTCCGGGCCGAAGCCCTGCTCGAACGCTTCGCGGAGATCGACGTCCATGACTCCTAGACGGAAGCACCGTCCCCATCGGTTGTCACCCATCCGGACGGACCGCGGATGCCGCCGCGAGAGCCACTAGGGTGAATCGCGGTCGCACCACCAGTCCCGAGGAGCTCGACATGCCCATCGCCACCCCCGAGAAGTACGCCGAGATGCTGGATGCCGCGAAGTCGCAGGGCTTCGCGTTCCCGGCCATCAACGTGTCCTCGTCGCAGACGCTGAACGCCGCCCTCAAGGGATTCGCCGACGCCGGCTCCGACGGCATCGTGCAGGTCTCGACCGGCGGGGCGGAGTACCTCTCCGGCCCGACCGTGAAGAACATGGTCACCGGATCGGTGGCGTTCGCGGCGTACGCCGCCGAGGTCGCCAAGTCCTACCCCGTGAACATCGCGCTGCACACCGACCACTGCCCCAAGGACAAGCTGGACGGGTTCGTGCGGCCGCTGCTCGACATCTCGGCCGAGCGCGTCGCGCGGGGCGAGGCGCCGCTGTTCCAGTCGCACATGTGGGACGGGTCCGCCGTACCCCTCGACGAGAACCTCCAGATCGCCGAGGAGCTGCTGGCCAAGTGCGCCGCGGCGCACATCATCCTCGAGATCGAGGTCGGCGTGGTCGGCGGCGAGGAGGACGGCGTCGAGGGCGCGATCGACGACAAGCTCTACTCCACGCCCGAGGACGCTGTCGCCACGGTGAAGGCGCTGGGTACGGGCGAGAACGGCCGGTACCTGACCGCCCTCACCTTCGGCAACGTCCACGGCGTCTACAAGCCGGGCAACGTCAAGCTCCGCCCCGAGGTCCTCAAGGTCGCCCAGGAGACGATCGTGAAGGAGCTCGGCCTCTCCGCCGACGAGCGCCCCTTCGACCTGGTCTTCCACGGCGGTTCGGGCTCGACCGCCGAGGAGATCGGCGCGGCCGTGGACTTCGGCGTGGTGAAGATGAACGTCGACACCGACACCCAGTACGCCTTCACCCGTCCCGTCGTCGGCCACATGTTCAGCAACTACGACGGCGTGCTCAAGGTCGACGGCGAGGTCGGCAACAAGAAGGCCTACGACCCGCGCGCCTGGGGCAAGGCGGCCGAAGAGGGCATGGCCGCCCGCGTCGTGGAGGCCTGCGAGAACCTGCGCGCCACCGGTCACTCGATCGGCTGAGGTGGCTCGATTCGTCAGAGAACCGCCCGCTCCGAGGACCCGCTAGACCGCTGACGAATCGGTGGGCACCGGCTCGCCGGGCCGCTCGGCGCCGGACTGACCCGGTCGCGCCGCCATGTGACGCATCTGCTGGAAGCCGAGGACGGACAAGAAGCCCAGCACGAGCACGGCCGCGGGCAGCAGCATCGACTGGGACATCGCCGTGCTGAACGGCTCGTACACCTGGCTCGGTAGCCCACCACCGCCCGCGCCCTCGGCCGACGCGCCGCCGGTCTGGAGGCCCTGGGCCGACAACCGGGCATCCATCAGCACCGCGATCGAGGCCGAGCCGATGACCGCGCCGACCTGGCGGGTGGCGTTGTAGATGCCGGATCCCGCTCCAGCCAGCTGCAGCGGCAGGTTGCGCGTCGCGGTGGCGGCGAGCGGCGCCCATACGCCGGCCATGCCGAGGCCGAGCACCGCCATCGGCAGCAGGATCTGCCACGTGGCGGTGTCGGGCGTCATCACCAGCGACAGCCAGAAGATCGAGATCGCGGTCACGAAGAACCCGAGCGCCCGTGATGAAGCGCGGGTGCACCTTGTCGGTGTACCGCCCGACGATCGGCGCCATCACGATCGACATCACCGCCATCGGCACCATCAGCAGGGCGGCCTTCAGGGGCGAGAGCCCGCGCACGAGCTGGGCGTACAGCATCAGCGGGAAGCCCATGGACGTCGCGGTGAACGACATCGCGGAGATGGCGAAGTTGGAGATCGAGAAGTTGCGGTCGCCGAACAGGCCGAGCGGCACCAGCGGCTCGCTGCGGTTGCGCGCCTGCCAGTAGATGAACACCGCGAACAACACCAGGCCGGCGATGATCAGCCCCCAGACGGAGATCGGGCCGGTGATGGTGCCCCAGTCGTACTGGTGGCCCTCCTGGAGGCCGAAGACCAGCGCGAACATGGCGAGCCCGCTCAGCGCCACACCCAGCCAGTCGAACTTGTGCGCGTGGGTCGGCAGGTCGGGCACGAGCCGGAACGCCAGCACCAGACCCACGATGCCGACCGGGATGTTGATGAAGAAGATCCACTCCCAGCCGAGCGCGTCGACGAGGATGCCGCCGAGGATCGGCCCCACGAGGAGCGCCACGCCGGCCGTCGTACCCCAGAGCGCCATCGCCTTGCCGCGCTCCTGGGCCGGGAAGATCCGGGTGATGACCGCCATCGTCTGCGGCGTCAGCATCGAGGCGCCGATGCCTTGGAGGACCCGCGCCGCGATCAGCATCTCGATGCTGGTCGTCAGGCCGCACCACAGGGACGCCAGCGTGAAGATCGTCAGGCCGACCATGTAGACCTTCTTCGGTCCGACGCGGTCGCCGAGCCGGCCGGTGATCAGCACCGGGACGGCGTACGCGAGCAGGTAGGCGCTGGTGACCCAGATGACCTCGTTCACGTCGGCGTCGAGGTCGGCGATGATCGCGGGCGTCGCGACGGTCACGATGGTCGTGTCGACCAGGATCATGAAGAACCCGAGGCACAGTGCGAACAACGCTGGCCAGGGCCGGACCCCCTCGGGAATCTCGGAGGTGGGCTGCTGCGGCGCTGTCTGGGCCATGTCCGCAGTCAACACCCGTCCGCGGACACCGATTCCCCGGGTCCCTAGGCTGGCACGCATGACCCAGCAGGACTTGATGGCCGGCCCGCCGCCCACGCGTCTCCCCGACGACCCCGCGGACGCCGAGCTGGCGGCGGGCGACCCGGCAGGCGAGGTCGTACGCCGCCACCCGGCGTCACCTGCCGCGTGGGCCGCCCTGGCCCAACAGGCCCGCGACGCGGGGGCCGACGACCTGACCGTCTACGCATACGCGCGGGTCGGCTACCACCGCAGCCTGGACCTGCTGCGCCGCAACGGCTGGAAGGGCCACGGCCCGGTGCCGTGGGAGCACGAGCCCAACCGCGGGTTCCTGCGCAGCCTGGCGCTGCTCGCGCTGTCGGCCCGCGCCATCGGCGAGGCCGAGGAGTGGGACCGCTGCTCGGAGTTCCTGCGGGACTCGAGCGCCGCGGCGGCCGACGCGCTGCTGTAGCCGCTGGCTTCGTGACGGGCGCTGGCGCGCCCTCCTCAACCTGCGGGCGGGGTCAGCAGCGAGCGCACCCGCTCGACCCCCAGCGCCATCACGAGAGTGGGCAGCCGCGGGCCACGCTCGGCGTCGACCAGGAGCCGGTAGAGCAGACCGAAGAACTGCTTCTGGTCCGCCTTCACCTCGTCGGTCGGCTTCTCGTCGAGCGTCATCCCGCGCGCGAGCTTGGGCACGCCGTAGACGAGCGACGTGACGGCGTCGACCTGCAGCGGCTCGGTGAGCCCGTCGAGGAGCAGCCCGAGCCACGTCCGCTCCTGGTCGGTCAGGGCGCCGAGCGTGGCCTCGTCGGGCGTCTCCCGGACGTTCGTACGGTCGGCCGGGTCGACGTACTCGCTCGTCCACGCCATCGCTCGCTCGAGTCGTGGCTCGAGGTCGTCGACATCCACGCCGACGATGCGGCTGATCTGCTCGGCGGAGCCCGCGGTGACGTCGGCGACGGAGGACAGCAGGCGGAACGGTACGACGACCCGCGGCGCCGGCAGCGGGCCGGCTGCCGTGGCGGCCGCCCGCTCCCACGCCAGCACCTGGAGGTCACGCTTCTCGGGGTCGGCGGCCTTGCGGGTCAGGGAGTCCCACTCGTCGTAGAGGCGGACCACCTCGGGCCCGAAGTCGATGTCGAAGGTCTGCTTGGGGCTGCGGCGGACGTAGAGCCACCGCAGGATCGGCGCCTCGAGGACGCGCAGCGCGTCTTGTGCGGTGGGCGCGCCGCCGGCCGACGACGACATCTTCTGCACCCCGGCGAAGCCGACGAAGCCGTAGCCGAACCACGCGGGGCGCGGCATGCCGAAGACCTTCTCGACCAGCTCGTGGCCGACCGTGAACGACGACCCGGGCGTCGCGTGGTCCATGCCGGCCGGCTCGAAGTCGACGTGCTCGAACGCCCAGCGCATCGGCCAGTCCACCTTCCACACCAGCTTCCCCTCGTCCTGGGTCGCCAGGTTCGTGGTGTGGGTGTGCCCGCGGTCGCAGGTGTAGGTGAGGTCGGTGCTGGCGTCGTCGTACGACGTGACGGTCGTGGTGTCGCGCCCGCAGGTGCGGCAGAAGGGCTTGTAGGGAAAGCGTTCCAGCGCCGTGGCGCCCTCGACGTCGTCGTCATCGTCGGCGACCGAGTCGGCGAGCGCGTCGGCCTCCTGGTCGTTGGTGGCATGCGGGGGTGCCTTCTTGGTGCGGTACCTCGCCAGCACGGCCTCGATCTCGTCGCGGTTGCGGACGGCGAGCAGCACCTGCTCGCGGTAGTGGCCGGAGGTGTACCGCTCGGTCTGCGAGATCTCCTCCATCTCGATCCCCATGGCGTGCAGGGCTTCGACGAGCGGCTCCTTGAAGTGCTCGGCCCACGAGACGTGGCAGTCCCAGGGGTCGGGCACGGCGCTGAGGGGGCGGCCGATGTGCTCGGCGTACGACGCGTCGACGCCCTTCGGCACCCGGCGGAACCGGTCGTAGTCGTCCCACACGTGCAGGTGCCGCACCGGCACGCCGCGCCGGCGCAGCTCGTCGGCCACGAAATGCACCGTCAGGAACTCCCGCATGTTGCCCAGGTGCACCGGTCCGGACGGCGAGACGCCCGACGACACGGTCACCTGCTTGCCCTCGCCGGCGTGCCTGATGGCGTCGTCGGCGGCGCGGGTGACCCAGTCGGTGGGCCCGTCGGTGGACGCGTCGGTGGGCGCGGGCATGAGGGAGCGGTCCCTTCGGGAGAGGCTGCGGTCGGTCGCCCGCACGCTACCCGAGCGCCCAGCGCGCCTCGCGGGAGTTCCGGCGACGTGGACGAGCGCCGGAGTTGTCCCCTGAGTCCACTCCGGCGCTCGTCGACGCCACCGACCCATCCCCCGCGGTGAGAGGCGCGTCGAGGTCAGATGCCAGACCCCCGAGAGGGCCAGACGCCGTGACGTCGTCGGCCATCGTCGCACTGTCCGGTCCGTGCCAGCTGGCTAAGGGATGCCCCTGGCATTAACATGCCAGCCGTGCCTCAGGACCGCCGCCGGGCAGTACGACGCGGCGTCACCTCGGTGCTCACCGCCTTGGGGCTGACGCCCGAGGACGAGCGCCGCTACCAGCAGCTGCTGCCGCTCTCCGGCGGGTCGCTTGCCGACGTCGCCGCGGTCCTGGGGACGACGCCGGACCGGCTGCCGGACCAGCTGGGCCCGATGATCGACCGCGGCCTCGCCGACCTGGGTGGCGAACGGCTGACCGTGCGGCCGCTCCCCGCGCTGGTGGCCGCCCTCATCGACGAACAGGCCGAGTCGGCCGCGCGGTCACGCGAGCGGCTGCACGACCTGTCCCGGGCGATCCCGTTCCTGGTCGCCGCGTCCTTCCAGCCCGGACCCGACCAGATGGAGAACCTCGGCGGCCTCGACGGTGAGCTCAGCGCGGGCGGGAACGCGCTCGCCCTGCTGACCGACCTGATCGAGACCAGCCAGGGCGACCTGTTGTGGTGGCGACCGGACGCGTGGCGGATGCCGCGCGAGTCGGCCATCTCGGTCGTGGTGGGACGAGCGGTCGCGTCCGGCCGGCGGTCGCGGGCGATCTACCCCGTCCGCGCCCTCCACGAGGCCCCCGAGGTGCTGCAGGCGAGGGCCCGCCAGGGGGAACAGGTCCGGGTCATCGACGAGATGCCGACCCGGATGCTGGTGATCCGTGGGACGCACGCGGTGCTCCCGGAGCCGCTCGGGTTCGCCGACGAGCCGCGACTGCTCGTCCGCCAGCCGGCGATCGTCGGGGCGCTGACGCTGCTGTTCGAGGCGTACTGGGAGCAGGCGTCGGCCCTGCCCGACCTGGACCTCCGGCGGCCCCGCATCGACATCCGCGGCAACCTGCTCCGCCAGCTCGCGGCGGGCGCGAAGGACGAGCAGATCGCGCGCACCCTGGGACTGAGCCTGCGCACCGTACGGCGCCGGGTCGCCGAGCTGCTCATCGAGCTCGGCGTCGACACGCGCTTCCAGGCCGGCGTGGAGGCCGTTCGGAGAGGATGGCTCTAGAGGATTCCCTCAAGTCAGCGACGCTACCGGCTTGCTCGCTGGTCGAGCCCGGCGAGCGCCAGCGAGCCGGTGTCGAGACCCGTGACGGGGGCGTGGTCTCGACACGCCGCTCGTTCCTCGCGGCGGCTCGACCAGCGAGAAAGTCGGCGTTCGTGGTCGCGCGGCGCCAGGGCGGCGGGTGCGCTCCCCGTCAGACGTCGGACCGTGCGGGCAGCACCATCCGGTACGCCGCCTGCTCGACGTGCCAGGAACGCTGTCGCTCCGGCCCGTAGATCTCGCCGTCCGCCGAGCAGTAGAAGGCTTCGCCGGATATCGAGACGGTCTTGCCCCGGAAGTACTCGACGTCCGGACGTTCGAGGTGCGAGCCTTCGCGAGCCATCTTGAGGGTGTAGCCGAGCTTCGCCAGCGGCGACGTCGCCCGGGAGACCATCACGTCGACCTGGCCGTCCTCGGGGTCGGCGTACGGCGTGACCTCGGTGCCGCCGCCGATGTGGGCGCCGTTGCCGACCGCGACCATGAGCACCGGCCGGTCGAGGTCGTTGACGACCTCCCCGTCGATCTCGACGCGCAGGTGGAGCTCGCCCTTGTTGAAGGCGGACTGGACGGCGCCGATCGGGTAGCCGAGCTTGCCGAGGTTGAGCTTGCCGACGCCGATCGACCCGAGACGGTCCTTCCAGGTGCTGCCCTTGCGGCTCGCCTCGGCCCCGGCGCCGACGTGCACGTTGTTGACGACGATCTCGCCGACCTCGTCGATGATCAGGTCCATCTCGCGGACCTCGCCGTCGACGACGGTCCGCGCAGCCTCGTCGATCTCGAGAGAGATCCCGACGCCGCGCGCGAAGTCGTTGCCGGTCCCCAGCGGAAGCAGGCCGACCACGCGCTCGCCGAGCTCGTGGCGCCGGTGCAGTGCCGACATCACGGCGTGCAGGCTGCCGTCCCCGCCGGCGACGACGATGCGACGTGACCCCGCGCGGTGGAGCACGCCGTCCAGCTCGCCGGGATCTGACGTGGCGGCCACCTCGACGGACGTCCGCTCGCGCAGGATGCCGAGGGCGACCTCGAGGGTCTCCTGGTCGGCGGTGCCGGCGTCCTTGTTGGTGATGACGAGCATCGGATCCATCGACGCGGACACTAGCGGACGGTGGGAAGCGGTCACCTCACCCGTGCAGTAGCGTGCTGCCCGCCTCGAACGGCCCGGCTGAAACGGTCGGGTGGCCCCCCACTGCAGGAGTGACAGATGCCGGCGATCGTGGTCCTGGGCGCCCAATGGGGCGACGAGGGCAAGGGCAAGGCCACCGACCTCCTCGCCACCAGCGAGACGATCGACTACGTCGTGCGGACGAGCGGCGGCCACAACGCCGGCCACACGATCGTGATCGACGGCGAGAAGTTCGCCACCCACCTGCTGCCGAGCGGCATCCTCACGCCGGGCTCGACCTGCGTGATCGCCAACGGCGTCGTGGTCTCCCCGGAGGCGCTGTTCCGCGAGCTCGACGCGCTCGTCGCCCGCGGGGTCGAGCTCGCGCCGCTGGTCGTGAGCGCGAACGCGCACGTGCTGGCGTCGTACCACGCCACGATCGACAAGGTCACCGAGCGCTTCCTCGGCAACGCCAAGCTCGGCACCACCGGCCGCGGCATCGGGCCGACGTACGCCGACAAGATCAACCGCATCGGCATCCGCGTCGCCGACCTCTTCGACGAGGAGCTGTTGCGCCAGAAGGTCGAGGCGTCGCTGGAGGTCAAGAACCAGCTGCTCGCGAAGGTCTACAACCGGCGTGCGCTGTCGATCGACGCCGTCGTCGAGGAGCTCTTGTCGTACGTCGAGCGGTTGCGGCCGATGGTCGCCGACACCTCGCTGCTGCTCAACCGCGCGCTCGACGACGGCAAGACAGTCCTCTTCGAGGGTGCCCAGGCGACCATGCTCGACGTCGACCACGGGACGTACCCGTACGTCACGTCCTCCAACCCGATCGCCGGCGGCGTGTGCACCGGCGCCGGCATCGGCCCGACGCGGATCGACCGGGTGATCGGCGTGATCAAGGCGTACACCACCCGTGTCGGCTCCGGTCCGTTCCCGACCGAGCTGTTCGACGCGGACGGCGAGAAGCTCTGGAAGGTCGGCGGCGAGGTCGGCGTCTCGACGGGCCGCAACCGCCGATGCGGCTGGTACGACGCGGTGGTCGCCCGCTACTCCTCCCGCGTCAACGGCCTCACCGACGTGTTCCTCACCAAGCTCGACGTGCTGTCGTCGTGGGAGCGGGTGCCGGTCTGCGTGGCGTACGAGGTGGACGGCGTGCGCCACGACGAGATGCCGATGACGCAGTCGGAGTTCGCCCGGGCGAAGCCCGTCTACGAGACGCTGCCGGGTTGGTGGGAGGACATCTCCGACTGCCGGACGTTCGACTCGCTGCCCGCCAACGCCCAGGCGTACGTGCGGGCGCTGGAGGAGATGTCCGGCACCCGCATCTGGGGCGTCGGCGTCGGCCCCGGCCGCGAACAGACCCTCGAGGTGCCGGCGTAGCACCCGCTGGTCGAGGAGGGCGCGCTAGCGCCCGTCACGAGACCCGGTGAGAGGTCCACGGTCCCGTCACCGGGTCTCGTGACGGGACTTCGTCCCTCCTCGACCGGCGAGGGGGCAACCTCGATCAAGCACGTACCTCGCCACGGAGGGGACCGTGGGGGCATGACCCTTCCGTACGCCGAACCGCTGACCGTCAAGGACCCCGCCGAGCTGACGCTCCCCGAGCCGCCGCGGCGAGGTGAGGAGGGCGGGGAGCCGTGCTTCCCGTGCTCGCCCGACGCCCGCGACCACGCGATCTGGGCCGACGACCGCTGGAGCCTGCACAACCCGGGGCAGACGTCACTGGCCGGCTGCGTGTGGCTCACGAGCAAGGCGCACTTCGACTCCTACGCCGACATGCCCGAGGAGTACGCCGCGACCCTGGGCGGCGTGGCGGGCCGGGTGGAGCGCGCGATCGAGAGCCTGGGTGGCGTCGGCCGGGTGCACGTGTACCGCTGGGGCGAGGGCGGCGCCCACTTCCACCTGTGGTTCGTGCCGCGCCCGGAGGGCCGGATGGACATGGCCGGGCCGTTCCTGCCGGTCTGGGAGGACGTGATGACGCCACTCGACAAGCACGAGATCGAAGCGGTCGGCCAGAAGATCGCGGCCGCGATGGACGCCTGACGTTCACCCGGAGGTGCTGGGATGACCACCGTGAGCGAGCACCAGACGCTGGCCCGGCGCCTGGGCCTGGGCGACGCCGTCGTCATCGGGCTCGGGTCGATGATCGGCGCCGGCGTGTTCGCGGCCTTCGCCCCGGCGGCCCGGGCCGCCGGCACCTGGCTGCTCGCCGGGCTCGCCATCGCCGCCGTCGTCGCCTACTGCAACGCGACCGCCAGCGCTCAGCTCGCCGCGGCGTACCCCCGCGCCGGCGGCACCTACCTCTACGGCCGCGAGGTGCTCGGCGACTGGTGGGGCTTCCTCGCCGGCTGGGGTTTCGTGGTCGGCAAGACGGCGAGCTGCGCGGCGATGGCGATGACGTTCGCGGCGTACGCCGTCCCCGACGGCTGGCAGAAGCCGGTCGCGGCCGCCGTGGTCGTCGTCCTGGCGCTGGTCAACTGCACCGGCGTCACCCGCACTGCGGGGCTCACGCGCGTCATCGTCACCCTCGTCCTGCTGGCCCTGGCCGTCGCCGTCGCCGCATGTGTGGGCACCGCCGGCGCGCCGACGGACTGAGTGACTGGGACGCCCCGCACGGCGCCTACGGCGTGCTCCAGTCAGCCGGCCTGCTGTTCTTCGCGTTCGCCGGCTACGCCCGCATCGCCACGCTCGGCGAGGAGGTCCGCGACCCGGCGCGCGTGATCCCGCGCGCGATCGTGATCGCCCTGGCCGGCGCGGTCGTCGTGTACGCCGTCGTCGGGGTCGCGGTGCTGGCCGTGCTCGGCCCCGACGCGACCGGCGCCTCCACCGAGCCGGTCGCGGACGCCGTCGCCGCGTCCGGCTGGGACTGGGCGGCTCCGGTGGTCCGCGTGGGCGCCGCCCTTGCCGCCGCGGGCGCGCTGCTCGCACTGGTCGCGGGGCTCGGCCGGACGAGCCTGGCCATGGCGCGTGAGGGCGACCTGCCGCGCTGGCTGGACGCCGTACACCCGAGGTACCACGTGCCGCACCGCGCGGAGCTCACCGTGGCCGCCGTCGTCGTGGCGATCGTGCTGGTGGTCGACCTGCGCGGTGCGATCGGGTTCTCGTCGTTCGGCGTGCTGCTCTACTACTTCGTCGCGAACGCCGCCGCGCGCGCCCAGGGCGCCGAGCACCGCCGCTTCCCGCGCTGGCTCCAGGTGCTGGGCTGCGCCGGCTGTCTCGTCCTCGTCGCCACCCTGCCGTGGCAGTCGGTGGTGGCGGGCGTGGCCGTCTTCGCCGTCGGCGTCGGATACCGGGTGGTGCGGCTCAGGCGGCGATGACCAGGACGGGTGTGTCTTCCACGCCCACCCGCACCCTGTCGCCGGCGGCGAGCTTCGTGGCCTGCGAGCTCGCGACCTGGGCCATCAGCTGCTGGCCGTCCACCTCGACGTACACCCGCGAGATCGGCCCGAGGAACCCGACCGAGACCACGGTGGCGTTGCCGTCGGGCGCGAGCTGCACGGTGACCGACTCCGGGCGGACCATCGCCATGCCGGTGCCGGTGACCGAGCCGCGGACCACGGGGACGTCCGAGCCCAGCACGTTCGCCGTCGATCCGGTGACCGTGGCGGCGACGCGGTTGTGCAGACCCACGAACTCCGCCACGAACGGCGTTGCCGGGTTCGCATAGAGCTCGGCCGGCGGCGCGAGCTGCTCGAGCCGGCCCGCGCTCATCACACCCACGCGGTCGGCAACGGCCAGCGCCTCCTCCTGGTCGTGGGTGACGAACAGCGTCGTCGTGCCGACTTCCAGCTGGACGCGCCGGATCTCGTCGCGCAGCTGCGTCCTGACCTTGGCGTCGAGCGCCGACAGCGGCTCGTCGAGGAGCAGCACGGACGGCTCGATGGCCAGCGCACGAGCGAGCGCAACGCGCTGCTGCTGGCCGCCGGAGAGCTGGCTGGCGTAGCGGCTCCCGTGCTCCGCGAGGCCGACCATCTCGAGCTTGTCCTGGGCGGCCTTGCGCCGCGCCGCGCCGTCCTTGCCGCGCAGCTTGAGCCCGAACGCGACGTTGTCCAGCACCGTCATGTGCGGGAAGAGGCTGTAGGCCTGGAAGACCATCCCCATGTCGCGCTTGTTGGCCGGTACACGCGTGAGGTCCTTGCCGCCGACCTCGACGCTGCCCGACGTGGGCTGGTCGAGGCCGGCCAGGATGCGCAGCGCCGTCGTCTTGCCGCAGCCCGACGGGCCGAGCAGCGCGACCAGCTCGCCCGGCTCGAGGTGCAGGGTCAGCCCGTCGAGCGCCTTCATCGACCCGTAGACGCGCGTCAGGTCGGTCAGCTCGACCGCCAGACCGGTTCGGGTGGCTGGGCTGGTGGTCATTGCTTGGCTCCTCCGACGTCGGGAGTCTGGTTGCGGTTGAAGAACGACAGTCCGAGCAGCAGCAGCGAGATCAGCACGATCGAGGCGAAGGCGCCGGCGATGGCCGTCGACGTCTCGGACTTGTAGATCGCCGCCAGCGCGACGGGCATCGTGTCGTAGTGGAGCAGGGAGGCGAAGACGTACTCGCCGAGCACCAGTGCGATGGTGATGAACGCCGCGCCCAGCACACCGCTGATGATGTTGGGCATCACGATCCGGGTGATCACCGTGGTCCAGCCGGCGCCCAGCGACCGGGCCGCCTCGGCGAGCGTCGTCACGTCGATGGCCTGCAGGGCCGAGTCGATCGACCGGTACGAGTAGGGCAGCACCAGGACCACGTAGGCGAAGGCAAGCACCTGCGGAGATTCGCCGAGGAAGTAGTTGACCCAGCTGTAGACGTCGTCGATGCCGACCACGATCACCAGGGGCGGCACCGTGAGGGGAAGCAGGCACAGGAACTCCACCACGCGGGAGATCCCGGGAACACGCAGCCGCACCCAGATCATCGTCGGCACCAGCAGGACGACCATCAGCACCACCGTGAGCACAGCGAGCAGCAGCGAGGAGATGATCGCGCTGCGCAGGTCCTCGTTGCGGACGAGCTCCGCGTAGTAGTGAAAGGTGATCTTGCCATCGAGCGGGCCCTTGCCCTGGACGCTGTAGTTGGCCATCCCGACCAGCGGCAGGAAGAAGTACACGGCGAAGAGGCCCAGCAGAACGCCTCTGACGATGCGGAACCCGCGACCGGTGTTCATCGAAGCCACTTCGACGTACGGCGGAGCAGGAGCGCGTACATCGCCATCACGATCGAGACCACGACGATCATCTCGGTCGCGAGCGCGAAGCCGAGGTTCTGCTGGCCGAGCACGACCTCGCTGGTCAGCGACGAGCGGATCAACAGCGGCACGATCGGGTTGCCCTGGCTGACCAGGACCGCCGCGGTGGCGTAGGCCGCGAACGCGTTGGCGAACAGCAAGAGCACGGAACCGAGGAAGGCCGGGGTCAGCAGCGGGATGCCCACCATCCGCCAGTACTGCGTCGTGGTCGCGCCGAGGTTCACCGCCGCCTCCCGGAGCTGGGGACGCAGCCCCTCGATCGCCGGGGTGAAGACGATGACCATCAGCGGGACCTGGAAGTAGGTGTAGACGACGATCAGGCCGTTGAGGCCGTAGAGCCAGCCCGAGCCGTAGATGTCGATGCCGGGCCACGAGCCCAGTGCCTTGACGAGGAGACCGTCGAAGCTCAGCACGGAGATCCACGCGAAGGCGAGGGTGACGCCACCGAACTGGGCCAGCACGCCCGAGACCGAGAGCGTCGCCCGCCGCAGGATGCTGCCGGGTCCCAGCGAGACGATCAGGTACGAGAGAACGGCGCCGAGCAGCCCTCCCAGCAGGGCCGTGGTACCGGACAGCACGATGCTCTTGCGGAGCGTGTCGAGCGCCGCCGATGAGCGCAGCGCCTCGATGTTGCCCGTCGTGAAGCCGCCCGCGTCGCCGTCCTGGAACGCTCCGATGATCACCGTGATCGTCGGCACGAGCAGGAAGACCGCGAGGAAGCCGAAGAACGGGAGCAGGGGGAGGTACCGACCGACGGAGACCCGTCGGCCGGTACCTGCCCTGGCAGGAGCGGTCGTGCTCAGCTGATGACCTTCGACCAGTGCTCGGCGAGGTACTCGCCGGCCTTGGTGGTCTGCGCGTCGGTCGGGATGACCGGCGTGCCACTCACCGCGGGCAGCGCGTCCCAGAGGTCCGCGTCGATCGTGCCGGCCTCGGCCATCGCGTCACCGCGGACCGGACGGGCGCCACCCTTGAGCCAGAGGTTCTGGCCCTCGTCGCTGTAGAGGAACTCCTCCCAGAGCCGCGCGGCGGCCGGGTGCGGCGCGTCGGCGTTGATGGCCTGGAAGTAGTAGCCCGCGACGACCGCCTCGGGCGGCACGACGGTCTTCCACGTGTCGACGTTGGCCGCGGCGGCCGCGCCCAGGTAGTCCCAGTCGATGACGACCGGCGTCGCGCCCGACTCGATCGTGCCGGAGTCGGGGTCGACGGGCAGGAAGTTGCCGGCCTTCTTGAGCTGGCCGAAGAAGTCGACGCCGGGCGCGATGTCGTCTGCGGAGCCGCCGTTGGCGATCGCGGCCATCATCACACCGCTGAACGCCGCGCCGGCCTGGGTCGGGTCGCCGTTGAGCGCCACGGCGCCCTTGAACTCCGGCTTGAGCAGGTCCGCCACCGACGTCACGTCCGGCACCTTGGCCGAGTCGTAGCCGATGGCCATGTAGCCGCCGTAGTCGTTGACCCAGGCACCGTTGGCATCCTTGAACTCGGTGGGGATCTCGTCGAACGTCGCGACCTGGTACGGCGCGAACATGTCGGTGTTGGCGAGGGCGACGGACTGGCCGAGGTCGAAGACGTCGGGAGCCTTGTCGGTGCCCGCCAGGTCGGTGGCGGCGTTGATCTCGTCCTGGCTGGCCCCGTCGGGCTGGTCGGAGTTGACCTTGATGTCGTACTTCTCGGAGAAGGTGTCGATGATCTCGCCGTAGTTGGCCCAGTCGGGCGGAAGCGCGATGACGTTGAGCTCGCCCTCGTCCTGGGCGGCCTTGACCAGGTCGTCCATGGTGCCGAAGTCGGCAACGCTGGCGGCCTTCGCGGCGTCGACGCCGGAGTCCGTTGTCGTGTCTTTGTCCTTCTCCGGGGCCGCACACGCGGCCGCGGCCAGGAGCAGGGCCGAGCCGGCGGCGACGGCCGCGACTCGACGTCGGAACAGGGAACTGCGCATCGAACTTCACCCTCCGCCGGATCAGGCGATGGCGGCTGCCACCCTGAGCAACGTAGCCCCAGATCCGGCCGTGTCTAGAGGGCAATTGGTGTGAGCACCGTCCTTTTCCAGAACGTTATCTGTCCGTTCGGATCTACCCCAGGCCGTCCGCGAGCCCTAGCCTCCTTTTCATGCTGGATCCGGGACAGGCGATCGACCGCATCGTCGCTGCTCAGAAGGCGCCTGCGGGACACCGCGCCCTGCACGCCAAGGGGCACTTCTACTCCGGCACGTTCAACGCCAGCCCGGAGTCGACCGCGATCTGCCGTGCGGGGCACCTGACCGGCGAGAGCGTGCCCGTGCTGGTGAGGTGGTCGCACGGCAGCGGGCGGCCGGACGCCAGCGACGACATGCCGTTCGTCCGCGGGATGGCGGTGTCGTTCGTGCTCCCCGACGGCAAGTCCACGGATCTGCTCGGCCAGACGGTGCCCCGGTTCCCGGTGCGCACCCCCGAGGACTTCGTGCGGCTCACGGAGGTCGCCCGCGACCGGCGCGAGCTCGCCAAGTTCCTGGCGATCCGACCGCGCACGGCCCTGGCGCTTGCCGCGAACTCTCGATCGAAGGCGCTGAGTGCGCCGGCCAGCTATGCCGAGGCGACGTACTTCCCCATCCACGCCTACCGGTGGGTGACCTTGGCCGGGCACGGGACCTGGGTGCGGTTCCGGTTCGCGCCCCGTGCCGGGGGCCGGCGACCGGCGGGGCGCTTCAGCGGCCGTGAGCGGCTGCGCGAGGAGATCCTGGCCCGGCTGGCCGACGGTCCGGTCGCGTTCGACCTGATGGTCTCGGTCGCCGGGCCGAAGGACGACCCGCACAACCCGATGTCGGTGTGGCGGGGGAGCCGCGAGTTCGTCGGCGGCTGGTTCGAGATCACCACCCCCGAGGACGACCGCGAGGCCGAGGGCGACATCGTCGTCTTCGACCCGACCCGGGTCGTCGACGGTGTCGAGCTGAGCGACGACCCGATCCTGCGCTACCGCCCCTCCGCGTACGCCGTCTCCATCGAGCGGCGCACCCCGCACCCCTAGACTCCGGCCGCGTGAAGGCTCTCGTCATCGGCACCGGTGGGCGCGAGCACGCCCTCGTCCTGGCCCTCGCCCGCGACCCGGATGTCGACGAGGTGCACGCCGCGCCGGGCAACCCCGGCATGGCAGCGGCCGCGACGCTCCATGGCGTCGACCCGATGTCGGGCGAGGAGGTCGCGTCCCTGGCCCGCCGCCTGGGCGTCGATCTCGTCGTCGTCGGGCCCGAGGCTCCTCTGGTCGCGGGAGTGGCAGACGCGGTGACGGCCGCGGGCATCGCGTGCTTCGGCCCGTCAGGAGTCGCCGCCCGGCTGGAGGGCTCGAAGGCCTTCGCCAAGGACGTGATGAAGGCCGCCGGCGTGCCGACCGCCGAGGCCCGGTTGTGCCGCACGCCCGACGAGGTGGCAGCGGCACTCGACGCGTTCGGGCCGCCGTACGTCGTCAAGGACGACGGCCTCGCCGCCGGCAAGGGCGTCGTGGTCACCACCGACCGCGACGAGGCGGTCGCCCACGGGGCGGCGTGCGGCGACGTGGTCGTGGAGGAGTACCTCGACGGCCCCGAGGTCTCGCTGTTCGGGCTCAGCGACGGCACGACGGTCGTGCCGATGCTGCCGGCGCAGGACTTCAAGCGGATCTTCGACGGCGACGAGGGCCCGAACACCGGCGGCATGGGGGCCTACACCCCGCTGCCGTGGGCGCCCGCCGACCTCGTCGCCGACGTGCTGCGCGACGTGCTCCAGCCGACCGTCGACGAGATGGCCCGGCGCGGGGCGCCGTTCCGAGGGCTGCTGTACGCCGGCCTCGCGCTCACCTCGCGCGGCGTTCGGGTGGTGGAGTTCAACGCCCGCTTCGGAGACCCGGAGACCCAGCCGCTGCTGGCATTGCTGGAGTCGCCGCTCTCGCCGGTGCTGCTGGCCTGCGCCAGCGGGAGCCTGGACGCGGTGCCGCCGCTGGCGTGGAAGCCGGGTGCAGCGGTGGCGGTCGTGATGGCCTCCCGCGGCTATCCCGAGTCGTCGTCGCGGGGGACGTCATCGTCGGCACGGAGACCCTCGACCCCGAGGACGACGTGGACGTGCTGCACGCCGGCACCGCCCGCGACTCGTCGGGCAGGTTGGTGACGGCGGGTGGGCGGGTGCTCGCCGTGACCGCGGTCGGCGCGTCGGTCGCCGACGCCCGGGCCAAGGCGTACGAGGGCGTCTCCTCCATCTCCTTCCCCGGCGCCCAGTGGCGCCACGACATCGCGGGCGGCATCTGACCGCTGGTCGAGGTCTCGACGCGCTCGGCCGCGGACGGCCTCACGGCTCGACCACCGGAACACCTCCATCGGTGGTCGAGCCGGGCGAGCCGCTAGGCGAGCCCGTGTCGAGACCCCGCATGGGAGACTTCAGTCGTGACGGTCCCGAACGTTCTCGCGACCCGGTACGCCGGTGACGACCTCGCCGCGATCTGGTCGCCGGAGCACAAGATCGTGCTCGAGCGACGCCTCTGGATCGCGGTGCTCGAAGCGCAGCGCGACCTCGGGGTCGACGTGCCGGACGGGGTCGTCGAGGCGTACCGCGACGTCATCGACAAGGTCGATCTCGAGTCGATCGCCGCGCGGGAACGCATCACGCGCCACGACGTGAAGGCGCGGATCGAGGAGTTCGCGGCTCTGGCCGGGCACGAGCACATCCACAAGGGGATGACGAGCCGCGACCTGACCGAGAACGTCGAGCAGCTCCAGGTGCGCGAGTCGCTCGCGCTGCTGCGCCGCCGTACGGTCGCCACGCTCGCCAGGCTCGCCAGGCTCGCCGCCGAGCACGAGACCACCGTGATGGCCGGCCGCTCACACAACGTCGCCGCGCAGGCGACCACGCTCGGCAAGCGGTTCGCGACGATCGCCGACGAGATGCTCGTCGCGCTGGAACGGCTCGACGACCTGCTCGCCCGCTATCCGTTGCGCGGCATCAAGGGTCCGATGGGCACGTCGCAGGACATGCTCGACCTGCTCGGCGGCGACGCGGGAAAGCTCGACGAGCTCGAGCAGCGGGTCGCCCGACACCTCGGCTTCGAGCGCGTGCTGACGAGCGTCGGCCAGATCTACCCGCGGTCGCTGGACTTCGACGTGGTCTCGGCCCTGGTGCAGCTGGCCGCCGGGCCCTCCAACCTCGCGACCACCATCCGCCTGATGGCGGGCCACGAGCTGGTCACCGAGGGCTTCGCCGAGGGCCAGGTCGGCTCGAGCGCGATGCCGCACAAGATGAACACCCGCTCGTGCGAGCGGGTCAACGGCCTGTCCGTGGTGCTGCGTGGCTACCTCAGCATGGTCGGCGAGCTCGCCGGCGACCAGTGGAACGAGGGCGACGTCTCGTGCTCCGTCGTCCGCCGCGTGGCCCTTCCCGACGCCTTCTTCGCCGCCGACGGGCTGTTCCGGACCTTCCTCACCGTCCTGGACGAGTTCGGCGCGTTCCCCGCGGTGATCCAGCGCGAGCTCGACCGGTATCTCCCGTTCCTGGCCACCACGAAGGTGCTGATGGCGGCGGTACGTCGCGGCGTCGGTCGCGAGACCGCGCACGAGGCCATCAAGGAGGCCGCGGTCGGCGCGGCGCTCGACCTACGGAAGGGTGCGGCCGAGAACGACGTGGTCGAGCGGCTGGCCGCCAGCCCCGACCTCGGCCTGTCCGCGGCCGACATCGACGCGCTGATGGCCGACCCGATCGAGTTCACGGGCGCGGCCGTGGCCCAGACCCAGGCGGTGGTACGACGGGTGGCCCAGGTGGTGGCCACGGACCCGGACGCCGCGTCGTACTCACCCGGCGGCATCTTGTAGAACGCGCGGGTTTCGCGACGGGACTCCGTCCCTCCTCAACCAGCGGCGGGCGGCACGACCGTCGCGCCGAGCTGCTGCACCAGCCCGAACAGGTCGTTGACGGACCACACGTCGTCGATGCGGCCCCGGGCGTCGAACCGCACGAACGTCGCACCGGTCCAGGTCGCCGAGCGGCCGGTGGGCGGGACGGGCCCGTAGCGCACCCGACTGCGTCCCCGAGGCCGTCCACCGCACGGCGGCGTGACCGCTGCCCGCGACCACGTCGTCCAGCTCGTACCGCAGGTCGGGGAAGGCCGACCGCCGGTCGTCGTGCCAGTCGAGCACGGCGTCCGGGCCGGTGCCGTCCAGGCCGGGGCACTCGGGCGCGATCAGCTCGTGGGCCGCGGCGGCGTCCAGGTCGTTCCAGACCCGGTCGACCAGGCGGCGTACGGCGTGCTCCTCGGGGCGCGTGGCATGGGCCATGACCCATGATGGCGTCATGGCAGACCCGGCCACGACGGCATTCCAGGTGCAGGGTCACCGGGCGCGTGCAGGGGGTGGCGTTCCGGTGGGAGTCGCAGCACGAGGCCGAACGGCTCGGGGTCACCGGCTGGGTGCGCAACGAGCCGGACGGCAGCGTCCTGGCCCACGTCGAGGGCGAGCCCGACGCGGTCAACGACATGGTCGTCTGGCTGCGCAAGGGCCCGCCGGGCTCACGGGTGCAGGACGTCGCGGTGCGCGAAGCAGCGCCGTCCGGTGCGGCGTCGTTCGAGATCACCTTCTAGGCCCCGGGGCCTGGATAGGCTCGGCGTGTGGCGAGCGGCGACCTGAACATTCCCGAGGCCCCCGCGATCGAGGGCGCCCGGCACCTGCACAGCGGGAAGGTCCGCGACCTCTACGAGCTGCCGGACGGCACGCTGCTGATGGTCGCCAGCGACCGGATCTCGGCCTTCGACTTCGTCCTCGACACCACCATCCCCGACAAGGGCGAGATCCTCACCCGGATGTCGCTGTGGTGGTTCGACCAGCTCAGCGACCTCGTCCGCAACCACGTGGTGTCCACCGACGTGCCGGCCGAGGTGCGCGGCCGCGCCGTCGTGTGCGAGCGGCTGGAGATGTATCCCGTGGAGTGTGTGGCCCGCGGGTATCTCACCGGCACGGGATACCAGGACTACCGGACGTACGGCGAGGTGTGCGGCATCCCGCTCCCGGCGGGGTTGCAGGACGGCAGCCGACTGTCCGAGCCGATCTTCACGCCCGCGACGAAGGCGGCCCTGGGCGACCACGACGCGAACGTCGACTTCGAGCGGGTCGCCGAGCAGGTCGGCGACGACGCGGCCGCGGAGCTGCGGATGCTGACGCTCGCGGTCTACGGCAAGGCGGAGGAGATCGCCCGGAGGCGCGGGATCATCCTGGCCGACACCAAGTTCGAGTTCGGCCGGCGGGCCGACTGGACGACCGTCCTCGCGGACGAGGTGCTGACGCCCGACTCGTCCCGCTTCTGGCCGGCCGCCGAGTGGCAGCCGGGCCGCGCCCAGGCGTCGTACGACAAGCAGATCGTCCGCGACTGGCTGACCTCGCCCGCGTCCGGATGGGACCGGGCCTCGGGCGAGGCGCCACCTCCGCTCCCGGAGGAGGTAGTGGAGCGCACCAGATCGCGGTACCTGGAGGCGTACGAGCTGCTCACCGGCGAGTCGTGGTGACCGGGGGATACGACGTGAGCTCGTTCAGCGTGACCCTCGACCTCCCGCACCCGCCCGCCGACCTGTTCCGCTACCTCGCCGACCCCGCCAACCGGCCGGAGTGGCAGTCGAGCCTGCGGGCCGTGGCCGACGTCGACCCGGGGGAGCCGCATGCCGGCATGCAGTGGCGCGACATCACCAAGGTCGGGATCAAGCCGCACCTGCAGCTGACCGAGGTGACGCCGTTCCGCACGATCGCGGAGATCGGCACCTGGCACGGCGTCGACGGCCTGCTGACCCTGCGGTTCCTCAAGGTCAGCGACGGCACCCGGCTGACCGCCGAGGGCCGGGTCATCGGCCGCGGCCCGTTCGCCGTGGCGGCGGCGGTGGCGGGCCGGTGGGCGCCGGCCACCATCGAGGCCGACCTCCGGCGGGCGTCCGACGTGCTGGCCGGGAAGTCCTGATGCCGAAGGCCGCCGGCTTCGCGCTCGGCCTGGCGATCCTGGTCGCTCGGGCTGATCTGGACGTTCCAGGGTCTGGGGTACCTCGAAGGGAGCGCCATGTCCGGCCAGGAGGAGTGGGCGATCATCGGCCCCGCGGTCGCCGGCCTCGGCGTCGCCCTGATCATCGTCTTCACGCGGCCCCGCGACTGATTTGGTCCGCTGGTCGAGGAGGGCGCCGTGGCGCCCGTCACGAGACCCGGTGAGGCGAGCGGTTTCGTGACGGGACTTCGTCCCTCCTCAACCAGCGGGAGCGCGCGCCCTAGGATCGTGGCGTGGCCCGGTATGTCGTCGACGTGATGCCCAAGCGCGAGATCCTCGACCCCCAGGGCAAGGCGGTGCTCGGCGCGCTGCCACGGCTCGGCTTCGACGGTGTCGTGGAGGTACGGCAGGGCAAGCGGTTCGAGCTCGAGGTCTCCGGTGAGCCTTCGGACGAGACGCTGGCCGAGGTCCGCAAGATGGCCGAGACCCTGCTGTCGAACCCGGTGATCGAGGACTTCCAGGTCTCGGTGGACGACGCATGAAGGTCGGCGTCGTCACCTTCCCGGGCTCCCTCGACGACGAGGACGCCCTGCGGGCTGCCAGGATCGCGGGGCACGAGGCCGTCGCGCTCTGGCACGGCGACCACGACCTGCGGGGCGTCGACGCCGTCGTGCTCCCCGGCGGTTTCTCCTACGGCGACTACCTGCGCTGCGGGGCCATCTCACGGTTCGCGCCGGTGATGACCGAGGTCGTCGCCGCCGCCGAGAAGGGGATGCCGGTGCTCGGCATCTGCAACGGCTTCCAGATCCTCTGCGAGTCCCACCTGCTCCCCGGCGCGCTGATCCGCAACGACCACCGCAAGTTCGTCTGCCGCGACCAGCGGCTGCGCATCGAGAACACCAGCACGCCGTGGACGTCGTCGTACGACGACGGCGCCGAGGTGACGATCGTGCTCAAGAACGGCGAGGGCGGGTACGTCGCCGACGCCGACACCCTCGACCGGCTGGAGGGCGAGGGGCGGGTCGTCGCGAGGTATCTCGACGTGAACCCCAACGGCTCGCTGCGCGACATCGCCGGCATCACCAACGAGCGCGGCAACGTCGTCGGCCTGATGCCGCATCCCGAGCACGCGGTCGAGGCGTTGACCGGGGCGGGTACGGACGGGCTGGGCTTCTTCACCTCGCTCGAGTCAGCTTTCGCCGGCTGAGCCCGCAACCTCGATCAAGGGGTGCGCCCCGGTTCCTGAGAGCCTGGCGGCATGCGCAACGACGACTGCTGGTTCTGCGGGGACAACCGCGAGGACGCCACGCCACCCGGTGGCTGGCTGGTGGAGAGCGACGGATGGCGGGCCGGCCACGTGCCGGGCGGCTGGGGACCCGTGGGCACGGTGGTGCTGGAGACGGTCGACCACCACGAGTCGCTGGCCGACCTCGACGAGCCGATGGCGACGGCGTTCACCCGCCTGCTCGGCCGCACGCAGGACGCCGTGTGCGAGGTGACCGGCTCGGCGCGCGCGTACGTGTGGGCCACCATGGACCGGCATCCGCACCTGCACTTCTGGGTGGTGCCGTGGCCGGCCGACCACGCCTTGCGCGGCCCGCGCTACCTCGCCGAGGTGCTGACCTTCGCCGAGGGCACGCCCGACGACGAGGCCGTCCGTCGGGCGGCGGAAGCGCTGACGGCGATCCTCAGCGGTAGCCCTGCCAGAGCTTCCGCCACGAGCTAGGCGCCGCCACGCCGGTGACGGGGACTCCGTTGCGGGCCTGCCAGGCGCGGAGTGCGGCGTCGGTCGCGGCGTCGAAGACTCCGGAGGCGATCAGCTTGAGGGTCGGACTGCCGGCGGCCAGCGCGCGCTGGAGGCGGCGTACGTCGGGGCCTGCCGAGCCGACCTTCACCACCGGCTTGGCGCCCAGGCTGAGCAGCGAGACCCAGTGCCGTGGCGCGAACTTCGCCTGGGGCGGGAAGCCTTGCGCCGCCATCCAGGCGTTGGCGGCGGCGACCGTCGCGTCGTCGTACGTGCCGGACATGCCGCCGTTGTAGAAGCCCTTCTCCGACAGCAGGCACTGCAGCGCGGGCACCTGCTTGGTCGTGGCGCCGGGCTCGAGCGCGCGGTAGCGCCAGTAGCTGATGCGGACCCCGCCGCAGTGCGTCTCGCGGGTGGCGAACGAGCCCTGACCGAGGTCGAGCCAGTTGCGGTCGATGTTGATGCGTACGCCGCCCCAGGTCTCGTCGTGGCCGCCCTGGTACTGCTTCATCCGGCCGCCCGGCACCCACCCGTCCTCGCGGATGTAGGAGGTGGAGGTGTTGGCGAGCCCGTCCCAGCGGGCGATCCAGATCTGGTCGGGCAGGCTGAACTGGCCGGGCCGCTCGACCCTGGCGTCGTCGAGCATCTCGATGCCCGAGCCCGCGCTCGAGTAGACGCCGGACTTGTAGCCGAGGGCGCGGATCTGGTTGGTCCACTCCGAGAGGAACGCCAGCGCGGACTCGCGGCAGTCGCCGATGTTGTCGTTGAAGCCCTCGAGGTCGTACCAGAGCGTGCTGCCCGGCGCGATGCCCAGGGCCTGCGCGACGCCGACCGTCTTGGTGGCCTCCGCCGTGCCCTGCTCGCGGGCCCACTTGTACAGCCCGTCGGTGCCGCGCTTGGGGTTGATCTTCGGGTCGTCGTCGTACCTCGGGAAGCGCGGCTGACAGCTCGCCTGCGGGCCCAGGGTGATCGGCAGCAGCCGCCAGCCCCTGGCCAGCTGGGTGCTGATCCACTGCGGGGTCAGGTTCGGCTGGTCGCGGCAGGCGCGGGAGTTGCCGGAGATGTAGATGCCGACCGCGAGGAACGGCGAGTGGCTGAGCCACCGGTTCATCGAGCGCTGGTCGGGTGCGTGGCACTGGTCGAAGCCGTAGCCCGTGAAGTCCCCGGGCGTCACGACGTTCCCGTCCATCAGGGCTCGGGCTGAGGCTTGCGCTGGGGCCGCGCCGGCAGTTGCCGGCGCGGCCCCCAGCGTCAGCCCGGCCGTCGTTCCCAGCAGACCGGTGACCAGCAACAGGGCCGTCGCGACAGCCATCGCCGGGGGGCGGTGACGGCGAACGCAGGACGAGCCGTAGGGGGCGCTGGGCATTGCTGGACTCCCGGGGGAAGGCGGGCGGGCCGAGTCACCATAACCTCAGTAGTCACACGAGTCCCAGGAGTTGGAGACAACTACAGGTCTGTAATTCGACGAGCGAGGCCGTGGTTCTGCTTGTAACAGCACGTTTGTATGACCAGGAGGGTGTTTGAACGGGTGGGAAGCCGAACAAACATGCTGTTACATGCGGCGGGCGGCAAGCGGGGCGGTGGCGAGCGGTCGATAGCCTGAACCCGTGCTGGACACCGTCGGCCTGGCCGAGAAGGACCCCGACCGCGAGCAGCCGTGGGCGGAGCTGGGGCTGAAGGCCGACGAGTACGCGCGGATCAAGGAGATCCTCGGCCGCCGGCCGACGTCGAGCGAGCTCGCGATGTACTCGGTCATGTGGAGCGAGCACTGCTCCTACAAGTCGAGCAAGGTCCACCTCAAGCAGTTCGCCGAGATCCCTCAGGAGACGCCGCTCGGTGACGGTGTCGGCAAGATGCTCGCCGGCATCGGCGAGAACGCCGGCGTGGTCGACATCGGCCAGGGGTACGCCGTCACGTTCAAGATCGAGAGCCACAACCACCCGTCGTACGTCGAGCCGTACCAGGGCGCCGCGACCGGCGTCGGCGGCATCGTCCGCGACATCCTCGCCATGGGCGCGCGGCCGGTCGCGGTGATGGACCCGCTGCGGTTCGGCCCGCTGAGCGAGCCCGACACCCATCGGGTGCTGCCGGGGATCGTGGCCGGCGTGGGCGGGTACGGCAACTGCCTCGGCCTGCCGAACATCGGTGGCGAGGCGGTCTTCGACGCCTCTTATCTGGGCAACCCGCTGGTCAACGCGCTCTGCGTCGGCGTGCTCCGCCACGAGGACCTGCACCTCGCCAAGGCGACCGGCGTCGGCAACCAGGTCGTGCTGTACGGCGCCCGCACCGGCGGCGACGGCATCGGCGGCGTGAGCGTGCTGGCCAGCGAGACCTTCGACGAGACGGGACCCGCCAAGCGGCCGAGCGTCCAGGTCGGCGACCCCTTCATGGAGAAGCTGCTCATCGAGTGCACGCTCGAGCTGTTCGCCGCCGGCATCGTCACCGGCATCCAGGATCTCGGCGGCGCCGGCCTCTCGTGCGCGACCTCCGAGCTCGCCAGCGCCGGCGACGGCGGCATGCACGTCGAGCTCGACCGCGTCCCGCTCCGCGACTCCTCACTGGCTCCCGAGGAGATCCTGATGAGCGAGTCGCAGGAGCGGATGATGGCCGTCGTCGAGCCGGAGGACGTCGAGGCGCTGATGGAGATCTGCGCCAAGTGGGACGTCGAGGCGGTCGTCGTCGGCGAGGTCACCGACACCGGCCGGCTGCACATCGACTGGCACGGCGAGCAGGTGGTCGACGTACCTCCGCGCTCCGTGGCGCACGACGGGCCGACGTACCACCGCCCCTTCGAGCGCCCCGACTGGCAGGACGCCCTCCAGGCCGACGGCGCCGAAGGGCTACCCCGGCCGGAGTCCGGCGACGAGCTGCGCGAGACGTTGCTGACCCTGGTCGCGTCCGAGAACCTCTGCGACAAGTCGTGGATCACCGACCAGTACGACCGGTACGTGCGCGGCGACACCGTGCTCGCGCAGCCGAGCGACAGCGGCATGGTCCGCGTCGACGAGGAGACGGGTCTCGGCGTCTCGGTCGCCACCGACTGCAACGGGCGGTTCGCCAAGCTCGACCCGTACGCCGGCGCGCAGCTGGCGCTCGCCGAGGCCTATCGCAACGTGGCGACCGGCGGCGCCTCGCCGCTGGCCGTCTCCGACTGCCTGAACTTCGGCTCGCCCGAGGACCCCGCCGTGATGTGGCAGTTCGCCGAAGCCTGTCGCGGGCTCAAGGACGGCTGTCTCGAGCTCGGCATCCCGGTCACGGGCGGCAACGTGTCGCTGTACAACCAGACCGGCGGTACGGCGATCCTGCCGACGCCCGTCGTCGCGGTGCTGGGCGTGATGGACGACGTTCGGCGCCGGACGCCGTCGTTCTTCCCGGCTTCCGACGAGCCGGTGTACCTGCTCGGTGAGACCCGCGAGGAGCTCTCCGGCTCGGAGTGGGCGCACGTCGTGCACGGGCACCTCGGCGGGCTGCCGCCGGCCGTCGACCTCCAGGCCGAGCGCGCGCTCGCCTCCCTGCTGCAGGACGGCGTCGGCCTCCTCACCAGCGCCCACGACCTGTCCGACGGCGGGCTGGCCCAGTCGCTGGCGGAGGCATCGCTCCGGAACGGCATCGGGGTCACGGTGACGGTCGGCGACGACGCGTTCGTCGAGCTGTTCTCCGAGTCCACCGCCCGCTGCCTGGTCACCGTCGGCCCAGAGGGGACCGAGCCCCTCGAGGCGATGGCCGGCGCCCTCGGCGTACCGCTGCGCCGCGTCGGCACCACCGGCGGCGACGCCCTCACCGTCGAAGGGGCCTTCTCCATCCCGCTCGACGAGCTGCGCACCGCCTGGACCTCGACCCTCCCGAACGCTCTTGGCTCTTGACGACGACCTCGTCGTCACCCGCTCCCTGGTCGTCCGCGCGGGAGACCTGACCGAGCGGTTCTCGCGGTCCGGTGGACCGGGGGGTCAAGGGGTCAACACCGCCGACAGCCGGGTCGAGCTGTCGTACGACGTCGCGAACGCGCCCGGGGTCGGCCCGACGGTCCGGGCGCGACTGCTCGAGCGCCTCGAGAGTCGCCTCGTCGACGGAGTGCTCACCATCGCGGCGAGCGAGCACCGCACGCAGCTCGCCAACCGACGCGCCGCCCGGGAGCGGCTGGTCGAGGTGCTCCGCGAGGCGGCCGCGCCACCTCCGCGCAAGCGCCGCCCCACCAAGCCCACCAGGGGTTCGAAGGAGCGACGCCTCGCGGAGAAGAAGCGGCGGGGTGCGACGAAGCAGGGCCGCCAGGGTCGCTGGGACTGAGCCAGCGGTCGCGCTGCGTCACACGCCGGGGTGGACCCGGAGGGCCATGTGGTCGCAGAGGTACTGCGCGAGGGTCAGTCCGCCGAGCGCCTCGAGCGAGACGCCGTACATCGATGTTGCGGCGGGTGCCAAGCCGCGGCTGGTGGGGGCTTCGCGGGTAGGGGACGCGGTGGCCGGCGAGCCGGTGAGCCCCATCAGGACGACGACGGTGGTGGAGACGAGAGCGGTTCTCGTGGTGAACATTTCGGACCTCCTGGGGTCGGTGTGGCTCCCTTTGAACACCTCGCTGGTATCGGCACGGAGATGCCCGGTATCGCCTCGGTATCGCGGTCGTTGACGGCACTGCAGGCGAGGGCGACAGTCGAGACGTGGGTATCGCCGTTCTCGGCCCAGTGAGCATCGACGGCCGTTCCGATGCCCTCGGCCGGCGGGACCGGGTGGTCCTGGCAGCCCTGACCGTGCATCCCGGGGAGGGGGTCACGGCGGACGGACTCGCGGACCTCCTCTGGGGCGAGGCCCCGCCGGCGTCGGCCGCCAAGATCGTGCAGGGGTGCATCGTCCGGCTGCGCAAGCTGCTCGGCAGCCACGCCATCGAGACCACGCCCGACGGTTACCGGCTGACCGTGCCCCTGGACCAGATCGATGCGCAGCGGTTCGAGCGGGCGGTCGACCGGGCACGTGCGCTGATGGCTGCTGAGGACCCCGAGCGGGCGGGGCACGTCCTGATGGAAGCGCTCGCACTGTGGCGCGGCGCGCCGCTCGCGGAGCTGGACACCTGGGACCGCGCCCAGATCGAGGTAGCCAGGCTCGCCGAGCTCCGCCTGGCCGCTGAGGAGCTCCATGTCGAGTCCGCGCTGAGGACGGGACACCACGAGGAAGTCGTGGGGCGGGCGCGCGCCCTGGTCGCCCACGCTCCGCTGCGGGAGCGTCGGTGGGTGCTGCTGGCCACCGCGCAGTACCACTCGGGCCGCCAGAGCGAGGCGTTGCGGACGCTTCGCCGGGTGCGGTCCGTGCTCCGGGAGGAGCTCGGGCTCGAGCCCGGACCGGACATCGAGGAGCTCGAGGCGGCGATCTTGCGCCAGGACCCGTCGCTGGCCGCTGCGACCGCGATGCCGGAGCCGAGCGCCGAGTGCCCCTATCGGGGGTTGCTTCCGTACGACGTCACGGACTCTGAGGCCTTCTTCGGCAGGGAGGCAGACGTCGAGGCGTGTCTTCGCCGCCTCGCCGAGAACTCGGTCCTCGCGGTGGTGGGTCCGTCCGGGTGTGGCAAGTCGTCCCTGATCCGGGCCGGCGTCGCGGCAGCCCTGAGGCGTGACGGGGAACGCGTGGTCATCTTCACGCCCGGGACGCACCCCATGTCCGCGTTGACGGCGGTCTCCGCGCCGGGTCCGGCTCCCACGCTCGTGGTGGACCAGTGCGAGGAGGTGTTCTCGCTGTGCCAGGACCCGGCGGAGCGAGCACAGTTCCTGGCAGCCCTCACGCGGCACGCCGAGTCGGGGCGACTGATGCTCTCCTTCCGGGCTGATCGGCTGGCCGACATCTCGGCGTTCCCGGCCTTCGCGCGGGTGATGGAGCGGGGCATGTTCCTGCTCGGCGCGCTCGGTGAGGAGAGCCTGCGGCTGGCGATCGAAGAGCCGGCGCGCCGAGCCTCTCTCGTCGTGGAGCCTGGCCTGGTCGACCTCCTCGTCACCGAGGTGGCGGGACACCCCGGCGCGCTGCCGCTGGTGTCGCACGCCCTCTCGGAAACGTGGCAACGGCGCGAGGGTCGGACCCTGACGGTCGCCGCGTACCGCGACTCGGGCGGCATCCGAGGCGCCGTGGCCCAGTCGGCCGAGGAGATCTACACCGAGCTCGAGCCGGAGCAGCAGTCGCTGCTGCGGGAGCTCCTGCTGCGCCTGGTCTCTCCGGGTCCCGAGGGGGAGCCGGTCCGCAGCAGGCTCCCGAGGCGGCTGGTGGTGACCGACCCCCGGCACGACCAGATGATCGACCTGTTGATCAGGTCGAGGCTCGTGATGAGCGATGCGAGTGTCGTCGAGATCGCGCACGAGGCGCTGGCGGCGGCCTGGCCACGGCTACGTGGCTGGCTCGATGACGACGTGGACGGCCAGCGGGTGCTCCACCACCTGGCCACCGCGGCGGACGCCTGGGACTCACTCGGCCGTCCCGACAGTGAGCTCTACCGCGGTGTACGCCTCGCCGCTGCCCGCGAGTGGCGGACGCGAGCGGCGGTCACGCTGAGCAGCGCCGAGCTGGCCTTCCTCGACGCCAGCGAACGCCTCTCCAGCGCCGAGCTCCGGGCAGCCCAGGAGTCGTCTCGTCGTCAGCGCCGCTCCAACCGTCGACTGCGCGGGATGCTCGGCGTCGCCGCCGGCCTTCTCGTCGCGGCGCTGGTCGCCGGCCTCGTGGCGCTCGACCAGACCGACGAGGCTCGCACGTCTCGCGAGGCGGCACTGCGAGCGGCAACGGCGGAGGAGGCGCGCAGCGTCGGGTCCCGGGCGCTGGTGAGCAACGACGTCGCGCAGTCCATGCTGCTCGCGGTCGAGGGAGTCCGGCTGGAGGACTCACCCGAGACCCAGGCGAACCTGCTCGCCGCGCTGGCCAAGCGGCCGCAGCTGATCAGCTCCGTGCAGGGCACCGGCGATGTCTACCTCGGACTGGGCGTGAGCCCGGACGGCAGGACAGCCGTCGTCCTCGACGCGCACTACGACGTGCGGACCTTCGACCTGGACAGCGGGGCTCCCGGTCGAGATTTTCGAGGCGCACGCGGGAGACGCGGCGTTCCTCCAGGAAGGTCAAGTCGAGTTCGACCCCAGCGGAAGGTTCGTCGCGGTGACGGCGGCGCCGTTCGAGAAGAGCCCTGTGCGGCTGCTGGATGCCCGGACGTTGCGGCCGTTCGGAGGTCCGTTGCCGACTTTGCTTCCTGCTACCACGCGGGCCTCGACCTGTCGTTCAGCGGGACGGCAGGTTCCTGGCCGCCAGCGTCTACGTCCTCGCTGGCGGGCCCGCGTGGCGGCCCGTCGGGAGACCGAGCGCTGGTCTGGGATGTGTCCGATATCGACTCGGCCACGTGCTGGTGCTGATCAGGCGGCTGAAGCCCCCCGATCGGCCATGGCGAGACGGCTCCAGCGTGTCATTCAGTCCCGACGGGAGCGCCTCTACACCGAGCGGTCGAACGTTCGCGGTCGGCCGACGGACCGAGTCCTCCGCCTGCCGCGACACGCCCCGACGAGGGATGGCTGGTCCGGACGCAGCCCGGACGGCACCGTGCTGGCAGCTGTCGAGCGGCGACGGGAACTGCTGTCCGACTGGTCGACTCCCGAACCGGCGGTCACTCCACGAGCTCACGGGCCACACGGAAGCCACCTTCGTCGTTCGCCTTCTCGCCGGACGGAAGGAGCCTCGCCACGCTCTCGAGGACCGCACGGTCTTCGTCTGGGACGTCACTACCGGGCGCGCGCGTGAACACCTCGACCTGTCGGAGTCGGCGAAGGCCGTCGCCTTCGCCCCGGACGGGCGCACCCTCTACACCGCCGGCCCAGACCGGGCGATCCGAGCATGGGACCTCGAGCGGGTCGCGTCGACTAGTCGGCGCAGGTCCGCCAACCCTCGGGATTCAGGTTCGGGATGCGTTACCCCGCCCCCGGTGGCGACTTCGTCGCCATCACCTGGCGCACGGGCTCATCATTCGCGATGTCGGTGCCGATACTCAGACTGTCACGCTGCACCCGGGCCTGGGCAGGGGTTTCAACGGAGGCCGCCTGGTCCTCCGGACGCACGCCGGTTCGCCACCGTGCCGAAGGGAGTCGTGAAGATCTGGGACCCCCACACCGGAGACCTGCTGCAACCGGGGCGGCGCCCACGGACGTCGGCAGTCGCGTGGCGTCGATCGCCTTCACTCCGGATGGCAGCCGCCTCGTCCTGGGCGAGCAGACGGGACAGGTGACGATGGTGGACGCGGCAAGCCTCGAAACCGTCGGTCGACCGTCGTCCTGAACACCCCCGTGTGCTGTCTTGCCGCGGCCTCCGACAACATCACAGCGATTGTCCTCACCGGCGGCCCTACGCGTCTTCGGCGAGCTGTACCGGCGCAGTGGGGGCTGGGCGCTGGTGGACCTGTGATGCGGGTCGAGTCGTTCGCAGCGGGTCGCTCGGCATCCCGGACGGCTGTCTGGGTGGCTGCGTCGCCCCAGGGTCGTTACGCAGCGGTCGTGGGCGGCAGGGGCGAGGTGGTGGTCGTCGACACGACCACCGGTGCGCTCGTTCGACCGCCCGTGGCGGGCAACGACGACACTGGCAACATGATCGCCTATTCGGCCGACGGCGGCTCGTGGTAGCCACCGACTGGAGCGGCAACATCAGCCTCGTGGACGGCGGCACCGGCGAGCTGCTCGGCACCGCCGTCATCCCCGATCGGAACATCGCCTCCGGCAGGCTTCATGCACGACGACCAGACCGTGCTCGTAGCGAGCTAGCAGGCAGAGCATCTACACCTGGGACACGCGGCCCGAAAGCGCCCGCGCGCTCGCCTGCGTCATCGCGGGACGCAACTTGACCACCAGCCGAGTGGCGCGACAACTTCGCCGACAGGCCGTACGAGAAGACCTGCCCCTGACGGGCAGGAGGGATGGCGCGCCCGGCACCTCGTCCAGCCGACCAGCCGGGGCAGCCAGACGGCCGGTGGGTGCCTGAGATCGGCTCGGGTCCGGTTGCTTCATCTAGGTATGCAGGCGAGTCCGCACTTCCCCAGGCCCATGGAGCCGGGGAAGTGCAGGTTCACCTACATACCTAGATGAAACAACCACCCCGAGCCCCGACCACCCGGAGTCCTGATTCGGCTGGCGGGGGTGACCTCAGGCGACGGTGGCGGTCAGGTAGTAACAGGCGACCTCGGGGGTGCCGCCGTAGCCCAACGGCAGGTACGGCGCCGGGCCGGCGACGTCCGCGGACGTCCACACGCCTTCGTCCAGCAGCCGGTCGACCACGGCCTGGCACCCGCGCTCGTGCCACAGGTCGTCGCGCTGGGTGGCGACGACGATCCCTCCCAGCCGGGTCAGCCTGGTGAACTCACGCCACACCGACTCGACGTCGGGGAGGTAGGTCATCACTCCCACGCAGACGACCGCGTCGACGCTGTCGTCCTCGAGGGCGAGCGGTTGTTGGAGGTCTGCGGGCTCGAGCACGTCGTACGCCTCCGACTGCCGGGCGATCTCGAGGGAGGCCTCCGAGAGGTCGAGGCCGAGGATGCGACCGCCGAAGCCGCGTGCGCGGAGCTCGCGGCCGACGAGTCCGGTGCCGCATCCGACGTCGAGCACGGAGTCGGCCGTGGGGAGCCTGTCCACGACGATCGCGGCCACGACCGCGGGGGCCTGGTAGGACCACGAGGCCAGGTCGGCGTCGTAGCTCGCGGACCACTCGTCGTACCGGCCGGCGACCTCACCGGGCTCGCTCGCGCTCGCCGCCAGCCAGTCGCCGATCGAACCAGGGTCCGGCGCCATCGTCGGGGTGTCAGGCCAGCAGGCGCGGCATCAGCTCGGCGACCCGAGCGGTCAGCCGGGACGTGGCGTCGGCGTTGCCGACCAGGTGCTCGAGCAGCGCCTTCTCGAAGACCCCGTCGAGCAGGGCGTAGATCGTCGCGACGTCGAGGGCGAGGGGGCGGCCGGCCAGCTCGGCGTACCTCGTCACGACGCGGCCGATCATCTCCTGCAGCGTCGCGTCGATCATCAGCACGTCGGGGCGGAACTGCTCCTCGAACATGGACTGGGTGCGGAGGTCGTACCAGAGCCGGTGCATCGGGGCCTCGGTCGTCAGCGTCTCGACCAGCTTCGCCGCGAAGCGCTCCTGCAGCTCCGGCGCGGTCTCGGACTCGGCGACCAGGCCGTCGTACCTCGTCACGCACTGAGCCTTGTAGTACCGCACGCAGTGGGTGATCAGCTCGAACTTGTCGGCGAAGTAGTAGTGCACGACGCCGTGGGAGAACTCGGAGTTCTGCGCGATCTCGCGCAGCGAGGTGCGGGCGTACCCCAGCTCGCCGAGGGTCGCGAGCGCCGAGATGGCCAGCTGGGTGCGCCGCTCGTCGTACTTGTCCGCGGGCGTACGCCGACCGCCCACCCGGGGCGTGGCGGCGGCGGAAGCGGTGGTCACGGGGCTCACTGTAGCGGCACGAACGACGAATCTTGACAAACGTCAAGATTTTTCTTGACATGTGTCAAGAGCAGGAACAAGGTGAGAGAACGCCGTCACCCCACCCGTCGGAACCCGAGGAGCCCCGCATGAGCGTGTTCGAGCTGTCCGGCCGCAAGGCCCTGGTCACCGGAGGGGCCCAAGGCCTCGGGGAGGGGATGGCCAAGGCCCTCGCCGACGCCGGAGCGACCGTCGTCATCGGCGACCTCCAGGAGGAGGCCGGGCGCCAGGTCGCCAAGAACCTGACCAGTGAGTCGGACCGTGAGCACGGGTTCGTCCCCCTCGACGTGACCAGCGACGAGAGCTGGGCGAGCGCGATCGGGGAGGCGATCGAGCACCTCGGCGGCCTCGACATCCTGGTCAACAACGCGGGCATCGAGATCACCAGCCTGTTCACCGAGATCCAGGCCGACCAGGTCCGCAAGATGCTCGACGTCAACTTCCTCGGGACGGCGCTCGGCATCAAGCACGGCCTCCGGGCCATGCGGCCCGACGGCCCTGGCAACGCTGGGGGCAGCGGCAGCATCATCAACGTCGCGTCGGTGGCAGCGACGATCGCCTTCCCCGGCATCGGCATCTACTCCGGCACCAAGTCGGCCGTCGAGCGGATGACCAAGGTGGCCGCGATGGAGGCCGGCAAGCTCGGGTACGGCGTCCGCGTCAACTGCATCTTCCCGGGTCTGGTGCCCACGGCGATGGGCGCGGGCCTCGCCAACGACGTCGCCGAGCTCGGCCTGTTCAGCTCTCCGGAGGCCGCCGTCGGCGCCGTGATCGAGCTGACCCCCGCAGGCCGGCTCGGCGCGGTTGAGGACATGGCCGACGCGGTCGTCTTCCTCGCCTCCGACGCGTCCCGCTTCATCACCGGGGTCGGCCTGCCGGTCGACGGCGGAATGGGGATGTGATGACCGACAAGCCTGTCGTCGTCTACGGCGCCTCCGGTTACACCGGCCGGCTCATCTGCGAGTACCTCCGCGAGTACAACCTCCCGTTCGTCGCGGCCGGCCGCAGCGAGGAGAAGCTCTCGGCGTCCATGACCGGCAACGTCGCGGGCATCGAGACCGCCGACTACGAGGTCGTGGCCGTCGAGCACGACGTCGCCGCGCTGACCGACCTCTTCAAGGGCGCGTCGGTCGTGCTCAACACCGTCGGTCCGTTCTCGACCCACGGCCCCGAAGTGGTCGAGGCCTGCCTGGGCGCCGGCGCGCACTACCTCGACACGACCGGCGAGCAGGACTGGCTGATCACCTGCGACGAGAAGTACGGCGCGGACTTCGAGTCCGCGGGCCTGTTGCTGGCCCCGGGCGTCGCGCAGATGTACACCACCGGCGAGATCGCGGCCCAGCTCTGCCTGGAGAAGCCGGGGCTGGACACCCTCGACATCGCGGTCTTCTGGGGTGGCAGCCCGACCATCGCCTCGACGCTGACGATCCTGGTCAACGCCGCGCTGTCGAAGGCCTACTACCTCCAGCAGAACCAGTACGAGGAGTGGGACCCGGAGGCCGGCCTCTACCAGCTCGTCATCCCCGGGCAGCACGAGCTGGCGCTGGCGTTGCCGTGGGGAGGTACGTCGCACCCGGTGTGGTTCAAGCGCGACCCCCGCGTCGCCAACTGCAAGGTGCTCGGCGGCGTCTTCAACCGCCCGCTGATGCTCGGCGTCCCGCAGATCGTGGCCGCGGCCATCGAGCAGACCAAGGACATGGACCCCGACGACCGCTACGCCGCCCTGACGGCCACCGCGGCCCAGGTGATGAACCAGATGCCGCCGCGCGAGAACCCGCGCATCAACAAGTCGATGGACTCCGTGCACGCCTCCGGCCCGCTCGGCCGCGCGCACTGCGTCATCCACGGGAACAGCAACTACAAGCAGACCGGGCTGCTCCAGGCGTACGCCGCGTACTCGCTGTTGCAGCAGAAGCCGCGGAAGGCCGGCTTCGCGAGCGGCTGCCAGGCGTTCGGGCACCGCGAGCTGCTGGGCGCGCTGCGCAGCTTCGGGCTGGTCATGGAGCCAGTTCTGTCGGTCGAGCGCTGACCGTGGAGCGCTAGCAGCGATGCGACTGGTCGACTACCTCGACAAGGGGGCCTCGCTCGGCCCGGACGCACCGTGCCTCACGACCGATGGGCACACCCTGACCTACGCCGAGGTGCAATCCACCTCGCGGAGGGTCGCCGACTCCCTGGCGCGGTACGGCATCGCGCCGGGGCAGTCGGTGGCGATCCTGTCGGCCAACGACCCGACCTCGTTCACCTGCGTCTTCGGCATCTCGCGGGCCGGCGCCGTCTGGTGCCCGATCAACCCCCGCAACGAGGCGGCCGAGAACCGCGAGCTTCTCGACCTCTTCGACTGCACCGCCCTCCTGTACCAGGCGTCGTTCGCGCCGCTGGTCGAGGCCATCGCCCCCCACCTCTCGAAGCTGCGGCTTCTGGTGTGCCTCGACGGCGACGCGAATGGCGCCCTCTCCTGGGACGCGTTCCTGGACGGCCCCGGCCGGTCCGACCCCGTCGACGGTCCCAACCCGGTCGCCGACAGCGGGGTGGCCGACCTCGCGATGATCGTCGGCACCGGCGGCACCACCGGGCGTCCCAAGGGTGTGATGCTCACCAACGCCAACCTCGAGACGATGACGGCGCTGACCCTGATGGGGTACCCGTTCGACGGCCGCCCCACGTACCTCGCCCTCGCACCCCTCACCCACGCGGCGGGCGTGCTCTGCTTCCCCGTGCTGGCGCTCGGCGGCGAGATCGTGATCATGCGCGCGCCCGACGTCGGCGGCTTCCTCTCACTCGTCGAACGGCACCGGGTGACGCACACGTTCCTGCCGCCGACGCTGATCTACATGGTCCTCGGGCACGACGCCCTCGACAACACGGACCTGAGCTCGCTCCAGTGCTTCTGGTACGGCGCCGCCCCGATGTCCGTGGCCCGCCTCGAGGAGGCTCTGAGCCGCATCGGCCCGGTGATGGCGCAGCTGTTCGGACAGACCGAGGCGCCGATGATGATCTCGATGCTGCGGCCGGAGGACCACCTCGGCGGCGACGGGATGCCGGCTCGCCGCCGGCTCTCCTCGGCCGGCCGCCCGGCCCCCCTGGTGCAGGTCGCGATCCTCGACGAGGACGGCCGCGAGGTCACCCGGGGCGAGCGCGGCGAGATCTGCGTGCGCGGCTCGCTGGTGATGGCGGGCTACTACAAGAACCCCGAGGCCACCGCCGATGCCGGCAGGTTCGGCTGGCACCACACCGGCGACATCGGGTTCCTCGACGAGGAGGGTTTCCTGCACATCGTCGACCGGGCCAAGGACATGATCATCAGCGGCGGCTTCAACGTGTACTCCACGGAGGTCGAGCAGGCCCTGCTCGCCCACCCCGACGTCCAGGACGCCGCGGTGATCGGTGTCCCGGACGAGAAGTGGGGCGAGCGGGTGGTCGCCGTGGTGCAGCCGTACGCCGGCGGGTCGGCCGACCCGGACGGCGTACGGGCGTTCGTGAGGGAGCGGATCGGTGGCGTGAAGGCCCCGAAGGAGGTGCTCGTCTGGGGCGACCTGCCCCGGTCGAAGGTCGGCAAGGTGCTCAAGGCCGACATCCGCACCAGCGTGCTGGCCTCACGCGGCGACGAGTGACTTCTCTGGCTCCGCCGCCAGCTCGGCCTGCCAGACGGCCGGACGGGGGACCGAGCGGATGCTGCGCGTCAGCGTCGGGATCAGCGCGGCGAGCGCGACCAGGGTGCCGATCGCCGCGATCGCGGCCGCGCCGCCCAGCGTGCTGAGCAGCAGGCCGCCGATCAGCGGCGCGAGCCAGGTGACCGACAGGCCGAGGAACTGGCCGGCGGACTGGGCGCGGCCCTGGAGGTGCGCCGGGGTGTGCGCGATCCGGTAGGCCTGGCCGCCGGCGTTGCCCGCGGGGTTGAGCAGCAGCCCGAGCCCGAGTGAGGCGGCGACGACGGCCCAGTGGTTCCACAGCACCATCGGCACGGTCAGCGGGACGAAGGACCAGGCGACGACGACGACCAGCATCCCGGTCGGCATCCGGTCGATGATCCAGGGCGCCGCCAGCGCGCCGAGGATGCCGCCGATGCCGGCCGCGGTCGACACCAGTCCGATGGCGGCCGGCGTGACGCCGCCCTGCACCAGGCGCAGGATCGCCACGAAGAACATGGCGTTGACGAGCAGGTTCACCAGCGCCGACCAGCACACCAGCGCGCGGTAGTACGGCCAGGAGCGGATGAAGCGCAGGCCCTCGGCGATATCTGACAGAGCGTCGCGCCCCGGGTTCCGGGGGCCGCCGTGCCCGGTGGTGGGCGCGGACAGGTCGGTGCGGATCCGGCCGAGGAACAACCAGGAGACCGCGAACGAGGCGGCGTCGAAGACGAACGGGAACCAGCGCGCGACGCCGTACAGGACGCCGCCCAGCGGTCCGCCGACGAGCGACGCGACGTGCTGGCGGGCCTGGTTCTGGCTGAGCGCCGTCGGCAGGTCCTCGCGGGGGACGACCGTGCGGAGGGCCGAGATCTCGGCCGGCCCGAACAGACCACTGGTCACGCCGGTGAGCAGTGCGACGACGGCGAGGTGGGGGACGGTCAGCGCGCCGAGGTACCCGGCCACGGCGAGGGAGGCGTAGAGCAGGACGCCGGCGCCGCTGGCGGTCCGCATCAGCCGGCGGCGGTCGACGCGGTCGGCGAGCACGCCGGCGGGCAGCAGCGAGCCGCACATGCCGATGAGGAACGCCGCCTCCACGACCGCCGCCCACAGCGCCGACCCGGAGATCGCGTAGGTGACGAGCGGGAAGGCGAACATGCTCACGTGGCTGCCCAGGTCGCTGATCGTCTGGCCCGTCCAGAGGACGGTGAAGTCGTGGTTGCGGGAGAGGGTCCGATAGCTCGTCATGTTCCGCACCATATATTGCGCAATTACACGTGCGCAATAGTTCGTGCGGAATTCCGCTACCCTGTGTCCGTGCCCCGCGACGTGCCCAAGCTCTCCGACGTGCGGATGCTGCGTGGCATCGCCCACCCCGTCCGCAACCGGATCCTCGAGGAGATGAGCGCCGGCGGCCCCCAGCGCGCGGCCGACCTGGCGGAGCGCCTCGGCGTACCGGCCAACCAGGCGAGCTTCCACCTCCGTCAGCTGGCCAAGTACGGGCTGGTCGAGGAGGCGCCGGAGCTCGCGCGCGACGGCCGCGACCGTGTCTGGCGGGTGGTCCACGAGAGCGGGCTGAGCGTGAACCTCGAGGAGCTCGCCGGACAGGACGGCGCCAAGGCGGCCATCACGGTGTTCCGCCGGCAGTGGACGGCGGCGGCGCACGACGCGATCGACCGGGCCGACCACGCGGAGCGCCAGAAGGACGCCACCGTCGCCGTCAGCACGCACGCCGTCCGGCTGACCAAGGCGGAGGCCAAGGAGCTCGCCGGCGAGATCAACGACCTGGTCGACGGGTGGCGGGAGAAGCAGAAGTCGTCGGCGAAGGGCCGGACGTACGAAGTGCTCTGGGTGCTGCAGCCGGCTCCCGATCTCGAGTCCTAGCCTGGTGCCGTGCCTGCGCGTCTCCGCCCCGCCTCGCCGGAGTCGGTTGCCGCTGCACTCGCCGTACCCGATCGGACCGACGAGGAGACGCGGTTGCTGGTGAAGCACTTCCTCGCGGTCCTCGGTGCCCGCGCGCCGGGACGTTCGGTCGAGGTCCGCGTCCCGCCGTACGCCGCCGTGCAGGCCGTCTCCGGGGTGCGCCACACGCGGGGTACGCCGCCGGCGGTCGTGGAGACCGACGCGTCGACGTGGATCGCGCTGGCGACGGGGGCACTCTCGTGGTCGGACGCGGAGGCCGGCGGACGGGTGCGGGCGAGCGGGGAGCGCGCCGACCTGACGCCGTACCTCCCCCTGGTGGACGAGCCGTGATCGCGTCGGTGCCGTTCGCCGCACTGGCGGATGCCGCTGGTCCGGTGACCGGGGTCGAGTACGTCGTGTGGGACGGCGCCGGACCGCCACCCCGGCCGGACATCGAGCTGGTGGTGCTCGACTACCGCAACGCCCGGCTGACGCTCGACCAGCTGGGCGGCCTCCCGGCCCTGGCCGTCCTGCAGACGCAGACCGCCGGCGTCGACGGGATCGTCGAGCACCTGCCCGACGGCGTGCTGCTCTGCAACGCGCGCGGCGTGCACGACGACGCGACCGCCGAGCTGGCACTCGGGCTGACCGTCGCGTCGCTGCGGGGGATCGACCGCGCGGTACGCGAGCACGGGCACTGGCCCGGTTGGCGGGAGCGGGGTCCGGAACAGCGGTCCCTGGCGGACAGCCACGTGACGATCCTGGGGTACGGCTCGATCGGCCGCGCCCTCGCTTCGCGACTGCTGGCCTGCCGCGCCGTGGTCACGGCCGTGGCCACGTCACCGCGCGCGGACGACTTGGTGGGTCGCGTGGTCACCCATGCCGACGTCGACTGGGCGGCCCAGCACGTCGTCATCGTCGTGCTGCCGCTGACCGACTCCACGCGGCACGTGGTCGACGCGGCGTTCCTCGCCCGCCTCTCCGACGGCGCCCTGGTCGTCAACGTCGGCCGCGGCGCGCTGGTGGACACCGCGGCCGTGATCGCCGAGGCTGGCCGGCTCCGCTTCGCCCTCGACGTCACCGACCCGGAGCCGTTGCCCGACGGGCACCCGCTCTGGTCCGCGCCGGGCGTGGTCATCACCCCCCACGTCGCCGGCGGCACCACCGCGATGCTCCCCCGGATGGCCGCCCTGTTGCGCTCCCAGCTCACGGCGTACGTCGCCGGCGAGCCGCTGCGGAACGTCGTGGGCTGAGGCTGCGCGGTTTCATCTAGGTATGTCGTCGGGCCTGCACGTCCCTAGCGGCAGACACCCACGGAAGTGACGGTTCACCTACATACCTAGATGAAACCGCCGCTACGGCTCACCCCGCGAACGACCCCATCACCGCGACGAAGGCGGCGACGAGGGTGTCGATGTCCTCGTCGGAGGAGACGAGGGGCGGGGCGAGGCGGACGGTCTGGCCGTGGGCCTCCTTGGCCAGGACGCCCTGCCCGAGAAGGGCCTCGGTGACCTGGCGGCCGGTGGCCACGCCGTCGGTGATGTCGATGCCGCACCACAGGCCGCGGATCCGGACGGCGTCGAAGCCGTTGCCGACGAGCGGCGCGAGGCCTGCCTCGAGGCGCGCACCGAGCCGGACGGCGGCGGCCTGGAACTCGCCGGTCTGCAGCATCGCCACGACCTCGCTGCCGATCGCGGCGGCCAGCGGGTTGCCGCCGAACGTCGAGCCGTGGCTGCCGGGCGTGATCACGTCGAGGACGCGGTGGTCGGCGGCGATCGCGGAGACGGGGTACAGCCCGCCGCCGAGCGCCTTGCCGAGGACGTAGATGTCGGGGACGACGCCCTCGTGGTCGCACGCGAACGTCGTACCGCTGCGGCCCAGGCCCGACTGGATCTCGTCGGCCACCATCAGCACGTCGGTCTCGTCGCAGAGCGCACGTACCTCCCGCAGGAAGCCCTCCGGCGGGATGATCACGCCGCCCTCGCCCTGGATCGGCTCGAGCAGGACGGCGACCGTCGTCTCGTCGATGGCGTTGCGGATCGCCGCGATGTCGCCGTACGGCACCATCCGGAAGCCCGGCGTGTACGGCGCGTAGCCGGCCGTCGCGTCGGAGTCGTTGCTGAAGCTGACGATCGTGGTGGTGCGGCCGTGGAAGTTGCCCTCCATGACGATGATCGAGGCGTGCGCCTCCTGCACACCCTTGACCTGGTACCCCCACCGGCGGCTGACCTTGATCGCGGTCTCCACGGCCTCGGCGCCGGAGTTCATCGGCAGGATCAGGTCCTTGGCGGTCAGCTCGGCGAGGGCCTTCGCGAACGGCCCGAGCTGGTCGTTGAAGAACGCCCGGCTGGTCAGGGTCAGCTTGTCGATCTGCTCGTGCATCCGGGCGAGCAGGCGCGGGTGGCCGTGACCGAAGTTGAGGGCGGAGTAGCCGGCCAGGCAGTCGAGGTACCGCTTGCCGTCGACGTCGGTCACCCACGCGCCCTCGCCGGACGCGAGCACCACCGGCAGCGGGTGGTAGTTGTGCGCGGCGTAGGTCTCGGTGAGCTCGATGTGCTCCTGCGTGCGCAGGGCGCCCGTGGTTCCGACAGTGCTGGTGGTCATGGCTCATCCTCGCCCACGAACGGCCCGGATACCAAAACATTGTCAGACAAAAACGATCCGTGTCGTCGGCGGCGGGAGCCGTGGCTAAGTTGGCCCGCATGGCGACGACTCCGACGACCGACGATCTCCGCGCCCGCGTGGCCGACGTACTTCCCGGCGTACGCCGCGACCTCGAGGCCCTGGTCCGCATCGAGTCGGTGAGTGCCGACCCCGAGCGCGCGGGGGAGGTACGCCGCAGCGCCGAGGCCGTCGCCGCCCTCCTGGAAGCCGAGGGTTGCACCGCTCGGATCACCTCGGTCGACGACGGCGGGCCGGCCGTGATCGCGCACAAGAAAGGGCCCGACGGCGCACCGACGGTGCTGTTGTACGCCCACCACGACGTCCAGCCCGAGAACGACCACGCCGACTGGGACAGCCCGCCGTTCGAGCCGACCGAGCGCGGCGACCGCCTGTACGGCCGCGGCGCCGCCGACGACAAGGCCGGCATCGCCACCCACCTGGCCGCGCTGCGCATCTTCGGTGACGACCTGCCGGTCAACGTCGTCCTCTTCATCGAGGGCGAGGAAGAGGTCGGCTCCGAGACGTTGCCCGCGCTGCTCGAAGGAGAACCTCGACGACCTCCGCGCCGACGTGATCGTGATCGCGGACTCCGGCAACTGGGACATCGGCGTCCCGGCCCTCACCACCAGTCTGCGCGGGCTGGTCCGGATGGATGTCGAGGTCCGCACCCTCACCCACGCCGTGCACTCCGGCATGTGGGGCGGGCTGGTCCCCGACTCGCTGATGACCCTGGCCCGGCTGATCGCCACCTTGCACGACGACCGCGGCAACGTGGCCGTCGACGGCCTGTTCTCCGGCCCGGCCGCCGACGTCGAGTACCCCGAGGAGCGGCTGCGCGCCGAGTCCGGCGCCGCACCGGGCATCGAGTGGATCGGCGACGGCTCGACCGTCGAACGGCTCTGGACCAAGCCGGCGCTCTCGATCACCGGCCTCGACGCTCCCAAGGTCGCCGGCGCCAGCAACACGCTCGTGCCCGCGGCGAGCTGCCGGATCTCGATGCGCATCGCGCCGGGGGACACCACGGCCAACGCGGAGGAGCGGCTGCGCGAGCACCTGGAGAAGCACGTCCCCTGGGGCGCCGAGCTGACCATAACCGTCGTGGACACCGGCGAGGCCACCCAGATCGACGCGACCGGACCGGCGTACGACGCCGCCCGCGCTGCCTTCACCGACGCCTGGGACGGCACCGCGCCCGTCGACATGGGCGTCGGCGGGTCGATCCCGTTCATCGCCGAGTTCCTCGAGGCGTTCCCGCAGGCGTCGGTGCTCGTCACCGGCGTCGAGGACCCGGACACCCGCGCGCACGGCGCCAACGAGGGGCTGCACCTGGCGGAGTTCGAGAAGGTGCTCCTCGCGGAGGCGCTCTTGCTCCGGAACCTCGGTTAGCGCCTGCGGGCTGTCCACCGATTCGTCTGTGTCGCTGAGCGGAGGAAGCCTTTCTCGAACAGGGCGCGGTGCTGGGGGTGCCACTCCAGCGGCTCGCCGGACCCGTCCACGTTCACCTCGACGATGCGCGAGCGCGCCATCACCTGGTCGCCGTCGCGGATCTCGGCCTCGAGCGTCAGGGACGTCCGCCCGAGCCCGGCGACCCGGGCCAGCACGTCGTACGGCTCCGACCTCAGGTTCATCTGTCCCACGTGGTCCATCTCGCTCCGCGCGACGACCGTGTTGACGGTGCCGGACACGCGGGCTTCGCGGAACACGCTGGTGAGGACCTCGACCTGCGCCTCGTGCACGTAGTCGAAGTACCGCACGTTGTTGACGTGACCGAGGACGTCGACGTCGGAGAAGCGCACGTGGATCGGCCGCCGGTGCGCGGTGTCGTCCCAGGGCTCGGCTCGAGTGCGGGCGTCGTCGAACGGCGGCGCCTCGACGCCGCTGCCGAGCCACTCGCGCTCTCCGGCGGTCAGCCGCCGTGGCCGCTCCTCGGCGAAGACGTACGGCGTCAGCGTGGTCGTCGCGCGGGCGTGCACGACCGGCTCCGATGCCGGCCCCGTCGTCAGCTCGTAGCCGAGGGTGAACGACGCCGCGCGCAGGTCGCACACCCAGGTGCCGACACACAGCGGCGCGTCCTCGAGCCGCAGCGGGCGCTCGTACTCGACCACGGTCCGGACCACGACCAGCCCCTCACCGGGGTTCGGCGTCGGGGACGTGCGGTGGTGACGCAGCAGGTCGAGGCGCGCCTCCTGGAGGTAGTCGACGTACAGCACATTGTCGACCGTGCCGTCGCCGTGCAGGTCCGCCCGCCGGATCTGGCACACGTAAAGATGTCGCACCCGACCAGACAAGCAGACCAGGGTGGGCGCCATGGGACTGCGCATGCAAGCCGTCATCGTCCACTGCCTCGACCCCGCTCGGCTCGCCGAGTTCTGGGCGGAGGCGCTCGGCTGGCGGGTCACGGTCCGCGACGACCCCGAGTGGGGCATCGAGCCGCCGGCGGGCAGCCGTGACGACTCCGTGGTCGCCGACCTGCTGTTCATCGCCGTCGCCGAGCCCAAGCAGGTCCAGAACCGGCTGCACATCGACCTCCGCCCGACCGGTGACCGGCCCGACCAGGCGGCCGAGGTCGCCCGCCTCGAGGCCCTCGGCGCGACGCGTATCGACGTCGGCCAGGCTCCCGACGCGTCGTGGACCGTGATGGCCGACCCCGAGGGCAACGAGTTCTGCGTCCTCGCGGCCTACCCACCCGACGTACAAGCCCAGTGGCGGACGCAGTACGACGCGTACCAACCCGCGCGCTCCGGGATAGTCCCCTACGAAAATCACCATCGGAACCGGGAATAGATGATGATTTTCGTAGGGGACTATCCCGCTGCCCCCGCAACCCGCCTGTGGGGAATCGGAGGGGAGCCGTCCCAGCACCTAGACTGACGGCGTGCATCCCACGGGTCGCCGCGGCGGCGACGGACGGCTGACGCTGGCACTCGACCCGCAGGACCAGGGGCCCCAGGACCACTGCGGGGTGTTCGGGGTGTGGGCGCCCGGCGAGGACGTCGCGAAGCTGACGTACTTCGGCCTGTACGCCCTCCAGCACCGCGGCCAGGAGTCCGCCGGCATCGCCGTCAGCAACGGCCGCCAGATCCTCGTCTACAAGGACATGGGCCTGGTCTCCCAGGTCTTCGACGAGTCGACGCTCTCGAGCCTCGTCGGCCACATCGCCATCGGCCACTGCCGCTACTCGACCACGGGCGCGAGCACCTGGAAGAACGCCCAGCCGACCTTCCGCGCCAGCCACGGCGGCTCCATCGCGCTCGGCCACAACGGCAACCTGATCAACACCCACGAGCTCAAGCAGCTCGTCGAGGACCTCCCGCGCGAGCAGGACGAGCTCGACCTGCACCTGCGCGAGGCCGAGGCATCGACCAACGACACCGGCCTGGTCACCGCCCTCCTCGCCCACCATCCCGACACCACGCTGGAGCAGCGGGCGCTCGAGGTGCTGCCGCAGCTGAAGGGCGCGTTCTCGTTCGTCTGGATGAACGAGGACACCGTGTACGCCGCCCGGGACCCGCAGGGCATCCGCCCGCTGGTCCTCGGCCGGCTGGCCCGCGGCTGGGTCGTCGCCAGCGAGGACGCCGCGCTGGCCACGGTCGGCGCCAGCGTCGTGCGCGAGGTCGAGCCCGGCGAGCTGATCGTCATCGACGAGAACGGCCTGCGCTCCCACAGGTTCGCCGAGCCGGCGCCCAAGGGCTGCGTGTTCGAGTACGTCTACCTCGCCCGCCCCGACGCCACCATTGCCGGCCGCAACGTCCACGAGGCGCGCGTCGCGATGGGCCGCCGCCTGGCCGTCGAGCACCCCGTCGACGCCGACCTGGTGATGCCCGTCCCCGAGTCCGGCACTCCCGCCGCCGTCGGCTTCGCCGAGCAGGCGGGCATCCCCTTCGGCCAGGGTTTCGTCAAGAACGCGTACGTCGGCCGCACCTTCATCCAGCCCAGCCAGACGCTGCGCCAGCTCGGCATCCGCCTCAAGCTGAACGCCCTCGAGCACATGATCCGCGGCAAGCGGATCATCGTCGTCGACGACTCGATCGTCCGCGGCAACACCCAGCGCGCCCAGGTCCGGATGCTCCGCGAGGCCGGCGCCACCGAGGTGCACGTGCGGATCTCCAGCCCGCCGGTGAAGTGGCCCTGCTTCTACGGCATCGACTTCGCCACCCGCGCCGAGCTGATCGCCAACGGCCTCGACGTCGACGAGATCGCCGCCAGCGTGGGCGCCGACTCGCTCGGCTACATCTCCCTCGAGGGCATGATCGAGGCGACCGGCCAGGCCGAGGACCGGCTGTGCGCGGCGTGCTTCACCGGGCAGTACCCGATCGAGCTCCCCGACGAGCGACTGCTCGGCAAGCACCTGCTCGAGCCGTCGTACGCCGCCGCGCTGCCCATCCTCAACAACCCATGAGGCAATCCATGAGGCAATCCATGGAGCTGGGCCATGACTGACGCGTACGCCGCCGCCGGCGTCTCCATCGAAGCCGGCGACAAGGCCGTCGAGCTGATGAAGACCTGGGTCGAGAAGGCCAGCCGGCCCGAGGTGATCGGGGGCATCGGTGGTTTCGCGGGGCTGTTCGACGCCAGCGCGCTGAAGAAGTACGACCAGCCGTTGCTCGCCACGTCCGCCGACGGCGTCGGCACCAAGGTGGCGATCGCGCAGGCCATGGACAAGCACGACACGATCGGCTTCGACCTGGTCGGGATGCTCGTCGACGACCTGGTCGTCTGCGGGGCCGAGCCGCTGTTCCTCACCGACTACATCGCCACCGGGCGGGTCGTCCCCGAGCGGATCGCGGCGATCGTCAAGGGGATCGCCGAGGCCTGCGTCGAGGCCGGCTGCGCTCTCATCGGCGGCGAGACGGCCGAGCATCCGGGGTTGCTCGAGCCCGACGAGTACGACGTCGCCGGCTCGACGACCGGAGTCGTCGAGGCGGCAAGGCTGCTCGGCCCGGGCCGGGTCCGCCCCGGTGACGTGGTCGTCGCGATGGCCTCGAGCGGGCTGCACTCCAACGGCTACTCCCTGGTCCGCCACGTGCTGCTCTCCGCCGAGGGGGCCGGCTGGGCGCTCGACCGCGACGTTCCCGAGCTGGGCCGCACCCTGGGCGAGGAGCTCCTCGAGCCCACCCGCGTCTACGCCAAGGCCTGCCTCGACCTTGCCGACCGCCTGGCCGACGGATCGGGGACCCACGCGATGTCCCACGTCACGGGCGGCGGGCTCGCGGCCAACCTCGCGCGGGTGATGCCGGTCGAGCTGAGCGCGACCATCGACCGGGCAACCTGGACCCCAGCGCCGGTCTTCGACCTGGTCCGCCAGGTGGGCGACGTACCCCTCGAGGACCTCGAGATGACCCTGAACTGCGGCGTCGGCATGGTGGCCCTCGTCGCCCCCGACGACGCCGACGCGGCCGTCCGGCTGCTCGGCCAGCACGACGTGCGCGCCTGGGTGGCGGGCGAGGTCACGGCGGTTGCGGGCGGGGACGTCGCCCTCGTCGGGGCGCATCCCGGCTGGTGAGCCCACGACGGCACCGGAATCTCGGACCATATGTGCAGGAACAGCCCGGCACCAGGTAGCGTTGCGCCTACGACAGAGACCGATCAGACCGGTGTGCCCGCACGAGCGTGAGCCCCGGCCAAGTGCGAGGGGGTCGACCCTATGGGGCGCGGCCGAGCCAAGGCGAAGCAGACGAAGGTCGCCCGCGACCTGAAGTACCGCACTCACGAGACGGACTTCGGGGCGCTGGCGAAGGAGCTACACGGCGACGAGCCGGACTCCGAGGAGCAGGACGACGGTCCCGACCTCGACCAGTGGTCCGACTACGCCGAGCCACGGCGCGACTGACGTTCTGTTCTCGCTGGTAGAGCCGCGAGGCCGTCCACGGCCGAGCGAGTCGAACCCGTGAGGCCTCCGGGGTCTCGACACGGGCTCGCCCAGCGGCTCGCCCGGCTCGACCAACGAACGCGCCCTACCGCAGGAAGACGCCGCGCAGGCGACCCACGTCGCGGATCCGGCGCTCGGCGAGCCGGTCGGCCGCGATCGCCGGAGGGACGCCGTCGGACTTGGCGAGCTCGAAGACCTTGCGGGTGGTCTCGAAGATGCCGCTCGCGCGCTGCTGGGCCCGCTCGAAGGAGAACCCCTCGAGCTCGTCGGCCACCTGGATCACGCCGCCGGAGTTCACGCAGTAGTCGGGGGCGTACAGGATGCCCCGCTCCTCCAGGCGCTTCTCGACACCCGCGTGGGCCAGCTGGTTGTTCGCGCCGCCGCACACGATGCGCGCGCTCAGGGCCTCCACCACGTCGTCGGTGAGCGCGCCGCCCAGGGCGTTGGGCGAGTACACGTCGAGCCGCTCGGCGACCAGCGCCTCAGCCGACGCCACGACGCGCACCGATGAGTACTCCTCGCGCACGCGCAGCACGGCGTCGGCGTTCACGTCGGTGACGACGACGCTCGCGCCGTCCTCGGTCAGGTGGCGCACGAGGTGCCGGCCGACCTTGCCGACGCCGGCGATGCCGACCGTCCTGCCGGCGAGCGTGGGCTCGCCCCAGGTCGCCTCCGCAGAAGCACGCATGCCCTGGAACACGCCGTACGCCGTCAGCACCGACGAGTCGCCGGCGCCGCCGTGGGCGACGGTCCGGCCCGTCACGTAGTCGCACTCCCGCGCGATGTGGTCCATGTCCTCGGAGAACGTGCCGACGTCGCAGGCCGTGTAGTAGCGGCCGTGGAGGGACTGGACGAAGCGGCCGTAGGCGCGCAGGAGCTGCTCGGACTTCGCGGTGGCCGGGTCGCCGATGATGACGGCCTTCCCGCCGCCGAGGTCGAGCCCGGCGAGAGCGTTCTTGTAGGTCATGCCGCGCGAGAGGTTGAGCACGTCGAGCAGCGCGTCGTCGGTGCTTGCGTACGGGTAGAACCGGGTGCCGCCCAGGCCAGGACCGAGTGCGGTGCTGTGCAGCGCGATGATCGCGCGGAGTCCGCTGCCGGGGTCGTTGCAGAAGACGACCTGCTCGTGCTCGTCGGACAGTTCGAAGACGTCGGTCATGCGGGGGCCACTTTCTCAAGCGTGCCGCGACGGGTGGGCGGCGGAGTGTGAGGTGGGACGCCGGTCCTGGATCGCAGGCATGGGCGCTCGTCAAGCGTAGGGCAGAAGGTGCGCAACTACTGAAGCATGGAGACCACGGCGTACGACGCCCCGAACATGGCCAGCGCCACCACCACGCACAGTGCGGCCAGCAGCGCCGCCGGCAGGCCGGCAACCGGCCGCCGCCGGACGGCCGTCCCCCGCGGTCGCAGGCCCACCATGGTGGTGCTCGCGAGCGCTTCCGGTGCGCAGGCCGTCAGCGCCTCGACGAAGGAGGCGATGTCGGGCCAGCGGTCGTCACGCTCGGGCTCGAGCCCGCCCAGGATCGCCTCGTCGACCTCCGGCGAGACGTCGACGAACATCGACGGCGCCGGTGGCAGCTTCGCCCGCACCAGGTCGCGGACGTCGCCGTCACGCGCGACGTGCCCCGTCAGCAGGTGGTAGGCCACCGCGGCGAGCCCGTGCACGTCGGCGCGTTCGTCGATGCCGCCGCCGGTCGCCTGCTCGGGTGCCATGTACGCCGGCGTGCCGACCACCTGGGTCAGCCCGCTCGCGTGGATCAGCGCCTTCGCCACGCCGAGGTCGGCGACCATCAGCCGCTCCCGGCCGAGGCCGTCACTGGCGAGCAGCAGGTTCTGCGGCTTGATGTCGCGGTGCACGACGCCCTTCGCGTGCAGCACGGCCAGCCCGTCCCCGGCCTGGGCGACCAGCTGGACCACTCGCTCCAGCGGGAGGCGACCCTCGTTGAGGAGGTCGGCGACGGTGCCCCGGTCGGCGTACGTCATCACGAAGTACGGCGTGCCGCCGGCCTCGCCGACGTCGTAGACGCGGACCACGTGGTCGCTGTCGGCCGCCCGCAGGATCCGGGCCTCCTCGAGGAACCGTTCGCGGATGTCGATCCGCTGCGCCCAGTTGTCCGCGAGTGCCTTCACCGCGACGTCGGAGCGCAGCTCGTCGTCGCGGAACAGCCAGACCGACGAGAAGCCGCCGACGCCGAGTCGGTCGACCCGGTGCAGGCGACCGAGGCGCTCGGGGAGGGACACGCTCGGTATTGTGCCCTCCACCGACCGCTGACCAACTCGGGGGAGACACGTGGAGCACGATCGAGTCGATCTCGAGGCAGGGGCCGAGCCTGTCGACCTCGACGCCCTGGCGCTCCGGGCCGCCGAGGGTGACACCGTGGCCCTCGAGGAGCTGCTCGTCCTGGTGCAGCCGCGGGTGCGCCGGATCTGCGGACGGATGCTGCTCTACCCGCAGGACGCCGAGGAGGCGTGCCAGGACGCGCTGATGCTGGTCGCCACCCGGATCGGTACCTTCGCGGGGCGGTCGAAGTTCACCACCTGGCTGCATGCCGTGGCCGCCAACAGCGCCCGGTCGACGTACCGCACGCTCAAGCGCCGTGCCGCCGAGCTCCCGAGCGACGACCTGCCGGTCGACGCCGACCCGCGCACCACCAGCGTGATCGCCGGCAGCCGCCTCGACCTCCTCGACGCCCTCGAGGTGCTCGCGGCGACGCACCCGCTGCTGGTGGAGGCCCTGGTGCTGCGAGACATCCAGGAGCTCGACTACAACGAGATCTCGCTCCTCATGGACCTGCCGCTCGGCACCGTGAAGTCGCGCATCCACCAGGCCCGCAAGACGGTCCAGCCCCTGCTCATCGTGAAGCTGTAGCCACCACCAGGTCCCCGTGGGTGCCGTAGCCGACGAGCTCGCCGCCCGTCCGGGTGCCGTCGAACATCAGCAGCGCCCAGCCGTCGTCGGTCTCGACCAGGCTGGGCCAGGGGATGTTGGTGGGGTACGGCGCGTCGAGACGCGCGACCTCCTCCATCGCCAGGTCGAACACCGGGAAGCCGGCCCGCGTCTCGCGCGGGCCCTTCCGGCCGTCGCTGGCGAGCAGCCGCCACTGGCCGTCCAGTCGCGCCAGCGTGGGTCCTTCCGTGGCCGTCCGGCCGGAAGCGGCGCCCAGGAGCGTCAGGTGGTCGAGGTCGGGTCCGCCGGCGAGCGCCGGGTGGAAGCGGAAGAACCGGGTGGCGTTCACGAACCCGACCAGCCAGCCGTCGTCGTGACGCACCAGGTGCGGGTCCCAGGTGCCGACCGACCGCAGGCCGGTCGTCGGCAGCGGCACTGCCCTGGTGTCGAGGAGGTGGCGGCCGCGGGTCAGGTCCGCGGTGGTCTCCGCGATCGTGACGCCGACGGTCGCGTCGCGGTGGGCCCGGTCGAAGTCGCCCCAGGTGCTGGTGGCGGCCAGCCAGCGCTCACCGTCGCGGACCAGGTGCGTCGCGTGGTCGCCGTACGCCCCCGGTTTGTCCGGCCTGCGGAAGAACAGGTCGGCGCGGTGCTCGAGCCGCCAGCCGTCCGGGTCGACGGCCCAGACGCCCGTGTGCGCGGCGTCGAAGAACCCCGGTCCGGCGTGCGTGGCGCTCACCAGGAGCACGGACCCGTCGCGGACCGGCGTGCCGTCGGCATCGGTCACCAGGCGTACGTCGCGCAGGCCGAGCTGCCCGAACGCGCCCGCCTCGACGTGATCGCCGCCCCGGGCCTCCGCATGCAGCGCGCTGGTGAACGACTCGTCGCGAGCGTCCAGCCGCTCGCTGAGGTCGTGGCGGGCCCGCGCCACCCAGCGCCCCGCCTCGCGTGCGAACGCCGTCACCTGCGTGCCCGTCAGGGTGACCCCGATCGCCTCGGGTGCCGCGGGCAGCCGGCCGAAGCGCCGGCTGCGGTGCAGCGTGGTGCGGCCGCCGATCGTGACACGCAGCCCGAGGACGTCGTCGTCGAGGGCGGCGCCGAGCGCGACGTCGCCACTGGTGAGCAGGACCTCGTGCGCGCCCGTGGCGGTCACGGCGGCGTACGGCGCCGGTTGCGGCAGGGCCCATCGGCCGGGGCCGTCGGCCCGGACGCTCGCGAACCCGGGGGCGACCAGCGAGACGGGGCGGCGGCGCGCGACGACCTCGAAGCGGCCGAGCTGGGCTCCGGGCACGCACGCAGTGTGGCAGTCGACTCCCCTCGGTAGCGTGCCGGGCATGACGCCCGCCGACCTGCTGACCGACGCCTTCGGGCGCATCCGTGACGGCGCCCAGCGGGTGCTCCAGGATCTCGACGAACGCGCCCTGGCCCACCGGCCTGCCGCCGACGCGAACACCATCGGCTGGCTCGTCTGGCACCTGATGCGGGTGCAGGACGACCACGTCGCCGACCTCGCCGGCACCGACCAGGTGTGGACCGCGCAGGGCTTCGCCGACCGGTTCGCGCTGCCGTTCGACGAGGGCGCGACCGGCTACGGCCAGTCGGCCGAGGACGTCGGGCGGCTCCGCGTCGCGCCGGCGCTGTTGGGCGAGTACGTCGACGCCGTCACCGACGCGACCGTCGCCTACCTCGAACGCGTCGGTCCCGACGACTTCGACCAGGTGGTCGACGACTCGTGGGACCCGCCCGTCACCCTCGCCGTCCGGATGATCAGCGTCGTCAACGACGACATGAAGCACCTCGGCCAGGCCGAGTACGTCAAGGGCCTGCTGCCCTAGGGGGCACCTCCACCAGCGTCCGCGCCGCGCCGTGCGCGGACGTGGGCAGCAGCCGGACGACGTACCTCGTGATGTGTTTGCCCGGCGTGACCTGGAAGTGCGCCGTGCCGTCGTCTGCCAGGGCGGTGCGCAGGACGACCACGAGCTGTCCGTCGACGTTGCGGAGCAGCGAGACGGTGTCGCCCGCCCGTCCGCCGACCGCGGTGACGGCGATGTCGGCGGGGTCGCCGGCGGTCACGGTCGCTTGCAGGGTCGGCACCAGGACGACGCGCCAGCGGTCGCTGTGCACGCCCCCGGCGACGAGGCGGTAGACGGACGTCTGGTCGATAGCTGTTGTCGGCAGCCAGACGCCACCGTCCGCGTCGCTCGTCGCCGTGCCGACCTGGCGCCAGCGCTGAGACCCGAGCACCTGGAGCACGACGTCCTGCCCGCCCAACGGGGTGCCGTCGGCGGCGCGGACGACGCCGCCGACGGTGACCGAACCTCCGGGGCCGACCTCGTGGGACGGAGCCGCGATCGCGATGCTCGCGGGCCGGACCGGTGCCACGGTGAGCCGGACGGCCGCGAGGGCGTGGGCCTGGGTGGCGGGCAACCGGACGACATAGGTCGTCGAGTGGTCGCGAGCCCCGACGCTGAAGGTGACTCGCCCGTCGGTGGCCAGCTCGCCGCGTGCTTCGGTGACCAGGCGGTGCGGGCCCTGGCGGAGAAGTACGACGCGGTCGCCCGCGCGTCCGCCTGTCACGGTCGCGGCGACCTCGACCTCAGCACCCGCGGGCGTCGCGGTCGCCGACACCATGGGCACGAGAACGACGCGCCACACGTCGCTGCGGATCCGCGGACCGCCGACCAGGCGGTACCTCGCCGTGGCAGCTGCCGGGGGCGTGGTGAACGACACGGCACCCGATGCGTCCGCCGTGGCGTCCGCGACGTGACGCCAGTGAGCCGGGCCGCGCACCTGCAGCCGGACGGACTGGCCGGCAACGGGCGCGCCGTCGGCGCTGGTCACGGTGCCGCTCAGGGTGACCGACGCGCCGGGCCCGGTGCGGTGCGACGTACCTGACACGGTGACGGTGGCGGGTACGGGCGGGGGAGGGGTCGGAGTCACCGTGGGCGTCGCAGTCGGCGTCGGCGTCGGCTCCGCGGTGGGGGTCGGCGTCGGCGTGGGGACCGAGGAGGTCGGATCGTCCGTCGGTGTCGCGGTCGGGGCCGCACTCGGCGACGCAGTCGGCATCGCGGTGGGCGCCTTCGTCGGCTCGCTCGCGGACGGTGTCGGTCCCGCTGCCGTCGGGTCCGAGGTCGCCGAGCGTGTGTGGCGGCGACGGCGTCGTCGCGGGGCCGGTGGGTGGCGTCTGCTCATGACGCGGAGCCGCATCCGGTGCCTGGTCCTGCTCGGGGGCGGGCGCACCCAGCACGTCGTGCACGACCCGCTGGACGGGGTCGGGCAGATGTCGCGTGTACGCCGCCGCGGCCACGCCGCTGGACAGCCCGACGGCGATCGCGACGGCCGTGCCTCCGGTGCCGAGGCGCCGGATGCCCCGGCGCAGCGGGGAGACGTTGCCGCGGGGACCGTGCGCGGTGCGGAACGCCGCGACGTACCGCTCCTCGCCGGCCAGCTCGCTCGGCGTGCCCGGGGCACGCAGCGCACGGACGAGCTCGTCGTCGTCCCATCGATCGTCCGGCGTGCTCATCACTCACCACCTCGTACGGATCGGACCCGCGGGTCGCGGGACAGGGAGCGCAGCGCACGATGCACCGCGACCCGGACGGTGCCGGGCTTCTTGCCGACCAGGTCGGCGACCTGCTGCACGTCCAGGCAGGCGACGACCCGGAGCATCACCATCTCCGCCTGGGCGGCGGGCAGGGTGCGGACCAGGTCGAGCGCCCGCGCGGTCGCGTCACGCTCGACGACCTGCTCCTCGGCGCTCTGCTGCACCGGGTGGGCGCCGGCCGATGCCGGGTCGGCCACCGGGAACGCCGGCCGCGCGGCCCCGGCCCGCCCCGCGTCGACCGCCCGGTGCCGGGCGACGGTGAACAGCCAACCGCGGAACTCCCTGGCCCCGCCGGCGAAGCCGTCGAGGTCGCGGACCACCTGCAGCCACGTCTCGCCGGCGATGTCCTCGGGGTTCTGGTTGCCGCGGACCGTGAGGTACCGCAGCAGCGGAGGGTGCAGTGCCCGCCACAGCGTGACGAACCCCGTCTCGTCGCCCCGCTTGGCCAGGACCAGCGCGCGCTCCAGCGCCCCGTCCGGCCCGGCCCCGTGATCCATGGGGTCGGGCCGGCCGGGATCGCTCACGCGCTGGCTCGTCAGTGCGGCCTCCTACTGGGTGACCGTGCCGCTGGTCGTCGGCGCGAGCCGCGGACCGCCGGCGAACGACAGCTGGTACGTCGTCCCCGGCGCGACCGGCTGCTCGAACCGCACCTGGCCGCGCGCCCCCGTGAGCGCGGAGTCGGCCTCGACCCACTCGGTGGTCCCGGGCGCCATCGCCATCAGGGCGACCGTCCGACCCGCGAGAGTCTCGCGGTGTCCGCGGAGCACGCCGCTGACGACGTACGCCGCCGGCGTCGCGCGACCGCGGATCGACAGCGACGTGGCGAACCGGACGTCCACCCGGACCCGAGGGCTGACGGCCCCCGGCACTCCCTCGGACCGGACCACGTGCAGCCGGTAGAACTGCGACCGGAGCGGGGTCGCGATGATCGCGACCGAGCCGTCGGCGGCGGTGGTGCCGGTGCCCACGACTTCGAGGCCACGTGGCGAGCCGACCCGGCGGGCGAGCAGCTCGACGGTCGCGCCGGCGACCGGCCCCGCGGCTGTCATGACCATCCCGGAGACGGTCGTCGTCCCACCCGGGTCGACCACGGTCGGGTCCGCGGCGGCCGTGACGGTCGGGCGGACGGCCACGTGCACGATGGCGCTACGGACGGGCTGCAGCAGCGCCGTACCGAGGAACACCAGGCGGTACGCCGTCCGCTGGCCCGGCGCGACGGCGAAGGCGACCCGGCCGTCGGCATCGGTGCTGGCGACATCGCCGAATGCCCAGCCGTCGGCGTCCGGCGTGCGGGAGAGCAGGACCACCCAGCGGTTCCGGACCGGGACGCGGCGCACCGCCAGCCGGCCGCGGATGACGGCCTGGCCGCCGGGGTCGACGACGCGGTGCCCCGAGCGGATGGTGAGCGTGGTGTTGAGCCGGGTGGCCGGGTGGTCGGGCGTTCGAACCCGGATCCGGGCGATGCCGCTGACCGACGGCCGGGTGGTGTCGTCGCCGGCGTAGTGCCAGCGGTACCTCGTCGTCGTTTCCGGCGTCACCGAGACCCGGACCCCGCCGTGCTCGCCGCTGACGGCCTCGGCCACCGGCACGAACTCCTCGGTGCCCAGCGGCTTCGCCTCGAGCGTCACGGGGTGGCCCGGCCCACCGCCCAGGCCCTTCACGAGCAGTACGCCGGTGACGTCCGTCGAGCCTCCGGGCGCGACCGCCGAGCGGACGGTACGGATCGACAGCGTGGTCTCGGTGCGGACGTCGGCGTGGGCGGGCGCGGCCGTGAGCGCGGGGACGGCGACGGTCGCGGCCACTGCCACTCCCGCCGCCACCCGCCGCAGCAATGCGGTCGTCATGAGGGACCTCCTGGTCGGGGCGCCCGTCGGGCGCACGTCAACCCCTACAGCGGGTAGGAGGTCCCGCGCGTTACATCGGTTCGGCTCCGACGTGCCCGGGGCTGACATGAGGAGACTCCTCGCCCATCGTCGCGGTCGGCGAGGAAGGCTCGTGCAAGCCGCTCTCCTCATCGTCACTTACCCCGTCTCGGGTCGAGGACGGTCAAGAGAACCTACGCCTGGATCCCGCTGTCCCGGGCCGGCCCGGCTGTGAACGGGACTGGAGTCCCGGCGGCGGACGTCCTGGCGGCCCCGGCGCTCGAGGCTCCCGCGCGGTCCGGGACGGCCGCCTCAGGCCCGCGGACCGCCCTTCTCGGAACGTCGGAGCATGCGATGGACGACATGCGTCAAGGACGTGGCGGTGGCCCTGGTCGGATCGATGCTGGCGGTCCTGTACGCCGCCCCGGCGGGCGCTTGCACCGACCGGCTCGAGCAACCCCGGGAGCAGCGCCGGCCCAACGTCGTCGTGGTGATGGCCGACGACATGCGGGCCGACGACATGCGGTTCATGCCGAACGTCCGACGCCTCATCGCCGCTCGAGGACTCACCTTCGAGAACTCGTTCAGCCCGTACCCGCTGTGCTGCCCGGCCCGGGCGTCGTTCCTCACCGGCCAGTACGCCCACAATCACGGCGTTCTCGACAACACTTCGCCCTACGGCTTCGGCGGCTTCGACGACAGCGCCACCCTGGCCACGTCTCTGCGCGCGGCGGGTTACCGCACGGCGTTCGTGGGCAAGTACCTCAACGACTACGGCCTGGTGCCGTCTCGGGTCACCGGTGAGCCGTCTGCGACGTTCGTGCCGGCGGGCTGGAGCGACTGGCACGGCTTGCTCCAGGTGCCCTATCCCGTGGGTGCGGGGACCTACCACTACTTCCACCCGGTGCTGAACCACAACGGCACGGTGGCGTCGTACGAGGGTCAGTACCAGACCACGCTGCTGGGGCGGATCGCCCGCGACGTGGTCCGTGAGGCCGCCGGCGACCAGCCCTTCTTCATGTACCTCTCGACGCTGGCCCCACACGACGGTCTCCCGCACGAGCCCGACGACATCGACTACGTGCGCCGCGGCAACGGGGTCGAGGCGTGGTTCCCCACGCCGGCACGGCCGGCGTGGGCGCGCGGCAGTGCCGACGCCCTGGTGGACCGCAGCCCCGGAATCCCGGTGTCCGGCGAGCCGGAGGCCGACGTGTCCGACAAGCCGCGCTCCGTCCAGATGCCGCAGCTCAACGCCGCCGAGATCGAGGCCGAGGCGCGGGTCACCCGGCAGCGCGCCGAGTCCTTGTTCGTCTTGGACCTCGAGGTCGCGCGGCTGGTCGACACCTTGCGTGACACCGGCGAGCTCGACGACACGGTGCTGATGTTCACGTCGGACAACGGTTACTTCCTGGGCGAGCACCGCAAGCGGATGGGCAAGAAGCTGCCGTACGAGCCGTCGATCCGCGTCCCGCTCGTTCTCGCCGGCCCGGGCGTGCCACCGGGCACCCGCTACGACCCGGTCAAGACGCCGGACCTGACCGCGACGATCGTCGACCTGGCCGGCGCCAGGGCACCGCATCTCGCGGACGGCACCTCACTCCTGTGGACCATCCGCAACGGCGACCGGGGCTGGAGCGTCCCGGTGGTGACCGAGGCCATCGCCGACCGGGCCACCGCGGGCGGCTCGCCCAGTGCGACCACCCGGGGATTCGGGGATGCACGGACGACGATCGGGCTTCGGACGGCGAGGTACAAGCTCGTGCGTTGGGCGTCCGGCGCGGTCGAGCTCTACGACCTGGAACACGACCCCAACGAGCTCAGCAACCTGGCCCGCGACCCGGCGTACGTCGGGGTCCGCGACGGCCTCACCCGGCTCTGGTGGCGCTACCGCAACTGTGTCGCCACCGAGTGCGCCGAACCCCTGCCTCCCCGCTTCCGGGCGGACGCTGAGGAGACAGCCCGGCTGACCGGACAGCTGCAGGCCGGGGTCAGAGCCCACCTCGGCGAGCTGGCCAGCAAGGAGCAGCCGTTCGCGCCCACGTGGCCGGTGACGCCACGATGAGGGTCCCCGAGGCGCGCGCCACGGGACGGTATGGCGATTGCCGCGGGTGGCCAGGGGCGGGGTCGAAGCGCCGACCTTCCGATTTTCAGTCGGACGTGCGCGCAGGTCAACGCAGGTGGGATCAGTGGATTGAGAACTTCTCGACTGTTCCTCCGCGACGCGGGGCCGGATGCCCTCGTTGGTCTGACCGGCGGGTCCCCGCTGGATCGGTCGGGTGCGTCGGTCAGCCGATCACGCTCGGCGTTTCGGTCGGGTGGGTGTCGGGCGAGATCGTCGCAGGCGCCGGGTCTCCCTCGCCCCTCAGGGTGATGGTCACCGAGCCCAGCCCGTCTGCGTCGACGTTCACGTAGTCGAAGGAGACCTTGATCTTGCCGACATAGCTGCGCACCGCGTCCGGTTCGAAGGTGGCCATGATGGGGCAAGACGATGCGCCACCTTCCTCGACGACGACGTTCGCACAGCCATGAGAGTCCACCGTGAACGCGTGGGTGCCGTTGTCCTCGGCAAAGGTGATCTGCGTGATCCTGATGGCCAGGTCGGGATCCCCCGCCGATGCCTTGTTGGTGACCTTGAGCCGCTTGGTGAGGCTGGCTCCGACGTCGACGGCGCCGAACGCGACCATCGGTCCGATGGTGATCGGTGGTGGCAGCCCGTCACCACCTGGCTCCGGGGGATTGAACCCCGCGTCGGCCTCGTCCACCGTAGGCTCACTCGTGGGGTCGGTCGGGTCGGGCGTGTCGGTGCTCTCCGTGGGTTGGCTGCCGCCGGTGGACTCGGTCGGGTCGGTCCCCCCGGTGTGCTCGGTCGGGTCGGTCCCGCCGGTGTGCTCGGTCGGGTCGGTCCCGCCGGTGGACTCGGTCGGCTCGGTCCCGCCGGTGGACTCGGTCGGCTCGGTCCCGCCGGTGGTCGACTGGGACGTGGCGCCGGACGTGGGACCCGCGGTCGGGATCGGCACCCCGGCCTGGTCGTCGCGGTCACCACCACAGGCCCCGAGCGCCAGGGCGAGTACGCACGTCAGGATGCAGCGTGGCGCCGCCCTGGCGAAGACCCGCTTCATAACAGCTCCGGTGAGGAGAACTCGAAGCGGAGGTCAGGGGAGTCGGTGAGCATGATGACGGCGTCTCCGCGGCCACTCCAGCCCTGCGGAACCATGAAGAACCTGTCCTGGCTGTGGATCAGGAGTCGGAGGCCGGTGTACCGCCAGTGGTACTTCGCGTCCTGGTCGCCGAGCGCCTGCGCGTCCACACCGTCCTCTTCGGCGAGAGCAAGTGAGCTGCGGCTGTAGACCACGACTTCGGTGAACTGCTTGAAGCCGCCGCACATGTATCCGTAGGAGTCCAAGGCTCCCTGTGCGTGTGCGTACAGGGAGAATGACCAGAAGGTCCCGACAAGCACCAGGGTCATCGCCACGACGGCCAGAATCCGGCTCCAGAGCGAGGAGCCTGGTACCTCGCCAGGAAGCAGGTGCCGAGCCAGCCAGTTCGCGTAGGTGATGAGAACGACGCCCGCGGGCAAGACCCATGGTCGCCACCACCGCCCCAGGGAGCCGCCCACGCAGTCGGTCCCGAACGAGTAGTCGCTGAGGTCGTGCATCTCGAACACACCGATCCCAGCGATGACGAACGCCACCCCGACGCCGGCGGTGACGGCCGCGGCGGCCAGCAGCGACCTCCGCCATGCCTCAGCCTGGTTGTCCAGCAGCCACAGCACGCCCTGGTGGGTCCAGATCGCCACGGCAACGCCCACGAGCAGGTAGACCATCGGCCGCACGAGCGCAGCCGCCGACCGTAGGACGAAGTCGCCTGTGCTGAATCCGAGGACACTGGGGTCGACGCCGAAGAACTTCGTTCGGCTGCTCACGATCTGGAACCCGAACCACACGGCCAGGGCCGTGAGGATGCCCCCCAACGGGACGATGGTCGCGACCCACTCGACGATCGAGGTCCAGGCCGGCCCACGGCTCTCAGCGGACCCGCTGGAACGCCGTTCGAGGCCGGCGACTGTCCGCACTCGCCGTCCGGCTGAGCCAGGCGTTGAGGTCATCATCCGACCGCCATGGGTTCGTGACGCTGCATGTCAGCTGCTGGAGGGCCAGATCTCGAGCGAGTCGCCCTCGTCGAGGGACTTCCCCGATCCGGCGAACACGTGGAAGTCCTGCCCGTTGACGAAGATCCGGACCCGATCGAAGCCAGGCACCTCGTTGCCGATCGTGCCGAGGGCCACGGGGCGAAGGATCAGGCGGTCGAGGTCGGTCAGCTCGACCTGGGTGTCGAAAGCCTGGAAGAACCGCTTGCTGCTCGACCTCGAGGCGGCCATGAAGTACTTCTCCGCGCCGACGATCAGCTCCATCGGGAACAGGCCGCTCTCGAGCCCCTCGAACTGCAGGCCGACCGACTCCACGTGCGCGAACCGCCGGATCGATCGGATGCCGCCTGCCGGGTCCAAGCCCCTGTCCCGCATCCACCTGGTGAGGGACTCGGTCCGAGCACCACCTCCTCGTCCGAGGACGGCCGAGCGCACGGAGAACGCGACGTGTTCTCGGTACGCCCGCACGATGCGGTCCGCGATCCGTCGGGCACCTCGGGGGCTGGGATGCAGGAAAGAGGCAATCCTGGCCACTTCGATGCGACCCACTTCCCTACTGAGGTCGCGCATGAAGTCGGTGAGCCCGGCGTTGTCGGACCCGTTGGCCAGTCGTTCCCCGTGCTCGCGCAGCGGCGTCGGCAGGTCCCGCTCACGAAGCAGGACCTTGATCTCCCTGCGAGCGTCGTCGGTCAGGTCGGCGAAGAGGAAGGGGAGGAGCTGGACGGCGATCCGCGCGTAGTCGTCGAGCAGCTCGACGCGCGGGATGTTGCGCGTCCGGGTCGCCAGCATCTCGTCGTCGACCTCGCGGCCACCCTCTCCCGGCTGCCGGTAGTTGTTGTAGAGGAGGCTGGCACCGCCCGCGAACAAGGCGTTCGCGGGGGTGAAGCCGGGATGTGCGTAGACGACCCCGGGTCCGCGAATGTCACCGGGCAGCGTGCTGACCGTGCGTGCCGTGAAGAAGTGGGCGTATGCCGCGGCTACGAGCGACCTGCCGATGGCCTGCTCGATGAGCTTGTCGACGTCCTTGGTCAGGAAGGAGTTCAAGATGTCCTTGACGACAGGGACGTTCTGGACGAAGTCGTTGAGGAAGACCTGCCAGTCCGGCTTTCCGGCCAGGTATTTGAAGAGCGCCTCGAGCTCCGACCTGCTGGACCTGAGGGAGAGTGCGGAGAAGTAGCCGACGACCACGACGACGGCGTTGGGGAAGCTGCGCCGCGCTTCCAGGAGGCTCTGCCGCAGGCTCTCCTCGAAGATCGACTGGATCTGCTGCTCGATCTTCCGTATGCCGGCCCCCTCGGGGTTCAGCACCTCCTCGAAGTCGAGGTCGTTGATGCCACCGTCGAGCAGCACCAGGTCGACGGTCGCGCTCGTGTGCGCGCGGAGGGCCCTCAGCCCGTCGACGACCGTCGGGAAGGTCGCTGGATGCTCGCCGAAGAGCCGGGCACCCGCTCCCTCGTCCGTGCCGAACTGGAGGTCCAGCCGCTCCTGCTCGGAGTTGAACAGCCGCGGGAAGTTGCCGATGAACTTCGTCGCATCGGACTCGTCGCCCGGGCCGCCTTGGCGGGGCCTGAGCTTGGCCCCTGACCGGGCCTCGCCACGTTCTGGTGCGAGCGGGCTGCGTCCGGGGACGATCTCGAGCGGACGGTCGAGCATCCGGGCAATCTCCGTACTGGCCAGATGCGAGTACGTGTGCTCGTGCAACAGGCCCTGCCCCCACATCGCGGAGTCGCCCACGATGGCCACCCTGAGTGCCATGACAACCCCTACTGGAGGCCGACGAGCACCGGCACCAGTCCGCGCCCGCCAGGCAGGGACGCCAGGCTCTTGCCGATCACTGATCCGTACGAACGGTCCGCGTCCGTCGCCTTCATGGCATGCCCGCGACACGCGGAGGTGGTGAGGAGGTCTCCCATCGCAACGGACGCTGGGTCGGCGTCGACCCAGCAGTAGACCTTGCCTGCGAGAGCGAGAGGTTGGCGGCCGCGGCCCGGGGTTGCCGCGGTCCAGCCGCAGGGCGGGTCGGAAGCCGCCCGCGCCGGAGACCACGCCGATCACCTTGCTGTCGTAGTCCTCCTTGCACGGGTGGAGCCGGCCGTCCTCGGCGATGCACACCACGTCTCCGGGCGCGGCATCCTCGGCGACATCGAAGTCCTCGGCGCAGTCGGCACCAACGAACTCGATGTCCCCTCGCAGGCCGTCGATCGACAGGGTCTTGCGCAGCTGCGCGTCCAGAAAGCTGATCCGGCAGTCCTTGCCAGTGACGAGCATGACCGGACCGTTCTTGTCCGAGCGCAGCACCAGCTGGCCGGCCGCACCCTTGCCGGTCCCCAACGTCAGGGTCCCCGACCCGCCGTTGAGCGTGATGGCCGGCCGATCATCCTTGTCGCGGACCGTCAGGCCTCCGGTCACCCCTTTGTCGCCGATGTCGATGCTTGCTCCTGGTGCGGCCGGTGCGTTGTCCCCGGCGACCACCTGGCCGTCGACCGGGGCGGTGACTCCGCCGCCGAGGACAGGAAGGTTGATGACCGCCGAGAAGGGCCCGCTCCGGGCTCTGCTCGTTTGGGTGACCCGTCCCACGAGGAGAGGTGGTGTCGGTGACGACGGTCTGCCGGTTGTTCCCGGCCTGCGTGACCGTCAGCGGGTGATGCAATGTTCTCGGCCATGATCGCTGCCCCCACGAGGCGCAACGTCATCGCGCACGCCCCGCTCATGAGGCGCTTCGAGGGCGCCTCGAAACGATGAATGATCAGGCGAACACGAGTGCCCGTCGTGTGTATCGCGTATGCACGGACGGACCGGCCGAGCCCGGCGAATCCCCGTCCCGCCGATCGTCGCGATCCCGTCACTGACTGTCAACCGCATTGACCGGTGAGTCGCACGGCCCCGACGCGCGCCGTGCTCGCTAGCGGTCCTCGACCACCGGGTCAGAGCGGGGTCGAATTGCCAGACCTTTCGACTTCGGTCGGAACGATGGGCTGCGGAGGCGAGATGCGAAACGACTGGTGAAATTGCGGGGCAGGCCGCAGATGACGGTGGCCAGGGGCGGGGTCGAACCGCCGACCTTCCGATTTTCAGTCGGACGCTCGTACCAACTGAGCTACCTGGCCGAGGGGGAGCCGACGAGGTCGGTCCACCGCGGGCAGAACCATACCGGAGCCCGCGAGGCCCACGAAAACGGAGTCGGCAGGTCAGTTCCCTTATGCTGTGCGGCGTTCCAGGCCCCCATCGTCTAGCGGCCCAGGACCCCGCCCTTTCACGGCGGTAGCACGGGTTCGAATCCCGTTGGGGGTACTTGAGAAACAGCCACTTGACTGCGAAAACACGTGGGCGTGGCACCGTCTGCACCTCCGTGTCAACACGAAGCGCACCGATCTTCAACGACTCGGGCTTGTCCGGGCTTCAGGCCCACGAATACCCGTGCCGAATACGTGTCGAAGTCGTGTGGAACTTGGAGTTCGCACACTTCAGGACGCAGGCAATTGCGGACTGTAAATCCGTCGCGAAGGCTTCGAACGTCCGAATCTTTCACGTGCCACTGTCGCGAGAAACGGCCTCTGACCAGCGCAAGCGCCGCGTCGGGGCCGTTCGCGATGTCCGGCCGGATCCGGCCGGATCCGGCCGGATCTGGGTTGTTGCGGCTGTCCGTGCGGAATACGTGCCGAAGAAAGGGTCAGCCCTCGACGGTGGCGCCGATGCGGTTGAGCTCGGCGGAGATGGCGGCGGCCGTCTTGTGCAGCAATGGCGTCGCCCGGAGTACGACATCGTCGCCCATCCGCGTCAGCGGGCCAGACATGGACACGGCCATCGGCTGCGGCGCGTCGGGCACGACGACCGCGACGCAGCGCACGCCGACCTCCTGCTCGCCTTCGTCGAGCGCGTAACCGCGCTCGCGGGTCTCTGCCAGCGCTGCAAGGAACCGGTCGGGATCGGTGATGGTGTGCTCGGTGTGCGTCGCATCCCGGTGCGGGCCAGGAGGCGGAGCACTTCGGCGTCGGGTCGTTGGGCCAGGATCGCCTTGCCCACGGCGGTGGAGTGCGGGAACGTACGCCGCCCCACCTCGGTGAACATTCGCATGAAGTTCGCGGACGGCTGGACCTGTGCGACGTACACGATCTCGTCGCCGTCAAGGACGGCTAGATTGACCGACTCGCCGAGCTCGGCGACGGCTTTGGTCATGGCCGGCTTCGCCCAGGTGCCGAGCCGTTTGGCGCCGGCGTCTACCAGGCGCATCAGCCTGGGGCCCAGGGAGTACTGACGGGACGGCTCCTGGCGGACGTAGCCGAGGTCGACCAGCGTCCGGACCAGCCGGTGGATGGTTGCCAGTGGCAGATCGGCTTGTTCGGCGAGCTGGGACAGGCTAATGATCCCGCCGGCCTCGGCCATCGTCTCGAGGATCCCGAAGGCCCGGTCGAGAGACTGGACGCTGTTGTTGCGCGTGGATCCTTTGACCTCGACGGTCATCGGCCCTCCGTGTCGTTGCGGCAGTCGGAGCGGTCCGACCTGAGATGTCACTTCCGTATGGTGGAAAGTCTAGTGGGCGGTACCCACGGATTCCCGGAGACATACGTACGCGCCACGTCGAAGAGCGTGCCGAGGGAGAAGGCCTTGGCTAGCGCCTCAGCCGGACCCGCCGCGTGCCGGAGGCCGACCTCGAGCGGGGTGCCGAGCGGGGGGCGCAGCCAGACGGCGTCGAACTGCTTGCCGACCGAGAGGTCGCCGATCTCGTCGGCCAGGCCGAGGACCCCGGCTCCGGCTGCAGTGGCGAGGTGGAGCAGGTGGGCCGGCCCTAGCAGGAGGCCCTCCTCCCCCAGCAGCTGCTGCGACGAAGTAGGCCTGGAGTCCCTCCTTGAGCAGGGAGAACCCTGTGCCCGCCCCGACGTCTGACCCCAGCGCAACCCGGACGCCGTGCTCGACGTGCCGGCGGAGCGGGAACAGGCCACTGCCCAGGGCGGCGTTGCTGGTGGGGCAGTGGGCGACGCTCGCGCGCCGCTCTGCCAGCACGTCCAGCTCGCGGGACATGGGGTGCACGTTGTGCGCGAACACGCTGCGCTCGCCCACCAGCCGGTGCCGCTCGTAGGAGGTCAGGTAGTCCGGGCAGTCCTCGAACAGCTCGCGGACCGTGCTCACCTCGGCGAGGTTCTCGTTGATGTGGGTGGTGAACCAGGCGCCGTCGACCGCGTCGAGGAGGGCCGCGCAGGCATCCAGCAGCCCGTCGTGCACGACAGCGAGAAGCGCGGGATCACCGCGTAGCGGCTGCGGCCCACCCCGTGCCACCGCTTCGCCAGCGCCAGGCCCTCGTCGTACGCCGCCTGCGGCGAGGTGAGCAGGTCGGGCCGCAGGATCCGGTCGCTCACCACCAGCCCGCTCGTCACCCGCAGCCCGGTCATGGCGGCCTCGGCGAAGAGCGCGTCGACCGCTGCCGGGAAGTGCGCTCCGAAGACCAGCGCGGTGGTCGTGCCGGCCGACGCCAGGCCGGCGACGAACTCGCTGGCCACGGTCGCGGCGTAGCCGGATCGGCCAGGTGGGCCTCCTCGGGGAGGGCGCTGTGCTCGAGCCAGTCCAGCAGGGGCATGCCCAGGGCGCCGATGATGCGGACCTGCGGGAAGTGCACGTGGGTGTCGACGAACCCGGGGAGCACCAGGCCTTCCCGGAGGTCGACGACCTCCTCGTGAGGATGTTCGGCCAGCAACGCAGCGGGTCGACCCCGGTCGACGATCACCCCGTCGCGGACGAGGATCGCACCGTCCACCTCGGCGCGCAGCGCGCCGCCCCTGAAGGGGTCGTCCGGGGTGTCGAGGAAGGTGCCGCGGAAGAGTGTCATCGCTGCTCCATCGTCACGACGCTGGGTGCGGGGTGGCCCTGGAAGCTCTGCAGCAGGGCGGCGGCCACGCCGACCGCGATCACGGCCGGCTGCTTGCCCCTGAGCTCGGGGATCCCGATCGGGGTGACCACCCGCGCCACGTCGTCCTCGTGGTGGCCCTCGGCGAGCAGCTTCGCCCGGAAGCGGGTCCACTTCGCGCTGGACCCGATCAGGCCGATCGACCCCAGGTGGGGGGTGCGCAGCGCGGCGTCCACCAGCGCGGCGTCCTCGGCGTGGTCGTGCGTCATCACGAGCACGTGGGTGCCGGCGGGCAGCTCGCGCGAGCACCAGCTCGGGCAGGACCGCGACGTGGTGGCGGTGCACGGTGGCCGGGCCGCTCGTCGAGCCCGGCGAGCGCGTCGTCGGCAACCCGGTCGTCTCTCGAGTCGACCAGGTGCAGGTCGAGATCGTGCCTGGCCAGGATCCGGGCCAGCTCGACCCCGACGTGGCCCAGGCCGAAGATCGCGACGGCCGGTACGACGGGCTGCGGCTCGAGCAGCACAGTGACCCGTCCGCCGCAGCACTGGACGCCGTACTGGACGGGTGCCTTGTCGGAGAGGTCGACGGTGAACATCTCCGGCTCGGTCGTCTGCTCCTGCAGCAGGGCCCGCGCGCGCTCGACGGCGACGGCCTCGAGGTTGCCGCCACCGATCGTTCCCCAGGTGCCCGTCGAGCCCACCACCATCTTGGCGCCCGCCTCCCGGGGCGCATGGCCGCGCACCGCGGCGACGGTCACCAGCACCCCGGGCTCCCGCCGGGACCGCATGGCCTCCAGCGCTCTCAACCACACCATCGGGACCAGAGCTCCTCAGGCCTGGGTGAGGTGCGGGACGACCGCCTGGGCGGTCTCGGACTCCGGCATGCGTGGCGGCGCGTCGGGATCGGACGGCTCCGGCCGCAGGCCGGGCATCCCTTCGAGGAGGTGACCGCGGTCGTGACCGCGCCGCGCCTCCTCGATGGCCCACCAGACGGCCTCCGGGGTCGCGGGCGAGGCCAGGTCGACGCTGGTGCCGGCCGGTCCGAAGGCAGCAGCCGCCTGCCGCAGCGCCTCGCGCACCGAGAAGGCCAGCATCAGCGGAGGCTCGCCCACCGCCTTGGACCCGTACACCGCTCCCTCCTCGTGCGCCTGCTCGAGGAGCGTGACCCGGAAGTCCGCCGGCATCTCGGAGAAGCTGGGCAGCTTGTAGGTGCTGGCGGCCTGCGTCGTCAGCCGCCCCCGGCCCGGGCCGTCGCTCTCGTCCCAGCGCAGGTCCTCCAGGGTCAGCCAGCCGGCGCCCTGGACGAACCCGCCCTCGACCTGGCCGATGTCGATGAGAGGGGAGAGGCTGTCACCCACGTCGTGGACGATGTCGACCCGGCGGGTGGTGTAGCCCCCCGTGAAGCCGTCGACCTCGACCTCCGTCGCGGCCGCGCCGTACGCGAAGTACTTGAACGGGGAGCCGTGCATGACGGACGAGTCCCAGTGCAGGCCCTCGGTCCGGTAGTAGCCGGCCGCGGACAGCTGCACGCGCTGGAAGTACGCCGTGCGGACCAGCTCGTTCCACGAGATGCTCCTGCCCGTCTTGCCGATCGACGAACGCCTCGCCGTCGACGATCCGTACGTCGGCCGCGGCGGTCCCCAGCCCCCCTGCTGCCACCTGCAGGAGGCGGTCCCGGATCTGCTCGCAGGCGTTCTTGACCGCGCCGCCGTTGAGGTCGGCCCCGGACGAGGCGGCCGTGGCCGAGGTGTTGGGCACCTTGTCGGTCCGAGTCGGCGCGAGCCGCACCCGGTCCAGTGGCACGCCGAGTGTCGTCGCGGCTACCTGCAGCATCTTGGTGTGCAGGCCCTGGCCCATCTCGGTGCCGCCGTGGTTGATGAGGACCGAGCCGTCCTTGTAGACGTGCACGAGCGCACCTGCCTGGTTGAAGGCCGTGAGGTTGAACGAGATACCGAACTTCACCGGCGTGACTGCCAGCGCGCGCTTGACGTGGGCGTGCTCGGCGTTGAACCGGGCGATCTCCTCCCGCCGCCGGTCGAGCTCACCGGACTCGCGCACCTGCTCCCACACGGCCACCAGCCGCTCCGGGTGGCGGACGGGTTGCCCGTACGGCGTGCTCTGGCCCTCGACGTAGAAGTTGCGGCGGCGCAGCTCGTCGGGCTCCAGCCCGAGCAGCGGCGCGCAGCGGCCGAGGATGTCCTCGATGACGATCATCCCCTGCGGACCGCCGAAGCCGCGGAACGCCGTCTGCGAGGTCTTGTTCGTCCTGGCGATGCGGCCGTTCACGACGATGTTCGGGATCCAGTAGGCGTTGTCGATGTGGCACAGGGCTCGCGCGAGCACGGGCTCGGAGAGGTCGAGGCTCCAACCGCCGTCGGCGGTGAGGGTCGCCTCGAGGGCCTGGATGCGGCCGTCGTCGTCGAAGCCGGCGCGCCACGTGGCGTGGAAGCCGTGTCGCTTGCCGGTCATGGTCATGTCCTGGGTGCGGTTCAGCCGCAGCCGGACCGGACGCCCGGTGAGGGTGGCACCGAGGGCGGCCACGGCGGCCAGGCCGTGGGGCTGCATCTCCTTCCCGCCGAAGCCGCCGCCCATCCGCAGGCACTGCACGGTCACCTCGGAGCTCGCACCTGCCGAGGACGTGGGCGACGATCTCCTGGGTCTCGGTCGGGTGCTGGGTGGAGCTCTGCACGAAGACCTGGCCGTTCTCGTCGACCAGCGCCAGCGCGCAGTGGGTCTCCAGGTAGAAGTGCTCCTGGCCGGCGAACTCGAACACGCCGCTGAAGACGTGCGCCGAGGCGTCCAGGCCGGCCTGCGACGTCGCCGCGACGGACCGTCGGCTGGGCACCCTGGAACTCCTCGGCGGCGATCGCCTCCTTGACGTTGATCAGGGACGGCAGCGGTTCGACCTCCAGCACCACGGCCTGCGCCCCGAGCCGGGCGGCCTCCAGGCGTCTCGCCGAGCACCCAGCAGACAGCATGGCCGAGGTATCGGACCTCGTCGGGGAACAGCGGCTCGTCGTGCTTGACGCCCGCGTCGTTGACGCCGGGGACGTCGTCGGCGGTGAGCACCCGGACCACTCCGGGTACGTCGTACGCCGGAGCTGACGTCGAGCCGCGTGATCGACCCCTTGGCGGTCTGCATCGCCTGGACGGGCCAGGCGTGCAGGCAGTCCTTGGTGCGCGCGACGAGGTCATCGGTGTAGAGGGCCTGGCCGGTCACGTGCAGCGCGGCGGCCTCGTGCGGGATGGCGCGGCCGACCTCGAGCACGTCGGCCGGGACGTCCGGACGCTGGGAGAGGTGGCTCATGCGGACACTCCTTCCGGGAGCGGGTGCTGGGCGTGCAGCTTGAGCAGGGACTGGCGGAGCATCGCGGACCTGTACGCCGCGCTGGCGCGGTGGTCGTCCAGCGGGGTGCCCTCGCGGGCCAGCACCTCGGCCGCCTCGCGAACCGTGTGCTGGTCCCACGACCGGCCGACGAGGGCAGCCTCGGTGTCGCGGGCCCGGAGCGGGGTGGCGGCGACGCCGCCGAGCCCGATCGCCGCGCGCCGGACGACCCCGTCGGTGACGTCGATGGCGAACGCGACGGCCACGCTGGAGATGTCGTCGAAGCGGCGCTTGGCGATCTTGTGGAACGCCGTCAGGCCGGCGAGCGGCAGCGGGACCACGACCTCCTTGATGAGCTCGCCCGGCTCGCGCACCGTACTGGCGGTAGCCGGTGAAGTAGTCGGCGAGCGGCACGGTCCGTTCGCCGTCGACGGACGCGAGCACCAGGTCGGCCTCCAGCGCCAGCAGTGCCGGCGGCGCGTCGCCGATGGGGGAGCCGGTACCGAGGTTGCCGCCCAGGGTGGCGCCGTTGCGGATCAGCCGCGACGCGAACAGCGGGAACATCTCGGCCAGGAGCGGGACGGCGCCGTCGAGGCGGCGCTCGAGCTCCGTCAGGGTCAGCGCGGCGCCGAGCCGGATCCGGTCCTCGCCGACCTCGAACCCACGCAGCTCGGGCAGCCGGTCGATGGCCACCGCCAGTCCGGCCCGGACGCCGCGCAGGTTGACCTCGACCCCCCAGTCCGTGGCCCCGCAGACCACGACTGCATCCGGCTCGTCCCGCAGCAGGCGAAGGGTCTCGGCCAGGTCGACGGGCCGGGTGAACGCCGCTCCGTCGGACGAGATGCGGGTCGCGGCGGCGGCGGGCGGCGCCTGGTGACGGCGGACGGCGAACGGGTCGTCGGCCGCCGGATCACCGAGGGCGTACGCCGCGTCGCGGATCGGCCGGTAGCCCGTGCACCGGCAGAGGTTGCCGCTCATGGCGTGCAGGTCGAAGCCGTTGGGCCCGTGCTCGTGATTGCTCCCGTTGTGGCCGGGCGCGGTAGGCGTGCGGTCGGCGCGGTAGTACTCCGCGGCCATGCTGCACACGAAGCCCGGCGTGCAGTAGCCGCACTGCGAGCCACCGCGCACCGCCATCTCCTGCTGCACCGGGTGCAAGGCGTCGGGGGTCCCGAGTCCCTCCGCGGTCAGCACCTCCTGCCCGTCGAGCGTGGCGGCAGGGATCAGGCAGGCGTTGATGGCCACCCACTCCGTGCCGTCGTCGCCGGTGGTCGTCGGCCGGGCGACCACGATGGCGCAGGCGCCGCACTCGCCCTCGGCGCAGCCCTCCTTGCTGCCGGTGAGGCCGCGGTCGCGCAGCCAGTCCAAGGCAGTCGTGTGGGGCGGCAGGCCGTCGAAGTTCTCGCGACGTCCGTTCACCAGTGCTCCGGGTGTCGTCACGACTGGCTCCTCGACGGGCGGGTCAGACGTCTGGGCGCTCATCGCAGGACTCCGCGCAGCCGCATGTGCCGGTTGACGTCCTTGTAGATCAGGTAGCGGAAGGGCCCGGGACCGCTGGCGTAGCAGGCCTGTGGGCAGAAGGCGCGCAACCACAGGAAGTCGCCCGCCTCCACCTCGACCCAGTCCTCGTTGAGCAGGTACATCGCCTTGCCCTCGAGCACGTAGATGCCGTGCTCCATCACGTGGGTCTCCGGGAAGGGGATGGTCCCGCCAGGCTTGAAGTTGACGATGTTCACGTGCATGTCGTGGCGCAGGTCGGCGGGGTCGACGAACCGGGTGGTGGTCCACACGCCGTTGGTGCCCGGCATCTCGACCGGCTCGACCGTGCGCTCGTCGACCACGAACGACTCGGGCGTGTCGATGCCGTCCACCGGCTCGTACGCCTTGCGCAGCCAGTGGAAGTGCGCCGCCTCCGCGCCCGCCTGGTGCGCGGTCCAGGCGCAGCCCGGTGGGAGGTAGGCGTAGCCGCCCGGCTCCAGCTTGTGCTCCGCGCCCTCGATGGTCAGCAGCAGGCTGCCGGCGGTCACGAAGAGCACCGCCTCGGCCTCGGGATCGCTCTCGGGTTTGTCGCTGCCGCCGCCCGGGGAGACCTCGACGACGTACTGGCTGAACGTCTCGGCGAAGCCGGAGAGGGGGCGGGCCACCACCCACAGCCGGGTGCGCTCCCAGAACGGCAGGTAGCTGGCCACGATGTCGGTGAGGCAGCCCCGGGGGATGACGAGGTAGGCCTCGTTGAACCGCGAACGGTCGGTGGTCAGCCGGGTCTGCGGGGGCAGGCCTGCGGGCGGGGCGTAGTAGGTGGTGCTCATCGCTTTCCTCTCTGCAGGAATCGGCCGCGGGGCGGGCTGTCGGCCGTGACCGACCGTCCCCGGAGCCAGGTACGGCGGACCACGCCGCGGAGTCGTCGTCCGTGGTAGGCCGACACCGGGTTCTTGTGCTCGAGCCGCTCGACGTCCACGTCGAACTCCTCGTCCGGCGCGAAGGCCACGAGGTCGGCGTCCGCGCCGGGCTCGATCCGGCCCTTGTGACCCAGCCCGACCCGGTCGGCCGGTGCGGCGGCCATCCAGCGGACCACGTCGGCCAGCCGGTGGCCGCGCGTGCTCGCGGTCGTCCAGACCGCGGGCAGCGACACCTGGATGGAGGCGATGCCTCCCCAGGCGACCCCGAAGTCGCCACCGGAGGCGCGCTTGAGGTCTGGGGTGCTGGGTGAGTGGTCGGAGGCCACCAGGTCGATGTCGCCGCGTTCGAGCCCGGCCCAGAGAAGCTCTCGGTTGTCGTGGCCTCGGATCGGCGGGCAGCACTTGAACTCCGTGCCGCCTTCCGGCACCTCGCCGGCCTCGAAGACGAGGTAGTGCGGACAGGTCTCGACAGTCAGGTCGGCGCCCGAGGCCCGCGCCGCCCGCAGCTCCTCGAGCGTCTCCGCACTGCTGAGGTGGAGCAGGTGGGTCTTCGCCCCAGTCCTGGTCGCCTGCGCGATCACCTCGCCGACGGCCGAGCGCTCGGCCTCGGGTGGCCGGGACGCCAGGAACCCGGCGTACGACCGTCCCGAGGCGCGGCTCGGGACGATGAGCTCGTCGTCCTCGGCATGCACCAGCACCAGTGCCCCGATCCGCGCCGCCTCGTCCATCAGGGCTGCGAACTCCTCGTGGCCGACGGGCGGAAACTCCTCGACCCCGGAGTCGCTGAGGAAGCACTTGAAGCCGAAGACCCCCGCCTCGTGGAGCTGCTTGATGTCACCGATGTTGCCGGGAACGGCGCCACCCCAGAAACCCACGTCCACGGCGATCTGGTCGCGGGCGGCTTCCTGCTTGGTGTGCAGCGCCGAGACGGTGGTGGTCGGCGGCAGGGAGTTGAGCGGCATGTCCACGATCGTGGTGACACCGCCGGCGGCGGCCGCTCTGGTCGCGCTCGCGAAGCCCTCCCACTCGGTGCGGCCGGGCTCGTTGACGTGGACGTGGATGTCCACGAGCCCGGGCAGCAGCACCTCGTCGTCGGCGAGGGTGACGGTCTCGGCGGCGTCGACCACCGCGTCGTACGGCTCGACACCGACGATGCGGCCGTCGCGGACCAGGACCGTGCGCGCGACCTCGGCCCCGTCGACGACGGTGCGAGCGGCCCGGAAGGCGAGGTCGGCGCGCTGCTCGGACCCGGCGCCGGGCAGGTGCAGAGCAGCGATCCGGGCCCCGATCCGGCGCAGCAGCGGCCCGGGGTCGTCGAACGGCTGCCGCCGGTAGGACGCGAGGTCCGTGAGGGAGTACGACGCCTGGATGCCCGCCCCGCGGAGGGTGTCGGCGCTCAGCAGGGACCGGCCCGCCACCGCCACCACCGCGATCCCGGCGCGCTGGGCGGCGGCCGCCACGGCGGCAGGCGCCTTGCCGTGCAGGGTCTGCTCGTCGAGCGAGCCCTCACCCGTGACGACCAGGTCGGCGCCGGCCATCGCCGCCTCCAGCCCGGTGAGCTCCTGGACGACCTCGGCACCGGGCCGCAGCCGCGCTCCCAGCAGGGCGAGCCCGGCGAAGCCGACGCCGCCGGCCGCTCCCGCCCCGGGGTGGTCGCGGACGTCGCGTCCGACCGTCTCGGCCACGACGTCGGCGTAGCGGGTCAGGGCGGCGTCGAGGGCGGCCACCTGTTCGGGGGAGGCACCCTTCTGGGGGCCGTAGACGGCCGCCGCGCCGGTCGGCCCGGTCAGCGGGTTGTCCACGTCGCAGGCCACCGTGACCACCGCGCCGGCGAGGCCGGGGTGCAACCCGGACACGTCCATCCGGTCGACGTCGGCCAGCGCCCCGCCGCCGTCGGGCAGCACGCTGCCGTCGGCAGCGAGCAGCTGGACACCGAGCGCGGCCAGCATGCCGGCGCCGCCATCGGTCGACGCGCTGCCTCCGATCCCGACCAGGAGTTGCGTGCATCCCGCGTCGAGGGCGGCCGTGATGGCCTCGCCGACGCCTCGGCTGGTCGCGGTGGTCGGCGCGGTCGCCTGCGGCGGAAGCCGCACCAGCCCGCAGATCTCGGCCATCTCGATCACGGCATCGTCGCCGCGCCGCGCGTACGACGCGTCGACCGGCTCACCGGTCGGGCCTGACGCCCGAAGGGGGACGACGTGGAACCCCGCCCGAACGGCCACGTCCAACAGGCCGTCGCCGCCATCGGAGACCGGCACGACCACGACCTCGGCGTCCGGGCGCACGGAACCGATGCCGCCGGCCAGGTGGCCGGCGACCTCGGCAGCCGTGAGCGTGCCCTTGAACTTGTCGGGCGCCAGCAGGACGCGGGTCATGAAGACGGCACTTTCCGGCTCAGTCGAGGTTGGCGTACAGAGCAGTCGGCGCGTGCTCGCCGGACTCGGCCAGCTCCTCGAACTCCACCACGGAGTCGATCTCGGCACCCATCGACACGTTGGTCACCCGCTCCAGGATCACCTCGACGACCACCGGCACCCGGTGCTCGACGAGCATCTTCTTGGCCTGCTCGAGTGCGGGCAGGATCTCGTCGGGTTCGAAGACGCGGATCGCCTTGCAGCCGAGTCCCTCGGCGACCTTGACGTGGTCGACGCCGTAGCCGTTGAGCTCGGGAGCGTTGATGTTGTCGAAGGACAGCTGCACGCAGTAGTCCATGTCGAAGCCGCGCTGCGACTGCCGGATCAGCCCCAGGTAGGCGTTGTTCACCAGGACGTGGATGTAGGGGATGTTGAACTGTGCCCCGACCGCGAGCTCCTCCAGCATGAACTGGAAGTCGTAGTCGCCCGACAGCGCGACCACGGTGCTGTCCGGGTCGGCCGTAGCCACGCCGAGGGCGGCCGGGATGGTCCACCCCAGCGGTCCGGCCTGCCCGGCGTTGATCCAGTGCCGCGGCCGGAAGACGTGCAGCAGCTGCGCGGCCTGGATCTGCGACAGGCCGATCGTGGAGACGTAGCGCACGTCCTTGCCGAACGCGCGGTTCATCTCCTGGTAGACCCGCTGCGGCTTGACGGGGACGTTGTCGAAGTTGGTCTTGCGCCACAGCGACCGCTTGCGATGCTGGCACTCCTCGGCCCACTCGGAGCGGTCCGGCAGGGAGCCGGCCGCTGCCCGCTCGCGGGCCACCTCGACGAACAGCTCCAGCGCCGCCCGGGCGTCGGAGACGATGCCGAAGTCGGGCGCGAAGACACGACCGATCTGAGTCGGCTCGATGTCGACGTGCACGAAGGTCCGGTCGCGGGTGTAGGTCTCGATGCCGCCGGTGTGGCGGTTGGCCCACCGGTTGCCGATGCCGAGCACGAAGTCGGCGGCCAGCATCGTCGCGTTGCCGTAGCGGTGCGAGGTTTGGAGGCCGACCATGCCGGCGTTCAGCTCGTGGTCGTCGGGGATCGTGCCCCAGCCCATCAGGGTCGGCACGACCGGGACACCTGTCAGCTCGGCGAGCTCGACGAGCAGGTCTGCGGCGTCTGCGTTGATGACCCCACCGCCGGAGACGAGCAGCGGCCGCTCGGCGGCGGCCAGCATGTCCATCGCCTTCTCGGCCTGCGCCCTGGTGGCGCGCGGCTGGTAGACGGGCAGCGGCTCGTAGGTGTCGACGTCGAACTCGATCTCGGTCATCTGCACGTCGATCGGCAGGTCGATCAGCACCGGCCCGGGCCGGCCCGACCGCATCAGGTGGAACGCCTGCGCGAACACGCCCGGGACCTGGGCCGCCTCGAGCACGGTGACGGCCATCTTCGTCAGCGGCTTCGCGATGGACGCGATGTCGACCGCCTGGAAGTCCTCCTTGTGCAGCTTGGCCACCGGCGCCTGGCCGGTGATGCAGAGGATCGGGATGGAGTCGGCGCTAGCGGAGTAGAGGCCGGTGATCATGTCGGTGCCGGCCGGGCCGCTGGTGCCGACGCAGACGCCGATGTTGCCGGCCTTCGCGCGGGTGAAGCCCTCGGCCATGTGCGAGGCGCCCTCGACGTGCCGGGCGAGGGTGTGGTGGAGTCCCGCGCCTTCGTCGGCGGCATTCTTCATCGCCTTGTAGAACGGGTTGATCGCGGCTCCGGGCAGGCCGAAGACGTTCGTGACGCCTTCCTTCTTCAGGATCTCGACCGCGGCGCGGGCCGCTGTCATGCGAGCCATGGGGGTCCTTCTCTCGATCTCGTGGGGTTGGGGGAGCTAGGGGCTGGTCAGCCGCCGTCCGGAGAGTCGCTCGACGCCGCGCAGCAGGGCCGAGTGGTCCAGGCCGCCGTCACCGTTGGCGCGCGCCGAGGCCATCAGCGCGGCGGCGAGCGCGCCGAGCGGCAGCACGACGCCGGCCTCGCGGGCGGCGGAGGTGACGATGCCCATGTCCTTGTGGTGCAGGTCGATCCGGAAGCCCGGGTCGAAGCTGCGGTTGAGCATGTTGCCCTTCTTCTGGTCCAGCACCTTCGAACCGGCCAGCCCGCCGCCCAGCACCTCCATGGCGGCCTCGGTGTCGACGCCGTACGCCTCGAGGAAGATCAGCGCCTCGGCCAGCACCTGGATGTTGACCGCCACGATCAGCTGGTTGGCGGCCTTGACTGTCTGGCCGGACCCGCTCGGGCCGACGTGCACGATGGTCTTGCCGACGGCGTCGAGGACCGGTCCGGCGGCGGCGAAGTCCTCGGGGTCACCGCCGACCATGATCGACAAGGTGGCGTTGACGGCGCCGGCCTCGCCGCCGGAGACCGGGGCGTCGATGAAGCGGAAGCCCCCGGCCCTGGCCCGCTCCGCGAGCGATGCGGTGACGTCGGGCCGGATGCTGGAGAAGTCGATGATGAGCGTGCCGGGCTCGGCGTGCGCGAACACGCCGTCCTCGCCCGCCAGCACGCCCTCGACGTCGGGGGAGTCGGGCACCATCACGGCCACGACGTCGGCGCCCTTGACCGCCTCGGCGATGCTGCTCGCGCCTCGGCCGCCGGCGTCGACGAGGGGCTGCAGACGCTCGGGTGAGAGGTTGACGCCGCAGACGTCGTGACCGGCCTTCTGCAGGTGGATCGACATCGGCTGGCCCATGATGCCGAGGCCGATGAACGCGATGGTGCTCATGGGGTGGAACTCCTTCGGGTGATGGGCAGCCAGTCGAGGCTGGCCTCGGTGCTGGTGGTCGGCTTGTACTCCAAACCGACCCATCCGTCGTAGCCGCGGGCGACCAGCTCGTTGAGCGGGCCGTCGAGGTCGAGCTCGCCACTGCCGGGTTCCCCGCGGCCCGGGTGGTCGGCGATCTGGACGTGCGCGACAAGGGGCGCGTACGTCGCCACGGCGGCCGCCAGGTCGTCGCCGTTGTTGGCGAGGTGGAACAGGTCGCACAGGAAGCCGACGTTGGCGTGACCGGCATGGCGGACGTCGGTGACGACCGCGGCGCTGTCGGCCGCCGTCCGCAGCGGGTAGGGCTTGGGGCCGCTCACCGACTCGACCAGCACGGTCGCGCCGATCCGGGCGGCCGCCTCGGCGGCCAGCCCTAGCTGGACCCGGCCCAGCTCGTCCTGCTCCTCGGCGGTGGGCCCGTCGACCCGGTTGCCGTAGAGCGCGTTGAACGCCGAGACGCCGAGCCGCTCACCGATCCCGACCGTGACCTCGATGTTGTCGCGGAACTGGGCTGCCCTCTTGGGGATCGACAGCACGCCGCAGTCGGGACCGGCCAGGTCGCCGGCGAAGAAGTTGAGGCCGACCAGCCGGACGCCGGCGTCCTCGACGGCCGAGACGAACGCGTCGACCTCGGCGTCCCCCGGCGTCGGGTCGTCGGGCCACGGCCACCAGAACTCGACGGCGTCGAATCCGGCCGCCTTGGCTGCCCGGGGGCGCTCCAGCAGCGGTCGCTCGGTGAACAGCATCGAGCAGTTCGCGAGGTATCGGAGACCGTGATCGCGCAGGAGGGCTGTCTGCATGATTATCCGTATCGTGGAAGTAGTTTTCCGTTTTGTGAAAGAGTAAGGCGTGCGGGCCTCGCTCGGTCAAGCCGAGGTCCGCTCCATCAGCCGCCGGTGCGCGGCCACGGCGCGGTCGCGCAGGTCGAGCTCGTCGGCCCGGGTCAGCCGGCCCTGCTCGACCACCGCTCGACCCGAGACCAGCAGCAGGTCGAGCGGCGGTGGCGCCCCGAGCACCAGGGCCGCGACCGGGTCGACGATGTCGGCATGGGCGAGCGTGTCCAGGCGCCAGACCGCGACGTCGCCCTGCTTGCCCTGCTCGAGGGACCCGATCTGGTCGTCCCATCCCAGCGCGCGGGCCCCGCCCAGGGTCGCGGTCTCGAGCGCGTCGCGCACCGTCAACGCCTCCGGGCCGCCGCGGGCCCGGGCGAACAGGAGGGCGTGACGGAGCTCGTCGACCAGCGAGCTGGCCTCGCTGCTGGCCGCGCCGTCGACGCCGAGCCCGACCGGGACCCCGGCGTCGCGCAGGTCACGCAGCCGGCAGATGCCGGCGCCCAGCCTGGCATTGGAGGAGGGACAGTGCGCCACCCCGGTGCCGCTGCGGGCCAAGGTCCGGATCCCGGCGTCGTCGAAGTGGATCCCGTGCGCGAACCAGACGTCCTCCCCGAGCCAGCCCAGAGACCCCAGGTAGTCGACGGGACTCTGACCGAACCTCTCCGCGCAGTAGTCGGCCTCGTCCAGGGTCTCCGCGAGGTGGGTGTGCAGCCGTACCCCGCGGTCCCGGGCGAGCGATGCCGACTGGACGAGCAGGTCTGCGCTGACCGAGAACGGCGAGCACGGGGCGATCCCGATGCGCAGCATGGAGTCCGGTCCGGGGTCGTGGTAGGCGTCCACCGCCTTGGCGGCTTCGGCCAGGATCGTGTCGATGTCCTCCACCACGTGGTCAGGGGGCAGACCGCCACGCGACCGGCCGAGGTCCATCGCGCCGCGGGTCGGCAGGAACCGCAGACCGATCTCGCGGGCCGCCTCGATCTCGGCGCCCAGCAGGTCCCCGCCACCGGTCGGGAAGACGTAGTGGTGGTCCATCGTGGTGGTGCACCCAGACAGGGCGAGCCAGCCCAGCCCCGCGGCGGCCGCGGCCCGGGTGGTGTCCTCGTCGATCCGGCCCCAGATCGGATAGAGGGTCGTCAGCCACCCGAAGAGCCCCTCGTCGACCGCAAGGCCCCGGGTGACCCACTGGTACAGGTGGTGGTGGGTGTTGACCAGCCCGGGGGTGACCAGGCAGCCCCGCGCGTCGACGCGGCGAACGACGTCGTCGGACGTCGCCCGAGGCGCGCGGCCCGGGCCGACGGCATCGATCCGGCCGGCCCGCACGACGACGTGACCGGGAGAGTGCTCGCGGGCGCCGTCCATCGTGACGACGGTGCCGCCCTCGATGACCACGACCTCGGCGGCCAAGGTCAACTGCCCCGGTAGGTCGAGAAGGCGAACGGGCTGAGCAGCAGTGGCACGTGGTAGTGAGCGTCGGGATCGGTGACCTCGAAGACGAGCTCGACGCGTGGGTAGAAGGTCGGGGTCGCCCGCTGTGCGAACCACGCCCCGGTCTCGAAACGCAGGCGGTAGGGACCCGCCACGAGAGTGAGTCCGTCGGTCAGGCCTGGGCAGCGGCCGTCGTCGTCGGTCGTCGCCCGGCTGAGCACGGTCCCGTCGAGGTCCTCCAGGCGCACGTCCATGCCGACGGCGGGCGCGCCGTTCGCGGCGTCGAGGACGTGGGTCGAGCAGCTCATCGTGTGCTCCCCTCGGTCGACAGCAGATCCGCGAGGCGCAGCCGGGTGATGGCGGCCAGCTCGCGGCGTACCACGTCCAGCTCGACGGCGGGATCGTTGCCCAGTCGCTGCTCCAGGTAGCCGAGCAGCTCCTCGGCGGTGCGCCCCGCCGCCGCCACCAGGTAGATGCGGCCGAAGCGCGTCTCGTACTCCGCGTTGCCCCGGGCTACGGCGTCCTGGATGGCTTCGTCGGCCCGCGCCATGCCGGCCTGCTCGCGAGCCGATCGCGCCGCGGACTCCTCATCGAGCCCGGTGGCCTTCTCGCCGATCCGCGGGTGGCCGGCCAGAGCCGCGTCGACCTGGCCCTCCGACAGCGCCGAGATGATCTCGTCGGAGGCGTTCTTCAGGTCGTCGAGGTCGTCGTACGGACGCCCGTCGAGCAGCGCGTCAGCCCACTCGGGAGCGGCCGTCAGCCGGAGCAGCCGCGGCCTCAGCCGCTCGGCGTCGGCGCGGTTGAACTCGTCCATCTGGGTCCTTCGTCGTCGGGGGCCCCGCTGCCGGCCGGGCGCCAGCGTGCAGCGCCCGGCCGGCTGGGGCTAGTGCAGGCGGGTCAGGCTGGCCGCGCGCTGGGAGGCGAGGGGTGTGGTGCCCTCCACGACGTCCTCGAGCCGGTGGTTGGCGATCTTGGCGATCTCCAGCAACGCAGCGGCGTGCTCCTGGGTCGGCGAGTTGTCCAGCCTCTGCAAGGCCTGCTCGAGGACCTGCTCGGCGCTGAGCTCGCGGGCCGCGACGATCAGCGGGATGCCGAACTTCTCGTGGTAGGCGCGGTTGACGTCCCCGAAGGCCTCCGATTCGTCCTCGCCGAGGAAGGTGAGTCCTGCGGCGGCCTGGTCGACGAAGGACCGGTCGGACCGGTCGATGGTCGACAGCTGTTCACCTGCCAGCGTCGGATAGCTGCGCATCAGGGTCACCTGCTGCTCGCGGGGAAGCGAGAACAGCGCGTCCTGCAGGGCCGTCCGCAGCGCGTTGGCGTCCGGGAACGGGCGCCGTTCAGCCACTGCGAGAGCGATGCCCGGGTCGCCCTGGTACAGCGGGCCGACCAAGGAGACGAACTGGTCCTTGGGCATCGAGTTGAGAGCGGCGATCCCGGACTTGCTGCTCGTGTCGACCCGGCTGTCGGGGCGGCCACCGAAGTGGTTGAGCAGCAAGTTGAGCAGGATGGCCGCGATCGAGCCGGTGGTGATGCCCGAGTTGAGGAACGCCTGGACGTTCTCGGGCATGGCGACCAGGAAGGCCGAGGTGCCGTCCACCTGGGGCAGGCCCACGGGGATCATCGCGATCGCGACGCTGACGGCGACCACGATCACGTTCCGGTGGCTGTTGAAGTCCACGCGGCCGAGAGTCTGGATGCCGACCGCGGCCACGGTGCCGAACATCACCAGCGCCGCGCCGCCGAGCACGGACGAGGGGATGCTGGCCACGATCGCGCCTGCCTTGGGCAGCAGACCGAGCAGGATCATGATGCCGCCGGCCGTCGCGACGACCCAACGGCTCTTCACTCTCGTCAGCCGGACCAGCCCGACGTTCTCGGCGAAGCAGGTGTAGGGGAACGAGTTCATGATCGCCACCCAGGAAGGTGGCCAGGCCGTCCGCGCGCAGGGCGGCAGCGATGTCGCGCTTGGCGATCGGCTTCTCGACGATCTGTCCCGTGGCGTAGACGTCGCCAGTCGTCTCCACCGCAGTGATGAGCATGACGACGATCATCAGCAGGATGGGCACGATGGCGAACTTGGGTGTGCCGAAGTGGAACGGCCCGGTGAAGCCGACCCAGCCGGCGTCGCCGACGGACCCGAACTTGGCGACCTTGCCGCCCGAGCCGTCGCTCACCAGCGCGGCGAGCGCGGTGCCGATCACCAGACCGGCGAGCACCGCCACGGTCTGGATGAACCCGCGGGTGAAGCGGGTCAGGGCGAGGATGACCAGGATCGTGAACGTCGACAGGAAGAGATTGGTGAGGCTGCCGAACGTCAGGTTCTTGGGCACCAGGTCGGGGTTGTACAGCGCGAACTGGCCGCCGCCCGCGTCGAACGCGGCGACGGGGATCAGCGTCACGCCGATGATCGTGATCACGGTGCCCGTGACCACGGGTGGGAAGAACCGCACGAGCTGGGAGAAGTACGGCGCCAGGAACAGCGTCACCAGGCCGGCCACGATGACTGCGCCGTAGATGTAGACCAGGCCGTCCGCGCCGCCGCCGTGGTCGAGGCCGATGATGATCATCGGCGTGACCGCGGTGAACGTGACTCCTTGGAGCAGCGGCAGCCGGACGCCGATCTTCCAGACGCCGACCGACTGGAGGATCGAGGCGATCCCGCACGTGAACAGGTCGGCGTTGATGAGGTGGATCAGCTGGTCCTGGTCGAGGCCGATCGCCCCTGCCAGCAGGATCGGGACGATGACCGCGCCGGCGTAGAACGCCATGACGTGCTGGAGCCCGTAGACCGCGAGCTGCTGGGGCGGCAGCACGACGTCGACGGGGTGCTGCGCAGCTTTGGGCCGTGGGGCGGATGCCGTGGTCGTGGGTGTGGTGGTGTCCATCTGTCACCTCGTGTGGGGTCGTGCCTGGCCTGGGTTGGTCTGCATGGCCTGGGCGGCTCAGTGGTGCGGGTGGGCGGTCCTCGCGCCCGGTCGCCAGGAGTCAGGTGTCGGGCGCGATGCCCGGGTCGGTTCGGTCAGGTTGGGGTCTCAGACGAACCCGGGAACGGTGAGCCACGCGAGGCCCGGGTCCGTGGCGTCGTCGCGGCTGACGGTGGCCTCGATCAGGCCGTACGGCCGGTCGGCGGCGATGAACACCTCGCCCTTGTTCTCCAGCCCGAACGGGGCGAGGTCGACGAGGAAGTGGTGCTTGTTTGGTGCCGCGAACTTGACCTCCGCCACGTCGGGGCGGGCCTCCAGGACGTCGCGGCCCATGGCGTAGAGCGTCTCCTGCAAGGCCCGGCTGTGGGTCGTGGCGAAGGTGGCCATCATGATCCGCTTGACCTCCTCGTAGGCCTTGTCCCAGTCGGTGTCCCGGTCGGCTGAGGAGGCGTCGTACCGCCAGCGCGCCGTGAGCGCCGTGGCCAGGATCCGGTCGTCCGTCTCCTGAAGGGTCGTGTACTTGTCCTTGAGGAAGCCCTTGAACTCCGAGCCGGTCGACTTGAGCACGACAAGGTCGGAGAACCCGGAGACCACCCAGACCTGCTGCCCGTGGTCGCGACCCTCGACGGTGACCACGCAGGTGCGGGTCTCGGTGCCTCGCCGGACGAAGGAGTGGTCGTGTCCCATGCCGTCGACCGGGATCCGGTCCCAGGCGTACTCCTCCACGCCGATGCGCGCACCCGTCGCGGCCGGCGTGGCGTCGAGGAAGTGGGTGCCGAGGGCGATCGCGTAGTCCTCTGGCGAGGTGATGCCGCGCTCCTTGGCGTAGGCGAACGCCGTGTTCTTCTGGGTGTCGGTCGGCAGGATGCTGGCCTGGTCACCGGTGACGTGGGCGTCCGTGAAGTCCCCGCGCAGCGACGACGACACGTTGAGGTCGCGGATCTCGTGGCGGTCGGTGTCCCGGTAGATCCGGACGACGCGGTTCTCGGCCTTCCCGTACTGGTTGGCCCCGAGGACGACGTTCATCGTTTGCTCCCATCCCCTGCCACACCCGGTGCTCCCGGTGTCGGCCGGGACTTCCAGAATGCGGAAACTTATTACCGTTCTGCGGAAGATTAGAGAGGTTTCGCCCCGGACGTCAATGCCTCGTGGTGATCCGGCTCACGCCCGGGCCGGTCGGGCGAGCGCGACCAGCTCGGACGCGTCGAGGCCGGTGGCCGCGGAGACCTCCGCCGCCTCCAGGGCGCCGCTGTCGAGACCCCGGACGATGAAGTCGGACAGGGCGCGCGCCGTCGCCGGCTCGTCGAGGACCTCGCCGCCGAGCTGTCCGAGGTAGTTGCGCAACCTGAGCGGCGGCCGCGTCGAAACCCTCGCGATAGAAGGCGAAGGTCGTGGCGAAGCGGCTCGGCAGGTGGGCGGGGTGCATGTCCCAGCCCTGGTAGTAGCCGCGTTCGAGCGAACGGCGGACCAGTCGGGCGTGCAGCTCCCACCCGCGCCGTACGGCGTCGCGGTCCCCGACCGGCAGGACGTTCGTCGAGCCGTCGGACAGTCGCACCCCGGTGCCGGCCGCTGCCGCTTGCATGACCAGCTTCGCGTGGTCGGCGACCGGATGCTCCATGGACTGGTAGGCGGCCGCGATGCCGCAGTAGGCGGAGTAGTCGTAGGTGCCGTAGTGCAGCGCGGTGACCCGGCCCTCGCCTGCCCGGATCATCCGTGCGACCAGAGACGGTGCCGTCCGGACCGAGGATCGACTGTGGCGTCTCGATCTGCAGCTCGAACCGCAGGGCGTTCCGCTCCAGGCCGAACGTGGCCTCGAGGCGGTCCGTCAACCGGGTCATCGCCGCCACCTGGTCGACGCTGGTGATCTTGGGCAGGGTGACCACGAAGTCGGTGAGGGAGACGTTCTCCTCGAGCAGGCCCGAGACGAACATGGCCAATGTCCGGATGCCTCGCGCGCGGGTCGGCGCCTCCAGGCTCTTGAACCGGATCCCTCGGTACGGCGCGGCCGTGCCGTCGGCGACCGAGCGGGCGAGCGCGGCGGCGGCGGCCACCACGTGCCGGTCCTCCACCTCATCGCTGCGATTGCCATACCCGTCCTCGAAGTCGATGCGCAGGTCCTCGATCGGCTCGCGCTCGAGCTTGGCGCGGACCCGGTCGACCAGGTCGACGTCGCCCGTGACCTCCTCGAGCAGGCCCGGGTGCTCGTCGACCGCCGCGAGCGCGGCGCTCCCCCAGGCGGGGACCGTGTCGGCTTCGAACCTGTCGGCGGGCACGTAGACGGTGTGGACCTGCTGTCGGCCCGCCGAGTCCCCGGGGAAGTCCGCGCTCAGCGCTGCGTCCGCTTCGGTCAGCATGTCGCCGACCTCGCGCGCGAGCTCGCCGGCGAGCGCCAGCACCGGCTCGCGCTCTCCTGCGGTCGGAGAGGCGGATGTCGGATGGGCAGCATCAGCCATCTGCTCGTACCTCCATATATTCGTATCGCGGATACTAGCTTCCGCATAATGGAAGTCAAGAGGCACCGGCGCCACGCGCGAAGAGGGCACCGCCCGGGGCTCAGTCGAGGCACTCTTATCGTCCGGGGACGGCCGGCGGGTCGTGATCACCTGTCCGTCGACAGGAGTCGCGCTCACTGCACGTGAGGCGAGGGTCCAGAAGGCGCTCGACGAGCTCTCGCCTACTTGAGCTCTTGTCCTGGGCTCGCTGCGCGGTGGTCCGAGCCGCGACGGAGATCCGGCTCACGCACGCCACCCGTTGGAGCCCGGATCCCAACTCCTCGACGGCACGTCCGGGCTGCGCAAGGTCGCCCGCGGTGGCGCTGCGCCGAGCCAGACCGGGACCACCTGGAACGCCGCCCTGGCCGTGTCCTACCGACTCGGGCAGAGCCTGTTGCCGAGTTCGGTTCTGGCACACCTGGTGGTTCCCCAACCAGCGCGTCGACTTCCTCCAGTTCGCGCTCGGCGACGCGGGCGGATGCCCGCGCGCAGCCGGCTGTGGCTCGTCGCCAACTAGGCCCCCGTCTGGCCCAACGCGGTCGCCGTCGCCGACCGGGTAGCGCACGAGTGCGACGAACTGGTAGCCCTCACCGGGGCTGGGTGGGGCTGTTCCGGCACCTGCCCGCTGGCGCGCCAGCGAGCGCCGCGTTGACATGTCAACACATGAGGCCTTTTGAACGGTCCTGAACGGTCGTGAAGAGCCCCCAGTCACGCTCAAACAGTGCCTGGAAGAGCGCGATCCGGCGCCTTCGAATTCCGTTGGGGGTGCCAGTTCCGGCTCAGTCGCCGCTCTCGAAGTCGTGGATGAGCTCCGGTCGTACGACGCGGGCCATCGCCGCCTCCGCGTCCTCGCGGGTCACTCGATGGCGCACCAGCAGCGGCTCCAGGGCGGCGTACACGTCCTGCTCGCCATGGGCGAAGTCGGGGAACCGCAGGAAGTAGATGGGGACGTCCCAGGTCACCAGGGTGTGCACGAGCTCGTAGAACCGTCGCGCCAGCTGGCGCTCCTGCTTCCTGCGCGCCTCGTCCCCACCGCGGCCGGCGCCGAGGATGCCGCCGGGGTGCTTGTGCGGGTCGAGGCCGGCCTCCTCGGCACGGGTGGAGACCTGGCGCCTGCTCTCGGCTGCCTCGTGCAGCGCGCGCAAAGGCACGATGGCGGCCTCGACGTGCAGCTCGCCGCTCTGCAGGTACTCGGCCAGCTTGGGGCCGAACCAGGGGGACTTGGCCACCTGGGGCAGCCGCTCGCCGACGGCCAGGGTCCGGCCGAGAGAGTGCTCGAGGCCTCCGTGGGAGATCGGGTCGGTCCGGTTGAGCGCCTCGTCGACGGTGAAGCCGGTGTCGAGACCCAGCACCGTGAACCACTGGACGAGCAACGTGGTGCCGGCGCGGCCGGTGCCGCCGATGAGGATGTGACCGTCGCTGGTCGACCGCCGGTCAGCCTGCGCCATGGGCCGATTCAACCATCGCGCTTCGCCGGCCCCGACCTGCGCTCGACGAGCTTCTGGTACGCCGACCGCTCCTGGCGCGCCCGCCACAGCTGCGTGTCGGTGTCCTCGGCGCCGTCGAGCTCGGGCAGCACCGCCTCGCGGCGGCTGATCGTCTCGTACCAGTCCGGGACGGTCGCGTCGGTCCAGGAGCCCAGCACCCCGTGCGGGTCGAGGAGGGCGGTGTCCCCGAGGCCGCGCAGCCACTCCTGCTCGGCCCGTGCCGCTCCGAGCACCGCGGCGGGGACGGCGTACCGCTCGGCCAGCTCCGGCGCCTCGCGGTAACCGAAGCCGTCACCGCGGAGCCGGCGCAGCGCGGCGGTGCCCTCGCGATCGGTGCCGAGGCCGAGGCCGGCGCGGTTGATCCGCAGGACGACCTCGGTGTCCACGCCGAGGGAGGTGTTCAGCACCGCGGACGGCGGCGTGTCGTCGGCCGGCGGCAGGCCGAGGGCCGATGCCAGGTCGGCGGCCAGGTCCGGCTCCGGAGGTGCGAGCCGGACCAGGCGGACCACGAACCGGCTGGCCGGGACCAGTTCGCTGATCTCGGGGAGCCGGCCGGGCCGTAGGGCGGCGAAGTCCAGGACGTGCGGTGCCGCGTCGGCGGGGTACTGCGCGAGCCCGTGCTTGACCAACGTCTGCCAGCCCGAGCACCACCGGTGGACCGGCCGGGTCGCGGTCAGGACCAGCGTCACGTCGTGTCCGCGACAGGACCTCCGAGAGGCCCGCCGCGTCGTCGGGTCGGACCCGGTCGAGCTGCTCGCTCGAGAGGACCAGCGTCCGTACGCCGCGGTCGCCGGCCGCGTCGATGACGTCGGCCAGCGTCTGACGGCCCTGACGGTCGCGCGCGTGGTACGCCACCGACGCGCCTGCGAGGTCGGGTGACCTGCCGTCGACGAAGGCGCTGAGCAGTGGCCGGGTGAGCCGGTGATGACCCGGCGGGCCGGGCGGGGGTGGGGGATACCAGGCGTCTGGATGGTCGCCGTACGCGTGCTTCCAGGCCTCCTGGATGGAGGTCGTCCCCGACTTGTGCAAGCCGGCGTGGAGGACGATGCGCACCCGCGGCAGACTAGCGGCGGGCCGTCGGGTGACGATTGGGAGGCGCTGCTGCGGATGGGTTAGAGTTCCACCCGCTTCGAGAGAAGCAACCAGCACCACACACCTGGCCCCGTAGCGCAGTTGGTTAGCGCGCCGCCCTGTCACGGCGGAGGCCGCGGGTTCGAGTCCCGTCGGGGTCGCCACACGAGGCAAACGCCCGGACCGCAAGGTCCGGGCGTTCGGCATTTCACCGGCGACCAGGGACGATGGGGCCGTGCCGGTTGACCTGGGGCGCGAGGAGTTCGAGGAGCTCGTCGGCGAGGCGCTCGACGAGATCCCCGAGGAGATCGCGGTGCTCATCCAGAACGTCGTCGTGCTCGTCGAGGACGACGCGCCGGCCGACGACCCGACGCTGCTCGGCCTGTACGACGGCGTGGCGCTGCCCGACCGGATCGCCAACCACACCGGGCTGCCCGACCGCATCTTCATCTTCCGCAACCCGCTGCTCGACATGTGCGAGGACCTCGAGGACCTCGCCGAGGAGGTCCGGATCACCGTCGTGCACGAGGTCGCCCACCACTTCGGCATCGACGACGCCCGCCTGCACGACCTCGGCTACGCCTGACCGATCACGAAGCCGAGCGCGCACGCCGCGAGAGCGAGCGCGACCGTCGCGACGGCGTACGCCGTTCCTTGAGCAGGCGATCGGCGGCCCTGGTCGCGGGACTGCACCGCGAACGCGGAGTAGGTCGTCAGACCGCCGCAGAAGCCCGTGCCGAGCAGCGACAGCCCGTCAGGTGATGTACCCGCGCCGACCAGCAGGCCGAGCACGAACGAGCCGGCGACGTTGACCAGCAGCGTGCCGAGGGGGAACCGGTCGTCCAGGTGGTGCGCCACCCAGAACCGCAGCGTGGCGCCGATGCCGGCTCCGAGCGCGACCAGAAGGGGCGTCACTCGTTGCCCTCCTCCGCCGCGAAGTCTCGCTGCGCGGCTGCCGTGGAGAGCCGGCCCGCCAGCACGACGGCCGCCAGGCAGGCGGCGAGCGTGCCCAGGAGGTACGCCGCCGCGGGGCCCGCTCGCCCGTCGGCGAGCAGCGCGCGCCCCTGCTCGGCGTACGTGGAGAGCGTGGTGTAGCCACCGAGAACCCCGGGCCCCAGCCCGGCTGCGAGCGCGGGCCGCCGGCGCACGGTCGCGACCGCCGGCAGCAGGGCCAGCGCGAGCGAGCCGGTCACGTTGATGAGGAACGTCGTCCACGGGAAGCCGGACCCGTCGGGAGCGAGATCTCCCAGCCACCACCGGACGGTCCCGCCCACGGCCCCGCCGACGGCCACCGCGAGCAGTACCGGCCCGGCCGGGGCCGGTCGGGTCACGACACGCTCTGGTGCCGGCTCTCCGCCGGGCCGGGCGGGTGCCAGCGGAGCGGCTGGGCGCCGCGTGTCTGCCGGACGAACTCGCCGAACATCCAGGTCTGGAAGACCAGCTGCTCCCTCGTGCGGGCCAGGGCGAGCAGGCGCTCCTGCCGGCAGAAAGCGTCGGCCAGCTCGAGCAGCTCGATGAACCGCTGGAAGTCCTCGCCGCTCGTCCGGGGAACCGTGACCGTCAGGTCGATGTCGTCCTCGCCGTCGAGCAGGGCCGAGGCCAGCTTCTCGTCGCGCAGCCCTCGCCAGAAGGTGTTGTCGAGGTCGGTGAAGAACCGTGAGAGCGAGGCCGCCAGCGGGTAGGTCGACTCGTGGCCGAGGGCGAGCAGGCGCAGCTCGCGACGCAGCTCACGCAGGTGCATCCGGTTGGTCTTCATCTCCGACAGCGGCAGGCCCACCAGCGTGACCTTGACCGGGTCCTCGATGTCGGGCAGCTCCGGGCGCTGGACCGGAGCCGACTCGGTGATGGTGCCTTGCACACCGGGTCCGTCGGCCAGCTCGACCTGCGGCACGAACCAGACGATCTTGCCGTCCTCCTCGATCTCCGCGCCCCAGGCGCTGGAGACGCGCGCCACGATCGACAGGCCGCGACCGAAGGTGAGCAGCACGTCATCGGCGGGGTCCGCCTCGAGATCCGGCAGGGCCGGCGGCTCGCGGGACCCGTCGCGGACCTCGATCCGCGGGTGCTCGCGGGTGCCGCGCAGGCGCACGCTCACCGGCTGCTGGGCGTGCAGGAGGGCGTTGGTGATCACCTCGGAGACGCTGATGCACGCGGACTCGACCAGCTCCGGCCGGGCGAGCTCCGTCAGCACCTGGGTGGCCCAGCGCCGCGCGTCCGAGACGCCGCGCGGACCAGGCGTCAGCGCCTGCGCAGGTCGGTTCAACGGCATGGTGGACTCCAGGGCAGGGAGGGGGACGCCATTCTCTGGCTCTCGTACCCCGTGGAAAGCCGACTGAAACACGTCTCCCGCACGCTTTCTATCGGTCGTTCGGTCATTTCCACGCGGAATCCGTGGCGCCACGCCGGAGCGAACGCGTCACGACGCACCCGCCGATGCGGATTTGTTCCCTGCTCCGGGGTGGCGAGCAAGACACGGACGCGGGCTGGGTACCGGGCGCCACGAGGAGGAGGATCGAGTCAGGAAGAGGTTTCGACCGGCGAATTGCCTGGGAGAGGAATCAGGAGAGGGACATGGCCGACACGACATCGACCGCAGCACCCGTGGCCACCCGGCAGCGGCACCGCGTGGTGGTGATCGGCTCGGGTTTCGGAGGGTTGTTCGGGACCAAGGCGCTCAAACGCGCCGACGTCGACATCACCCTGGTCGCCAAGACCAGCCACCACCTCTTCCAGCCGCTGCTCTACCAGGTGGCGACCGGGATCCTGTCCCAGGGCGAGATCGCCCCGTCGACGCGGGAGATCCTCAGCCGCCAGGAGAACGCCACCGTGCTGCTCGGCGAGGTCACCGGTATCGACCTCGAGGCGCGCACCGTCACCTCGACCGTGCTCGGCGTCGACACCGTCACGCCGTACGACTCCTTGATCGTGGCCGCCGGCGCCTCGCAGTCGTACTTCGGCAACGACCAGTTCGCCGAGGACGCCCCCGGCATGAAGAGCATCGACGACGCGCTGGAGCTGCGCGGCCGCATCTTCGGCGCCTTCGAGATGGCCGAGCTCGGTGCCAGCAGGGGCGAGAACGTCGACCACCTGCTGACGTTCGTGGTCGTCGGTGCCGGGCCCACCGGCGTGGAGATGGCGGGACAGATCGCCGAGCTCGCGCACCGCACCCTGAAGCGCGACTTCCACTTCATCAACACCCACAACGCGCGGGTCATCCTGCTGGACGCCGCGCCGCAGGTGCTGCCGCCGTTCGGCAAGAAGCTCGGTGAGCACACCAAGAAGGACCTCGAGAAGCTGGGCGTCGAGGTCGTCCTCGGCGGGATGGTCACCGACCTCGACGAGCGCGGCATCGACGTCGCCTACAAGGACGGCCGCAGCGAGCGGATCGTCGCCGTCACCAAGATCTGGGCGGCCGGAGTGCAGGCGAGCTCGCTCACGGCCACGCTGGCCAGCCAGTCCGGGGCACCGCTCGACCGGGCGGGCCGGATCGGCGTGAACCCCGACCTGACGCTGCCGGGGCACCCCGACGTGTTCGTCGTCGGCGACATGATCGCGCTCGACAACCTGCCCGGCGTCGCGCAGGTGGCCATCCAGGGCGCCAAGTACGCCGCCCGGTCCATCGAGCGGCGCATCGAGGGGAAGCCTCCGCAGGCGCCGTTCAAGTACTTCGACAAGGGCTCGATGGCGACCATCAGCCGGTTCAAGGCGGTCGCGCTGATCGGCAGGATCCGGTTGACGGGGTTCATCGCCTGGCTCGCCTGGCTGGGCCTGCACCTGATCTACATCACCGGCTTCAAGAACCGGATCACCGCGCTGCTGCACTGGTTCGTCTCGTTCCTCGGCCGCGGCCGCGCGGAGCGGACCACCACCGAGCAGCAGGTCTTCGCCCGCGCCGCCCTCCAACGGCTCAAGGGCGGGGCCGCCGACCTGGTCTCCACCCCGGGCGCCTACGACCGGGCGGAGGAGATCCTGGAGGTCAGTCGTCGCGCCGAGCTCGAGGCGCGGGCGCTGGAGGAGGCACGGCTCACCGACTCGGGCGAGCGCGGCATGAACCGGGAGCGCGCCGAACAGCACTGACGCCGCGGGACTGCGTCCGGCTCAGACCCCGTGGTGGTAGGCCTCGAGGACGCGCATGAACGCACGGGGGTCGACCATCGTCCGGTCGATCACGTACGGCGTGTTCGCCGGCCGGTCGATCAGCACCCTCCAGCGAGAGCTCCGCGGCGAGCCCTGGACCCGGATGATCGTGTAGTGGCTGGTCAGGTCGAACCGCTCGGTCTGACCGGACCGCTGGGCCTCGAGCACCCCGCCGTGGACGTGCAGGTGGGAGACCGAGGTGCTCGCCCAGGTCGCCCAGAACACGATGGTGAGTGCCGCGAGCGTGGCGGTGATGCCGTAGGCCGTGGTGGAGCGCTCCTCGTAGGCCATCCACCCGGCGTACGCCGAGGCGCAGAAGCCCACCAGCACGAGCAGCCCCATCACCCTCCGGCCGCCCCCGCGGGGCTTGAACTCCACCGAGTAGACGGACGGGTCGACGGCGCGACGTCCTGTCACCGGGTCGTTCATGGCACTCACGGAAAGCAAAATAGTCCCGGAACGCCACTCGTGACAGGCGAACAGCCAAGGTGGTCTGAACCGCCGCCTGCTGTTCACCCGGCAGATCACGTGCCGGTCGCTGGCAGATCACTGGCAGATCACTGGGTCGGACTGACAGCGGTAGGCCCCGTGGGACTCGAACCCACAACCTAAGGATTAAAAGTCCTCAGCTCTGCCAATTGAGCTAGGGGCCCGCGGCGACGGCCGGTCGATGGCCGCCTCCGCGGTCAGGATAGGGCGGGTCGCCAGACCCGGGCGGATCGGGGCGCGCGGGGAACCCATGAGGAACTCACCCCGATGGGCGTGGAACCCCTAGTTGTCAACCGGCACCAGATTGGTAGTGTTCTCCACGCATCAGGTGCAAGTTCCAGCAGGTCAAACGCCCGCGGAGTTTGTGATCCGACGGCGTTTCGACCTTCGTGCGATCCACTCACGCAAGTCGAGGCGCAGTGTCATCCGCACCTGGGCGGGTCGCCGAGGTGGCGACTCTCGCCCCGACAAAGGAGTAACGAGCGCAATGGCTCAGGGCACCGTGAAGTGGTTCAACGCCGAGAAGGGTTTCGGCTTCATCGCGCAGGAGGATGGCGGAGACGACGTCTTCGTGCACTACTCGGCGATCCAGACCCAGGGCTACAAGTCCCTGGACGAGAACCAGAAGGTCGAGTTCGACGTCACTCAGGGTCCGAAGGGCCCGCAGGCGGAGAACGTCCGCCCGCTCTGACGAGCGGTCGGCGACATCACCGACTTCGAAGCGAGGCCTCGCCCATCTGGGCGGGGCCTCGTGGCGCTCCCGGCGGTGTTCCGGCCGGGTTCCGGGTGCTGTCGCGTGGGCTGGACCGGCTCGGTCGACGGCTGTACCGGAGTTCGCGCAGTTGGTTGAATCTTCCGTAAAGGACGGACCTCAGGGTTTAGGTTCGTTCTGCACGGGAATCATGCTTCGGGGGTACGGCTGGCGCGAGCGTGCCAGGAAGCTGAGGGGAGAGGGCGTGCACGACCAGTTCGACGTCACGCTGGAGGACCAGGACCTGCTCCGTGAGGTGGAGCTCACCACCAACCTCATCATTGCGGCGAGCGAGACCGACGAGCACCTGTCACTCCAGGAGATCGACGCGATCCTCGGAGTCACGCGTCCGACGGCAGGCTGAGCCCCGCCTGCTGTCGTCGACATACCCTCCGGGGGTACCATTCCCCCATGGCTCACGCGCACGGCTACATCTCCCGCAAGGACGACTACCTGACGCGCCTGCGTCGGATCGAGGGGCAGGCCCGCGGACTCCAGCGGATGGTCGAGGAGGAGAAGTACTGCATCGACATCCTCACCCAGGTCTCCGCGATGACCAAGGCCCTGCACGCCGTCTCGATCGGCCTGCTCGAGGACCACATGAACCACTGCGTCGTGGACGCCGCTCGAGCCGGCGACGAGGAGGCGCGCGAGAAGGTCGCCGAGGCGACCGAGGCCATCGCCCGGCTGGTGCGCTCCTGATGACCACGGGCACAGTCACGACCCAGGTCACCGTGGCCGGCATGACCTGCGGCCACTGCGTCTACTCCGTCAGCGAGGAGCTCGCCGAGATCGCCGGCGTCCAGCGCGTCGACGTCGTCCTCGAGTCCGGCGCCGTGTCCATCACCAGCCTCGCCCCGCTCGACCCGGCCGACATCGAGGCGGCCGTGACCGAGGCGGGGTACGCGCTGGTCTGACCATGCGCACCGTCGACAGGGTGCTCGCGTACGTCTGTGCCGTGACGGCGGTCTTCGCCCTGTCGTTCGCGGCCGGGCGGATCGTCGGGCCGGTGGGGCCGGCCGGCGAGACGCCGCCCGCCGCACCGAGCCATCCGGCCCAGGGGGACCACGGTGGCCACTGACCTCACCCTCGACATCGCCGGCATGACCTGCGCGTCGTGCGCGCACCGGATCGAGCGCAAGCTGAACAAGCTCGACGGGGTGACAGCCAGCGTCAGCTACGCCACCGAGCGAGCAGTCGTGTCGCACCCCGACACGGTCAGCACCGACGACCTGCTCGCCACCGTGGCCGCGGCGGGGTACGCCGCGACGCCGGCGGCCGCCGTACGGGCAACGGCCGGCGACACTCCCGACCGCCACGCCGCCGAGCTCGCCGACCTGCGTCAGCGGCTCCTGGTCAGCGCGGCGCTGACGCTGCCCGTCGTGCTGATGGCGATGGTGCCGGCACTGCAGCGCGACCACTGGCAGTGGGCCTCGCTGACGCTGGCCGCGCCGGTGGCGGTGTGGGGCGCCTGGCCGTTCCACCGGGCGGCGTGGGCGAACCTGCGCCACGGTGCCACGACCATGGACACCCTGGTCTCCCTGGGAGTCACGGCGTCGTTCGGCTGGTCGCTGGTGGCGCTCTTCGTGGGCTCGGCCGGCGACCCCGGCGTGGCGCACCCGTTCCGGTTGACGGTGGCGCGCACGGACGGGATGGCCAGCATCTACCTCGAGGTCGCCGCGGGGGTGACCACGTTCCTGCTCGCCGGGAGGTACCTCGAGAAGCGCGCCAAGCGTCGCGCCGGCGAGGCGCTGCGGTCCCTGCTGGAGCTCGGGGCACGTGACGTGGGCGTGCTGCGCGACGGGGTCGAGGTGCGGGTGCCGGTCGACGACCTGCTGGTCGGCCAGGAGTTCGTCGTACGGCCCGGCGAGAAGGTCGCGACCGACGGCGTCGTGGTCGCCGGCACGTCCGCGCTGGACACGTCCCTGCTGACGGGGGAGTCGGTCCCCGTCGAGGTCGGTCCGGGCGACGAGGTGACCGGCGCGACCCTGAACGCCGGCGGCCGGCTGGTGGTGCGGGCGGTCCGCGTGGGTGCCGAGACCCGGCTCGGGCAGATGGCCCTGTTGGTCGACGCAGCACAGAACGGCAAGGCCGACGTGCAGCGGCTGGCCGACCGCGTCTCGGGCGTGTTCGTGCCGGGGGTACTCGCGATCGCCGCCGGGGCGCTGGGCTTCTGGCTCGGCGCGGGCGCCGGCCCCGAGGTCGCGTTCACCTCGGCGGTGGCGGCGCTGGTCGTGGCCTGCCCGTGCGCGTTGGGGCTGGCCACGCCGACGGCGTTGATGGCCGGCACCGGACGAGGCGCGCAGCTCGGCATCCTGATCCGCGGACCCGAGGTGCTCGAGGACACCCGCCGGGCCGACACCGTGGTCCTCGACAAGACGGGCACCGTGACGACCGGCCGGATGACCCTCGTGGACGTGGTCGCCTCGCCGGAGTGGTCGCCGGACGACGTACGACGCCTGGCCGCGGCCGTCGAGTCGGCGTCGGAGCATCCGTTCGGCCGGGCGGTCGCGGCGGGGTACGACACCCCGCTGCCGGCGGTGGACGGCTTCCTCGCCCGCCCCGGCGCCGGCGTGAGCGGCATGGTCGAGGGGCGCCACGTCGAGGTACGACGGCCGGGCGCCGACCTGCCTGCCTCGCTGGCCGCGGTCGTGGAGACCGCCCGCGCGGCCGGCCGGAGCACGGCCGTGGTGACGATCGACGGGGAGCCCGCTGGCGTCGTCGTCGTCTCCGACACCGTGCGGCCGACCTCGGCCGAGGCCGTCCGGATGCTGCGGAGCCTGGGGCTGCGGCCGGTGCTGCTCACCGGCGACCACGAACGCGCCGCCCGTGCCGTGGCCGCCGAGGTCGGGATCGACGAGGTCGTCGCCGGGATGCTGCCGGCCGGGAAGGTCGACGCGGTGCGCCGCCTCCAGGAGCAGGGCCGGGTCGTCGCCATGGTCGGCGACGGCGTCAACGATGCGGCCGCCCTCGCCCAGGCCGACCTGGGCATCGCCATGGGGACCGGCTCGGACGTGGCCGTCGAGGCGGCCGACCTGACGCTGGTCCGCGACGACCTGCGAGCCGCCGCGGACGCCGTACGCCTCTCGCGGGCCACCCTGCGCACGATCAAGACGAACCTGGGCTGGGCGTTCGGCTACAACCTCGCCGCCCTGCCCCTCGCCGCCGCCGGCCTGCTGAACCCGATGATCGCCGGCGCCGCCATGGCCTTCTCCAGCGTCGCCGTGGTCACCAACAGCCTGCGGCTGCGTCGCTTCCGCTGAGGTTGCTGTTCTGGCGCATTTGCGCGGTTACAGCAGGTTTTCGCTGGCAGAACGTGCCATTCGGCCGCAATTGCGCGATTTCGGACACCACGAGGCGACGCCGCCGCCGCTCAGCAGGTCGCGAAGAGGACCGGGCCGGTGGAGAGGTCGCCGAGGACCGGCGAGCCTGCCACTGGGGTGAGGTCGAGGGTGAGGACGGAGCCGTCGGCGCGGGACTCGCGCAGCCGGAACCGGTCGGCGTAGTCGCCGCCCTGGCCCACGGCGGGGCCGGTGGCGAGCACGGCCCGGCTGTCGGCGTTCGTGCGCGCCTGGTCGTCGTTCGCGAACTCCATGGCCACCCGTACGTCGTCGGCCGAGCGCCGCGCCATCGCGAACGCGAGGTACGGGTCCACGGTGCCCGCCGCGGCCACGAGTCGCGCCGCCTCCGCCTGGTCGTCCGCGTCGGCCTGGGCCATCGCGAGGGCGCCACACGCGTAGTCGCCGGCGTACACGGCCGCCGAGAGCGGGTCGCCGACCGCCTCGGCGACGCCGTCGAGGCCGTCCACGCGGGGGCCGTCGTCCCGCGCCGCGGCGACGGCCGTCGCGAGGTACGCCGCCTCGTCCGAGGTCAGCACCAGGTGGTCGTCGGCCAGCAGCGCGACGTACCCGAGCTCCGGGGTGAGATCGGCCGAGATCCCCGAGAGCAGGTCCGGGCCGCCCGCCCACACGCCGTCCTCGTCGTCGGGGCGGGGATAGCCGAGCTCCTCGAGGCGGTCGCCGATCTCGCCGACGTCGGCGTCGTCGGGCAGGCGCAGGGCGATGACCGCGCCGTCGCGGGACTGGCTGAACGCCTCCCACTCGACCGATGCGGGGGAGAACCCGAAGGAGTCCTGGAGCACCGACGCCGACTGCACGAGCGCCGACGCCGAGGTCAGGTCCGCGTCGAAGCCGTCGTCGAGGAAGTCGCGCACCTGCTGGGCACTCGACGTCACGTCGACCTCGTCGCCAACGGCACGCCGTACGCCGGCCCAGTCGGTCCACGAGACGCGTTGGGTCCCCTCGGGTGCGGCCGCCACGGCTCGGGCGAACTCGCTCCGGTCGGCTCCGAAAGGCGACGGCAGGCCCACGAAGGCGACCAGCCCGGCGACGACGAGGACCGCCACCAGCACGACTCCGGCGACCGCGGCGACCGCTCGCGTACCAGGTCTCGGCACCACCCCTCCTCCAGGACGCCGGGTGATGTGAGACTAGCGAGCATGTCGTCTCGACCTCGGACGTCCGGGGACGTGCTGGCCGCGGGCGCCGTCGTGCTCCGCAAGGATGCCGTCCTCCTCGTTCACCGGCCCCGCTACGACGACTGGTCCTTCCCCAAGGGCAAGCTCGACCGCGGCGAGCTCGCTCCTGTCGCCGCCGTGCGCGAGGTCAACGAGGAGACCGGAGTCAGGATCCGGCTCGGGACGCCGCTGTCGCCACAGCGCTACCCGAACGGCGCCCGGATGAAGTCGGTGTCGTACTGGCACGGCCGGGTGGTCGGCGACCACGACGTGGGCGGGTACCTCGTCAACGACGAGATCGACGACGTTGCCTGGGTTCCGCTCGACAAGGCCCGCCGGCGACTGACCTACAAGTACGACAAGCAGACCCTCGCCGAGGCGCTGGACACGGAGTGGCGCACCCGCGCACTGATCGTGCTGCGCCACGGCCAGGCCTACTCGCGCAAGGCTTGGCGCAAGGACGACCGCCGCAGGCCGCTGCTGAGCACCGGCAAGCGGCAGGTGGCACGGCTGACACCGCTCCTGGCGGCGTACGGCCCGACGCGGCTGGTGTCGTCGAGCAGCCTGCGGTGCGTCCAGTCCGTGGCGCCGTACGCCGCGTTCAGCGGCTGGCAGGTCCAGGAGACCGACCGCCTCAGCGAGGAGGACGCGACCGCCGCGTCGGTCGTCGAGATCGTCGACGAGCTGCTCCACGGCAAGGAGTCCGCGCTCCTCTGCACGCACCGTCCCGTCCTGCCGTCGGTGCTCGACGCGGTCGGCGTCGAGACCGCACGGCTGGCCCCCGGCGAGCTGGTCGTCGTGCACCACCGCAAGGGCTCGGTGGCGGCGTTCGAGCGGTACTGAACGCTTCATCCGTCACCGGGTTTCGTGACGGGTGCCAGCGCGCCCTCCTCAACCAGCAGGGCGCCGTCCTGAGACCCGGCGGAAGCCCCTCCGAACACCTTCTTTCAACGGAAAGTCCGCGTTCACCCTGCGTTCACCATCGCCCACGGATCCGGTCACTTCCTCTCCCTACGTTCACGGTGTCAGAGCCGTGTCCGGCCACCGCCGGACAACGACACGAACACAGGAGAAAACGAAGTGACGATCCCAGCGATGGGCTCAGCCATCCGCCGCAGCATCCTCCCGGCCGTTGCCGCCCTCACCCTGGCTCTCTCGGTCTCGGGCTGCGGCGCCGGCAACGAGGCCAACGCGGACAGCGGCGACGGCGGCGACGCCGTCACGCTCGACGGTGGCGGCGCCACCTCTCAGGCGAAGGCCGAGGGTGTCTGGCGCGCCAACTACCAGGACGACTCGGGCAACACCGTCAACTACGAAGAAGTCGGCTCGGGAACCGGCCGCGAGAACTTCAACAGCGGCGCGTACTCGTTCGCCGGCAGCGACTCGTACCTCAACGACGACGAGGGCGAGCTCAGCGCCGCCAAGGAGCAGTGCAGCGGCACCGACCCGATCGAGGTCCCGGCGTACGTCAGCCCCATCGCGGTGGCCTTCAACGTGCCCGGCGTGGACTCGCTGAACCTGTCCGCGGAGACGATCGCCGACATCTTCGCCGAGAAGATCACCAAGTGGAACGACCCGGCGATCACCGCCGACAACGACGGGGTGGACCTGCCGAGCAGTGCGATCGCGATCGTGCACCGGTCGGACGACTCCGGCACCACCACCAACTTCACCGACTACCTGTCCAAGGCCGGAAACGGCGCCTGGACGGCCGAGCCGGGCGGCCTGTGGCCGGAGGACCTGACCGGTGGTCAGGGCCTGGAGGGCACCTCGGGCGTGATCGGCGGTCTGACCGACACCGAGGGCTCGATCGGCTACGCCGACGACAGCGCGGTCAAGGACACCGACCTCGGCGTCGTCTCGATCGGCGTCGGCGACAGCTTCAACCCGCCCTCCCCCGAGGGTGCGGCCATGGTCGTCGCGAACTCGCCGCGGGCTGAGGGTCGTCCCGACGTGGACATGGCCATCGACATCGACCGGACGATCACCGACGCGGGCGCCTACCCGCTGCTGCTCACGTCGTACCTGATCGCCTGCCAGTCCTACGACGACGCCGGCACCGCCGACGCGGTCAAGGGCTTCCTGTCCTACGTGGTCTCCACGGAGGGCCAGCAGGCCGCTGCGGACGAGGCCGGCTCGGCGCCCCTCGACTCCTCCCTCCAGGAAGAGGCCGCGGGCATCGTCGACAAGATCTCGGCCTCCTGACGGCCGGACAAGACATGTGGTGCGGCGGTCCGGCATCGGGCCGCCGCACCGCTGCACCCAAGGAGCTCGCTGAGTGACCGCCACCCTCACCCCGCCTGAGACGGAGCCGACGCCGAAGCCGGCCTCGCAGCGGGGCGACCGCGTCTTCGCGGGCCTGGCCCGTGCGGCCGGCGTCACGATCATGCTGGCGCTCGCCGCCGTGTTCATCTTCTTGTTCGTCGAGGGCTGGAACGGCCTCGACGCCGCGGAGACGACGTACCGCCCGGCGACCGACTTCTTCGGGTACATCGGCCCGCTCGTCCTCAGCACCATCCTGGCCGCGATCATCGCGCTGGTCGTGGCCGTGCCGTTCGCGATCGGCATCGCGCTGTTCATCAGCCACTACGCCCCGCGCCGGATCGCGGTGCCGGTGGCGTACGTGATCGACCTGCTGGCCGCCGTACCCTCAGTCGTCTTCGGCCTGTGGGGCGGCAGGTACCTCGCCCACTTCCTGCAGCCCGCGCACGTGTGGCTCAGCGAGCACGCCGGCTTCATCCCGATCTTCGGCGAGCCGCCCTCGCCCAACGGCCGCTCGCTGCTGACCGCCGGCATCGTGCTGGCGATCATGATCCTGCCGATCGTGACCGCGATCTCCCGCGAGGTCTTCGCCCAGACCCCGCGCCTCCACGAGGAGGCAGCTCTGGCGCTCGGCGCCACGCGGTGGGAGATGATCCGGTACGCCGTGTTCCCGTACGCCCGCTCGGGCATGGTCTCCGGCGTGATGCTCGGCCTCGGCCGCGCTCTCGGCGAGACGATGGCCGTCGCGATGGTGCTCGCGGTCAGCCCGGCCGCCACGCTCAACGTGATCGGGACCGCGGCCCCGGCCACCATTGCCTCCAACATCGCGCTCAACTACAAGGAGGCCACGCCGAGCCGGCAGTCGTTGCTGATCGCGACCGGCCTGGTGCTCTTCGCCGTCACGTTCCTGATCAACTTCGCGGCCCGCTGGATCGTCGGTCGCAACGAGCGCAAGCAGGCCAAGGCATGAGCACGGGCGTGAACGGCTCGGTCACCGGCACCGTCCCGCTGACGCACGCGCGTCTGCCGCAGTGGGCGCCCGCCCTCGTCGGCGTGATGGCGCTGGCGGCTGCAGGGCTGCCGGCCATGCTGCTGGGCTGGGGTGTCTTCGCCTGGCTCGTCGTCGCCGTGGTGCTCTTCCTGGTGGGCCTGCCGACCTGGTCGCTGGTGGTGGAGAACCGTCGTGCCGCCACCGACCGGTTGATGACCGGACTCATCTGGACGGCGTTCGGGACCGCCGTGCTGCCCCTGCTGTGGTTGGTCTACGTCGTGGTCAGCCAGGGTGCGCACGCGGTCAACGGGGACTTCCTGACCTACTCGATGCGTGGGGTGACCGGCACCGAGCAGGGCGGCGTCTACCACGCCCTGATCGGGACGCTGCTGATCACCCTCGCGGCGACGCGTGATCTCGGTGCCGATCGGCGTGCTCACGGCGATCTACCTCGTGGAGTACGGCGCCAAGTCGCGGCTCGCCCGCTCGATCACCTTCCTGGTCGACGTGATGACCGGCATCCCGTCGATCGTGGCCGGCCTGTTCGCGCTGGCTCTCGTGGTGCTGATCTTCGGTCCGGCCTACCGGATGGGCCTCGGCGGCTCGATCGCCCTGTCCCTGTTGATGATCCCGACGGTCGTGCGGTCCTCGGAGGAGATGTTCCGGCTGGTACCCATGGACCTCCGCGAGGCGTCGTACGCCCTCGGAGTGCCGAAGTGGCGAACCATTCTGAAGGTCGTGGTGCCGACCTCGATCGGCGGCGTGATCACGGGTGTGGTGCTGGCGATCTCCCGCGTCATCGGTGAGACGGCGCCGCTGCTGGTGGTCGCGGGCGCCACCGACGGCGTGAACTTCAACCTGTTCGACGGCCGGATGACGACGCTGCCGGTCTTCATCTACTCGCAGTACGCCCAGTCCACCCCTGCCGGGTACGAACGCGCCTGGGGAGGCGCGCTCGTCCTGATCGTGATCGTGATGGTGCTCAACCTCATCGCACGTGCGCTCGGCAAGTTCCTCGCCCCGAAGAAAGCCTGAGGGAAACCATGGCCAAGAGCATCGACGTCAGTGACCTGAACATCTACTACGGCGACTTCCTCGCGGTGGAGGGTGTGTCGATGACGATCAGGGCGAAGTCGGTGACCGCCTTCATCGGCCCCTCCGGGTGTGGAAAGTCGACCATGCTGCGGTCGCTGAACCGCATGCACGAGGTGATCCCCGGCGCCCGCGTCGAGGGCAAGGTGATGGTGGACGGGCAGAGCCTGTACGACGCGGCGGTCGACCCGGTCGCCGTACGCCGATCCATCGGCATGGTCTTCCAGCGCCCCAACCCCTTCCCCACCATGTCGATCTACGACAACGTGCTCGCCGGCTCGCGGCTGAACTCCCGCAAGCTCTCCAAGTCCGACGCGGACGGGATCGTCGAGCGGTCGCTGAAGGGCGCGAACCTCTGGACCGAGGTGAAGGACCGCCTCGGCAAGCCCGGCCAGGGCCTGTCGGGTGGCCAGCAGCAGCGGCTCTGCATCGCGCGGGCGATCGCGGTCGAGCCGGAGGTGCTCCTCATGGACGAGCCGTGCTCCGCGCTCGACCCGATCTCGACCTCCGCCATCGAGGACCTCATCCACGAGCTGAAGTCGCGGTACACGATCGTGATCGTCACCCACAACATGCAGCAGGCGGCGCGCGTCTCCGACGAGACCGGGTTCTTCAACCTCAAGGCCACCGGACAGCCCGGCCGCCTGGTGGAGTTCAACCCGACCAAGAAGATGTTCAGCAACCCGGACGAGGAGTCCACCGAGGCCTACATCTCGGGTCGGTTCGGCTGACGTCCCTGCCGGTCGGCGGTGCGTGAGTGTTGGTTCCAGCCGCCGAAACCAACACTCACTCACCGCCCCCCGGCACGACGGTCACGGCAGGAACAGGTGCGCGACCGCGTAGCAGAGCGCGGCGGCGAGACCGGCCATCGGGAACGTCAGTACCCACGCGGTGAGGATCGTGCGCGCCATGCCCCACCGCACCGCGGAGAGGCGGCGGGTGGCACCGGCGCCCATGATCGCCGAGGTGATGGTGTGCGTCGTGGAGATGGGAGCCTGGAACGCGTACGCCGTGGTGTACAGCACCGCGGCACCCACGGTCTCGGCGGCGAAACCGCGGGCCGGGTCGAGGTCGATGATCTTGCGACCCATCGTGCGCATGATGCGCCAGCCGCCGGAGTACGTGCCGGCCGAGATCGCACCTGCCGCCGCGAGGACCACCCACAGCGGCAGGCGGTCGCCCGAGCTGGCGTGCCCGGTGGTGATCAGCGCCAGGAAGATCACGCCCATCGTCTTCTGGGCGTCCTGGAGACCGTGGCCGAGGGCCAGGGCGGCGGCCGAGACCGTCTGGAGCATCCGGAAGGTACGGCTGACCTTGCGCGGGTTGCGGTTCCGCAGGACCCACATGAACGTGAGCATCAGCAGGAACGCCAGCGTGAAGCCGACGAGCGGTGACGCCACCATCGGGATCAGCACCTTGTCCACGATGGTCTTCCAGTGCACGACCGCACCCGAGGCCATCGCCGAGCCGACGAGACCGCCGATCAGCGCGTGCGAGGAGGACGAGGGCAGGCCGAACCACCAGGTGGTGAGGTTCCAGATGATCGCGCCGAGCAGGCCGCACAGCACGATCGTCAGGCCGTGGTTGACCGAGAACCCGGCGGTGTCGATCGTGTCGCTGACGGTGTGGGCCACCTTCTGGCCGAGCAGCGCGCCGACGAAGTTCATGACGGCCGCCAGGGTCAGCGCGACCCGCGGTGTGAGCGCGCGCGTCGAGATCGACGTGGCGATCGCGTTGGCGGCGTCGTGGAAGCCGTTGGTGTAGTCGAACGCCAGAGCGACGACCACGACCCCGATCAGGATCGCGAGCTCCATCGACTCAGGACTCCTTGACGGCGATCTGCTCCACGCGCTTGGCGACGGTCTCGAAGGCGTTGATCGCCCCCTCCAGCGTGTCGACGACGTCCTTCAGCTTGAGCACCTCGAGCGCCTCGTACTGCCCGCCGAACAGCTTGGCGATGATCCGCCGGTAGCTCTTGTCGCCGGCCTTCTCCAGCCGCCCGATCTCCAGCCAGTACTCCTCCAGGTCGAGCGACTGGAGGCGCGGCATCGCGGCCGCGGTGAGCTCGGCGCAGCGCTGGATCAGCTCGACCTGCTTGGCGAGGTCGGACGGAAAGGTCGCCACGTCGTAGAGGTTGATGAGGTCGCCCGCCTCCTCCATCTCGTCCATGACGTCATCGAGGCCGTAGGCGAGCGCGTGGATGTCCTCGCGGTCGAACGGGGTCACGAAGGTCTTGTTGACCCGCTGGATGATCTCCCGGGTCGTGCGGTCGGCGTCGCTCTCGGCCTCGCGCATCTCCTTGGCCTTGGCGGCCCGGTCCGTCCCTTCGGCGAACATCTCCGCCAGCAGGCCGGAACCCTTGACCAGGTGCTGGGCCGACTCGGAGAAGAGCTGATAGAAGACACCGTCCACGGGACGGAGGGAGAAGGCCACAGGAGCACTCCTGAACGGACTCGGTGCACTGGCGGGCACGGACAGTGGACCATCGTGGAGCCCCGTCGTACCGGGGTGCAACTCGGGGTCGGGAAAGCACCACGCAGGTACGGCGTTTGCGCAGGTCAGGCGCGCCGGCGCTGGCTCTCGATCAGGCTCTCCTGCAAGTGCACCTTGCCGTCGTTGAGCTCCCAGGACCCGTCGCGGTGCAGCAACCAGGCCCGGGTGTCGTCGTCGAAGGCCAGGTCGAGGAGCCGCCCGACCTGCGCGATGCTGTCGGCGCCGGGCAGCCGCACGAGCACCTCGACCCGACGGTCGAGGTTGCGGTGCATCAGGTCGGCCGAGCCGAACCAGGCCTCCGGCTGGCCGCCGTTCTCGAACCAGAACACCCGGCTGTGCTCGAGGAACCGGCCCAGGATCGAGCGCACCTCGATCGTCTCCGACAGCCCGGGCACGCCGGGTCGCAGCGCGCTGATGCCGCGCACCAGCAGCTGTATCGGCACGCCCTCCTGGGAGGCCAGGTAGAGAGCGTCGATGGTGGCCTCGTCGACGATCGAGTTCGCCTTGAGCCGGATCCCCGCCGGGCGGCCCGCCCGGTGGTGGGTGATCTCGTCGTGGATCCTGGCCACCAGCCCGTCGCGCACCGAGTCGGGGGCCACGAGGAGCTGGTCGTACGACGGCTTGCGGCTGTAGCCGCTGAGGTTGTTGAACAGGTTCGCGACGTCCTCGCCGATCGCCTCGTTGGTGGTGATGAGGCCGAGGTCCTCGTACGACCGTGCCGTCTTCGGGTTGTAGTTGCCCGTGCCGATGTGGGTGTAGCGCCTGATGCCGTCCGGCTCGTCGCGCACCACCATCGCCAGCTTGCAGTGGGTCTTCAGCCCGACCTGGCCGTAGACGACGTGGCAGCCGGCGTGCTCGAGCTTGCGCGCCCAGCGGATGTTGGCGGACTCGTCGAACCTCGCCTTGATCTCGATCAGCGCCAGCACCTGCTTGCCCGACTCGGCGGCGTCGACGAGGGCGTCGATGATCGGGGAGTCGCCCGAGGTCCGGTAGAGAGTCTGCTTGATCGCCAGCACGTGCGGGTCGGCCGCGGCCTGCTCGAGGAACCGCTGGACGGACGTCGCGAACGAGTCGTAGGGGTGGTGGAGGAGCACGTCGTGACGTCGTGCGGCGCCGAACACGTCCACCGGCGAGGACGACTCGACGTCGGTGAGGTTGCCGTGGGTGATCGGCACGAAGGCGGGGTACTTCAGCTCCTCGCGGGGCAGGTCGGCGATGTCGTGCAGGCCGCGCAGGTCGAGCGGACCCGGCACGCGCACGACCTCCTGCGGTGAGATGCCGAGCTCGGAGGTGAGCAGCTCCAGCACCTGCGGAGTGATCGACTCCTCGACCTCGAGCCGCACCGGCGGGCCGAAGCGACGCCGCAGCAGCTCCTTCTCCAGGGCCTGGAGCAGGTTCTCGGCGTCGTCCTCCTCGACCTCCAGGTCCTCGTTGCGGGTGACCCGGAAGGTGTGCACCTGGAGCACCTCCATGCCGGGGAACAGCCGCTTGAGGTGCTCGCCGATCACGTCCTCCAGCGGCACGAACCGCTGGTTGCCCAACGCCACGAACCTGCTGAACGTCGGCGGCACCTTCACCCGGGCGAAGTGCTCCTTGCCGGTCTTGGGGTTGCGGACGAGCACGGCCATGTTGAGCGAGAGGCCGGAGATGTAGGGGAACGGGTGGGCGGGGTCGACCGCAAGCGGGGTGAGTACGGGGAAGACGCGGTCCTTGAAGAACCGTTTGGCGGACTTCTGCTCCTCCCGGTCGAGGTCCTCCCAGCGCACCAGGTCGATGCCGTTGGCCGAGAGTGCCGGCACGATGTCGTCGCGGAAGAACGTCGCATGCCGCTGCATCTGCTCGGTCGTGCGGGTCCAGATCGCCTCGAGGATGTCGCGTGGCATCAGTCCGGACGCCGCCCGGACGGCCATGCCCGCGGCCATCCGGCGCTTGAGGCCGGCCACCCGGACCATGAAGAACTCGTCGAGGTTGCTGGCGAAGAACGCCATCGAGCGGACCCGTTCCAGCAGCGGGAGCGACTCGTCCTCGGCCATGCCGAGCAGGCGCAGGTTGAAGCGCAGCCAGGAGAGCTCGCGGTCGAGGAAGCGGTCGTCGTACTTCGCGAGGTGCTCGAGCGCCTCGGCGTCCGGGACGTACGGCGGCTCCACGTCGAAGACCTCGTGCACCGCGCCCTCCTCGGGCACCCTGTCGTCGGCAGGGCTGGTCACTGCCCGGGGCACCGTCATGCCTGAAGTGTGGCACCGGGAGGTGAACTGCAGGTGGCTTCGTCGCGACGCCGGGATCCGGATCGGCGGGGATTCTCCGGTCCGTCCGTACTCCCGGTACGCTCGACCCAGCGGCCGGACCGGTCTGGTCCCGGGCCGCTCGCGTCGTACGACAACCTCGTGGCGGCGCACCATCCCCACTGAGAGTGACTTCCTTGTCTTCCACTGTGTCCTTCACCGACCTCGGCGTGCCCGCGAAGCTCGCGTCCGTCCTGGCCGGCCTGTCCATCACCCAGCCCACCCCGATCCAGGCGGCGACGCTGCCCGACTCCTTCGCGGGTCGTGACGTCCTCGGCCGCGGTCGCACCGGTTCCGGCAAGACCTACGCCTTCCTGCTCCCGCTCGTGGCTCGGCTCCAGGCCGACCCGCGCCGGGTCCGCCCAGGCGCGCCTCGCGCCCTGATCCTGGCCCCGACCCGCGAGCTCGTCGGCCAGATCGAGGCCGCCCTCGCGCCACTGGCGAAGACCGCGGGCCTGACCACGCAGACCGTCTTCGGCGGCGTCGGCCAGAACCCTCAGGTCCGCGGGCTGCGCACCGCCGACATCGTGCTGGCCTGCCCCGGCCGGCTCGAGGACCTCATCGGCCAGGGCCACGCCCGGCTCTCCGACGTCGAGATCACCGTCCTCGACGAGGCGGACCACATGGCCGACCTCGGGTTCCTCCCCAGCGTGCGCCGGCTCCTCGCGCAGACGCCGGCCACCGGCCAGCGCCTGCTGTTCTCCGCGACCCTCGACAAGGCCGTGGACGGCCTGGTCCGCCAGTTCCTGCGCGGGCCCGTCACGCACGAGGCCGACTCGGCCCAGTCGCCGATCTCGACCATGGCCCACCACGTGCTGCACATCTCGCACGACCAGCGCGTCCCGGTGCTGGTCGACCTGACCAGCGCTCCCGGACGCACCGTCGTCTTCACGCGCACCAAGCACCGCGCCAAGCAGCTCGCGCGGCAGCTCAACAAGTCCGGCATCCCCACCGTGGACCTGCACGGCAACCTCAGCCAGGGCGCCCGGACCCGCAACATGGCGGACTTCCACTCCGGCCGCGCCACCACGCTCGTCGCGACCGACGTCGCCGCCCGCGGGATCCACGTCGACGACGTGTCCCTCGTCGTGCACGCCGACCCGCCGTCCGAGCACAAGGCCTACCTGCACCGCTCCGGCCGTACGGCGCGGGCCGGCGCCGAGGGCACCGTGGTGACGCTGATGACCGACGACCAGGTCCGCGAGGTCCGCTCGTTGACCCGGGCCGCGGGCGTCCGCCCGACCACCACCCGCGTCGCCGGCGTCGGCGACGAGGTGCTCCGGGTGCTCGCGCCCGGCGAGCGTCGCCTCCCCGGCGGCCTCGCAGCGACGGCGTCCTCCGACTCGCACCCGCGTCGCGGCCAGGGATCGGGCAAGGGCCGCCAGGCGCGTCCGGCCCGTCCCGCCCGCCCGGCCAACGGTGGCGGCAGCGGCGGTGGCGGCGGAGGCCGCAACCGGCGGCGCAGGCCTGCCGCCAAGGGCTCGGGACGGCCGCACAGCGCGGCGTCGTTCAGCTCCCGGGCGCGCTGACCTCACGGGTGTACATCACGTGCGTGTCGGCGGACGCGTGCGTGAAGCCGAGCTTCTCGTAGAGGCTCACCGCCGGCGCGTTGTCGGACTCGACGTACAGCAGCACGTCGTCGGCGCCGCCTTCGCGCAGGTGCTCCAGCCCCGCTGACACCAGGGTCCGGCCGACGCCGCGGCCCTGGGCGGCCGGGTCGATGCCGACGACGTACACCTCGCCGAGCGCGGCGCTGTGCCGCTTGGTCCAGTGGAAGCCGAGCAGCCGGTCCCCGTCGACGGCCATGAGGAGCCCGGCCGGGTCGAACCATGGCTCGGCCATCCGCTCCGCGAGCTCGGCGAGGTCCATCCGGGCCTGTTCGGGGTGGTGGGCGAACGCCGCGGCATTGACCCGCACCACCTCCGCCTCGTCGCCGGCCCGGAAGGAGCGCACCTCGTAGCCGTCGGGCGCCGGGGCGTCGTAGGTCCATCCGGCCAGGGATCGCCGCATCACCCACAGGGCCCGGGTGCGCTCGAACCCGAACCGCGCCGCCAGTGCCGCCGCGGCCGGGTGGTCGCCGTGCGACCAGGCCTGCCATGCGTGGTCGGACCCGGCCAGGGCCAGCTCTGCCAGGCGGCCTCCCACGCCCTGCTTGCGGTGTGCCGGGGCGACGACGAGGTGCAGCAGGTCGCCGTCCACGATGCTGAACCCGGCGTCGCCCTCGACCGTGACCGACAGCTGGTCGGCGTGCGAACGCAGCCGGCGCCAGGCGCCCTCGTCCAGCGGCTCCGCTCCGTCGGCCGCAGCGGCCGCCGCGGAGATCGTCTCGATGCCGCGGAGGTCCACGCCTGGACTCTAGGCGTCCTGGGTCTCCCGGACCTTCTCCGGCGGCGTCGGGAGCACGAACCGGTAGCCCACGTTGCGAACCGTGCCGATGAGGGTCTCGTGCTCCGGGCCGAGCTTGGCCCGCAGCCGGCGGACGTGCACGTCGACGGTGCGGGTGCCGCCGAAGTAGTCGTAGCCCCAGACCTCCTGCAGCAGCTGCTGGCGGCTGAACACCCGGCCGGGGTGCTGGGCGAGGTACTTCAGCAGCTCGAACTCCTTGAACGTCAGGTCGAGCGAGCGGCCGCCGACCTTGGCGGTGTACGACGCGTCGTCGACCACCACCTCGCCCGACCGGATCACGTGTGCCTCGGGGTCGTCGGCCTCGCGGCGGGCAGTCAGCCGGCCGATCGCCAGCCGGACGCGCGCCTCGAGCTCGGCCGGCCCGGAGGTGTGCAGGACCACGTCGTCCATGCCCCAGTCGTGCGCCACCACGGCGAGCCCGCCCTCGGTGACCACGAGCAGGACCGGGATCTCGGTGCCGGTGGTACGGATCAGCCGGCACAGGTCGCGGGCGTGGGCCAGCTCGAGCCGCCCGTCGACGAGCAGCAGGTCGGCGTCCGGCGCCTCGAGCAGTGCGCTGCCCTCCGCCGGCAGGATCCGGACCTGGTGCCCCAGCAACGCCAGCCCGGGCAGCACCTCGGCCGAGGGCTGCAACGCGTTGGTCAGCAGGAGCAGGGTGCTCATCTGGCCTCCGAGGATCGGATGGCGGTCGGGCTGGCTCGGACGTCCTTGGCCGATGGGGAAGGATAACGAGCCATGGACCCGTCCGCCGTACGCCGCGACGCGGATGAGACTTCCGCGGTGGTGACGCTGCGCTACTGGGCGTCGGCGAAGGCGGCCGCCGGGGTCGCCCAGGACGTCGTCCCGGTGTCCGGTCCGGTCACGCTTGCGGAGCTGCGGCAGCGCGCGGTCGACCTGCATCGGGGCACCCGCCTGGAGGCCGTCCTCGGCGTCTGCTCGGTGCTGGTCGGCGACCGGCCCGTGGCAGCGCAGGACCCGGCCACGGTGCTGGTCGGCCCGGGGGAGACGGTCGAGTTCCTGCCACCGTTCGCGGGCGGGTGACGCCGGACGGCGGAATGCCCCGGGCGTCCGCGAGGTTGCGCCTGTCGTGACGACCGGTGAGTGGGTGCTGCTTGCCTGCGTGGTCCTGGTCGTCGGCTTCGCGGTCTACCGGGTCCGTACCGACGGCCGGTTCCGCAGCCGTCGGGCGCCCGGGGCGCCGGTCGTCGGTGGCGCTGCCTCCGTGCAGACGGCCGCGGGGGTCCTGACGGGCGCCGGGATCGACGTACCTCTCGGTGAGCGGGCCACGCTCCTGCAGTTCTCCTCCGCCTTCTGCGCGCCGTGCCGGGCCACCCGGCGGGTGCTGGGCGAGGTCGTCGACCTGGTCCCGGGTGTGACGCACGTCGAGGTGGACGCCGAGCAGCACCTGGAGGTGGTGCGCACGCTCCGCGTGCTCCGCACCCCGACCACGCTGATCCTCGACCCCCGCGGCCACGAGGTGTCGAGGGCTGCCGGCCTTCCCGCGCGTGACCAGGTGCTCGCCGCGCTGGCGCGAGTCTCGTGATGTCCAATATTCGGACACGTCGTCCGACATGTGGGACGGGCCCTACGTACGCCGCCGCGCGCCGCCCTACAGTTGCCGCCATGTCCTCGACCATGCTGACCAAGCGCCGCGCAGTGGACCACTGCCGCGTGCGCTCGGCGCTGTGTCGGATGTCGTGACCGGTCGCGACCTGGCCTGAGGGCCACTCCTCGTCGCGACCGGCCCGCCTCGCGCGGGAACCGTCGTTGCCGACCACGAAGGAGTGACATGTCCCAGATCGACCCGCGCGGCCAGCAGTTCTCGGCCGCGGTGACCAGCGTCGTGCTGGTCGCCGTGCTGCTGACGGCACCCGGGCCGGTTGCGCTGGCGCTGCTCGCCGCGCAGGTGGGCCTGTTCGCGACCTCCGTCGTACGCGGCGTGCAGCGGACGCCGGTCGCCGCCGTTTTCCGGTCGGTCGTCCGGCCGCGGCTCGGCGCACCGAGCCACCTGGAGGACGCCACTCCGCCGCGCTTCGCCCAGGGTGTCGGCCTCGTCTTCGGCACCACTGCACTGGTGGGCTTCCTCGCCGGGGCCGACCTTCTCGGGTACGTCGCGACCGGCTTCGCCCTGGTCGCCGCCCTGCTCAACGCCGCCATCGGCCTCTGTCTCGGCTGCGAGGCCTACCTGATCGGGCGCCGCACGCTGGCGCGCCTCAACCTCACTCACCCCACCACCACCCGGATCCCCGCACAGGCAACAACAAGGAGCACTACATGAGTCGCGAGAACACTCTCGTCTCCGCCCAATGGGTCGAGGACAACATCGGCAAGGACGGCATCGTCCTGGTCGAGGTCGACGAGGACACCTCGGCCTACGACAAGGGCCACATCACCGGCGCCATCAAGCTCGACTGGACGACCGACCTGCAGGACCAGGTGCGTCGCGACTTCATCGACAAGACCCAGTTCGAGGCGCTGCTGAGCTCGAAGGGTGTCGGCAACGACGACACGGTCGTGCTCTACGGCGGCAACAACAACTGGTTCGCGGCGTACGCCTACTGGTACTTCAAGCTGTACGGCCACGACGACGTCAAGCTGCTCGACGGCGGCCGCAAGAAGTGGGAGCTCGACTCGCGCGAGCTCGTCGCCGACCTGCCCACCCGCGCCACGACGTCGTACACGGCCAAGGACCAGGACACCAGCATCCGTGCCTTCCGTGACGAGACGGTCGCGGCCATCGGCGTGAAGAACCTCGTCGACGTGCGAAGCCCCGACGAGTACGCCGGCCGGCTGCTCGCCCCGGCCCACCTCCCGCAGGAGCAGGCGCAGCGCGCCGGGCACATCCCGACCGCGGCCAACGTGCCGTGGAGCAAGGCCGCCAACGACGACGGCACGTTCAAGGCCGACGACGAGCTGAAGCAGATCTACACCGAGGCCGGCGTCGACTGGAGCAAGGACACGATCGCGTACTGCCGCATCGGTGAGCGCTCGTCGCACACCTGGTTCGTCTTCCACGAGCTGCTGGACGAGCCGAACGTGAAGAACTACGACGGTTCCTGGACCGAGTACGGCTCGCTCGTCGGCGTGCCGGTCGCTCTGGGTGATGAGAGGGGCGAGGCATGAGCTGCGGAGCGAAGATCGGCGGGTTGTCGCTGAACGGGGTCAACGTCGCCAAGGAGGCGATCATCCAGGGCCAGGTGCTGCGGGTGGACGCGTCCGGCCAGGGCATCCCGGTCGAGAACGCCTACGTCCGGCTGCTGGACCGTACGGGCGAGTTCACCGCCGAGGTACCGACCAACGAGGACGGTCACTTCCGCTTCTTCGCCGGCGACGGCGAGTGGACGCTGCGCACCCTGGCGCCCCGCGCCGAGGCGGTCGACAAGCAGGTGGTCGCACAGGTCGGCACGGTCGCCGAGGTAGCGATCGCGGTCTGACCTTCCGGGCGCCGGCCCGTCACCCCGCGTTCAGTCCCCGGGGTGACGGGCCGGCGCGTGTGAGGGCGATCGGCGCCGACTCGGCGAGGGTCAGGGGGTCTCGAGGATCAGCGTGATGGGTCCGTCGTTGACGGAGGAGACCTGCATGTCCTCGCCGAAGCGCCCGCGCTCGACGCGGGCGCCGAGGCGTTCGAGCTCGACGCACACCGCGTCGTACAACGGCTCGCTCACCTCGCGCGGGGCCGCGGCCTCCCAGGTGGGGCGGCGCCCCTTGCGCGCCTCGCCGTACAACGTGAACTGGCTGACCAGGAGCAGCGGCGCCTCGACGTCGGAGGCGGACCTCTCGTCGCGGAGCAGGCGGAGGGTCCAGAGCTTGCGGGCCATCCAGGCAACTTCGTCGGGGCCGTCCTCGTGGGCGATGCCGAGGTAGACCAGCAGGCCCTGACCCTCGATCGTCCCGACCGGCTCGCCGCCGACGAGCACGCTGGCCTCGCTGACCCGTTGGATGACCGCCCGCACGGCGCCCACTGTGTCAGTCGTCGGGGCACCTGAGACGATGCGGGGGTGCAGCTGCGGGGGTTGGTGGCCGACACCCGCCCGTTCGCCAACGAGCACTTCCGCCGCCTCTGGTCGGCCAACATCGTCACGGTCATCGGGGCCCAGCTGACGGTCGTCGCGGTGCCGGCGCAGATCTACGAGATCACCGGCTCGTCGGCGTACGTGGGCCTGACCGGCCTCTTCGGGCTGGTGCCGTTGGTGGTCTTCGGGTTGTACGGCGGCGCCCTCGCGGACGTGATGGACCGGCGCACGCTGTTGTTGGTCACCACGACGGGGCTGATCCTCACCAGCGTCGCGTTCTGGCTGCAGGCCGCACTCGACGTCGGGAACGTGTGGCTGCTGCTGGGGCTGTTCTCCGTGCAGCAGGCGTTCTTCGCGGTCAACCAACCGACGCGGAGCGCGATCCTGCCGAAGCTGGTCCCTCTCGAGCAGCTGCCCGCCGCGAACTCCCTGAACATGACCGTCTTCCAGGCCGGCGGCATCGCGGGGCCGCTCGTCGGCGGCGCGCTGATCCCGGTGCTGGGCTACTCGTGGCTGTACCTCGCCGACTCCGTGACCCTGCTCGCGACGATGTACGCCGTCCTGAAGCTGCCGTCGCTGCGCGTCGAGTCGCCGGGCGGCCCCGCGGGCTGGCGGTCGGTCGTGGAGGGGTTCCAGTACCTCCGCGGCCATCCGGTGCTGCTGATGTCGTTCCTCGTCGACATCATCGCGATGGTCTTCGGTATGCCTCGGGCCTTGTTCCCGGAGGCGGCGCACCTCGACTTCGGCGGGCCGGAGAGCGGCGGGCTGGCGTTCGCCTTGCTCTTCGCGGCGATCCCGGCCGGCGCCGTGCTGGGCGGCATCTTCTCGGGCTGGGTCTCGCGTGTGCGGCGGCAGGGGCTGGCCGTGGTCGTGTGCATCGTGATCTGGGGTCTGGCCATGGTCGGGTTCGGGGTGGCGGTCGGTGTCGCGAACGGCGATGCGGGGGTGCTTCTGTGGGCGGCGGTGCTGATGCTCGTGGTCGGCGGCGCGGCCGACATGGCCTCGGCGGCGTTCCGGACCTCGATGCTCCAGGCCTCCGCGAGCGACCACATGCGCGGCCGGCTCCAGGGCATCTTCATCGTGGTCGTCGCCGGGGGTCCGCGGATCGCGGACGTCGCGCACGGCGGGGCCGCGGCCCTGGTCGGTACGGCGGCGGCTGCGGCCGGCGGCGGGGTGCTGGTGGTCGTGCTCGTCGTGGTCGCGGCCCTCGCGGTCCCGGTCTTCGTGAGGTACCGGATCGTGCGCGTCTGAGCAATCCCGATCCAGTGATGTCGGTGGTCGCTGTGATCTTGTGGGTTCATGAGCGATTTGAGCGGGAAGATCGTGCTCGTCTCGGGCGCGTCGCGCGGACTCGGGCGGGCGGTGGCGCGGGAGATGGCCGCCGCCGGGGCGCACGTCGTGGCGACCGGGCGCAGCCGCCGCGGTTCGGCGACGCAGACGGCCGTCGACGACCTGACGCTCGACCGGACCGTCGAGCTCATCGCCGAGGGGGGCGGCTCCGCCGAGGCGGTGACGTGCGACCACACCGACCCGGCCGCCGTACGCCGCCTGGTCGGCGACCTGCTCGCCCGGCACGGCCGGATCGACGTCCTCGTCAACAACGCCTGGGGCGGGCACGACTTCCACGAGGAGCCCGACGGGGAGGAGGTCTGGGACGAGCCGATGGAGCAGTTCCGGGCGATGCTGCTCGCCGGCGCCTACTCCGACTTCGTGACCGACATGACCGTGCTCAAGCACGCGATGGGGCCGGCCGGGCAGGGCATCATCCTGACGACGACATGGCACACACCCGAGCCGCCGGGCTGGGTGCCGTACGAGTCGAGCAAGGCTGCGAAGAACCGCCTCGTCTACGCCCTCGGCCACCACCTGCGCGAGAAGGGCATCCCCTGCATCGCCGTCGCGCCGGGCTGGATGCGCACCGAGCTGATGGAGGCGCACCACGAGCCCGGCGAGCTCGACGGGAGGACCGAGACACCGCACTACGGCGCGCGCGGGGTCGTCGCGCTGGCCGCCGACCCGGACGCGATGCGGTTCACCGGCCGGACGATGGACGTCGCGGTGCTCGCCCGCGAGTACGGCTTCACCGACCTCGACGGGACCCAGCCCGACCTGAACGCGGGAAGGTTCGTGGACTGACCGGGTCTCGACACCGGCTCGCTGGCGCTCGCCGGGCTCGACCAACGTGTGGTTTCGCTGGTCGAGCCGCGAGGCCGGCCACGGCCGAGGGTGTCGAGACCCGTGACACTCGCCGGGTCTCGACACCGGCTCGCTGGCGCTCGCCGGGCTCGACCAACGAGTGGTTTCGCTGGTCGAGCCGCGAGGCCGGCCACGGCCGAGGGTGTCGAGACCCGTGACACTGGCCAGGTCTCGACACCGGCTCGCTGGCGCTCGCCGGGCTCGACCAACGAGTGGTTTCGCTGGTCGAGCCGCGAGGCCGGCCACGGCCGAGGGTGTCGAGACCCGTGACACTCGCCAGGTCTCGACACCGGCTCGCTGGCGCTCGCCGGGCTCGACCAACGAGTGGTTTCGCTGGTCGAGCCGCGAGGCCGGCCACGGCCGAGGGTGTCGAGACCCGTGACACTCGCCAGGTCTCGACACCGGCTCGCTGGCGCTCGCCGGGCTCGACCAACGAGTGGTTTCGCTGGTCGAGCCGCGAGGCCGGCCACGGCCGAGGGTGTCGAGACCCGTGACACTCGCCAGGTCTCGACACCGGCTCGCTGGCGCTCGCCGGGCTCGACCAGCGAAGGGGCGACCGCGGCTGCCAGGATGTCGGCGTGACGATCCCCGCCGACCGCCTCCTGATCACCGTCGCGCCCACCGGCGCCGAGACCGCGAAGGCCGACTGCCCGCAGCTGCCCACGACGCTCGAGGAGCTCGTCGAGACGGCGGTCGCCTGCGAGGCGGCCGGCGCGGCGATGATCCACGTGCACATCCGGGACGACGAGCACCGGCCGACGCTCGACGGCGGACGGCTCAAGGCGACGGTCGACGCCCTCCGGGAGAGCACCTCGCTGGTCGTCCAGCTGTCGACCGGCGGCTCGGTCCACGACCCGCTGGAGACCCGGCTGAAGGTGCTCGACGCCGAACCCGACTCGTGCAGCCTCACCATGGGGACGACGAACTTCGGCGACGACGTGTTCTCCAACCCCTGGCCGTTCGTCACCGAGCTCTACCAGCTCTCGCAGGAGCGTGAGGTGGTGCCGGAGTTCGAGCTCTTCGACCTCGGCCAGGTGCACGCCTTGACGCGGCTCTTGGACAAGTACGGGCCGCCGTACGGCGGGCGTGTCCACTGCGACCTCGTCATGGGAGTCCCGGGCGGCATGAACGGCACCGCCGACGCCCTGGTCGCCGCCGTCCGCGACCTGCCGGCCTCGGTGACCTCGTGGTCGGCCACCGGCATCGGCCGGTCCACGCTCGCGGTGATGTACGCCAGCCTGTCGAAGGGCGGCCATCTCCGCGTCGGCATGGAGGACGTGCTCACCATCAGCCGCGGCGTGCCCGTCGACTCCAACGCCCAGCTCGTCGCACGCGCCGTCGACGTCGGCCGCCTGGCTCAGCGCACCCCGATGACCACCACCGAGGCCCGCGAGCTCTTGGGTGTGAAGGACCGCTCTGCCGCCTGATCCTGGCCGGCCGGGACGCCGCTGGGCGCCATGTTCGTGGGCTTGTCGGAAATCGCGCAATTGCGGCCGTTCTGCACATCCGCCCGCCCGAAACCTGCTGGAACCGCGCAATTGCGCCGTTCCGGGACCCCACAGCCGGTCGGTCTCAGCACCTGCGGCCGGTGTCAGTAGACGAGGGCCTGGGCGCCCTCGGCGAGGACCTCCTCGGCGAAGACGGCCGCGCCCGCGACGCGCACACCCTCGACCACGTCGTGGGCGGTGATCCCGCGGCGCTGGGCGCACTGGGTGCAGACGGTGACCTGGCCCTCGGCGAGCACCGCGGCCAGTAGGTCCGCGAGGGGAGCGGCCAGGTCGAGGGAGAAGGCCTCGGCCCGCCCGGGTACGGCGAACCATGCCGCCTCGCCCGTCAGCCACAGCCCCACGTCGGCTCCGGCAGCAACCGCAGACGCAGCGACCGTGAACGCCTGGTTACAGCGCTCGGCGTCCTCGGCCCCGCACGTCACCTTCACGACCAGTCGTCTCGAGGGTTGGGGCGCCATACCCCAACACTAGAGTGACCGTCATGCCGTTCGAGATCCCCGACAACATCCACGAGCTGTGCGCGCCGCTCGCGTGGATGATCGGCAGCTGGAACGGCAACGGCCATGGCGACTACCCCACGATCGAGGACTTCCAGTTCGGCCAGGAGGTGGTCTTCCAGCAGGACGGACGCCCGTTCATCCACTACTTCAGCCGCGCCTGGATCGAGACCGAGGACGGCACGTTCGTGCGCAACGCCGCCCAGGAGACGGGCTTCCTGCGGCCCCAGCCCGACCGCACGGTCGAGATCTTGATGGCGCACAACACCGGGTTCGTGGAGATCTGGCACGGCGAGATCCACCCCGACCAGCCGCGCATCGAGATGGTCACCGACACCGTGGCCCGCACCGCCACGGCCAAGGCGTACACCGCCGGCAAGCGGCTCTACGGATACGTCGACGGCGACCTGCTGTACGCCTATGACATGGCCGCGATGGGCCAGGAGCTCCAGCCGCACACGTGGGGGCGCCTGCAGCGGGCGGAACTGTCCGGGTCGCACCGGGGTTCTGCGTGAGTGAGTCGCTTCCCGACCTGCGCAGCCGCCTCCGCGACAGCGGCTACCGGCTGACGCCCCAGCGCGAGCTGATCCTGGCCGCGGTCGACAGCCTCGGTCACGCCACCCCCGACGAGGTGCTGGCCGAGGTACGCCGGCACTCATCGGCCGTGAACGCCTCCACCGTCTACCGCACCCTCGAGGTCCTCGAGGACCTCGGCCTGGTGCGGCACGCCCACCTCAGCGACCGCGCCCCGACGTACCACTCGGTCAGCGACCACGAGCACTTCCACCTGGTCTGCCGGAATTGCGGACGGGTCGTATCGGTTGGACCAGACATGCTGCAACCCCTGGTCGACCGACTGCGCGACGAGCAGAACTTCGTCGTCGACGTCGGGCACCTCACGGTCTTCGGCGCGTGCGCCGTCTGCCCGCCGAAGGGCGAGGCATGAGCAGCCCCCTTCTCGCCCTGCCCGGCGCCGTGGCCGGTCACGGACCCGACGAGGGCGTGGCCGCCCACTACGGCTCCTTCAACGGCGAGCAGCGTGCCCTCGAGGCGCTCGACGGTTTCGTCGACCTCTCCCACCGGGACGTCATCCGCATCAGCGGGCCCGACCGGCTGACCTGGCTGCACTCCCTCACCACGCAGTACTTCGAGAACCTGCCCTCCGGGGCCTGGACCGAGGCGCTCATCCTGTCGCCCCAGGGCCATGTCGAGCACGCCTTCGCGGGCGTCGACGACGGCGAGGCCTTCACCGCCCACACCGAGCCCGGCGCCGCCGCTGCGCTGGTCGAGTTCCTGGACAAGATGCGCTTCATGATGCGCGTCGAGGTCGGCGACGTCACCGAGGAGGTGGCCGTCGCGTGGCGGCCACGCGAGGGCGCCGAGCCGGCGTACGACCTCGTTCCCCGCGACCGGCTCGAGGCGTACGCCGCCGCGGCCGGCCAGCCGTGCGGCACCTGGGCGTTCGAGGCGCTGCGGATCGCCCGCGGCGAGCCGCGGCTCGGCCTCGACACCGACCACCGCACGATCCCGAACGAGGTCGGCTGGATCGGCCCGGCCGTGCACCTCGACAAGGGCTGCTACCGCGGCCAGGAGACCGTGGCGCGCGTGCACACCCTCGGCCGGCCCCCTCGCCGGCTGACGCTGCTCCACCTCGACGGCACCCAGAACCGGCTTCCCGAGCTCGGCGTCGACCTCCTGCACGACGGCAAGACCGTCGGCCGGGTCGGCAGCTCCGCGCGCCACCACGAGCTCGGTCCCATCGCCCTCGCGCTGGTCAAGCGCAACGTCCCGCTCGACGTCACGCTCGACGCCGACGGGCTCCCCGCCGCTCAAGAGGTCCTCGTCGACCCCGAAGTGGGGCTGCACGTGCGACCGAACCTGAGGTGACTTCGAGCGGCTGGCTGAGGGGCGAACGCCGTCGGAACGACCGTGCACCGGCGCCGAACCAAGGGGCCGCGCGCGGCGTCGTACCGCTCATGAAGATGATCGGCATCCTGCTGGTGGCCTTGTCGGCAAGCTTGTTCGTGGCAACTCCGGCCGCCGAGGCCGCGCCACCCCAGAGCGAGCTGCTCGAGCTCGTCCACCACGACCTGTACTTCTCCCCCAACGGGGACGGGACCTCCGACCGGGCCCGGGTGGTGTACCGGCTGGACCACCGGGCGTACGTCAGCGTCCTGGTGCGCGATCGTCACGGCAAGGCGGTCCGCCGCGCCGCGCTCGGCGTGCAGGAGGCGAGCAGGCAGGTCTGGCGTTGGGACGGACGGTCCAATGCGGGTCGGGTGCTCCCGGACGGCTACTACCGCCTGATCCTGAGCGCTCGGGGCGACGGGCGTACGTCGCGAGCGCCCACGAGTGTCGTCGCCGTGACCGCGCCCGATGCCGGTCGGCTGGTGCTCAGCCGCTCCACCGTCTACCCCGCCGCGACGGCCGTCGTCGACAGCCTCGCGGTCGCGTACGTGCGCGCGGGCTACTCGGAGGAGCAGCGGCTGTACGGCCAGTACTACGGCGACCGGCCCATCCGCCTGACGGCCAGGTTCGTCCTCGTGGACTCTCACGGGGACACGGTTCTCACACGCACCAGCACCAGGTACCGCCCCGCTCTCTCGTGGACGGCGCGCGACGCCGACGACCGACCGATCCAGCCGGGTGCCTACACACTGCGGGTCAGGATCACCGACGAGGCTGGCAACGCGCGCTGGCTCCGACGTGGGGTCGTCGTGTCGGCGGCCCAGCTGGCCGAGAAGGTGTGGACGGCGACGATCCCGGCAGCCTCCGCCGATCAAGGGAGCGGGCCGGTCTATGACCCGTCGTGCCTGGGCTGTGGCGAGGTCTGCGGACCGGTGCCGAGCGACCGCTTCCCCGGCGGGCTCAGCTTCCGCCAGCCGTGCAGCTTCGGCTATGCCGCCGTCCGGTACTTCGCGGCCTCGCCGCCCGACGTACCGGCTCCGGTCGACGCTTTCCGGGTGACCGCCACCGGCGGCCCGACCACGCCGGGGGACACCGACATCGCTCACTTCAGCGGGCTCGTCCTGGGTCCCGGCGACGCCGCGGTGACGACGCCGTGGCAGGAGGTCGACCTGGACTCCTACCCGTACCTCCCGGAGGCCCGGAGCCCCATGACATGGGCAGTCTCGACGGTCGACCTGAACGACTACGACATCGCGTCCTTCACGGTCGAGTACCGCTACTACGCGCCTGTTGCCTGACGTCGCCTGGTCTCGTGACAGGCGCTACCGCCTTCCGCAGACCTTCGGGAAGATCAGCTGGCGTTGTTGATCATGCCGGCGCCGACGGTGACGCCGGTCGCCTCGTCGATCAGGATGAACGACCCCGTGGCGCGGTTCTTGGCATAGCTGTCGCACAGCAGAGGCACGGTCGTGCGGAGCTGGATCCGGCCGATCTCGTTGAGGCCGAGCTCCTTGGTGTCCTGGTCGCGGTGCAGGGTGTTGACGTCGAGGCGGTACTGGATGTCCTTGACCAGGGCGCGGCCCATGCGAGTCGTGTGCTTGATGGACAGCTTCGCCCGGGGACGCAGCGGCTGGTTGGTCATCCAGCAGACCATCGCGTCGATGTCCTGCGACGGCTTCGGGGCGTTCTTGACGCGGGCGATCATGTCGCCGCGGGAGACGTCGACGTCGTCGGCCAGCCGGACGGTGACCGACATCGGCGGGAACGCCTCGTCGACCTCCTTGTCGAACAGGTCGATGCCCTCGATGGTCGAGGTCATGCCGCTCGGGAGCACGACGACCTCGTCGCCCTTCTTGAGGACGCCACCGGCGACCTGGCCGGCGTACCCCCGGTAGTCGTGGTGCGCGTCGGACTTGGGCCGGACGACGTACTGCACCGGGAAGCGGGTGTCGACCAGGTCGCGGTCGGAGGCGACGTGGACGTGCTCGAGGTGGTGCATCAGCGTCGGGCCGTGGTACCAGGGGGAGTTCTCGCCACGGTCGACGACGTTGTCGCCGTTCAGGGCCGAGATCGGGATGATCTCGAGGTCCGGGATCGAGAGCTTCGTCGCGAACTGCGTGAACTCCTGGTGGATCCGCTCGTAGGTCTCCTCGGACCAGTCGACGAGGTCCATCTTGTTGACGCACAGCACCAGGTGCGGGACCCGGAGCAGCGACAGCAGTACGGCGTGCCGGCGGGACTGCTCGGTGAGGCCCTGGCGGGCGTCGACGAGCACCAGGCCGAGGTCGGCCGTCGAGGCGCCGGTGACCATGTTGCGGGTGTACTGCACGTGGCCCGGGGTGTCGGCGATGATGAACTTGCGGTTGGGCGTCGCGAAGTAGCGGTAGGCGACGTCGATGGTGATGCCCTGTTCGCGCTCGGAGCGCAGGCCGTCGGTCAGCAGCGACAGGTCGGTGTACTCGTGGCCCTTGGAGACGCTGGTGGCCTCCACGGCCTCGAGCTGGTCCTCGAAGATCGACTTCGAGTCGTAGAGCAGCCGACCGATGAGGGTCGACTTGCCGTCGTCGACGGAACCAGCCGTCGCAAAGCGGAGCAGGTCCATCAGAAGTAGCCTTCCTTCTTGCGGTCCTCCATGGCTGCCTCGGAGAACCGGTCGTCACCGCGGGTCGCGCCGCGCTCGGTGATCCGGGCGACGGCGACCTCCTCGATGATCTTCTCGATCGTGTCGGCGTCGGACTCGACGCAGCCGGTCAGCGTGATGTCGCCGACCGTGCGGAACCGGACGGTGCGCTCCTCGACGACCTCGCCGGGGCGCAGCGGGTTGTGCTCGCTCTCCGACATCAGCATGCCGTCGCGCTCGAAGACGCGGCGTTGGTGGGAGAAGTAGATCGAGGGCAGCTCGACGCCCTCGCGACCGAGGTAGTCCCACACGTCCAGCTCGGTCCAGTTCGAGATCGGGAAGATCCGCATGTGCTCGCCGCCGTGGATCTTGCCGTTGTAGAGGCTCCACAGCTCGGGGCGCTGCATCTTGGGGTCCCACTGCCCGAACTCGTCGCGGTGGGAGTAGACGCGCTCCTTGGCGCGGGCCTTCTCCTCGTCCCGCCGGCCGCCGCCGAACATGGCGGTGAAGCCGTTCTCCTCGATGGCGTTGAGCAGCGTGCCGGTCTGGTGCCGGTTGCGGCTGGTCTTGCCGTCGTCGACGACGACGCCGTTCTTGATGGCGTCCTCGACGCTGGCCACGACCAGGCGGACGCCGAGCCGGTTGACCCAGTGGTCGCGCGTCTCGAGCACCTCGGGGAAGTCGTAGCCCGTGTCGATCTGCAGCACGGGGAACGGGATCTTCGCGGGGTAGAAGGCCTTCTCGGCCAGCCGCATCATCACGATGGAGTCCTTGCCGCCCGAGAACATCAGGCAGGGCTTCTCGAACTCCGCGGCCACCTCACGGAAGATGTGGATCGACTCGGCCTCCAGCTGGTCGAGCTGGCTCAGCTGGTAGTCGGCATGGGTTGCGGGTGCGCTCATCGGGTCGTCAGGTGCCTCTCGTGGGAAATCCCCTGCATGCTATCGGGGGGTCCCGGGGCACCCGCGAATCGCGAGGACTGTGCGGACGCTCACTCCGGAGGTCGTACGGCGGCCCGTGGGTAGCGGTCACCCTCGAGCTCGGCGACGGTCGGCGAGCCGAACATCGGCAGTCCCTGGGTACGCCGGAGCAGGCCCCAGACGATGGGGACGACCGCGATCATGACCAGCCCGATGACGCCGATGAGCACCGGGTGGGTGTCGTCCTCACCGGCGCCGAGGGGCGCCCAGCCGGCCTTGTCGAGCAGGGCGACGCCGGACATCGTCAGCACGATCACGATGCCGCGGCGGATGAACGACTGCGGGACACGCGGTGCGATCCGGCTGCCGATCATCGTGCCCGGCACCGAGCCGATCACCAGCGGGATCAGCAGCGACCACTCGAGGCCGTGCAGGGTGATGTTCGAGATCGCGGCGGCGAGTACGAGCGGGACGGCCTGCACCAGGTCGGTGCCGACCAGCCGGACGGCGGCCAGGCCGGGGTAGAGCATGAGCAGGGCGATCATGATGACCGAGCCGGAGCCGACGCTGGTGACGCCGACGAGGAGACCACCGAGCGCGCCGACGAGCACCGTCGCGAGTGGTCGGATGCGCGGGTGCTCGTCGCCGGGGTCGCCGCCGCTGCGGACCCGGCGCAGGTTGATGTAGAGGCGCAGGGCGTACGTCGTGGCCGCGAAGAGCAGGGCGAAGCCGATGCACTCCTTGAGCACGGTCTCGATCGTGTCGGGGTTGGTGAACCACTTCACGAGGTACGGCCCGAGCAGGGCCATCGGCACCGAGCCCAGGATCAGCCACTTGGCGAGCGTCAGGTTCGGCGACCCCTCGCGCTGGTGCACGACGCGCGCCACCGGTCTTGTAGACCGCGGCCGCCGTCAGGTCGGCGGTCACCACGGTCGTCGGGTCGCCCACTCCGAGGAAGATCAGCGCGGGCGTCATCAGCGCGCCGCCGCCCATGCCGGTCAGCCCGACCACCACGCCGACGAAGAAACCGGCGGCGAGGATCGAGAAGAAGGAGTCGGAGATCAGGTCCTGCATGGGGTCCTCGGGTGGATCGATCGAGAAGTGGACAAACTTCGGAAACTCTACTGAATCACGTGGCTACGGCGAATTTCCGCCACCACGTCGTCGCGGCACTCCTCGATCGAGCGTCCCGTGGTGTCGATGCGCAGTGCCGCGTCGTCCGGCTCCTCGTACGGCGAGGAGATGCCGGTGAACTCCGGGATCTCCCCGCGACGGGCCTTCGCGTACAGGCCCTTGCGGTCCCGGCGCTCGCACTCCTCGAGCGGGGTCGCGACGTGCACGAGGAAGAACGCACCGCCGGCGTCCTCGACCATCTGACGGACCTGCTTGCGGGTCTCGTCGAACGGCGCGATCGGGGAGCACACCGCGAGCCCGCCGTGGCGGGAGATCTCGGCGGCCACCCAGCCGATCCGCCGGATGTTGGTCTCGCGGTCCTCGCGGGAGAACGTCAGCCCGGCGCTCAGGTTGCGGCGTACGACGTCGCCGTCGAGGCTCGTGATCGTCCGGCCGCCCTCCTCGAGAAGCTGGTCCATCACCGCCTGCGCCAGGGTCGACTTGCCGCTGCCCGACAGGCCGGTGAAGAACAGCACCACGCCCTGCTCGCCGGGCGGTGGCCGGTCGAAGTCGACGATCGCCGCGATCTCGTCGCTCAGCGCCCGTGCGGTGTCGCCGCTGGTGTCCTCGGCGAGGCCGAGGACGGGGTCGGCGCCGGCGTACGTGCTCAGGACCTGCACACCCAGCTCGTGGTCGGTCTCGGCGCTGCCGTGCGTGGCCAGAGGTACGGCGACCACGGCGGCGTCCGCGAGCCGGCTCGCCGCCGCGAGGCTCGCCCGGAGCAGACCCGACGGGCGAGAGGGCCGGCGTGCCGTGGCCGACGAGCGCGACCAGCACGACGCGCCCCTCCACGGCGGCCAGCGGTGCGATCTGCTCCTCGTCGAGGGCGTCGGTGACCGGTACGAACGTCGCGCCGGCGTACTGCTCACGGGCCTGGGCGGGGTCAGGTAGAGGCGGCGGAACGGCCCGTGCTGGGCATGCGTGAGCGGCCTCGACCGACGCCGTCGCTCGGCACCCGCGCGAGCGGCAGCCCCTCGGGGTCGACGAGCTCGACCTCGGGCTCGCCGGCCAGCTCGGCCGGGCAGCGTCAGGGTGACGGGGGAGCCGGGTTCGTTGAAGCGGGTCACCGGGTGCAGCGCCCCGGACGTCAGCAGCTCCAGGTCGTCGAGCTCGCGCGGCCCGGGGTGGTACTGGGGGGCGAGGGTTGGCGGCACGCGCGTCATCCTGCCACCGCGCGCGAGTCGCGACTGCGGCGGTCAGGGGCTGCGGGCGAGGAGGCCGAGCGTCGACGAGCTCGTCGAGGAAGGCGAGTCACGTCGTCGCGGATGTCGTCGACGCCGGTCGAGGCCGGCGGCTGGCGACCCGGTCGAGGACGACGTCCGGGCGGTGCCGCCCTCGGCGGCCGCGACGAAGATCAGGCCGCCAGTGCCGGCGCAGCACCAGCGGTGGGCCGTCGGGCAGCGTGCGTCGCGTAGACGACGTCCTGTCGCGGTCGCGGCCAGGTCGAGCCAGGCGACGTCGTCGCGCCGGCGAACGGACTCGCTCACGGCGCGGCCACCGCGGACCCGGTCCGCGGACGCGGCCGGCCGAGCTCGCGGCTCAGCCAGCACCCGGACCCGCTGCCACTGCCGGGCGGCGACCTCGCGTCGCGAGGGCGGGTGGCCCAGCTCCATGCGCAGGTGGTCGCGGTTGACAGCAGGGCGCTGGCGAGCACCCGGGCCGCCTCGCGGCGGGTGGGCGCGGCCCGCCACCGCGCCCGCCACTCGTCGAGCCGGGTGCCGCCTCGGGAGTAGTAGCGCCACAGGTCGGCCGTGCGGTCACCGACGACCGAGTCGAGCTCGCCGAGACCTGCCGCGAACGCCGTCTCGGCCCGCAGCCGGGCCGCCATCGCCCGCACCGCCGTCGCGGTCCTCCTCCGCGATGCGCGTGCCAGGCGAGGGCGAGGTCGGCCGCCGCCCCCGGCGATGCGGGCCGCGTGCAGGACCAGGATCAGGATCTGCGCGGTCCGGTTGGGCACCCGGCAGGCGACGTGCGCGATCTCCTGGGTCAGCGTCGCCGGCGGCGAACTCGGCGTACACCTCGCTCGGCGATCGACCTGCGGGCCGGGCCAGTGGGCGTGGACGTCGACGTAGCCCCAGTTGTCGTGGAACCAGTTGGCGGCGTGGTGGAACGCGGAGCCGGAGTCGAAGCCGGACCGCCGCTCCCAGCCGTGCGGCCAGGACCGCCTCGAGGCGTGGCGACCTGGCCGGGGCGCGACGAGGACGTCGACGTCGGTGCTGCCGCGCGCCGCGGTGCCGCAGATCCGGGGAGCAGGGCCGGGCCCTTGATGTGCAGCAGGTCGACGCCGGCCTCGCGGGCGAACGTCTCCACGACGGCGTGGCTCAGGTGCACCCGCGTGGCGAGGGGGATGAACGTCGCCGGGCTGCGACGCGATCCTCCATGTGCGCCATCCTGCCAGCCGGGCGCCCGCCCCGGTCGTAGTCTCTTGCGGATCGACGGCCTGCTCGCCGGCCTACTCGTCGCCGCGCAGGGTGAACGACCGCAGCCGGTCGCCGGCGAACCAGACCGAGCCCCGGTCACGACCGCGGCCGCCAGCAGGGCGTAGGCCAGGCCGGTGCCGGGCTCGTCCACGCGCGTCGCTGACGGCGCGAGCCGACCTGCATGCCCCAGGCGCCGACGGCGAGCCACCGGATGCCCGCGAGCAGGCCGCCGAGCAGTCCCTCCCAGAGCAGCACGAACAGCAGCCCGATGACGACGGCGTGGCGGGTCAGGGCGGCCAGGCCCAGGAAGAGCGCCGTGTACGCCGTCCCCGAGACCAGCGCCGGCCACGCCCCAGGCCGACGGCCTGGCCGGGGTCGCGAGGCGTCCAGCACCAGACCGGCGAGCAGCAGCGGTAGCGCGCCGAGGCCGACGTGGCGAGCCAGGCGACGGCGTACTTGCTGAGGGCGATGACGTGCCGGGGCACGGGCTTGGCGATCAGGTAGACGATCGACCCGTCGTCGATCTCGGGGCCGAGCACGGCCGACGCCGCGAGCAGCGCGACGAGTGGGCAGCGCCAGCGTGAAGCCCACCGTCGTCTGACGATGTCGTAGCCGACGCCTTCCTCGGTCAGCGCGCGCACCACCACGGCGAGCGCGACGCACCAGGGCCGGGATCAGCACCAGGACCAGGCCCCGCCGGCGACCGAGCAGGGCCTGGGCGGAGAGCCGGACGATGGTCGGGTTCAGCACGGGATCACCGGTCCGCTCATCGGCCCACCAGGTAGGCGAAGACCGACTCGAGGGACTCGTCGGTCGGGGTCAGCTCCAGCAGGCGGACGCCGGCGTCGTGGGCCAGCCGCGGCAGCCGTAGGGCGAACGACGCCGAGGTCGGAGACCGACACGTCGACGCCGCCGAAGGCCCCGGAGTGCTGGCGCAGCGAGACCGCGACCACCGACGGCTCGGCGATCAGTGCGCTCGCGAGGCGGCGGTCGTCGTCGCTCACCACGACGTACTGCACCGGACGGTCGGTCATCAGCCTGCCGGATCTCGCCGAAGTCGCCGGACGCGGCATGGCGACCCGAGACGACCACCTCGATCTGGCGGGCGACCTGTTCGACCTCCTCCAGGATGTGGGAGCTGAAGAGCACGGTCCGTCCCTCGGCGCCGAACCGCTGCAGCAGCGCCATCAGGTGCAGCCGCTGGCGGGGATCGACGCCGTTGAACGGCTCGTCGAGCAGCAGCACGCCGGGGTCGTGCACGAGCGCGGAGGCGAGCTTGACCCGCTGCCGCATGCCCTTGGAGTACGTGCCGATCCGGCGGGCGGCGGGCTCGACCATCTCGACGATCTCGAGGGCGCGCTGGGCGGCGGCGCCCGGGTCGGGCAGGCCGTGCAGCTCGGCGTTCGCGAGCACGAACTGGCGTCCGGTGAGGTACCCGAAGCTGATCTCGCGCTCCGGGACCAGCCCGATCGTGCGGTAGATGTCGGTGTGGCGCCAGATGGTCTCGCCGTCGAGGGTGACCGTGCCCGCCGAGGGCGACAGGAAGCCGGCCATCAGCGCGATCAGCGTGGTCTTGCCCGCGCCGTTCGGCCCGAGGAGGCCGGTCACGCCGGGGCCGATCGTCATGCTGATCCCGTTGACCGCCACCACGTTGCCGTACCACCGGGAGACGGCGTCGAGGCTGATCGTGCTCACGACGCGTTCACCTCCCGGCGAGCCGTCGGTAGCGGAACACCAGCGCGGCCAGGCACCCAGCCCCCAGGGCCACCATCACGACGAAGTACGCCGCCGTGATCGCGCCGCCCGTCGGCGGGGTGATGGCGGGGTTGTCCGTCAAGGCGGCCATCGCGCCGCGGTAGAGGGAGTACGGCGAGAACAGCCCGGCCACCTGGCCGACCCGGTCCTCGCCCTGTTCCTCGGCGATCCCCTGGATCGCGGTGACCACGCCGTTGCCGAGCAGCAGCACCGCGATCGTCGCCACGACCGCGAACCCGCGGCGCACCGAGACGGACGCGATCAGGCCACCGATGCCGGTGAGGCCGATCGCCAGCAGGAGGGCCAGCAGCACCGCCTGCAGCGCGTCGGTGGTCTGCTCGGTGAAGTCGAGCTCGGCGAGCACCGCCCCGCCGTACAGCACCGCGATCGGCACGAGCAGGAAGACCAGGGTGGCCGCGAGCAGCGACGCCCAACGAGCCGCGGCGTACGCCGCCGACGGCAGCGGTCGTGCCAGGTAGAGCGCGATGGTGCCGTGCCGCAGGTCCCGTGAGAACAGCACCGGCGCCTGGGCGGCCACGAAGATGCTCAGCAGGATCTGGGTACGCGAGGCGTACTGCGCGTAGCTCACGGGCAGGGTGTCCACGCCGACCCCACGCGCGAAGACCATCACCCCGACGACGATCACCGCGGGCAACAGGTTGAGCCCGAGGAGGACGAACGGCAGCACCTTCGACTTGCCCGACCGCCCGAGACCGAAGGCGTTGCGGAACCCGCTGACGAACAGGGCCCAGGCGATCGCCGCCTGGCTCGTCCGCGGGCCGTCGTACGGGCGGTAGCCGAGGTCGTGGATGACGCCCGTCGGGGTCTCAGGCATCGGCGAACACGTCCTCGATGCGGCGGTGGTCGGCCTGGATCCGGACCAGCCCGACGCCGAGGTCGAGCGCGGTGTCGCGGATCAGGTCGTGGACGTCGCGGGCGAAGTCGGGCGGCGGGTCGAGGGCGAGCAGGCCGCCCCGCGGTTGCACGGGCATGCCCGCAGCGGCCAGCGCCTGCCCCATCCGGGCCTGGGCGTCGGGCCCGAGCACCTCGACGAGCAGGGTGCCGGTGGCATCGAGGAACTCGCGCGTCTCCGAGGAGCGGAGGAGCCGCCCGGTGTCGAGGATGACCACGTGGTCGCTGACCCGCTCGAGCTCCCCGAGCAGGTGGGAGGTGACCAGCACCGAGATGCCGAAGTCCTTGCCCACGCGCTGCACCAGGCCGAGCATGTCGTCGCGAGCGGCCGGGTCCAGGCCGTTGGTCGGCTCGTCGAGCAGTACCAGATGCGGGTCGTGCGCGAGCGCCTGGGCGAGCTTGGCGCGTTGCTTCATGCCGGTCGAGTAGCCGCCCATCGGGCGGTACCTCTCCTCGGCGAGGCCCACGTGCCGCAGCACCTCCGCCGCCCGCTCCCGGGCGGCGATCCGCGGCAGCCCCGACATCATCGCGAGGTGCACGACGAAGTCGCTGGCGCTGACGTCGGGCGGCAGGCAGTCGTGCTCGGGCAGGTAACCCACCCGGGCCCGGATCGCCGCGGACTCCGACGCCACGTCGAGGCCGAGCACCGACGCCGTGCCAGCCGTCGGCATCACGAGTCCGAGCAGGATCTTGATGAGCGTGGACTTCCCCGCGCCGTTGGCGCCGACCAGACCCGTGACCCCCGGCCCGATCGCGAGGGTGAGGTCGTCGAGCGCGAGGACGGCCCCGTAGTCCTTCGTCAGGGCCCGAGTCGCGATGACCGGGGCCCGCTCCGATGCTGGGTCGGCCGCCACACCTTCACCCTACGAGGCGCTCCAGCGCCGCGACCGCATCCGACGCAGGCGGCAGGTCGGCGATCTCGGCGGCGACGGCGCGGGCACCCTCGGCGTACGACGGGTCGGCGAGGAGGCGAGGTACCTCGCCGGCGGCGCGGGCAACCGATCCCGGGCCCATCGGCACCGCGATCCCGGCGCCCACCGCGGCCACGTGCTCGGCGTTCGAGAGCTGGTCGGAGGTGAAGATCGGCATCACCACCTGCGGCACCCCGGCTGCCAGCGCACCCATCGTGGTGCCGAAGCCGCCGTGCCCGAGCATGGCCGCGGCGTGGGCCAGCACGTCGGCCTGGGGCCACCACGGCAGGACGCACGCGTTCGCCGGCAGCGTGCCGAGGCCGGCGATGTCGAACTTCCGGCCGACGGTCATCAGCACCCGCGCGTCCACGTCGGCCAGGGCGTCGATGGCTTCCTGGAACACGCCGGCGAAGGGAGCCAGCGACGCGGTCACCGAGCCGAAGGTGACGTAGAGCAGCGGCAGGGCCGGGTCGCCCCAGTCGGAGGGCAGTGGGCCGTCGCCGACGGGCGACGCCTCGTCGCGGAACCTCAGGACCCCCGCGAGCGCCTCGCCCACCGCGTCGTCGAGTGACGCCGGGACGGTGCTCAGGACGGTCTCGGCGTCTTGCGCCGATGAACAGGCGCCGTCCTCCAGGCCGACGAGACGGTCGAGCTCCACGAGCGGCTCACGGATCGCGACTGCGAACCTGGTGACGATCTCGTGCATCCCGATGCATACGTGTGCGTGCGGGACCCCGGCCGCCTCCGCGGCGGCCAGCGACGCGAGCTCGGCCGACTCGCGGACGACCACATCGGGGTGCCAGCGCTCGATCGCTGCCATCAGGGCCGGTAGCCCCGCCTGGGCGTCGATCCGCGCGAACACCTCCCGGATGACGACCCCGTCGGCCTCCTCGAACGGCAGGCTGGGCAGCGATCCCATCACCGGTCCGAGCTGCTCCGGAGGGGCGTCGCTGAAGGGCTCGTGCACGAAACCCGAGCGCGCCAGCGCGGCGGCGTACGACTCCGGGGCGGCCACGCGCACCTCGTGCCCCGCCGCGACGCACGCGCGGGCGAACGGCAGCAGCGGACCGAAGTGGCCGTCGTTGGCAGTGGTGGCGAACAGCACCCGCATGGGCCAACGCTAGCGTTGGCGGCATGTCGCAGCCGGTGGTCGCGGAGATCGTGCGGTCGGGGTTCGTGGAGGGTCACCACCACGGCGCCGTCGTGGCCCTCGACACCGAAGGTGGCGTCGACTGGTCGGTGGGTGACGTCGCATCGCCGGTGCTACCGCGCTCGTGCAACAAGCCGCTCCAGGCGCTGGGCATGGTGCGGCTCGGCCTCGACCTGGAACCGGAGCTGCTGGCACTGGCATGCGCCTCGCACTCCGGCGAGGACTTCCACATCGACGGGGTACGGCGCATCCTCGCGCAGGGCGGCCTCGACGAGTCCGCGCTGCAGACGCCTCCGGACTACCCGCTCGACGACGCGGCGCGCGAGGCCGTGATCCGCGCGGGCGGGCAGATGGCGCCGGTACTGATGAACTGCTCCGGCAAGCACGCCGCCATGCTGCTCACCTGTGTCGTCAACGGGTGGGACACCGCCACCTACCGCGAGCCCGACCATCCGCTGCAGCAGGCGATCAAGGACGCCTTCGCCGAGCTCACGGGTGAGCCCGTGGACGTCGTCGCCGTCGACGGCTGCGGGGCGCCGCTGCTCTCGGCATCGCTGACCGGACTGGCCCGCGGGTTCCGTGTGCTCGCCGTCGCGGAGTCCGGGCCCGAGCGCAGGGTGGCGGACGCGATCCGCGCCCACCCGGCGTACGTCTCCGGCTCGACCCGCGACGAGCGTGCTCTCCTCACCGCGATACCCGGCGCGATCGGCAAGGCCGGCGCCGAGGCGTGCTATGCCGTGGCGCTGCGCGACGGCCGGGCGTTCGCCCTCAAGGCCGACGACGGCTACCCGCGCGTGCGGCCGGTGCTGATGGCCGCGGCGCTGCATCGCAGCAAGGTCGACACGGAGCCCGGCGTGGACACCGACGCCGTGCGTGCGACGGGCCGCGTCGACCTGCTCGGCGGCGGGGTCCCCGTGGGCGAGATCCGCGCGACGTTCTGACCTGTTAGCACCTCGTTTCCTGAGAATCGCCTTTGATTTCGGGCCATTCCGGGGTCAAGGTGACTCGGATCACGCCGCGCCGGTTTGGTTCTGCTAACAGTTGTTAGCAAGGATGGGGCCATGGCACGGACGAAGGTGGGGCGGACCGTCGGGTCGCTCACCAACCAGCTGGGCGATCAGCTCGGCGAGTACCTCAGGGAGCAGCGCACCGCATCGCGCCTGTCCCTCCGGCAGCTCTCCGAGCAGGTCGGAGTCTCCAACCCCTACCTGAGCCAGATCGAACGCGGCCTGCGTCGCCCCTCCGCCGAGGTGCTGCAGCAGATCGCGAAGGCGCTCCGCATCTCCGCGGAGCAGCTCTACGTCCGTGCGGGGATCGTCAGCCCCGAGCGCGGCGGCGGCTCCGTCGAGCTCGCCGTCCTCGACGACCCCGCGCTCAACGAGCGCCAGAAGCAGACGTTGCTCGACGTCTACTCCTCGTTCATCGCCATGAACGAGGCGACCACCCCGGACGCCGAGCGCGGTCGCTGACCGACCGGCACCAACCACCTCACCTCACCACAGAAGGAGATCGACATGGCCAAGGCCAAGTTCGACATCAAGACCGTCCAGGCCGACGCGCAGAAGTCCGCGCAGCGTGCGTTCCACGCGGGCGTCGGCGTGACCGACCTCGCCGTCGAGGTCGTCCGCGACTACGTCGCCGGCGCCCAGAAGCTGGCCCAGGCCCGCGTCGCCGACGTCCAGAAGAGCGTGCAGTCGTTCGAGCCGAAGTCCTTCGGCAAGTCCGTCAGCAAGTCGCTGGGCAAGGACGCCAAGGCGCGTCGTACCGCCATCGAGAAGCGCGTCGCCGACCTCCAGGCCGAGGCGCTGACCGTCCCCAGCCGTGCGCAGCAGGCGCTGGACGCCAACGTGGCCACCGCCACCGCGGCGTACGCCGACCTGGTCAAGCGCGGCCAGACCCTCGTCGGCCGGATCCGCCGCCAGCAGTCCACCCAGGACACCGTGGCCGCCGCCGAGACCACTGTCGCCAAGGCGAAGACCACCCGGACCCAGTCCACGGCTGCCGCCAAGACCGCCAAGAAGACCACGGCCAAGAAGCGCACCGCGGCCAAGTCGAGCGCCAAGGCCACCCGCACCTCGGCCAAGAAGACCGTCTCCGCCGGTTCCCGCGCGCTGGCCGACGCCGCTCAGAAGGTCGGCGACTGATCGACCAGCGGACAGCCGGCCCCCGGGACGCTTCGGCGCCCGGGGGTCGGTCGCGTCCAGGTACCCTGACCCCATGAACCCGTTCGCCGTCGAGGGGATGACCTTGCTGGTCATCGACATCGTGCTGCTGGCGGTGAAGATCTACGCGTTCATCACCGCCCTGCGCTACTCCGACGAGGCGTACCGCGCGGCCGGCAAGCTCAACAAGGCGGCCTGGAGCATCATCCTCGGGCTGGGTGTGGCGGCGCAGATCGTGCTGGCGGGCTCCCCCCTGAACTTCATCAATCTGGCCATGACCGTGGCCGCCTTGGTTTACCTTGCTGACGTCAAGCCCGCGCTCAGCTCGCTCACGCGACGCTGACCTGGAACGTCTCGGGCAGGGGCCCGACCAACGGGAGTGAGACATGGAATCCGACCAGCGGCCCTGGGGTGCGTGGTACGCGCTCGACCGCGGTGACGGCTACCAGGTCAAGCGCCTCGTGGTGACGTCCGGGAAGCGGCTGTCGTACCAGACCCACCGCCGCCGCTCGGAGCACTGGACCGTGGTCGCCGGCACCGCCACCTGCACCGTCGACGGCGAGACCGTCGAGGTGAAGACCGGCGGCTGCGTCGAGATCGGCGTCGGCGTGCCCCACCGGATCGCGAACCTGCACGACGACGAGCTCGTCATCATCGAGGTGCAGCGCGGGGACTACTTCGGCGAGGACGACATCTGCCGCCTCGAGGACGACTACGGCCGGACCGACCCGCCCGAGCAGTAGGCCCGCAGCTGCTCCAGCTGGTCGCCCGGCGTGAAGCCGGTCGCCTCGATCTTCGACAGGTCCAGCACGCCGTTCGCCGGCCGCGGGGAGATGCCCTCGCGCCCGCCGACGTACTCCTCGGTCGTCACCGGGGTGACGTCGTCCGCGTCCCGACCGCTGAGCCGGAAGACCTCCTTGGCCAGATCGGCCCACGAGGTCACCGGGCCGGAGCCCTGGACGTTGTAGATGCCGTACGGCGCCCCGCTCGCGACGAGGTGCTTGGTCGCGGCGGAGAGGTCCGGCGTGAACGTGAGGCGGCCGACCTGGTCGTCCACCACGGTCGGGGAGACGCCGTCGCCGGCGAGCTTCTGCATGGTGCGCACGAAGTTGTGGCCGTCGCCGATCACCCACGACGTGCGCACGATGTAGTGGCGCGGCGCGGTGGCGACCGCGATGTCGCCGGCGGCCTTGGTCTGCGCGTACACCCCCAGCGGCGCGTAGTGCTCGTCCTCGGTGTGCACCGCGGCGGTGCCGTCGAAGACGTAGTCGGTGGAGTAGTGCACGAGCGTGAGCCGGTGCTCGGTGGCGAGTCGGGCCAGCGCGGCCGGCGCCGCGGCGTTGGCCGCCCAGGCCGCCACGCGGCCCTCCGTCGTCTCGGCCTTGTCGACCGCGGTGTACGCCGCCGCGTTGAGCACCAGGCTGTACTCGTGCCACGGGAACGCCGCGACCTGGACGGGATCCGTCACGTCGAGGACGCCGTCCCTCGCCCCTTCGACCAGGTCGACGAGGTCGGCATCGGGGAAGTCCTGCTGGAGGGCCCGCCCGAGCTGGCCGAGCGCCCCGACGATCAGGGTCTTCAGGGGCTTCATCGCGACGACGTCGGCCATCGCCGGAGTGCTCTTGTCCTTCTCGCTGATCTCCGCTTCGGCCAGCGGGATCGGCCAGGGGATCGCCACGGTGTCGTCGGCGAGGTTGAGGGCGGGGTACGTCGTGCCGGGACGCCAGTGCTCGTTGACGAGGTAGGAGTACGTCGTCGCGTCCTCGAGCGTCTGGTAGCTGTTGCCGACGCCGCGCGGCACGAACACCGCCGTGTGCGGGTCCATCTCGATCGTGAAGACCGTGCCGAACGTCGGCCCCTCGCGCATGTCGACCCACGCGCCGAAGACGCGGCCGGTGAGGATCGAGACGAACTTGTCCCACGGCTCGGTGTGGATCCCGCGCGTGGCACCGCGCGCGGTGTTGAAGGAGACGTTGTGCTGCACCGGGCCGAAGTCGGGCAGCCCGAGGTCGACCATCTTCTCGCGCTGCCAGTTCTCCTTGAACCAGCCGCGGGAGTCCTCGCGGAGGTCGAGCCGCAGCACGACCATCCCCGGGATCGGCGTGACCTCGAGGGACAGGTCGGTCACGACTACTGGCCCTTCGCGGCGTACGCCGCCTCCGTGGCCTCCTTGTGGGGGCGCCACCAGTCCTCGTGGGCCTGGTACCACTCGATGGTGTTCGCGAGGCCGGCCTCGAAGTCCTGGTACGTCGGCTGCCAGCCGAGCTCCTGGCGAAGCTTGCCGGACTCGATGGCGTAGCGGCGGTCGTGGCCCGCGCGGTCGGTCACGTGGTCGAAGTCGTCCTCGGCCCGGCCGAAGTGCTTGAGGATCAGCTGCACGACCTCGAGGTTGTTCTTCTCCCCGTCGGCGCCGATCAGGTAGGTCTCGCCGATCGTGCCCTTGTTGAGGATCGTCCAGACGGCGCTGGAGTGGTCGTCGGCGTGGATCCAGTCGCGGACGTTGAGCCCGTCGCCGTACAGCTTCGGCCGTCCGCCCATGATCACGTTGGTGATCTGGCGCGGGATGAACTTCTCGATGTGCTGCCACGGGCCGTAGTTGTTCGAGCAGTTGGAGATCGTCGCCTGCACCCCGAAGCTGCGTACCCAGGCGCGGACCAGGTGGTCCGACCCGGCCTTGGAGGCGGAGTACGGCGAGGAGGGGTTGTACGGCGTGTCCTCGGTGAACCGCTTCGGGTCGTCGAGGTCGAGGTCGCCGTACACCTCGTCGGTCGAGACGTGGTGCAGGCGTACGCCGGCCTTGCGGACGGCCTCCAGGATCGTGAACGTGCCGAGGATGTTCGTCTTGATGAACGGGCTCGGGTCGTTCAGGGAGTTGTCGTTGTGGGACTCCGCGGCGTAGTGGACGACCGCGTCGTGCTGGGAGACCAGGGGCTCGACCACGTCCGCGTCGGCGATGTCGCCGACCACCAGCTCGACGCGGTCGAGGCCGTCGATGGCCTCCCGCGTGGCGGCGTACGTGAGCTTGTCGAGCACCGTGATCCGGGCGTCGGTGTTGGCGACCAGGTAGTGCACGAAGTTGGAGCCGATGAAGCCGGCACCACCGGTCACGAGAAGGCGAGACATGCGCGTCATCCTAGGATGGCCGCCCATGAAGGGGATCATCCTGGCCGGCGGCACGGGCTCGCGCCTGCACCCGATCACGCAGGGCATCAGCAAGCAGCTGATGCCGGTCTACGACAAGCCGATGATCTACTACCCGATCTCGACGCTGATGCTGGCGGGGATCCGGGACATCCTCGTGATCACGACTCCGCACGAGGCCGAGGCGTTCGTCCGGCTGCTCGGTGACGGGTCGCGGTTCGGCATCAACCTGACGTACGCGCAGCAGCCCAGCCCCGACGGTCTCGCCCAGGCGTTCCTCATCGGGGAGGAGCACATCGGGTCCGACCCGGCCGCCCTCGTGCTCGGCGACAACATCTTCTACGGCAGCGGCCTCGGCTCCCAGCTGTCGCGGTTCAGCGACATCGACGGCGCGGCCGTGTTCGGCTACCGGGTCGCGAACCCGACCGAGTACGGCGTCGTGGAGTTCGACGACTCCTTCAAGGCGGTGTCGCTGGAGGAGAAGCCGACGGCGCCGAAGAGCGACTACGCCGTGCCGGGGCTGTACTTCTACTCCAACGACGTCGTCGGGTACGCCAGCGAGCTGAAGCCGTCCGCCCGCGGCGAGCTCGAGATCACCGACCTGAACCGGATCTACCTCGAGCAGGGCCGGCTGTTCGTCGAGGTGCTGCCGCGAGGGACGGCGTGGCTCGACACGGGCACCTTCGAGTCCCTCAACGACGCGTCCAACTTCGTGCGGACGATCGAGGGCCGCCAGGGCACCAAGATCGGCTCGCCGGAGGAGGTCGCCTGGCGCCAGGGCTTCCTCTCCGACGACGAGCTCGTCGAGATCGCGCAGCCGCTGCTCAAGTCCGGGTACGGGACGTACCTGATGGAGCTCCTCCACCACCACTGACGACGTGTCTGCGGGCCTACGCCAGCTCGGCGCGCAGGATCGACGCGGCGCCGGCCATCGCCCGCATCTTGCCCTCGGCGCTCGCGCGGGGGAGGTACTTCATCCCGCAGTCGGTGGCGATCGTGATCCGGTCCGGCGAGGCGTAGGGGAAGGCTCTGCGCACCCGGTCGGCGACCAGCTCGGCCGACTCGACCTCGTGGTCGGACAGGTCGATGACGCCCAGGATGATGGTCTTCTCGCTGAGGTCCTTCAGCACGCCGAGGTCGAGCCCCGACTGTGCGGTCTCGATCGAGACCTGGTCCGCCGAGCAGCCGGCCAGCTCGGGGAGGAACGAGTACCCCTCCGGCCGCTCGTGGATGATCGCGGCGTAGCCGAAGCAGATGTGGACGGCCGTGGTCCCGGTGACGCCGTCGAGTGCGGCGTTGAGCGCGGCGAGACCGTACTCGCGGGCCGCGTCGGGCCGTGCCTGCATGTACGGCTCGTCGATCTGCACCAGGTCCGCGCCGGCGGCATGCAGGTCCTTGATCTCGGCGTTGACCGCGGCGGCGTACGCCAGCGCCGCCGACTCGAGGTCGGGGTAGTGGTCGTTCTGCGCCTGCTGCGACATCGTGAACGGGCCGGGCACGGTCATCTTGACCACGTGGTCGGTGTGCGCCTTCAGGAACTCCACGTCGCGTACGCCGACGGGCTGCGGCCGCACGATCGGTCCGGCGATCCGCGGCACGGGGTTGGGGTGCCCGCTGCGATCGAGGGCGGTGCCCGGGTTGTCGATGTCGACGCCCTCGAGCGCGGTCGCGAAGTGGTTGCTGTACGACTCCCGCCGCATCTCGCCGTCGGTGATGATGTCGAGCCCCGCCTCCTCCTGGGCGCGGATGGCCAGGACGGTGGCGTCGTCCTGCGCCTGCGCGAGGTGCTCCGGCTCGACCCGCCACAGCTCCCTCGCGCGCACCCGCGGCGGGAACCGCCCGGCCAGCTTGGCCCGGTCGATCAGCCAGTCCGGTTGCGCGTAGCTCCCCACCAGCGAGGTCGGCAGGATCGGCAGCGGGGTCGACGTCGCATTCACTCCGGTGACTCTAGGACCGCCGGTGCTGACTAGGTCGCCCGCTTGACCACCCGGGTGACGAAGGTCAGCGTCGTCGTGCCGACCTTCCCGGTGACCTCCCAGCAACCTGCGGTCGGGAAGGACACGCCGCTGGACTGGAAACCGCTCGCCCCGTACCCCGACGGCACGTGTGACCGCGCGGGGGGCGCGGGCGCGTCGAGCCTGCGGCCGGTGATGGTCAGATCACCGGTCACCCGCCGCCACCATCCGAACTTCATGCCGACCGAGCCATCCCGCTCGATGAAGGCGGGCCTCGCCGCGATCACGCCCCTCGGGCCGAGCCCGCCCACCCAGAGCCGCCCGTTGCCGTAGGAGCTTTCCGAGCCGAAGAGCGCGTCCGCAGCCACCCCAGCGAGGTGGGCGGAACGGCGTCGGCTGCGTCACCGGGCACCCCTCGGCGACGGCGCTCGAGGAGGGGCCGGAGCCGACAGCAACGCTCGGCTCAGGCATGGGGCTGGCGGAGGTGAGGGACTCGCCTGAACGCTGGGAGCCGTGCTCGCCCGAGGAGCAGGCCCCCACGAGGAGGGCAGCCACCAGCAGGCACCCACGTGCCCGCCAGCGGACCTGGTCGATCATCTCGTCTCACCCGTCGCCATCGTAGGTCGCTGGCGCGGGTAGGCGACGCGCCATCAGCGGCGGGAGCGTGACGGGTGGAGCAGCTGGACGTCCCAGGAGCCGCGTCGAGCCCTAGGCGACCAACAGGGCGGGGACCGCGGCCAAGAGCGGAGCCAGCAGAATCAGGTCTGCCTGGACTTCGGCCAACAGGGTGCGCTCGGTGCCGACCAGCATGCCGAATCGGTGCCGAGCCTCCGCGGTTGCCAGCACATCGTCCGCTTTGTGCTGAATCCCGAGGGGGTACAGGTCGTCCACCAGCCGCCTGGCCTCCCGGCGCAGCGCCGACCACCCGGGCACGTAGAAGCTTCCGATCAACAGCGAACCGAACGCACCGACGACCAGCACGTACTGCGGTGGCCTGTTGCCGAAGTCAGTGTTGAGGTCGTGCTGCAGGGCAAGCAGCGCACCGGCCTGAAGGGTGAGAAGCGCGAGAAACGCACTCACGACGGCGAGCAGCCGCTGCAGGAGGCCACGGAGCTCGAGCAGCAACGCAAGCTGTTCTCCCCGAAGCTCCAGCTGTGACGAGAGTCCAGCGACCTGTCTGATGCCAAGCATCACGCCCGCCACCGGGCACCCACATATCGTCGCCATGCTCAGCAGGAGACCGTTCACGACGTTGCCGTGCGTGGTGGCACCGGTGAAGTTGATCGCCAGCACAGCCACGATCGCCCAGACCGCCAAGGGCCGCACCACGATCCGTGCCTCGATCGGGTGAAGCGTCTCGAGCTCGGCCCAGCGACCGAGGCCGTACACAGCCAAGGCGCCGGTCGCCGCGGTGAGTGCCACCACCAGGGGGACCCAGAGCGTCCACGCGCCACTCCCGCGCCCCTCCGAGGACGCAGCCAAAGCGACGCCGACAGCGCCGAACAGGGCCACCGCGAGGATCGTGGCGGCCGTGCCTCGAAGTCGTGTCATGACGGACGTCTCCCGACCGGCCACCGCCCTGCTCGCCCGAGGGGGCGGAGCCGCCGCCAATCTATCGCCACCAGCCTCGGCGGTTCAGAGCGCGCACCTGCCCACCGCGCGACCTCTCAGGCCTCGTCGAGCAGCGCGAGGTCGGCGTCGACCATCCGGCCGACGACCTCCTCGAACGTCACCGTCGGCGCCCAGCCGAGCTCGCGGTGGGCCTTCGCGGCGTCGCCGATCAGCTCGGCGGCGTCGGCGGGGCGGAACAGAGCGGGGTCGGAGTCCACGAGGTGGTCCCAGTCGGCGATGCCGGCGCGGGCGAAGGCCACGGCGGCGAACTCGCGGACGGTGTGGCCGACGCCGGTGGCGACCACGTAGTCCGACGGCTCGGGCGCCCGGGCCGCGCGGACCATGGCATCGACGTGGTCGGGGGCCCAGCCCCAGTCGCGGCGGGCGTCCAGGTTGCCGAGCACGAGCTTGTCGCCCCGGTCGCGGGCGATGGCCGCCACGGTTGACGTGATCCTGCGGGTGACGAACTGCGCCGGCCGGCGCGGGCTCTCGTGGTTGTAGAGGATCGCGCCGACGGCGTGCAGGCCGCGGCGCCGGTAGACGCCGACGGCGAGGTGGGCGAAGGCCTTCGCGGCGCCGTACGGCGACACGGGCGCCAGCGGCGTCGTCTCGTCCTGCGGAGAGGTGGCCGGCTCGCCGAACATCTCGGCGCTCGAGGCCTGGACGACTCGTACCTCGTGGCCATGCCGCTCCTGCACCGCGAACGCGGACTCCAGCAGCGCGAACGCGCCGAGGCCGTTCACGCGGGCGGTGAGGTCGGGCTCGGACCACGACCGGGCGACCGAGCTGATCGCCGCCAGGTTGTAGACCTCGTGCGGGTCGAGGTCGAGCAGGAGCGCTCGTACGCCGCCCGCGTCGGTGAGGTCGCCCCGGTGCAGTACGACGTCGGCGGGGCAGTGCTCCGGGTCACCGCCCGAGGCGTGGACCAGGGCGTGCACGTCGAGGCCGTCGGCGAGGAGGTGCTCGGCGAGGTAGCTCCCGTCCTGGCCGCCGATGCCCGTGACGAAGGCCCGCGACGTCAAGCCCGGGTCACCAACCGGCCTTCAGCGCTGCCACGTCGGCGTCGACCATCATCGCGACCAGCTCCGCGAAGCCGACCCGTGGCTCCCAGCCGAGCACGCGTCTCGCCTTCGAGGCGTCCCCGACGAGGTGGTCGACCTCGGCCGGCCGCATGAACCGGGGGTCCTGGTGCACGTACTGCTCCCAGTCGTCGATGCCGACGTGCGCGAACGCCGTCGTCACCAGCTCCCGGATGGAGTGGGTGACGCCGGTGGCGATCACGTAGTCGTCGGCCTCGGTCCTGCTGGAGCATCAGCCACATGGCCTCGACGTAGTCGCCGGCGTACCCCCAGTCGCGCTCGGCGTCGAGGTTGCCGAGGACCAGCTCCTTCTGGATGCCGAGGTGGATGGAGGCCACCGCCTGGCTGACCTTGCGGGTGACGAACTCGTGGCCCCGGCGCGGCGACTCGTGGTTGAAGAGGATGCCCGACGAGGCGTGCATGCCGTAGGACTCGCGGTAGTTGATGGTCATGTAGTGGCCGAAGACCTTGGCCACGCCGTACGGCGACCGCGGCCACAGCAGGGTGGTCTCCCGTTGAGGGACCTCCTGGGCCTTGCCGAACATCTCCGAGCTCGACGCCTGGTAGAACCGGACCGCCGCGGGGTCGTCGCCGGCGTGCAGCCGGACGGCCTCGAGCATCGTCAGCACGCCCTTGCCGGTGACGTCGCTCGTCAGCGCGGCGTTCTCCCAGGAGTAGGCCACGAAGCTGATGGCGCCGAGGTTGTAGACCTCGTCGGGCTCGGACTCGCGGAGCGCCCGGATCAGGCTGGACATGTCGGTCAGGTCGCCGTCGTGCAGGCGTACCTCGGGCAGCAGGCGCTCCACGAGGTCGCGGCGCGGGTTGTTCTGGCCGCGGATCAGCCCGTGCACGTCGTAGCCCTTGGAGACGAGCAGCTCGGCGAGGTACAGGCCGTCCTGTCCGGTGATCCCGGTGATCAGCGCCGACCGCATGCGGGGCATTGTGTCAGCCGTGCCCGGGCGCTTTGCCGATGCCGGTGGCTCTCGCCGTCCCGTCTACGCTGCTGGGATGAAGATCCTGGTGACCGGTGGCGCGGGGTACATCGGCTCGACGACGGCCAAGGCCCTCGAGGAGGCCGGCCACACGCCGGTGATCCTCGACTCGCTGCTCACCGGCCCGCAGGTCTTCGTGGGGAGGCGCATCTTCTACGAGGGCGACATCGCCGACCGGGCCCTCCTCGCGCGGATCGTGGAGGAGCACCCCGACCTCCACGCCACCATCCACATGGCCGCCCGGATCGTCGTGCCGGAGTCGGTCGAGCAGCCCTACGAGTACTACCGCGACAACGTCGCGAAGTCGCTCGAGCTCTTCCACACTCTGGAGGGCCTCGGCAAGAACCGCGTGCTCTTCTCCAGCTCCGCCTCCCTGTACGCGCCCCCGGCCGACGGCTTCGAGGTGCGGGAGGACGACGCGCTCGACCCGCCATCGCCCTACGCCCGCACCAAGCTGATGATGGAGCAGGTCCTCCAGGACATGGCGGCCGCCAGCGAGCTGCGCGCGATCATCCTGCGCTACTTCAACCCGATCGGCTCGGACCCCGACCTGACGACCGGCGTCTACGCCAAGGAGCCCACCCACGTGCTCGGCCAGCTGGTGCGTGCCGCCCGCGGCCAGCAGGACGCGTTCACGATCACCGGTACCGAGCACCCGACGCCCGACGGCACCGGCATCCGCGACTACGTGCACGTCTGGGACGTCGCCCGATCCCACGTCCAGGCGGTCGAGGCGTTCGACGACGTGCTCGCCCAGGTCGGGGCGCCCAGCGTGGTGATGAACGTCGGACGCGGCGAGGGCCTGTCGGTACTCGAGCTGATCGCGGCGTTCGAGCGGGTCTCCGGCCATCACGTGCCGACCCGGGTGGCGCCGCCGCGGCCGGGCGACGCCGTGGGTTCCTACGCCAACGTCGACCGGATCGCCGAGCTGGTCGGCTGGCGTGCGGAGGAGAGCATCGACGACGCCATCGCCTCGGCGCTGGCCTGGACCGAGAAGCGGCACGAGATCCTCGGCTACGAGTGAGCGCATGACCGGACGACTCGGGTCCCTCGCGGTGGCCGTGGCCCTGGTGGTCGCGGCCGTGGCGACGGCCGCGCCGGCCGGGGCTGCCGCCCCGGAGCGGGGGACCTGGCTGGGGATGCCGCTGGCCGGGCGCCTGGTCGTGATCGACCCCGGTCACCAGCTCGGCAACCGCCACTTCCCGCGGCAGATCCACCGGCTGGTCCCGGCAGGCGGCTTCCGCAAGCCCTGCAACACCACGGGCACGGCGACCGACGGCGGCTATCCCGAGGCCACCTTCACCTGGGACGTGGCGTTGCGACTGCGAGCGCGGCTGCGAGCGCTGGGCGCGACGGTGGAGCTGACCCGGCACAGCAACCGCGACGACCGCTGGGGTCCCTGCGTCGACGAGCGCGGCCGTGCCGGCAACGCCAGCGGGCGGTACCGTCCGGCCGACCTGAAGATCAGCATCCACGCCGACGGCTCCTACGCCCGCGGCGCGCACGGGTTCCACGTGATCATGCCGCCCGACCGGAGGCCGTGGACCCACGACATCTACCGCGCGTCCCGGCGGCTGGCGCTGGTCACGCGTGCCGCGCTCGTGGAGCGCGGCCTGGCGAGGGCGACGTACGTCGGCCGGGCCGGTCTGGACGTACGCCGCGACCTCGGCACCCTGAACCTCTCCGACGTGCCGACCGTGATGGTCGAGCTGGGCAACATGCGCAGTCGCGTGGATGCGGCCGTGATGACGCGTCCCGGCGGCCGGGAGCGCTACGCGAGGGCCCTGGGCGCCGCGGCACGGCGGTTCCTGGAGCTCGACGGCGCCGGTGACGAATACCGGTGATCTCCCCGTGACGCCTTGTCGGAGCGGATACCGTTCTCGGGAACACCCGCGCGCCTGCGCGGCTCCCGAGCTGAGGATCGCGTGACACTTCTCGACTTCGTCCGGCTGACGCGGGCCAACGTGAAGCTGATCTTCATCGCCTTCTCGCTCGGCCTGCTGGCGGCGTTCTTGTGGACCCTGAGCCGTCCCGTCGTCTACGCCAGCACGGCGACCGGAACGGTCTCCGTCGGGGGTTCCGACGACCTCAGCGCCCTGAGCCAGTCGATGGGGCTCTCGCAGAAGAAGGCCGACGTCTACGCGGCCTACGTCGCGTCGACCGACGTACGCGAGAAGGTCGCGGATGCGCTCGGCATCGACGCGGGCCTGGTGCAGCTCGTCGGCACGTCCGACCCCATCACGTCCTCGGTCGTGGTCACGGCCTACGCCGGGACGCCCCAGAACGCCCACGACATGGCGCTGGCGGGCGTGGGGGCCACGGCGGCCGTCGCCCAGGAGATCGAGGCGCGCTCGTTGCCGCAGGGATCCGGCACCGAGTCCCTGGTCCGGATGGACTACGTCGACAACGCCACCTTGCCGGCAGCCCCCTTCTCACCGAGCTACACGCGCAACCTGCTGGTCGGCGGCTTCATCGGCATCCTGCTGGGCTACCTCGCGTCGTTCATCCGCATGAACCTCGACCGCAAGCTGCGCTCGGTCGACGAGGTCGAGGACCTGATCGAGAGCCCGGTGCTGGCGATCCTCCCCGACGTGAAGGACCTCGACCGCAAGCAGACCGAGGGGGTCGACCACTCGAACCGGGGTCCGGCCGCCGAGGCCTTCCGGCAGCTCCGCACGAACTTCCGCTTCATCGACGTCGACAACCCGATCCGCACCGTCGTGATCACCAGCGCCAACGAGGGCGAAGGAAAGTCGACGGTGGCCGCCAACCTGGCGCGGGTGCTCGCCAACGCCGGCCAGGACACCATCCTCGTGGACGCCGACCTGCGGCGTCCCGTCGTGGCCGGGGTGTACGGCGTCGACTCGCAGATCGGCCTCGCCCAGGTGCTGGTCGGCGACGTCACGGCCGACGAGGCGCTGCAGGACACGACCATCGAGCACCTCAAGGTGATGTCGGCCGGACGGGTGCCGCACAACCCCAGCGAGCTGCTCGGCTCCCACCGGATGCAGCAGCTCCTGCAGGAGCTCTCGCGCGACCACCTGGTGGTGCTCGACGCGCCGCCGCTGCTCCCCGTCACCGACGCGGCCCTGCTCGCCGCGATCGCCGACGGCGCGATGGTCGTGTTCGCGATCGGCCAGACCTACAAGGAGCAGGCGAAGCTCGCCAAGCGACGCCTCACCCAGACCGGCGGCCGGATGCTCGGCGTGGTGCTCAACCGCGCGCCGCTGCGCGGGCTCGGTGCCGTCGTCTACGGCTACGGATACGGCAGCTACACGTCCAGCTACAGCGAGGAACCACCGCCCCCTCGCCCGGGCGCTCGCAAGAAGCCGGCGCTGGCGAAGAGCGCCGGCCGGAGCAAGTAGGTGCGCCGCTGGGTGCCGGCCCTGCTGGCGGTGCTGGTGGTGCTCGACGTGGGCGTCCTGGGGCTCGGACTCCGCACCCGCGAGGGCGTCATGCCTCCGCTGCAGAAGCGCTCGGCCGAGTTCACTCCGGCGCCTGCCTCGTCGTCGCCCTCTGCCCGTCCCGGGGCCGACTCCGGGATCCACGGGCCCCTGCTGCTCGGAGCGAACGAGTCCGGCCTGGTGCTGCGAGCCACCCGCGGTGCCTGTGAGACGCGCTTCAACGACCCGGCGAAGGTCTGGGTGGGGAGTCTCGATGACGGGACCGACCTGGACGACGTCGACCTCCCGGGGCTGCACGAGGTGCTCGGCCTGTTCGTGGCCGACACGGGGTCGATGGTGCTGTCGGGCCTCGACCAGGACTGCCAGCCGACCGCTTTCGAGTCCAAGGACGAGGGTGCGACCTGGCAGGAAACGACCGTGGCAGACGTGTGGCGCCTCGACAGCGACACCTCGGCGTTCTCGGTGACCGGGCCGGCGGGCAAGGCGAGCGACGTGACGTGCGCCCCGGTGCAGATGGTCAACCTGCCGGGCCGCCGTGCGGTGGCCAGCTGTGACAGCAGCACCTTCTACGTGCTGCAGGCCGGCAAGCGGCCGGTCCCGAAGGCGGCGGCGCCGTACACCAACCTCAGCGTCACGCCGGCCCCGACGGAGGAGCACTACTACGCGTTCGGCACCACGGTCGGCTGCGTCGCCCAGGTGGCCGAGGTCGGGGTGGACGACGACCCCACCGAGACGCTGGCGTGCCTCGGCGCCGACCGGGCACCGCTCGCGATCGCCACGTCGGGTGACCGGGTGGTCGTGCAGGTGGGCGACGACCTGATGGTCAGCAGCGACGAGGGCAAGACCTTCACGCCGGTGGCGCCGGACGAGACGACCAGCTCGTGACCTACGGAGTCACGCCGTCACCAGCAGCTCGTCGACCGCGCGCATCAGGCCGGCCCGGAACGTCGACTCGTCGAAGCGTCGCGCGTGCCGGACGACCGCCTCGGCGTCCCAGGTGATCTTCCTCGAGGCGCGTACCGCGGCGGCGATCGACGACGGGTCGACGCGGTCGAAGAACAGGCCGCTCACCCCTTCGGCCACGGTGTCGAGGTAGCCACCCCCGCGCAGTGCCAGGGTGGGCTTCCCGAACGCCCCGGCCTCCAGCACGGTCAGTCCGTAGTCCTCGATGCTCGGGGCGACCAGGGCCACGCTGTGCCGGTAGGCCCAGCGCAGCTGGTCGTCGCTGACGTTGGAGGCCAGCGCGGCGTTCGCGGGCATCATCCGCTCCAGCCGGGCGGCCTCGGGCCCGCGCCCGATGACCAGCAGCCGCTCGTCCGGCAGGGTCCGGAACGCCTCGACCACCTTGTCGACGTTCTTGTAGGGCAGCAGCCGGGACACCACGAGGTGGAATCCCTCCGGGAACGGTCCCATCGGCTGCTGACCACCCTCGGCCCCCACCACGGTCGGTGGGAAGAGCAGCTCGGCGTCGATCCCGTACGTCGCCATGATGCGGTCGCGGACCACCGTGGAGTTCGCGAGATAGCGGTCGTGGCGGCCGGCGGCCAACCGGTCCCAGCGACGGAGAGGTGGACCGAGAACCCGCAGCCCCAGCGCCTGCGGCGACCACGGAGACGCGTGGCCGAGGTACTCCTCACCCTGGTAGAGCCAGCGCGCCGGGTTGTGGCAGTAGGCGAGGCTGCGGCCGGTGAAGTCGAACCCGTGGGCCCAGCCGCTCGTCGAGACGATGGTCACGTCGGCGTCGACGCGGAGCCGGGAGGCGAACGGCGCCAGGACGGGCAGGGCGGCCCGGTGGTTCTTGCGCAGCGGTCCGAACCGGTTGAGCGGCGAGGTGATGATGTGGGCGTCACGGAACTCCGGGTGGGTGCCTTCCGGGTCGTACAGCAGGGTGTGCACCGCGGCGTCGGGGAACGCGCGCAGCATGGCCAGCACGACCCGCTCGGCGCCGCCTCGCTGGGTGAGGTAGTCGTGGGCGATGGCGACACGAGGCCGGCTCATCGGACGGCCTCGAGCACGTCGTCCCGAACAAGCGCCCGAAGCAGCTCCTCCAGGTGCCGGAGTCCGGCGGGGGGTGAGAACTCGCGTTCCCAGCGCGCCCGCTGACGTTGCACGACGTCGGTGGCGGGGAGGGCGGCGATCGCCTCACCCAGGACTCGGGACAGTGCACCGGCGTCACCTGCCGGCGCCACCCAGGGATGGCCCGTACCAGCCACCTCGGGCAGCCCTCCGGCGTCGCTGACCACGACGGGCCGCCCCGCGCCCATCGCCTCGGCCGCCGCCAGACCGAACGACTCCGGCCTCACCGATGCGAACACGGCGACGTCGACGGCCGCGTAGAAGGCTGCCGGCTCCACCCAGCCGGGGCGCTCGACCCGGACCCCACTCTCGCTCAAGGCGGCGTCCACGACGCGGCGGTCCGCCACCGGCACGAAGCGGTCGTCGCCGGCGACGACCAACCGCACCCGCCGACGTACCTCGTCCGGGAGCAGCCGGCACGCGGCAGCGAGCACGTCGGTGCCCTTCTCGCGACCGATCCGGCCGATCGACCCGACGGTGACCGTGTCGGCGGGCGGTCGTGGCGGGAGCTGCTCGAGGTCGTCGGTCCAGTTCGGCAGCACCGCGGAGCCGGGCACGAGCCGACGCAGGTAGGCCGACGGCACGATCGTGGCGGCTGCCCCGATCCGCGCCACCCGGGCGAGTCCGCGCTGACTTCCCAGGGGTTGCTGGTGCAGGTGCACCAGTCGACGCCGATGGCCCGCGGTCGCCAGCGCGGGCAGCAGGCCGTTGCACCACAGGAGGCCGACCCGTCCCCGGTCCCAGCGCCGCAGGCCGCGGGCGTACGTCGCGCGGTCACGGCAGGAGATCACGTCCACGCCCAGGCCCGCGTCGACCGCGGCGTGCGCCAGGTCGCCGGGTGTGGACGGCGCGACGACCCGGACGTCGTACCCGAGCTCGACGAGCGCGCCGGCCAGTCGGAGCTGCATCAGCTCGCCGCCCCCGATGTCTCCCCGGTTCGCGGCGATCGCGATCGGGGTCACGGTGCTGCCGTCTCGGTGGCAGGCAGCTGCCTGGCCGCCCGGGCATGGCACAGCGCCATGCCCACCGCCAGCGCCGCCGGCAGCTCGAGCAGCACTTCCCCGAGGTTCACCGCGCAGACCGCCACGGCGATGATCGCGCCTTCGTACCAGTAGTTGCGGGCCGCGGCAGGCAGACGCATCAGCCCCGCGAGGGCGAGGATCCCGGCCAGCACGACGATGGCCACCGCGAACTTACCGGCTTCGTTCTGGAGGGCCAGGTAGCTGTTGTGGAAGAAGAAGGGCTCGCCCTGCACCTCGACCGTGCTGGTGCCCGGACCGTTGCCGTACCAGGGACCTTGCCCGATCTGCACGTTCTCCTGCGCCACGATGCGGTTGCGGAGCGCGTCGCTGCCCGTCCGGTCGGCGAACGGACCGAAGTTGCGCAGGGAGACCGGGATGTTGGCGACGGCGTAGATCATGCCGCCCAGCAGGATCGAGCCGAAGAACGTGGCCACCCTGCTGCCGATGAGCAGCCACACGATGATGAGCATCGTCGCGAGCAGGGACGTGCGTGAGTACGTCAGCACGATGGCCGCCAGGATGAGCAGCCCGGCAGGCACCCGGAACCGGCTGCCCGCCATCCCGGCCATGGCCAGGCAGCCGAGGGTGGACAGCAGGTAGCCGGCGGCGTTGGGGTCGGCCATCAGGCCGGTCAGCCGGCCCTCGTAGGTGGAGTCGTACCCGAAGAAGTAGGCGCCCGCGGAGACGACCAGCCCGAACGCCAGGCCCCGGGACATCCCGCCCACGTGGAAGCGACCCTGTGAGGCGACCACCGCGAGCGCGACGTACAGGCCCATGTGGAGCAGTCGGCGGTACGGCGTGAGGTCGTTCAGCTCGGCCGAGTAGAGCATCAGGCCGAGCAGGGCCAGCAGCAGCAGCGCGGTGATGCCGAGGGCGGGACGCAGTCGCCCCGGACGCAGGACGGCGTAGAGGACGGCGACGCCCATCGCCAGCTCGCCGACGGGCAGACCGCTGAACTGGAGCCTCGACATCGGCAGGATCGCGAACAGGACGAACTCGACCGTCCCGCGGGCGCGCTGCTCGGACCGGGCGGAGCCGTCGTCGGGCAGGTCCGGGATCATGTCCCAGCTGGCCGAACGGCTCCAGCCGCTCACGCTCATCGTGCGGCCTCCCGTCGCGCCGCCTCGGCGTAGACCTCGCCGACGGCGGCCGTCATGTCGGCAACCGTGGGCCAGCCGGCGGGAACCTTCGGCCGGGCGCCGACCTGGTCGCCCTGCTCCATCGAGGAGGGCGGCCACGGCGGCGTGGTCCGCCGGGTCGACGAGACACTGGTCGGGCAGCATCTCGGGGATGCCGCCGACCGGGGCCGCCACCACCCCGGTGCCGTGCACGAGGCCGTCGAGGACGGCGTACGGGCAGTTCTCCCAGATCGAGAGCATCGCCAGGACGTCGGCCGCGGCGAGCGCGCCGCCGGCATCGACGTACCCCGGGAGGACGACGCGGTCGCCCAGCCCCAGGGCTGCGACCTGGACCCGCAGGTCGGCCTCGAGCTCGCCGGTGCCGGCCAGGGTCAGGCTCGCCTCCGGTCGCTCGGCGGCCACCAGCGCGAACGCCGCCACCAGGTCGGCCAGCCGCTTCTCGGGCGCGAGCCTGGCCAGGCTGAGGATCCGCAGACCCGCGCGTGGCTCGGTGGCCTCGGGCAGCGGGTCGACGCCGTTGACGATGACGCGCACGTCCTGGCGCGGGTGCCACTTGGCGAGCATCGCGCGCTTGGTGGCCTCGGACACCGCGACCACCGCGTCGAAGCGGCGCATCCGCGCCTCGTGGACCCTGGCCATCACCGCGGACTTGGCGCCGGTGCCGTGGTAGACGCGGTCGTCGGCCGCGATGCCGTGCTCGGTGGTGACGAGGGTGACGTGCCGCGGCGTCGCGGCGGCCGCGACGATGTCGGCGTAGGAGAGGTGGGAGTGCACCACGGTCGGCCGGATCAGGTCCACGGTGCGGCGCAGCGACCGGCTGCTGGCGCGCAGCCCGTGGTCCGGGCCGAAGGGCATGACCGTCACGGCCCCGCCGGCCGCACGCACGTCGTCGACGAGCGGGCCGGGCGGGCAGAGCACGACCAGCCGCCACCCCGGGATGCCCGCCCGCACCGTGTCGAGGACGTGCCGGGCCACGCCGCCCAGCGCGCTCACGGGAACGACCCACAGCGCCGTGGGCCTCCCAGCGGACGGCGCGGTCGTCAGAACCACTGCTCCAGGCGCTCGAGGGCGATCCAGAAGCCCTCGCCGTCGTTGACGTGTCCCTGCCAGATCTCCGGGATGAAGCCCACGCCCGGGGCGAGCTCGTCGAGCTGCCGGGCCAGCAGCGCCCAGTCGACCTCGCCGTCGCCGACCTGGACGCCCTCGCCGTCGACGCCGGTGGCGTCGACGAGGTGCAGGTGCTCGGTGTGCGGGGCGAGCATCTCGACGTACTCCGAGAACGGCTCGTTGTTGAAGTTGGCCGCCAGCTTGGAGTGCGAGACGTCCAGGCACAGCCGCCGGCCGGTCCGCTCGGCCCACGCCACGGTGTCGGACGCCGCCACGAACAGGTTGTGGAACTGCTGACCGCCCATCAGCCACGGGTACGGCGGCAACGTCTGCGCCGTCAGCCGCACGCCGGAGTCGTCGACGCGGGCCAGGGCCTCGTCGACGCGGGCGTACTTGGCGGGGCGCTCGGTCGCCGGCACGTGGCCGTGCGGGGTGAACCCGCCCATCGTGCAGATCACCACGGGGTCGGGCGCGCCGGTCCGGAAGTACGGTCGCAAGGTACGGGCCAGATCGATGACCCGCTGGAGCTCGCTGATCGAGCGCTCCCAGCGGGCGGGGTCCGGGCTGGCCAGGTCGATGATGAAGTCGCCGGCGAAGAGGTCGGGCGCGTGGACGGCGTACCCCGTGTCGAGAGGGCCGTCGTACTTCTCGAACACCGATGCCGGGTCGATCTCGAGGTCCTTGTAGGACAGGTGGAACTCGAGGAAGTCGGGCATCGCGTCGCGGGTCATCGCGTCGATGTCGTGGTAGCGGACCGGAAGGCCCCAGGGCCGCTTGAAGTCGTACTGGCGGCCGCGCGGCGCGGCGTCGCCGAGGTCGCTGGCGTAGAAGAAGTCGCCCGGCTCGAGGGGACGCATGGCCGTCCGGCCGACGAGCCGGTCGAGCGAGTTCGGCTGGAGACCACGACCGGGACTCTTGATGTCGACGGAGTCGCGGTCGATGGTGTCGCCGACCTCGATGGCCCGGGCGGCGACCAGCGACTTCGCGAGGTTGACGCGGTTCATCATCTCGCCGGTGGAGACCCCGCGCGGGCCGGCGGTGCCGAGCGACTCCTCCAGCTCGCGGATGCGCAGCACCATCTCGGTGAACTGCTCGGGCAGCAGGCTGACCTTGTGGTCGTTGCCCTCGAGGGAGCGATCGGTGGTGAAGTGCTTCTCCACGATCTTCGCGCCGAGCGCGACGGCCGCCAGCGGGATGTGGAAGCCCCGTTCGTGGCCGGAGTACCCGACCGGGCACTCGCCGATCTCGGCGAGCCGCTCGAGGTAGCGCAGGTTCACGTCCTTGAACGGGGCGGGGTACGTCGACTGGCAGTGGAGCAGGGCGTACGACGCACCGGTGCTGCGCATCAGGTCGACCGTCTCCATGATCTCGGCCTCGGTCGACATGCCCGTCGAGATGACCATCGGCACACCGTGCTTCGCCATCTGTCGCAGCAGCGTGTGGTTGGTCATGTCCGCCGAGGCGACCTTGAAGCCGGCGATGCCGTACGCCGCGAGCCGGTCGACGCTGGGCGGGTCCCACGGGGTGCACATCACCTCGATACCCACCTGGCCGCAGTGGTCGAAGACCTCGAACAGCTGGTCGGGGGTCAGGTTGTACTTGGCGAGCAGGTCAAGGGTGTACTGCGGACCGAGGTCCTCGCCGCCACTGCCGCCGGAGCCCTGGCGGTAGAGGGACTCCATGTCGCGCATCTGGAACTTCACGACGTCCGCGCCGGCCGCCAGGGAGCGGTCGACGAGCTCCTTGGCGAGGTCCACCGAACCCTGGTGGTTGTTGCCGATCTCGCTGATCACCAGGGCCGGGTTCTCGCGGTCGACGTGGTAGCGGCCGATCCGGACCTCGTTGTCGCGGTTGATGGCGACCGCGACCAGCCGCTCCCGCTCGTCGACCAGCGGGACGTGGTCGATGCCGCTCCCGAAGAGCGTCGCGATCTCGGACGGAGTGGTGGTGATCGCTGCCGACCGGACCCCGGTGTTCGCCACCTCGCGGGCGGGCCGGTTCAGGTCGACGGGGTCCTGGGTGGCGACCCAGCGCCGGAAGTCGCCGTCGGACAGCGATCCCTCGAGATGCCCGTGGCTGTCGACGAGGAAGATGATCCGGGCGCGGTTGGCGCTGATCTTCTCGAGCGCGCGCAGGATCGGGTCCTCGGCGTACACCAGATACGCCGCGAGGTTGCGCTCGATGATCACCTGAGAATCCTGCCATTGAGGGGCCTACGGCACCGGCTGTTGGGTAAAGAGATGCGCTGCGCGCGTCGGGATCACGGGGCCGGTTCTGCGGGCTGGCGGTGCGTGAGTGTTGGTCCCTACCCCACAAACCAACACTCAGGCACCGCGGCCGGGCCGGACCTCAGGTCCCGAGCGACAACAGCTGCTGCTCGGCGACGAGGAGGTCGAGCTCGGTGTCGACGTCGACCCCTTCGATCTCCTCCATCTCGAACAGGCCGATCCTGCCGCCGAGGCGGTTGCCGAGCTCGTCGTAGACCCAGCGGCGCGTGACGTACAGCGAACCTGTCTCGCGGTACCTCATCGCCTCGGCCGTCAGCTCCTGGCGCCGCGGCCGCGCGTCGACGGTGTAGTCGGCGCGCGGGGGGTCGCCCCGCCACCACAGGAACGGCGTCTGGGGCACCACGCCGACCATCGAGTCGACGCCGGTCTGCGCGAACTCGGCCAGGGCGCGGTCGAGGGTTCCCGGGAGCCGCAGCGGAGACGTGGCCTGCAGCAGCATCACCGTCGATGCCACCGTGCCCATCGAGTCCAGGGCGGCCAGGGCGTGGTGGACCACGGGCTCGGTGGCGGTGGTGTCCTCGGCGAGCTCGGGCGGCCGCAGGAACGGGACCGCGGCCCCGGCCCGGCGGGCCACCTCGGCGATCTCCTCGTCATCGGTGGAGACCACGACCTCGAGCTGCTCGGTGACGGCCAGCGCCTGCTCGATGGTCCACGCGATCAGCGGCTTGCCGGCGACCATCCGGACGTTCTTGCGGGGGACGCCCTTGCTGCCGCCGCGCGCGGGGATGATGCAGACGGCCGTCACAGCAGGGCCTCCACGGCGGCGGCGACCGCGGCCGCGGGCTCGAGGGCGGGCCGCGCCGGGGTCGGGGTCGGCTGGTGACCGTAGCGGGACATGGCATAACGCTCCCAGAACTCCTCCAGCCACCGTGGTGGCGCGTCGTACGCCGACCAGGCAGGCACGCCGCGCGCGGCGGCTTCGAGGATGCCGGTCGAGAACACGCTGACGACGGGGGTGGGCAGGTCCCGGAGCGGCACGGTGCCGTCGTCGAAGTCGATGCCCTGCCGACGCCACACGGCGTGCTGCCAGCGCGAGAGCCGGTCCTTCTCGCTCGGGTGCGGCCGGTAGCGCAACCCCTCGGCCCGGCAGAAGCGGCCGGTGAACCGGGCCATCGCTCGCCGGCCGATCTCGGCGCCGTGCAGCTGACCGAGGAACGTCGGGCGGTCGTCGGTGACGACGCCCGGCCGAAGGGCGGCCTCCCAGAGCAGCTGGGACCCCACGACGTCGGTGCGCACGTCGTCGCGCCCGGACCGCCAGAAGTCGGCGTCCGCGGCGGACCAGGCGAGCAGCCGCGAGTCGGGGGCGAGCGGAGGCACGTGCGGGGCGAGCAGGCCGTGCTGCACCGCGACGTACTCGGCACCGAGCCGCCGGGACCATGTCAAGGCCACCGAACCCAGAGGCAGGTAGTGACCCGCGGACACCACCACCGAGACCGAGGACAGCCCCTCCGGTACGACGTCCGGCCGCGGCGCGAGCGGCGTCGACGGCCCGCCGTCGGGGAATGGGGTGGGCGAGAGCACGGCGTACGGGACGGACAGGTGCGGGGTCATCGAGTGCAGGGCCATCAGGCTGGTCGGTGCCAGCCAGTCGAGGACCACCAGCACCCTCGGCTCCGGGGAGCTCGCCGAGAGGTGGCCGGTCAGCGGCGGCTCGCTGCGGAAGCGGTCGCGCCACGCGCGCAGGGGCGACCGTGAGCGCTGCCAGGTGTGCCACGCGTCCAGGTCGCGCGGGTGGTTCAGTGCCACAGCTGCTCCACGACGGCGACCCGGTGGTCGAAGGTGTGCTCGGCCAGGGTCCGGCGCCGGCCTGCCTCGCGCAGGCCGTCGGCCCAGGTTCGGTCGACCCGGGCGCGCTGGCACAGCTCGACGAGCTCCTCGAGCGTGCTCCAGGTCGCGACCTCGGTCCCGTCGTCGTACAGGCCCGCCATGTCCGGGCGGTCGATGAGCTGCACGGCACCGGCCCCGCACGCCTCGAACGTGCGCATCGAGAAGCCGTCCTGGTCGGTGTGCATGTTCACGGTCGCGGCCGCGGCGGCCATCACGGCGTACGCCGTTGCCCGGTCCACGTCCCGTTCGGCCGGCAGGTCGGGGCGGTGCCAGCCCCACGTGCGGAGCCGGTCGACCGGGTGGTGCGACCAGTCGCGGCCGTACGCGCGCACCGGCACGCCCGCGTCGTGCAGGCCGACCAGGGTGCGCTCGCGGTCCGGGTAGCGGGCCCCGACGAAGGTCACCTCGTCGCGCCGGGTGAGCGTGCGCACCTCCCCGGTGTCGCGGTCGAAGGCGTTGGGCAGGTGGTGCGCGGCCACCCCGAGGCCCTGCAGCCATGCGACGTCGAGGGGGGAGTAGCTCGTCACGGCGCGCGGCCGCTTCAGGGTGCTGACGTCGTAGCCCATCCGGCGTACCTCGTCGTAGAGCCACAGCACGACGGGCAGCCCGCTCGCCTCGAGCCGGTCCCAGAAGCGCTCCTCCAACAGGTCGCCGCGGATCACGAGCACCATGTCGGGTCGGACCCCGTCGAGGACGCCGAGCACGCCATCCGTGGCGCGGCGTGCGCTGGCCGATCGACGGTCGATGCCCAGCTGGCCGGGCAGCTCGACGGTGGTCTTGTGGCGGAGCTTGTCGGCCAGCCTGACGTGGGCGTCGTACGGGTGCACCGTGACCTCGTGCCCGCGGCGCCGGAGCGCGTTGCCGATCGAGTCCCCGTAGCCGTGGAAGGCGGGGGTGATTACGAGGACCTTCGTCACCGGGCGGCGCCGCCGGTCGCGTCGGGCGCCAGACGCGCGAGCAGCCGGCCGACCACCACGTCGAGGATCGTGGCGCAGGCGCGCGCCGCCTCCGAGCCTCGCCGGTAGGGGTCGACGATGTCGAGCTGGGCCGTGGCGCCGCCGCGTACGGCGACGAGCGCGGCCGGTACGTCGGTACCGGTGACGCCGGGCTCGAGACGGTCCAGGGCCTGGTCGGCCTGGCCGACGGTGAGCACCTTGCGGGTCGCGATCGGGTGCTCGTCCAGGATCGCGGCCCGGTGGCTCGCCTCGGCCGTGAGCACCAGATCGGCCTCGTCGACCATCGCGCCGGTGAGCCGGCGGCTGCGGAAGTCCTCGGACGTGATGCCCCGAGCGGTGAGCTCGACGGCCATCGCCGGGTCGATCCGCGTGTCGTCCCGCGCGTACACCCCCGCGCTCGCGAACCGCACCCCGTCGCCGCCGGCGCGCGAGCGCGCGACCAGCTCGAGGTACGGCGACCGCGAGATGTTCGCGGTGCACACGAACAGGACCCGCAACGGGTCGGCGCTCTCGGGCACCGGATCATCCTGCCAGCCAGGTGTCGGGCCTGGGTCAGAAGCAGTGCGGCTCAGTAGGCGCCGCGGGAGCTGAGCACGGCGGAGAGGGTGCGCAGCAGGATCGCGAGGTCCTGGACCATCGACCAGTTGTCGACGTAGTAGAGGTCGAGGCGGACGGTCTCGTCCCAGCTCAGGTCCGAACGGCCGGAGACCTGCCACAGGCCGGTCATGCCGGGCCGGACGCGCAGCCGGCGCGTCATGTCCTTCTCGTAGCGCGCGGCCTCGTGCGGCAGTGGCGGGCGGGGGCCGACCAGGCTCATCTGGCCGCGAAGCACGTTCCACAGCTGGGGCAGCTCGTCGATCGACAGCCGGCGGATCCACCTGCCGGGCTTGGTCACCCGCGGGTCGTCGGCCATCTTGAACAGCACGGCGCTGCGCTCGTGGTTGACCATCAGGTCGGCCTGCTGCTGCTCGGCGTCGACCACCATGCTGCGGAACTTCAGGCAGCTGAACGTGCGGCCGTCGCGCCCCACCCGGGTCTGGCGGAAGAGGATCGGCCCCCCGTCATGGAACTTGACGGCCAGGGCCGTGGGCACGGTGAGAGGCGCGAAGAGCACCAGCAGGATGGCCGAGCCGACGATGTCGAAGGCCCGCTTGGCCCAGTGCGACGCGTGCACGGTGCGTGGTGCCTCGAGGTGCACCAGCGGCAGCCCGGCCACCGGGCGGACCTTGAGACGCTCGCTCGAGACGTCGGTGAAGCTGGGGACCACGATCGCCTGGACGTTGTGCCCTTCGAGGTCCCACATGGCGCGGCGCAGCTCGAGGGAGCTGGCGAAAGCCCCGTCGGCGAAGATGATGACGTCCGCGCTGACCGCTTCGATGGCGGCCACGGCGTCCGTGGTGGAGCCGAGCACGGGGATCCCGGCGGGCGTCTCCACCAGCTGGGCGCCCGGGTTCGTCAGGGCTCCCAGCACGGTGTAGCCCAGCCACGACTCCCGGCGCAGCACGGCAGCGACGTCGTCGATGTGGCTCGGGTTGCCGGCGATGATCACAGCCTCGCGCAGGTGTCCGTGACGGCGGGTGTGCTGGATCGCACGTCGCCACAGCAGGCGCCACAACAGCAGCAGCGGCGTACCGATCACGAAGACGAGCAGGAAGAAGCCGCGGGACAGCGGGAAGCCGGTGAGGTAGCAGCCGATCCCGACCAGCGCGGCACTGAGCACCGAGGCCTTGATGATCAGCTTGTACTCCTCGGTGCCGGCTCCGAAGATGTCGCGCGCGTAGGCGCCGACGGCGAGCACCATGGCCAGCCAGCCGATCAGCAGCGGCCCAGCGGCCGCGCTGACGAAGCCGGTGATGTCGTCGCGCGCGTCGAACCACGTCAGCTCCTGGCGGCCGATCATGGCGATCAGCGTCGCGACCGCGAGCACGAAGAAGTCTCCGACCGCGGAGGCGAGCGGAATCAGCCGCGCACTGTGCGACGGCTGCGCGGTCATCCGTCTGACGGCGTTGTCGAGCAACGTCATGTGTCTGATCCCCCCGAACATGGGGCCCGCTGTGCCACCCCCGGCACCACGCAATGACCCGCCGTCGATTCTGCCTTTCGCGTCGACGTTGCGGAAGGAAACCGGTGAACGCGCGGGTAAATGTCTATGCCTCTTGGGATTCGGCTGCGCGGTCGGTCGGGGCGAGGTCGACATCAGATCGCGCCCCCGGCGTCCCGGCGCCGGTGCCCGGCCAGTGAGCCCGCCTCCACGACCAGGGCGACTGCCTTGGCCGCGACCGGCGAGGGCAGCCGGTCGGCCACCCGGTCGACGGCTCGTCCCATCGCGCTCACGGTCCGCTCGTTGAGCACGCGTGAGACGCCGGAGACGGCGAGGCCCCACGGGTCACGCCGCTGCGCGGTGCGCACGTCGAACCCGTGCTTGGCCTCGAACCGTCGGCTCGCCGAGCCGGAGTAGTAGGCGCGCACGCCTCGACCGGCGGTGGTGACGGCCGCCAGGTGATGCTCGGTCTCGAGCTCCTTGACCAGATGGATCGGGACCCCGGCCGTCCGCAGCCGGAACCCCCAGTCGACGTCCTCCCAGCCGTACGCGCGGTAGCCCTCGTCGTAGGGTCCGATGCGCTCCCAGGTCTCCCGGTCGACGGAGGCGTTCGCGGCCCAGAAGCGCCAGCGTTCGTCCGCGTGCGCGGCGTACGCCTCGCGCCGGTGCTCCTCGTCCCAGCGCCGCCCGTAGACGCGCGCGTAGGTCGTCTCGGGGAACAGGTTCCGGACGAGCCCGATGACCCCACACGTCTCGGTGGCGTGCCAGGCGGCGTGCGTCTCGATGTAGTCGGGTCGCGGCGCCAGGTCGTCGTCGCAGCGCACCAGCACGTCACCGGTGGCGGCGTCGAAGCCGGCGTTCAGGGCGGCGGCTCGGCCGCGGTTCTCGGGGAAGGCGACGACCCGGACGGGCAGCCGGTCCTGGAAGGGGAGGAGCACCTCGGCGCTGCCGTCGATGTCTCCGTCGAGGACCACCACGGCCTCCCAGTCCTCGCGCGACTGGTCCTCCAGGCAGCCGAGGAGCGAGGGCAGCCGGTCACGGCCACCCCGGGACGGGATGACGACCGAGACCGCGGGGGTCACCGATGGCCCCGGCGTCGCGGGCGACGCAGCAGCGCAGCCTCGTCGCGGGCGGTCCGCAGCGGGGCGACGTCTCGTCCGGCCAGTCGCCGGCCGGTGTTCCACACGAGGTTGGTGGCGGTCGCGGCCCCGAGGGCGGCCTGGAGGCGTCGGCGCCCACCCCACTTGTCGGCGTACGCCAGCCGTGACTCGACCAGCCACGTACGTCGTCGCTCGGGGTCGCTGGACCCGCCGCCCTCATGGACGACCGTCGGCGCCGCGAGGACGACGGACGGCAGCCCCCGCTCGCGGAGCCGACGCTGGAGGTCGACCTCCTCGGAGTTCATGAAGAAGCGGGGGTCGAAGCCGCCGACCGCCCGGAAGTCGGCCAGCGGGACCAGCAGGGCGGCCGCGACCACCCAGTCGACGACGGCCTCGTGGCCGTGCGCCCGGACGTCGTGTCCGACCGCCTCGTGGAGCCGAGGGGTGTGACGCCACCGGGCGAGGGGCACCAGCCACTCGGTGGCCTGGTGGTGGACCCGCGGGAAGTGGCGGCCCGTGTACATCTCCGTGCCGCTCTCGTCCACGACGCGCGGGCTCACGACGGCGGGCAGCCATGGCCGCGCGGCCGCCACGAGGTCGCGCACGAAGCCCGGGTCGATGCGCAGGTCGCTGTTGAGCACGAGCAGCAGGTCGCCGTCGGCCACCTCGGCGCCGCTGTTGACCGCGGACCCGAACCCGCCGTTGACCTCACGGCGTACGACGTGGGTGCCGGGCGCGCCCGGAAACGGCTCGGGCGAGGCGTCGTCGACGAGCACGACCTGCAGCTCGGGGGCGCCCTCCTGCGCCTGCAGCGAGGCCAGCAGGGGGAGAGGAGTGGCGGGGGAGCCGTAGTGGGGGACCACGACGGTCACCGGTGGTTGGGCCACCGTCCCTCCTCTGCTCGCGATGCTCCGGTCCCGCCCCGGTCAGTTTGGCACAGCAATCGGCGCCCGTCCGGCGGTCGTGACAGCATCATCACGTGCCTCTCAGTCCCCCCGAGACGCCACGCACGAGCGTGGTCATTCCCGCGTTCAACGCGGCGGCGACGCTGTCCCGCCAGCTCGAGGCCCTGGCGTCGCAGCGGACCTCGGCGCCGTTCGAGGTGGTCGTGGTGGACAACGGGAGCTCGGACGACACCGCGGCGGTCGCCACGTCGTACGCCGACCGCCTGCCGGGTCTGCGCGTCGTCTCGGCGCGTGCCTCGACGGGTGTCGCCTACGCGCGCAACGCCGGGGTCCGCGAGGCCCGTGGGGACCTGGTGCTGTTCTGCGACGCGGACGACGAGGTACGGCCGGGGTGGGTCGAGGGGCTCACCCTCGGGCTGGGCCGCGCCGACCTGGTCGGCGGCCCGCTCGAGGTGACCCGGATCAACGACGCCCGGACCGTGGCCGGGGTGTACACGGCCCCGACGGACCGGCTGCCCACGGCGATGGCGTACCTGCCCTATGCGGTCGGGGCCAACATGGGCGTGCGTCGCGAGGCGTGGGCGTCCGCCGACGGCTTCGACGAGACGTACGTCGGCGGCCACGAGGAGGTCGACTTCGCGTGGCGGCTGCAGGAGGCCGGCGGGACCCTGGCCTTCGTGCCCGAGGCCGTCGTCGACTACCGGCTGCGCGCCTCGCTCGGCCGCAGCATGCGGCAGCGGTTCAGCTACGGGCGCTCGTACGCCCAGCTCTACTCGCGGTTCCGGCGCTCACCCATCCAGCGGGGCAGCCTGGGGCGCGAGGCGCGGTTCTTCGCGAAGCTGCTCGCCTCGGCGCCACGGGACATGCTGTCCGGCCGGCACGGCGAGTGGCTGACGACGCTGGCGTGGACCTTCGGTCGCTGGCGCGGGTGGCTGGCCTACGGGGTCCGGCCGCCGATCTGAGCCCTCGCGGAGCGACGTCAGCGCACCGTTGTCGTGGAGGCGTCGTCCCGGCCGAGGGAACCCAGCTCCACCAGGTGGGCGAACTCGGCGTTGTCCCGAGCGACCTCGTCGAAGGAGCCGCTGCTGACGACCCGTCCGCCGCTCATGAAGAGCAGGAGGTCGCAGTCGCGGACGGTCGAGAGGCGGTGGGCGACGATGATGATGGTCATGGTGCCGTGCAGGGCGGCGATGGTGTCGCTGAGGCGGCGCTCGGTCTCGTTGTCCAGCGCCGAGGTCGCCTCGTCGAGGAACAGCACGCGAGGACGGCGGTAGAGCGCGCGGGCGATGCCGATCCGCTGCCGCTGCCCGCCGGAGAGGCGTACGCCGCGGTCGCCGACGACCGTGTCGAGGCCGGCCGGGAGTGACCCGACCAGGTCCGTGAGCTGTGCCCGGTGGAGCGCGTCCGCCAGGCGGTCGTCCTCGACGTCCTCGTCGAAGGCGATGTTCGCCCGCAGCGACTCGTCCAGCAGGTACACGTCCTGGGGGACCACGGCCAGCTGCGCCTGCCAGCCGGGCAGGTTGGCGAGGATGTCCGTGCCGCCCGCGGCGATGGTGCCGGTGCGGGGACGATGCAGCCCGAGCATCAGGTCGACCAGCGTGCTCTTGCCGGCGCCGCTGGTCCCGACCACCGCGATGGTGTGCCCGGCGGGGAGCCGTGCGTCGACCCCGCGGAGTACGAGGTTGTCGGGCTCGTCGGTGAACGAGAACGTCAGGTCGGAGACCGTGATCTCGCCCGTGGGGACGACGTCGGTGGTCACCTCCGCGTGCTCGGCCCGCTGCGCGGCGACCTGGCGCGAGTACTCGTCGACCAGGTGCGCGAGCGGCTTCCGGCTGAAGCGCACCCCGCCGATCGCGCCCAGGAGCCGCACGGAGCTGGGCAGGATGCGGCTGCCGGCGGCGACGAACACCCCCAGCACGACGAGGGCGTCATGGGTGCCGTCGGTGGAGACGATCGCGAGCGCCAGCAGCCCGATGCCGATGACGAAGACGACCTCGAGCAGGTACTTCGGCAGCTCGTTGAGCAGGGTGGAGCTGGCCCGCGCGTTGGCGCCCGACCTCCGGGCCACGACGAAGTCGTCGACGAACCGGTCGTGCGCCCGCCGGAGCTTGACCTCCTTGGCGGCTCCCATCGACTGCAGCCCGATCTTCGCCGCGCTCTGCGTCGCCTGCATGGCGGCGGCGCCCGCCGCCGCGACGCGCGGCCGCAGCCACGCCTGGACGATCAGCCCGGCCAGGCCGAAGTAGACCAGCGCGGCCAGGGCGACCACCGGTGAGATGAACAGCAGCGAGACGAAGATCAGGGTGATCGTGAACAGCTCCGTCAGCGCGCCCAGCGCCGAGGTGAACCCGTTGCCGTAGCCGATGGCGACGGCGTAGTCGACGGTCCAGAGCTTGTCGGAGGTGTTCTTCACCAGGTGCCAGGCATAGGGGCCCACGAGGTAGCCGGTGAGCAGCCGCTGGGAGACCTCGACCTCCTGCTCCGCCATGAACCGGAGCTGCCAGCGGCGGAACAGGATCGCGACGATGTCCTTGGTCACGAACGCGCCGGCGACCAGGCCGGCGAGCACGCCGATCAAGGTGCTTTCGCCGGGGTTCCCCAGGGCTCGGTCGACGGCACCGAGGGCGCCCTGGTCGGTGGGCGCTCCGGCGATGAACTGCATCATCGGCACGAAGGCCAGCACGCCCAGCATGTCGAGGACGGAGACCAGCACCGAGCCGGCGACCGACAGCAGCAGGCGCCGCCGGATCTTGGGGTTGAGCATCGCGCCCACGCCGGGAGGAAAGCCCAGGAGTCGCCCGCCCGTGCGGACGACGGCGTTCTCCCACCGGGCCATGCCTGCCAGTCTCTCACCCGGCCCGGGGACCGACCGGCCGATCAGGCGATCCCGTAGTTCTGCGCGAGGGTGTCGGCGAAGGTTTCTCGCGAGTACTCGCGGATCGTCCATGTCTGCGCCGCGGCGGCCCGGGCGAGCGCCGGAGCCGGGTCGGTCAGCGCGTCGACGACGGCCCGGGCGAAGCCGGCGGCAGTGTCGTCCACCGCGGCGAAGAGGCCCGGTCCGTCGATCCCCTCGGCGCCCACCGCGGTGGTGACGACGGGGACTCCGTGCAGCAGCGCCTCGATGGTCTTGAACTTCACCCCGGCCCCTTGGCGGAGAGGGATCACGGCCACGTGCGCCGCGGCGTACTCGGCGCCCAGGTCGGCCACGAACCCGGTCGCGGTCACGTCTCCGTGCTCGGCCAGCTCGGCGGCCAGGCCGTCGGAGACGTCTCGTCCGACGAGGCGGAGCCGGGCACCCGGAACGGTGTCGCGGACCGTGGGCCACACCTCCCGGAGCAGCCACTGCGCCGCGTCCTCGTTCACGGACCGGGCGAAGTGGGCCACGAACACGACGGTCGGCGGGCCAGTCGGCGTCGCGGCCGGCGGCTCCGCGCCGGTCGCGAGCGGCGGGAGGATCACGCGCGCGTGGGGTGGGTTCCCGAGGAGCGTGACGTCCTTGCGGCTGAAGACGGCGACCTCGTCGAGGGCCGCGACCCCACGGCGTTCGTAGCGCCGCGCGATCGACACGGCCACTCCGCGCCTCAAGCGCTGCCGGACGCCGACCGCCGGCTGCCGCGCGAACAGCTGCGACTCGACGTCGTGGAAGGTGCCGACGACCCGTGCGCGAGGGTTGACCCGGCGCACCAGGCGCACCAGCCGGATCGACTCGGACCACTGCAGGTCCACGATGTCGGCGCCGGCGACCGCATCGCGGACCGGCCCGCGGCGCAGGATCTCGACGCCCAGCGAGAGCGAGGGAAGGCCGGGGTCGAGGTGGCGCAGCCACCCCTGCGCGACCGCGACCGCACGGCGCAGCGCGCGCCGCGACACCTGGCGGGGCCTCGCCAGGTCGGCGATGAGGAAGGACTCCGGCGTACCCGGGGAGAGCGCGGCCGATCGGCTCGCCGGGGTGTTCGGGACGACCACTGTCACATCGGCGCACTCGGAGGCGGTGGTCACCAGGATCTTCAGGTAGCGACCGCCCGCGTGTGGCGACGCGTCGATGGGGACCGCCGGCGCCACCACCACGACCCGGGGACGGGTCACGGACGCCTCGGTCCGGCGGGGTCCGTCTCGCTTTCCTGGGGTTCGAACTCGAAGGCGACGGTCTGTACGTCGTCGGCGTGTACGTCGTGGTCGTGCCCGTGCCCGTCGTCGTGCCGGTCGTCGTGCCCGTGGCCGTCGTCGTGGCTGTGCACGTGGTCGTCGTCGTGGTCGTGGTCGTGCTGGAACGGCGCGGGTTCGGGAGGCGGTTCGGAAGCGAGCTCGGCCACGATGTCGTCGACGAACTCCTCGATGGCACGGGCGCCGGTGACCGGACCGCCGGCCAGCATGCCGTCGGCACCGAACAGCACGGCGGCCGGCCGGCCGCTGGAGAACAGGTCGGTGACGGCCGAGTCGGGGTCGAACCACGGGGTGCTGCCCGCGTGCCACCTGGCCGGCACGGCCTCCAGCGGGTTGGTGAAGACGGTCGCGACCTCCACGATCTCCAGCCGCTCCGAGAAGCTGGGCAACCACTCGGCGACGATCTCGCACGCACCGCAGGTGATGGAGATGAACACGAGCAGCTGCGGGCGCTGGGCCGCGAGGTCGCGCAGCTGGGTACGCCGGCCCTCCTGCGAGACGAGGACGCCGATGGGAATCGCCTGCCGCAGGTAGTCGACCTCCTCCAGCTCGTCCGGGAGGTCGTCGGCGAGCGGTCCCGGGCGGACGATCAGCATGGCGGTCACGACCACGAGGGCAGTCATCGCCGGCCACCACCAGTCCGAGCCGTCGAGGTCACCGGCAGCGGGCACCACCCCTGAGCCGGCCGCGCCGAACCCGGTGGCGAGGGCCGCGAGCAGCACGAGGACCAGGTTCCGCACGAGGGTCAGCGGGGTGACCCGGTCGCTCCCCAGGTTGCCGAAGCAGTGGCACTCCACGCTGTCGCCGGCCTGGAGCACGCGGCCGACCAGGGCGGCGTACACGAGGAAGAGCACGGTGACGGCGGCGCCCACGACGGCCAGCACCCAGCCCCAGGTGAGGAGGAGTGCGCAGCCGAGGGCGAGCTCGGCGAAGGGCAGCGCGCGGACCACCGCGGGCCGCGTGAGGACGGCGGGCACGCGCATCGCGACGAACGCGAGCCGCGTCCCGGTCACGTCACCGACCTTGGCCCAGCCGCTCACGAACAGCACCACGGCGACAGCCACGGGTGCGAGGACGAAGGCGAGGGCGCTCACGGTTCGATCATGCCAGCGAACCTCGGGACGCCAGGCTCTCTTCCACCAAAGCCGACACCGCTTGCTCGACGATGGTCGCGGCGTCCGGGTGTGCCCCGTGCACCTCCTGGGCCCACGCGACGAGGTCCTCGAGGCTGCGCGGTTCGTGCAGGTGCAGCCAGAGGGTGGCGGTCAGGTCGCTCAGACGCAGGGCGCGCTCCTGCAGCAGCACCAAGAGGTCTCCCTCGATCTCGAGGGCGTCGGTCCAGTGGAGGCGCCGGATGCGAGGGTCGTCATCGAGCTCGTCGGGGTCGGCCGGGTCCGGGCCGGCCGGGTCGCGATCGGCTGTGCGGGCCGGTCCGGGATGGTGCACGGTGGGCGGCGGGGTCGCGGGCACGGGGTCCGCGTCGAGAAGGTGGACGAGGTCGTCGACGCGGTCGGCGATCTCGTCGTACTCCAGGATGAGCGCGCCACCGCAGCGGCAGACGATGTCCAGCAGGGTGGGCAGCGGGGTCGCCAGCTGGCCCAGCGACGACGACTGCTCGATCAGCTCCATCAGCGCGGTCACGTGGTCGAGGGGCTGAAGGCCGCGAGGGTTCGGCACGCCGCGGTGCAGCAGCACCAGCCGGGACAGCACGCCGCTCTCCGGCGTGGACAACAGCCCGAGATCGTCGGGAGAGAGCTGTTCCTTGTGGGTCGGCGTGGCGGGGTCGATGATCACCGACAACGGCTTGGGGTGGGGGTACACGACCAGGTCCGGCGTGATCGAGACGGTCTCGTCGGACAGGTAGTGCAGGCGGCCGGCCAGGGCACGGGTTGCGGTGGTCTTGCCGGTGCCCGACGAGCCGACGATGGCCAGCACCCGACCCGCGTCGTCGGCCAGCCCGCCGGCGTGGAGGTTGAGCCGCTCGCCCGCCGTGGCCCGCAGGCCGGTCAGCGTGACCCGGCTCGCGAACATGTAGTCGCGGCTGTTCTGCATCTCCGGGTCGACGGGCTCGACCGCCGGTCCGGTGAACAGCCGACCGGGCTCGGCGTCGTCGGGGAGCACCGCACGGGACCAGTGGTGAGCCACGTGGTCGCGGGTCTCCTCGTCCGCCACCTTCACCTCGACGGTCACCCCCATGACGCGCAGGCGCAACGGCTCGGCGTCGGGAGGGCTGTCCACGCGCGTCATTGTGCCGGTGCGCGAGCTCGGACTGGCGGACTTCCCGGCCCGGGCGCCGCCTAAGGTGCCGATATGGACCTGAGCCTGTCCGACGAGGAACGCGAGATCCGCGACTGGGTGCGCACCTTCGTCACCCGGGAGGTGATGCCGTTGGAGCCGACCGTGCTGGAGCGCGAGCGCTCGGGCGAGCGGGGCATCACGCGCGAGGAGCTGCGCGGCCTGCGCGACAAGGCCAAGCAGTCGGGCTTCTTCGGCGTACAGACGCCGGAGGAGTACGGCGGGATGGCGCTCGGGGCGGTGATGACCGCGCTGATCGAGGTGGAGCTCGGGCGCTCGTTCGTGCCGTTCAGCTTCGGCGGCGACGCGGACAACATCCTGTACGCCGCCAACCAGGAGCAGCAGGAGCGGTACCTGCTGCCGACGATCAGCGGCGAGAAGATCAGCTGCTTCGCGATCACCGAGCCCGGTGCCGGGTCGGACGCGCGGAACATCCGCACCTCCGCCGTACGTGACGGCGACGAGTGGGTGATCAACGGGGAGAAGACGTTCATCACCTACGGTGACGTCGCCGACTTCGTGATGGTGTTCGCGGTCACCGACAAGGAGAAGGGCGCGGACGGCGGCGTCACCTGCTTCCTGGTCGACCGTGAGGCCGGCTGGACGTCCGCGCCGATCCCGACGATGGGCCAGTGGGGGCCGGCGTCGCTGAGCTTCCAGGACGTGCGCGTCCCGCACTCGGCCATCCTCGGCGAAGAGGGTCGCGGTTTCGAGCTCGCGATGCGGTGGATCGGCCGGGGTCGTTACCTGCTGCCGGCCCGGGCGCTGGGCGCGTGCGAGCGGCTGGTCGAGATGGGCATGGAGCACGCCCGCCAGCGCGTCACCTTCGGCGAGCCCATCGCCAACAGGCAGGCGATCCAGTGGATGATCGCCGACTCGGCCGTCGAGATCGAGGCCCTCCGCTGGCTCGTCCTCACCGCCGCCTGGCAGGTCGACCACCACATCGACTCGCGCCAGTCGCAGTCGATGGCCAAGCTCTACGGCGGCGTGAAGGCCAACGAGATCGTCGACCGGGTCCTGCAGATGCACGGCGGGATGGGCTACACCCGCGAGCTGCCCGTCGAGCGGTGGTACCGCGAGCTCCGCCTGCTCCGCATCTACGAGGGCACCGACGAGATCCAGCGCCGCACGATCGCCCGCAATCTGCTCTCCGGCCACGTGTCCGTGCGCGGTCACCTGGGCTGACGCCGCCCAGCTGGTTGAGGAGGCGAGCGACCGCTCCCGAACGCTCTACCGGTGGTTGAGGAAGGCGCGCGCGTCCCCGCTGGTTGAGGAAGGCGCGCGCGTCCCCGCTGGTTGAGGAAGGCGCGCGCGTCCCCGCTGGTTGAGGAAGGCGCGCTAGCGCCTGTCACGAAACCCAGTGAGCGGACGAGCAGCCGCTCCCCGAAGGCCGGTCGAGCCTGTCGAGACCTCCGCGCGTCACGTGCGTCGGTGGTAGGTGGTGGTGCCGTTGTCGTGGTGGAAGGTCTGCCAGGCGGGGTCGTGGGCTCGGTGGTGATGGAAGGGGCAGAGCAGCTGGGTTTCGTTGAGGCTGGTGGTTCCGCCCCGGGACCAGGGGACCGTGTGGTGTGCTTCGCAGAACTCGGCGGGCATGGTGCAGCCGACCGCGGTGCAGGTCTTGTCGCGCAGGTTCAGGGCCTTGCGGATCGGGTCGCTGACCAGCCGTCGGGTGCGGCCGAGGTCGAGGATCTCGCTGTTCGCGCCGAGGACGACGGGGAGGATCCCGGCTTGGCAGGCCAGCCGGCGGGCCTGGCCGGCGGTGATGGTCTGTCCGGTGGAGGTGGTGGCCAGGCCGGCGACCGGGCCGGCGACCGGGCCGGCGGCGTGGAGGTCGCGGACCAGGGTCTGGTAGTCGATGGTGACGGTGAGGGTGGTGGCGACCCCGCCGTGCCGGGGCAGGCCGCTGGTGGGGATGTTCTCCAGCAGGGCGCTGAAGGCGATGCCGCGTTGCCGGGCGATGGGCAGGTCCGCGAACTCATCGGATGCCTCAGACACTCCGGACGAGTCGGTGTCGGTGCCGTGGAGGTGGCGGCGGCGTGGTGCGGTGAAGGCGTTGAGGTAGGCCGAGAGGCGGCCGGCGGTGTGGTCGGGGATCCGGGCGTGCAGGTCGGTGGATCCGTCGCCGCGGGGCCGCATGGTCAGGCGGGTGGCCGCTTCGGCGCGGCGTTCGGCGGCCAGGAGTCGCTGGTACTCGGCTTCCTCGGCGATGTCGGGGGCGATCACGTCGAGGATCTTGGCGCCCAGGACCTTCAGGTCGCGGGGTCCGTGCTCAGCGCCCTGCTCGACCAGGTGGGCCTCGGCCTTGACCCGCAGGTCATCGCCCAGGTCCTTGGGAAGGGCGTCGAGGGCGTCGACGATCTCCCGGGCCTGCGCGAGGTTGAGCGTCCCGGCGGCGAACGCGGTGGCGGTCTGGGTGCACCGTTCGTCCAGGGCGCGAGCCAGGGCCGCGTCGCGGCGTACCGTCCCGTGCGCTTGACGCGTGGTGTTGGCGAGCCAGGTGGCGGTGGACCGGTCGCCGGTCTCGACGGCGATGTCGTCGGAGGCGGCCAGCACCCGGAGTCGTTCCGCTTCGGCGCGGGCGATGAGCCGGGACAGCCCGACCAGGAGCTCCTTGTGCTCGCCGGTGGTGCGGTAGGTCGGGTCGATCGAGGCGAGGTCGTCCAGCCCACGCTCGACCAGGTCGAGAGGTGCGGCGTAGCTGCTGGACATGGATCAATCCAAGCATCGACCACCGACACTCGAACCGCGAGAATCCCCAGTATCCACAGGGATTCCGGGAAGTGGCCGAGTTCTGTCACCGGGTTTCGTGACAGGCGCTAGCGCGCCTTCCTCAACCACCGGGTGGGGTTTCGTGACAGGCGCTAGCGCGCCTTCCTCAACCACCGGGTGGGGTTTCGTGACAGGCGCTAGCGCGCCTTCCTCAACCACCGGGTGGGGTTTCGTGACAGGCGCTAGCGCGCCTTCCTCAACCACCGGGTGGGGTTTCGTGACAGGCGCTAGCGCGCCTTCCTCAACCACCGGGGTACGCGCGCGCTCTTCCTCAACCACCAGGCGGACGCGCGCGCCTTCCTCAACCACCGGGGGACGCGCGCGCCTTCCTCAACCACCGGCACGCGGAGGCTTCGAGACAGGCGCCGCGACGCACCCGGAACGGGGGGTCTCCGGTCCCCTGCAAGGATCGTTCTCATGGATCTCCGGCTGGGTCGGCACACGCTTCGGGCCCGACGAGACGGTGATGATGGCGATCGTCAACCGCACCCGCGACTCCTTCTACGACCAGGGAGCGACCTTCGACGACGGGCCTGCGCGCGAGCGGGTGCACCGGGTGGTGGCCGAGGGTGCCGAGATGGTCGACATCGGCGGCGTACGAGCGGGGTACGGCGAGCAGGTCGACGCGAGCGAGGAGATCCGGCGGGTCGCGCCGTTCGTCGCCTGGGTGCGAGAGACCTACCCGGACCTGGTGATCAGCGTCGACACGTGGCGGTCGGAGGTCGCCCGCGAGGTCTGCCGGGCCGGCGCCGACGTACTCAACGACGCGTGGGGCGGGCACGACCCGGCGCTGGTCGAGGCGGCGGCCGAGCACGACGCCGCGGTCATCTGCACGCACACCGGCGGGCTGCCGCCGCGCACCGACCCCTACCGGATCGAGTACGACGACGTCGTGGCGGCCGCGATCGAGGAGACGGTGCGCCTGGCCGAACGGGCCCTGGCCGCCGGCGTGGCGCGCGAGTCGATCGTGATCGACCCGGCGCACGACTTCGGGAAGAACACCTTCCATTCCTTGGAGATCACCCGCCGGCTGGGCGAGATGGTCGCCACCGGCTGGCCGGTGCTGGTGTCCCTCTCCAACAAGGACTTCGTGGGCGAGACCCTCGACCTGCCCACCCGCGAACGGCTCACCGGCACGCTGGCCGCGACCGCGATCTGCGCGCTGGCCGGCGCCCGGATCTACCGCGTGCACGAAGTGATCGAGACCCGGCAGACCGTCGACATGGCGTGGTCGATCGCCGGTCGCCGGCTGCCGCGGCGCGCGATCCGGGGGATCCAGTGACGACCAGGGTCGCGCTCGTCCCGGGCGTGCTGGCCTTCCTGCCCGAGTACGCCGGCCAGGTCGACCCGGTGCCCGACGTCCGGGCGGCGTCCCTCGCGGCTGTCGCCTGGCTGGCCGAGGCCGGTCCGGTCGCGGTGGTCGCCGACGCCCAGGGTGCTCGCGTCGGACGGCACCTCCTGGCGACGGCGGACGGGTCGGTGGACGGTGACCCCGCGGCGTACCTCGTGGTCGCCAACGGCTCTGCCCGGCGCAACGAGACCGCCCCGGGCTATGTCGACGAGCGCGCCGTGCCCTTCGACGACGCCGTCGAAGCGGCGCTGAGGGCACCGGACCCGGACGCTCTGGCAGGGCTCGACGTGGACCTCGCGGCCGCCCTGCTCGTCGGCCACCCGGCGGGGCTGGTCCGGCTCGGCGCCCTGCTGCGCGGGGCCCGGACCGTCGGCGTGGACTACGCCGACGACCCTTTCGGCGTCGCCTACTGGGTGGTGCGCTGGGAGCGGGAGCCGGCGAACGCCCACACGTCGAGGTAGGGGATCGCCAGGTGGCCGTGGCGCTGCTCGTGCAGCCACGCCGCCACCGACCGCAGCCCCGTGCCGACGGCGCTGCCGGGCTCCAGGCTGACCATCCGGCGGCCGAGGTTGTCGTACACCGCGATCTCGCGGCCGCTGGCGGCCAGCAGGTCGATGAGGCGGTCGACGTCGCCCTTGTCGCCCAACGTCTCCGGCGGGTCGAACTCGAACCAGAGGGTGTCGCAGCGGCCGTCGATGACCTCCCAGTGCTGGACGAGCACGTGGATGTCGAGGCCGTCGATGTCGCTCTTCCAGGTGACCTCGTCGTAGTCGTCGGCCGTCGCGAGCAGGTCCGCCGGCGACACCCAGTCCTCGACCGTCTCCCCAGCCTCCGCACCCTTGGCGAAGCGACCGGTCGACCCGGTCATCACGAACCCGCCCTCGGTCACGCCGGACACCGGCCCGACGAAGGAGGAGACGACGCGGCACCGGCCGCCGTACGCCTCGGTGTTGCGGACGAGGTACGGGACGAACTCGGGCGAACCCTCGACCGCGATCACGTCGACGTTGGGGGCCGCGCCGAGGCAGGCGACGGCGGTGTCGCCGACGTTGGCGCCCAGGTCGACGACCAGCATCCGCTCCGCCTGAGCGGCGAGCCCGGCGATCAGCGGCACGGCATAGGCGTCGTACGTCGGGTCCCGGCGTTGGTAGAACGGCAGGTCGTGGTCGGGCGGGAGGACGAGTGGCAGCCCGCCGACGGTGTGGTGCTGCTCGCGGCCCAGTGTGACCCGTACCTTCCGGGCCACTGGGTTGGTGGCGTACCCGGCCAGCCGGCGCGCAAACCGGCGCCGCCGAACCGAGATCCGCATGCGCGTGATCTTATGGGGGCCACCCGGTTCCCGCACGGGAACCCATCACGGCCCGGCGAAAGGGAACCAGACCGCATGAGGACGTTGCTCGGACCCGACGGAGACCTGCGCGAGGTGTACGCCGCCCCCGAGACGCCATGGCTCCGCGTCAACATGGTCTCGACCGTCGACGGCGCAGCCACGGGCGAGACCGGACTGACTGGCTCGATCAACAACGGTGCCGACCAACGAGTGTTCGCGCTGCTGCGCGAGCTCGCGGATGTCGTCGTCATCGGTGCCGGCACCGCTCGCATCGAGGGCTATCCGCCGCTCGAGAAGCCGACCGTCGTGGTCACCCGGAGCGGGAGCATCCCGGACAAGATGCGGACGGCCGAGCCGGGGCAGGTGCTGATGGCCACGGTCTCGGTGGCCCCAGGCCTCGAGGAGGCGCGCGACGTTCTCGGCACCGACCACGTGATGGTGCTCGGCTCGCACCGCGTCGACCTGGCCGCGATGAAGCAGCAGCTCGTCGACCGCGGCTTCGGCGACCTGCTGTGCGAGGGCGGACCGCACCTCCTGCGCGACCTCCTCGACCAGGGCGTCGCCGACGAGGTCGCCTGCACGTACGTGCCGCGCATCGTCTCCGGCCTGCACCCGCGGATCACCGACGGCCCACCCGTCGACGTCCCGCTCTCGCTGCACTCGCTCGTCGAGGAGGACGGCACCCTGCTGGGCCGCTGGTTCACGCGGTAGCGGTCAGTAGGCGATCCAGCGGCTGGTCCGGATGGTCCGGACGACCATCACCACGTCCCCGCCGACGGTGTCCTTGCGACTGGCGCCCGAACGCCGGTCGACGCAGGCGAACGCCCCAGCAGGGATCGCGCCGAGGGCCGCACAGTCGGGGATGGGTGTGTACGTCGTCCCCGAGTAGGAGTGCTTGACGATCAGGGCATCCGGGTTCGCCTTGCGACCCGCGTTCTCGAGGAGGGTCTTGTCGTAGCGCAGCTCGATGACCACGGGGTCCGCGGCCGTGACAGCCAGGCCCTCGGCGTGCACCTGCATCGGCACGCCGACCGAGCCACCCTTGACCTTCTCGTCCTGTGGCGTCACGGTCACCTCGGTGAAGGCGTTGATCTCCTCGGGGAGGGTGAGCGACGCGAACTGCTGATCCTCCTCGGTCGTGTCGGTGTTGCAGGTGCGGCCCGCGGGGCAGGTACCGGAACCCACGCTCGCACCACCGGCGACCTCGGCCGGACCGTCGGCTTCGTCGGGCAGCACGAGGTAGCCACGGCGGATCCGGACGTCGCCACCACCGCTGTAGTCGGCCGTCACGGCGGCGTTGGCATCGGAGAACCGCTTGACGATGCGACCGTTGTTGACGAGCGTGCCCGGTGCGGTCAGGTCGGAGGCGAAGAACCCACGGCCGTTGCCGATCACCAGCCGCCCGACCTTCCCGTCGCCGGCCAGATGAGGGTTGAGCTCGAGGCGAGAACCGGGGTCCGCGAGGACGCCCGCGTCTCCCACGGTCCGGACACGGCCACGTACGTCGACGGTGTAGCCGCCGGTCAAACGACCGTCGTACTGACCGGCGAAGTCGAGCGTGCCGTCGTCGCCCACCAGCATCAGCCCGGTGCTCCCGTCGCCAGCGGGAGCCGTGTCCCCCGAACCCGTCAGCCGCGCTTGGCTGCCCTGGAGGCTCGTGAGCTCGACGGTGCCGATGACGTGCAGCTGCCCGGGTCCGCCGAGGGAGGCGCCCTGGACCTTGAGCACCGAACCCGCGCGCGTGAGCGACTCGTCGTCGGCGCCGCCCCAGACGTAGAGAGCGGTGTCCGGCCTCAAGGTCAGCCCGCTTCCACGGCCGAGCTCGAATGCCTGGACGTCCACGCGCCCCGTGTCCAGGACGACAGCCACGTTGTCGGGGATGCAGACGTACTGCCCGCTGCCGGCGCCGGGCGCGGCGCCCAGCGACCAGTGGCTCGCGTCGGACCACTGCCCGTCGCCGTTCTGCCAGTAGTTGTCGCCGGTGCCCGAACCGGCGTGCACACAGCTCCGGACGGCCGCCTGCGCGGACGGAGGGCCGAAAGTGGCGAGGGTGATCGTCAGCAGCAACGGGACGGCCAGTGCAGCCCAGCGCGTACGACTCATCTCGTGCTCCCCGGCCGACGAAAATTCTCCTCACGATAGAGCCGCGGTGCCGTGGCGCACTAGCGTGAACGACTGTCGAGAGGAGGGGCCGATGGGCGAGCGCGCGTGCGTGGTCGCGGGCTCGGGTGCGTGGCCCTTCTACCTCGCGACGAGCGCCTGGGTCGGCCAGGAGAACCGGCGCTTCGGAGGCGCGGAGCGGCTCGGCTTCTACTCCGGGCGCGAGGTGCACGGCAAGCTGCCGCGCATCCGTCACGCGGTCGGTTCGGTGCCCCTGTCCGCCGAGGACGCCGCGACTCGCTGCCTCAGCGCGGACCCGGTCGAGCGCCGGGTGGGCGAGACCCTGGCCGCGGCTCTCCACGACGGGATGACGACGCCGCGCGTCACGGTCCTGCTGCTCTCGCCGCCCGACGACCCCGAGACCGTCACGATCGGGCCGGTGAGTCACGAGGGTCCCGCCGCGTGGACGATGTTCCAGCGGGTGGTGGACGTCGACCGACTGCGGGCCGCGACGACGACCGCCGAGCTCGGGGCGGGCTGAGGATGACCACGACCTCACGTGACGCCCGGCGTGCCGAGCTCGGCGCCTGGTACGACGAGCACATCGCCGGCCTGCGAACCGTCGAGGCCGCGCTGCGCGACCACCTGGGCGGTGCTCTTGCGGCCGCCGGCCTCGACGACGCCCGACTGGAGACGCGGACCAAGACCCGCGAGAGCTTCCTGACCAAGGCCACGCGGAGCGACGGGCGCGGCGGCTTCAAGTACGACGACCCGGCCGGCCAGCTCACCGACTTCGTCGGCGCCCGCGTGCTCGTACCCCTGAGTGCCGACGTCTCTCCCGTCGCGCGCCTCGTCCAGCGTCTGTACTCCGTGGAGGAGATGAGCGACCAGCGCGCCGACCAGCTCCTCGACGTCCCGGGCTACCAGAGCCTGCACTTCCTGGTGCGGTTCCGCCAGGAGGACCGTGACGTACTCGGCCTCACCGACGCACCCGACATGCCCGTCGAGGTGCAGGTGCGATCGATCCTCCAGCACGCGTGGGCCGCCTTGCAGCACGACGTGATGTACAAGGCGGAGAGGGTGCCGACCGACAGCGTGCGCCGCCGGCTGATCGCCCTGGCCGGCCTGCTCGAGCTCGCCGACCAGGAGTTCATGGCCGTCCGGGTCGCTCACGGCGACTCCGCGGGCATGCTGGACGACGCGCACGCCGGGGGCTTCGACGTGGCCGGCGTCGGCGCCTGGGCCGAGGCTCTCGCCGGTGACGATGCCGGCAGCGAGCCGGCCGTCTGGGCATCGGCCCTGCGGGGCGTGCTGACCGAGCTCGGGGCCACCACCGAGGAGGAGGCCACCGAGCTGCTCGCCGACTGGAGGGCTCGCGGCCCGATGGCCGCGCGGACCGTGCGCGCCGCACGGCCGTGGGCCACGGCGTCGTACGTCGCCGACCTGCTGCTGCGGGCAGCGCTCGGCGCCGACTACCTCGCCCGCCGCGGCGTCACGGAGACTGCCGCGAACGAGGCACTGCTTGCCGAGGTCGCGGTGCTCCGGCAGGCGATGGAGGCGACCTCGTGACCGCGGCCCTCGTCATCCTGGTGGAGCTCGGTGTCGCCGTTGCCGTCTGGCGGCTCGGCGACAAGGCGCGCAAGCAGCAGCTCACCGCCCGCACGGCTGCCATCCTCGCGGGCGTCTGCGCCCTGCTGCTGATGCTGCAGATCGTCACCGACTGGCCTTTGAGCGACTGGCCCACGCCGCGGATCAACCAGTTCTGGGACGACCACGGTGTGGTCAGCGGGACGTTGCACAGCATCCTGCTGCTGGGCGTCGGCCTGCTGTCGTACGAAGCCGGGCAGCTGCGCGCGCAGGAACGACTCGACGAGAGCATCACCGCCGCCGGGCTGGGCGGCATCGTCGACCACGTGGTCGACGCCGAGGTGGGCATCGCCTTCCTCTCCTCCTCCTACCCGCCGGACTCACATGGGTGGGAATGGTCTCCGGGCCGGCCGCTCGAGTGGCTGCGCACCGGCCGGGCGCGGCTGAGTCGTTCCGCGCCCGACCGCAGCGGTGACCCACGTACCTGGCCCGCGACGTTGCCGGAGACCGACGACCCCGCCTGGCGCAAGGAGATCGTGGACCAGTGCATCCGCCGGCTCCTGGTGGCGCTGCGCAGCTGGACTCCCGTCATCGCCACGTCCCGCAACGGCACCCGCGTCCTCGTCGCGCTCGCCGAGCTGCGCAAGGACCTGGTCGAGCTCGATGCACGGCTCGGTGACGACCGTGACGTCGTCGAGGCGCTGCTCGTCAGCCTCCGGGGGCGGACCCGCCTGCTGGCCTACTTCCTGGAGCTCAAGAGCGGTGCCGACCCGATGCGCGCCGAGGTGCTCGACAGCTTCGACCCGTTGCCGGTGACCCCCGAGTCACTCGAGTGGGCCGCCGACCCCTCGGGACGCGACCTGTTCGGCGCTGAGTGGAACAAGGATCTCCGGACGGCCACCGAGGCTCTCACGCGGGGACGTTAGCGCCGGCCGCCAGACGGATCACCGCGGCGAGCTGCGCGCGGATCGTGGCCTGAGGCAGGACGGTGCCCAGCAACCACTCCCGTCGCGCGGACTCCTCGCCCAGCTCGGCCCTGGCCTCGGTCAGGCCGGACGCCAGGTCCTGCTCGAACGGGACCTCTCCGCCGCCCGGGGGAGCCGAGAGGACGTGGGCAGCCGCGAACAGGCGGACCGCCGCGGCCGCATCCCGGTGCATCAACGCCAGGCAGCCGCCGACCCGCAGACACTGCGCGACCGCGAGGGCCTGGCCCAGCCGGTCGCTCCGCTCCAGGGCGTCCTCCAGAAGACCGGCAGCTTCGGGGACGTCCCCGCGCACCAGTGCCGACCGCGCCAGGGTGATGGTCGCGTCGCGGGCGACGGGTGGCAGCCGGCGGGCCGAGATCGCCAGCGCCTCGGTCGCGAACGACGTCGCGCCGGCTCCGTCGGACTCGTCGATGGCGATCTCCGCCAGCGTGTTCAACGTGTCGGCGGTGCCGGCAAGGTCTCCCTTGGCCCTCACGACCTTCAGCTTGGCTTCGTAGGCCTGCCGCTCGCCGTCGGCGTCCCGGCGCATGGCGTGTGCCATGGCGAGCACACTCAAGGCCTGCCTGGCCAGCGGGTAGAGGCCGAGCGCCTCCGCCTCCGCCGACCCGGCCTCGGCGAGCGGGATGCCGTCGTCGAGGTCACCGGCCACGACCAGCTCCGCCCCGAGGAACGTGCGTGCGGCGGCCATGGACGCCCGGTCGCTGTGCCGCTCGGCGAGCTCGAGGGCCTGGCGCCCGTACGTCCGAGCCTGGTCGTGGTCGCTGAGCTGGTGGGACAGCATGGTGGCCGCCGCGAGCAGCCGGGCGGCGTCAGGTCCCTGCGCGGGCACGTGCTCGAGGACCCGGAGGGTCAGGCCGAGCGCCTCGTTGTAGCGTCCGGCGGCGCACCAGTAGTCGAGGCTGGCCAGCAGCAGCTCGACGGCGGCGGAACGGCGGCCGGCATCGAGCGACCACTCGACCGCGGCGGCGATGTCGGCCGCGTCGTCATCGAGCTGGGCCTGGACGAGCTCGGCGTCCTCACCGTAGAGGCGGGCCCGCGAGTCCTCGGCACGTCCGGTCAGGTACGCCGTGAGCAGGACACGGCTGGTCACCAGGTCGGAGCGGGCGAGCAGCCGCTCACGGGCGAACGCGCGCACCGTGCCCAGCACGACGAAACGTACGTCGGCCCGGCTCGGCGTCGCACGGACCAGTCGGGCGTCCACGATCGAGGCCAGGGCGTCGACGACTCCGGGCTTCTGGGGTACGTCGGGACAGACGGCCTCGACGGCCTCGATGGTGAAGCCGCGCTCGAAGAGAGCCAGGCGGTCGCAGACCAGCTGCTCGTCGGCGGTCAGCCGGTCGTAGCTCCACTGGATCGCCGTCGTCATGGCCCGCTGGCGCTCGGGCACCGTCGAAGCGGCGGTGGCGAGCAGGTCGAGGTTGGTGCGCAGCCCGTCGATCACCCGGTCCAGGCTGAGCAGCTTGACCCGGGCGGCCGCCAGCTCGATGGCCAGGGGCAGCCCGTCGAGGAGCGCACAGACCTCGGCCACATCGTGCTCCTGCCCGGCCAGTCGGAACGACGGTTCGGCCGACGTCGCCCGGTCGACGAAGAGCTGGACCGACGAGGCCGCGGCGATGGTGGTCTTGTCGTCGGCGATCGCGGGCACGACGAGTGCCGGCACGGGCTGCTCCCGCTCGCCGGGCAGCCTCAGCAACAGCCGGCTGGTCACCAGGACCGTGAGCTGGGCGGAGGACTCGAGCAGAAGGTGGACGACCTGCGGGCCCTCCGGCAGGGCCTCCAGGTTGTCGAGCACGACCAGGCCGCGCCAGTCCGGCCCGAGGGTCGCCAGCGACTCGGCGAGGTCGGTGCGCGTGTCGACGCCGACGGCCAGGGCGACCTCGACCGGCAGCTGACCCGCGGCGATGGCCTCGGTCACCTGGAGGTAGACGACGTCGCTGAACCGCGGCCGGACCTCGGTCGCGACCAGGGTCGCGACGCGGGACTTGCCGCTGCCGCCGATGCCCGTCAGCGTGACCAGCCGGACGTCGTCGTTCGTCAGCTCCGCGGCGACATGCGCGGTCAGCTTCTCCCGGCCGTACGTCGACGAGGCGAGCACGGGGATGCGCGCCCGAGGACGTGGCACGGCCGCATCGCCCTGGCCGCCCAGCTCCGGGTCGTTGCGGAGCATGCCCGACTGCAGCTGCTGCAGCGCCTCGCCGGGCTCGACGCCCAGCTCGTCGGCCAGCGTGTCGCGCGCCTCGGCGTACGCCGAGACGGCCTCGTCGCGTCGGCCGGTGCGGTACAGCGCGGTCAGGAGCAAGGCCCACAGCCGCTCGCGTGTGGGGTGCTCGTCGACCAGGTGGCGCACCTCGTCGACGACTTCGGCGAACCGGCCCTGCCGGACAGCGAGGTCGAACAGGTCCTCGAGAGCCAGCAGCCGCAGGTCGGTCAGACGGCGGGCCTCTTCCTGCAGGTACGTCGTGTCGCGGACGTCCTCCAGGGCTTCGCCGCGCCAGAGGGCGAGGGCCTCGCGCAGCCGCTGCTCGGCGGACGCGAGGTCGCCGTCGTCCTCCGCCTCGCGCGAGCCCCGCACCAGGTCGGCGAAGCGAGCAGCGTCGGTGGTCGGCGTCCCATCGGCGAGCACCGCCGCCAGCTGCGCGCGTACGCCGGCCAGTGCGGCGGTCGGGTCGGGCGGCGTGGTCGGCCAGGCGCGCCCGACCAGGTCCTCGTCGGAGGGCTGCTCGTCGCCGGCCAGCGCGGCGAGGGCGAGCACGGCCAGGAGGGCCCGGGCGCGCTTCCCCGGTGTCGCGGGTCCCTCCGGCGCCGGGACCGTCACCGGCCCCAGCAGCCCCACCTCCATGGACCGAGGGTAGTGATCTCCACCTGCTCAGCACCCGACGTCCGGGGTCCGGCCCACCCGTGAACCGCCTCGCCCCGGAGGTCAGGCGCTCTCGCGCCGCACGAGGACGGGCGGGATGACCACGCGCATCGCGCCGCCGGTGCCGTCGCCGTCCAGCTGCTCGAGCAGCAACCGGGTGGCCCGCTCGGCCATCTCGTCGATGGTCTGGCGCATGGTGGTCAGTGGCGGACTGGTGCGCTCGGCGACACCGAGGTCGTCGTACCCGACCACGGCCACGTCGTCGGGCACGCGGCGGCCCAGCTCCGCGAGCACACGAAGGGCGCCGGAGGCCATCAGGTCGGAGGCGACGGCCAGGCCGTCGAGGTCGGGGTGCCGGTCGAGCAGGTCCCGGGCGGCGGACTCGCCACTGGCCTCGGTGAAGTCGCCGAACGCCACGGCTTCGGTCGGCAGCCCGGCTGCACCCATCGCCTCGTGCCAGCCCTGGAGCCGGTCGACGGCGGCGGTCATGTCGGGCGGCCCGGCGATCGTGCCGATGCGAGTGGCGCCGCGCTCGACGAGCAGCCGGGTGGCCTCGCGGCCGCCGGCCACGTTGTCGACGTCGACGTAGGTCACCCGGTCCGCGCCGTTCCACGGCCGTCCGACGAAGACGCTCGGCAGGCCGATCGCGGCCAGGTGGTCGGCGAGACCGTCGTTGCGGTGGTGGGAGACCACGACGGCCCCGTCGACGTGGCCGCGGGAGAGGTACCGCAGGGTGCGGTTGCCCTGGGCGCCCGGCGTCGCCAGCAGCAGCACGAGCTGGAGGTCGCGCGTCGCCAGCACCCTGTTGACCCCACGCAGCGTGCCGGCGAAGAACGGGTCGCTGAAGACACGCTCGTCGGGCTCCGGCACGATCACGGCGACCGAGTCCGTGCGCCGCGTCACCAGGCTGCGGGCCGCCGGGTTCGGCACGTAGCCGAGCGAGCGCACCGCGTCGTCCACGGCCCGCTGGGACGTGGCGCTGACCCGGGTGCCGCCGTTGATGGCGCGCGACGCCGTCGCCCGCGAGACGCCCGCGATCCGGGCGACCTCGTCGAGGGTCGGCTGGCTGTTCATCGCGGTCACGGTAGCGATCCCGAGCGCGCCACCCGCGAGTACCACTGCCCGCTGGTCTTCGGCGTCCGCTGCTGGGTCTCGTAGTCGACATGCACGATGCCGAACCGCTTGTCGTAGCCATAGGCCCACTCGAAGTTGTCGAGGAAGGACCACGCGAAGACACCGCCGACGTCCGCACCCTGCGCCATCGCCTCGTGGACGGCTCGCAGGTAGGAGTCGAGGAACGCCACCCGCTCCGCGTCGTCGACGCGGCCGTCGACGAGGTGGTCGTCGTACGCCGCCCCGAACTCCGTCACGTACATCTGCGGGGGCGTGTAGTCCTGCTGCACCCGCACCAGCAACCTCCGCAGCCCGTCGGGTTGGACCTCCCAGTCCATGGCGGTACGCGGCAGGTCGCGTCGCACGACGCTCACGTGCTCGGCCGAGGGGAAGGGCGAGGGGTGCTCGGCCGGCGGCACCGGCACGGACCCGGACACCGCGTCGCCGTGGTAGTAGTTCAGCCCCAGCACGTCCATCGGCGCACCGATGAGCGCGAGGTCGCCGTCGCGGACGACCTCCTGCCAGTCGAGTGGAGCCGTGTCCGCGAGCACGTCCTCGGGGTACGCCCCGCGCAGCACCGCGTCGAGGAAGAAGCGGTTGTGCAGCCCGTCGATGCGGCGCGCGGCGTCGAGGTCGGCCGGCGCGTCGGTGGCGGGGTCGGCGACCGTGCAGTTGAGGCTGATGCCCCACTTCACCTCGTCGCGACCGCGGAGGGCGTCGAGCACCAGGCCGTGCCCCAGGAGCAGGTGGTGCGCGGCGACGAGGCCGGCCGCGCCCTCGCGCCGGCCGGGTGCGTGGATGCCGGCGGTGTACCCGAGGAACGCCGAGCACCACGGCTCGTTGAGCGTCGTCCAGAACGGGACGCGGTCGCCGAGCACGTCGTACGTCGCCGTGGCGAGGTCGGCGAACCGGTACGCCGTGTCCCGGTTGGTCCAGCCGCCGGCGTCCTCCAGGGCCTGCGGCAGGTCCCAGTGGTAGAGCGTCAGCCAGGGGTCGATGCCGTGGCCGAGCAGCTCGTCGACCAGCCGGTCGTAGAAGGCCAACCCGCGCGGGTCGACCTCTCCGCCGCCCGGCCGGATGCGGGGCCAGGCGACGGAGAAGCGGTAGGACGTCAGGCCGAGCTCGGCCATCAGCGCGACGTCCTCGGGCATGCGGTGGTAGTGGTCGCAGGCGATGTCGCCGTGGTCGCCGTTCGCGACCGCCCCGGGCGTGTGGGCGAAGGTGTCCCAGATGGAGGGGCTGCGGCCGTCCTCGCTCGCGCCCCCCTCGATCTGGTAGGACGCGGTGGCCGCGCCCCACAGGAAGCCGGGCGGGAACGCGACCGCATCGGTGACCGCGGTCGTGGGCTGGGTGAGGGGGGCGGTCATCCCTTGACGGCTCCTTGCATGATGCCGGCGACGAACTGCCGGCCGGTGACGACGAACAGGACGAGCAGCGGGATCGTCGCCAGCGACGTGCCGGCGAGCACGAGGGCGTAGTCCTTGAAGTAGCCGCTCTGGAGCTGGTTGAGCGCCACCTGGACGGTGGGGTTGTCGGCCGGCAGCACGATCAGCGGCCAGAAGAAGTCGGTCCACACCATCATGAAGGTGAACAGCCACAGCACCGCCATGGCCGGCCGGGCCGCCGGCACGGCGACGGTCCAGAACGTGCGGAACATGCTGCACCCGTCGACACGGGCGGCCTCGATGAGCTCGTCGGGCACGGCGTCCACGAGGTACTGCCGCATGAAGAACACCCCGAACGCCGTGACGATCGTCGGGATGATGGCCGCCCACACGCTGCCGGTCCAGCCGAGCTTGGCCATCACGATGAACAGCGGCACCACGCCGAGCTGGGTGGGCACGGCCATCGTGACGACGACGAAGACGAGCAACGGCGTGCTGCCGCGGAACCGGAGCTTGGCGAAGGCGTACCCCGCCAGCGTCCCGAAGAACACGACCGACGTGGCCGCGACGCTGGAGACCATCAGGCTGTTGCCGAAGGCCTTCCAGAAAGGCACGGAGTCGAAGACCCGCTGGGCGTTGGCGAGGAAGTGGCCACCCGGGAGCAGCGGCGGGGTGTCGCGGGTGATCACCTCCTTGGTGTGCGAGCCGATGAGGAACGACCAGTAGAGCGGCGCGGCGGACCCGAGGATGAACGCGGTCAGCAGGCCGTAGACCAGGAATCCCGGGCGCTTCGTCATCGCTTCCCCCTCCGGCCGTGCCGCATCCCCGCGATGGCGCCGAAGCGCCGCGAGGCGTAGTAGTTCACGAGCGCGATCACGATGATCAGCAGGAACAGCAGCCAGGCGGTCGCGGCCGCGCGGCCGAGGTCGCGCAGGTGCCAGCCGAAGTCGTAGACGAGCATGGTCATGGTGCTGAACTGGCGGTCGCTGCCGCCGTTCTGGGCGAGGGTGGTGTCGAACAGCCGCGGCTCGGCGAAGATCTGCAGTCCGCCGATGGTCGAGGTGATCACCACGAACAGGACCGTCGGCCGGATGCTCGGGATCGTCACCGACGTGAACTGCCGGACCTTGCTCGCCCCGTCGATCGCGGCGGCGTCGTACAGGTCCCGGGGTACCGCCTGCATCGCGGCCAGCAGGATCAGCGCGTTGTAACCGGTCCACCGCCAGTTGACCATCGTCGCGATCGCGAGGTGGCTGGCCAGCCGGTCGGTGTGCCACGGCACGCCGGAGAACCCGACCCACTCGATCGCCTGGTTGATCAGCCCGTAGCGGTCGCCGAACAGGCTGCCGAAGATGATGGCCACCGCGGCCGGCGCGACGACGAACGGCAGCAGGACGCCCATCCGCCAGAACGTCGCCCCGCGGAGCGCGGTGTCCAGCAGCCCGGCCAGGCCGAGCGCGATGACGATCTGCGGGCCGGACGACAGCACGAAGATGCTCAGGGTGTTGACGGCCGACTTCACGAAGTACGGGTTGCCGAGGACGTCCCGGTAGTTCTGGAGGCCGACGAACTCGCCCTTGCCGCCGATCAGGCTCCAGTCGTAGAGCGAGACCACCGCCGTGTAGACCAGCGGGAACATCCCGACGATCAGGAACAGGACGAAGAACGGCGAGATGTAGGCGTACGGCGAGAACCGCACGTCCCAGCGGCTGAGCCGCTCCCGCCACGGCGAACGGGCGCGGGAGCCCGATCGGCGTACGGCGGGTGGTTCGTGTTGAGGGGAGGACGGGGACGCCGCATCGGCGACGTCCCCGGTCCTCACCTCCACATCGTGGGGCAACGGATCCCTCTTTGGTCAGAGCGCGTCGACGTCGGAGAGGAACGTCTGCCACGACTCGTCGGGCGAGTTGCTGCCGTCGTCGACCCGGATCAGCGCCTGCTGGAAGGCCTGGAGGATGTCGGAGTACTTCGGGCCCTTGTACGGCTGGACCGTGATCGCGGCCGCGCGGTCGCCGAGGATCTGGCCGACCGGGGCGTTGTTGAAGAACTCGTTCGTCATGTCCGTGACCTCGGGGGAGTCGAGGGCGTCGACCTGGCTCGGGAAGGCGCCGATCGCCTGGAACGCCTTCACCTGCTGCTCGGGCGCGGTGATCCAGTTGGCGAACTCCTTCGCCTCGTCCGGGTGGTCGGACTGCTGCGGGACGACGAGGAACGAGCCGCCCCAGTTGCCGCCCCCGCCCGGGAAGACGTTGGCGAAGTCCCAGCCCTTCACGCCGTCGGCGTTGCCGGCGACGACGCCGAGCATCCAGCCGGGGCAGGCCATCGTCGCGAAGCCGTTCTTCTGGAACGACGCCGTCCAGTCGTCGCTCCACTGCGTGAGCTTGGTCGACAGGCCCTTGGCGTCGTTGTCGGTGAGCGTGGCGTAGAGCGCCTGGAGGTCGGGGTTCTCCACGTCGACGGTGTTGTCGTCCTGCTCGAAGGGGTTCTCGATCTGGTTGAGCATCGCCTGCGCGGTCCCGCCCGTCGAGTCGTACCAGGCCGTGCCCGGCACCTTCTTCACGAACTCCGCGCCGGTGGCGAAGTAGTCGTCCCAGGTGCCCATCAGGCCGGCGACCTCGTCGCGGTCGGTCGGCAGCCCGGCCTTCTTGAACAGGTCGGCGCGGTAGCAGATGCCCTCCGGGCCGGCGTCCGTGCCGTAGCCGATCATCTTGCCGTCGGCATCGGTGGCCGCGGCGGCCTTGAAGTCCAGCCACCGGCCGTCGAGCGCGGGGTCGGTGAGGTCCACGAAGGCGTCGGACTCGGCGAGGATCGCGGGCATCGAGTCGCCCTCGATCGCCTCGATGTCGGAGAGACCCGAGCCCGCGGCGAGCTTGGTGTAGAGGTTCTCCTTGGCGTCGTCCCAGGTGCCGACCTTCTTCTGGGTGACCTGGAGCTCGGGGTGGTCGGCGTTCCACTCGTCGATCAGGTCCTCGTAGCCGAACTCGTTGAACGTGGCGATCGTGATCTCGACGGGGTCGTCGGCCGAGCCGCCCCCGCCGCCGTCACCGTCGTCGCCGCCGCACGCGGCCAGTCCGAGCGAGAGGACGACCGCCGAGGTCGCGATCAGGGCCACACGTGGGGCCCAGGACACAGTTGGGCGTCGGGTGCTGCGCTTCACCGGGTTCCTCCTGGTGGGTGTGAGAGCGCTTCCACTCTCGGTTGAGCAGGACTATGACCGCCGTCACCTCCGGGTGTCAAGGCACGCGCAAGAATTGGATCGTTCAATGTGGAAGCGCTCTCACAACGATGCGGTCACGGGAGGCGATCCGGGCGCGATCCCGGCACGCCTGGCACTCTAGGGTCGCCTCACGTCCATCGACCTCCTCGGGAGAGATCCGTGCGCCTGCCGCGCTTGCCCACCCTCGTCCTGGCCATGTCCGTGCCGGTTCTCCTCGCGCTCCCGGCCTCCCCGGCCGGTGCCCTGACGAGGTCGCTGTCGGACGATCCTGCCGACGACGCGATGGCCCCCGAGACGAGCGTGACGGCCGGTCCGGCCGAGGGTGAGGTGGTCCTCCGCTCGCACGTGCGGTTCCGGTTCGCGGCGAGCGAGCCGGCGTCGTACGCCTGTGCGATCGACGGGCTGGCGGTCCCGTGCGATGCGACAGGCGCGTCGCTCGCGGCCCTGGCCGCGGGCACCCACGTCTTCTCGGTCGCGGCCCGCGATGCCGCCGGCGTGCTCGACGAGACGCCCGCGACGCGGACCTTCACGGTGCCGATGGACGACCAGCGGTTCGGCGCGAGCGGGGGCTGGCGCGTCGCGTCCGCCCCGCGGGCGTTCGGGCACGACTTCAGGACCACCCGCAACGCCGGCGCCACGCTCCGGCATCGCGTCCACGGGGTCACCGCCATCGTGCTGGTCGCCAACACCGGCATGCGGCTCGGACCCGTCGACGTCTACCTCGGCCGCACGCTCATCGGGCGGGTGCGACTCGCCGGCGAGCACCGCGCCGGAGTGCTGCGCCCGGTGGCGACGTTCGACACGCCTCGCTCGGGGATGCTCAGGATCGTCGCGGCCAAGGACAAGCCGGTGCGGATCGAAGGCGTTGCCGTCGTGTCGGCGCCGGCCGTGGGTTAGGAGCCCTTTCTCGCCCGGGACGCCAGCTTGGCGCGCTCGTTCTGGTCCAGCACGACCTTCCGGATCCGCACCGTCTGCGGCGTGACCTCGACGCACTCGTCCTCGCGGCAGAACTCCAGGCACTGCTCGAGGCTGAGCTTGCGCGGCGGGATGAGCTTCTCGAAGTTGTCGGAGGTGGAGGAGCGGATGTTGGTCTGCTGCTTCTCCTTGGTGATGTTCACGTCCATGTCGTCGGCCCGTGAGTTCTCGCCGACGATCATGCCCTCGTAGACCTCGGTCGTCGGCTCCACGAACAGGATGCCGCGCTCCTGCAGGTTGGTCATGGCGTACGCCGTCGCGGCACCTGACCTGTCGGCCACCAGCGAGCCCGAGTTGCGCGAGCGGATCTCGCCGGCCCACGGCTCGTAGCCCTCGCTGATGTGGTGGGCGATGCCCGTGCCGCGGGTGTCGGTGAGGAAGTCCGTACGGAAGCCGATCAGGCCACGGGCGGGGACGACGAACTCCATCCGCACCCAGCCGGTGCCGTGGTTGGTCATCTGCTCCATCCGGCCCTTGCGGGCGGCGAGCAGCTCGGTGATGGTGCCGAGGTACTCCTCGGGGGCGTCGATGGTCAGCCGCTCCATGGGCTCGTGCAGCTTGCCGTCGACCTCCTTGGTCACGACCTGCGGCTTGCCGACGGTCAGCTCGAAGCCCTCGCGCCGCATCTGCTCGACCAGGATCGCCAGCGCGAGCTCACCTCGTCCCTGCACCTCCCAGGTGTCGGGCCGCTCGGTGGGCAGCACGCGGAGGGACACGTTGCCCACCAGCTCCGCGTCGAGTCGGTCCTTGACCATGCGGGCCGTGACCTTGCTGCCCTTGGCCCGGCCGACCAGCGGCGAGGTGTTGGTGCCGATCGTCATCGAGATCGCCGGCTCGTCGACGTGGATGAGTGGGAGGGCGACGGGGTCCTCGGCGTCGGCGAGCGTCTCGCCGATGGTGATGTCGGGGAAGCCCGCGACGGCCACGATGTCGCCCGGGCCGGCGTACTCGCCGGGCTTGCGCTCGAGGCCCTCGGTGACGAGGAGCTCGGTGACCCGCACGTTCTGCTTCGACCCGTCGCGCTTCATCCATGCCACGGTCTGCCCCTTGCGGAGCTCCCCATGGTGGATGCGCAGGAGCGCCAGCCGCCCGAGGAACGGCGACGCGTCGAGGTTGGTGACGTGGGCCTGCAGCGGTGCGCCCTCGACGTACGTCGGGGCGGGGATGGTCTCCACGATCGTGCGGAAGAGCGGCTCGAGGTCGGGGGAGTCGGGCATGCCGCCGTTCTCGGGTACGACGAGCGAGGCCCGGCCGGCCTTGGCCGAGGCGTAGACGACCGGGAAGTCGAGGGCGTCCTGGCTGTGCCCCTGGAGATGGCTGTCGTCGAGCAGGTCGAGGAACAGCTCGTAGGTCTCGTCGACGACCTCGGCGATCCGGGCGTCGGACCGGTCCACCTTGTTCACGACGAGCACGACCGGCATGTCGGCGTTCAGGGCCTTGCGGAGCACGAAGCGCGTCTGCGGCAGCGGACCCTCAGACGCGTCGACCAGCAGCACGATGCCGTCGACCATCGAGAGGCCGCGCTCGACCTCGCCACCGAAGTCGGCGTGGCCCGGGGTGTCGATGATGTTGATCGTCATCCCGTCGGGCGCCGACGGGCCGGTGTAGTGCACCGCCGTGTTCTTGGCGAGGATCGTGATCCCCTTCTCGCGCTCGAGGTCGCCGGAGTCCATCACCCGGTCGGCCACGCCTTCGAGCTCGTGGGCGGTGAACGCACCGGCCTGACGCAGCATCGCGTCGACCAGGGTGGTCTTGCCGTGGTCGACGTGCGCGACGATCGCGACGTTGCGCAGGTCGCGGCGCACGGCCTGGGGCCGGGTGTGCTCGGGCATGGAGAAGCGGGCACCTTTGCAGAGGTCGGGGGATCGCGGAGGCGAAACCCGCAGAGTCTACGGGCCGGTATGGTCCACCGCCGCATCGTCATTTACCCCCCCGAACCCCCTGGTTACCCTCAACATGCGCGCGCCAGGGGGTGGCGGGTGTCTGTTGCGTCTGCACGCGAACGTCGAATCTGGGGGGATATCGATGGGGGGCAAGGCCTGCCTGTGCGCGCCTGCGCCGCCGCGCCCCGGCTCGGGTTCGTCACGGAGTCCAGCGTCGGGACGCTCGGCGTGACGCGCGCGTCCGGCCACCACACGCCGGTGGTGCTGGACCTGCTGGGCCGCCGTGTCCGCGTCGACGCCGGCGGCCATCCCGCAACCGCCCAGGTCGAGGCCCTGTGGTCGCGCTGCCGACCCGCCCACGACCCCACCGTCGCCACTCACGATCCCCACCTCGAGGAGCCGCCGTCCGTGATCTCCCTGTCGCGCACCGACCGCCCGCTGGCGCCGCAGCAGACCATCGAGCTGCGCGACGCGCTCCGGGAGGCCGCCGTGGGCGCCGCCGAGGACCGGCTGCTTCTGCTGCGCACGGCGGCCGTGGCCACTCCCGGTGGCGCGGTGCTCGGGCTCGTCGCCCCGACGGCCGAGCTGCGCGCAACGTCGGCGGCCGAGCTGAGCCGTCGGGGCTTCGGCTACGTCACCGACGAGCTGCTCGCCCTGGACGAGTCCTTCGACGTGCTCGCGTTCCCGGAGCCGCTCGCCTTCGACCGTCCCGAGGAGGACGTGCCGATGCTGGCCGGGCCGGACGCCCTGGGGATGCGTCCCAGCGCCCACGCGCTGCACTTGTCGGCGATGGTCATGCTCGAGCGCGACCCGCGGCAGCGCAAGCCGCAGCTGGTCCCGGTGCCCCGCGAGCACGACGTACGCCTCCTCGAACCGACGGTGGTCTCGGCCCCGGCCTCCTGGGCGGAGACGGCTCTGCCCGACCTCGTCGACGAGGTGGACGGACTGTGGGTGCTGAAGTACGCCGAGATCCACCTGGCGGCGCCCCTGCTCGCGGAGCTGCTCGCCCAGCGCACGCGGCCTGCGTCCGGGCCGATCGAGCTGTACGTCGCCGTCGGCATCACCGACGACAAGAGCCCTCGGCAACCCACTGTGAGCGGCCACGACCTCGCCCTCGACGGGCTCCGCCGGACCGTGTGGCAGTCGGCCGCCGGCGGCGCCACTCTCGAGGCCCTTCACACCGCGGCCAACCTCGAGCTCGGGGGGCCGCACCACATCTCGGTCCAGCTGGTCGCCGCCGCCGTGCGCGACCTGATGGCCCTGGGACTCCTCGTGCCCGAGACGGGCCGCCCCCGCGGGGGCGACATCGTCGCTGGAGTCCCCGGGTCTCGGCGCTGACGGTCCTGGCCGACATGGGGTCGGCCGGGCCCGTCCAGTGCCGCGCCCGCCCTTTGCTGCGTCGGCGGCGCAGGGTATTCAGGACCCATGAGTACCCCACGGAATCGCTCGCTCCCTCCGCTTCGCTCCTCCCGCTCACGATTCCGCGGGGACCCCCCAAAGACGACCTGCTCCTTCATCCCCCCGTACCTCCTCGAGCAGATCGCGCGTGCCGACTCGGCGGCCGCGGCGCGGATGACCGCGACGCTGACCGTCGACGCCCAACTGCGCGACCGGCGCCCGGCGGTGCCCCACCCCCACCCGACCGCGAGGCCGACGACCGGCGCGGCGGCCGCCATCCCCGACTGGACCGTGCACACCGCGCACGGCACCACGACCCTGCCCGGCACGGAGGTCCGCGGCGCCGGTGACCCGGCGTCGGGAGACGCCGCGGTCGACGAGGCGGCCGATGGCATCCTCGGCGCGCTCCGGCTCTTCGCGGAGGTCTTCGACCGCTCGTCCTACGACGGCGCGGGCGCGCCCGTCTCCCTGACGGTGCACTACGGCCACGACTACGTGAACGCCTTCTGGGACGGCACCCAGCTGGTCTTCGGCGACGGCGACGGCGAGATCTTCGACCGCTTCACCAAGCCCGTCGACGTGCTCGGGCACGAGCTCACCCACGCCGTCACCGAGCACACCGCCGGGCTGCGCTACCAGGACCAGCCCGGCGCCCTCAACGAGTCGGTCAGCGACGTGTTCGGCTCGTGCCTCAAGCAGTGGCTGCTCGGCCAGACCGTCGACCAGGCCGACTGGCTGATCGGCGCCGGGCTGTTCCTGCCCGGCGTCGCGGCGCGCGGGCTGCGCGACATGGCCAACCCCGGCACGGCGTACGACGACCCCAAGCTGGGCAAGGACCCGCAAGGCGCCTCCATGGACGAGTACGTCGAGACGCAGGACGACAACGGCGGGGTGCACCTCAACTCCGGCATCCCCAACCGCGCCTTCCACCTCGCGGCGACCGCGATCGGCGGGCACGCGTGGGAGGGCGCCGGCCAGGTCTGGTACGCCGCCCTCACCGGCTCCGATGTCGGCACCGACACCGACTTCGCCGGGTTCGCCGCGGCCACCGTGGCCGCAGCGGGCGAGCATGCGGACGCGGTCCGGCAGGCGTGGGAGACGGTGGGCGTCACCCCGACCGCGGGCTCGACGTCGGCCGGCGACGGCACCGCGGACACCTCGTCGGAGGAGACCCTGGTCTCCGTGCGGCGTACCGGCGGCTTCGCCGGCCGGGTGGCCGAGGGCTCCGATCGACCTGGCCTCGCAGGACGAGCGCGTCCCCGAGGTGCGTTCGCTGGTCGACCGGATCGACCTCACCGGTGTCAGGGGCGGCGACCCGCACCCCGACATGTTCGTCTACGCCTTCGACCTCTGCGGCCGGCGGGCGCAGGTCCCCGAGCAGCACCTCACCCCCGACCTCTCCCGCCTCGCGGTGATCGTGCTCGACACCGGGCGCTGAGCCCCGATTCGTCTGCGGTCTCGCCTGGCACGTCCGCGGGCGACTCGCAGACGAATCGGGGTCGGCGCGAGGGGTCAGGCCAGGGCTCGGTCGAGGGCGGCGTTGACGTGCAGGGTGGTGCACGGGATGACCGGGAGCTCGATGTCGGCCTGCGAGACGAGCAGCTCGATCTCGGTGCAGCCCAGCAGGATGGCGCGGGCGCCGGCGTCCCAGAGCTCCTCGGTCAGCTCGACGACGCGGCGCCGGGAGGCGTCCACGACCCGACCGTGGACGAGCTCGTCGTAGATGGCGGAGTTCAGCCAGTCGTGGTGCTCGGCGGCGGGCATGATCACCGCGACGCCGTGCTGCGCGAGGCGGTCGGCGAAGAAGGCGTCCTCCATCGCGACCTTGGTGCCGATGAACCCGACCGTGGTCGCTCCCTGCTCGAGGCAGGCGGAGGCGACCACGTCGGCGAGGTGGAGCACGGGGATGTCCACGGCGGCCTCGACCTGGTCGGCCACCTTGTGGAACGTGGTGGTGCACAACAGCAGGAAGTCCGCTCCCGCGCGCTCCACTCCGCGGGCGGCGTCGGCGAGCAGCTCCCCGATCTGGTCCCAGCGCTCGGTCTCCTCGAGGTCGGTCAGCTCGGCGAAGTCGACCGTGCTCAGCACCAGCCGCGGGGACGACAGCCCGCCGAGCCGGTCGCGTACGCCGAGGTTGAGGTCGCGGTAGTAGACCGCGCTGCTCTCCCAGCTCATCCCGCCGACGAGGCCGATGGTCTGCACGGCGGCAGTCTGCCACTCACCCGGCGCACCCACGGGCGAGCACGAGGGGGACGGACGCCGGCGCGAGGCCTGGGAAGTCCCTCCGGGTGATGGCGGGGTCGTCCGGCGGCAGCTCGTCCGGGACGCCGCGGCCACCGACCCGGACATGAGGTCGCTCGCGCAGCGGCTCGAGCGCTCGCGGCACCGGCGGATGACGAGCAACGCCCGGGCACTCGCCGACCGCGGTCTCCTCCGCCCGGGCGTCTCGACGGCGGAGGCGGCCGACGTGATGTACGTCGTCACCTCGGCGGAGCTCTACGAGCTGCTCGTGATGCGTCGACGGTGGAGCGTGGCCCGCTTCGGCGAGTACGTGCGACGAAACCTCACAGTGGCCCTGCTGCCCTGATCGGGTCAGACCCGGTGCACCTTGTGCTGGGCCGCCTGCGCCAGTGGACGCACCACGATCTCGTCGACGTCCACGTGCGCGGGGCGCGTCGCCACCCACGCGACGACGTCGGCGATGTCGTCGGCGGTGAGCGGCTCGGGCACCCCGGCGTACACGGCGGCCGCCTTCGCCTCGTCCCCGCGGTAGCGGGTCGTGGCGAACTCGTCGGTCTTCACCATCCCCGGCGAGACCTCCGTGATCCGGATCGGATCGCCGCTGAGCTCCAGCCTCAGCGTGCCGGTGAGAGCCTTGAGGGCGTGCTTGGCGGCGGTGTACCCGCCGCCGCCCTCGTAGACGACGCGTCCCGCCGTCGATCCCATGTTCACGATCATCCCGTCGCCGCTGGCTCGCAGTGCGGGCAGCAGTGCCTGGGTGACGTGAAGCGTGCCCAGCACGTTCACGTCGTACATCCGGGTCCAGTCGTCCGGGTCCGCATGCTCCACGGTCTCCCCGCCGAACGCTCCGCCCGCGTTGTTGACCAGCACGTTCAGCACCGGACCCACGGCCGCGGAGAGGCCCGCCACCGACGCCCGGTCGGTCACGTCGCAGGCCGTCGCGACGCCGCCGATCTCGGCCGCCAGGGCCTCGATCCGGTCCGCACGCCGGGCAGCGCAGTGCACCAGGAACCCCTCGTGTGCCAGGCGACGTGCGGTCGCCGCGCCGATCCCGCTGCTGGCACCGGTGACGACGGCGATCCGCCGGGCTGCTGTGTTGTCGTCGGCCATGGTCGCGATTGTGCCGGGCCGGGTCCCCGGGCAGACTGACCGGTCATGCCCGAAGCCCACAGACACGAGGCGGTACGCGAAGGGAGCCGGCGGATGCGCAGGGCCGTCCCGGTGCTGGGAGTCCTCGGAGGGGCGGCCTGGGTGGCGGCGTGGTTCGTCTGGGACGGGGGCGACGACCCGGTCGAGCTCGGCCTGTTCTGGGCCGGTGCGGCGTTGGTGACGCTCTTCCTGCTCGAGCTCGGAACCGTGCTGGTGAAGCGCGGGCTGCTCACTCTGCGGCTCTTCGTCGCCTGCGCGCTGCCACTGTTGTTCTGGATGGTCATCGCGTTCGCGGCCACCTTTGCCTCGGACGACGGCGTCGTGTGGGGGCTAGCCGGGGCCGCCGTGGCGGTCTTCGCGGTCGTCCAGCTCGTGCGCCCGGAGCCGCAGCGCGCGACCCTGTGAGATCCCGCCGCGCTGGCGGGAATCAGTCCTGCAATCCCGTGGTTGGGCCCTCTGGAGGAGTCCGTCGACGGAAGGCCTGGTACGTGGGATCACTGGATCGCGTGGCGATGATCAGCCTGCACACCTCTCCGCTCGACCAGCCGGGTACGGGCGATGCCGGCGGCATGAACGTCTACGTGACCGAGCTGGCCAAGCGCCTGGCTGCCCGCGACATCGAGGTCGACATCTTCACGCGCGCGACCTCCTCCACCCTCCCGGTCGCGGTCGAGGCGGCGCCGGGCGTGCTGGTCCGCAACATCCACGCCGGCCCGTTCGAGGGCCTCACCAAGGACGAGCTCCCCGGCCAGCTCTGCGTCTTCGCTCGCGAGGTGCTGCGCGCAGAGGCATCGCACCCGCTCGGCCACTACGGCGCCGTGCACTCGCACTACTGGCTGTCCGGCCAGGTCGGCGCTCTGGCCCGCGACCGCTGGGGCGTGCCTCTGGTGCACTCGATGCACACGATGGCCAAGGTCAAGAACGACGCGCTCGCCGAGGGCGACACCCCCGAGCCGAGCGTCCGGATCATCGGCGAGGAGCAGGTGGTCGAGGCCGCCGACATGCTCATCGCCAACACAGACACCGAGGCCAAGCAGCTGATCAACCTGTACGACGCCGACGCGGCCCGCGTCGAGGTGATCCACCCGGGCGTCGACCTCGAGGTGTTCCGGCCACGCGACCGGGCCGACGTACGTCGCCGCCTGGACCTGCCGGCCGACGCGACGGTCCTCATGTTCGCCGGCCGGATCCAGCCGTTGAAGGCGCCGGACGTGCTGCTGCGCGCCGTCCACGTGATGCTCGAGCGGGAGCCCGACCTGCGGCAGCGCCTGGTCGTTCCGGTCGTCGGCGGGCCGTCCGGCTCCGGCCTCGACCACCCCGAGTCGCTCGCTCAGCTGGCGGACCGTTTGGGGCTCGCCGACGTCGTGAGGTTCGTCCCGCCGGTCGCCCAGCGCGTGCTGGCGGAGTGGTACGCCGCGGCCGACCTTGTCGCCGTACCTTCCTACAACGAGTCGTTCGGGCTGGTCGCCGTCGAGGCCCAGGCGTCCGGTACTCCCGTCGTCGCAGCAGCGGTCGGCGGCCTGACCACCGTGGTCGAGAACGGCCGCGGCGGCGTCCTGGTTGACAGCCACCGTGCCGATGACTGGGCGGACGCCCTGGCGAGCCTCGTGAACGACCCGGCCCGCCGGGAGCGGCTGGCGCGTGGCGCGGTCGAGCACGCCCGGCACTTCTCGTGGGAGGCCACCGCGGAGCAGACGCTGGCGACGTACGAGCGGGCGCGCTCCCTCATGCGCGAGGCCGTCGCCTGACCTTCGTGGCCCTAGCCTCTGTCCTGTGTCCGCCGAGGTCGTCCGTTCCTACCTGACCGAGCACGACATCGCGTTCACCGAGCCCGCCGAGGGCGTCTTCAGCTTCTCCCTGCCGGGCGAGCGCAAGCTCCAGACGGCCGTCCGCCTCGACGTCGGGCCGCACGCTCTCGCGTGCCACGCGTTCGTCTGCCGGGCGCCGGACGAGAACCACGAGGGGGTCTACCGCTGGCTGCTGCAGAAGAACCTGCGGACGTACGCCGTCTCGTTCGCCCTCGACCGGCTCGGCGACATCTACCTGGACGCCCGGCTGCCGCTGTCGTCGGTGAACCCCGACGAGCTCGACCGGCTGCTCGGGTCGGTGCTGACCAGCTCCGACGAGTCGTTCAACACGATCCTGGAGCTGGGTTTCGCCTCCTCGATCCGCAAGGAGTGGGAGTGGAGGAACCTGCGCGGTGAGTCAACCGCGAACCTGGAGGCGTTCCGCGGCTGGCTGGAGCAGGACCCGTCAGTGGGCCAGGAGGACGAAGAGCAGCGCTAGCGCCGCCGGCAAGGCCTGCACGAACAGGATCTTCCGGCTGACCGTCACGGCGCCGTAGGCCCCGGCCACGATGACGCAGAGCAGGAAGAAGACCTGGATGTCGTACTTGTCGGCGACCAGACCCCAGACCAGGCCGGCCACGAGGAACCCGTTGTAGAGGCCCTGGTTGGCCGCGAGGCTCTTGGTGGCCTCGGCGAACTCGGGCTCGGTGCCGAACGCAGCGCGTCCCTGCGGGGCGGTCCAGAGGAACATCTCGAGGACCAGGAAGTACAGGTGCAGCAGCGCCACCAGGGCGACCAGGATGCCGGCGACCACGTTCACGTCCGCAGCATGTCAGCCGTGGACGCGCGTCGTCTCCCTCTGCTGCGGCTCGGCTGCGCGCGGCTTCGGCTTGCGGCGGGCGACGGCGACACCCAGCAGCGCGAGCACGCCGCCGGCGTACGCGACGCTGGGCGGCGTCTCGGACAGGAAGACCAGGCCCATCACGATGGTGATCGGCGGCACGAGGTACGTCGTCACGCCCAGGCTGGAGGCGCTCATGTGGCGCAGGGCGTAGGCGTAGGTGGTGAACGCGATCGCCGTCGGGAACACGCCGAGGTAGACGACCCAGAGGATCGAGCTCGTCGGGGCGTCGCGGACGTCGTCGACGAGCTGGCCCGCGAACGGCAGGCAGACGACGGCGCCGACGGTGCACGCGAGCCAGGTGACCTGGAGTGCCGAGAGCCGCGCGACGAGCGGCTTCTGCAGGATCACGCTGATCGAGTAGACGGTCGCGGCCACCACGCACAGCAGCACGCCGACCAGGTCGCGGTTGCCGCCGTCGCTGTCGGCGGTCCCGATCAGCACCACGCCGGCGAAGGCCAGCCCGAGACCGATGGCGAGGTACGGGCTGAACTTCTCGCTGAGGAAGACCGTCGCGAGCACCGCGATGATGATCGGGCTCACCTGGAGGAGCATGGAGGCGGTGCCGGCGTCCACGTGGTGCTCGCCTTGGTTCAGCGAGACGTTGTAGATGCCGAACCACAAGACGCCGATCAGCACGATCGACAACCACTCCCGGCGGGTGGGTCGGGGGCCGCCCTTGAGCTTCGGGGCGGCGACGAGCCCCAGCGCCAGCGCGCCAACGAGCAGCCGGCCGAGCGAGAGCGAGCCGGGGGTGAAGTCGTGGCCGAGGTGCCGGATGGCGACGAACGCCGACGCCCAGAACACCAGCGTCACCGTCACCGCGGCGATCGGGAGCCAGGACCTGGACGGCGTCGCGTTCACTCCCCAAGCCTAGGTACGGCCACCGACACCCGACACGCGGTTATCGGTCGTCGTACGGCGAAATGCGGCCGAACTTCCCGGGCGTTCCTGGACGTTCCTGTGGGTTGCAACCCCCTGGAACGTCCGTGTCACCCGGGTAACCGGGTGACACGACCGCCCGCCCGTGACACCCCTACAGGTCCAGCTTGTACCCGAGCCCGCGGACCGTGACGAGGAACTTGGGCTCGGAGGGGTCGGGCTCGAGCTTGGCGCGCAGGCGCTTGACGTGGACGTCGAGGGTCTTGGTGTCGCCGACGTAGTCGGAGCCCCAGACCCGGTCGATGAGCTGGCCGCGGGTGAGCACCCGGCCGGGGTTGCGCAGGAACATCTCCAGCAGCTCGAACTCCTTGAGCGGCAGCCGCTGCTCGGTGCCGTCGACGGTGACGACGTGGCGCTCGACGTCCATCCGTACGGGGCCGGCCTCGAGGGTCATCGGGGCGAGCTCGGGCTCCTGGCCGCGGCGCAGCACGGCGCGGATCCGGGCGACCAGCTCGCGCGGGGAGTAGGGCTTGGTGACGTAGTCGTCGGCGCCGAGCTCGAGGCCGACCACCTTGTCCACCTCGTCGTCCTTGGCGCTGACCATGATCACCGGCACGTTGGACGTGACGCGGATCTGGCGGCACACCTCGGTGCCGGGCAGGCCGGGGAGCATCAGGTCGAGCAGCACGATGTCCGCGCCGTTGCGGTCGAACTCGGTGAGCGCGTCCGGGCCGGTGGCGGCGATGGCGACGTCGTACCCCTCCTTCCTGAGCATGTAGGCGAGCGCGTCGGAGTAGCTCTCTTCGTCCTCGACGACGAGAACACGGGTCATGTCAGTACTTCCTGGTTGGCGCGCGGCAGGGTCAGGGTGAAGGTGGAGCCCTGGCCCTCGACGGACCACACACGGATCTCTCCGCCGTGGGTCGCCGCGACGTGCTTGACGATGGACAGTCCGAGACCGGTGCCGCCCGTGGACCGGTGGCGCGCCGGGTCGACGCGGTAGAAGCGCTCGAAGATGCGGTCGAGCTCCCCGCTGGGGATGCCGATGCCCTGGTCGACGACCGACACCTCGACCATGCCCTCCTCCGGCTTGGCGGAGACGAGCACGGTCGAGTCGTCGCCGGAGTACGCGACGGCGTTGGCGACCAGGTTGGCGACGGCGGCCCGCACCTGTTCCTCGTTGCCGACGACCTTCAGGTCCTGTACGCCGCCGGTGACGATCTTGATGTTGCGCGCGTGCGCGTCGGTCGCGCACGCGTCGACGGCTGCCGCGACGACCTCGTCCACCGACACCACCACGGGGGCGTCGAGCGGGTCGTCGTCCTGCAGCCGCGACAGCTCGATGATCTGTTGCACGAGGCGGGAGAGGCGGTCGGACTCGGTCAGCATCCGACCGGCGAAGCGGCGTACGGCGTCCGGGTCGTCCGCCGCGTCGCACACGGCCTCGGCGAGCAGCTTGATGGCGCCGACCGGCGTCTTCAGCTCGTGGGAGACGTTCGCGACGAAGTCGCGTCGCACCGTCTCGACGCGGCGCTCGCGGGTGCGGTCCTCGACCAGCGCCAGGACCTGCGTCGACGTCAACGGCGCCACCCGCACGGTGACGTGGCGCGGGGAGGCACCCTGGCGGGCCATCAGCAGCTCGGTCTGGCGGATCTGGCCGTCCCGACGTACCTGCGTCACCAGCTCCGCGAGCTCGTGCGACATCAGGCTGGTGCCCGACACCAGACCCATGGCGTACGCCGGGGCGCTGGCCTTCAGCACCGTGTCGTCCCCGCCGACCACGACCGCGCTGCTGCGCAGCACCGACAGCACGGACGCCACCCCTTCGGGGACGGCCGGCTCCTCCGTCGCGGGCACCAGGCTCTGCTGGCGCTCGCTGACGTGCCAGGCCAGGACTCCGCCGCCCGCCACCAATGCACCGATGAGCGCGGCGACGAACGCCTGCGTCGTCGGATCCACGACTTGAATCGTACGCAGCGGCGCGCCCGGTCATCGCTTCCGCGACGGCGCCTCGACGAGTGTTCACCGCGCGTTCACCGCTTGACGCCCTCTGGTCACCCGGCGCCCGTAATGTCCCCCGTATGCGTGAGGCTTACCACGACCAGCTCGACTCCATCTTCCGCGACCTCGCCGTCGTGTGCGGCACGGTGCAGGAGGCGGTACGACTGGCCACCAAGGCACTGCTCGCCGGCGACGCCGAGACCGCCGAGGCGGTGATCAGCGCCGACAGCCAGATCGACGAGGCCACCGAGCGGGTCGAGGACAACTGCTTCTCCCTGCTCTCGCTCCAGCAGCCCGTCGCCGGCGACCTGCGGGTCATCGTCTCGGCGCTGCGGATGGTCAGCGAGCTCGAGCGCATGGGCGACCTGTCCGTCCACGTCGCCAAGATCGCCCGCCTGCGCGTGCCGCTGATCGCGGTGCCGGAGGAGGTTCGGCCGACGATCGCCCGGATGGCCGAGGTCGCCGAGGACATGGTCGGGCGGGTCGCGGAGATCATCACCGAGCGCGACGTCGAGGCAGCCATCGTGCTCGGCCGCGACGACGACGAGATGGACCTCTTGCGCCGCAACAGCTTCACCCAGCTCCTCTCCGACGACTGGGAGCACGGCGTCGAGGCGGCCGTCGACATCGCCCTGCTCGGGCGGTACTACGAGCGCATCGCCGACCACGCCGTGTCCGTCGGCAACCGCGTCGTGTTCGTCGTCACCGGCTCGTTCCCGGTCTCGACCGACGCCTGACGGCACCAGCGGGGGTCAGCGGCCCTGGTTGGCGACAGCGGCGGCTGCGGCGGCAGCGGCGTCCGGGTCGAGGTACTCGCCCCCGGGCACGGTCGGCGTCAGGTCGTCGTCGAGCCGGTAGAGCAACGGCATCCCGGTCGGGATGTTCAGGCTGACGATGGCCTCGTCGCTCATCCGGTCCAGGTGCTTGACGACCGCGCGGAGGCTGTTGCCGTGCGCGGCCACCAGCACGCGCCGGCCGGCCCGCAGGTCGGCGGTGATGTCGGCGTCCCAGTACGGCAGCATCCGGGCGACCACGTCCTTGAGGCACTCGGTCCGGGGCATCTCGTCGCCGAGCCCGTCGTACCTCGGGTCGCCGACCTGGGAGAACTCCGCGCCGTCGTCGATGGGCGGCGGCGGGACGTCGAAGGATCGGCGCCACAGCATGAACTGCTCCTCGCCGTACTCCTCCAGCGTCTGCTTCTTGTCCTTGCCCTGGAGCCCGCCGTAGTGCCGCTCGTTGAGCCGCCAGGAGCGACGTACCGGGATCCAGTGCCGGTCGCAGGCGTCGAGCGACAGGTTCGCGGTGTTGATCGCCCGGCGCAGCAGCGAGGTGTGCACCACGTCCGGCAGCAGGCCGGCATCGCGCAGCAGCTCGCCGCCGTGCACGGCCTCGCCGCGGCCCTTGTCGTTCAGGTCGACGTCGACCCAGCCGGTGAACAGGTTCTTGGCGTTCCACTCGCTCTCGCCGTGGCGGAGCAGGACGAGCTCGTACGTCATGACGTCGAGGCGGTCGGTTCGGCGGTCGGCGACGGGGTGCCGGTGCCGTTGTCGTAGCCGTCGTACTCGTCGTCGTCTGCGACGACGTTGACCTTCATGTCGGCGGTCTCGCCGTTGTCGAAGGTCAGGCTGAGCGAGACGAAGTCGCCGGTGCTGAAGTCACCGCTCACCTTGATGCCCTGGCCGTCGGCGAGGTTGACGGCGCCGTGCGGCGGGACGGCGATCGGCTCGAAACCGGCCACGGCCATCGTCGAGTTGGACCCGAAGCCCAGCGTGGTCAAGGTGATCGTCTGGTCGCTGAGGTTGTTGACCAGCGTGGCGATGAAGGTGCCGGACCCCTCCTCGCTGGAGACGACCACGGCGTTGAGCACGTCGACGTCGCCGTCCTTGTTGCTGACGCCGTTGGCGATGGTGTTCTCGCGGTCGGTGGCGTAGTTGAAGCCGCAGGAGGCGACGCTCGGAACGGCGAGAGCGAGCGCCCCGACGGCGAGGGCGAGCCGGGTGAGTGGCTTGCGGCGCGAGAGCCGACGGTCCATGTGACAGGCCTTCGAGGTGGTCGACGGGTGTGCGCGCACCAGCCTAGGGCAACCGCTCCGCGGCGGCGCTGCGCCCGGCAGCCGGTCATCGGTCCGTCACTGGCGCAGGCCCACCGTCAGCCCCGCCACCACGAGGGAGGCCGCGAGGAACGCCGTGACCACGATGCAGATCCACAGCAGCCGCGGCGCTCCGGTGCGCAGCGCCACGCGCAACGGCAGGTGGCGCATGCCGTTCTCGTTGTCCGCGACCAGGTCCGGCAGGGCGAGCAGGAAGTGCACCGCCACGCCCAGCAGAGCCGCGAGCGCGGTCATGACGAGTGTCGGCGGGTCGCCTTCCGCGGCGCCGCCCCACCCGCCGTACGACAGGAAAGCCGGCAGCAGCCCGTACGCCGCGGCCCACGGCAGCCAGGAGAACGCCGAGCCGCGCAGCACGAGGTTGCCGAGCAGGCCGACCGCCAGAGAGATCAGGTACGCCGAGCCGGCGGTCACCCCGTTGCCCAGGGCCAATGGCACCACGAGCAGCACGCCGCACGCGACCGCGAACCAGGCGTTCCCCACCTCGAGGTCGCCGCTCGCGACCGGCTTGTCGGTGCGGTCGCGAGCAGCGTCGCGACGACGGTCCACGATGTCGTTGTGCCAGCCCAGCACCGCCTGGCCCACCAGCACGGTGGCGCCGACCAGTGCCGCCTCCCGCAGCGCTCGGCCGCTGGCGACCGCCGCGCCCGCGAGCACGACCGCGGTGACCAGGCCCTGGAGCGGGTGCGCGGCGCGGACCAGCTGCACCGGCCAGCTCGCCAGCACCCCGTGTCGCGGGGTCGGGCGTCCGGCGCGGGAGGGGGCCGCCGACATGCCGGTCAGTATCGACCAGGGCCCGGTGGCGGGTGGTGCTTCGGACGTACCGGACCGGCGTCCGCCCGGCCCCGACGTACTGTGCACGGCACACGGACCGGCGTGTTGTCAAGCCCGGATTGGGCCTCTGACCTGGGCAAACGCGGCGATCGCTTATTCGCTGACGTGTTAGAATGGTCACCTGGAAAGGGGTACAGAACATATGACCTTCACCGTCGGCGAAACGGTTGTCTACCCGAATCACGGGGCCGCAGTCATCGAAGACATTGAGATGCGCACGATCAAGGGTGAGGACCGGCAGTACCTCGTCCTGCGGATCGTCGCCCAGCAGGATCTCGTCGTACGCGTGCCCGCGTGCAACCTCGACCTCGTGGGTGTCCGCGACGTCGTGGACAAGGAGGGCCTGGACCGCGTCTTCGACGTGCTTCGCGCCGCCCATGTCGAGGAGCCGACCAACTGGTCGCGCCGCTACAAGGCCAACCTGGAGAAGCTGCACAGCGGGGACGTCATGAAGGTCGCGGAGGTAGTCCGCGACCTGTGGCGCCGCGAGCGTGACCGTGGCCTCTCCGCTGGCGAGAAGCGGATGCTTGCCAAGGCTCGTCAGATCCTGGTCTCCGAGCTTGCGCTCGCCGAGCACACCAACGAGGACAAGGCCGAGGCCATCCTCGACGAGGTGCTCGCGTCCTGAGGTAGCAAACCGATAGCACCGAACGCCCCGCCCGGTCCCACCGGGCGGGGCGTTTAGTTTGTCCCCGTGAGCCAGACCGACGTCGACGTGATCGCGCTCGGCCGCGTCGTCGACGAGGGCAGGGGCTCGCTGCCCTTCGCGCTCGTGCACGGCGAGGCGCTGGTCACCGCGGCGACCTGGGCGCTCTCAGCCGCCCAGGTGCTGCCCCTCGACGCCCGGACGTCGATGGAGGGCGTCGTGGACTCCGGACTGCCGCTCGTGCTGCACGACTCCCTGTGCCCGATGACGCCACCGGAGTTCCTCGCCGCGTGCGTACGCCGCGCCGTCGCCGACGGCGTGGTGGTCGCGGGCGTACGCCCGGTCACCGACACCGTCAAGGTGCTGCACGACGGGCTCGTCGGCGAGACGCTCGACCGCGAGGAGCTTGTCCGAGTCGTATCTCCGGTCGTCGTACCGGCGGACGTCGCGGCCGGGGCCGCCGATCTCCTCGACCAGGCGGGACCCGACTTCGCGGACCTGGTCACCGCTCTGCGTGAGCGCGCCACCGTGGTGCTCGAGGAGGCACCGGCCGAGGCCATGCGGGTCGCCGGTCCCGACGACGTACGGCTCCTGGAAGCGCTCACCCGCCCGTTGGCGTGACCAACCGGGCCGCGACCTCGAGGTCCTCGGGGAAGGTGATCTTCAGGTTGCCGGGCCCCGACGGCACCGCGGCGACGGCCACCGCGGCGTAGCGCTCCACGCACGACGCGGTGTCGGTCCCGGTGAAGCCGTCGTGCTCGGCCGCCCGGTACGCCGCTAGCAGGTCCGGTGCGCGGAACGCCTGCGGCGTCTGCACGCCCGCCAGCCCACCCGCGACGGGACCGCCGTCACGCCGTACCACGCCGTGGATCGGCACCACCGGGATCGCTCCGCCGCGCTCGCGGGCGGCGGCCAGCGTCCGCTCGAACAGTTCGGCGTCGGCGAGCGGCCGGGCCGCGTCGTGCACGGCCACCACGCGGATCGTGCCGGCGTCGATGTCGTCGCCCAGTACCCGCAGGGCCTGCCACTCCGAGTCGTGCCGGGTCACGCCGCCGGGGACGAGCAGCACCTCGTGGTCGCCGAGGTGCGGGGCCAGCGCCTCGGCCATCGCCGCTCGCTCGTCGCTCCGGTGTACGACGACCACCCGGCGTACGTCGGGAAGGCCCAGCGCCGTCGCCACCGACCAGGCCACGACGGGCCGGCCCGCCAGCGGCAGCAGGACCTTGTTGACCTCCGACCCGGCGCGGGAGCCGGACCCGGCCGCCACCACCACGACGGCGGCGTCGGGCTCGGTCATGCCCCTACCCTGCCCGACCACAGTTGTTGCCCTCGTAACACGCCGTAACACGCCGACAACATCACGCTCCTAGCGTCGCGACATGAGCCCGACCGAGGAGTGGCTGCCGGTGTGCCGGCTCGCCGAGCTCGAGGTGGGGCTGGGCGCGAGCGCCCTCGTGCACGGCCAGGCGATGGCGATCTTCCGCACCGCCGACGACACGGTCTACGCGGTCGGCAACCACGACCCGTTCGACCGTACGGCGCTCCTCGCCCGCGGCATCGTCGGCACCCGCGACGGATCGACGATCGTCGGCTCCCCCCGCCACCGCCACGTCTTCGACCTCCACACCGGCCGCTGCCTCGACGACGACCACATCTCCATCCCTGCCTACGAGGTCCGCGTCGTGGAGGGTGTGATCCTCGTGGGTCGTCGCCGACCCTCGGCGGTCGAGCCCGGCGAGCCCCTGGGCGAGCCGGTGTCGAGAACCGGTCGGCGACAGTAGGTCTCGACACGCTCGGCCGTGAACGGCTCCCGGCTCGACCAGCGATCTCGGGGTCAGAGGCCAGCGGGCAGCGTCACCTGCATGATGTCGTCCCCGCCGAAGACGCCGTCCTGCCAGACCAGTCGGTTGCCCGAGATCGACGGGAAGCCTTGCTGGCCGCGCTCCTCGAGGGGGCTGTAGATCTTGTTGGTCTTGAAGGAGTAGAGGAACAGGTCGGTGTCGACCATCCGGCCGCCGAGTGCCTCGTTCACCCCTCCGGGCAGGCTGTCGACGGCGACCGGGAAGACGGCGTAGTCGGCGTTGGCCGCGGCGCCGAACGGGAAGCCGAAGTCGCTGAGGTGGGTCTTGTTGCCGCGGGTGTCGAAGGCATCCGCCGACTGGTCCGCGTCGATCGCGACCACGTGGTCGCCGTACGCCGCGAGCGACAGCACCGACCCACCCATGGTGCCGAGCAGCTTGACGTTGGCCGTCCCGGCCTGCCAGACCGCGACCCGGCCCTGCTCGGTCCCGAAGGCAACCGTCCCTGCCCCGGTCGCCATCGACGTGACGTTGTCGCCGCCGAGGCCGTTGACCCGGACGCGGCTGACCTTCCCGTTGGGCTGGACGTAGTTGAGGGTGCTCTCCTCGCCCACCCACCACGCCGCGCCGTCCTCGGAACCTGCCAGGCCCGCCAGGAACGTGGAGAACGACAGGTCGGCGAGCTTGGTGGTCCGGCCGCCCTTGTCGTGCATCACGATGGCCTCGCCGTTGTTGGTCAGCTCGGCGCTGACGAGCGCGTCTCCTGCCCACGCCATGTCGTAGGTCATCGGGTTGCCGGCGATGCCGCTGCTGACCGAGGGCGTTCCGGGGCCACCGACCGGGTTGAGCCAGGCGGTGTTCTTGCCCGAGGCGATCGGGCTCACCTCGGACTGCGGGGTGTTGCTGACGATGTCGCCGGGCACGGGGCCGGGGTCGTAGCACCCGGCGCACAGCTCGACCTGGTCGAAGACCTCCTTGGCCACCCGGATGATCGTGGCGTCCGCGCCGGCCTTGACCGCGGTGTCCTTCACGGCGTTGGCCGCGTCGACCATCGTCGAGTTCGGGCCGAGCTGGTGGGTCAGCGTGTAGTAGACGATCAGGTCGAAGTCGTGGGCGAGTGGCGACTTGTACCCGGGCTGGTTGTCGATCTTGGCCAGCTGGGTGCGGATGGTCCACAGCGCGTTGTTCCAGATCGCGGAGTTCAGATGTACGCCGCCGTTGTCGGTGATCCGGCCCACCGCCAGCGACCAGCGGAACGGCGGGTCGAGGACGTTGAGGTAGTCGTCCATCGTGTTGTGGTTGAGCATGTAGCGCACGGCGAGGGTGCCGGTCTCGTTCTTCGCGCACAGCGACTGTGGTCCGGTGACCTCCGCGCACCCGTCCTCGCCGATGGTCGCGGAGTCACGCTGGTAGAAGTGGTCGCCGATCACGTTGCCGAAGTAGTCGGAGAACGACTCGTTCAGCGCGCCCGACTGGCCGGTGTAGTTGAGGCCGGCCGTGGAGTCGGTGACGCCGTGGGTCACCTCGTGGCCGGTGACGTCGAGGGTGACCAGCTGCATCTCGCCGTTCGGGCCCTGGCACGGGTTGCCGTACACCATCTGCCGCAGCTGGGAGCTGAAGAACGCGTTGCAGAACTCGCCGTCGCTGAAGTTCACCGTCGAGACCATCGAGGCGCCCTTGCCGTCCCACGAGGCCCGGCCGATGCTCGCGTAGTAGTCGTACACGACGCGACTGACCTTCTGCGCAGCGATCGCGTCCGGGTCGGTGATGCGGGTGCCGCCGCCCTCCTCGACGTACTGGCGTCCGGGGAGCGCGGAGTTGCTGCTCGAGCCGTCGGCGCTGAACGTGTAGATGCCGCCGCGCCCGGTGGCCGGGTTGTACGTCGGCGTCGTGGTGTCGATCAGGGCCACGCCCTGGTTGGTCCGCAGGCCCTTGGCAGTCGTCTCGCCGAGGTACGGCGCGGTGCCGGTCACGTCGACGGGCTGGCCCTTCGGGCCGTCGAGCGCTGACAGTCCGGCGAGCGTCATCCGGCTCAGCCGGCGGGAGACCTTCGGCGAGGCCTGCGAGAGCAGCTTGCTGTAGACGCTCGGCGAGGCCAGCTCGGCGGTCGTCGGGCGCACCTCCAGCAGGTCACCGGTGACGGCGTCGAGGTAGTAGAGGCCGTCGCTGAGCTGCACGCCGGCCGCGGACGTGCCGGCCGCGAACACGTTGAGCTCCCAGGCCAGCTTGCCGGCGCCGGTCGGCAGCACGACCAGGGTCGGTGCGCCGACGACCTCGCCGTGGGTGAGCTTGCGGACCAGCCGCTTGGCCAGCCGCGGCGGGATCCGCGGGACGGTCAGGGCATCGATGCCTGGGAAGACGCGCCCTCGTACGGCGTTCACGCGCGGCTGCGTCTCGTCGCCGCCGACGGTCAGCACGAGGCCGCCGTCGAGCACGGGCACGTCACCGAGCATCTGGGCGGCCTTGAGGACGGTACTGCCCGAGGTGTCCACGTCACCGGAGTCGGCCACCGCCAGGTCCTCGGCCGGGACGCCGAACAGGTCCTCGCCGTACGCCGCCAGGAACTCCGTCGCCGTCTCCGTCGGGCCCGTGCTGGCGTCGGCCGCCCAGCGACCGCCCGACAGCTCGCCCAGGAAGCCGGTGACGTCGTCCTGGTGGCCGACCCAGCCCGAGCCGGTGGACGAGCGCAGCTCGTCGATGACGCGCTGGAGGCCGGCCAGCCGGCCGGCCACGTCGACGTCGGGGTTCGCGCTGGCGTAGGCCGCCGAGGGGATCAGCGTCCGGGGTCCGGGGTCGTCACCGCCCAGCGACCGACCGTCGTCGCAGGCCGTCAACGCCAGGGCGAGGGCCACGGCGACGGGGACGGCGAGGAGTCGGCGCGACGCGCCGGGGGACCGGCGGGGCGACCACAGTCGGCTCATGGTCGCCGATTCTCACCCATTCGGCCCCTTCCGGCATCGACCAATCGGAGAAATGCTCTACCGCTGGCGGTCCGGCCCAAATAGCCTGCACCCACCATGTCGCCCGCTCGGCATGTCACCGAACTCGACGGAGGTTGACCTGTGCCCTGTCCCACCTGCTCCACGGACAGCCCGGAGGTAGCGCTCTACTGCTACCGCTGCGGTACCTCGCTCCGCGGCGGCGCATCCACGCGCAGCGGCTCCTACGCCGTGCAGTCGTCGGAAGGCGTGAACCAGTTCGCGCTGATCTCGACGATCATGCCGCACACCAATCGCGAGACGGCCGACAACTATCGCTGGGCGATGATCATCAGCGCGGTGCTGATCGTGGCCGCGACCGGCCTCGGCCTGCTGCCGATCGCCATCGCCGCCGCGGCGTTCCTCATCCCGGTCGCCTACCTCGTCTACATCTACGACGTGAACATGTGGGAGGACGCACCGGTCCCCGTCGTCGCCGGCCTGTTCCTCGGCACCGGCGTGCTGGCGATCCTGGTCTCGCTGTTCTTCTTCCGGTGGGTCTTCGACGACGAGTTCGCCAGCTTCGCGGCCGGCTCGCGGGTCGGCATCTCGGCCCTGTCGTTCCCGGCCCTGCTGATCTTCGCGGTACTGCTTCCGGTCGTGGCCGAGGTCGTCAAGAACGCCGGCGGCGTGATCCTCGCCAGCCGGCCGCAGTTCGACGACATGATCGACGGGCTGACGTTCGGCATCGCTGCCGGGACGGCGTACGCCGCCTTCGAGACGCTCGTCCTCTACTCCTCGGTCTTCACCTCGCCCGACTTCCGCACCACCGACGGGCTCGCGTCGTGGGCCGTCGTCGTGGTGAACCTGATGGTCGTCAAGTCGCTCATCTACGGCACCGCGACCGGCATCGCGGTGGCGGCGTTCTCCGGCAAGGGGGAGGGGTACGACGGGTTCACCCCGGCGTACTTCATGAACTTCGGCCTCGCCGTGGCCGCCAACGTCGGGTACTGGCTCGGCGTCCGGCTGCTGTCGTACGTGCCGTTCGGCCAGGCGCTCGGGCTGCTGTGGGGCTTCGTGATCCTCGCGGTGCTCGTCATCCGGATCCGGACGACGATGCAGGCCGCGCTGCTCGAGGCAGCCGTCGAGGACGCCGTCCGCACCGACGGGCTGGCGTCCAAGCGCGCGACGGTCTCGGACACCTTCTGCCCCGAGTGCGAGAACCTGCTGCTCGTCGGCTCGCACTTCTGCATGGTGTGCGGTACCTCGGTGCGTTCGACCAGCCACCAGGCCCGTCGAGCGATGGGCTCGCCCACGGCGGGGGGTGTCGCATGACGACGCCTCCGGAGCAGCCGCAGGACCCGACGGCAGCGCCGCCGGCCCAGCCCGCCCAGCCGGCTGCCGTGCCGACGCAGCCGGCGTACGCTCCCGCGCCCCCGACGCAGCCGGCGTACGCCCCGGCGCCGCCGGCGCCGCCCGTGGCCCCGGCGCCGCCCGGCACCCCGGGCGGCAACTTCAAGTCCGGCAAGGTCAAGACGATCGGGATGATCATCGCCGGTGTCGTCGCGGTCGGAGCGCTGGGCGGCATCGGCGCCGCGGTGCTCGGCGGCGACGAGGGCGATGACCTGTCGAGCTCGAGCGGCGGCAGTCCCGGCGAGCCCGCCGAGGAGGTCAGTCCCGATGCCGGCGGCATCCTCGACCCGACCCCGGTCGGGTCGGCGTCGCCGGAGCCGGGTGGCACCGACGAGCCGTCGCCGACGACGGAGCCCACCGAGGAGCCGTCACCCACCGACGTACCGACCGAGGGGCCGTCCCCGACGCTCGACCCCGAGCCCGGGGCGGACATCGTCACCATCGGCAACGGCGTGCAGGTGCCGGTCCTCGAGGGCTGGGACGTCGTCGGCCAGGGCGACAGCGACGTGCTGCTCGGTGACGGTCAGAACAGCTTCGTGTACGCCGTCACCGGCACCGTCGACCCGTCGGCCGACGCCGCTTCGGTGATCTCGGCGTCGATGGACAACATCCTGCCGAAGCAGAGCTACACGCAGCTGCGGAGGACCGACATCGCGCCGCTGCAGGCGTTCGGCTCGGTGGTCTCGATGGCGGGCATGACGTACCAGGCCACGTGGACCGACCAGCAAGCCTCCGTCCCGCTCCAGGGCCTGCTCATCTGTGCCGTCCGCCAGGACGGTACGGCGCTGATCATCACCGCCGAGCACGCGCCACCCAAGGAGTTCGAGGACAGCGCCAACTCCTGGGCTCCGCTGGTCAACGCCACGCTGGGTCTGTTCGGCTCCGCCTGAGCAGAACGGCTGGTCGAGGAGGGCCGCCGGCGCTGCGCGGCCTCCTCAACCAGCGGACGACGGCACGACCAGCGCGGTCGCGATGGCGGCGACGCCCTCACCGCGGCCGGTGAGGCCGAGGCCGTCGGTGGTGGTGGCGGAGACGGTGACGGGAGCGCCGGCCGCGTCGGACAGGGCGGCGGCCGCCTCGTCGCGGCGCGGGCCGAGGCGGGGGCGGTTGCCGATCACCTGGACCGCGACGTTGCCGATCTCGTAGCCCGCCGCCCGGACCCGAGCAGCGGTCTCGGCAAGCAGGGTGGCGCCGGCAGCGCCGGCCCACTGGGGGTCGGCGGTGCCGAACTGGCTCCCGAGGTCGCCGATGCCGGCGGCGGACAGGAGCGCGTCGCAGGCGGCGTGGGCCGCGACGTCGCCGTCGGAGTGACCCTCGAGGCCCTGGTCCTCCTCGGGCCACGCCAGGCCCGCCAGGTGCATCGGTACGCCGGCGGCCAGCCGGTGGACGTCGACGCCGATCCCGACCCGGGGCACGGGGACGTCACCGATGCGTAAGGCGTTCTCCGTCACGGGCCGATCATGCCTGAGCAACAATCGAGGCGTGAGGACGTCCCGGCACGCGTGGTGGATCGCGGGGCTGGTGACCGGCATCGCCGGCCTCGCCACGAGCTACTTCGTCGCCATGCTGCTCAGCGTCCGGAGCTCGCCGGTCGTGGCCGTGGCCGAGCTGATCATCAAGCTGACGCCCGGCCAGGTCGCGGAGCGGGCGATCCAGCTGCTCCAGCACAAGGACAAGCCGTTCCTGGTGACCGTCCTGCTGGTGGTGCTGGCGCTGCTGTTCTCCTGGGCGGGGCACCTGTCGCGGAAGTCGTGGTGGCGCGCACTCCTGGTACTGGCGCTGGTCGCGGTCGTGGGCGGGTACGCCGTCTCGCGCCAGCGCAACGCGGACGCGACCGACTACCTACCGGTACTGGTCGGGTTCGTCACCTGGCTGGTGTGCCTGTCGATCCTGACCGACAACCTCAGGGCGGCTGAACGACGCGAGCGGGCGGTCGCCGAGGCCGGGATCGGTGACCCGGAAGGTACGTCGCCGCCTCGGCGTGGCTTCCTGATCGGCGCCGGCCTGGTGGTCGTGGTGTCGGCCGGGCTCGGCGTGCTCGGTCAGGCGGTCGGCGCCGGGCGCCGACGTGTGGAGGAGACCCGTCGGTCGCTGCGGCTGACGGGCGTCAGCAAGCCGAAGGTTCCGGCGGGGGTGTCGGTCGACCTGTCGGGCGTGACGCCCTGGGAGACCGACGCCGACACCTTCTACCAGGTGCACACCGCGATCGTGCCGCCGGCGATCGAGCCGAAGTCCTGGCACCTGCGGATCCACGGCATGGTCGACCGTGAGGTGACCATCAGCTACGACGAGCTGGTCGCCCGCCGCCGCACCGAGGCATGGGTGACCCTCAACTGCGTGTCCAACCCGGTCGGCGGCCCGCTGATCGGCAACGCCTGGTGGAGCGGGGTCCGGCTGGCCGACATCCTGAAGGAGGCGGGCGTGCAGGACGGAGCCGATGCGGTGCTGCAGACGTCCGACGACGGATGGACGTGCGGGACGCCGTTGGCGGCGCTCACCGACGACCGCGGCGCGATGCTCGCCATCGCCATGAACGGCGAGCCGTTGCCGGTCGAGCACGGGTTCCCGGTCCGCACCCTGGTACCCGGCCTGTACGGGTACGTCTCCGCATGCAAGTGGGTCGTCGACATGGAGGTGACCCGCTTCACCGACATCTCGGCGTACTGGACCGAACGAGGCTGGGCCGAGCTCGGCCCGGTGAAGATGTCCTCGCGCATCGACGTACCCCGCCGCGACGACGAGTTCGACGCCGGCGAGAAGCGTGTCGGCGGCGTGGCCTGGTCCCAGAACACCGGCATCAGCGCGGTGGAGGTCTCGCTCGACGGCGGCGCCTGGCAGTCCGCCGAGCTGGGCAACGCCGAGACCATCGACAGCTGGGCGCAGTGGACCACGACCCTCACCGTCGAGAAGGGCGACCACACCCTCCGCGTCCGTGCGACCGACAACAACGGGCAGGTCCAGACCAGCGTGGTGGCCGACGTGCTTCCCGACGGTGCGTCGGGGTGGCACCAGGTGAGCTTCTCAGCCGTCTAGCGTCCGACCGCCTGGATGGCCCACTGCAGGGCCGCGAAGGTCGTCGCCATGGCGCTCAGCGCGCCGCACCAGGCGATGACCATCGCGCGGTCCTGTCGGCGTCTCGGCCCGCGACCGACGAGCGGCGTGGGGTCGTCGAGCTCCCACAGCCGGACGAGGTCGTCGTAGGTGTGCGGAGTCGCGTGGGTGATGTCCCGAGACACGGTCATGCTTGTTCTCCTGGGGGGCGGAGGAGGAGTGCTGCGAGGTCGACGATACGTGGACCTGGGAAGCATTTGTGGATTTCTACTCAGGTTGTCCAAATCCGGCAAACAGGCGGGGCAACTGATGGCGATCCACGCGTCACCGTTGCCGAGGACAACGAAATCGTGACCCCTGGATCACCAGTTGGCCTGGGCCGGCGCCGGCGGCAACGGGTGGGCGGCGTCGTGGATCACGTACACCAGCCCGCCCGAGGTCGGCAGCCAGGCGTTCTCGAACTGGGCCCGGTCGTAGGTCGTGCGGACGCCGGCGGCTTTGTCGGCGGCGGGGTCGTTGGTGACCACGTCACCGTCGGAGGTGAACCCCACGATCACGACCAGGTGGCCGCTGCTGGAGGAGACGTGCGCCCCGGCCAGCTCGCCCCGGCCCCACGAGATCGACGCGACCAACGGGATGCCGGCGGCGATGAACTCCTCCGCCTCGCGCAGGGACCGCAGCCGCGTCACGAAGGCACTGCCGGCGAGCGGGGCGGCGTACGCCGTGTTGAACGGCCAGTTGCCGGTGCCTTCGTACTGCGCGTCGTAGGTCTTGCGCGCCGCGTAGTCGACCCAGGGGGCTGGATGGCCGGCGGGGACGAAGCGGTACGCCGACCTCGGCGGCAGCGCGTCGTAGTAGCCCAGCACCATCGACGTCGAAGTGGGCGAGCACCAGGCCTCGCCGCCACCTCCCCACTGCGGGTAGTGGCCGCTGTGCGCCATCTGGGAGTACGACGGGACGTCCAGCACGGTGCCCACGGACGGGCCCGGTGCAGAGACGTCGACCGGCGAGGCCGTCGGCAGCCTGCTGGCCATCGCGCCCAGCGACGTCACCGTGGGTCCGGTCGTGCCCGGCTTGCGGTAGAGCGACAGCCGCAGCTGCCACGACACCAGCCCGACGCTGCCGGTCTGCCAGGTGTCGACGGCCACGGACGCGAGGTCGTCCTTCTGCGGGGTGATGGTCGTGCGGTGGACGAACTTGTCGCCGGAGGTCCACCTGCCGAGCACGTCCCAGCTGGACGTCACGCCCTTGCTGTTGCGGCCGCGCACCTCGACCTCGAGCCAGCTGTCGCCGGGGGTGAGCGCCTCCCAGGAGGCGACCAGCTCGGTGAACGAGAACGCCGACATCTGCCACGGGCCGGTCCAGCGGGCCCGCTCGTAGCTGCGGCCGGCGTACTCGCGCTTGCCGGTCGCGGTCCCGAACCCGACGCCGGCGTCGGTGACGACCGTGCCGCGGTTCTTGCCGGCGGCGAGCGCGGCACCCTCGAACCGGGTGTAGGAGACGTCGCGCACGGACGTCGGTGCCGATGCCGGGGCCACGGGCGCGAGGCTACCGACCGGGGTCAGCAGCACCGTCGCGAGGACGCACGCGGAAGCAAGCCGGACCATCGATCGACCATAGACTTCCGGCGTGACACTCCGGCTCTACGACACCGCGACCCGCGAAGTCCGTGACTTCGCGCCCCTCGAGGAGGGGAAGGCCGGCATCTACGTCTGCGGGCTGACGGTCCAGTCGGAGCCGCACGTCGGTCACGTCCGGTCGGCGGTGAACTTCGACGTGCTGCGTCGCTGGCTGACGCACCAGGGGTACGCCGTCACGTTCATCCGCAACGTCACCGACATCGACGACAAGATCCTGACCAAGGCCGCCGACCAGGGCCGGCCCTGGTTCAACCTCGCCTACGACATGCACCGCGAGCTCGACAAGGCGCTGGCCGCGATCAACGTGCTGCCGCCGACGTACGAGCCCGGGGCCACCGGGCACGTGCCCGAGATGGTCGAGCTGATCACCACGCTGATCGCCAAGGGTCACGCCTACCCGGCCGAGGACGGCTCGGGCGACGTGTACTTCGACGTGCGGTCATGGCCGGCGTACGGCGAGCTGACCAACCAGGGGCTGGACGACATGGCGCCGGCCGAGGACGCGGACCCGCGAGGCAAGAGAGACCCGCGCGACTTCGCACTCTGGAAGGGCTGGAAGAAGGAGTCCGAGCCGGAGACGGCTGCCTGGCCGTCGCCCTGGGGTCCCGGCCGGCCGGGCTGGCACATCGAGTGCTCCGCGATGGCCGGCAAGTACCTCGGCAAGGCCTTCGACATCCACGGCGGCGGGGTCGACCTGAGGTTCCCGCACCACGAGAACGAGCAGGCGCAGTCCCGGGCCGCCGGCTACCCGTTCGCGTCGTACTGGCTGCACAACGCCTGGATCACCACGGCCGGCGAGAAGATGAGCAAGTCCCTCGGCAACTCGCTGCTGATCCCGTCGGTGCTCGAGCGCGTCCGCGGCATCGAGCTGCGCTTCTACATCGTGGCGGCGCACTACCGCTCGCACGTCGAGTTCTCCTTCGACGCGCTCGACGAGGCGGCGGCCGGGTTCCGGCGGATCGAGAACTTCCTCGACCGTGCCGCGGCGATGGGCATCGGTCATGACGAGCGGCCGACGTCGATCGCGCGCGAAGGGGCGCCCGTCGAGGTGCCCCTGCCGGACGCGTTCGTGGCGGCGATGGACGACGACCTCGGTACGCCGGCGGCCGTCGCTGTCGTCTACGACACCGTCCGCGAGGGCAACAAGCTGCTGGCCGACGGCCCCTCGAGGGACCTGATCGTGGCGGTCCGTCAGGTGGTCGGCATGCTCGAGGTGCTCGGGCTCGACCCGCTCGACCCGGGGTGGCCGAGCACCGGCGGATCGGACGCGCGGCTGACCGAGGCCGTCGACGTCCTCGTCCAGGGCCTGCTGACGCAGCGCGCCGACGCCCGGGCGGCCAAGGACTGGGCCCGCGCCGACCAGATCCGCGACCAGATCAAAGCCGCCGGGATCGAGGTCGAGGACACCCCGGCCGGTCCGGTGTGGACCTTGGGAGAGAAGCTCTAGATGCCTGGTAATTCAGCGCGCCGAGGCGCGATCCGCAAGACCGCCAAGAAGCCCACCGCCGGCTCGGGAGGGCGGGTCAAGCGCGGCCTCGAGGGCAAGGGGCCCACGCCCAAGGCCAAGGACCGCCCCAACCACAAGGTCTACAAGCAGAAGGCCAAGGCCGAGAAGGCCGCGGCCGCGCGGCCACGTCGGCGGACGACCGGCACGGAGGCCGAGTGGATCGCCGGACGCAACCCGGTCGTCGAGGCGCTGCGGGCCGGCATCCCGGTCAACGCCGTGTACGTCGCCGAGGGCGCCGAGCGCGACGGCCGGCTGCGGGAGGCCTTCCGACTGGCCAGTGAGCGTCACGTCAGCCTTCTCGAGGTCCACAAGGTCGAGCTGGACCGACTGACCCAGGGTGCCGTGCACCAGGGGCTGGCCGCGCGCATCCCGGCGTACGAGTACGCCCACCCCAGTGACCTGCTCGACCGCGCCGCCGAGGTCGGCGAGCCGCCACTGATCGTGGCTCTCGACTCCGTGACCGACCCGCGCAACCTGGGTGCCGTCGTCCGCAGCGCCGCCGGGTTCGGCGCGCACGGCGTCGTCGTACCGGAGCGTCGCGCCGCTGGGATGACCGCCGCAGCCTGGAAGACGAGCGCCGGCGCGGCCGCGCGCATCCCGGTCGCCCAGACGGTCAACCTGGTCCGCCAGCTGAAGGCCTACCAGGAGGCCGGCTGCATGGTGATCGGCCTCGCGGCCGACGGCGACGTCAGCCTGCCCGACCTCGAGCTCGGCGACGGGCCGCTCGTGGTGGTCGTCGGCTCCGAGGACGCCGGCCTGTCCCGACTGGTCGCCGAGACCTGCGACCAGCTGGTCTCCATCCCGATCGCCGGCCAGCTCGAGTCGCTCAACGCCGGCGTCGCGGCCGGGGTCGCGTTGTACGCCGTGTCGAGGGTCAGAGCCTGAGGGTCCCGACGCTCACCAAGCCGGGGCGCCGGCAGTACGTCGGCGCCGTCGTCGTCCTCGCCGTGTGGCTCGCGGTCACCCTGCTCGTCGGGCTGGCGATCTTCCTCAACAGCAGCCGGACGATCGTGCTGGCGACCCACGACGCGGTGCTGCGGCCGTCCCTGGACGGGTACGTCGTGCTGCATACCGGCCCGGTGCTGCCCGACGTACGTCAGCCGTCCGGCAGCCGGCTCGGCGTCGACATCACCCTCGGCAAGACCGACGCCACGTCGCTGGACGAGCTCGTCCAGCGCTACGCCTACATCGCGTCCTCCCCCGAGGGGCAGATCGCCAAGGTGCGTGAGGAGCTGGCGGACATGGTCGTCTCGGCTCTCGCCCGCGGCGCGGTCGTCGGCCTGGCGCCGATCGGACTGTGGCTGCTGCTGGGCCGCACCCGGCGGCGCGAGCTGGTCCATCGCCTGCGGCGGCCGCGGCTCCTCGAAGGCTGCCTGGTCCTGGCGGTCGCCGCGGTGCTGTGGTGGCAGCCGTGGGAGGGCGACGAGGCCAGGGTCGTCGCGGGTCAGCGGTGGGTGCCGCTGTCGGAGTTCCTCGGACCCGAGGTGCCGCTGCCCGAGGAGGTCGGCGACCTGCAGGTGCTCGGCGACGTGACGACCGACCAGACCAGGCGGCTGATCGAGAGCGCGATCTCGACCTACGACCAGAGCAAGACCTTCTACCACCAAGCCGCCGAGGACGCCGCCGACCTGGACCTGCGGCAGCCATCCGACGACGAGACCGTCGTGCTGCTGCTCGCTGACCGCCACGACAACATCGGCATGGACCAGGTCGCGCGGGCCGTGGGCGACGCGGGTGGTGCCACTGTCGTGTTCGACGCGGGCGACGACACGTCGGTGGGCCGGACCTGGGAGACGTTCAGCCTCGACTCGGTGACGGCCGCGTTCGACGGCTACGAGCGGTACGGGGTGGCCGGCAACCACGACCACGGCACGTTCGTCCACACCTACCTCGCGGACCACGGGTGGACGATGCTGGACGGTACGACGCTCACGGGACCGGCCGGCATCCGGCTGCTCGGCGTCGACGACCCGCGGTCCAGCGGCCTGGGCAACTGGCGCGACGAGACCGGGCTCGGCTTCGACGAGGTCGGCAGCCGGCTCGCCGACGCGGCGTGCGAGTCCGAGGACCGCGGCCGCCGGATCGCCACGATCCTGGTGCACGACGCCGACCTCGGCGACGAGGCACTCGAGCGCGGTTGCGCCGACCTGGTCGTCGGTGGCCACACCCACGTACAGGCGGGCCCCGACCGGGTGATCGGCGAGAACGAGTCGACCGGCTACACCTACACGACGGGCACGGCCGGGGGAGCGGCGTACGCCATCGCCATCGGCAGCAAGCCCCGGCGTCCCGCCGGAATCTCGCTGGTCACCTACCGCGACGGCCGTCCCGTCGGGGTCCAGGCCGTCACACTGCAGACCACGGGCGAGTTCGAGGTCGACGACTTCGTGCCCCTCGCGCCCACCGGGCCGCCCGAATAGTTGGGAGGCCTACTATCGGGGAATGCCCACCATCGTCGACCGGCTGCTGCCGACCGAGGAGGCAGTGGCTCTCCTCGAGCTGACCCGCGACCTCGCGACCAAGGAGCTGGCGCCCCAGGTCCAGGAGGCCGAGGAGAAGGGCGAGTTCCCGGCCGCGGCGTACGCGCTGCTCGGGAAGTCCGGCTTGTTGAGCCTGCCGTACAGCGAGGAGCAGGGCGGGGGTGGTCAGCCGTACGAGGTGTACCTCCAGGTCGTCGAGGAGATCGCCGCCGTGTGGCCGAGCGTGGCGGTCGGCGTCAGCGTGCACACGCTGACCGCGGGCGTGGTCGCGAACAACGCCACCGACGAGCAGTGCGCGACGTGGCTGCCGCGGATGCTGGGCGGGGAGTGGCTCGGCGCCTACTGCCTCTCCGAGCCGCAGGCCGGCTCGGACGTCAGCGGCATCCAGACCCGCGCGCGCCTCGACGGCGACGCGTACGTCGTCTCGGGCACCAAGCAGTGGATCAGCAACGGCTCCTGTGCCGACTACTACATCCTCTTCGCCCGCACCGGCGACCACCCGACCGGCGGGCTGAGCGCGTTCATCGTGCCCACCGACACGCCCGGCATGAGCTTCGGCGCGCCCGAGCGCAAGATGGGCCTCGCCTGTGACGTGACCACGCAGGTGCTCTTCGACGGCGCGCGGATCCCCGCCGACCAGCTGGTCGGCCAGGAGGGCGACGGCATGAGGATCGCCCTGTCGGCACTGGACTCCGGCCGGCTCGGCATCTCGGCCGTCGGCACCGGGATCGCCCAGGGAGCGATGGCGCTCGCCGTCGACTACGCCCGGGAGCGGCAGCAGTTCGGCAGGGCCATCGGCGAGTTCCAGGGCCTCCAGTTCCTGCTCGCCGACCTCGGCGCGGAGGTGGAGCGCGCCCGGGCGACGTACCTCCATGCCGCCCGCCTCAAGGACGCCGGCCGCCGGTACTCCCGCCAGGCGAGCATCGCCAAGCTGACCGCCACCGACACCGCCATGCGGGTCGCGACGGACGCCGTCCAGGTGCTCGGCGGGAACGGCTACACCCGGGACTACCCCGCCGAGCGATTCTTCCGCGACGCCAAGGTCACCCAGATCTTCGAGGGCACCAACCAGATCCAGCGGATGGTCATCGGCCGCGACCTGCTCAAGTAGCGGCCCCGGCAACATGGCGTTTGGGACCAAACGCGAGTTGGAAGCGCTCCCATCTTGGCGTTTGTGACCAATCGTCGACGGCGACGCCATCCGATCGGCCGTCGGCGACGAATCCTTGTTGCAAGTGACTTGCAACAACGACAGCCTCGCCCCTAGGGTCGAATTAAATCGAGGGAGGGACCTCCATGCACGTGCCCGACGGCTTCCTGGACGCTCCGACGTCCGTGGCCACCGGAGTCGTGGCCGCGATCGGCATCGGCCTCGCGCTGCGCGGCGCGCGTCGCGAGCTCGACGACCGGACGGCACCGCTCGCGGGTCTGGTGGCGACGTTCATCTTCGCCACCCAGATGCTGAACTTCCCGGTGGCCTCCGGCACGAGCGGGCACCTCCTCGGCGGGGCCCTCGCAGCGATCCTCGTCGGGCCGTCGACCGGCCTGCTGTGCATGGCCGTCGTCTTCCTGGTGCAGTGCCTGCTGTTCGCCGACGGCGGCATCACGGCCCTCGGCACCAACATCACGCTCATGGGCATCGTCACGATCGTGGTCGGCTGGACGGTCTTCCGCCTCGCGCAGACCCTGCTGCCCAAGCGCGTCTCGATGGTCGCCCCGGCCGCCGCGGCGGCCGCGCTGGTCTCGGTGCCCGTCGCCGCGCTGGGGTTCGTGCTCCTGTACGCCGTCGGTGGCACCGTCGACATCCCGCTCGGCCAGCTGGCCACGGCCATGGTCGGCGTGCACACGCTGATCGGCATCGGGGAGGCCGCGATCACGTTCCTCGCCGTGGGCAGCATCGCCGCCGTCCGGCCCGACCTCGTGTACGGCGCCCGGCGGGTGCTCGCCACCCGCGAGCTGGAGCTGCGCGGGGCGGCCCGATGAGGGACAGGGTCTCCACCAGGGCGGTCGTCCTGGCGGGTCTGCTGCTCGCGCTCGTGCTGGCGGGCGTCGCGAGCTACTACGCCTCGAACGACCCCGACGGCCTCAACAAGGTCGCCCAGGACAACGGCTTCGCGTCGAGCCAGAAGAAGCACGGCACCGACGACGGACCCTTCGCGGGATACGAGACCAAGGGCGTCGCGGACGGCCGGCTGTCGGGCGGACTCGCCGGCGTGCTCGGGTCGGCGGTCGTCCTGTCGCTGGCCGGTGGCGCGACCTACGCGCTGCGCCGGCGGCGTACCGCCGACGAGAGCACCCCCTGATGGGCGCCCCGCACGGCCACCGGCTGCACTACCACGGACACTCCTGGCTGCACCGGCTCCCGGCACACGTGAAGCTGGTGGCCCTGGTCGTGTTCATGCTCGGCGTGGTCGCCACGCCTCGCGAGTGGTACGCCGCGTTCGGCGGCTACCTGCTCCTGCTGCTCGTCCTGGTCGCGACGTCGCAGGTGCCGCCGGCGTACCTCGCCAAGCGGATGGTCGTCGAGGTGCCGTTCGTCGTGTTCGCGTTGCTGCTGCCGTTCGTCGCCAGCGGTCCGCGCACCGACGTGCTCGGACTGTCGGTCAGCGAGCACGGGCTGCTCGGCGCCTGGGGCCTGCTCGCCAAGGGCACGCTCGGCGTGCTGGCCAGCCTGCTGCTGGCCGCCACCACCGAGCCGCGCGCGCTGCTGGCCGGCCTCGAGCGGCTGCGGATGCCCACGCTGCTCGTGCAGATCATGGGCTTCATGGTCCGCTACCTCGACGTGGTCACCGACGAGCTGCGGCGGATGAACGTGGCCCGGGAGTCGCGGGGGTTCTCCGCCCGCAACCCCCGGCACTGGCCGGTGGTCGCGAAGTCGGCCGGCGTGCTGTTCATCCGATCCTACGAACGCGGCGAGCGGGTGCACCTGGCGATGCTCTCGCGCGGGTACGACGGGCGGATGCCGACGATGAGCGTCCCGGTTCTCGACCTCCAGGGCGTGGCCTTCGCCTACCCCGACGGCCACCAGGCGCTCCACGGCGTCGACCTCCACGTGCATCGGGGCGAGCGCGTGGCCCTGCTCGGGCCGAACGGCGCCGGCAAGACCACGCTGGTGCTGCACCTCAATGGCATCCTGATGCCGGGGCTCGGCAGCGTCGCCGTCTCGGGCCTGCCGGTGACCAAGGACAACCTGCTCGAGATCCGCCGCCGCGTCGGCATCGTCTTCCAGGATCCCGACGACCAGCTGTTCATGGGCTCGGTCCGCGAGGACGTGGCGTTCGGTCCGATGAACCTCGGCCTCCGCGGACCCGAGCTCGATGCACGTGTGCTCCAGGCGCTCGAGGCCGTCGGCATGGCCGAGTACGCCGACCGCCCGCCGCACCACCTGTCGTTCGGCCAGCGTCGCCGGGTCGCCGTCGCGACGGTGCTGGCGATGCAGCCGGAGATCCTGGTCCTCGACGAGCCGTCCTCCAACCTCGACCCCGCCTCCCGGCGCGAGCTCGCCGACATCATCCGCTCCCTCGACGTCACGGTCCTGCTGGTGACACACGACCTGCCGTACGCCCTCGAGCTCTGCCCGCGCGCGGTGATCCTCAGTGACGGAGTCGTGGCCGCGGACGGTCCGACCGCTGAGGTCCTCGGCGACGAGGCGCTGATGACGTCCCACCGGTTGGAGCTGCCGTTCGGCTTCGACCCGTTCTCCGTTGGTCGAGCCGCCAGGCCGGCCACGGCCGAGCGTGTCGAGACCCGGTGACGTCACCGGGGTCTCGACACGGGCTCGCTGGCACTCGCCCGGCTCGACCGGCGAGCTAGCCCCCGATGGGAGGCAGCTCCTCGTCCTCGGAGGGGACGACCGCGATCTCGGAGGTGTCCTCGGGGGCGCGGCCGGCGGCGGGGCTGACCAGCTCGTCGGGCTTGTGGCGCAGCACGTTGTCGATGTAGTCCCGGGCGGTCTCGAAGATGGAGACCTCGCGGCCGAGGCGCTCGGAGAGGTACCACCGGTGCACGAGGATCTCGTGGAAGATCTCGGCCGGCTCCAGCTTGCCGCGCGCCTCGGGCGGCACCATCGCCATGATCGGCTCGAAGATCTCGGTGAGCCACCGGCCGGCGACCACGCCCTGCGGCTCGCGGCCGAGGTCGAAGTGGGCGGTGTACGCCGCGAGGTCGTTCAGCAGCCGCCGCGCCTGGGGTTCCTCCACGTGCAACCCGGTCAGCGACTGGAGCTCGCGCTGGTGGTGGCCGAGCTCGACGACTTTCGGCTGGATCCGGATCCGGTCGCCGTCGAAGTCGGTGACGATGTCGATCTCGTCGACGTCGAAGCCGAGGTCGTTGAGGCGCTCGATCCGGCTCTGGATCCGCCACATCTCGTCGGTGGTGAACTCCTCCTCCGCGGTCAGCTCGTTCCACAGCTCGTGGTAGCGCCGCTCGATCAGCTCGGCGATGTCGAAGACCTCGAGCTCGGGGTTCAGCGAGTTGCTGGCCTGGAGGTCGAGGAGCTCGGCGAAGACGTTCTCGCAGCCGACGCGGACGTCGTACTCCCGCATCGGCCTCGACAGGCCGTCGCGGATCTCGCCGGTCTCGGCGTCGACGAGGTACGCCGCGAAGCCGCCGGCCGCCCGGCGGAACAGCACGTTGGACAGCGACACGTCGCCCCAGTAGAAGCCGGCCAGGTGCAGGCGGACGAGGAGGACCACGAGCGCGTCGACGAGGGACGGCAGGTTGTCGGCCTGCAGTCCGTGGGCGAACAGGCTGCGGTACGGCAGCGAGTACGTGAGGTGCTCGGTCAGCAGCGCCGCGGGCAGCTCCTCGCCGTCGGCGTCGACGCGGCCGGTGACCACGCCCTGGGGGACGACCGCCGGCAGCGGGATGCGCTGGAGGTCGCGGAGCAGGCGGTACTCGCGGAACGCCATCTCCTCCACGGTCTCCTTGACCGCGTACGTGCGCTCGCCGAGGCGGACGATGCGCACGATGTGGCGGGACAGGCCGCGGGGCAGCGGGACGACGTGCTCGGTCCACTCCTCCAGCGGCAAGGACCACGGAAGGGTGACGATCGCCGGGTCGGGCCGGCTGGCGACGATGCGGAGCGCGTGCGAGGTCGCCATCCCTCGAGGCTAGTGGTCGCGCGACTAGGCTCGACGCTCGTGCCCTACCGACCAGGCAACGAGATCAGCCGACGCGAGGTGCTGCACGGGCAGCTCTGGCTGGAGAGTCCGGTCACCGTCGTGGCCGACGACGGCGACGTGCTGGCCGTGCTCATCGAGGACGGTTCGGCGTTCACCTTCCACGAGCACCCGTTCGGCCCGCACCCGTGGGCGGTGTACGACGGGTGGCACGGGCCGACGGTCCTGCAGCTGCACCGCGAGGGCGCGGCATACGCCGTGTGGAAGTTCTTCGACGACGCCGGCGCGTTCCGCTACTGGTACGTCAACTTCGAGGCGCCCGTCGTCCGGAACGAGGGCGGCTTCGACACCGACGACCACGGTCTCGACCTGATCGTGCATCCCGACGGTCGCCGCGAGTGGAAGGACGTCGACCACCTCTCCGAGATGGTGACCTCCGGTCGGATGACCGGAGAGCAGGTGGTCGGCGTGCTGCACGCCGCCGCGGAGGTCACCCGCCTGCTCGACGCCGACGACCGCTGGTGGGCGGCCTGGGACGACTGGGCGCCCGCCCGCCGGTAGCCGAAAACGCGCCTGGGCGGTCGCTGGCCGCCCTACAGTCCCGCCATGTCCGACCACGACCTTCGCAGCCCCGACGGTCGGGCCGCGGCCGACGCCGCCATCAGCGCCCTCATCCGCGCCGGCCGGCTGGTCGAGGCCGAGACCTGGCTCACCGGTGCCCTGAGCGAGCACCCCGGCGCGGTTGCCACCGCCTGCCTCGCCGTGCCCCCGGACGGGGTGACGATCCGAGGCTGGGACGAGCTCGACGCCGACCTCACCCGGCTCGTCCGCGGGGGGCACCACGTCTCCGCGGTGGGTCTGAACCTCTCGAACTACCACGACACCGACGCCGACGACTGGTGGGACAAGGAGCCCGCGGTCGAGGTGACGGCCTACACCGACGAGCACTTTCCCTTTTCGACGGCCACGCTCCAGGAGATGCTGGCGGCCAGTGCGACGTACGCGGCCCCCTGGACGGGGGCTGGGCTCGGCCAGGACGAGGTGCACCCGAGGGTCTCCGGGCTCCGCGGTGTGAACGGCGCGCTGCTGCGGCACCAGGAAGAGCGCGGGCGGACCTTCGAGACCGACGACGACCTGGCGGCGTACCTCGGGTGGTGGTGGCAGCACCTCCGGTTCCGACAAGCCGTGGCCGGCCACCTCGATGCACACGGCCTCGCCCTCACCGTCCCCGTCCTCGCGGGCTCCCACGACGTCGGCCCGTGGCTGGTCACGGTCCACCCCGTGATGAGGGAGTCGGAGCACCACGCGCGGACCGAGGAGCTGTTGGCAGAGCGCGCCCGCCTTCACCTCGAGCGGTACGACGCCGTGACGAACGAGACCGTCGCCGAGCTGGTGTCGCTGCGCGAGGGAAGCCGCGGAGGTTGGGGGTGGCGCAACCGCGACAAGCGGCGTACGTACGTCGGCCACGCTGACGCCCGTCTCGCCCTCGTGTGCCGCTGGGCCGGCCTCGGCGCGCCCACCGCGTCCATCGACAAGCTGGGTGACGCCGAGTTCGACGCCATCGTCACGGGATGGGTCGCCCACCGGCGGGACGCGTCTGGTCGTGCGTAGCCAGTCGGGCGAAAACATCGCGGAGCCCGGCCCGACTGACCTACATTCCGGGCATGGCCGACGACCTTGCTGAGCAGCTGTCCTCCTGGGACGGCCGTCGCGCGGTCGGCAGCGAGATCGCCGCGTTGCTGCGCAAGCATGACTGGGAGGCGACGGAGCGGCTGCTGAGCGAGCGCCTCACCGGCTACCCCGGGCCGATCGCGACGGCCTGCAGGGGCATCGCCGGCGACCAGGTGACGCTCGACGGCTGGGAGGAGGTCGACGCCGACCTGGTGGACCTCTGCCGGCGCGGCCGGGGCGTGACCGCGATCGGCCTCGACCTGTCCAACTACAGCGACGCCGACGGGCCCACCTGGTGGGACCAGGAGCCGATCGTCGAGTTCGCGGCGTTCACCGACGAGGTCTTCCCCTTCTCCGAGAGCCGGCGGCAGGACCTGCTGGACCTCAGCGAGACCTTCCCGGCACCGTGGATCGGACAGCCGCTCGGCGAGGAGACCGCGCACCTGACGGTCACCGGGCTGCGTGCGCTCAACGGCGCGCTGCTCCACCGGTCCAGCGTCGAGCCCTGGCGACCGAAGGCGAGCGGGCGGCTCGCCGACGAGTCCGTCGCGGAGTACCTCGGCTGGTGGTGGTTGCACCTCCGCTTCCACCAGGCCGTCGCGCGCGATCTCGAGAAGCGCGGCCTTGCCCTCGCCGTGCCCGTCCTCGTGGGCACGCACGACGTCGGACCCTGGCTGCAGACGGTGCACGTCGTCGACCGCGTCTCCGACCACGAGGCAGCGACGGAGCGGATCCTCGCCGAGCGAGCCCAGCACGCTCACGTCTGGCGCGCCGCCCAGGCAGACGAGGTCGTGGGCGACCTGCGCGAGCTGCGCGCGAAGGTGCGGAGCTACGGGTTCTTCACCCGCGGCCCGGAGCGCAAGCAGGCCGAGGCGGCCGCGGCCGCCAAGGTCGCCGTCGCGTTCGCCTCGGCGGGCCTGCTCGAGCCGAGCAGGCCGATCGGACAGATGGGCGACAAGGAGTTCGAGCGGTTGCTCGAGATGCTCCGGGCGACGATGGCGGCCCCTAGGGCCTGAGCCTGACCGGTCCCGGGCCTTCCTGGGCAAGGACGTCCCCGGGGTTGACCAGGCTGCAGGTCCGCAGGCTCAGGCACCCGCACCCGATGCACCCGTCCAGCCGGTCCCGCAGCAGCTCGATCCTGCGGATCTGCTCGTCCAGGCGGGGTCGCCACGAGCGGCTCAGCCGGGCCCAGTCCGACTTCGTGGGTGTGCGTCCCTGCGGGAGCGTCGCGAGAGCGTCGGCGATCTCCTCGAGGGTCAGGCCCACCCGTTGGGCCGTCCGGATGAACGCGACCCGGCGCAACGTCGCGCGTGCGTAGCGGCGCTGGTTGCCCGTCGTACGCCGTGACTCGATCAGGCCGCGTTCCTCGTAGAACCGCAGGGCGGACGTCGCCACTCCCGACCGGTCCGACAGGTCTCCGATGGTCAGCTCCGCCATGCCGACACGATTGCTCGACCTCAATCGAACTTCAAGTTCAGCGCGTCATCCGGGTCGTGTGCCTCACGACGCGCCAGGGCGCGTCCTCAGGCACACGACCCGTGCCACCGCGTGCTCTGTCTACGATGTTGGCCGCTGCACGACGTGCGGCGTCGCCGCGTTAGCTCAGTGGTAGAGCACCCGCCTTGTAAGCGGGCGGTCGTCAGTTCAATCCTGACACGCGGCTCTGCTCGACGACGGGGCTACCGCACCTGGGTGACACCGAACTGCATGCGCGGGTGCGCGTAGTACTCCTGCGACTCCACGAGCTGGAGCTCGCGCTCGCCGGACTCGTGGGTGGTGCGCAGCAGGTCCCAGACGCTGGAGGTCGTCCGCGCGAGCGCGTCGGCGGCGTCTCCGGAGCTGCGGTAGTGCCCCGTGAAGAGCGCGGCCGTGACGTCGCCCGAGCCGTTGGCCTTCAGCGGCAGGCGCGGGGTCGCGACCAGCCACGCGCCGTCGGGCGTGACCGCCAGCATCTCGAGAACATCGGGCTCGGCGTCCGGTCGCTCCACGCTCGTGACCAGCACGCTGCCGGGCCCCATCGCCCGGGCGGCGTCGGCGGAGGCCAGCGTGCTCTCCAGGTCGGCCGGTTCGGTGCCGGTCAGGTAGCCGAGCTCGAACTGGTTGGGCGTGATCAGGTCGGCCCGCGGGACGACCCGCTCGCGGAGCAGCACCGGGATAGCCGGGTGGACGAAGCAGCCGGACCTCGCGTTGCCCATCACCGGGTCACAGGTGTAGGTCGCGGCGGGGTTCGCCGCCTTCACGCGCGCGACCGCGTCGAGGATCACCTCGCCGATGTCCTCGCCACCCTGGTAGCCCGAGAGCACGACGTCCACCTGGCCGAGCGCACCGCGCTCCTCGATGCCGGTGATCACCGCCCGCACGTCCTCGGCCGCGAGGAGCGGCCCGCGCCACGCGCCGTACCCGGTGTGGTTGCTGAAGTGCACGGTGTAGACCGGCCAGACCTCGTGACCCAGCCTCTGGAGCGGGAAGACGGCGGCCGAGTTCCCGACGTGGCCGTAGGCCACCGACGACTGGATCGACAGGATCTTCACCTGCTCCACCCTAGGGTCGGGAACGTGGACATGACCTTCCGCCCGCTCGGGGACTCGGGGCTGCGGGTGAGCGTGGTCGGGATCGGCACCAACGCCTTCTCGCGGCGCGTCGACCAGGACGGCGTGGACGGCATCCTCGCCGCGGCGCGCGACGTCGGCGTGACGCTGATCGACACCGCGGACGTGTACGGCGTGACCCAAGGCGCGAGCGAGGAGATGATCGGGCTGGCACTGCAGGGGCAGCGGGACGAGTTCGTGATCGCGACCAAGTTCGGTGGCGGCCAGATCGCCCGGGAGCGCGGCCCCGGAGCGTCGCGGCGGTACGTGCTGGATGCGGTCGAGGGCAGCCTGCGCCGGCTGCGTACCGATCACATCGACCTCTACCAGCTGCACTTCCCCGACGAGGTGACGCCGATCGAGGAGACGCTGTCAGTGCTCACCGACCTGGTGCGTGCCGGCAAGGTCAGGTACGTCGGCTGCTCGAACCTCGCCGGCTGGCAGATCGCCGACGCCGACTGGACGGCGCGGACGGGCGGGTACGAGCGCTTCGTCTCGGCGCAGAACCGCTACTCGCTCCTCGACCGCCGGGTCGAGGAGGAGGTCGTCGCGGCGTGCGAGGCGTTCGGGCTCGGGATGCTGCCGTACTTCCCGCTGGCCTACGGGCTGCTGACCGGCAAGTACCACCGGGGCGAGGCGGCTCCGGAGGGCTCCCGGGCAGCCATCGACGCGGGCCGCTCGCAGTGGCTGGCGAACGCCGACTGGGACCGGATCGAGTCGCTGGCGGCGTACGCCGAGAAACGCGACCTCGAGCTGCTCGACGTCGCCATCGCCGGTCTTGCTGCGCAGCCGACCGTGGCGTCGGTGATCTGCGGCGTGACGAGCGGCGACCAGGTGCGCGCGAACGCCGCGGCTCTGCGGTGGCAGCCCAGCGCCGAGGACCTGGTCGAGCTGGACGAGGTCACGGCGGTCCGGTCATGACGTTCGAGGTGCGGGCGCTCGACGAGTCGACCTGGCCGGCGTTCGCGGCGCTGGTGGAGGCGAACGGGGGGATCTTCGGCGGCTGTTGGTGTGTGGGCATGCATCCCGAGGGGTTCGACCCGCGCGGCGCCGAGGGCAACAAGGAGCGCAAGCTCGCTCTCATCCGGGCGGGCGCGACCCACGCCGCGCTGGTCTTCGAGGGCGACGAGTGTGTCGGCTGGGCGCAGTTCGGACCGCCGACGGAGGTGGCACGGATCAAGAACCGGCCGGCGGCCGAGAAGGACCGGGAGATGCCCGACTGGCGGATCGGCTGCTGCTACGTCGGCAAGGGACACCGCCGCCAGGGCGTGGCGTCCGCGGCGATCGCCGGGGCCCTGGACCTCATCCGGGACCTGGGCGGCGGCACTGTCGAGGGGTATCCCGAGCCCGCGGCCGACGTCTCCGCCGGATTCCTGTACCACGGTGCGCTGACGACGTACGAGAAGCTGGGCTTCCAGCGGGTGGTCAAGGTCGGCAAGCACCGCTGGGTGGTGAGCAAGCGGGTCCGCGGCCGGCGCACGTCCTAGGCGACTTGCAGGGACCTCTTGGAAAGGCCCATCCAGAAGCCGTCGATGACCTGCTCGCCCGGCTCCTCGGGGTCGGTGGCCGCGCCGAGCGTGACGAACAAGGGCGTGTAGTGCTCGACCGTCGGGTGGGAGTACGGCATGCCCGGCGCCTCGGCCTGGTAGTTCGCCAGCGCGTCGACGTCGCCGCGGGCCAACGCGTCCGCGGCCCAGGCGTCGAAGTCGGTGGACCACCCCGGGGCGGCCGCGTCGATGCGGAACTCGGTCAGGAAGGGCAGGCCGTGGGTGAGGAACCCGGAACCGATGATCAGTACGCCCTCGTCGCGCAGCGGCCGGAGCCGCTTGCCGAGCTCGAGGAGACGGGTCGGGTCGGACGTCGGGAGGGACAGCTGGAGGACCGGGATGTCGCCGTCGGGGTACATGATCTTGAGCGGCACCCAGGCACCGTGGTCGAGGCCGCGGCTGCCGTGCTGGTGCACCGGCTCGGTGGCGGGCATCATCGCCGCGACCCGCTGGGCGAGCGCCGTGGCGTCGGGCGTCTCGTAGGTCATCTGGTAGTACCTCGGCGCGAACCCGCCGAAGTCGTAGACCAGTGGAGCCTGGTTGGCGCTGAGCATCACCGGCGCGGACTCCCAGTGCGCGCTGACGATCAGGATCGCCTTCGGGCGCGGCAGGTCCTGGGCCCACTGGGCGAGCTGCCCCGACCAGATCGGGTCGTCGAGGAGCGGCGGGGCGCCGTGTCCGATGTACAGGGCGGGCATCCGGTCGTTCACGTCACCCATGTTAGTTCAATCTTCAACTTTCTGGAAGCGGAGGCAACGACCAGTCGAGCGCCGTACCGCCCTGCTCCTCGAGCAGGCGGTTGACGCGGCTGAAGGGGCGGGAGCCGAAGAACCCGCGGGCGGCGGAGAGCGGGCTCGGGTGGGCCGACTCGACCCACGGGACCGGGCCCAGCTGGGCCTTCAGCGACTGGGCGTCGCGACCCCAGAGGATGGCGGCCAGCGGCCCGCCTCGCCGGGCCAGCGCGTCGATCGCGCAGGAGGTGACCTCCTCCCAGCCGCGACCCCGGTGGCTGGCCGCCTCGCCGGGCCGGACGGTGAGCACCCTGTTGAGCAGCATCACGCCCCGGTCGGCCCAGGCGGTGAGGTCGCCGTGCGCCGGCATGGTCAGCCCGAGGTCGCTGCCGAGCTCCTGGTAGATGTTGCGCAGGCTGCCCGGCAGCGGGCGGACGTGCGCGTCGACGGCGAAGCTCAGCCCGATGGGGTGTCCGGGAGTCGGGTACGGGTCCTGCCCCACGATCAGCACCCGTACGTCGGCCAGCGGCCGCTGGAAGGCGCGGAGGATGTGGTCGCCGGCCGGGAGGTACGGGCGGCCGGCCGCGATCTCGGCCCTCAGGAACTGACCCATCGCCGCGATCCGCTCGTCGACCGGCTCCAGCGCCGCCGCCCAGTCCGGCGCGACCAGCCCCTTGTCGACGAGTCCCACGAGCGAGCCGCCCATGCCCGCGACCCTAGCGGGGCGTCGTACCGTCGGCAGCGTGGCTCGGAGGAAGCGCGCGACCGTGCAGCAGGTCCACGACCTCGCCCTGTCGATGCCGGGCGTGACGGTCGAGTCCGCCGGCAAGAAACCCGTCTACCAGGTCGGCCGCAGGTCGTTCATCTTCTTCCGCAACCCGCGCCCGGACGCCTTCGACCCGGAGACGGGCGAGCGGTACGACGACGTCATCGTGTTCTGGGTCGCCGACGACGTCGACAAGGTGGCCCTCGTAGAGGACTCGTCGACACCGTTCTTCACCACCCCGCACTTCGACGGCCACCCCTCGGTGCTGCTGCGCGGGAGCCGGATCGGCGAGCTGACCGCCGACGAGCTGGCCGAGGTCGTGTACGACGCGTGGCTGGCGCGGGCGGGCAAGCGGGCGCGGGCGAAATGGCTGGCCGAACGAGGACTCCCCGGTGGTTGAGGAAGGACGAAGTCCTGTCACGAAACCAGCGTGACGTGCGTGGGTTTCGTGACAGGCGCTAGCGCGCCTTCCTCAACCACCGGGGCCGCGCTTTCCTCAACCACCGGATCGCATGGGCCGGAGGCTATCGACAAGCACCACCGGCGCCGCTACACACAGAGGCATGAGTGCGGGAAGCAAGCTGGCCAAGGCCGCCGGACTGGTCGCCGGAGCCACCGCTGTCGTCGCGGCGCGCGACCTGACACAGCGTCATCACGCGATCCTGCGCACCTATCCGGTCGTCGGCCATCTGCGCTTCTTCCTGGAGAGGTTCGGCCCGGAGCTGCGGCAGTACATCGTGACCAACAACGACGAGGAGCGCCCGTTCAGCCGGGACCAGCGCCGGTGGATCTACGCCTCGGCCAAGCTCGAGAACAGCTACTTCGGGTTCGGCACCGACAACGACGTCGAGCACGCGTCCGGCTACCCGATCCTCAAGCACCGCACGTTCAAGGGCGAGGGTGCGCCCACGGCACGCCACGCCGGCGACGAGGTCTCGCTGCCGTCGGCCAAGGTGCTCGGCGGCCCGCGCGGGCGCACGCACGCGTTCCGGCCGGCCTCGGTGGTGAACATCTCCGGGATGAGCTTCGGGTCCCTCTCCCGCAACGCGATCGAGGCCCTCAACCGCGGGGCAGCACTGGCCGACTGCCTGCACGACACCGGCGAGGGCGCGCTCTCGCCGTACCACCGCAACGGCGGCAACCTCGTCTTCCAGATCGGTACGTCGTACTTCGGGTGCCGTGACGACAGTGGCGCGTTCTCCCTCGACCGGCTCAAGGACCTGGTCGCCGGCGCGCCGGTGCGCGCGATCGAGATCAAGCTGTCGCAGGGGGCCAAGCCGGGGCTGGGCGGCATGCTGCCCGGCGCGAAGGTGACCCAGGAGATCGCCGAGATCCGCGGCATCCAGCCCGGTGTCGACTGTGCCTCGCCCAGCCGGCACACGGCGTTCCACGACGTCGACTCGATGCTCGACTTCGTCGAGCTCGTCGCCACCGAGACCGGCCTACCCGTCGGCATCAAGTCGGCCGTGGGCTCGATGGGCTTCTGGGACGACCTGGTCGCGGCCATGGCCGGCGGTCAGCGCGGAGTCGACTTCGTCAACGTCGACGGCGGCGAGGGCGGCACCGGCGCCGCGCCGCTGATCTTCGCCGACGCCGTCTCGTTCCCGTTCCGGGTCGGCTTCTCACTGGTCTACAAGAAGTTCGCCGCGGCGGGCATGACCGACGACGTGGTCTTCATGGGGGCCGGCAAGCTGGGCGTCCCCGAGAACGCCGTCGTGGCCTTCGCCCTCGGCGTCGACATGGTCAACGTCGGGCGCGAGGCGATGATGGCGATCGGCTGCATCCAGGCACAGAAGTGCCACACCGACCACTGCCCGACCGGGGTGGCCACCCAGAACCCCTGGCTTGTCCGGGGCCTCGACCCCGACCTCAAGTCGGTCCGCGCGGCGAACTACATCAAGTCGATGCGCCGCGACCTCTGGAAGGTCTCCGAGGCGATGGGCGTCGTGCATCCCAGCCTGATCACGCCCGACGACATCGACATCCTCGACGGCCTCAGCGAGCACCGCACCCTGCGCGACGTCTACGGGTACGAACCGGCGTGGGGACGTCTCGGCCCCGAGCTGGAGCAGGGGCTCGTCGACCTGATGTGCGTCCAGGACCTCCCGGAGCACTCGCCGACCCGCGCGGACGCGAACATGGTCGCGGCCGCCGACTCCTCCGAGAGCGGCCGCCTCCCCAGCATGTGACCAGCATGCGACCAGCACGCGACGCGCGGTCAAGGGGTGTGCCCCGACCGGGCCGGACGACGACCCCCGACCCGACCCGGCCACCTCGGTCAGCTCTGGCGGGCACTGCCGTCGCTGACCGAGGTGTTCGGGTGCACAGGCGTCCAACGACGCGGCCGGGCCTGGGTTACTCGTAGCTCCGGGCCATCCACCGGCCGTCGTCGCCGAGCGGCTCGAAGCCGTACTGCGCGTACAGCCCGTGGGCGTCCGCGGTGGCGAGCAGTGCGCGCCGGACGCCGTACGACGCGAGCAGCCGGTCGGCCTCCGCCATCAGCGCCTTCCCGACGGCGACCCCACGGGCGGCCGGGTCGACGTACACGTCACAGACCCAGGCGAACGTCGACCGGTCGGTGACGATGCGGAGGAAGCCGACCTGGACCCGATCGGGGCCGGACTCGTCGTACGCGCCGACGTTGACCGAGTGGCGCAGCGACTCCTCGACCGTCGGCCGGGAGCGGCCGAGCGACCAGTAGGCGTCCTCGCTCAGCCAGCGGTGGATCCGGTCGACGTCCAGGAGCGCGTCGTCGGTGGAGACCCGGACCACGCTCAGTCCCTGTCGGCGGGCAGCAGGTGCTTGCCGTGCGCGGGCCGGACGTCGTCCATCGCCTCCAGGAACGAGCGCGCCCAGGCGACGATGTCGGCGGACTTGATCGTCCTGCGCATCGCGCGCATCCGCCGGGTGAGGTCCTTCTCGTCGGCGTGGTACGCCTCGCGCAGCGCCGCCTTCATGCCGTTGAGGTCGTAGGGGTTGATCAGCCATGCCTGTCGCAGCTCGTAGGCCGCGCCGGCGAACTCCGAGAGGATCAGGGCGCCACCCTCGTCGTACTGGCAGGCGACGTACTCCTTCGCGACCAGGTTCATCCCGTCGCGGTAGGGCGAGACGACCATGATGTCGGCGGCCCGGTAGAGAGCGGCCATCTCCTCGCGCGGGTAGGACGCGTGGAGGTAGGAGATCGCGGGTCGGCCGATCCGCCCGTAGTCGCCGTTGATCCGGCCGACGAGGCGGTCGATGTCGTCGCGCAGGACGCGGTACTGCTCGACCCGCTCGCGCGACGGGGTGGCCACCTGGACGAAGACGACGTCCTCGACGTCGAGCTCGCCCTCGGCCACCAGCTCGCCGAAGGCACGCAGCCGCGCGTGGATGCCCTTGGTGTAGTCGAGGCGGTCCACGCCCAGGAAGATCTTGCGCGGGCCGCCGAGCGCCTCGCGGATCTCCTTGGCCCGGGCGACGACCGACTCCTGGCGCGCCAGCTCCTCGAACCCCTCCACGTCGATGGAGATCGGGAACGCCGCGGCGCGCACGGTCCGCTCGTCCGGGAGGTACACCAGGTCGCGATGCGTCTTGTGGCCGACCCGTTGGCGGACCAGGCGGACGAAGTTCTGCGCGCCGCCAGGCAGCTGGAACCCGACCAGGTCGGCGCCGAGCAGTCCCTCGAGGATCTGCCGCCGCCAGGGCAGCTGCTGGAACAGCTCGGCCGGCGGGAAGGGGATGTGGAGGAAGAAGCCGATGTGCACGTCCGGGCGCAGCTCGCGGAGCATCTGGGGCACCAGCTGCAGCTGGTAGTCGTGCACCCAGACGGTGGCGCCCTTCGCGGCCCGGTCGGCGGCGTGCTCGGCGAAGCGGCGGTTGACCGCGACGTAGGAGTCCCACCACTCGCGGTGGAACTCCGGCTTGGCGACCACGTCGTGGTACAGCGGCCACAGGGTCGCGTTGGAGAACCCCTCGTAGAAACCCTCGATCTCCTCGGCGCTGAGCGCGATCGGGTCGAGCAGCATCCCGTCGTACTCGAACGGCTCCAGGCCGGTCTCCGTGCCGCCCGGCCAGCCGATCCAGACGCCGTCGTTGGCCCGCATCACCGGCTCGATCGCGGTCACCAGGCCGCCGGGCGAGGAGCGCCACTCGGGCTCGCCGTTGGTGCCCGTGACGCGGTCCACCGGCAACCGGTTGGCGACGATCACGAGGTCGGCGGGCACAACCTTCACCCTAGGCGCTTGCCGCGAGACGGCCTCATCTCGGGGGATGAACCCATTCACCCCCCGAAAGTGCTTCTCATACTCCAGCGGGCGGGGTAAGAATGAGGGCCGCTTCGCTCGGTCATCAGCTCGGGGGAAAGAAGGTCTACGGGGGCGAGGTCAGATTTGTCCGGAATGAGTCGAGAACCAACAGGGGAGCACGATTTCATGAAGAGAACCTCTCGCAGCCTCGCGCTGCTGTCCGTCGCGGCGATGGCCGGAAGCCTGGCCCTCGCCGCCCCCGCCCAGGCAGCGCCTGCCCGCGCGACCGGCGAGACGCTGGCCTCGCACCTGGTCGGCCCGCTGAGCCTCGCAGTCGCCAAGAGCGGCACGGTCTACGTCACCGACAACTTCACGGGAACCCTCTGGGGCATCCCCAAGGGCGGCAAGGCCGCGACGGTCTACCAGGCGACCGAGAAGAACGCCGAGGTCGGCGCGGTCTCGACGTACGCCAAGAAGGTCACCTTCGCGGTCAACGGCAAGAAGAAGCTGCTCATGCAGATGAAGAACGGCGGCAAGCCGGCCCTCCTGGCCAACCTGGGCGCCTACGAGACCAAGAGCAACCCTGACGCGGACCAGGAGTACGGCTTCGTCGCACCGACGGCCGAGTGCGCCGCCCAGTGGCCGGTCAAGCAGGCCGGTCCGCCGACCTACACCGGCATCGTCGACTCGCACCCGTACTCGTCGTACACGACCGCCGACGGCGTCTACGTGGGCGAGGCCGGCGGCAACGCCATCCTCTCGGTGGACAACAACGGGAAGATCAAGACCGTCGCGGTCCTGCCGCCGACCGAGGTGACCGTCACCCAGAAGGCGGCCGCCGAGCTGAAGGCGCCGGCGTGCGTGGGCCTGCAGTACCGTCTCGAGCCGGTGCCGACCGACGTCGAGCTCGGCCCCGACGGCTGGCTGTACGTCTCCAGCCTCCCGGGTGGTCCCGAGGACGACTCTCTCGGTATGAACGGCCGCGTCTACAAGGTCAACCCGAAGAGCGGCAAGGTGAAGCTCGTCGCCAGTGGCTTCCTCGGCACCGTCGACCTGGCCGTCGCCAACAACGGTGACATCTACGTCGCGCAGCTGTTCGCCGGCCAGATCTCCAAGATCAAGGCGGGCTCGGACAAGGCCAAGCCGTTCATCCAGGTCGCGCTGCCCGGCGCGGTCGAGTGGAAGAAGGACGCGCTGTACGCCACCGTCAACGCCCTGTCGGGCAAGAACCCCAAGGGCAAGGCGGTGCGCTACCCGTTCTGACCCCTGATGGCTAGCGGTCAGAGGAGTACCTGACCCCGATCTGCCGGCGGACCTCGTCCATCTGGCGGATCAGGGTCAGGGTCTGGTCGTGGGGGACCAGCGGACTCTCGAGGCGGCCCGCGTGCAGGCATTCCTGCACGTGGGCCGCTTCGTTCCCCAGGCCCGTGCCGATGACCGGCTCGAGAGCGTCGATCCGCTCCGGCTCACCGTCGGTCGGCGACCACACCGCGTACGCCGGGTGGTGGAAGTCGGCGGGTACGTCGAGGTGACCGGTGGTCGTCGCGATGGTCGCCGTGCGCGCCGACGCCGACGTCATCGACGCGGTCAGTGCCGACACGGCCTGACCGTGGCGGCCGGCCAGGGCGATGTCGACGTCGATGCCGTCGTGGTTCAGCACCGCCGACGCCACGACGGCGTCGGCCGCGCCCAGCATCAGGTGCGCGAACGTGAGCGGGTAGATGCCCATGTCGAGCAGCGCCCCGGCACCGAGGGCGGGGTCGACCATCCGGGCCGACGCGTCGGGCGGGACCACGAAGCCGAGGCTGGCCTGGACCTGCCGCGGCTCCCCGAACCGGCCCTCCTGGATCCCGGCCCGGATCTCCCGGATGACCGGGTGGCAGGCCATCCACATCGCCTCCATCAGGAACAGACCGGCCTCCCGGGCCGCCGCCACCATCGCCTCCGCCTCGGCGAGGTTGAGGGTCAGCGGCTTCTCGCACAGCACGTGCTTGCCGGCGGCGAACGCCATCCGGGCGTTGTCGAGGTGGAAGGAGTGCGGCGTCGCGATGTAGACCACGTCGACGTCGGGGTCCGCGACCAGGGCCTCGTACGACGCGTGCCCGCGTGCGCCGTACGCCGCGGCGAACTCGTCGGCCGACTCCTGCGACCGCGACCCGGCGGCCGTGATCTCCGCGCCCGGCACCTCCTGCAGGTTGCGGGCGAAGCTGTGGGCGATGCGGCCGGTGGCGAGGATGCCCCAGCGGGTCGTCTCGGTCATGCCGCCAGGCTAGGAGCCTGCTGAACCATCCGTCCTGCTACGCCCCGCGCTGCACGCACGCTGGCTGCGTTGTCGTCACTCGACGGGTGTCCACACGCCTTCGCTCCTCCGCCTTGCCATCGCACGCGCATCGCGACGCTCGCGATGGACGCCTTGTTCAGCAGACTCCTAGAGAAGCTCGAAGTCGTCGAAGTCGAAGCCCGGCGAGACCACGCAGCTGACCAGAGCGTCGGCGTCGCCGGGGAGCGTCCGCTGCCACACCCCGGCCGGCACCAGGGCCTGCGACTCGCCGTCCGGGGTGATCGTCACGGACCGTTCGGTGACCGGGGCCGCACCCGACCCGCCGTACTCCAGGGCGACCCTGCCTGTGTGCGCGAGCCACAGCTCGTCGGAGGCGACCCGGTGCCATGCGGAGGTGTCGCCGGCCGCCAGCAGGAAGTAGATGAGCGTCGCCGTCGGCCGGACCCGGCCGCCCGGCAGGGTCACGGTGACGGGGGAGGCCCAGGTCTGCCGGAACCAGCCGCCTTCCGGGTGCGCGGCCAGGTCGAGGCGCTCGGCGAGGGGTGGGCGGGACGGCGTTGGCGGGTGCCATAGCGTCAGGCTAGACATTGCGCGGCGCGACGCGCCGGGACCGAATGACATCCGTGTGATTCATCGCCTACAGTGGTCCGCATGGACGCCGCCAACGACTTGTCTGGCCACCTGTCTGGCCAGCCTGCCGGCCACCCGTCCGGCCAGCGGCCGGACGAGCAGCCGGGTCTGAGCGACCGCGACCGCGAGATCCTCGAGTTCGAGCGTCAGTGGTGGAAGTACGCCGGCGCCAAGGAGACGGCCGTCCGCGAGCAGTTCGACATGTCGGCGACCCGCTACTACCAGGTGCTCAACGCGCTGATCGACCGGCCGGAGGCGCTCGAGGCCGACCCGCTGCTGGTGCGCCGGCTGCGCCGCCTGCGTGCCGCCCGCCAGCGTCAGCGCTCCGCCCGGCGCCTCGGCTTCGAGGTCTAGGGCCCGATGAGCCAGCCCCACCGGCTCCGCTCCCGGGGAGAGCGGGGTGTGGTCTTCCCCTCGCCGGTCGTGATCCTGAGCATCGTCGCGATCGCCGCCGCCGCGGTCGCCTACCTGGCCACCCAGGGCCAGCCTCCGACCGAGCGCGAGGTGACGATCACCGCCGCGCAGCCGTCGGCCGGCACCACGACCACGCCGACGCCCTCGATGCCGACGGCGACGCCCGAGAAGCCGGCGAAGCCGACCATCGACAAGGGCAAGGTGTACGTCGAGGTCTACAACAACTCCGGCATCAGCGGCCTGGCCGGCCGGGTGGCCGCCACCGCCACCCAGGCGGGTTGGAAGGTCGTCGGATCCGACAACTGGTACGGCACCATCCCGGCCTCGACCGTCTACTACCCCGCCAAGCTGCAGAAGGCTGCCCGAGCCCTGGCCCTCGACCTCGGGATCCGGCGTACCATCCCCGCCGTCGACCCCATGAAGCTCGACCGGCTCACGGTGATCCTCACCTCCGACCACGCCTGACAGTCTCGACGTGGCCGTCTCGCCCCGCCCTTTCGGAGGAGCGCCGTACGCCGCGGTTGTGTTTGGGTGGAGGCGTGCACTTCACCTCCGCTGACGCCGAGGCGAGGTACGCCGCCCTCGTGGCCCGCGCGGCCGACATCGTCGTCGGCCTGGACTTCGACGGCACCCTGGCGCCGATCGTGGACGATCCCGAGGCCGCGCACATCCACCCGGACGCACGGGAGGTACTGACCGACCTGGCCGGTGCCGTGCGCGCCGTCGCGGTGATCACCGGACGGCCGGCCCGCCAGGCGCTCGCGCTGGGCGGCCTCGACGAGGTCGGCGACGCCATCGGCGGGGTCGGCCGCGAGCTGTTCCTGTTCGGGCAGTACGGCAACGAGCGGTGGTCGTCGAGGAACCGTCGGGTGGTCTCGCCCCGGCCGCCTGCCGGCCTGGCGACGTTCGAGCGGGACCTGCCGCGCGTGTTGCGGAGCGCCGACGCCGCCGACGCGTTCGTGGAGGACAAGGGTCTCGCCGTCGCCGTGCACACCCGCCGCCTCGAGGACGCCGACGAGGCGTTCGACCGCCTGGTCAAGCCCATCGGCGAGCTCGCCGAACGGCACGGACTCTCCGTCGAGCCCGGCAGGCAGGTGCTCGAGGTCCGGTCGCACGGCATGCACAAGGGCCTGGTGGTCGACTGGCTGATGGAGAACCTGGAGGCCGGCGGCTTCCTGTTCGCCGGCGACGACCTCGGTGACCTCGAGGCCTTCGAGGCAGTCCTCGACCTCCGCCGCCGCGGCCTGCCCACCCTGCTGGTCTGCTCCGCCTCCCGCGAGGAACCCACCCTCCGCGACCTCTCCGACGTCGTCGTCGACGGCCCCGCCGGCGTCCTCGACCTTCTGCGCCGCCTCACCTCCGACGCGAAATCGGGATAGTCCCCGACGAAAGGCACCATCAATTGCCCGACCGATGATGATTTTCGTCCGGGACTATCCCGCCCTCGTCCACAAGCATCCGGATGGTGGACCTGCTGTACACATCGTGAGACGCGCCGCAGTACGGTGGGGACTGCTCATCGAGAGGGACTGAGGGAACGGCCCTGTGACGTCCCGGCAACCGTCTGCTGCCTCCCGCTGACCCGGTACCGACCGGGGAGCGGTTGCGGGAACGGTGCCAAATCCGGCCCGCGGCGAGAGCCGTCGTGGGGAAGATGAGGGAGGTCACCCATGAGCGCACCAGTCACCGAGCGCGTCACCCGGACGCCCGGCACCATCCGCGACGGCGCGTTCGGCCACGCGCGAGCCCTGGTGTGTCGCGAGTGCGGCCACGAGGTCGCGCTCGGTCCGCACTACGCGTGTCCGGAGTGTTTCGGGCCGCTCGAGGTCGGGTACGACGACCAGGCGCGCGGCCGCGTCACCCGCGCAGAGATCGAGGCAGGGCCGCGCAACATCTGGCGCTACAAGGCACTCCTGCCCGTACCCGACGACATCGAGCAGAGCCCCAACACCGAGCCCGGCTTCACCCGGCTGCTCCGCGCGGGCAACCTCGGCCGGGCTCTCGGCATCGAGACCCTGTGGGTCAAGGACGACTCGACCAACCCCACCAACTCGTTCAAGGACCGCGTCGTCGCCTGCGCCCTGAGCGCGGCCCGCGAGCTCGGCGCCACGACGTTCGCCTGCCCCTCGACCGGCAACCTGGCCAACGCGGTCGCGGCGGCCGGCGCCCGCGCGGGCATCCGGACCGTCGTCTTCATCCCGAGCGACCTGGAGAAGCCCAAGCAGGTCAACTCGGCGGTCTACACCGACTCGCTGGTCGCCGTGAACGGCACGTACGACGACGTGAACCGGCTCGCCTCCGAGATCGCGGGCGAGGAGGAGGGCTGGGCCTTCGTCAACGTCAACGTCCGGCCGTTCTACGCCGAGGGCTCCAAGACGCTGGGCTTCGAGATCGCCGAGCAGCTCGGCTGGCGGCTGCCCGACCAGATCGTCATCCCGGTCGCGTCCGGCTCCCAGCTGACCAAGGTCGACAAGGCCTTCCAGGAGCTGATCTCGCTCGGGCTCGTCGAGGAGAAGCCATACAAGATCTTCGGCGCCCAGGCCACGGGCTGCTCGCCCGTCGCGGCGGCGTACAAGGCGGGCGTCGACGCGATCCGCCCGGTCAGGCCGGACACCATCGCCAAGAGCCTCGCGATCGGCAACCCGGCCGACGGCATCTACGTGCTCGACATCTGCCGCCGCACGGGCGGTGCCGTCGAGGACGTCTCCGACGACGAGGTACGTGCCGGCATTCTGCTGCTGGCGCGCACCGAAGGCATCTTCACCGAGACCGCGGGCGGCACCACGGTCGGCGTGCTGAAGAAGCTCGTCGAGACCGGCCAGCTCGACCCGACGAAGGAGACGGTGGTCATCAACACCGGGATGGGCCTGAAGACGCTGGACGCGGTCGCCGACCAGGTCGGACCAGCGGCGACCATCGACCCGTCGTACGCCGCCTTCTCGGCGACCGGCATCGGTGCGGCCCGGTGAATGGCCCGGTGAATGACCCAGTGAATGTTCCAGTGGATGTCGCAGACTGAAGACCAGACGACCCCGAGGAGTGAGCCACAGATGAGCGTGTCCGTCCGGATCCCCACCATCCTGCGCAGCTACACCGGCGGCGAGTCCCAGGTGTCGGCGGAGGGCACCGACCTGGCGGCGGTGCTCGAGGACCTCGACGCACGCTACGAGGGCATCAAGGGCCGGATCCTGGACGAAGCCGGCCAGCTGCGCAGGTTCGTCAACGTGTACGTCGGCAACGACGACGTCCGGTTCCTCGACAACCTCGGGACGCCGACACCGGACGGGACCGAGATCTCGGTGATCCCGGCCGTCGCCGGGGGCTGACCCCCGTCCCGACGCTCCTCAGGCCGCGCGCGCCGTCGCCAGGCCGAGGGCGTCAACGCGCGACCAGTCGTCGTCGACGAGGACGACGTCACGGCCGAGGCGGGCGAGCAGTCCGGCGGCGGTGGCGGCGTGCAACCCGGCCCGGCAGTGCACCCAGATCCGTCCGGGCGGCAGATGCGGAGCCCGTCGCCAGAGCTCGGGCAGGGGTACGTGCCGGGCCTCGGGCAGGTGCCCCGCGTCGTGCTCGTGGGTGTGCCGGACGTCGAGCACGACATCGTCCGGCCGCCGTTCGAGGGCGTAGCGCTGCCACTCGACGCGCTCGGTCCGCGCCACCGCCGGCCACGCGGCGACCTCGTCGAGGACGTGCACGCGACTGACCGCGACGCCGATCTGGCCCAGGTCGTGCACCGCCCGGCTGAGGTCGTCGCGGCGGTGCGCGACGACGGTCAGGTCGGTGCCCCACGGAGTGACCCAGCCGGCGTACGTCGCGAAGCTCCTCCCCAGCTCGATGCTGACCGTGCCGGGCAGGTGCGCCTCGGCGTACGCCGCGCGCGGCCGGACGTCGAGCACCCACTCGCCGGCGCGGGCGCGGGCCGCCACCTCGGCCGGGCCCGCATCCACGGGCGTCGGCACCGGCCCGGCGCCGGTGCGGTTCAGACGAGAGAGGTGCCGGTAGTACGACGGCACCGGGCCGAAACCCTCGACCAACGCCTCGACGTACGGCTCCCGCGGGGTGTTCAGGGCGGGATTGGTGCGCCGCTCGTGGCCGACCGTGCTGTGGTCCGCGTGGAAGTCCGCGCCCGCAGGGACCGTCTCGGACGAGCACAGGCTGCCGATGCCGTGCGTCGGGTGCAGCGTCGTCGCCGACGGCAGCACGACCTGCTGCTGCGCGCTCTGCCACTGCGCCCGGCCGAGCAGCCGGGCGAGCAACGGGTCGACGAGGTCGGTGCGGCCGACCGTGCCGTGCAGCAGTGAGCCGCCGCTGAAGAGTGCCGGCGGCTGGAGGTCGCCGTGCCGGACGACGTACGACTGGTGGTGCAGGGTGTGCCCCGGTGTGTCGATGACGCGTACCTCGAGTGCTCCCACCGGCAGCACGTCGCCGCCGGTGACCGGGACGCGATCCACCTCGACACGCTCCTCGGCCGCGAGCAGGTACGGCGCGCGGTGCCGGTGGGCGAGCGCCGCGGCACCCGACACGTAGTCGTGATGCACGTGAGTGTCGGCCACCGCGGCGATCAGGACTCCGGCGTCCTCGGCCGCGCGCTCGACCGGCGACAGCTCCCGGGGCGGGTCGACCACGAGCGCCCGGGCGCCGTCGTGGACGAGGTGGCAACGGTTCCCCAGCTCGGGGACCTCTACGGTGATGACCTGCATGAGCCGCTCCCAATTACATTAAGTCGAGTGAGTTACTACAGTAAAGCACACGACTCGTCGCCGGGTCAGCCGGCCTCGACCCGCACCAGCGCGGCGTGCCCGCGGCCGTCGACCTTGACGACGGCGACGGCGCCTCCGGCCACGGTCTCCTGCATCGCCGCCGCCTCGTCCTGCGGGAGGAAGAGGCTCTCGATGCCGCACCGGAGGCGGAAGTCGCGGTCGTCGCAGGCGAGGTACGGCGTACCCGAGGGCCGGTCCCGGGTGTAGCCGGAGGCCGTCCACACGCCGCCGTCCTCCACCAGCGTCACGTAGATCGTGCCCTCTTCGCCGGCCGCGGGGTGGTCCAGGCGCAGGTCGGGGTAGCTGAGGTCGACGTACGCGCCCCGGAACGGGTCGATCGGGTCGACGGGCTGCACGCGGAGCCGGTACTCGTCCCCGGTCAGCCGGGCCGAGAGTCGCGGTGCCACGGCGACTCCGACGAGTGCCAGCTGGACGAGGGCGACGACGCCCACCTTGACGACGAGAGACCTCATCGGACCGCCCCTTCCTCGTCGGCGAGCGAGCGGGCTAGCTGCCGTCTGGCCCGGTCGGCGAGCCAGCCGGTCCCGACGAAGACCAGGCCGAGCAGCACGAACAGCCAGGCGCCCTGGACGATCGCGGCGAACACGGAGAACGCCTGCACCGTGGTGAAGAGCACCAGGGCGGCGGTCGCCAGGAACGTCAGGCGACGGCTGTCGCGCTGCACGCCGAGCACGGCGAACCACGCCGCCGCGCCGACGTACACGACGATGCCGAGGCCGGCATGGGCCCAGCCGGCCGCGCCGACCTGGTCGTCGACGTCGTAGTCGGAGCCGACCTCCCAGAGCACGAGCAACACCCCTAGCGCCGCGATCGCCATCGCCAGCAAGGGTTCGAGCCGGAGCTCGCCCCGCGCCAGCACCGCGGAGGCCGCGGCGGCCAGGCCGCACACGACGAGGGTGACGACGAGGACGGGCGTCCAGGCGAAGTCCTCGGTGGTGACGAAGGGCAGGGCCGCCACGAAGAGTGCGCCGAGAGTGAGTACGGCGCCGACCTCGCGCCACGGCGCCGCGAAGGAGGGCAGCAGGTCCTCGTGCCAGGCGGCGGCTGCCGCGGCCAGGGTGCCGGCCGCGAAGACCACGAGCAGGAACGCCAGCGCACTGGGCTCCTCCCAGCCCGTGTGCCACAGCAGCCATCCCGTCAGGGTCAGCAGGCCGACCACGAGCGGGCCGGCGCCGCGAACGACGTAGGCGTGGAGGAGGGCACCGAGGCCCCAGCATGCGAGGAGGCTGGGCTCGTACGCCGGCACCTGGAGGCTCTGAGCGGCCTGGAAGACCACCGCGCCGAAGGTCAGGGCGGCCAGGACGCGGACGCAGCCGACGACCGGCGAGGGGACCGGCCCGCTGTGCTCGCGGCGGCCCGCGAGCAGCTCGCCGCCGGCGAGGAAGGCCAGCCAGAAGGCAGCCACCACCAGGAAGCGGAGCAGGGGCGGCAGCTGGTCGAGGTTGCTCGCGACCAGCCAGATGATGCCGACGCCGACGAAGGCGGCGCCGAGGGTGAGGAGCAGACGGGAGAGGTCGAGACGACGGGACTCGTGATAGCCGGCCAGGATCGTCGCGGCGTCGCGCTCGTCGACGAGTCCGGCGGCCTGCCACAGGGGCAGCTCGCCGGCCAGCCAGGAGAGCTGCTGGGGAGTGGCGGGCCGGGTGCGGAGCGGGGCGGATGGTGCGGGTTCGACGGTGCTCACGCCAGGGTTCATGCGGCCATGCTGGTCGGGCGGCCTCCTCGGCACCTGCGTCCGGGTACTCAACCGCCATGGTCAGCTGAGGAGGCGCTCCAGGGTGGCGCGCTCGGCGTCGTTCCCGCACAGGGCGAGTGCCCGCTCCAGCTCGGCACGGGCTTCGGCGGTCCGGTCGAGCCGCAGCAGCAGCTGACCACGGACGGCCGGCAGCCGGTGGCCGGGGAGCTCGAGCCCGTCGAGGAGGGCGAGGCCGGCGAGCGGCCCGTCGGCCTCGGCGACCGCGACGGCACGGTTCAGGCGGACCACGGGCGAGCCGGTGAGCTGCTCGAGCTCGAGGTAACGGGTCGCGACGCGCGGCCAGTCGGTGTCGGCGGCGGTGTGCGCGATGGCGTGCTCCGCGGCGATCAGGGCCTGGAGGAGGTACGGCGACCCGGGGGCGCCGGTCCACGGCGTCAGGAGTGCGACCGCCTCGTCGATCTCCTCGTGGTGCCAGCGCTCGCGGTCCTGGTCGGGGAGCAGCACCAGGCCGCCGTGCTCGTCGACGCGGGAGTCGCGGCGGGAGTGCTGGAGCAGCATCAGCGCGAGTAGCGAGTCGAGCTCGACGCTCGTCGGGGCGACCTCGCGGAGCATCCGGGCCAGCCGGATCGCCTCGGCAGCCTGCTCGGCGCGGAGCACGTCCTCCCCGGAGCCGGGCGCGTAGCCGGCCGTGAACGCGAGGTAGGCGACATCGGCCGCCAGCTCCAGCCGGCTGTCGAGGTCCGGTCCGACCGGCAGGTCGAAGCTGGCGTCCGCCAGGCGTTTGCGCGCGCGCGTGAGCCGCGCCGCCATCGTCGCGGTCGGCACCAGGAACAGCCGGGCGATGTCCTCGGTCGCCACGCCCATCACCAGCCGCAGCGTGAGTGCCGCCGCCGACTCGGCCGTGAGCGCCGGGTGCGCGCACAGGAGCACGAGCCGCAACCGTTCGTCGTACGCCGGTCCCGGACCGGCCTCGCCGGAGTCGGCCATCACGCGCTGGGCCTCCTCGGTCAGCTCGGCCTCGACGGCGAGCAGCGGCAGCTTGCGGGCGGCGACCGCCTCGGCGCGGAGGCGGTCGAGGATGCGGCGCCGGGCAGCCGTCAGCAGCCAGGCGCCCGGGTTGGTCGGGACGCCGTCGGTGGGCCACGTGCGGGCGGCGGCCTCGAACGCCTCGCCGAGGCCGTCCTCCGCGAGGTCCAGGCGCCGGAACCGCGCGACGAGCAGGGCCAGCAGGCGGCCCCACTCGTCGCGCCAGACGTCCTCGAGGTCAGCCGTGGTTCACCTCGCGGTCACGACTCCAGCATCTCGGCGATCGGCCGCACCTCGACGGTCCACGCCTCGGGCAACAACCGGGCCAGCTCGACGGCCGTGTCGAGGTCGGCCAGGTCCACGAGGTAGAACCCGCCCAGCTGCTCGACGGTCTCGGCGTACGGGCCCTCGGTGACCGGGCGGCCGTCGCCGGGGCGCAGCGTCCTGGCCTCTTGTGGACGCTGCAGGGCCTCGCCGGCCAGCATCGTGCCGCGTTCGACGACGGCCTTCGCGAAGGCGTCCAGCTGGCCCATCATGCGGTCGCGGTCGGCCTCGCTGGCGGCGTTCCAGCGGTCCCAGGTGTCCTCCTCGGCCATCAGCACCAGGTACTTCACGACGACGACCCGCCCTTGCACTCGCGGACCTCGATGACGCCCTCGCCCTTGCCGAGCACCTTGCAGACGTCCATCAGGTCGTCGAGGTCGGCGGTGTCGATGATGTAGAAGCCGGTCAGCTGCTCGACCGCCTCGGAGTACGGGCCGTCGGTGATCCGCTGGCCGCCGTCGGGGTCGGTGCGCAGGACCTTGGCCTCGCTCGAGTGCGCCAGCTCGGCGCCGCCGGTGACGCGATGGCCGCGCTCCTCCAGCAGCTTGGCGAACTCGCGGTGCTGGGCGTAGGTGGCCTGTCGCTGATCCTCGCTCGCGGCGGCCCAGTAAGCCTCGTCGCCCGGCAGCAGCACGACGTACTCGGTCATGGTCTCTCCTCTGGTCTGGTCGGAGTCTGTCATCGCGATGACGGGCGAGGGGAGCCGGAATCGACAGCGGGCCGACCGCACGTTCGGGGAGACAACCATTGCTCGACCACGGCCGAGCGGACGGCGGAGAACGGCGACGGCGACTTCTACTACTGCGCCGTCAACGGCTCGGAGCTCGGGCCGATCTTCGCCTCCGCCATCAACGCCGTCAGCAGCTCGATCAAGCTGGTGCGCCTGCCCTGACCGACACCTACTCGTTGAACCCGGGGGCGATCTCGAGCCGTACGTGCACGGGCATCATCTCCTCCGCCGACTCGACGATCGCCTCCATGCTGGGGCTCTGGACGATGTAGAAGCCACCGAGCTGCTCGACGGACTCGGCGTACGGGCCGTCGGTACGACGCGTGACGCCGGCACAGTTCTCGAGGATCTGCCACCGGCTGGTGTGGGCGAGCTCGGAACCGCCGATCACCTTGCCGCCGCGCCGCTCCAGGGCCTGCCCGAACCGGTAGTCGGCGTCGTAGGTCTCCTGGCGCTCGGCGTCGGTCTTGGCCTCCCAGGCCGGCTCGTCCTCGACGACGAACACGACGTACTTCCTGAGGTCCTCGTGAGTCGACTCGGTCATGTTTTCCCTCTTCCCGTCGGGTGAAGTCTTCCAGGGCGATGACGGGACCTCGGCGGGCGATCGACATCGTTTGCACTCGCAGGGTGCGAGTGCTAAACATGGCGCTGGCACTCTCGTCACGAGAGTGACAACAATCCGGACCGGTGAGCTGAGGTCCAGGGCGCCGGCGAGCAGGGTTCGCCGGGTCAGCCGGGGCCGTCCGTCGCGGGCAGCGAGCCGGCCACCAGACGCTGAAGGAATCGCACGCATGGCTAAGCTGATTGCTTTCGACGAGGAGGCCCGGCGCGGTCTCGAGCGTGGCATGAACACGCTCGCCGACGCCGTCAAGGTCACCCTCGGCCCCAAGGGCCGCAACGTCGTGCTCGAGAAGAAGTGGGGCGCGCCCACCATCACCAACGATGGTGTGAGCATCGCCAAGGAGATCGAGCTGGAGGACCCCTACGAGAAGATCGGGGCCGAGCTCGTCAAGGAGGTCGCGAAGAAGACCGACGACGTCGCCGGTGACGGTACGACGACGGCGACGGTCCTCGCCCAGGCCATGGTCCGTGAGGGCCTGCGCAACGTGGCCGCGGGTGCGAACCCGATGGGCATCAAGCGTGGCATCGAGAAGGCCGTCGAGGCCGTCTCGGAGGCGCTGACCGCCGCGTCCAAGGACGTCGAGACCAAGGAGCAGATCGCCTCGGTGGCGGCCATCTCCGCGGGCGGCGACCAGAGCGTCGGCGACATCATCGCCGAGGCGATGGACAAGGTCGGCAAGGAAGGCGTCATCACGGTCGAGGAGTCGAACACCTTCGGCATCGACCTCGAGCTCACCGAGGGCATGCGCTTCGACAAGGGCTACATCTCGGCGTACTTCGTCACCGACCCCGAGCGCATGGAGACGGTGCTCGACGACCCGTACATCCTGGTCGCCAACCAGAAGATCAGCTCGGTCAAGGACCTGCTGCCGCTCCTGGAGAAGGTCATGCAGTCCGGCAAGCCGCTGCTGATCATCGCCGAGGACACCGACGGCGAGGCCCTCTCGACGCTGGTCGTCAACAAGATCCGCGGCACCTTCAAGTCCGTCGCCGTCAAGGCCCCGGGCTTCGGTGACCGCCGCAAGGCCATGCTGCAGGACATCGCGATCCTGACCGGTGGCCAGGTCGTCAGCGAGGAGGTCGGTCTCAAGCTCGACTCGACCGGCATCGAGCTGCTCGGCTCGGCCCGCAAGGTCGTCATCACCAAGGACGAGACCACCATCGTCGAGGGTGCGGGCGACGCCGACCAGATCGCCGGCCGGGTGAACCAGATCCGTGCCGAGATCGAGAAGTCGGACTCCGACTACGACCGCGAGAAGCTGCAGGAGCGCCTGGCCAAGCTGGCCGGCGGTGTTGCGGTGATCAAGGTCGGCGCGGCCACCGAGGTCGAGCTCAAGGAGCGCAAGCACCGCATCGAGGACGCCGTCCGCGCCGCCAAGGCGTCGGTCGAGGAGGGCATCGTCGCCGGCGGCGGCGTGGCTCTCGTGCAGGCCGGCAACACGGCGTTCGAGAAGCTCGACCTGGTCGGCGACGAGGCCACCGGTGCCAACATCGTCAAGGTCGCGCTGGCTGCTCCGATCCGCCAGATCGCGATCAACGCCGGCCTCGAGGGCGGCGTCGTGGCGGAGAAGGTCGCCGGTCTCCCGACCGGTCACGGCCTGAACGCCGCCACGGGCGAGTACGGCGACATGCTCGCCGCCGGCATCCCCGACCCCACCAAGGTCGTGCGCTCGGCGCTGCAGAACGCCGCGTCGATCGCCGCGCTGTTCCTCACCACCGAGGCAGTCGTCGCGGACAAGCCCGAGAAGGCTGCCCCGATGCCCGGTGGCGACGGCGGCATGGGCGGCATGGACTTCTGACCGCCCCTGCCCGAGCTTGCTCGGGCCTTAGCTCGACGCAGTACCAGCACGAGGCCCCCGCTCCGGTTCGCCGGACGGGGGCCTCGCTGCGTCTCGGCGCGCCGTACGCGGTGGCTGGGGTCTGGTTGCTTCATCTAGGTATGCAGATGAAGCGACACATCCCCAGCTCCATGGGCCCAGGGAAGTGCGGATTCGCCTCCATACCTAGATGAAACCGCCAAACGGGCGGCGAGGTATGAGCCGCAATCGGTGCCCGTTTTCCGTCCACGGGGGACTGACCGGGCGCGCTATCCACAGCCGGTGAGGCACGTGGATTCGGTGCAGGTGGGACTGGGGAAGTCCGCGGCATGGATCCCACGCGATGGATGGCGGAGCAGGACGGCTTCTTCACACGACAGGAGGCCGAGGCCTGCGGCTACGGTGACCGCGAGATCCGCGCCATGGTTCGCGCCCGCGTCTGGGTCAGGTTCCGCCGTGGCTTCTACACGTACGCCGACCTGTGGGACGCGCTGGACGACGTCGGTCGGCATCGCGTCCGGAGCCACGCCGTTCTGCGGTCTCTTGGACGGAACGTTGCGCTCAGCCATGGGTCGGCGGTGATCGACCACGACATCGCCACCTGGGGGATGGACCTGTCCCGTGTCCACGTCACCCGCCTGGACGGTGCATCGGGGCGCACCGAGCGCGACGTCGTGCACCACGAAGGAGTGTGCTTGGACGGGGACGTGCTCGAGAGACACGGTCACCTCGTCATCGCGGCGGACCGCAGCGTGATCGAGGCCGGCTCGATCAGCACCAACGAGTCCGCCCTCGTCAGCTTCGACGACTACCTGCACCAGCACCCGGACGAACACCCCGTGCTGATGAACCGTTTCGTCAGCATGGCGCGCTGGCCGCACACGCAGCACCTCCACATCCCGATCAGGCTGGCCGACGGCGGTGCCGAGAGCCCCGGTGAGTCGCGAGGTCGATGGTTCTGCTGGGTCCATCGATTGCCGGTGCCCGAGACCCAGTACGAGGTGCACGGGCCGGACGGCCGCCTGGTCGGCGTGTGTGACTGGCGCTGGCGACGGCCGGATGTCCTCGGAGAGTTCGACGGCCGGATCAAGTACGGCCGTCTTCTCAGGCCTGGGCAGGAACCCGGTGACGTGGTGTTCGCAGAGAAGGCCCGCGAGGACGAGCTTCGTGACGTGACCGGCTGCCAGATGGTCCGGTTGATCTGGTCGGACTACGACCGACCGAACGTCACCGCGGCCCGGCTCGCCCGCAAGCTACGGGTGGCCTGAGCCCCTCGGCGTACTCGTCGCTGACGTCCGCTCGGTGCCTCGGTTGTTTCATCTAGGTATGTAGCTGAACCCGCACTTCCCGCGGTCCCTGGGGCGAGGTGAGTGCGGACTCGCCTACATACCTAGATGAAGCAACACCCCCGCCGGCAGGAACAGAGGGGTGTGACAGCCTGCGGGCGTGGGTGGCGAAGCGCTGGCGCTGGTGCTGGCGGCGGCGGTGCTGCACGCGCTGTGGAACCTGGCGGCCAAGGGGGTCACCGAGGACCGGGTGCTGTTCATCTGGCTGTACGCCGCGCTGAGCGGGGCGATCTGGCTGCCGATCGCGGTGGTGTGGGTGCTGGTGAACGACGAGCGGCCGACGTGGACCTGGCTGGGTGCGGCGGCGGTGAGCGCGTCCATGCACATCGCCTACCAGCTGGTGCTGCAGCGCGGGTACGCCGAGGGCGACCTCAACCTGGTGTACCCGATCGCCCGCGGGACCGGGCCGCTGCTGACGTTCGTCGTCGCGGTCGCGGTGCTCGGCGAGCGTCCGGGCCTGGTCGCGGCGTTCGGGGTGCTGCTCGTCGTCGTCGGGGTGCTGGTCATCTCGTGGGCGCCCCGGCACCTGCACGGACCGGGCGCCCGGGTCGCGGTCGCCTGGGGCGCGCTGACCGGGGTGACCATCGCGGCGTACACGCTCTGGGACAGCCACACCGTCACCGACCTGGGCGTGCCGCCGGTGACGTACTTCGTGCTCGGCCTCTTCTGCCAGGTCCCGGCCCTCACGGTGATGGCGGGCAGCCGGATCCGCGGTGTACGGCGGGCGTGGCCGGCCCTCGGCCGGCCGGCGCTGGTGGTGGCGCTGCTCTCCCCGCTGGCCTACATCTTCGTGCTGCGCGCGATGCAGGAGGCGCCGGTCGCGCTGGTCGCCGCCGCTCGTGAGAGCAGCATCGTCGTCGGTGCGCTGTTCGGCTGGCTGGTGCTCAAGGAGGCCCGGCCGCTGCACCGGCTGGTCGGCTCGATGGTCGTCGCGGCGGGCATCGCCGCGATCGTGCTCGGCTGATCGGTCGGGCTTTCGTACGCCGGAGGGCCGACCCCCGGTGGGGGCCGGCCCTCCTTCACGCCGTTGACTCAGGCCGCGTCCAGCACCGGCTCGTCGGCGAGCGAGAACGGCTCGATCTCCGCCTCGAGCTCGTCGCGCCGGATCAGGGTCAGCGCCGCGATGATCCCGAAGGCGGCGAACACCGCTCCCACCACGAACGTCGACGAGAAGCCGTCGACCAGAGCCTGGGGGAGGACCGTGCCCGTGCCGAGGGAGTCCTCGGTACGTGACGTCGCGATCGTCGAGAGCGCCGCGATGCCGAGGGCGCCGCCGATCTGCTGCGAGGTGTTGATCAGGCCCGACGCGAGTCCGGCCTCGGACGCCTTCACCCCGGCCAGTGCGGCGATCGAGATCGGCACGAACGAGAACCCGATCCCGACGCCGATCACCAGGAAGCCGGGCAGCAGGTCGCGCACGTAGCTGCCGTCCGCCGAGACCTGGGTGAAGAACAGCAGGCCGGCGGTCAGCATGGTCATGCCGACCACGAGCACGGGCTTGACCCCGATGCGGGTCACCAGCTGAGCGGCGACGCCCGACCACAGGATCGCCGTACCGGCCACCGCCAGGTAGGCGACGCCGGTCTTCATCGGCGAGTAGCCCAGCACCTGCTGCATGTACAGCGTCAGCATGAGGAACATCGAGAACAGCGCGGTCCCCAGGATGAACCCGGCCACGTTGGCCCCGCTGACCGTGCGGGTCTGGAGGATGCCGAAGCGCATCAGCGGCTCGGGGTGGCGCAGCTCCCACGCGACGAACCCGGCCAGCAGCGCCAGCGAGACCGCGAACACGCTCACCGTCGACCCGGCGAGCCAGCCGTCCTGGCCGGCCTGGGTGATGGCGTAGACCAGGGACGAGAGGCCGGCAGTGACGAGTACGGCGCCGGGCAGGTCGAACCTCAGGACGCGGGCGTCCTTGCTCTCCCGGAGCAGCACCGGCGCGAGGACGAAGCCCGCGACGCCGACCGGCACGTTGACGAAGAAGATCCACTCCCAGCTCAGTGCGTCGGTGAGGACGCCTCCGAGCAGCACGCCCGCCACGGCACCGAAGCCCCCGACGGCACCCCAGGCGCCCAGCGCGATGTTGCGCTCACGACCCTCGGCGAACGTCGTCGAGAGGATCGACAGCGCGGCCGGCGTGATGATCGCTGCCCCGAGGCCTTGGACGGCCCGTGCCCCGATCAGGGACGACTCCGACCAGGCCAGCCCCGCCAGCAGCGAGCCGGCAGTGAACACGACGATCCCCACCAGGAAGATGCGGCGGCGACCGAGCATGTCGGCGGCACGGCCGCCCAGGAGCAGGAACCCTCCGAACACGAGGGCGTAGGCGCTGATCACCCACTGGAGGTTCTCCTGCGAGAAGCCCAGGTCCACCTGGATGGACGGCAGGGCCACGTTCACGATGGCGATGTCGAGGACGACCATGAACTGCACCACGCACAGGAGCGCGAGTGCCAGCCACTTGCGGCGGTCCGTTGCCGCCTCACGAGTTACTTGCAATTCTGAAGTCATGTCAGCGACCGTAACAGTGGCTACTTCAGAATCGCAAGCACTTTCTTCCAGAATCATAGTTCGTGGTACTGTTTTCGCATGGGCAAGCCCTACGACCAGTACTGCCCGATGGCGCACGCGCTCGACCTGGTCGGAGATCGATGGGCGCTGCTGGTGATCCGCGAGCTGATGCACGGCGGCAAGCGCTACACCGACCTGGTCGACCACCTGCCCGGCATCGGGACGAACATCCTGGCCGCGCGCCTGCGGGACCTCGAGGGTCACGGGATCGTGGCCCGTCGTACCCTCCCCCCGCCGGCCGCCTCCAAGGTCTACGAGCTCACCGACTACGGCCGCGAGCTGCGACCGGCTCTGCGCGAGCTCGCTCTCTGGGGGGCCCGTTCGCTGGGCCCGCCCACCGACAAGTCCCAGCTCTTCGACGGCTGGCTGGCGAACGCCATGGACACCGTGCTGGCGGCCCGGGCGCCGGACGGCCGTTTCGAGTTCCGCATCGGCCCGGAGATCGCCTCCCTGGTCGACGGCGAGGTCGTCGAGGGCCCGATCGAGTCCCCGGACGTCGTCGTCGAAGGCGACGCCGACGGCATCTACACGATGTTCGTGGACCAGTGTCTCGACCTCGTCGAGGTCACCGGAGACACCGAGCTGCTCGACCGGCTGATCGCGGCGGCCCCCGAGCGGGCGGACCTGCCGGCTCCGGCGTAGGCCGCCGGATCGCTGCTGGTGGTTTCGTGACAGGCGCTAGCGCGCCTTCCTCAACCACCAGGTCTCGTGACGCACGCCTTCCTCAACACCAGGTCTCGTGACAGGCGCTAGGGCGCCTTCCTCGACCACCGGGGAACGCTAGAACGCGTTGATCCGGGCCGGCGCGCGCTCGGCCCGGGACAACGCGGACAGGACCGCGGACTGGCCGTGGACGCGGACCGCGAGCCGCGTGAGCAGGGCGAGGACGGGCGCGAGCACCGACTCGGGCAGCTCCGGCGCCGGCACCCCGACCGAGACCGCGAGGTCGTCGGAGTGAACCGCTGCCTCCATCATCCGGATCGTCAGGAAGTCGTCGCGCCGCAGCGTCCATCCCTGCCACGGGAGCAGGACGCGACGGTCGGGACTGCTCGCGGCTAGCAGGGCCGGCAGCTCCTCGCGAGCGGTCCGCACCTCTGCGAGCAGAGCATCGCGCCCGACGACCGCCTCGCGCTCGCCGCCCACGCGGATGTCGACGCTGACCTCGTCGTCGATCGCGGCGCCGACCCACGCGGCGCGGCGGTAGTGCTCATCGAGGGAGATCGGCTCGTCGTCGGACTCCTCCGCGCCGATCAGCGCCACGGCGAGCGGGCCCTGGTCGGCGAGGTGGGCGGCCAGGCCCCCGACCGACCACTCCGCCAATGCGCTCGGCTGGTCCCACCGCTCGGCGACCTCGGGACGGGCGAGCAGGTCGGCGACGGAGTCCACCGCGGCGAGGAAGCCATCCATGGCCGGAAGTCTGGCACCGGCCACCGACCTGAATGATCGGGCCCGGTGCCGGACATGTGACACCGTGAGGAGCGTGTCCAGCGATGCGAGGCGCGAGCGTTTCGAGGCGCTGGCGCCCGCCCTCGTGGAGCCGCTCCGGCGCTACCTCGCGCGTCGTACCGACCCCGCAACGGCAGACGACGTGCTCGCCGAGACCCTCCTGGTGTGCTGGCGCCGCCTCGACGACGTGCCGGACGAGGCGCTGCCATGGGCGTACGGCGTCGCCCGCAACTGTCTGGCCAACGCGCAGCGAGGCGTACGTCGGCAGGAGCGGCTCGCCGCCCGGGTCGCCGTCGTCGACCCGCCGCACCCGACCACGCCCGGCCCGGGGGAGGACGGCGACCCCGACCTCACCGAGGCCCTCGCTGCGCTGCGCGAGGAGGACGCCGAGCTGCTGCGCCTGTGGGCTTGGGAGCAGCTGAGCCCGGCCGAGATCGCGGCCGTCCTCGACATCACGGCCAACGCGGCCAGCATCCGGCTGCACCGTGCGCGGGGGAAGCTCAAGGAGGAGCTGACCCGACGAAAGGCCGAGCAGGAAGCCGGACATGAGGAGACGACGGAAGGGAGGCGACCATGACCGACGCACCGAACGGACACGACGACGAGCTGCTCGCCCGGCTGCGCGCCGCCGACCCTGCCGCGATCCTGCCGCCGGCCGACCCTGGACGGCTGGCCCGACTCCTGGAGGACACCATGAGCCACGACGTCGACACCCAGCCCACCGACGTACGCCGCCGCTCACCCCTCACCTGGCTGGTCGCTGCCGCGGCGGTGCTGGTGATCGCCGGCGTCGGCGCGTTCGCCGTCTTCTCGGGCGACGACACGCCGCCGGTGCCGACGGCGAAGGACCCGGCATCGTCGGTGCTCGCGCTGAAGGCACGCCCGCCGGCGACCGCCAAGTGCGCCGCCGTGTCGGCCGAGCTGCTCGCCAACCAGCAGGTCGCCTTCGACGGCACCGTCGCCGCCATCACCGACGGGCTCGTGACGCTCGACGTGACGACCTGGTACCGCGGCGGCGACGCCGACCAGGTCACCGTCCAGGCCCCGCCGGAGGACCTGCAGATGCTGGTGCAGGCAGCGGACTTCCAGGTCGGGCAGCGGTACCTCGTCTCGGCCAACGACGGCTACGTCACCGTCTGCGGCTTCACGGCCGCCTACTCCGACGAGCTCGCCGCGCTGTACGCCCAGGCGTTCTCCTAACCTGGACCGGTGCGCGTCGACGGACTCCTGCTCGCGGCCGGCGCCGGCACCCGGATGGGGAAGCCGAAGGCGCTGGTGGTCGGTGACAACGGCGTGCCCTGGCTGCACGCAGCGCTGCGCACCCTCCAGGACGGCGGTTGCCAGCGCGTCACGGTCGTGCTCGGCGCCTCGGCCAAGGAGTCGGCCGCGCTGCTGGCCCAGGCACCCGCCGGGCAGTCCCGCGTTGTCGTGGCGACCGACTGGGCCGAGGGGATGGGTGCCTCGTTGCGCGCCGGGCTCGCGGCCGCCGACCCCGCAGCGGACGCCGTCCTGGTCACGCTCGTCGACCTGCCCGACGTCACGGCCGAGGTGGTACGCCGCGTGGTCGCCGCAGCCACCGGACCGGCGGGCCTCGCCCGCGCGACGTACGACGGCACGCCCGGCCACCCGGTGCTGCTCGGCCGCGACCACTGGGACGGCGTGCGGGCGACGGCGACGGGTGACAAGGGTGCCCGGGACTACCTGGCCGCGCACGACGTGACGCTGGTCGAGTGCGGCGACCTGGCTACCGGCCGGGACGTCGACAGACCAGCACGAACCGACGCTGGCTGAACACCAGGTCCTCCGGGGTCAGCCGGAGCAGCACGTCGCCGTAGCGGTCGATGTCGAAGTCGTCGGGCACCTGCCACGGCACCACCCGCGCGTACGACACGAACGCGCCGACGTCCGGGAACCGCATGGTGCCGGCCCACTCCTCGGCGCGCTCGACGAGGAAGCCGGCGGCCTCCGCCTCGGCACGGAGAGCCGTCATCGTGATGTCCGGATAGGTCGTGGTGCCGCCGAACAGCGCGTGGCTCTCCTCGAAGTCCCGCCCGTCGACCTGCTGGGTCAGGAACGTGCCGCCGGGCGCGAGGACCCGCAGTACCTCGGTGGCGACGTACGCCTCGTGCCGGTTGAGCACCACCTCGAACCGGCCGTCGTCGAAGGGCATCCGCGGGTCCTGTTCGGCGTCGTACACCGCGACCGGGATGCCGGACGGCGCCAGTGCCTCGGTCGCCACCGGGACGTTCGGCGGCCAGCCCTCGGTGGCCACCGTGTCCTCCGGCAGCGCGTCGCGCAGGGTCAGCAGCATCTCGCCGCCGCCGGTGCCCATGTCCAGCGCCGAGGAGGCGCCCCCGAGTGCCGCGCGCGCGAGGTCGTCGTAGGACCACGGCGGCTCGCCGTCGACCACCGCGTCGATGGAGGTGAAGTCCCAGCCGCTCGTGGGTTCTGCGTACCGCGCCCGCAGGTCGGCCAGCACGTCTTCGCTCACGACTCGATCATGGCGCGTGCGAAGGTGTCGCCATGGCGTGGGTGATCGAGAGGCCGACCGTCGCGGACGCCGACGAGATCGGCCGGGTGCACGTCGAGGTCTGGCGGCAGGCGTACGACGGCCTCATGCCCGAGGCGTACCTCGCCAGTCGCGACCCGGTCGCCTTCGCGGACTTCTGGCGGGACCGGCTGGCCGCCGCCGACCGGGGCACGGCCTGGGTGGCACGGGACGATGCCGGCATCGTGGGGTTCGCCTCGACGGGTCCGGGTCGGGACGCCGACCGGCCGGTCGATCTCGAGCTGATCGCGATCAACGTGCTCGCCCGCGCCCACGGGACCGGTCTGGCCGACGACCTGCTGGCGGCTGCGGTCGGCGACCGCGCGGCGTACCTGTGGGTCGTCGACGGCAACGAGCGGGCGATGGCGTTCTACCGGCGACACGGGTTCGCCGACGACGGCACCCGCAAGCCGGAGCCGGACACCGGTGTCACCGAGGTCCGGATGGTCCGCCGCCAACCACCGGCCAACTGATCGGCCAACTGACCGGCCAACTGACCGGCCAGTAGCCTGGAAGCATGGAACCGGAGTCTGCCTCCCCTGGTTCTGCGGCCGACGTCGCGGCCCGCCTGGCGACCACGGGGTATCTCTGCGACGGCGACCTCGCGACCGTCACCTTCCTGGCTCTGCGGATGCAGCGGCCGCTGCTGCTCGAGGGCGAGCCCGGCACCGGCAAGACCGCGCTTGCCGAGGCGATCGCTGAGTCGCTGGAGCTGCCACTGGTGCGGCTGCAGTGCTACGAGGGGATCGACGCCACCCAGGCCCTCTACGACTGGGACTTCCCGCGCCAGATCCTGCACCTGCGGGCCCTCGAGGCGGCAGGGAGCACCGACGCCGAGGAGGCGGAGAAGAGCCTGTACGACGAGCGGTTCCTGCTCGCCCGCCCGGTGCTCGCGGCGCTCCAGCAGAGCCCGGCCGTGCTGCTGGTCGACGAGGTGGACCGGGCCGATGACGAGTTCGAGGCGTTCCTGCTGGAGGTGCTCTCGACGTACCAGGTCTCCATCCCCGAGCTCGGCACCGTGAAGGCCGCGACGCCGCCGGTCGTCGTGCTCACCTCCAACCGGACGCGTGAGCTGCACGACGCGCTGAAGCGGCGGTGCCTCTACCACTGGATCGACCACCCCGGGCTGGCACGTGAGGTCGAGATCGTGCGCTCGCGAGCCCCGGAGGTGTCGGCGGAGCTGGCCCGCCAGGTCGTCGGCGTCGTCCAGCAGCTGCGCGACCGCGACGACCTCGCGAAGCCGCCCGGTGTCGCCGAGACCCTGGACTGGGCCCGCGCGCTGCACCACCTCGGCACGGCCGACCTCGACCTGGCGACCGCCTCCCAGACGCTCGGCGCGCTGGTGAAGTACCGCGAGGACAGCGAGAAGGTCAGGCACGCCCTCGACCAGATGCTGCGCGCATGAACGCCACGGTCATTCGGGGTGGGGATGAGGTCCTGCTGGCCTTCACCCGGGCCCTCCGGGCGGCCGGCGTACCGGTGACGCAGGACCGGTCGCAGGGCTTCCTCCGGGCGGTGTCGGTGCTGGACATCGCGGACGAGCGCGCCACCTGGGTGGCCGGCCGCGCGACGCTGTGCGCCGGACCGGACGACCTGACGCGGTTCGACGCGGTGTTCGACGCCTTCTTCAACGCGCGCGACGGGCTGCCGCGGACGCGACCGGTGACGCCCGCGGCGGCCAAGCCCTCCCAGCTGCCCGACACCGACGACCTCGGCGACGGCGGTCCGGACGACCTCGTCGAGACGATCTTCGTCAGCGCCAGCGAGACCGAGGTGCTGCGGCACCGCGACGTGGCGTCGCTGACGCCGGCCGAGAAGCGCCGGCTGGACGCGATGTTCGCGACCATCCGTCCGCGCCCGCCGATGCGCCGTACCGCCCGGCACCAGCGCTGGCGACGCGGCCAGGTCGACGCCTCGCGGACGCTGCGGACGAGTCTGCGGCGGATGGGGGAGCCGGCCCGGATCAGCTGGCGGCGCCGGGGCATCAAACCGCGTCGGGTCGTGTTGCTGGTGGATGTGTCGGGTTCGATGAGCGGGTACGCCGACGCGCTGCTGCGCCTCGCGCACCGCCTCACCGTGGCCCTGCGGAGCCAGGGTGGCGTCGTCGAGACGTTCACGGTCGGTACCCGGCTGACCCACCTGACACGTGCCCTGCGGCAACGCGACCCCGAGCGCGCGCTGGTCGCCGCCGGAGAGACCGTGCCGGACTGGTCGGGAGGCACCCGGCTCGGGGAGACGATGCGGATCTTCGTGGACCGCTGGGGACAGCGGGGTCTGGCGCGCGGGGCCGTCGTGGTGGTGTTCAGCGACGGCTGGGAGCGCGGCGACCCGTCCCTGCTCGCGGAGCAGATGGCGCGGCTGCACCGGGTCGCACACCGGGTCGTATGGGTGAACCCGCACCGCGGCAAGGCGGGGTACGAAGCGGTGCAGCAGGGTGTGCTGGCCGCGCTGCCGCACGTCGACGACTTCGTCGCCGGCCACTCACTGGCGACCTACTCGGACCTGGCGGAGGTGATCTCACGTGCGTGAGGTCCTCCCCGAGCTGCTGGCCTGGTGGGAGAAGGGCGAGACTGTCGGCGTCGGCACGGTGGTGGCGACGTTCCAGTCCGCGCCCCGCCCGCCAGGCGCGTCGATGCTCGTCGGCCCGGACGAGACGGCCGTGGGCTCGGTCTCCGGAGGCTGCGTCGAGGGTGCGGTCTACGAGCTCGGGCAGTCGGTGGTGGAGTCCGGGGAGCCGGTCCTCCAGAGGTACGGCATCTCCGACGACGACGCCTTCGCCGTCGGCCTGACCTGCGGCGGCATCCTCGACGTCTACGTCGAGAAGGTCTCGCGCGAGACGTTCCCGGAGCTGGCCGAGATCGCCGCGGACATCGACGCAGGCCGGCCCGTCGCGTTGGCGACCGTCATCGAGCACCCCGACCCGGCGGTTTTGGGGCGGCGCATCGTCGTACGTCCGGACGAGCCACCGACCGGCAGCTCACTGGGTTCCTCTCGGATGGACGACGCGGTGCACGACGATGCGATCGGCCTGCTGGCGAGCGGCACCAACGCGACGCTGACCTACGGACCGGACGGCGAGCGCCGCGGGGAGGGGATGCGGGTCTTCGTGTGGGCGTTCGCGCCGAAGCCGCGGATGCTGGTCTTCGGCGCCATCGACTTCGCGGCCGCGGTGGCGCGGGTCGGGGCGTTCCTGGGGTACTTCGTGACCGTCTGCGACGCGCGCCCCGTCTTCGCCACGACGAGCCGGTTCCCCGAGGCCGACGAGGTGGTCGTGGACTGGCCGCACCGCTACCTCGAGGCCGAGCGCGACTCGGGACGCATCGACGCGAGGACGGTGATCACCGTGCTGACGCACGACCCCAAGTTCGACGTACCCCTCCTCGAGGTGGCCCTGCGGCTGCCGGAGGTCGCGTACGTCGGGGCGATGGGGTCGCGACGTACGCACGAGGACCGCCTCGCGCGCCTGAAGGAGGCGGGCCTGACCGACGACGAGATCGACCGGCTGTCCAGCCCGATCGGCCTCGACCTCGGCGCGCGCACGCCCGAGGAGACGGCCATCTCGATCGCCGCGGAGATCGTGGCGCTGCAGTGGGGAGGTACGGGCGACCGGCTGGCCGCCAAGGACGGCCGCATCCACCACTGATCAGCGCGCGGCGAGCAACCTGCCCCCCACCTCCTGCGGGGTCTTCCTGCCGGCGAACATCGCGAGCCCCAGGTGCAGCACGCCCCACAGTGCGCTCAGCCCACCTCCGAAGAGCACGATGCTGGTGGCCGTGCCGCTGACGTGGGTGAGGAGCACCGCCGCGAGGACGAGGTCGACGAGTGCGGAGAGCCCGAGGAAGGTCCGCGCCCGGCCAGCCGCGGTGGCGGCCGTCGCGACGGCCTCGGCGAGTCCGCGGGTGACGAACCAGAGTCCGAGCAGCCAGATCAGGGCGGTGGTCGACAGACCTGGCGCGAGGACGGTGAGGGCGCCGACCGCGATCCCGATCGCGCCGAGGCCCATCAGGTACGGCTGGGCCTCGGCCCGACGGGTGGTGCCGGTGGGCGGGTACGCCTGCCGCACCAGGGCGGCACCCTCGCCCAGCGTCCAGAGGCCGAGGAGCGTCACGGCCGCGCTGCCGGACATGCCCGGGTTGTTGCTGGCCCAGGTGCCCGCGATGAAGGCGATGACGCCGCGAACCACGAGCATCGCGCGTCCTTGGCTGAGTGCATGCAGATCCATGAGGATCTCCTGTCGTCCGGACCGGGTCCGGATGACGGGGCCTTGGTTCCTTCGACTGTACGCCTGGATGCCCCAGTGTGGCCGAAGGACTAGCGTGAGATGGGGAGGGCCGAGAGGACCGCGTGATGACCGTCGAGGAGTGGGACCTGGCCGCGCGCCGTCTGGCGGCGGTGCACGCGTGGACCTCGTTCGTCGAGCACGGTGACGAGGCCGCCTCGCTGGTGCGCCCGGAGATCCTGTCGAGCTGGGCGCGTTCCGACGCGGTGATCACGCCCGACGTACGCCACGCGCCGCTGGCCGACGAGGACGATACCCGCGCGTTCTGGCAGGGGTCGCCGCTGCAGGTCGCGGTGTCGCGGGTCGAGGACGACCTGCGCCGTACGGCCGAGGACGGTGACCTGGTGCTCGCCGTCACCGACGCCGACACCCGGATCCTGTGGACGTACGGCGGCCGGGTGATGCGGCGCAAGGCCGAGACGGTGAACTTCGTGGCGGGCGGCCGCTGGGACGACGAGAGCGTCGGCACCAACGCGCTGGACCTGGCCAACCGGCTGAGCCGGCCGGCGATGGTGTTCTCGGCGGAGCACTACGCGTCCATCGTGCACAACTGGGTCTGCTGGGCCGCGCCCGTCAACGACCCGGTGACCGGACAGCAGCTCGGCGTCATCGACCTCTCGACCACGTGGGACCGCACCCACCCGATCGGCCTGGCGACCGCGCGCGTGATGGCCCGTCTCATCGAGCAGGCGATGCCGCGCTCCCACGAGCACCCCGGGCTCGTCGGTCCGACGGCGCCCGACGTCGACGGGTTGTCGCTGCACCTGCTCGGCACGGCCGAGGCGCACCTCGACGGGCGACGTCTCCTGCTCAACCGCCGGCAGACCGAGATCTTGGCGCTGCTCGCGATCCACAGCGAGGGCTTGTCGCTCGAGCGCCTGCACGCGCTGGTGTACGGCGACCAGGGCGTCACGCTCTCCACGCTGAAGGCCGAGGTGTCGCACCTCCGGTCCACCCTCGGCGGGCAGCTCACCTCGCGGCCCTACCGGCTCACCATGCCGGTCACCACCGACGTCGACGCCGTGCTCGAGGCGGTCGGCAGCGGGGACGTGGGCGCCGCGCTCGCGGCGTACGGCGGTGACCTCCTGCCGGGCACGAACTCGCCCGCCCTGGCCGAGCTGGGGGAGTACGTCGCGGTCGCTGTCCGCGAGGCCCTCCTGGCCGACCCGCGGCCCGAGGCCGTGGTCAGGTACAGCGAGCTCGCGCCGTACGACGCCGAGGTCATCGAGGTCTGCCTGGCCCACCTCGGCGACCGCCCGCACCCTGCGAAGCCTCTCCTCAAGGGCCGTCTAGCCGTCGCCGGAGCCTGACTGCAAGCGATTGTTTGCAAAGAAACACTTGCAAAGAAGCGTTGGCAGTTCTACGGTGAAGGCATGGACCTCACTTCCATCACGCCGACACCGCAGATGCTGCGGGCGCTGGCGCACCCGACCCGGCTGAAGATCCTGGGGATGCTGCGCGTCGACGGGCCGGCGACGGCGACCACGCTGGCGACGCGGCTGGGCATCAACACCGGCCAGACGTCGTACCACCTCCGCCAGCTCGCCCAGCACGGGTTCGTCGTCGACGACGAGGAGCGCGGCAACGGGCGGGACCGGTGGTGGAAGGCCGCGCACCAGGCGACGATCACCGGCGACATGCCGGTCCGGCCCGAGGACCGCGAGGCCCTGGACGCATACATGCAGACCGTCGCGGTCATCTACACCCAACAGCTGCAGGCCGCGGTCGAGGAGATGCCGCTCCTTCCCCTGCGGTGGCGCGAGGCCTCCACGCTGAGCGACTACCACGTCCGGGTCACCGCGGAGCACGCCGAGCAGCTCACCTCGAAGATGCACGACCTCTTCATGGAGCTGCGTGAGGACGAGGACGACGACCCGAATGCCGTGGACTTCGTCTTCCAGTTCCAGGCGTTCCCGCGTCCGGGTCACGTGGACGACGGGGGCGAGCAGCTGTGAGCCGCCGTACGCCTCTTGTCGGCTTCCTGCTCGCCGACGCGATCTCCTTGTGCGGCACCCGCGTCTCGATGATCGCCATCCCCTGGCTGGTGCTGACCACCACCGGATCGGCGTCACAGACCGGCCTGGTGGCGTTTGCCGAGATCCTGCCGCTGGTGCTCGTGAAGGCGCTGGCCGGACCGCTCATCGACCGGATCGGGGCCCGTCGGGTCGCGATCACCTGCGACGTGCTGAGCATGTTGGTGGTCGGCCTGATCCCCCTCCTGCACCTCGTCGATGCGCTGCGCTTCCCGTTGCTGCTGGGCCTGGTCGCCGTCGGCGGCGCGCTGCGTGGCCCGGGCGACGGTGCGAAGAGCGCCTTCGTCCCGTCTCTCGCCACGCACGCCGGCGTGCCGCTCGAGCGGGTCACCGGCCTGGCATCCGCGATCGAACGTACGGCGAGCTTCGGCGGCGCCGCGATGGCCGGCGGGCTGGTCGCGTTCGTCGGCGCGGCCAACGCGCTGGCCGTCGACGCCGTCTCGTTCGGCATCTGTGCGGCGATCTTCGCCTGGTCGACCCGCGCCATGCGCGCCGAGCAGGTCGACGAGCGGCCGGCCGGGACGACGTACGCGCAGGAGCTGCGCGAGGGCTGGACGTTCCTGCGGCGCGACCCGGTGCTGGTCGCCCTGTCCGGCATGGTCGCCGTCACCAACCTGCTCGACCTGGCCTTCGCCGCGGTGCTGCTGCCGGTGTGGGTGCAGGAGAACGGGCACGGCGTCGGCACGGTCGCTGCGTTCTTCGCCGCCTGGGCGGCCGCCTCGGCCGTCGGGTCGGTCGTGGCCGCGTGGGCCGCCGAGCGGTTGCCGCGCTTCCAGGTCTACTTCTGGTCGTTCCTGATCACGGGACTACCGCGGTTCGTCCTGTTGGCACTCGGGGTGCCGGTCTGGGTGGTCATCGCGTCCTGCCTCGTGGGCGGTTTCGCCTCCGGTTTCCTGAACCCGATCCTCGGCGCCGTCATCTACGAACGTGTGCCGGCTGCAGTCATGGGCCGGGTGACCACTCTGAACACGGCGATCTGCTGGTCGCTGATGCCGTTCGGCGGCGTGCTCGGCGGCGTGCTGGCCGACTCCCTCGGCGTCGTCGCCGGGCTGCTGATCGTCGGGTTCGCCTACCTCGCCGCGACGATGCTGCCGCTCGCGATCCCGTCGTTCCGCCAGTTCGACAAGCCGAAGCCGGCCGAGGATCTCGTCGCCGTGTGAGTCGTGTGCCTGAGAACGCGGCATAGCGCGTCGTCAGGCACACGACCCCAGCAGCCGGGTCTCAGGAGTGCGGCAGGCTCGTGACGAACCGGACCAGCGTCTGCCAGTAGGGGTCCGGTCGGTCGAGCCACGTGAAGTGACCGGCGCCCGGGACCACCTCCAGCCGCCCGAGGCCCGCCGGCAACGCGGACACCACTTCCTCGGCCGCGCCGACGGGGGTGACGGGGTCGAGGTCACCGACGGACACGAGTACCGGGCAGGTCACGGCGGCGAGCTCCCGGCGTACGTCGAGCCGCCGCAGGACGCCCATGCCGACGGTGTTCAGCTCGACGTTCTTGGCGGTGGACTCCTCGCGCGCCTGGTCGGGTACGTGGAGACCGAACGCCGCGTACACCCGCGCGGACTCCTCCTCGCTCACGGGCAGACCTCCGAAGTCGCGGTCGGCCAACGCGGCCACCTCGTCCCCGGCGATCCCGCGGTACGCCTCGACGAGCCGCGCGTGGTCCCACCGCGCGAAGCCCGAGCTGACGACCAGTCCGGCGGCATGTCCTGGGTGGCGGGCTCCGTAGAGCAGCGCGATCGGCGCGCCCATCGAGTGGCCGAGGACCACGGGCCGGACGATCCCGAGGTGGTCGCAGAACGCGCGGACGTCGTCGGCGCACACCTCGAAGCCCCAGTCCGCCGGGTCACCCCACTCGGAGCGGCCGTGCCCCCGTAGGTCGAGGTACACGACCTGGGCGACCTCGGCCAGCCGGCCGAAGTCGGGCATCAGGTAGCCGTGGTCGAAGCCGCCCGGGCCGCCGTGCACGAGCACCACGGTCGGCCGCGTCCGCAGCCGGGCACCGTCGGGGACGAGCCCTGCACCTTCGACGTCGAACCACAGGGTCGTGCCGTTCACCTCGATCCGCATGCCTCACGTCCCGTCGCGCGGGGCAGACCCCACAGCATCTCGTAGAGCGTTCCGGGCCGTCCCTTGGCATCGAAGGAGCCGAAGGTCACCGTCGGATTGTCCGGGTCGGCGGGGTCGACCAGGAACGAACGGTCGTCGACCGGCGGGGCCTCGACCACCCGGTCGCCGTCGTCGACGACCAGGCAGGTCCCGGCCACGCGGACGGAGACGCATCGGTCCGGCCACGCGTAGTCGCCGGCGAACCTGCCGAGCTCTCCGGCGGCACCCTCCATCGGTCGGGTGTGCGGAGCGGGGACGTCGATCCCGAACAGCTCCGTCGCGAGCCGAGGGACGAGAGTGCGGTACGCCGCGCGGCCGGAGTCGGCGTTGGTGAGCAGGACCAGCGCCGCATCGTCGGCGGGGAGCAGGCGCAGGAACGCGCGCTGGCCGTCGAGGAGCCCGTCCCAGCCCCACGCCGGCCGCGGGGTCCAGTCGAACCTCGCCCACCCGAGGCACCAGGCGTCGAGCCACCCGTTGATGCGCACCTCGTCCTGGACCTCCCGCAGCGCCGCCAGCACCGGGTCACGCAGGTGCCAGGCCGCGAGCCGCAGCAGGTCCCCGACCGTCGAGACCGTGGTCGTACCCGCCGGTGCGTACGCGCGCGAGCGCAGCGCGTCGATCGGCACCGCCCCGTCGGGCGTCACGCGGTGCCCGACCGCTGCCCGCGAGGCCGAGGCGACGTCGTACGACGTCCGGTGCAGGCCGCCGGACGCCAGCCGGTCGCGCATCGCCGTCTCCCACGACGAGCTCGTCACGATCTCGACCAGCCGGCCGAGCACGCACCACCCGGCGTTGCTGTAGGACCAGGACCCACCCGTTGCCGATCCGGGGCCGAGGTCGGCGACCAGGCGGCCGAGCGCGGCGGCGTCGTCCTCGGGTCGCCCCTCGAAGTCGAACTCCGTCGCCACGCTCAACGGCAGCCCCGACCGGTTGGCCATCAGGCTCCGGACCGTCGCGCTGCGGGCCCAGGAGAACGCCCGTACCTCGGGCACGTACGAGGCGACCGGTTCGTCGAGCGCAACCCGGCCCTCGGCGGCCAACCCCACCACGACCGTCGCGAGCATCGACTTGGTGAGCGAACCCACCGCGAACGGTGTGGATTCGGTGACCGCGGTCCCCGTCCGTACGTCGGCGACCCCGTGGCAGGCGACCTCGTGCTCCCCCTGGCGCAGGACGCCGATCACCGCACCGGGGACCCCGGCAGCGGTGGCGTGCTCGCGGAGCAGGTCCGCCAGCGCGGCGGCCACCGGATCAGGCTAGGCGTGACCGCCGGGCCCGCCAACCATCCCCCAACCTGTGCAGTCCTAGCGTGAGGGTCATCCAACCGTCTGCCCCCGCGTACGCCGGGGCGAGGAGGCGTGCACATGACCAGGATCAGCATGAGAGTCGACCAGGAGAACGTCACCGACGACGTCGAACCGCGGATGCTGCTGGTGCAGTACCTGCGCGAGACGCTCGGGAAGACCGGCACCGTCATCGGCTGCGACACCAGCAACTGTGGTGCGTGCACCGTGCACCTCGACGGCCGCTCGGTGAAGTCGTGCAACGTGCTCGCGGTCCAGGCGGACGGGTGTGTGGTCGACACCATCGAGCGGCTAGCCGACGAGGACGGGACGCTGCACCCGGTCCAGGAGGCGTTCCGTGAGTGTCACGGACTCCAGTGCGGCTTCTGCACCCCGGGGATGATCATGCAGACCGTCGACCTCCTCAACGAGAACCCCGACCCGACCGAGCAGGAGGTGCGGCTCGGCCTCGAGGGCAACCTGTGCCGCTGCACCGGCTACCACAACATCGTGAAGTCCGTCCTGTACGCCGCCCAGCTGATGAAGGGCGCCCAGCAGGACGACCGGGAAGGGGCGAACGCATGACCACCGTCGAGGACGCCCCGGCCGTCAGCCCCGAGAGCGCCCGGGAAATCGGCCGTGACCGGCGCCGCAAGGAGGACCAGCGCCTCATCACCGGCCGCACCCGCTGGACCGACAACCTGGCGTTGCCCGGCATGCTGCACATGGCCATCGTCCGCAGCCCGCACGCCCACGCCCGCATCGTCAGCATCGACATGGAGGCCGCGGACCGGACGCCGAACGTCTATGACGTGTTCGACGGCAAGAAGCTCCAGGACTCGATGGGCGTGATGATCAACGCCTGGCCGATCACGGCGGACCAGAAGGCGCCGACCCATCCGCCGCTGGCCGTCGACCGGGTGACGTTCGCCGGTGAGGCCGTGGCGGTCGTGGTGGCCCGCACCGCGGCCGTGGCGCGGGACGCAGCCGAGCTGATCGACATCGAGTACGAGCTGCTGCCGGCGGTCCTCGACATCAAGGAGGCCCTGAAGGACGAGGTCCTCGCGCACCCGGACCTCGGTACCAACAAGAGCGCTCTGTGGCAGCTCGACAGTGCGGCGGCGGGCACGGGAGGCAGCGTCGAGGAGGCGATCGAGAAGGCTCGCGCGGACGGCATCCTGATCGAGCGCGAGCTGATCCAGCAGCGCCTGATCCCGGCGTTCATGGAGCCCCGCTCGGTGCTCGTCGACCCGACGGGCGAGCAGATCACCGTGTGGAGCTCGACGCAGATCCCCCACATCGTGAAGTTCGCGCTGGCCGCCACCACGGGCGTCTCCGAGTCGAAGATCCGCGTCATCGCCCCCGACGTGGGCGGCGGGTTCGGCGGCAAGCTGGCGGTGACCCCGGAGGAGTGGATCACGTTCGCCGTCGCGAGGTGGATCGGCAAGCCGATCAAGTACACCGAGACGCGCAGCGAGAGCCTGATGTCGGGTCACCACGGCCGGGCCCAGGTCCAGCACATCACCCTGGCCGCCGAGAAGGACGGCACGGTCACCGGCCTGAAGGTGCACCTCGACTGCGACCTCGGGTCCTACGTCGCGCTGCTGGGGGGCGGTACCCCGGTGCTGGGCGCCTTCATGTACAACGCCATCTACAAGTTCCCGGCCTACCAGTTCAACTGCCAGACCGTGTTCACCAACCGCACCTGGACCGACGCCTACCGCGGTGCCGGCCGGCCGGAGGCGACGTTCGCCATCGAGCGGGTGATGGACGACCTGGCCGCGCACCTCGGCGTGGACCCACTCGAGATCCGCGAGAAGAACTGGATCAAGAACGACGAGTTCCCGTTCGACACCGTCGCCGGCCTCACCTACGACACCGGCAACTACGAGGCGGCCACGGCGAAGGCCAAGGAGGTCTTCGGGTACGACGCGCTCCGGGCCGAGCAGAAGGAACGCCGCGAGCGTGGCGACCGGGTCCAGCTGGGCATCGGCGTCTCGACCTACACCGAGATGTGCGGCCTGGCACCCAGCCGGATCCTGGGCCAGCTGTCATACGGCGCCGGCGGCTGGGAGCACGCCGAGATCCGGATGCTGGCGACCGGCAAGGTCGAGGTGGTGATCGGGGTGAGTCCGCACGGGCAGGGCCATGAGACCGCCTTCAGCCAGATCGTCGCCGACCGGCTCGGCGTACCTTTCGAGGACGTCGAGGTGCTGCACGGCGACACCCAGGTGTCCGCCCGCGGCCTGGACACCTACGGCTCGCGGTCGTTGGTGCTCGGCGGCGAGGCGGTGGTCATGGCGACGGACAAGGTGATCGAGAAGGCCAAGGTCGTCGTGGCGCACCTGCTCGAGGCCAACATCGACGACGTGCGGTTCAGCAACGGCCGCTACACCGTCGTCGGCACCGACCAGGGCATGGGCATCACGGACGTGGCGCTGGCCGCGTTCACGTCGCACAACTTCCCGGAGGGCGTCGAGCCCAGCATCGACGCGGAGGCGACGTTCGACGCCGTGACGTTCAGCTTCCCGCACGGCACGCACCTGTGCGCGATGGACGTCGACACCGAGACGGGCCGGGTCAAGATGCGCAAGTACGTCTGCGTCGACGACATCGGCACCGTCATCAACCCGCTGATCGCCAACGGGCAGGTGCACGGTGGCGTGACCCAGGGGATCGCCCAGGCGCTGTGGGAGGAGGCGGTGTACGACGACGCCGGCACGCTCGTGAGCGGCTCCTTCGTCGACTACCTGTTGCCGACTGCGGTCGACGTCATCGACTACGACGTGTCGCACACGCCCAACCCGTCGACGACGAACGCCCTCGGCACCAAGGGCGTCGGTGAGACCGGCACCATCGCCTCGACGCCGGCCGTCGTGAACGCCGTCGTCGACGCCGTACGCCACCTCGGCGTGACCGACATCGTGATGCCGATGACGCCGGAACGCGTCTGGACCGCCCTCCAGGGCAACCCGGGAGGCGCCGAGACCGTCGAGGCCGCGGAGCCACACTTCGAGGGTCAGGAGGACCAGCGATGATCCCCGCACCGTTCGACTACCTGGCGCCGACCTCGGTCGAGGAGGCCCTGCAGGCGCTCGCCCAGCACGGCGACGACGCGAAGCTGATGGCCGGCGGGCAGAGCCTGCTGCCGGTCCTTCGGATGCGTCTCAACGCCCCCGATGTGGTCATCGACCTCGGCAAGATCGACTCGCTGCGCGGCATCCGCGAGGACGGCGACGCCATCGTCATCGGCGCGCTGACCACGCACCACGACGTCATGCACGACCCCCTGGTGCGCGAGCACGCCCTGCTCATCACCAAGGCGGCCACCGAGGTCGCCGACGCACAGGTACGTCACCGCGGCACGTTCGGCGGTGCCCTCGCGCACGCCGACCCGGCAGGCGACCTCGGCGCCCCGGCGCTGGCGCTCCTGGCACAGTTCGTGATCGCCGGTTCCGGCGGGACCCGCACGGTCGACGCCGACGACTTCTTCGTCGACCTGTTCGAGACGGCGATCGGCGAGGACGAGATCCTCACCGAGGTACGCATCCCCAAGCACACCGGCTGGGGCGCGCACTACGAGAAGTTCGTCCGGGTCGCCCACCAGTGGCCGATCGTGGCGGTGGCAGCGACGGTGAAGACCGACGGGGGCACCATCACCGAGGCCCGGGTCGGGCTGACGAACATGGGCTCCACCCCGCTGCGCGCGCGGGGCGTGGAGGAGGCGCTGGCGGGCGCCACGGCGTCCGAGGACGGCGTACGGGCGGCCGCCGACAAGGCCGCCGACGGCACGAACCCGCCGTCGGACCTGAACGGCTCCGCGGAGTACCGCAAGCACCTCGCGACGGTGCTCACCCGGCGGGCGGTCGTCGCGGCGGCGAGCTGAGACCGCGGTAGAAAGGACGCATGGATCTCACCCACCGGTTCTCGGTCCCGGTCCCGATCGACGACGCCTGGGCGCACTTCAACGACATCGCCACCGTCGCGGAGTGCTTCCCGGGGGCGACCGTCACCTCGGTGGAGGGCGACACCTTCCAGGGCTCGGTGAAGGTCAAGCTCGGCCCGATCGCGCTGGTCTACAACGGCTCCGGCACGTTCACCGAGAAGGACGAGGCGACCCACCGGATGGTGGTCGACGCCAAGGGCAAGGACAAGCGCGGGAACGGCACTGCTGGGGCCGGGGTCACGATGACGATGACCGAAGCCGGTGGGTCCACCGACATCGAGGTGGTCACCGACCTGTCGATCACCGGCAAGCCGGCCCAGTTCGGTCGCGGCGTGATGCAGGACGTCTCGGACAAGCTGCTCGGGCAGTTCGTGGCGTGCCTGGAGCAGCGGTTCGAGGGTGCGGGAGGTACGACGGCCGCGGAGGCCCCGGCGCCCGCACCCGAGCCGGAGCCCGAGCCGGAGCCCGAGCCGGAGCCCGAGCCCACTCTGACCGACGAGTCGGCCCCGCCGGCGGTCGACGCCCCGCCACCCGCACCGCTGGCCGCCTCGGCGCCGGTGCCGGCCCCGACCCCGGCCGCCGGCACACCGAAGAGGGACGACGCCCTGGACCTGGGCGCCACGGTGCTGCCCATCCTGGCCAAGACCTACTGGAAGCAGGCGGTCGTCGCCCTCGTCGTCGTCATCCTCGTCATCTGGCTCATCGCCGCCCTCTGACGGGGTCATGCCACCACCCTGGGAACGGTCTGGACCAGCCTCGGAGCGTCGCCGGTCGAGAAGGTAGGCGACCCTTAGGCTGCGCGACATGAAGCGCGTCGTCGGCGTCGTCGTGTGGCTGGTCGCGCTGTTGGGGGTGATGTCCTGGCCCGCGGTCTCCTACAACTGGTCGACCGGCGCGACGACGTACGAAGAGACCACGATCCGCTCCTACGACGCGTCGTTCACCATCGACGACGACGGCGACCTGCACGCCGTCGAGACACTGGTCGTGGACTTCCCGGGCTTCGGCAAGCACGGCATCTTCCGGTTCTTCGACGAGGCGGACCCGAGCGCCACGCACGCGCGGCGGGTGCCCCACGACATCACGGTCACCATGGACGGTCAGGACGAGCCGTTCACGCTGCTCGACGAGCGGAACGGCAGGATCACCAACGTCCGGATCGGCGACGCGGACGTGTTCGTCGACCAGGGTGAGCACACCTACGTGATCGACTACCGGATCGACGGGGTGCTCGAGAAGGGCACCGAGATCCAGGACGCGACCCCGCGCACCCAGCTCTACTGGAACCTGATCCCGAGCGGCTGGCGGCAGACCATCGACACTGCCCACCTGACCGTGACGCTGCCGGTCCCCGCGACCGGGGTGCAGTGCGCGCGCGGCACGGGGGCCACGAGCGGGTGCACCGTCGAGGGAGACGGGACGAAGCGGCTCACCGTCGACGCCGAGACGCTGTCGCCGAACACGCCCGATCACCGTCAAGGTCGGTCTCGACATGCCGACACCGGAGCGCGGTACGTCGGTGCCGTGGCCGGCGCGCCTGGACCCGGTGCTCGGGCGCAGCCCGCGGAACCTCGCGATCGTCGTGGTGCTCGCCCTGCTCGCCGGGCGCGTTCGGCGCGTGGCAGGCGAGCAAGGTCAAGGAGAAGACCCCGCCGTACCCGCTCATGTACGCACCGCCGGACGGCATCGGGCCGGCCCAGGGGGCGTACATCATGACCGAGCGCCCCGAGCAAGCGGCACTACGTCGCCTCGATCATGGAGGCCGCGGAGAAGGGCGCGCTGAAGCTCGACAAGCCGGACGACAAGTCCTGGACGGTCACCGACACCCAGGGTCCGCAGGGCTGGGCCGGGATCGACCGCTCACGCAACGGGTGGCCCGGCTGACGGGCGGCCCGAACGAGTCCTTCACGGCCTCGCCCAAGGACGTCAGCGCCGGCCAGACCCTCCAGAGCGAGCTGTCGGGCTTCGAGACCGCGACCAAGCGCTGGGCGAAGGACGCCGGGTTCATGCAGAGCGCCGGCCTCGGGTGCCTCGGCGGGCTGTTCGTGATCGGCGGCGGGATCCTGGCGCTCGTGATCGCCGGCGCCAACTGGTTCGACATGGGGATCGTCGGCCTGATCCCGGGCGCGCTGGCCGCGGGCGCGGCGCCGGTGCTCGCCACGGGCGCCAGCACGAGGCGCACCGCGACCGGCCGGGACCTGTGGTCGCGGGTCGGTGGCTTCTACCGGGTGCTGTCGACGTCCTCGAGCCAGAACCGGTTCGACTTCTCCGGCCGGCGCGAGCTCTACACCCAGTACATCCCGTGGGCGGTCGCCTTCGACTGCGCTGACGAGTGGGCCGCCAAGTACCGCGCCGAGACCGGTGCCGAGCCGCCCGTCCCGGCGTACTTCCCGGGGTACGCCGGCGCACACACCGGCAACTACACCGACCAGATGGTCAACAGCTTCTCCTCGACGGTCAACAGCGCCATCTCGGCGTACGCCGCGACCCAGTCCTCGTCGTCCTCGGGCGGCGGGGGCGGCGGGTTCTCCGGCGGCGGCGGTGGCGGCGGCGGGGGAGGTGGCTCCTGGTGAGCCTTTCGTCCAGACTGTGCCCGACCGAACTGCTCAGACAGGGGAATCGTCCATGACCGGACTCATCATCGGCGGCGTCATCGTCCTCGCCCTCATCGCCTTCGGCGTCACCGGCTTCAACAAGCTCCGGACCACCGACGTGGGCGCCCAGGAGGCGCTGGGCGGCATCGACGTGCAGCTGACTCGCCGTGCCGACCTGATCCCCAACCTGGTGGACACCGTCAAGGGGTACGCCGCCCACGAGCGGGAGGTCTTCGAGGAGATCACCAAGGCCCGCTCGCAGGTGCAGGCCGCGGCCGCCGGGAGCGACGTGCCGGCCAAGGCCGCCGCGGACGCCGCCCTGCAGGGCGCCCTCGTCCGGCTGAACGCCGTCGCCGAGGCGTACCCCGACCTCAAGGCGAACACGAACTTCCTCGACCTCCAGAAGCAGCTGGCCGAGACCGAGAACCAGATCTCCTTCGCCCGGCAGTACTACAACGACGCCGTCGCGAAGCTGAACACCCTCTGCCGCACCGTCCCGTGGATGTTCTTCACCGGCATCGCCGGGGTGCACACCCGGGAGTTCTACGAGGCCCCCGCCGGCTCCACCGAGGTCCCCCGCGTCGAGTTCTGAGGCCCCGGCCGGCGGAGGGCGGACCAGGCCGGCAGGTTGAGGAGGGTCGACGCGCACCCGAGCGCAGCGAGGGGACGCGTGACCCGTCTCGAAACCCGGCGAGAGAGCAAGCAGCCGCAACGTCTGCTCAGGCGAAGCGAGCGATCTTCGGGATCGACTCGGTCGGGACCGTCACGGCGACACCCTCGCCGACGGTGACCAGCTTCCAACCGTCTCCGGAGCGCACCAGCTTGGCCATCACCATGCCGGTCTGTGACGTGCCGCCACTGAGCGTGTACCTGGCCAGCTCGACGCCGTCGTCGTCGAGGAGCCGGCAGTAGGCGTTGTTCACCCAGGTCGAGGTCGTGGCCCTGGTAGCTGCTGACCAGGAACAGGATCGTGTCGACCCTCCCGTAGACCCGGCCGAGGTCGACGTGGATCGCCTCGTCGTCGCCGCCGCCGCTCCCGGTCTGGTTGTCACCCTGGTGGACGACCGAGCCGTCTCGGGTGGTCAGGTTGTTGTAGAACGCGATGTCGAACAGCTGGCGCTCGGCGAACTGGATGGCGGTCGCGTCGAGGTCGATGTCGGCACGGCCACTGGCGATCGCGCCGGCCGTCGGGTCCTTGTCCCAGCCGATCCCCATCCGCACGCGCGTCAGCGCCCGCCCGTCGCCGTCGGCGACCGTCCACTCCTGTCCCTGGCTCAGCACCGTCACGGCACCGAACCTACCCGGCACACTGAGACGTGGTGGACGAGCTGCAGACACTCCGAAGCGCCCTCGACGGGCTGCGGGCGGGCGTGCTGAAGAAGCTGGCCGGGCTGTCCGAGGAGGACGCCCGGCGCAGCACGGTGCCGTCGGGGACGAACCTCGCGGGCCTGCTCCAGCACCTCACGTACGTCGAGTCGCTCTGGTTCGAGGAGATCGTCGCGGGTGGTCGGGCGGGCAGGGGCAGGCGGAGCATGGACGTCGACGCGGCGGTGTCCCTGTCCCGGCTCCGGGCGGAGTACCGGGAGGCGTGCGCCGCGAGCAACGCCGTGATCGCGGCGCTGGGCGACCCGGAGGCGCCGGTCACGCGAAACGGGAAGAGCGCGACCTGCGGTGGGCGATCGTGAGCGTGATCGAGGAGACGGCCCGGCACGCCGGCCACGCCGACATCATCCGCGAGCAGATCGACGGCCGGACCGGCCGCTAGCGCCCTAGGGACGCAGGAAGATCCCGGCGGCGGCTTCGGCTCGAAGAAGGTCGTCTTCGGCGGCATCACCTCATCGGCGTCCGCCGCCGCGGTGAGTGCGTCGGCGGAGGGTGGAGCGAGGGTGAACAGGGCGCCGCCGTCCACGTCGCACCTCAGCACCAGCTCCTCGAGCGGCGACGTCGCCGGCACGGTCTCGAGAGGGCGGTCGGTGCCGGACGTGTCGCGGACCAGCCGGTCGAGCACCAAGGTCTGGAGGATGGCGACGTCCAGGCCGGCCACGCCGGCCGGTCGGCTGCCGAGGTACCGCACCTCGAACCAGCGCCGATCGACGTACAGCCCCATCGACCCCGTCGACGGTGCCGGCGAGCGCAGGACCTCGCGGAGCTGGAACTCCTCGGACAGCAAGCCCACCAGGGTCTCGGGGGAGACCGGTCCGGGTACCCGGCGGTGGAAGGCCGAGAGGCTCAGCCCGTCCATCGGGTGCACCACGCAGAGCAGTCCCGAGTCCGCCGGTTTGCCGTTCAGCCGCCACTCCTCCAGCGCGGCGGCCGCGCGGTGGTGCCCGTCGGCGATGTAGAAGTCGGCACCGGCGAGCTCGTCGATCAGCGTGCCCGTCGCGGGCCCTTCGGGCAGCCGCCACACCGTCTGCTGCAGACCGGCGGGACCGGCGAAGTCCAGGATCGGCGTCGTCTGCTGGACCTCCTCGACAATCCGCGTGAACTCCGGCCCGGCGCGGTGGAGGAGGGTCACCAGGGCCGGCGGGCCGTGCAGACGTCGAGTGGTGCCACACCAGGGCGTCGACCCGCTGCTGGTGGACCGCCTCGTGCCCGCGCACCCGGCCGTCGGCGACGGCCTGCACCGCGATCTCGCCCACCACACCGGCGTACGACGCGTTGTCGCGGCGCTGGCGGTACACGTACAGGGCGACCGGCGACTGGTCGTACGCCGCGGGGTCGACCGCGACGCGGTACAGGTCGACGCCCGACTCGTCGAGGGACTCCGACATCGCGGTCACGGCACGCCGCGCCCAGTCCTGACGGACGAGTCGCGCCGGGAAGAGGCGCACGGTGCTCACGGCCGTCGAGCCGCGCTCTCGCCGAGGGACACCACGGACACCCCCAGCACGTGGGGGATCGCGCGCAGCGCCGTCAGCAGGTCCTCGGGGGCCTCGCCCTCCAGGTCGATCGACGCCACGGCGGCGTCACCGCCGCGGAAGACGCGGTTGACCATGTGCTCGACGTTCAGGTGGGCCGTGCTGAGCATGTCGAGGACCTGGGCGAGCACGCCCACCCGGTCCAGGTGGCGCACGGTGAGGGTGATCGAACCGAGCCGGTCGGGGTCGAGGTTCACGCAGTGGCGGGCTTCGCCGGACATGAAGGCGTCGACGATCTCGGTCACGCCCGCCGCGATCGCCCGCTGGGCCTGCGCCGTCGACGCTCCGATGTGGTGGGTCGCGACCACGTTGGCGTGCCCGGCGAGGGGCGACTCCCAGGAACCGTGCCCGTGGCCCGGCTCGTCGTCGAACACGTCGAGACCCGCCCGCACCGCGTCGGCGTCCAACGCCTCGAGGAGCGCCTCCTCGTCGACCACGTCGCCCCGCGAGGTGTTGAGCAGGATCGCGCCCGGCTTCATGCGCGCGAGGAAGTCCTGGTCGACCAGGTGCCGGGTCTCGGCGCTGGAAGGTACGTGCAGGGTGACGATGTCGGAGGAGGACACCAGCTCCTCCATCGAGCCGCACATCTCGATGCCGAGCTCCTCGGCCCGCGAGACGGCGTACGCCGACCGGCCGGGCTTGGCGAGGGACTGGACGCGGATGCCGAACGCGGCCGCCCGCTCCGCCACCGCGAACCCGATCGAGCCGAGGCCGATGATCCCCATCGTGGACCCGAGCAGTCCCTCGGCCTTGCTGTACTCCTTCTTGTCCCAGTGGCCCCGGCGCAGGTCCGCCACGTTGTCGGCGATCCTGCGGTCGATCGCCAGGAGGAGACCCATCGTCAGCTCGGCCACCGCGACCGCGTTACGTCCGGGGACGTTGCAGACGAAGACCCCGTGGCCGGCGGCGGCGTCGGTGTCGATCGTGTTGGTGCCGGCACCGGCCCGGATCACCAGCGCCAGCCTGTCGGCGGCCTCGAAGACCGGGGCCTTGACCTTGGTGCTGCGCACGACGAGCACGTCGAAGCCGGCGATCCGGCCGGGGAGGTCGTCCGCCGAGAGGCCGGGCTCCATCACGCAGACGTGTCCGCGGGACTCGAGGTCCTCGATCGTCTGCTCGGGCAGCCGGTCGGCGAGGAGCAGGTGCATCGCGCGACCTCCGGACGGTTTTCGCCGCCGGGGGCGGCGGTTTCTGGCGTCACGCTAACGCGTGAGCCGACCTCAGGCGAGCCGGGTGTAGACGAGGTCGAAGTCCTTCGCCCAGGGCTGGCCGTCCGGTGCGATCTCCCAGGTCCCGTCGATCCGGCCTCCGTCGTCGGTGAGCCGGCCGGTGAACCGCTGGGCGAAGTCCAGTGGCGAGAAGTCGGCCTCGGCGCGGGCAAGGGTGAGTACGCCGTCGACGAGGTCCGCCTCGTAGACACGGGCCACGCCCCGGTCGTCGAAGTAGTGCTGAAGGTACGCCTCGCGTCCGGCGTCCCAGCCGATCACCGCGAGGCCGTCGGGCACGCCCCCGATCGGTACCGACCACCTCTGCAGGAGGAAGGCCCGGTCGCCCATCCACTCCCACGTGGTCCGCGCGCCGACGTCCGGGAGCGGCTCCGGCCGCTCCTCGCCGAGGGGCACCATGGCCACGCTCCACCCGCCGATGAGCGGCTCGAAGCGGTCGATCCGGTGATCTGACATCGGTCCATCCTGCCGTGGTCGGGCCTCAGAAGACGTTGAGGGGGCGGAACTGGACCGAGATGCGTGGGCCGGCGTGGGCGACCTTCGGGACGGCGTGCTCCCAGGTGCGCTGGCACGAGCCGCCCATCACGACCAGGTCGCCGTGGCCCATCTCGAAGCCGATCGAGTCGCCGCCGCCCCGGGGGCGCAGGGCCAGCCGGCGCGGGTCGCCGAAGGAGACGATGGCGACCATCGTGTCGGTGTGCTTGCCTCTGCCGATGGTGTCGCCGTGCCAGGCGACGGAGTCGCGGCCGTCGCGGTAGAAACAGCAGCCGGCGGTCACGAAGGGCTCACCGAGCTCGGGCAGGTAGTGCGCCGACAGCGCGTCGCGGGCCGTGGTGAGGAGGGGATGGGGAAGCTCCTCGTCGACGACGTAGGTATGGATCAGCCGGGGGACGTCGACGACGCGGTCGTACATCGGACGGCGCTCGGCACGCCACGGCACGTCGTTCACCAGGCGCTCGAGCACGTCGTCGGCGCCGACGACGAAGTTGCGGAGCACGTCGACCCACGCGCCGCGGGTCAGGGTGGTGCGCTCGGCGCCCGCGAGCGGGCGCACACCAGGGGCGCTGACCACCGCCCCGAAGAGGCTGCTCTGGAAGTCCATGCGGACATGGTACGCCGAGATCGAACAGATGTTCGAGAGCAATCTCGCCTTCGAGCCCGCCGACTCGCCCCTCTTCGCGGGTCGAGACCACGACTCGCCCGTCTTCGCTGGTCGAGCCGGGAGGCCGGCCACGGCCGAGCGTGTCGAGACCACGACTCGCTCGTCCTCGCTGGTCGAGCCGGGAGGCCGGCCACGGCCGAGCGTGTCGAGACCACGACTGCTCGGCGGGTCTCGACACGGGCTCGCCCAGGGGCTCGCCCGGCTCGACCAACGAAAGCCTCGCCCAGGGGCTCGCCCGGCTCGACCAACGAAAGCCTCGCCCAGCTCGACCAACGACAATGTTCGCCCGTCGATGATCAGGGGCGTGTCCGGGACATCCCGGTAGCGACGAGTTGGGGCTCGTTGCGAGGCTAGTGGGCATGACAGGCGCCAGGAGCACCAGCGAGGCCGCGGCGCGCGTCGTCGGGCTGACCAAGACCTACGGCACCGGCGAGGCGCGGATCACCGCACTCGACGACGTCAGCCTGGACATCGCGCAGGGCGAGTTCACCGCCGTGATGGGGCCGAGCGGGTCGGGGAAGTCGACGCTGATGCACTGCTGCGCCGCGCTGGACCGCGCCGACAGCGGCTCGGTGTTCATCGGCGAGGAGGACCTGACGCAGCTCAAGGACAAGGCGCTGACCCGGCTGCGTCGCGACCAGATCGGGTTCGTCTTCCAGTCCTACAACCTGGTCCCCACCCTCACCGCGCAGGAGAACATCCTGCTGCCGCTGGCGATCGCCGGGCGCAAGCCCGACCAGGGCTGGTACGACGAGGTGATCGCGACGGTCGGGCTGGGTGACCGGCTCACCCACAAGCCCAACGAGCTCTCCGGCGGTCAGCAGCAGCGCGTGGCCGTCGCCCGCGCGCTGGCCAGCAGGCCGCGGATCGTCTTCGCCGACGAGCCGACCGGCAACCTCGACTCGAAGTCCGGGGCCGAGGTCCTCGAGCTGCTGCGGATGAGCGTCGACGTGCACGCCCAGACCGTGGTGATGGTGACCCACGACCCGATCGCGGCGGCGTACACCGACCGCGTCGTGTTCCTCGCCGACGGCCGCATCGTCGACGAGATCCGCGACCCGGACCGCGAGAGCGTGCTCGAGATCATGGCCCGGATGACCGCCGCGACCGAGACGGTCTGAGGCGGAGCCGTGGTCCGGGCCTCGCTGAAGAGCCTCCTCGGGCGCAAGGTGCGCCTGCTGATGAGCACGTTCGCGATCGTGCTCGGGGTGGCGTTCGTCGGCGGCTCGCTGATCTTCTCCGACACCCTCGGCCGCAGCTTCACGGCGCTCTTCGCTTCCACGGTGGGCGACGTGGTCGTGCGGCCCGCCGACGGGGCCGACGGGCTGGGCGCGTCCACCGTCTCCATCCCGGCGACCGTCGTCGACCGCCTCGAGCGGGAGGTCCCGGACGCCGCGCGCGTCGACGGGCGGATCCGCGCGCTGGCGACGTACGTCATCGACAAGGACAACAAGGTCGTCGGTGGACAGGGGCCGCCGTCGATCGCGGGGTCTACTCCGACGCCCCAGCCGGCCACGGCCTCACCGGCCTGACCCTCGTCGAGGGGCAAGCCCCACACGGGCCGGACGAGGTCGTCTTCGACACCAAGACCGCGCAGCGGTCGGGCTACTTCCTCGGTGAGAAGGTACGCATCGTCACCTCCACCGAGCGGGCGCTGATCACCCCGACGCTCGTCGGCCTGCTCGAGCTTCCCGGACGGCGGCACGCTGAACGGCGCGACGTACGCCGCCTTCGACACGCCGACGGCCCAGGACCTGTTCCTGGAGGGCAAGGACGCGTACTCCCAGATCTGGGTGACGGCGAAGGGCGGCGTCTCCCAGGAGGAGCTCCGCGACGAGGTGGCCGCCGCCTTACCGGCTGGCCTGGAGGCCGTCACCGGTGACGACGCGGCCGACGAGGCGGCGACCGACCTTCTCGACGCGATCAGCTTCCTGCGTACCTTCCTGCTGATCTTCGCCGGGATCTCCCTGGTCGTCGGGGCGTTCCTGATCGTCAACACCTTCTCGATCCTGGTCGCCCAGCGCAGCCGCGAGCTGGCGCTGCTGCGCGCGCTCGGCGCGTCCAAGAGACAGGTCACCCGGTCGGTGCTGTTCGAGGCGTTCGTCGTCGGCCTGGTGGGCTCGACGCTCGGCCTCGGCCTCGGTGTGCTGCTGGCGATGGGCATCCGCGCCCTGTTCGCGAACTTCGGCCTCGACCTCACCGGCCAGGCCCTGATCTTCGCGCCGCGGACCGTGCTCGCCTGCTACGTCGTCGGTGTGGTCGTCACGATGGCTGCGGCCTGGCTGCCGGCGCGGCGTACCGCCCGGATCGCGCCCGTGCAGGCGCTGCGCGACGACATCGCGCTCCCGGAGACGTCCATCCACCGGCGCCTGGTGCTCGGCGTGCTCGCGATCGTCGCGGGCGCCGCGGCCATGGGCGTCGGGCTGTTCGCCGACGTCCCCGCGAGCGGCTGGATGCTCGGCGGCGGGATGCTCGTCGTGCTGCTGGGCGTGACGGCGGTGAGCCCGGTGGTCAGCAGGCCGTTCCTCGCGGGCCGCCCAGGCGGCGTACCGCCGGATCTTCGGCAGCGTCGGCAACCTGGCCGGGCAGAACTCGCTGCGCAACCCGCGGCGTACGACGGCGACCGCCTCCGCCCTGATGATCGGGCTGGCCCTCGGCTGCACGATGGCGATCCTGGGCGACTCGGCCAAGGCCAGCGTCGACCAGGCGATCGAGGAGAACTTCATGGGCGACTTCGTGGTGAGCAGCGTGTTCGGCGAGCCGTTCTCGCCCAGCATCGCCACCGGATGGCCGAGGTGCCCGGCGTCGACCGCGTCGTGCGGCAGCGGTGGGCCCAGGGCGAGCGGGACGGCGACTTCTTCGGGATCGCCGGGATCGAGCCCGGCGACGCGACGTTCCTGGGCATCGACCTCGTGCGCGGCACGCTCGCCGACTTCACCGACGGCACGATGCTCGTGGACGAGGACTGGGCCGAGCACGAGCACCTGGACGTCGGGGACACGTACACGATCGAGAAGACACCCAGGGGCAAGCTCGACGCTCGAGGTGGTCGGCATCTACAAGAAGAACCCGGTCCTCTTCTTCCAGACGGTCACCACGCTGACGACGCTGAAGGACCAGGGGTACCCGGCCTCCGACAACGCCCTGATCCTCGACGCCGGCGGCACACTCTCGGCCTGCAGAACCGGCTCGACGAGGTCGTCAAGGACCTCCCGATCGTCACGGTCAAGGACCAGGCGGCGTTCGCCGACGAGCAGCGGGAGCCGATCGACCAGCTGGTGCTGATGATCTTCGCCCTGCTCGGGCTGGCGCTGGTGATCGCGGTGCTCGGGCATCGTGAACACGCTCGCGCTGTCGGTGATCGAGCGCACCCGCGAGGTCGGACTGCTGCGCGCGATCGGCCTGAGCCGCCGCCAGCTGCGACTGATGATCACCCTCGAGTCGGTGGTGATCGCGGTGCTCGGGGCCCTGCTCGGCGTGGTCCTGGGCATCGGTTTCGGGGTCGCGATGATGTACGCCGTCCGCGACCAGGGGCTCGAGGTGATCAGCCTGCCGTGGGGTCAGCTGGCCGTGTTCCTGGGCGCTGCGGTGGTGGTCGGCGTACTCGCCGCGGTGCTGCCGGCGCGCCGTGCGGCACGCCTGGACGTGCTCCAGGCGATCGACCGACTAGCGAATGACCATGGCACCGAATAGCACCGGTGGGCCATTGTCTCGGCGATCTTGTGACGCGGACGCCGCCGCGGTCCTATCGTCTCGGCACTGTGGAACAACTGCTCCACGCCGCGGGAAGCGGCGCGCTGAAGCACGTACAGGTGCGCGAGTACGTTCGCGCCCTCGTGCGCGACGCCGAACCTGGCGCGCCTGCTCCGTCCGAGCGCGAGCTCGTCCAGCAGTTCGGCGTGGCCCGAATGACCGTGCGCCAGGCCATGGACGCGCTGGTCACCGAGGGCCTGCTGGAGCGCATCCCCGGACGCGGCACGTTCGTCGCCCGCCCGCGTCGCGGCGTCGGCCGGCTCACCAGCTTCACCGAGGACATGCACCGCGTCGGGCACACGGCTCGGAGAACCAGACGCTGCACGCACGCCTCGGCCAGGCCGGCCCCGGCGTGGCTCGTGCGCTCGGCATCACCGCCGGCGACGCCGTCATCCACTGGAAGCGGCTGCGCTGCGCCGACGGCGAGGTCATCGCCATCGAGGACGCCTACCTCAACGAGGTCCTGCTGCCCGGGTTCCTCCAGGCGCCGCTGCCGGCCAGCCTGTACGACGAGCTGGGCGCGCGCGGCCTGCGCCCCACCTGGGCCGAGGACACCGTGACCGCCGACATCGCCAACCCCGACGAGTCCGACCTGCTCGGCATCGCCGCCGGCACCGCCGTCCTCCGCCAGACCCGCCGCGCCCTCGCCGGCGACGCGGTCGTCGAGGTGTCGAGGTCCTGCTACCGCGCCGACAAGTACACCCTGCGCGTCCAGCTCGGCGTCGAGGGCTGATCTCTCCCGCTGGTCCGGGAAGGCGCCCGGCGCCTTCTCAGTCCCGAGCGGCTCGGTTGCTTCATCTAGGTATGCAGGCGAACCGACACGTCCCTGGCCCCGTGGGCCTGGGGAAGCGCAGGTTCGCCTACATACCTAGATGAAACCGCGGGGTCAGAGGTGTCCCAGGGGTGCGACCGCCTGGCCGGACTCCTCGCAGACCCACATCGGGTCGGGGCCGCCGAGGTCGGGCTGGATGTAGAGGGCGTGCTCGGGGCCCGGGCAGCCCAGGCACAGGGGCCAGCGCCCGCTGGACTCGAAGAGGGCGTCCTGCACGTCCTGGGCGACCAGGCCGGCGACGTACGTCTCGCCCTCCGGCCACTGCTCGGCCCACCAGGTCCGCTGGGACATCGCGTCCTCCAGGACGGAGACCGCCTCGGGGGTGGCGCGGCGGCGAGCCTCGAGGTCGGCGAGCACGAGCGCCCGGGCCGCGAAGATCAGCGATGCGTCCACCCGACCGATTCTGCCTCGCGCACCCTGACCGTGCGGTGCTTCTACAGTGAGCGCATGGGAGGGCCGCGGTCGCCGCTGCTGGAGGTCGCGGTCAGCCACCCGCGCGACGTCCCCGGCGCGGCCGAGGGCGGCGCCGGTCGCCTGCACGTCGTCGTGCCGGGTCGAGCCCGTCGCCCTGTCGCCCGAGCCCAGCCTCGTCTCGGCGATGAGCCGCGAGTCGGACCTGCCGATGTTCGTGCTGCTCCGGCTCAACGACTCCTGGACCACGACCGGCGGCGAGCTCGAGCGGCTGGTCGGGCTCGCCGAGGACTACCTGTCCTGCGGCGCGACCGGGGTGGCGTACGGCTTCCTCGACGCCGACCTCGAGATCGACGTCGCGACCTGCACGGCCCTGGCGGACCGGCTCCCCGAGGTGCCGTGGACCTTCACGCGCGCGGTCGACTCCAGCCTCGACCCGCGCCGGTCGTGGCGCCGGCTGCTCCACCTGCCGCGGCTCGTGCACGTGCGGTCGGCAGGGTCGCCACGGGGCATGGAGGTCGGGTACGACGACCTGATGGCCACCGCCGAGTCGGATCCGGCGATCGCCGCGAAGCTGATGCCGGGTGGCGGGCTCGCCGCCGAGCACGTGCCGTGGCTGGTGCGGCAGGGCGTGCGCGCCTTCCACGTCGGGCCGCAGGTCAGGCCCGGCGGCTCGGCGAAGGCGTACGTCGACGCCGGGTACGTCCGCTCCTGGCGGACGCTGCTCGACGACGCGATGGAGCGCCTGTGATCGTCATCGACCCGCCCGCCGTGCCCCGGTACGGCCGGATGTGGTCGCACCTGGCCAGCGACACGTCGTACGACGAGCTGCACGTCTTCGCCGCCGACCTCGGCATCCCGCCGCGTGGCTTCGACCGCGACCACTACGACGTGCCGTCGGAGTACTACGACGCGGCCGTCGCTGCCGGCGCGGTGCCCGTCACCTCACGCGACCTCGTCGTGATGCTGGTGCGCGCCGGGCTGCGCCGCCGCAAGACACCCCGACCGGAGTGACAGGAGGGCTGATGCGCGGACGCGAGAACAAGGACGCCAGCACCGACCGCTGGCAGCGGAAGGACTGGTGGGGGATCGTGCTGGAGGCCCCGGACCCGTCGACGCTGCTGCGGTTCTACTCGCAGGTGCTCGGCGTGCCGATCTACGACGTGGACGAGAACGGTGGCTCGTTGGACCTCGAGGAGGGAGTCGCGTACCTGTCGGTTCAGAAGGCCGAGGTGTACGAGCCGCCGGTGTGGCCGGCGGAGCCCGGCAAGCAGGGCATGCAGCTGCACCTCGACGTCGAGGTCACCGACCTCGCTGCCGCCACCGAGCACGCCATCGAGCTGGGTGCGACGCTGGCCGAGTACCAGCCGCAGGACGACGTGCGGGTGATGCTCGACCCCGCCGGCCACCCGTTCTGCCTGTACTCGTAGCCGTTGGTCGAGGAAGGCGCGCTAGCGCCTGTCACGAGACCCGGCGCAAGCGCGCAGCTCGCGGTTTGGCCGGCCAGTCGCCCGTGGTTTCGTGACGGGACTTCGTCCCTCCTCAACCAGCGGGGGCGAGCTGCTCCAGCTCCGCCTCGACGTTCGCGCGGGCGGCGGCCTCCCAGTGGGAGCGTGCGTACGCCGTGTGGAACAGCGAGTCCTTGGCCAGGAGGTCGCCGAGGATGGCGGCCCGGCCCGCGGCGAACAGCTCGTCGGGGACGTGGGCGTACTCGCGGCGCACGTCGGCGACGTACTCGGTGTAGCGCGCGGGAGTCGCGGCCAGGATGGCCAGGTCGGCGTCGGAGAGCACGCAGCCGTTGGCGTCGCCGGGCTCGGGCCGGTGGTGTTCGGTGAGGCGGACGAGCCGGGCCACCTCGTCGGCCACCGGCAGCCCGGCCAGGGCGGCGAGCGCCCAGTGCGCGGAGCGTTCCTCGGCCCCGGCCTGCCCGTCGTACACGCCGTCGTGGAACCACGCCGCGAGTCGCACCGCTGTTGCGTCGAACGGCTCACCCGCCGCGGCGAGCTCGTCGATGCGGTCGAGGACCTCCGTGAGGTGGCGGGTGTCGTGGTACCCGCGGTCCGTGGCGTACGCCGCCGCGAGCGCGTCGCGGACGCCGTCCAGGTCGGCCAGTGGCCAGCGCGCGGCGAGGTCCGTCACGCGGCCCATCGTGTCAGGCCGGCTGTGATTGGCTGACGGCCATGCACGAGGCGGTCTACTGGGTGGGGTTCATCGGGGCGTGGTTCCTGTTCGTGGGCCCGGTCTACCAGTCGGCGCTGGAGCTCCGCGAGGAGGAGGACGCCCGCACGACCATGCAACGCGTCCTGCAGGACACCCAGCCGCCGGAACGGGTCTCGCCGTGGTGGTGGCTGCTCCCTCCGGTGGCGATCGTGCTGATCTTCCGGCGCCGCGGCCGGCACTTGGAGGTCATCGACTCCGCGATGACCGAAGAGGACCGGGACGCGATCGGCCACTACAAGAAGGTGGCCCGCGGGTGGTGGTTCGTGGGCGCGGGCGCCTGGTGCATCTTCCTCAAGGAGACGTGGGAGCTGGCCGAGCACCGGGAGTGGACGCACGCCGGCTACTGGGTCGTGGTGGTCCTGCTCACGATGGCTGGGCTGGGTGGCGGCGGGGCGCGCGGCGAGCGCGATGCGCGGTCCCGGGCCAGGTCCTGATCCTCACCACCAGCCCTGCCGACGGGCCCACGTCAGGAGCATCAGGCTGATCGTGACCATCACGACCAGCACGATGATCAGCTGCGACCAGTGGGTCGAGTCGTTGACGATCACGTTCATGCCGTAGACGGACGCGATCGCCGTCACGGGCAGGGTGACGGCCGCGATGACGGCCAGTCGCTCCATGGCGACGGTCATCTTGGTGTGCACCTTGGTCTGGTAGAGCTCGATCACCCCGAACAGGAAGTGCGACTCCCCGTCGGCCAGCGAGCGCACCCGGTCGAACTGGTCGGCGAGATCCAGCGCGTACGCCGCGTCCACGTCGTCGGTGAGCTTGCCGATGCCGGCCAGCCGCATCCACACGTCGTGGCACTGGGCCGCCATCGTGCGGGTGGTGATCAGCTCGTGACGGAACAGGAACATCGTCTCCAGCAGCTTCTCCGGGTCGGTGAGCTTGGACGACATCACCTCGCTCTCGAGGCCGGGCAGCTTCATCGAGACCTCGCTGATCGCCGCCCGCTGGCGACGCGCGACCGCCGAGGTGACGGCGTACGACAGCTCGGCCGGAGTCTTCGGGTGGAACCGCCCGCTCTCCAGCCGGCTCAGCACTGCGGCCGTCTCGACCAACGCGACCGAGACGTCGAGGGCCGGGTTGATCGGGCCGTGAACCGTCACCAGGAAGTGGTGGCCGATGATCTGGTCGAGCTCGAGCAGGTGCACGTGGCCGGCGCGGCCGAGGTACGGCGACTGGGTGGTGATGAAGACCTGGTCCTCGTAGCCGTGGACCGTGGGCACGTAGTTGCGCTGACGGCAGCCGTCGATCACCATCCCGTGGCAGCCGAGGCCGCTCAGCAGCGACTCCGCCTCGTCGTCCCACACAGGGACGTCGATCCAGTAGAAGCCGTCGTCGTGGGAGAAGAGCTCCACGACGTCTTCGGGCTCGCAGCTGCGCACGCCCTGCCCGTCGACGAAGCGGACCTCCACGTGGCCAGCGTACGGCGCTCAGCACGCGGCGGGCCCGTACCAGAGGTGCACCACGCCGTTGGGCGCGGTGACGACGTCGTCAGTACAGGAGCACGAACGAGTCGATGTCGATCGTCGGTCTCCCTGTCGTGCCGACTACTTCCACGGCGATGGTGTGGGTCTCGTTGGCGGCCCAGTTGCCGTGCAGTGCGACGTACCGTGCGACCGGCGAGGCCGAGTACAGGTCCACCGTGGTCACGAAGGCCCCGTCCAGGTAGATGTTGGCCTGCCCGCGGTCGGCTGCTTGGGCGGCCACCCAGGCGACGTTGCTTCCCGTGAAGGAGAAGCTGGCGTACGAGCCTGCCGTGCTCGAGGTGGTCAGCGTGCCACCGTCTGCGGGGGCCCACGCGATGCGTTGCCAGGTCCCGAAGTAGCCGACATAGGGACTGTCGTCGTCGTAGTCGGCGACGGTGAACAGCGCGCCGGCGGTCAGCTCGCTGGCGTTGCCCGCGGCGTCCACCGCCTTGACCGCGAACTGGTAGCTGTTTCCAGGCGTGAGCCTGAACTCGACGCTGGTCGCCGTGGGCGTCGCCAGGGTCTGCTGCACCCACTGGCCGCTGCCGTCCTTCGCGAAGAGCTGGTAGCTCGCGACGGTGCCGCTGTCGTCGCTGCCCTGCCAGCTGAGGGTCACGGGGACGCCCGAGTTGTCCGTGGTGGTGCCGGCCTGGATCCGCTTGGCGGGCGCGGTGACCGTCGGGGCGACCTTGTCCGAGGTCGTCCCCGGCGTGACGAGCCCGTCGATGACGTCTGCCTCGTAGAGGTCGCGATGGACGGCGCGCCAGCTCAGCCGCACGTACCCCTTGCGGCCCCAGGTCGTGCCCCACGAGTTCTGCACCAGCAGGCCCTTGGCGTTGTAGCCCACCGCGAGCATCTCGTGGTTGCCGCCGGTCAGTGTGCCCTTCGCCGAGTAGGCCCCCGAGCTGTACTCGAAGAACTTGTCCCGGATGCGGATCGCGATGGCCACGGGGCTGGAGGCGGCGATGGCGGACTTGATCATGTCGCGCTCGGTGGCCGACGCCCCGTTCGCCGCGCTGTGGGCAAAGAGCGTGTGGTATCCCGAGATCCGGTAGTTGGCGGCGTTCTGCATGAACGCGTCGCCGTTCTGAGGGGCGTGGCTCCAGTCGTACGCCCAGCCCTCGCCGTAGTGCTGCCGGGTGTCGATCCCCTGGGTCTTCAGGATCTCGAATGCCTGCTTGGGTTGCATGCCCGCGACTTCACCGTTGATCACAGCGCCGTGAGCCTGCGAGTAGATGTACATGGGCGCGAACTCGACGGCCTGCCCGTAGTGGTGCCGGTAGTACCAGCCCATCATCGCGTACCCGATGGCCCAGGTGGCGCACGAGCCGATCCCCGGGTGTTCCTTGGGGCTCTGGTTCTGCACCGGCATCGTCCACTTGCGCAGGCTGACGCTCGTCGGGAGCTGGGTGGCTCCCGGGAGCGCGGTCCCCGTGACGTCGTCGTCCGGCGGCAGGCTCCCGGTCGGGTACCCGACGAGCACGTTCTGACCGATCCGGTCGCGGCGACCCGCACGGTCGGTGATCGTGACCCGCACGGTGTACGTGCCCGGCTTGGTGTACCGATGCACGACTCGGACCGACGCCTCGTGCTTGGTGACCTGCTTGCCGTCGCCGAAGGCGACCGTCAGCGACCTCAGACCGGCGGGTGCTGAGCTGCCTTTGGTGTTGATGGCGAGGGAGCCGCCGACGACCGCGAAGCTGTTGGCGATGCTGAGCCTGGCGTGCGGTCGTGCGTCCGCAGCCAGGGCCGCCGCTCGAGCGGCCGTGGCGCTCGAGCCCGATGCCGACACCGTGCCGGTGACGGCCAGACCACCGACGGCCAGGGTGGTGGCGATCAGGGTGGCGGACCACCGACGACGGCTCGCTACTCCGACCATTGCGCTCTCCCCCATGAGTTCACATCGACCCCGAGCGATCCGGTTCAGCGAGGTCACCTTCCCACAGCGCGCGAAGTGGGGGTAGACCGAACCACCCCCGAATTGTGGGACGTCGTACGACGCCTCAGGCCGTGGCGTCGTCCACGAGGCGCCCGAGCTGCTCGACCCAGCGGCCCCAGTGCTCGTCTTCCTCGTCCCGCAGCTCCAAGGCGTGGTCGACGAGCTGCTGCTCGCCGGTTCGCAGGTACTCGATGATCACGCCGGCCTGCTCGACCGCCGTGCGGAGCGCTGCCACGGCCTCTTGATGGACGCCGTCCAGCTCGGCGGACACTGCGTCGTAGGCGAGGGCGTCGTCGAGCAGGTCCCGCAGCGGTCCCAGGACCTCCACATCGATCCGTTCGGCGCGGACGGCAGCCGAAAGCCCGTCGTCGCCGAGGATCCGGTTGAGGGTCTTCCTGAGCCGCTGGGCCTGCTGGTAGAGGCCGGGGGCCACGTCCTGGGCGTACGTCAGCACCTCGCGCCGCCCGGCTTCCTCGGGGTCGGCCGGCTGCCGGGGGGTCGCCCCCTCCAGCAGGTCAGTCGCGGGATGGGTCCCCACCAGGTGGGCCCGGGCCGGCAGCTCCGCGGCACCGACCGCGACGACGACCGTGCACAGGAGCGCGACCAGGGCGACGCGGGTGGGACGACGGTCGGGCAGGCGCGCGGCCGACCCCGCAAGGGGCAGCGCGACGACACCCAGGAACAGGGCCAGCCCGAGGGCAGGCACCGCGAAGGCCCGGATCATGTCGGTGTTGAAGCGTCCATCCGCGACCCGGTTGAGGGTCAGGAAGCCCGCGGTGACAACGCTGGTCGCGACCATGCCCGCCAGCCAGCCGCCGCCAGCGCCCCAGCCGGGGTAGGCGACGGCGATGACCAGGACACAGGTCGCGGCCACCAAGCCCGACAGCCACTCGAAGGTGAGCACCCGCCCGTAGATCTCATCCGCCGTGACCGCCTCGCCCTGGGCGAGACGGAAGGCGACGATCGCCCCGACTGCGACGAGCCCGGCCGCCAGGCCCGACGTCACGACCAGTCCGGGGGAGGGGCGAGCAACCTGAGGCCAGGCCGCGGGCTCACCGTCCTCCATCAGCCATGCGGGCGCCGTGGCGCTCGCTCCTCGTCCGAGGACGAGCGCGACCAGGGCGAACCCCGCCAGGCCGAGCACCACCAGGGCCACCTGCCACGTGGACAGGGTGAGGACGAGACCCGCCCGAGCGAACACCCAACCGCCGTTGTCCGCGGCGAACACGAAGAGCTCCGCGGCCCACAGCAACGTCGTGAACAGCAATGCGTTCACCAGGAGGGCCACCCACCACGAGACCCGGACACCGCGCACCCTGGGTGCCGCGTCCGCCCACAGGTGCCCCAGGCCCGAGGAGAGCAAGGTCGCGCCGGCTCCCGCCAGCCCGATGACGAGGAGCCAGGCGGGGCTGCGGAGTCCGGTCAGCCCTGCCGCCGTCTGCTGGAGCGACGCTGCCTTGCCCAGCACCAGGCCGACGCCCACCCCGGCTGCCAGCCGCCACGCCGGAACGGTGGTGCCGGCCAGCCGCTCGAAGAGCGCCATCCGCCAGGCACCGAGACCGACCGAGCCGGCGAGCAGGGGGCCGAGCAAGGCGGCGGCCACGACGTACGACGCGTTGGAGTCGCCCAGCTGCGCGGCAACCGGCGAGACGGCGGCGACGACCAGCGGGAGGGCCAGGCCGACGAGGAACGCCGCCGTGAAGCCGTCGACGAACCCCGTGCCGGCGGCCTTCGCCGGGTCGTCCAGGATGTCGCGACGCTCCTGCGGACGAGGGTGGTTGGCCAGCAGGCTCCAGGAGCGCCAGGAGCGCCACGTCGCCGGACGGTCGGCCGTCAGATCGAGGACTCGCGTCATCGCGCTCGGGCCGCCGCGCAGCCTGGCCGCGCGCAGGTCCGCGTCGTGCTCGCGCGAGCGCAGCAAGGCTGCCGAGACCAGGACCACGACCAGGCCGAGCAGCGCCGCGCGCCACGTGTAGCCGGGCAGCAGGGATGGTTCACCGGTGACGAGCCCGACGACGATCGGCGCCGCGAGGAGCGGCGCCAGCCCGATGCCGACCGAGCGTGTCAGCCAGGCCAGTGCTACGTCGCCGTGCCGGACGTGCGCCAGCTCGTGGCTGACCAGGGGGTCGAAGAGCGACTCGTCGCGCCAGCGCACCGCCGCCGCGGGGGGCAGCACGACGACGTACCGTCCGGGCCGGCCGAAGCTGAATGCGTCGCGCTGGGTGGTGCGGCCGAGCATCGGCCGGACGCGCGACCCGACGCCGGCCTCGTCGGCCAACAGGCGCACCCTGTCGTTGGCCCCGCCGAGCCGGGAGTCGAGCTCCCGTAGGCCACGGCGTCGACGGACGACCACGGGTGCGACGACAAGGATGACGAGCGCGATCAGGGCGGCGAGTCCCGCGCCGCCGAGGGTGATGAGGGCCCGGGTCCACTCGACGTCGGCGATGCACCGCCGGACGCCCTCCTGGGCGTCGTACGACTCCGGGCTGAATGCCGGGACGGTCGCGCCGTTCTTGGCGCGGCAGTCGAGGTACGTGTCCGCCCACTCCTGGCCGACCGTCTGGTTGTGCACCCAGCCGCCGACGAACAGGCCCGCGGACAGCAGCGCCGCGGCGAAGACCAGGTACCGCGAGGTGGTCGGGCTCGGGTAGGCCAGCACGTCGGGCCGGCCCGCGCCCGGCTTGGTTGCCGGGTCACCGACCTCGACCATGCCGGCTTAGCCGGCCACGTGGAGTCCGCCGACCACGGCGTCGGCCAGCAGGCGGGCACGCTCCTCGGAAAGCCCGAGGTCTTTCGCCCTGCCGAAGGCGACCTCGCGCACTCCTGCGGCCTGGTCCGTGGTCAACATCGGCGTGGTTCCTGCGAGGGGCTTCTTGCGACGTACGAGCCGGTCCAGCAGGTCGCCGATCACCGGCTTGGTCGTCTCGCTCGTGGCCGTCTCGGCGATCGTCCTGGCCAGGAAGCCCAGGCACGACGTCGCCACGGCGAGCACGTACGGAGTGAGCATCGCAAGCTCGAGCCCGAATCCGAGCGCCTCGTCGCGCCGTCCGGGGTCGAGAGTCCGCTCGGGATCGGCGAAGTACTCCGCCGACGTCTCCTCGAAGAGCACGAGCTCCTCCGGTGCGGCCTGCTCGAGCACCAGCCGCGCGAGCTCCTCGACCACCGGCCGGTGCCCATCGCCGGATGCCTGACCAGGGTCCACCGCAGCCTCCTCGCGCACACCTTAGTCGCGCGGCGCCACCACGTCCCTCGACTGCGGATGTGGACCCTCGTTCGCTGGTTGGGAAGGGGCGCGCCCTGCTGGTTGAGGAAGGCGCAGGCGTCCCCGGTGGTTGAGGAAGGCGCGCTAGCGCCTGTCACGAAACCCCCGCGACCGAACAAGCCACCGTCCCGGCGTTCCGGATGTCGACTCGCCGGGTTTCGTGACGGCGCTGACGCGCCTCCTCAACCACCGGCGCGTTGGCTCGCCGGGTTTCGTGAAGGGGCTGACGCGCCTCCTCAACCACCGGTGCGGCGTCGGGACAAACCAGGTGGGGCTGGGCGACGTGCTGGCACGACAATGACCGACGTGGACGAGGTCGAGGTCGTCGTGGCCCATCACGAGCGCGCGACCCTGCGCGTCGGCGGGGTCTTCCTGAAGGTCGATGCTGACCAGACGCGCACCGATGTCGAGGTCGAGGCGATGGCGCTGGCGCCGATCCCGACTCCGGAGGTGCTGTGGCGCAAGCCGCCCGTGCTCGCTCTCGCCGCTCTGCGGGGGACGGCACTCGGCCGGCTCGGCGAGCCGTCCACCGCGTCGTCGGCGGCGTGGGCCGCTGCGGGTGCCGCGGTACGGAGGTTGCACGATGCGACGCTGCCGCCCTGGCCCGGTCGGAGCCTCGACGAGAAGGCGGCGAGCCTCGATCGTGAGTGCGAGTGGCTGCTGGCCAACGATGTCCTTCCCGCCGATCTGGTCACGCCCAACCGCCGGCTCGCCGAGGCGGCGTTCCGGCCCTGGACGCCGGTGTTCATGCACGGCGACCTGCAGGTCGCCCACGTGTTCGTCGACGGTGACGAGGTCACCGGCGTGGTCGACTGGTCCGAGGCCGGGCAGGGCGATGCGATGTACGACCTCGCCAGTCTGACGCTCGGACACCGGGAGCACCTCGGTGACGTGATCGCCGGCTACGGCGACGACGCCGACCTCGACGTGATCCGGGCGTGGTGGTCGCTGCGAAGCCTGACGGCGATCCGCTGGCTCGTCGAGCACGGCTTCGACCCGTCGGCGCCGGGCTGCGAGGTCGACGTACTGAGATCCCAGATCGTCAGACCAGCTCGCCGATGAGTTCGGTGAAGGCTGCGAGGTAGGCGTCGACGTCCTCGTCGGTGGCAGCGACCGAACAGGTCGGTCCGGCCCCCACGATGGCGTCCCAGACACCCCGGTTCGCGAGGTAGACGCGGAGCAACCGGCGCAACGGTACGTCGAACGACTCCAGCGCCTCGGTGGCCGTGCGTGGCATGGCCGGGCTGAACGACAACCCGCTGCGCGGCCAGAACCGGTGCGTCGTCCACGCCAGCCCCGATGCCGCGACGACCTCGGACAGCCCGTCCGCCAGGCGCGTACCGAGCCGTTGGCTGTGGGCGTAGGCGGCCTCGGTCAGGACCTCGCTCATGGCCGCGCGCGCTGCGGCCATCGAGAGCGGGTTGCCGAACAGCGTGCCGCCGACGGCGACCTGTGGCTTGTCGTCGTCGCGACCAGCGGGGCGTTGCAGGACGGCCGCCAGCTCCTCGGTCATCCCGTACGCACCCAACGGGATGCCCGCGGCGATCGACTTGCCGACCGTGACGAAGTCCGGCGCGAGCGCCCACCGACGGGTGAGCCCGCCGGGACCGACGACCTGCGTGTGCGTCTCGTCGTACGCCAACAACGTGCCGGTACGTCGTGTCACCTCTCGCAAGCCCTCATGGAACCCGTCGTCCGGCATGAGGAGTCCCACGTTGTTGGTGAGCGCCGGTTCGGTGATCACCACGGCAACGTCGCCGCCCGCGAGCGCGCGCTCCAGGGCTTCGAGGTCGTTGAACGGTACGACGACCGTCCGTGCGGTCACGTCGTGCGGCAGGCCGTCTTCTTCAGGCACCAGCCGGCCGTCCTGGAGCTCGACCAGGACGTCGTCGAAGTGGCCGTGGTACTTGCCGTCGAAGAACAGCACCTTCTCGCGACCGGTCGAGGACCGCGCGATCCGGATCACCTCGGTGTTGGCGCTCGTCGCCGCCAGCGTGAACTGCCACTTCGGTAGGCCGTAGCGCCGCCCCAGCTCGCTCGCGACCCAGATCGAGTCCTCGGTGGGTAGCAGGTACTGCGACCCCAGGCCGACCTGCCGACTCACGGCCTCGACCACTGGAGCGGGTCCGTAGCCGGTGAACATGGACATGTCGGCGATGTTGAAGTCGGCGTACTCGTGACCGTCGACGTCACGCAGGTGTGATCCGGCGGCCGACTCGATGAACAGCGGCGGGTGGTCGTACGACGTCCGCAGCCAGCTCATCGGCACGCCGTTCGGCATCACGGCCTGGCCGGCGGCCCACAGCGCCTGGCTCCGCGGCCGCATCGCCACGAAGGCCGCATCCTCGCGTGCCTTGATCGCGGCCAGCCGCCCCGGGTCCACCCCTGATCCACCCACGCTCGGAGAGTAGAGCAGGGCAGCCATCAGGCCCGCCCGGCCGGCGCTTCCCCCAGCTCGTCGGGCAGCGGCTCGGCGTGTGCGATGACCAGAGAGGTGACGGCGCGGGTGAGGCAGACGTAGAGGCGGCGGAGTCCGGTGACGCGGTCGGGCTCGGCGGCCACGACCGCGGCCGGCTCGACGAGGATCACGTGGTCGAACTCCAGGCCCTTGGCGAGCGACGCGGGCACCAGGTCGAGGTGCTGGTCGAACTCGGTCTCGATCTCGTCCGGATCCGCCGACGTCTCCCGCCCGACCACCCCGAACCGGATCCCCTCGGCGGACAGGTCCGCGCCGAGGGCGTCGATCATCGCGTCCGGAGCGATCAGGCCGATCGAGCCCTCGCGGTCGATCGTCGACGCGACAACCGGGCCGATCGAGGACAGCGGCACGATCTCCAGCTCGCCGCGGGTACGGCGCACGGACGTGGGCGGCTCGAGGCCGGGCGCGATCACGGGGAGCAGACGGGCGGCGTACTCGATCACCTCACCCGGGACCCGGAAGCCGCGGGTCAGCTGCTCGACGTGCGCGTCCGGCTTGCCGAGGTGACCGAGCGCCTCGGCCCAGGAGCGGGTGGCCCACGGCGTCGTGGCCTGGGCGAGGTCGCCCAGTACGGTCAGTGACCCGGTCGACGAGCGCCGCGCGAGCGCACGCAGCATCATCGGCGACAGGTCCTGGGCCTCGTCGGCGACGATGTGCCCGACCGACCCGGTGCGCTCGACGAGGTCCATCGCCTCGTCCACGAGGATCGCCTCGGCGAGCGTCCACGGCGTGGATGCCGGGCTCTTCGGCGGACTTGGGCCACAGCAACAGCGCCTGCTCCTCCTCGGTGAGCACCCCCGAGGCCGAAGCCGCCAGGAACTCAGCGTCCGACAGCAGCCGCCACACCAGCCTCGCGGGCTCGACGGCGGGCCACATCGCGGCGGCGTACTCCTTGACGGGCTTGCTGCGCGCGACGGCGTCCTGCACGCGATCGTCGGGGGAGTCGCCGGCGAGCTCCATCCGCACGAGGATCCGGTGCGCCAGGGCCTGCGGCACCATCGCGCGCGCCGCGCCGTACCTCACCCGGCGCGCCTTCAGGGACGCGACGAGCTCCTCGACCTCGTACGCCGCGACCCGCCACCGCCGCGCACCCCGAGGCACGACCAGCCCCTCGCTCGGCAGCGTCACGTGGGACCAGAGCGCCCGCGAGAGCACCTCGGCCAGGCGGGCGTCTCCCTTGAGGGTGGCCACGTCCGCGGGCTCGGAGCCGCGCACCGACCACTTCGCGTTGACCTCGCGCAGTGTCGCCTCGGCAAGCTGGCCGATCGTCGACTGCCGCGCTTCTACTTCGCCGAGCGCGGGCAGCACGTCGCGGATGTACCTCAGGAAGCTGGCGTTCGGACCGACGACCAGCACCCCTTGGCGGGTCAGCTGCTCGCGGTGGGCGAAGAGGAGGTACGCCGCCCGGTGCAGGCCGACCGCCGTCTTGCCCGTACCTGGGGCGCCCTGCACACAGATCGACTCCGACAGGTCGGAGCGGACGATCACGTCCTGCTCGGGCTGGATGGTCGCGACGATGTCGCGCATCGGGCCGACACGCGGCCGCTCGATCTCCTGCTCGAGGATCGCGCTGAACTCGGCGGTGGGTCCGGAGCCGGTGAGCGCCTCGTCCTCGTACGACGTCAGCGTGCCGTGCTGGAACCCGAACCGCCGGCGCCGGTCCACGCCCATCGGCTCGGTGCGGGTCGCCCGGTAGAACGGCAGCGAGACCGGCGCCCGCCAGTCGATGACGAGCGGGTCGCCCTCGAGGTCGCTGACGTGGCGCCGGCCGATGTGGAACGAACCCACGCCGTCGGCGTAGTCCAGGCGCCCGAAGAACAAGGGGATCGTCGGGTCGTCGGCCAGCTGCTGCATCCGCAGCACGAAGGTCGACTGGAGGTACTCGCGGCTGACCCAGTCACCACCCGCCGAGGCGTCCATCGCCGCGGTGCGGGCGCGCATCCGGGCGAGCTGTTCGCGGGACTCGGCCAGATGGTGCTGTTCGGAGATGAGGTCGTCGGTGGGCAAGGGGCAACCTCCGATGGTGGTGTCGATGCGCGCAAGCTCGCACCTCGACCACCGAGTGCGAGCGGGCCGGGCGACGTTACGCCTCCGGTCGCGCCGTGTCATCCGGTTTGCGCTCCGGCGACGAGTCAGGCCAGCCAGCCCACCAAGCGCTCGACGTCCGGGACCAGGAACGGGTCGTCGACGAACTCGCGGACCGCGGCGTGCGCGCGGGCCCGGGCCTCGGGGTCGCGCGCGTTCAGCCAGCCCAGCACCTGGTACCTGCCGATGTGGTGGAGCTGCGCGATCGTCAGGCCGAAGTCCTCGGCGCGGGTGACCCGGCCGGTCCCGCCCGCGTCCTCGTACGCCGTCACCAGGTCCTCGACACGCGACTGATCGGTTCGCGCGAACTCGAAGACCGCCATCGCCAGCTCGCGCGACGGGTCGCCGGGGCCGGCGTTGTCGAAGTCGATCACGCAGACGCCGCCCTCGGGCGTGCCGCGGACGTTGTCGGCCCACAGGTCGAGGTGGCACCACTGGGCACCGGCCATCGGGGTCAGCAGCTCCTCGGCCGCGAGCAGGTCCGGCACGAGCGCGGCCAGCCGCTCGGCGTACGGCGCCCCCGCCCCTCGGGCCGCCTTGACGAGGGCCTTCCACTCGTGGGCACCGACCGGGTCGGTACCCCACCAGTGGGGATCGGCCTCGGCCGGGACGACCAGGCCGTGCAGCGCGGCGACGGTCCGGCCCACTTTCGCGGGGTCGAGTGTCGTGTCGGGGTCGTGGATGTCGACCCAGGTCTGCACGCGGATCGGCTCACCGTCGATGACGGCGACGTACCTCCCGTCGGCATCGGCGAGAGGCCTGGGGCACGGCGCGCCGGCGGAGTGGCACCGCGCCTGGAACGCGGCGGCGGCCTCGGCGTCGACCAGGTCGACCTCGCCGAACGACTCCTTCAGCGCGAAGGTGCCTCGAGCGGTGACCAGGCGGCGTACCTGGCCTTGCTCGCCCCTTGCCGCTTCGACCTGCAGCCGGGCGTCGGGGCCGAGGTCGAAGCGGTCCGCAACCTGGGCGGCCTGTTGGCGGTCCACGGGCCCATGGTGACGGTACGGCCGATGCGCGCCGGCGAGGCGGGGGGTTTCCTCGCCGGCACGTCGACCGGAGGGGTGAGTCAGGCAGGCTCGCTGAGGTAGGCCTCGTAGTGCACGTGGAGGAGCTCCTCTGCCACCGGGAACAGCGACAGCACGAACGAGCACTCCGTGTGCACGACCTCGTAGCGACCGGGCGACAGGCGCACGTCGACCGGGCCGGTCAGGCGCAGGCTGAAGGTCTTCGCCCCGCCCCAGGTGACCGGCGTGGAGAGGCACTCGAGCGTCAGCGGCACCACGCCGCCGCCGTCGAGCACGCTGGCGACCAAGGTGACCTCGCTGCCGAGGATCGGTTCGAGCGCGGCGTACGACGGCTCTACGTGCCGGCGGATCGGCGTCATCGTCATCGCGGTCACCTTCTTTTGCCTGATTTCTTCGGGGGGTATCCGGGGGGGATTGCGACGAGTCTGCAATCAGGGAGGGCGCCCCCGGGCCGTCTCGGGCCCCGGATGGCCCGTTCGGGCTATGGGTGCTGGCCGTTGAGCCGACGACTTCGGTCTGGACCGGTCTAGCCGGCAGGCGTCACGACGTGTGTCGAGCCCGGTTCGGCGGCGAGCTCGAGCACCTCGACGGGCCGGTCCTGACGACTTCTGCGAAGTCCGGGTACCAGCGCGAGCGTGACCACCACCGAGGCGGCCGACATCACGCCGATGGCCAGACCGGCGGCCCGGTCGTCGGAGCCGAGCGTGGTGGCGACTGCGCCGGCCAGCAGCGCCCCCACCCCCTGCATCGCCGTCATCCCGAGGCCGTGGAGGCCCAGCGTGTGGCCGCGGATCTCGGCGGCCGTGCGGGTCACGAGGCGCTCTTGCAGCGGCAGGCTGGCGCAGTAGCCGACGGACGCCACGGCCGCGAGCGCGCAGGCCACGGGCAGCGGCGGCTGGAGCAGGAAGGGCAGCCACGGGACGGCGAGCAGCAGCCGCGCCGGCTCGACCAGGCGGTCCCGCATGGCGGGCGGGATCACCCGTCCCATCAGCACGTCGCCGGCGAGCATCCCGATCGCCGTCGCGGCGAACAGGAAGCCGGCCCCCGTGCCGGCGTACGGCACGATCAGCGCCTCGCAGCCGACGACCAGCCCGTTGGGCACCCAGAGTGCGAGGTACACCGGTCGCAGCACCGGCGACCCGAGCAGCAGGCGGTTGACGGCGCGGCTGCGGCGTACGGCGGCGCCGGTCGCGCGCGGCGGGTGGTCGCCGATCCCGAACCGCACCAGGGCCAGCCCGACGAGGCAGGTGGCTGCGGCACCCAGGAACAGCTGGCTGGTCGTGAAGGACAGGAGCAGCAGCCCGCCGAGGCCGTATCCCACGATCTGCATCACGCCCACGGCGATGTTGATGGTGGCCCGGGCGAAGATGAACGAACCCTCCGGCACCACGTCGGAGACCAGCGCGACCATGCTGCCGCCGGTGGCCGAGAGCAGGATCCACGGCACGACCAGGAAGACCAGGCGGGGGACCATGGGCAGGCCCGGGATCGCCTGCAAGGCGTTGCCCGCGGCCATCACCCCGGCCGCGAGCATCATGGCCGTCCGCGGCCGCCACAGGTCGGCCAGCGAGAGGAGGAACCACGACGTGGCCAGCCGGACGAGCGGGCCGCCGAACATCACGAAGGCGCTGAGCAGCGGCGATCCCGTCTCGGCGTAGGTCAACGTGCCCAGCGCCAGGCTGCCCACCGAGCCCGCCCCGACGCTCAGCGACGTGGTGGTGAACAGGATGCGGAACTCGGCGATCCCGAAGAGCTCGCGGTAGGTACGCATACGACGAGCCTGGACGAAGCGCCGGTCTAGGTCACAATGTTTCGCGAGGGCGCGAAACATCCAGGAGCGCCTCGTCGTCACGCGGGCCGGCCGGCGGCGGGCGCATCGCCCACCGGATCGTGCCGGTCGCCGCGCCGCCGAGTGCCCGGACGACGGTGCGTTCGCTCACCGGCAGGTACGGCAGTCGGAGCGGACGGCGCGTCCACGCTGGCATCAGCCCGACGGCCGCCGCGACCAAGGCGGCGTACGCCGGACGGGCAGCGAGCGGCAGGTCGGGATGCCACACCAGGAAGGACACGGCGTCACGGGCGTGCTCGGTGGCCGCCAGCTCGGGACGGAACGACTCCAGGCTGGCCGCCAGCTCCGCCTCGGTGGTCGGCGGCTCGACGACGCCGAGCTTGCGAGCCACGAAGGCCGTCTGCGCGACGTACTCGTCCCGACCGGCCTGGTCAAGGGGTCGCTTGCCGTAGACCTGGTGCGCCCGCAGGAAGCTGTCGACCTCCGCGACGTGCACCCACTGGAGCAGGCGCGGGTCGGAGGCGGCGTACGGCGTCCCGTCCGGCAGCGTGCCGGTGACGCGTTCGTGGATCGCACGGACCGCGTCGACGGCCTGCTGGGCGTGTGACTCGGTGCCGAAGGTGGTGACCGCGATGAACCGGCTGGTGCGGGCGAGGCGGCCCCACATGTCGCCGCGGTAGCCCGAGTGCTCCGCGACCGCGGTCATCGCCGCGGGGTGCATCGTCTGGAGCAGCACCGCGCGGATGCCGCCGACGAACATCGACGCGTCGCCGTGCACGCGCGTGATCGGACTGCCGGCCGGGAACCACCGCGGGCCGGGTGTGCCGTGGATGCGCTCGCGGTGGCGGAGGCCGTCCGGGCCGGCGACCCGGCGGAACAGCTCGGCGCCGAGCCGGTGCCGCACGCGCGCGACCGGGGTCATGCTTCCGAGAGTACGCAGGACCTAGGGGCAGCCCTGCCGGAAGGATGAGTCCTCGACCGAGCAGGTGTCGTAGGTCCACGCGGCAGTACGGGTCCGCCGACGGGTCGTTCACGTAGATCTCCATCACTCCGTCGAAGACCCGGACGTAGGTGTCGACCGGCGCTGCACCCGTCCCGGCGGCGCTGAACCGGGCCTCGGCGCCCTTGGTGTACGCCGCTTCCTCCAGGCACTGCCAGCCGGGCTGGGCGGCCTCCTCGTAGTAGCCGTGCTCGACCTCGTAGGCGCCGCAGGACGCCAGGTGCGAACGCCCCGTGAACTTCTCCTGGACGGGATCGATCACCGGCGAGGCGGCTGCCGACGGCTCCGCGGTGGCCTCGCCCCCGGACGAGTCGACCGAGCCGCCGAAGGGCAGGAAGAACAGCGCACCCAGCAGCCACAGCAGGAGCAGGTCCATGTCACCTCGGACGGTCGGGACGGAAGTCGGGTTCCGGGGAAGGGAGGAGGGCGGCCCCAGGGGGACCGCCCTCCGCCTTCTGGTTCAGCGAGCGTAATTCACGGACGTGGCAACGTGGACAGGAACGACGCTGACACGTGGTTGCTGCTGTTGGTCACCGTCGTGGTGATGGTGCCCAGTGGCTTCGTGAGCAGCACCTTGGCGCGCTTGACCAGCCTCTTGGCCCTCTTGATGAGCTTCGCGGCCTTCTTCTCGAGCTTCTTCGCCTTGGCGATCTTGCCCTCCTCGCGAAGCTGCTTGGCCTTCTTGAGCAGCTTCTTGGCCTTCTTCTTGAGCTTCTTGGCTTGCGCCTTCAGCAGGCCGGGCTTCGCGATGGCCGCCTTGACCGCCGCCACGCCCGCCGGCGTGGTCGCGAGCACGATCGTGCCGTTGGTGTTGGCCGGGATCGTGGCCCCGCCCGATGCCAGTGGCACCACGATGAGCTTTGCCGCGTCTGCCCTGCCGGAGACCGTCCTGCCGGCGACCGTCCTGCCGAAGGTCGGGGAGAACCCTGCCGTGGCGGTGACGACGCACTGGACCGCGCCCGGCGGCAGGTCGCAGCTGACCGGGAGCAGGAGCTGCAAGAGGTTCGCCGACAAGGTGGCCGTCGTGCCCGGGATGGGCGTGATGCCGGTCGTCCCCTCGAACGGGTCGAGGGCCAGCGACTTGCACTTCTTCGGGTCGATGGTCTCGTAGCGCAGGTTGTCCATGAAGACGGCGCTGTCGTAGATGTGGTCGCCCTGGTCGAAGAGAGTCAGGTACAGCGACACGGGGGAGCCGGGTGTGACCGGTGTCCGCGCGACGAGGATGTTCGTCGAGCCGTCGTACGTCGTCCCGGCGGCGGCGGCCGCGCTCGTGGCGCTCGGCCCCGATGCGTTGACCGAGATCATGTCGCCCGCGCCCGCGGCGAAGTTCCCCGGAGCGGTGATGGCACCGGTGGTCGCGTCGACGCTGACCGACGGGGCACCGAGCTGCGCGATGAACGCGTCGTTGAACTGGGAGTTGATGAACTCGGGGAACTCGTCGGAGAGGAACTTGAAGTCGAACGCCAGGCAGCTGGTCGTGGCCGGGGCCAGGTCGAAACGGTAGGTGTTCCAGTCGAACACCCTCGGTCCCATCGCCGGGTTGTCGGTGGCCCACGCGTAGCCGTTGTCAGGCTCGTTGTTCGGGTCGTCGGCGAGCGCCGCGTTGCCGGTGGTGAGGATGTCGTACGTCGTGCCCTCGGTCGGGAACCCGGCGAGCGGGGTGTCCGAGACCGCCGTCGGGCAGAGGGACTCGTCGACGTCGGGCGTGCCGCCGTCGTCGGCGACGCAGGTGTAGGTGACGTCCTGGCCGCTGCCGGTGATGAGCCCAGCGGGCGCGAGTGCGGTGGCGAGGGTCGGGGTGTCGTTCGTCGTGCTGATGACGGCGTTGGCGGCCGTCGCGGTGATGAGGCTGAAGGCGGCGACGCCGGCGATCAGGACTCCGGGAGCTCGCATCGAGCGGATCCCTCGTGCTCTCATGAACATTCTCCTCTGGGCGGGGGTGGCTGAGTCCCGAGATGCCCCAGAGGAGTCACGCTGGGCCCGCCAAGGACAGCGGGTTGCGGTCGGTCTAGACCGGCCGACGGCGTCAGGTCAGGAGGTCGTCGGCGTCGGTGATCCGGTAGGCGTACCCCTGCTCGGCCAGGAAGCGCTGGCGGTTCTGGGCGAAGTCCGCATCGACGGAGTCGCGCGCGACGACCGCGTAGAAGCGCGCCGTACGCCCGTCGGCCTTGGGGCGCAGCAGCCGGCCGAGGCGCTGTGCCTCCTCCTGCCGGGAGCCGAAGGTTCCCGAGACCTGGATGGCCACGGCTGCCTCCGGGAGGTCGATGGAGAAGTTGGCGACCTTGGAGACGACGAGCAGGTTGATCTCGCCGGTGCGGAAGGCCTGGAAGAGGCGCTGTCGCTCCTTGACCGGGGTCTCGCCCTTGATGACCGGGGCGTCGAGGTCGGCGGCCAGCTCGTCGAGCTGGTCGAGGTACTGCCCGATCACCAGCGTCGGCTCGCCCTTGTGGAGCTCCACGAGCTGTTCGGCGACCCGGGTCTTTGCCGGCGTGCAGGAGGCCAGGCGGTAGCGCTCCTCGGGCTCGGCCGTCGCGTACGCCAGCCGCTCCGAGGAGCTCATCGTCACGCGGACCTCGACGCAGTCGGCCGGCGCGATCCAGCCCTGGGACTCGATGTCCTTCCACGGGGCGTCGTACCGCTTCGGCCCGATCAGCGAGAACACGTCGCCCTCGCGGCCGTCCTCGCGGACCAGCGTCGCGGTCAGGCCGAGGCGCCGACGGGCCTGGAGGTTGGCGGTCATCCGGAAGATCGGCGCCGGCAGCAGGTGCACCTCGTCGTACACGATCAGCCCCCAGTCGCGGGCGTCCAGCAGCTCGAGGTGCCGGTAGACGCCGCCGCGCTTGGTCGTCATCACCTGGTACGTCGCGATGGTCACCGGCCGCACCTCCTTGACGGAGCCGGAGTACTCGCCGATCTCGTCCGCCGTGAGGGAGGTACGCCGCAGCAGCTCGTCCTTCCACTGCCGCGCACTCACGGTGTTGGTGACCAGGATCAGCGTGGTGGCCTTCGCCTCGGCCATCGCGGCCGCGCCGACCAGCGTCTTGCCCGCGCCGCACGGGAGCACGACGACGCCCGATCCTCCGTGCCAGAACGACTCGACCGCCTCGTGCTGGTAGGCCCGCAGCGTCCAGCCCTCCTCCGTGAGCTCGATCGCGTGCGCCTCGCCGTCGACATACCCCGCGAAGTCCTCGGCCGGCCAGCCCAGCTTGAGCAGCGCCTGCTTGAGGTTGCCGCGCTCGGAGGCGTGGACCACCACGGTGTCGTCGTCGAGGCGCTCGCCGATCATCCCGGCGACCCGCTTCGCGCGCAGCACCTCCTCGAGGACCGGCCGGTCGGTGGAGACCAGGACCAGCCCGTGCGTCGGGTGCTTCTCCAGGCGCAGCCGCCCGAACCGCGCCATCGTCTCCGCGACGTCGACGAGCAGCGCGTGGGGTACGGCGTACCGGCTGTAGCTCAACAGCGTGTCGACGACCTGCTCCGCGTCGTGCCCGGCCGCGCGGGCGTTCCAGAGTCCGAGGGGAGTGAGCCGGTAGGTGTGGATGTGCTCCGGGCTGCGCTCCAGCTCCGCGAACGGCGCGATCGCCTTCCGGCACTCGGCGGCCAGCTCGTGGTCCACCTCGAGCAACAGCGTCTTGTCGCTCTGCACGATCAGGGGCCCGTCGTTCACCTGCCGAGTTTACGGGTCGCGTGGTTTCGCTCTTGCTTGGCTCTCGCTCCGCTGGTTGAGGAAGGCGCTCCGCTCCCGGTGGTTGAGGAAGGCGCTCCGCTCCGGTGGTTGAGGAAGGCGCTCCGCTCCGGTGGTTGAGGAAGGCGCTCCGCTCCGGTGGTTGAGGAAGGCACGCCAGCGCCCCTCCGGTGGTTGAGGAAGGCGCGCTAGCGCCTGTCACGAAACCTCCGGGCCGCAGGGGTTGCGACCGACAGAGTTTGCCTCCGGCGGGGTGGGGTCGTCGACCGCCGGCCGGCGCCGCGGTCAGGGGCATCGGAGCTAGGGGCGGCGCGTCGGCCGCACGGCACCACAAGTGGTCACGACCGCCGGCGGCCGCCGCGGCCAAGCCCTTTGACGCTCCTCAACCCCTGCCCGCGTCCCCGTCCACAGGTCGCGGTCCCAGGGGGTGTGGGGGTCCCGGCGAACTGTTCCACTGCCCGCGGTCGGACCGGGCAGCTCCATCCACCCACCGCCCCGTACCCGGGCAGCGGCGGAGCGGGGAGGGGCCCCGACGACCGTGGTGGGTCTGGCGGCACGTCGTGAGGGACGAGCGACGTGCGGGTAGGTCGGCGGGGCCCCTCCCCGTGCAGCCGCCGCACGCGTACAGGCAACCCCGCCGGAGGCGACTCCTGTCGGTCGCAACCCCTGCGGCCCCGGAGGTTTCGTGACAGGCGCGAGCGCGCCTTCCTCAACCAACAGAGGTGACAGGCGCCAGCGCGCCTTCCTCAACCAACAGACGTGACAGGCGCCAGCGCGCCTTCCTCAACCAACAGAGGTGACAGGCGCCAGCGCGCCTTCCTCAACCACCGCGGCGGAGCCGAAACTCGATGGCTGGGCGCCCGGCGCGATCCGTACGCTCGGGGGAGTGCGCCGCCTCCCTCTCGATGATCCCGGGACGGCTGATGTGCGGTCGCCCGGGCGGTTCCTGTGGTGGATGGCCAAAGGCCAATGGCACACCCTCGCGCTGGGCATGCTCTGCGGCATCGTCTGGATGAGCTCGCAGGCGGTCATGCCGGCCGTGATCGGGCGCGCGATCGACCGCGGGGTGACCGCGAAGGACGGGCAGGCCCTCCTGACGTACGCCGGGCTGATGCTCGCCATCGGGCTGCTGCAGGCCGTCAGCGGGATCATGCGGCACCGGTTCGCGGTCACCAACTGGCTGACCGCGGCGTACCGGACCGTGCAGCTGGTCTCCCGCCAGACCGTGCGCCTCGGCGGCACGTTGCCTCGCAAGGTCTCGACCGGTGAGGTGGTCGCGATCGGCACGAGCGACCTGTCCAGCCTCGGGCAGGTCATGGACGTCACTGCGCGGTTCAGCGGGGCCGTGGTGTCGTTCGTGCTCGTCGCCGTGATCCTGCTGGGCACCTCGGTGTCGTTGGGTCTGGTCGTGCTGGTCGGCGTACCGCTGCTGATGCTGCTCATCGCGCCGCTGCTGCGCCCGCTCGACCGCCGCAGCGCGCACCAGCGTCAGCTGATGGGCGACCTGTCCAACACCGCCTCCGACATCGTCGGTGGGCTCCGCGTGCTCCGTGGGATCGGTGGCGAGCAGGTCTTCCACGACCGCTACCGCCGCGAGTCGCAGACCACCCGTCGCGCCGGCGTCGAGGTGGCCCGGCTGCAGTCGGTGCTCGACGCGCTGCAGGTGTTCCTGCCGGGCGTCTTCGTGGTCATCGTCGTGTGGCTCGGGGCGAGGTACGCCGTCCAAGGCCGGATCACCGCCGGCGAGCTGGTCGCGTTCTACGGCTACTCCGCGTTCCTGATGATCCCGCTGCGGACGGCGACGGAGTACGCCAACAAGCTGATCCGCGGGCGGGTCGCGGCTCGCCGGGTCTGCCGGGTGCTGTCCCTGACGCCCGACCACCTCGACCCGCTGACGCCGGCCGAGCCGCCACCCGAGGGCGCCGTCCTGGCCGACGCCCGCACGGGCCTGGTCGTCAGGCCGGGCCTGGTGACGGCGATCGTCAGCGACCGGCCCGACGAGGCGGCCGCGCTGGCGGACCGGCTGGGGCTGTGCGCCGAGGTGGTGGACGACGACGTGACCCTGGGCGGCGTACCGCTCACGGCGTTCACCCGCGACGACGTACGACGCCGGGTCGTCGTCTCCGACACCGGCGCCACGCTCTTCTCGGGGAGGCTCGGCGACCGGCTCGACGTGAGCGGCGCCGGCCGCGTGCACGCGGCCCTGGCCACCGCCTCCACCGACGACATCTTCGAGGCGCTGCCGGACGGCCTGGACACCCGGGTGGCCGAGCGCGGGCGGACGTTCTCCGGCGGACAGCGGCAGCGCTTGGTCCTGGCCCGCGCTCTCGCCGCGGACCCCGAGATCCTGGTGCTGGTCGAGCCCACCTCGGCCGTCGACGCGCACACCGAGGCCCGCATCGCGGCGCGGCTGAGGGCTCACCGCGCCGGCCGGACGACGGTCGTGGTCAGCTCCAGCCCGCTGGTGCTCGACGCCGTCGACGAGGTTGTCTACCTGAGTGGCGGCAGGGTTGCGGCCGTCGGCACGTACGCCGACCTGCTCGGCTCGCGGCCCGACTTCCGGTCCGTGGTGACGCGCGAGCCCGAGCCCGAGCGCGCCGAGGTCCCGTCATGAGCACGACGACCGCCCTGCCCGTGGCCGACTCGAGCGCCCTGCGCAGGTATGTCCGGGAGCTCGCCCGTAGCTATCCGCGGATGCTCTGGGGCGCCGTCGCCCTGCACGTGCTGGCCGCACTGGCCTCGCTGGCGGCGCCGCGGCTGCTCGGCGGGCTCGTCCAGGCGGTGGACGAGGGCACGACGACCGCGCACGTCGACCACGTGGTCGTGATCCTGGCGGGCTTCCTGGTGATGCAGACGGTGCTGACGCGGTACGCGCGGTTCCTCAGCCAGGCACTCGGCGAGCGGGTGCTGGCCAGGCTCCGCGAGGACTTCGTCGGCAACGCGCTCGCGCTCCCCGTCGGCACCGTGGAGTCGGCCGGCTCCGGCGACCTGCTGACCCGGACCAGCCGCGACGTCGACCAGCTCGGCTGGTCGGTGCGCTGGGCGCTGCCCGAGTGGACGATCGCGGTGGTGACCGCCGTCGTCACGTTCGTCGCCGCGATCAGCGTCGGCTGGTGGGTCATCCTGCCCTGCCTGCTCGGACTGCCGCCGCTGGTGACCGGCCTGCGGTGGTACCTCGCCCGCGCCAAGGCGGGCTACCTGCGCGAGAGCGCGTCGTACTCGACGATGAACGCGACCCTGACCGAGACCGTCGAGGGCGCCCGTACGGTCGAGGCGCTGGGGCTCGGCCGCGAGCGGGTGGCGGCGATCGACGACGACATCCGGGAGTCCTACGACGCGGAGCGCTACACGCTGTACCTGCGCACCATGTTCTTCCCGAGCATGGAGCTGTCGTACCTGATCCCGACCGTCGGCACCCTGCTGCTCGGCGGCTGGCTGTACACCCGCGGCGAGGTGACTCTCGGCGAGGTCACGTCGGCGACGCTGTACGTGCAGATGCTCATCGACCCGGTCGACCGGATCGTGTCGATCCTCGACGAGCTCCAGGTCGGCCAGGCCTCGCTCGCGCGTCTGCTGGGCGTCGCGATGGTGCCCGACGACCGGACGCCGTCGGGCCGCGAGCCCAACGGCAGAGCAGCTCGACGCGGACGACGTCCGGTTCGCCTACGTCGACGGCCGCGACGTCCTCCACGGCGTCGACCTCGGGGTCGAGCCCGGTGAGCGGATCGCGATGGTCGGCCCGTCCGGTGCAGGCAAGTCGACCCTCGGCCGACTGCTCGCGGGCATCCACCCGCCGCGCACGGGATCGGTCACCGTCGGCGGCGTCGGACTCGTCGAGCTCCCGCTCGACGACCTGCGCGGCCACGTCGCTCTGGTCACCCAGGAGCACCACGTCTTCGTCGGCACCCTGCGCGAGAACCTCGCCCTGGCCGCGCCGCCCGGTGCCACCGACGACGACATCCGCGCTGCCCTCGAAGCCGTCGACGCCCTGGTCTGGGTCGAGCTGCTGCCCGACGAGCTGGACACCGTGGTCGGCTCGGGCGGCCGGCACCTGACCGACGCCCAGGCCCAACAGATCGCGCTGGCGCGGCTGGTGCTCGCCGACCCGCACACCCTCGTCCTCGACGAGGCGACCTCCCTGATCGACCCGCGCGCCGCCCGCCACCTCGAACGCTCCCTGGCCGCCGTCCTCCACGGCCGCACCGTGATCGCCATCGCGCACCGGCTCTTCTCCGCCCACGACGCCGACCGGGTCGCGGTGGTCGAGGACGGCCGGATCAGCGAGCTCGGCTCCCACGACGAGCTGGTCGCCGCCCGCGGTTCGTACGCCGCGCTGTGGGACAGCTGGAACGGCCGGCACTGACACTCGCTGGTCGAGCGTGTGTTCACCCGACTTCGTTGGTCGAGCCGCGAGGCCGGCCACGGCCGAGCGTGTCGAGACCTGGCGAGCGGTCCGAGGTCTCGGCAAGGGCTCGCCTCAGGGGCTCGCCCGGCTCGACCAGCGACAGGCGCGCGGCGATCAGGCCGACGCTGCCTTCTGCCTCGCCCGGTACGCCGCGACGTTGGCGCGCGAGGAGCAGCGGTCGGAGCAGTAGCGGCGCGACCGGTTGGGGGAGGTGTCCACGAAGACGTTGGTGCACGGCGAGGCCTGGCAGACGCCGAGCCGCGTCGGGCCGAGGTCACACACGAGGGTCGCCAGGCCGAGCAGCGCCTCACCGATGAGCAGCTCGGCGACGCTCGCGGCCTTGGTGGCCACGTGCAGGTGCAGGTCCTCGGGGTCGTGGTCGGAGATGCGCGGAGTGATCGGGTGGCGCACCATCGCGTCGTTGAGGCCGTCGATGGTGCGGCGTACGTCGCCGGCGTCGGCCGCGTCGAACACCGGCCGCAGCTCCTTCTGGAACCGGCGCAGCGTCGTGACGTCCCGGTCGGTCACCTGCGGGTGCAGCCACTCGCGGCCGGTCAGGATCGCGACCACAGCGTCGGGCCCCGTCAGCTCGGCGTTGAGCAGGCGCGCGGACCCCTCGGCGTACCGGACGAAGTCCATGCCTCGATCGTAGGTCCGGTCAGGGCGTGGGTCCGCCGTCGATGTCCCGGCGCAGGTCATCGACCCAGCCGTCGACCCGGGGATCGGTCGAACGGACCAGCCAGGTGACGCCGGCGTGGGCGTACTCGTCGGCCGGCACGCCGTCGGCCCACGGCACCACGAGGTCCCAGCCGGGTCGCGGCGGAGCACCGACGAAGGCGGCGAGCGCGGCGGGCTCGAGGCCGTCGCCGATCGGTACGTAGCCGTCCCAGCGGCGGGCGCGCTCGAGGGGTCGGCGGTTGGGCGCGACGCCCGCGACCCAGATCGGCACCCGCGGTCGCTGGACCGGTGCCGGCCGCATCGAGGCCGTGACCTGACAGGTGCTCGCCGTGGTGGTCGACCCGCCCGTCGCCGAGCAGCCCGGCGACGACCTCCAGTCCTTCGTCGAGCATCGCGGCGCGCACGCGGGCGTCGGCCTCGTCGCCGAAGTCGCCGAAGTCCACGACGGGCGGCTCGCCGAGCCCGACGCCGAGGACGGCACGCCCGCCCGAGAGGTGGTCGAGGGTGACCAGGTGCTTGGCGACCACCCACGGCCGGCGGCGCGACAGCGGGGTGACCATGGTGCCCAGCACCATCCGCTCGGTGACCTGCGCGATGGCCCCCAGGAGCACCCACGGGTCCTGGATCGGCTGCTTGTCATCCCAGCGCAGGTGGTCCCACAGGAAGAAGCCGTCCCACCCGGACTCCTCCGCCGACCGAGCCAGGTCGACGACTGTCGGGGCGTCGGTGAAGGGCGGGACACTCAGCAGGTAGCGCACCCGAACGACCGTAGACGGGGCCACCCTCAACCAGCAGTGACGGGCGTGACCGTGGTGATGCGGTGCACGGCGAACGTACGGATCTCCTCGCTGCGGTGGTCGAGGGCCGTCAGCCAGCCGCCCTCCAGGCCGAGGGGGTCGACGATCCGCTCGGTGCTGGTGCCGTGGTTGTCGACGTAGCCGATCAGCACCGTCGTCCGCTGCGCCACGGCCTGACGCAGCGCGGTCATCGAGTCCCCGGGCGTCAGGGCCGGTGCGTCCGCGGGCCGCTCGGCGACGGCCCGGTCTCCCGCGCGGATCGCGGCGACCACGCGGGCGACCGAGGCCGACTCGCGGGTCGCCCGCTCGGCCGAGCCGCGCTCCCTCGGGGTGCGGGCGCGCAGCAGGTCCGGCCGGGCCACGTGCAGGGAGCCGTCCGGGGCCTCGACCGCGGGGGCCGTGCCGAGCTCGCGCAGCCGCGGCAGCAGCACGTCGAGCGGGGTGCTGCTGACGATCACGGTCGGGGCCAGCCGGCGCAGCCCGAGCGACGCGGCCTGCGGGTGCAGCATCAGCTCGGTCAGCACTGCCTCGTCCTCGGCCCGGATGAACGCCTCGGCGTGCCCGACGCGGATCGTGCCGTAGGTCCGGGCGGTGTCGTCGATGAGATAGGTCAGCGGCTGCGGGACGGGCGTGCGCGAGACGGCGGCGACGAAGCCGTGCAGCTCGGCAGCGGTCCAGCCGAGGTCGAGCGCGCGGCGTACGGAGTGCGGCGGTGAAGCGGTAGACGGTCGCCCCGCCGCGCGACTCGACCTCGGCCGCGACCTGGAGCCGGCGCGCCAGGTCCGGCTCAGCGGGCCGGGCGCGACCGCCGTCAGGTCGGCCTGCAGCAGGACGTGGTCGACGGGTTCGGGCAGCAGCGGGGCCAGCAGCGCGACGGCGTCCTCGCCCGCCAGGGCGGCGCGGGCGTACGACGGCACCCCACCGAGCGCGACCAGGCCCAGCGCCGTCGCCTCGTCGCAGCGCCCAGACCACCTGGTCGGCGCGGGTGCGTGGCCGGCGCGGCCGCAGCCACGTCAGCCGTTCGACCAGGGCGGCCGGTCCGGTGCCGGCGGCGAGCACCTCGCCCGCGGGGAGGGCGGCGACCTCGATGAGGACGGCGCGGCGGGTCTCGGCGGCGAACGACACTGGTGTTCTCCGGCGAGAGCGCCGTCAGGGACCGGCCGGCGGCGTCGCGCCGCGCCGACCAGGCCGGGCAGACGGGGCGTGACGAGCCACGCGGCCGCCAGCACCGACCACCGCTCGGCGGTGGGACTGCGCGTCCACGCGTCGAACGCATCGGTGGGCGCGAACACGGCGTTGCCGTCCTCGTCGAAGCGGGAGGCGAGGAGACGTGCCTCCGCGGCGACCTCGACGAGCAGTGCGGCGGTCGGCTCGTCGACGTGCAGGTGGGCGGCCGCCGCCTTGAGCTCGCGGACGCCGAGGCCGCCGGCCCGCAGCTCGGCCGGAGGGTGTGCGCCCCAGTGGTCGAGGAGCAGCTCGACGCGGCGTACCACCTCGAACGCCGCACCCGCGGCGGTCCGCTCGACCAGGGCCTGCGTCCCGCGCGGCCGTCGCCAGGGTCGGTACGGCGTCGACCCGCTCGGCGGTCGTGTGCCCGCCGCGCAGAGCGACGCTGACCTCGCCGGGCACCCAGACCTGCCCGCCCGACCGGGGCACCAGCAGCCGCCGCGACAACAGCTCCTCGGCCGGCGTCGCGGCGTCCTCGGGGAGCACGGTGTGGCGGGCCGAGCCTGCCGTCGCCTCGCCGCCGCTCTCGTCGACGTGCTCGAGCAGTGCCCGGGCGGCGGTGCTGATCTCATCCAGCCGGGCCGCGACCTCGGACGGCGAGGGGCGGTCGGGCGAGAACGGCCGCAGCCCGCCGAGGGACGCTGCCTGAGCGGTGCCCCTGGGCAGCTCGGCGATGCCGCTCGACCGGCCGCAGCCCGCCCGTCGCCTCCCAGGCCAGTCCGAGGTCGATCAGCCGCTCGACGGCGGCGGCCACGCCGGCCTCGGACGGCATTGACCAGTGACGACCAGATCGGCTTGGGTGGTTTGACCCGCGGCGACGAGGGCATCCACTACACAGAGCTCGACCCTGGTGAGCAGGTCGAGCGCACGAGGTACGGACGACCGGGCCGCCGCTCGCGACGCGAGCTGGCCCGAGTCCTGAGGGGCAGGAGTGGCGAGATCGGGACGCTCGCGGAGCAGCCGGGAGAGCCGGTCGTCCGGCCAGCCGCGGAGCTGGTCGGCGAGGGTCCGGTACCCCGTCCGGTCGCCGGATCCGGCAGCGGCGCCGCTGCGGGTCCGCGAGGTCGATCTGGCCATCGTTCCCACGCTACCGGGGCGCCCGGAAGGCTCCCGATGACTCACGTCGAGCTGCACTACGGCGCCGCTACCGACGTCGGCCGGGTCCGCGAGGTCAACGAGGACTCCTATCTCGCCGCGCCCCCGCTGTTCGTCGTCGCCGACGGCATGGGCGGCCACGACGGGCGGCGACGTCGCCAGCCGCATCGTCGTCGAGGAGTTCGCCCGGCTCGCCGAGGAGGGTTACGACCCGCGCCACGGCAGCCGAGGCCGTCGCCGCGACCCTGGTCGCCTGCCACGAGCGCATCACGGCGTACGCCGAGGAGCAGTCCCGGCGTACCGGTCGCGACTTCCAGGCCGGCACCACCGCCGTCGTCGCCCTGCTCGTGGAGGACGCCGAGCAGCAGGGGGGAGCGCCGAAGTGGCTGCTGGCCAACGTCGGCGACTCCCGCATCTACAAGTTCGTCGACGGCCACCTCGAGCAGGTCAGCGTCGACCACAGCCTGGTCCAGGAGCTGGTCGACGAGGGGCGGATCAGCCACGAGGAGATGGCGTTCCATCCGGCGCGGCACGTCGTCACCCGCGCCCTCGGTGGCCCCGAGCCGGTCGACGCCGACTACTTCCTGGTGCCACTGCCGAGCGCGGAGCGGGTGCTGCTCTGCTCCGACGGCGTCACCGAGATGATCGACGACGAGACGGTCGCGATCATCCTCGGCGAGTCGGCCGATCCGCGGGACGCCGCCGACCGGCTGGTGGCCGAGGCCGTGCGGGCGGGCGGGCGCGACAACGCGACCGCCGTCGTGGTCGATGTGGTGGGATTGGCGCGCGAGAGCGGTTACGACTCCGAGCGGCAGCGCGTGAGTCTCGAGATGAAGTTGGGAGCCCTGCCGTGACGCGAATCTCGGTCGGTCTACCGGCCCGGGGACTGGTTCGGCGTGTTCGGCGAGCACGCCACGGTCGTGCTGCCACCCACCGAGAAGGGCAGGGTCGCCTCGATCTGGGCCCTCGTCGACGACGGCGCCGGGTTCGACGAGGTGCTCGACGCGCTGATCTCCGACGGGTTGCGCGAGCTGCCGGGGTTCGTGCTCGTCAGCGACAGCGACGGCGAGACCAAGGTCGTCATCCGCGGCGCCGCCAGGGCGGAGTTCACCACGGACGAGGACACCGTCACGGTCGAGGGCTCGTCGGCGACGACGTGGGCGGAGAGGTCGCTGACCGGCGTGCACTCGATGCGCATCGACGTCGCGGAGAGCGACGGCGCCGACGACCTGCCCATCCCCGGCGGCCTGGTGCGGATCGCGCGCACCGACCGCCCGGCGTACGCCGCCCACCGCGGAGAGCGATCTGCCGACCTGGTCGAGCCGGCGGAGCCGGCCGAACCGGCCCCCGAGCCCGAGCCGGCCGCGCCGGTCGGGACCGCGCTCGACGAGACCGTCTTCTTCCCGCCTCCCCAGCCGGTCCCGCCGGTCGTTCAGGAGCCCGTCCAGGAGCCCCGAGAGGAACCCGACGACGAGATCGGCCAGGAGACACCGCTCGACGGCCCGCCGACGAACCCCCAGGAGCCATCGCTGACGGAGGAGGCCGGCTGGTCACAGCCGGTTCCGGCGACGGCCTCGGCCGAGCACGACGGCCACACCCAGGCCGGCAACTGGAACCCCGGCGAGTTCGCCCGCAGCCAGCCGGGCATCCCCGGCCAGCCGCCGGCGCCCAGCGTCCTCGCCGCGCCGGTCGCGAAGCTGACCTTCTCCAGCGGTGAGGTCGTCGACGTCGACCGGGCAGTCATCGTCGGCCGCGCCCCCGAGGCCCGGCGGTTCACCTCGACCGAGCAGCCGCGTCTGGTCACGGTGCCCAGCCCGAACCAGGAGATCTCCTCCACCCACCTCGAGATCCGGCCCGGGGCCGGGGCCGACCACGGGTCGGCCGTCGTCACCGACCTCGGGCTCGACCAACGGGACGGTGCTGGTCCAGCCCGGCCTCGCGCCCGAGGACCTCCAGCCGGGCATCGCCGTCCAGCTGATCCCCGGCGCCATCATCGACCTCGGCGACGGCGTGACGATCCAGGTCGGCAGCGGCTGACCTGCCGTGCGATGAGCGACCAGCAGTACCCCGACCGTCCCGCCGCCAGCTTCCCGGTGGCGGGGCTCGACCGGCGCTTCTACGCGTTCGTGATCGACCGCCTGATCGGCTGGGGAGCGATCGCGGGCGCGTGCTGGGCGGCGTACCACTTCTTCCTCCGCGATGACCGGCTCGTGGCCCGGCCTCGCCGTCATCGGTGTGGCGGTGCTGGTGGTGTGGCTGCTCTTCGCGATCGCCCTGGGCGCCAGCGGCGCGACGCCGGGCAAGGCGGCGGTCGGGCTGCGGGCCGTCAGCTCGGGCACCGGCACGCCGTCGGCGTCGGCCGTGCGCTGCTGCGGGGGATGGTGCTCGGTGCTCGCCACGATCCCGACGTTCGGCATCGGCCTGGCGACCCTGGCCTGGACGGCCGTGATGGACGCCCGGCGTCAGCGGCGCGGCTGGCACGACCAGGTGGCGCGCTCCGTCGTCGTCGACGTCCGGCCGGAGCCCGCGGCGCTCGTCCGAGGCCGACAGCGGGCCGCGGCACGTCGTGAACCTGACCGCCATGCGGCTGGTCCCCGCCCAGCAGCCCGCCGGCCGCCACCGCACCGCCGACTCCCGCGCCGCGCGAGGGCCGAACGTCCCACGCCGACGCCCGACGCCGACACCGGCACCGCCGGTCCCGGTCCCGGCCGGATCCGGTCCGAGCGAGGCGAACCGCACCGTCCGCCGCGCACCCGTGGTCACGCCGTCCGGGCCGCCGTCGGGCTGGGTGCTGACCTTCGACACCGGCGAGCGGGTGGCCGTCGACGGGCTGGTGCTCGTGGGCCGCCGCCCGGAGGGCCGGCCCGGCGAGACCGTACGCCGCCTGGTGGCGCTGCCGTCGCAGGGACATGTCGCTCTCGAAGACGCACGCCCAGGTCGGGGTGGCCGGTGACGGAGCACTCGTGGTGATGGACCGCGGCTCCACCAACGGCTCGGTACTGACCCGCCAGGGCGTCTCGCGTCCGCTGTCCGGCGGCAAGCCCGCGACCCTGCTCGAGGGCGACGTGGTGCGCTTCGGCGACCGCAGCATGGAGGTCTCCCGCGAGGGATGAGGCGGGCGTAGGTTCGGAGGATGGAGTCCTACGCTGCCGGCGAGACCGAGCACCCCGCTCCTCGAGGAGACCATCGGAGGGAACTTCGACCGGACCGTGGGCGCGCACCCTGACCGCGAGGCACTCGTGGAGTTCGCCACCGGTCGCCGCTGGACCTACCGGGAGCTCAACCATGCGGTCGACCTCTTCGCCCGGGGTCTGATCGCCGGAGGCATCGCGAAGGGTGACCGCGTCGGCGTCTGGGCGCCCAACTGTGCGGAGTGGACGATCGCGCAGCTCGCCACGGCGAAGATCGGCGCCATCCTCGTCAACGTCAACCCGGCCTACCGCACCCACGAGTTCACCTACGCGGTCAACCACTCGGGGCTGCGGATGCTGGTCTCCGCGGAGAGCTTCAAGACCAGCGAGTACCGCTCGATGATCGAGGAGACCGCGGCCGACACTCCCGGACTGCAACGGGTCGTCTACATCGGCACCAGCGACTGGGACGACGTCGTCGCGGCCGGCGAGAAGGTCGACTCCGACGTGGTGAACGAGCGGATGCGGACCCTGCATCCGAACGACCCGATCAACATCCAGTACACGTCGGGCACCACCGGCTACCCCAAGGGCGCGACGCTGTCGCACCGCAACATCCTCAACAACGGCTACTTCGTCACCGAGACGATCAACCTCACCGAGCAGGACCGGCTCTGCATCCCGGTGCCCTTCTACCACTGCTTCGGCATGGTGATGGGCAACCTCGGGCTGCACCACCCACGGCGCGACGATGGTGATCCCCGCGCCCGGCTTCGACCCGGAGATCACCCTGCGCGCGATCGCCGAGGAGCGCTGCACGGGCGTGTACGGCGTGCCCACGATGTTCATCGCCATGCAGAACCACCCGACCTTCCGCGAGCACGACCTCTCCTCGCTGCGGACCGGGATCATGGCCGGCTCGGTCTGCCCGGTCGAGGTGATGAAGCACTGCATCTCCGACATGCACATGGAGGAGGTCTCGATCGCCTACGGCATGACGGAGACCTCGCCGGTCTCCTGCCAGACGCGCGCCGACGACGACCTCGACCGCCGTACGGCGACCATCGGCCGCGCGCACCCGCACGTCGAGATCAAGATCGTCGACCCCGACACCGGCGAGACCGTCGAGCGCGGCGAGACGGGCGAGTTCTGCACCCGCGGCTACTCGGTGATGCTGGGCTACTGGGAGGACGACGAGAAGACCCACGAGGCCATCGACGCCGACGGCTGGATGCACACCGGCGACCTGGCCGAGATGCGTGAGGACGGCTACTGCAACATCGTCGGCCGCATCAAGGACATGGTCATCCGCGGCGGCGAGAACATCTACCCGCGCGAGATCGAGGAGTTCCTCTACCAGCACCCCGACATCGAGGACGTGCAGGTGATCGGCGTCCCCGACGAGAAGTACGGCGAGGAGCTGGCCGCCTGGGTCAAGATGAGGGCCGGCGCCGAGCCGCTCGATGCCGACGCGGTCCGGGCCTTCGCGACCGGCAAGCTCGCCCACTACAAGATCCCTCGGTACGTGCTGGTCGTCGACGAGTTCCCGATGACGGTGACCGGCAAGATCCGCAAGGTACAGATGCGCGAGGAGACCGCCGCCGAGCTCGGCCTCGGCTGATCGAGACCATCTGGCACCCTCGACCCGTGACCACGCGTACCGGACTCGTCCTCGGCGGAGGCGGCGTGACCGGCATCGCCTGGGAGGTCGGGCTGCTCGCCGGGCTGCGCGACGGCGGCGCCGACGTGAGCGGCGCGGACCTGGTGATCGGTACGTCGGCCGGCTCGGCCGTCGGCGCCGTGGTGGCCAGCGGCGAGGACCTCGAGGACCTGTACGCCGAGCAGACCAGCCCGCCCGACGAGGGCGAGCCGGCGCGGTGTTCGGGACCCGCGAGGCGATCACCCTGCTCGGGCCTGATGCTGCTGCCGGGAGACGGGCGCACCAAGCGGCGCCGGATCGGCCGCGCGGCGACGCAAGGCCCATCCGGGTCCGGCGGACGACCAGGTCGAGGTGTTCGCCTCGCGGCTCCGGCTGGCCCGACGGCACGCTGCCCGGCTGGCCCGAGCGCGACCTCAAGATCACCGCCGTCGAGGCCGAGACCGGGTCGTTCACGGTCTTCGACCGCACGGCGAGGCCGACCTGGTGCACGCGATCGCGGCGAGCTGCGCGGTCCCGCTGGTGTGGCCGCCCGTCGAGATCGGCGGTCGCCACTACGTCGACGGCGGCATGCGGTCGGCCGCGAACGCCGACCTGGCGACCGGCTGCGACGTGGTGCTCGCGGTGGTGCCGCTGTGGCGGTCGTTCGGCAAGTACCACTCGCTGCCCGAGCAGCTCCGCCGCACCGGCGCTCGCCGTACGGCCTGGATCGCGCCCGACCAGGCCTCACTCGCGGCGATCGGCAGGAACGTGCTCGACCCGGCGATGCGGATGGGCGCCGCCCGCGCCGGACGCGCTCAGGGCCGACGGATGGCGGCCGAGGTCGCGAACGGCTGGCGGCTCCGCGCCTGACTCGATTCGTCAGAGATGGCTGCGCTGGGAGGACCCGGAGGATCGCTGACGAATCGGTGTGGGCCGACGCGTCAGCGCGCGATGACGACCGGGACGCGAACCCGGTTGCCGTTGGCACCGCGCCAGGTGACGTACCCGTCGTCGAGCGGCTGCGGGCCGGCCGGACCGGCGACGGTGACCGTGAACGTCGCGCTCTCGCCCGGGGCGAGGTTGATCGCCGCGGGTGTCACCGAGACCTGGTAGCGGCCGAAGCCGCGCGCCGAGGACGAGTAGTACATCGCCGCGGGTGCCGACGTTGGTCACCGTCCGGGTGATCGTGCCTGTGCCGTGGAGCGAGCAGCGACGGGGTGTTGAGGTCCTCGGCGGCGAGGTCGCCGTCGAGCCAGGCGCGGTAGTCGTCCGGCGACACGCGGAACATCAGGCCCGGTCGGTCGGCGGCCCGGGCGCGGGTGCGGCCGGCGCCCAGGCGTACCAGTGAGGGGTCGCCGGCGACGTTCCCGGCGGTGGTCGCCAGCGCAGACCGTACCTCGGCCGCCGACCAGTCGTGCCGGCTCAGCAGTGCTGGCGGCGATGCCGCTGGTGCGGGCGGCGGCGACCGACGTGCCGGAGGCCGAGGTCCCAGCGGCGGCCGTACGTCGAGGGCGGCGTCGCGCCGAGCACGCCGACCGCGGTGGAGACGACGTCGGGCTTGAGGAACGACGTGGTGGGGTCGCCGGGGCTGGTCCAGGCGACCAGGCGCTCGGGGGTGCGCGTCGACTCCGTCGGGGCGCAGCGTGACGCGGCGGTCGGGGTGCGCCCGCAGCCACGCGCGCAGCCGCCGGCCGTCGTCCTTGGTCAGGTGGACGGTCGGTACCTGGTGGAAGTCGGCGGACACCTGGCCGCGGCTGACGTTGACCAGCACCATGCCGATGCCGTCGGCCCGGTGGACCGCGACGGACTTGTCGACGCGGCCGACCCGGCCGCGCTCGCAGATGACGATGCGGCCGGCGACCCGTCCGGCGTCGAGGCTGCCGGGCAGGCAGTACCGCGACTGGGCGGGTGTGGCACCGGCCGCGGGCACCCGAGCGCCCAGGACGAGGCGAGCCGGCGCGGTCGGCTCCCGGGCCGCCATCGCTCCAGTGAGCCGCAGGCCCCGTCCGACGAGAGCGCCCCGCCGGGTCACGCCGGTCGTGCCGCCGACGGACGTGACCCACGGCGACCCATGGGCGGCGTACTGGCGGGCGCCGGCGTTGCCGGAGGCGGCGACGACGACGATGTCGGACTCGGCGGCCCCGAGCAGCGCTCGCTCGACGGTGTCGATGCCGGGTCCGCCGTCGACGGAGAGGCTCAGCACGTCGACGCGGTCGGCGACGGCGCGGTCGATGGCGGTGACCAGGTCGGCGGTCGCGCACCCGTCGTCGCGCGGGTCGGGTGCGGTCCAGCAGGCCTTGTATACGGCGAGCCTGGATTGGGGAGCGGCTCCCGCGTAGAGGCCGGCGCGCTGGCCCGGGATCTTCACGGTCACCCCGCTGTTGCCGGCTGCGACGGAGGCCATCAGGGTGCCGTGGCCGTCGTCGTCCAGCGGCGACAGGCTGGCGCCCGTGCGCAGCCGGTCGGCGCCGAAGCCTTCGACGTACCAGTGGGCGCCCACGATCTTGCGGTCGCAGACCTCGGCGCCCCAGCCTGGCGCGGTCGCACAACCGCCCCTGTACGTGCGGGGGGCCCGGCCGAGGCCGCGGACATCGGCGAAGAGCGGGCTGTCGGGCCACAGTCCCGAGTCCACGAGGCCGATCACGGTGCCCGCTCCGCCCCGACCCGGCACGTCGGCGGCACCGAGGCTGCTTGCTGCCGGGGTCGCGGCCAGGGTGCGGACCGCGTTGCGCTCCACGTCGACGACGGTGGGATCAGCCGCGAGCGAACGGGCCTGGGTGCCGGTCAGGCGTACGGCGTACCCGTTGAGGGCGGTGGTCCAGCGGTAGACGGGGGCGGAGGATCCCAGCCCGGCCAGCGTCGCGTCCTGGTCGGCGACCGCCGCGGCGCGGAAGTCGCGGGCGGAGAGTGGCCCCCTGTTGCCGGCCGTGCCGGGTCCGGCGAGCGTGACGAGGTAGAGGTCGGTGGCGTCATCGGCGATGTTGTCGGCGGCGGACGCGGTGCCCGTCGGGCCGAAGACCGAGACGACCAGCGAAGCCGCCAGCGCGCACGCCGTCAGCGCCCCGGCGAGCGCACGCCGAGCGGGCCCACCCGGAGCGCGGCGAGGGTCCGCGGATCGGGTCAAGCGTCCATTGTGACAAAGGGCGCCCACGGCGGGTGCGGATCGGCGGCCGCCGGGGTGCTTCCCTACGATCGGCCGCATGTCCCTCGTCGTCGCCTTCGACCTCGACATGACCCTCATCGACACCGTCCCGGGGATGGCCAACACGCTCACCGCCCTCGGCGGCGAGCTCGGCGTCGAGCTGCCCGTCGGGGACCTCACCGCGCGGATCGGCCCGCCCCTCGACGTCCTCCTCGACGGCTATGTGACGCCGGAGACGATGGAGGTGGTTGTCGACAGGTTCCGGACCCTGTACGTCGACCACGCCATCCACGCCGTCGAGGCATTCCCCGGCGCGGTCGAGTCGATCGCCGCCGTACGTCGCCACGGCGGCCGCGTCCTGGTGGTGACGGGCAAGTACGAGCCCAACGCGCGCCGCCACGTCGAGCATCTCGCCCTCGACATCGACCACATCGAGGGCACGGTCTTCGGGGTCGGCAAGGCGGACGTGCTCCGTCGCGAGGACGCCGACATCCTGGTCGGCGACCACGTCCACGACGTCGAGGGAGCGAAGGCCGCCGGCGTGCTCAGCGTGTCGGTGCTGACCGGCAGCAGCACGGCCGACGAGCTGGTCGAGGCGGGTACCGACGTGGTGCTGGCGGACCTGACGGTCTTCCCCGACTGGCTCGACGCCCACCTGGACGGGGTGGCGGGCCGGGGAGGGAGCTGAGCCTTACCCGATGGCGGGCGTGCGGCTCCGCCGCCTAGGCTGCTGGCGCTGCGCACAGCGGCAGAACCCCCCGGACGCAGGAAGAGGACGAGACCGTGCCCACTGGCAAGGTGAAGTGGTTCGACGCCGAGAAGGGCTTCGGCTTCCTGTCGCAGGAGGACGGTCCCGACGTCTACGTGCGCACCGACGCGCTGCCCGAGGGCACGACCAGCCTCAAGCCCGGCACCCGCGTGGAGTTCGGCATAGCCCAGGGCCGGCGCGGCGACCAGGCGCTGCAGGTCCGGATCCTCGACGAACCGGCCTCGGTCTCCCGCAACCAGCGGCACGCCCAGAGGAACGCCCAGCGCAAGAAGCCCGAGGAGATGGTCACCATCACCGAGGACCTGATCCGGCTCCTCGACGAGGTCGGCGAGTCCTACCGCCACGGCCGGCACCCCGACCGGCGGACCGCCGCTCCCACCGCCAAGCTGCTGCGCGCCCTGGCCGACGAGCTGGAGCTGTGATCGGCGCCTAGCGCTCGACCGGGGCGGGTACGTCGGCCGGCACCGTGGCCGGGACGCTCACCCGCCGCTTGCGCTGGGGCGAGCTCGCGAGCACCACGACGGCCCACGCGATCAGGATGATGGCGCCGACGGCCAGGCCGAGCTTGGGGTGCAGCGGCATCGCGATGCCGACGAATCCCCCGAGCACCCAGGCGAGCTGCAGGGTGGTGTCGGAGCGGGCGAACGCGCTGGTGCGCACCCGTTCCGGGACATCGCGCTGGATGGTCGAGTCGAGCGAGAGCTTGGCCAGCGACTGCGCGAGCCCGGCGGTCAGGCCGAGCAGAGCGAGGGTGAGGACGCCGTAGAACAGCGCCGCCAGCAACACCATGGCAGCGTCGGCAAGCAACGCGAGGACGACCGTGACCGCGGGGTTGAGCCGTTTCAGCATCGAGGCGATGGCGATGCCGAGCGTGTTGCCGAGGCCGGCGGCGCCGATGACGATGCCGAGCAGCACCTCGGTCCGCCAGTCGCCGATGGGGTTCTCCCGCAGCAGGAACGCCATGAACATGGTCAGGAAGCCCGACAGCCATCGCGGGCCGCAGTTGGCGCGGAGGGCGAAGGACACCGAGCCCGGGATGCGCATCCGCGGGCGCTTGCCGGTCTGCGCCTGGTCCGAGCCGATCAGCACGGCACGGTCCTCGCCGGCGTCGGAGTCCACGTGCTTGGGCAGGCGGATCGCCCAGATCGTGGCCAGCACGAACAGCACGAACGCGTAGCGCAACGACCACTCGGGCCCGAAGATCGAGGCGAGCCCGGCGATCGGCGCCGAGACGCTGGCCGCGACCACGCCGGCCAGTGAGAGACGCCCGTTGACCTTGACGAGGGTGAGGTTCTCCGGCAGCAGGCGGGGTACGGCGGCGGCGCGCGTGACGCCGTACGCCTTGGACGCGACCAGGCAGCCGAGCGCCAGCGGGAAGAGCCAGGTCGACTCGGTGGTGACCGCCGTGGCCATGCCCCAGACCAGGAACGCGCGGACCGCCATCGTCCCCCCGATCGCCCAGCGGCGCCCGTGGCTGAACCGGTCGAGGAACGGCCCCAGCAGCGGCGCCACGATCGCGAAGGGCAGCATCGTCAGGGCGAGGAACAGCGCCACCTGACCGCGGGCCTCGCCGGTCGGTACCTGGAAGAACAGCGTGCCGGCCAGGGAGATCGCCACCGCGGCGTCGCCGGCGGTGTTGAAGGCGTGCATCTCGATCAGCCGCGAGAGCCCGGAGCGGTCGGCGCCCTCGGCGTTCGCCGCCCGACGCGCCTGTCGGAAGGTGAAGCGGCTGAACCGGCCGGTGACCCTGGCGACCCCGGCCACCCCGCGCCCGGTGACCTTGGCACCGGTGCCCAGACCGCGGCCGACCGCGCGGCCGACCTTGATGGCCTGCTCGCGGCGCTGGCCGGGCGGTGTGCCCGGCGGGACCCCGGTGGTCATGTGCCTATCCTGCCCCGCCCAGGCCCGGAGTCCCGCCCGATCTGACGGGTGGCGCCCCGATGGGTGATGATGGGCGCGTGACGACCTCGGTACGCGCCAAGCCGGACGCCGTGGCCGTGGCCGCGGTGGAGGCGGCCCGTGCCGCACTGCTCGACGATGTCGACGCCGCCGATGTCGGCGAGCACCTCGGCACCCACGTCGAGGGCGAGCGCGTGGTCACCCACCTCTTCGCCTGCACGAGGGCCGGGTACCTCGGGTGGCGCTGGTCGGTCACCGTCGTCCGCGCGCCGCGCCAGAAGACCGTCACGATCGCCGAGGTCGTGCTCATCCCGGGCGACGAGGCGATCGTGGCGCCCGAGTGGGTGCCCTACCGCGAGCGCATCAAGCCCGGCGACCTCTCGCCCGGCGACCTTCTCCCGGTCGCCGACGACGACCCGCGTCTGGTCCCGACGTACTCCTTCGGCGACGACCCGCTCGACACCGACGAGAAGGCGCAGGTACGCCGCGTCGCCGCCGAGCTCGGGCTCGGGCGCATCCGCACGCTCTCCATCGAGGGTCGCGACCTGGCTGCCCAGCGCTGGTACGACGGCGACGGCGGCCCCGAGGCCCCGCTCGCCCAGGCCGCCCCCGACACCTGTCGCAGCTGCGGGTTCCTGATCCGCATCGCCGGCCCGCTGGCAGATTCCTTCGGCGTCTGCGCGAACGGCGACGCGAACGACGACGGCCGCGCGGTCTCCCTCGACCACGGCTGCGGCGCCCACTCCGAGGTACGCCTCGCCCGCAAGCACGAACCCATCCCCGTCCCCGACCCCGTCCACGACACCCTCCACGACGACGAGGTCGACTGGCTGTAGGCGCTCGCCTGCGGCGCCGCGGGGGTTGCGGTCTTTGATTTCGCCTCCGGCGGGGGTTGCCTGTACGCGTGCGGCGGCTGCACGGGGAGGGGCCCCGCCGACCTACCCGCACGTCGCTCGTCCCTCACGACGTGCCGCCAGACCCACCACGGTCGTCGGGGCCCCTCCCCGCTCCGCCGCTGCCCGGGTACGGGCCGGTGGGTGATCGATGCGGTGCGATCGCCCGCGTCAGTGGATGAGTCCGCGGCCCCGGCCGGCGGTCGACGACCCACCCCGCCGAAGGCGACCCCCAAGAGCGCAACCACAAGCGACCCGGAGCAAGGGCACGACGAGCGGAGCGACCTTCAGCGGAGCGACCTAGGAGCGGTACGGCCGACCCTCCGCGCGAGCGGTACGCCGACGTCGGCAGTACTCGAGGCCGAAGAGACCCAGTCCCGAACCGGCCAAGCACGTCCACAACCACCAGGTGCGGTCGGCGTCGGCGAGGGCGCCCCAGAAGGGGAGCAGCGCGAGGAACGTCAGGAACCAGAGAGCCAGGCCGACCTGGACCGTGCGCACGCCGTCGACGTCGAGGGGCTCGACGTTGGCGACGATGTAGGTCCGGTTGCCGATCTCGTGCTGGGCCGGCTCGGGGGGCAGCTCCACAGCCGCACGGTAGCCCAGCACGGGCCACGCTCGCCCGGGGCCCTCGGAGGGCGTCAGGATGACGACTCCCCGAACGGGTGCTGCCGTCGGAATCCGGTGAGTGCCATGCTGTCGCGGGTGAGCAACCAGGACCCGCCCGGTCGCGACCAGACAGCACCAGAAGCTCCTCGTGCCCGCGGGCTCGACGGCTACTTCAAGATCACCGAACGGGGCTCCACCGTCGAGCGCGAGGTGCGGGGCGGTGTCGTCACCTTCTTCACGATGGCCTACATCATCGTGCTGAACCCGCTCATCCTCGGGTTCGCGGTCGACGCGGACGGGAAGTTCCTCGGCGGCGGAGACGCCCCGAACCTCCCGGCGATCGCCGCCGGCACGGCCCTGGTGGCCGGGCTGATGACGATCCTGATGGGGGTGGTGGCCAACTACCCGCTGGCGCTGGCCACCGGGCTGGGCCTGAACGCGTTCGTCGCGCTGGCCGTGGCCAGCCAGATGACCTGGGCCGACGCGATGGGCCTGGTGGTGATCGAGGGGGTGCTGATCCTGGTCCTGGTGCTCACCGGCTTCCGGGAGGCCATCTTCCTCGCGGTCCCCGCCCAGCTGAAGGTCGCCATCTCGGTGGGCATCGGGCTGTTCATCGCCCTGATCGGCTTCGTCGACGCCGGGTTCGTCCGCCGCGTCCCCGACGACGCGCAGACCACCGTGCCCGTCCGGCTCGGACCCGAGGGCCAGCTCGAGGGCTGGCCGACCGTGGTCTTCGCGGTCGGCCTGATCCTGGTGGTCGCGCTGTGGGTGCTGCGCGTCAAGGGCGCCATCCTGATCTCCATCCTGGCCACCACGGTCGCTCGCGATCGTCGTGGAGTCGATCGGCCACCTCGGCTCGAGCGTCGACAGCGACACGGGCTGGAGCCTCAACGTGCCGAGCTGGCCGGACAAGATCGTCGACTTCCCCGACTGCGTCGACGCTGGGCGAGTTCGATCTGCTCGGCTCGTGGGACCGCGTCGGGTGTGGTCGCGGCCGTGCTGCTGATCTTCACCCTGATGCTGGCCGACTTCTTCGACACCATGGGCACGATGACCGCGATCGGCGCCGAGGCCGGGCTGCTCGACGAGGAGGGCAACCCCCCGAACATCCAGCGGATCCTGGTCGTCGACTCGATCGCGGCGGCCGCGGGTGGCCTCGGCGGCGTCTCGTCGAACACCTCCTACATCGAGTCCGCCTCGGGCGTCGGCGAGGGGGCGCGCACCGGCCTCGCCTCCGTCGTGACCGGCGTACTGTTCCTGCTGGCGATCCTCCTGTCCCCGGTCGTGGACGTGATCCCGAGCGAGGCGGCCGTGCCGGCGCTGGTCCTGGTCGGCTTCCTGATGATGCAGCAGATCACCGGCATCGACTGGGACGACCTCGAGATCGCCATTCCGGCGTTCCTCACGATCGTGCTCATGCCGTTCACGTACTCCATCACCGTCGGCATCGGCGCCGGCTTCCTGGCGTACGCGCTGATCAAGCTCTTCCGCGGCAAGCGCCCGCACTGTTCACCCGCTGATGTGGGTCGTGGCCCTGCTGTTCCTCGTCTACTTCGCGATCCACCCGCATCACCGACCTGCTCACCTGACCTGCGCACGTCGCTGCCGCGGAATCCTTAGCAGAGGTAATGAGTTATGCTAAGGACATGCCGACCGTCGAGAAGGCCGCCCGGACCGACTCCGGGCTAGCGAGCGAGCTACGCATCTCCGTGATGCGGCTCCGCCGGCGCCTGGTTGCCGAGCGACACCCCGACAACGAGCTGAGCCTGAGCCAGATGGCCGTCCTCGGCCAGCTCTACCGCAACGGCGACCAGTCCGTCGGCGACCTCGCGGTCGCCGAGGGCGTGCAGCCGCCGAGCATGACGCGGACCGTCAAGACCCTCGTCGCGGGCGGCTACGCGGCCCGGCGCAAGCACGACACGGACGGCCGCCAGGTCGTCATCAGCCTCAGCGACCAGGGTCTGGCCACGGTCCGTGCCGACCGCGCCAGCCGCGACGCGTGGCTGTCCCGCCGGCTGGCGGAGCTGACGCCCGAGCAGCGGGCCGTCGTTCGCCAGGCCGCCCCGATCATCGACTCCCTCTCCCGCAAGGACTGATCTCTACGAGCCCCACGTTCAAGGCACTGCACAACCCCAACTACCGCAAGTACGCCGTCGGAAGCGTCGTCAGCAACACCGGCACCTGGATGCAGCGCGTCGCCCAGGACTGGCTGGTGCTCCAGCTGACCGGCGGCAGCGGCTCCGCGCTGGGCATCACCACCGGTCTGCAGTTCCTGCCGGTGCTGCTGCTCTCGCCGTACGCCGGCGTGGTCGCCGACCGCGTCCCGAAGCGACGGCTGCTGCAGCTGACCCAGGCCACGATGGCCGCGGCCTCACTGATCCTCGGCGTGATCACCGTCCTCGGTGTCGTCGAGGTGTGGCACGTCTACGCGCTGGCGTTCGTGTTCGGCATCGGCTCGGCGTTCGACGCCCCGGCCCGTCAGTCGTTCGTCTCCGAGATGGTCGAGACCGACGAGCTGACCAACGCCGTAGGCCTCAACTCGGCGTCGTTCAACGTGGCCCGGATCATGGGCCCGGGGCTCGCCGGGCTGATGATCGCGCGCGCTCGGCAGCGGCGCCTCGGCCACCGGCTGGGTGATCCTCATCAACGCGCTGTCCTACGCCGCGGTGATCACGCAGCTGCAACGCATGGACACCTCGCTGCTCCACAGCCCGAAACCCGTCGCGCGCACGCCCGGCATGCTCCGCGACGGCGTCCGGTACGTCCGCAGCCAGCCGAAGATGCTGATGGTGCTGGTGCTGGTCTTCTTCGCCGGCACGTTCGGCATGAACTTCCAGATCACCTCGGCCCTGATGGCGACCCAGGTGTTCGGCAAGGGCGCGAGGGAGTTCGGCCTGCTCGGCTCCTTCATGGCGATCGGCTCGCTGGTCGGCGCGCTGATGGCGGCCAGCCGGGTCGCGGATCCGGCTCCGGCTGCTGATCGTGGCGGCCCTGGGCTTCGGCTGCGCCGAGATCGCGGCCGGCCTGATGCCGTCGTACGTCGCCTTCGCGCGCGATCTGCCCGGTGATCGGCTTCTGCACCATCACCCTGCTGAACTCCGCCAACGCCACCATGCAGCTCGAGTCCGACCCGGCGTACCGGGGCCGGGTGATGGCGCTGTACATGACGATCGTGATGGGCGGCACGCCGCATCGGCTCGCCCGTGATCGGCTGGGTCGGCGAGCACTTCGGCGCCCGCTGGACCCTCGTCCTCGGTGGCGCGCTCGTGATCCTCGGCGCCGGCCTGGCCAGCATCCTGCTCCTGCGGAGCAACGCGCGCACTCCCGGTGCCTCGTCGGACGACGTCCGGGCACCCGGCGAGGACCTCGCCGCCGCCTCCTGAGGGCTCACCCGGCGTTTTGACCCTGTTTGGCGCGCGAGAGTAATCTCAATCCTTGTGTCTGGGACGACCAGACCGTTGCGCGTGCCCGCGTGACCCCCACTGATGTCCTGGCCTTTCGTGCCGGGACGAGGCAGCGGCACAGGGCACACCATCACAGGCACACCAGTAGTAGCAGCATGATCGTGCCCGGCAAGGTGCTGGGCACTGAGAGATGACAGGAAAGGGAACCACCCAGGTGCCCACGATCAACCAGCTGGTCCGCAAGGGCCGCCAGGACAAGGCGACGAAGACCAAGACGCCTGCCCTGAAGGGTTCGCCCCAGCGCCGCGGTGTCTGTACCCGCGTCTACACGACCACCCCGAAGAAGCCGAACTCCGCCCTCCGCAAGGTCGCCCGCGTGCGCCTGTCGAGCGGCGTCGAGGTCACGGCGTACATCCCGGGTGTCGGTCACAACCTCCAGGAGCACTCGATCGTGCTCGTCCGCGGCGGCCGGGTGAAGGACCTTCCCGGTGTCCGCTACAAGATCATCCGCGGCACGCTCGACACCCAGGGCGTGAAGAACCGCAAGCAGGCCCGCAGCCGTTACGGCGCGAAGAAGGAGAAGAGCTGACATGCCGCGCAAGGGTCCCGCCCCGAAGCGGCCGATCGTCATCGACCCGGTCTACGGGTCGCAGCTGGTGAGCCAGCTCGTCTCCAAGGTGCTCATGGACGGCAAGAAGCAGGTCGCCCAGCGCATCGTCTACACCGCCCTCGAGGGCTGCCGCGAGAAGACCGGCACGGACCCCGTCGTCACGCTCAAGCGCGCGCTCGACAACGTCAAGCCGGCCATCGAGGTCAAGTCCCGGCGCGTCGGTGGCGCGACCTACCAGGTCCCGATCGAGGTCAAGGGCACGCGCGGCACCACGCTCGCGCTGCGCTGGCTGGTCGGCTACGCCCAGGCCCGTCGCGAGAAGACGATGCACGAGCGCCTCATGAACGAGATCCTCGACGCCTCCAACGGCCTCGGTGCCGCGGTGAAGAAGCGCGAGGACACCCACAAGATGGCCGAGTCCAACAAGGCCTTCGCCCACTACCGCTGGTGAGCTGCAGCAGTACGCCGGCCCGACCGGCCGGCGTACTGCAGGCGCCCGTGAGGGCCCCGTCCAGAGACCAGCACCCACGCCTACCTAAGGAACGCTGACACAGTGGCTGTCGACATCACCACGGACCTCAAGAAGGTCCGGAACATCGGCATCATGGCGCACATCGACGCCGGCAAGACCACCACCACCGAGCGCATCCTGTTCTACACCGGCGTCTCCTACAAGATCGGTGAGGTGCACGACGGCGCCGCCGTCATGGACTGGATGGAGCAGGAGCAGGAGCGCGGCATCACGATCACGTCCGCCGCGACGACCTGCTGGTGGAAGGACCACCAGATCAACATCATCGACACCCCCGGGCACGTCGACTTCACCGCCGAGGTCGAGCGCTCGCTGCGCGTCCTCGACGGTGCCGTGGCGGTCTTCGACGGCGTTGCCGGCGTGGAGCCGCAGACGATGACCGTGTGGCGCCAGGCCAACAAGTACTCCGTGCCCCGGATGTGCTTCGTCAACAAGCTCGACCGCACCGGCGCGGACTTCTTCCGCTGCGTGAACATGATGGTCGAGCGGCTGAACTCCACCCCGCTCGTGCTGCAGCTGCCGATCGGCGCCGAGCACGACTTCCTCGGCGTCGTCGACCTGGTCGGCATGCGCGCCCTGACCTGGCACGGCGAGACCACGATGGGTGAGGACTACACCGTCGAGGAGATTCCGGCGTCGCTGCGCGAGCAGGCCGACGAGTACCGCGAGAAGCTGCTCGAGACGCTGGCCGAGGCCGACGACGACATCATGGAGAAGTACCTCGAGGGCGAGGACATCTCCGTCGAGGAGATCGAGGCGGCGATCCGTCGCGCCACCCTCGCCGACAAGCTCAACCCGGTGCTGTGCGGCACGGCGTTCAAGAACAAGGGCGTGCAGCCCCTGCTCGACGCGGTCGTGAAGTACCTGCCGTCGCCGCTCGACATCGACGCGATCGTGGGTCACAAGGTCAACGACGAGGACGAGAAGGTCGAGCGGATGCCCTCGGACGACCAGCCGTTCTCCGGTCTGGCCTACAAGATCGCCTCGGACCCGCACCTCGGCAAGCTGATCTACGTGCGCGTCTACTCCGGCAAGCTCGAGGCGGGCGCGACCGTGCTCAACTCGGTCACCGGCCGCAAGGAGCGGATCGGCAAGGTCTACCAGATGCACGCCAACAAGCGTGAGGAGATCGCGTCGGTCGGCGCCGGCCAGATCGTGGCCGTGATGGGCCTGAAGGACACCAAGACCGGTCACACCCTGTGCGACCTCCAGAACCCTGTCGTCCTCGAGTCGATGAGCTTCCCCGCCCCGGTGATCGAGGTGGCGATCGAGCCCAAGACCAAGAGCGACCAGGAGAAGCTCGGCACCGCGATCCAGCGGCTCTCCGACGAGGACCCCACCTTCACGGTGAAGGCCGACGAGGAGACGGGCCAGACGATCATCGCCGGCATGGGCGAGCTCCACCTGGAGATCCTGGTCGACCGGATGAAGCGCGAGTTCCGCGTCGAGGCCACCGTCGGCAAGCCGCAGGTCGCCTACCGCGAGACGATCCGCAACAAGGTCGAGAAGCACAGCTACACCCACAAGAAGCAGACCGGCGGTTCGGGTCAGTTCGCCAAGGTGCTCATCACCATCGAGCCCAGCATCGACCCCGAGACCGGGATGGGTGCCGGCTACGAGTTCGTGAACAACGTGAGCGGTGGACGCATCCCCCGCGAGTACATCCCCTCGGTCGACCAGGGTGCGCAGGACGCCATGGAGTTCGGCGTGCTCGCCGGCTACCCGATGGTCGACGTGAAGGTCTCGCTCGAGGACGGCGCGTACCACGACGTCGACTCCTCCGAGCTCGCGTTCAAGATCGCCGGCAACCAGGCGTTCAAGGAGGCCGCGCGCCAGGCGCGTCCGGTTCTGCTCGAGCCCGTGTTCGCCGTCGAGGTGACCACTCCCGAGAGCTTCCTGGGCACGGTCATCGGCGACATCAACAGCCGTCGCGGACACATCCAGGCACAGGAGGAGCGTCACGGTGACATGGTCATCAACGCCCTCGTGCCGCTTTCCGAGATGTTCGGGTACGTTGGCGACCTGAGGTCCAAGACCTCGGGCCAGGCGTCGTACTCGATGGAGTTCGACTCGTACGCCGAGGTCCCTTCGGGCATCGCCGACGAGATCGTCAAGAAGGTTCGCGGCGAGTAACCCGACAGGGTCGTTCGTCCGAGTCCTCGGCATTCATTTCAGATACGAGTCAAGTAACAACAACAGGAGGAGCCCCAGTGGCTAAGGCGAAGTTCGAGCGGACCAAGCCGCACGTGAACGTCGGCACGATCGGTCACATCGACCACGGCAAGACCACCTTGACCGCGGCGATCACCAAGGTCCTGCACGACAAGTTCCCGGACCTGAACCCGTTCACGCCGTTCGACGAGATCGACAAGGCGCCCGAAGAGCGTCAGCGCGGTATCACGATCTCGATCGCTCACGTCGAGTACCAGACCGAGGCGCGCCACTACGCCCACGTGGACTGCCCTGGTCACGCCGACTACATCAAGAACATGATCACCGGCGCGGCCCAGATGGACGGCGCGATCCTCGTGGTCGCCGCCACCGACGGTCCGATGCCGCAGACGCGTGAGCACGTGCTGCTCGCCCGCCAGGTCGGCGTGCCGGCCCTGGTCGTGGCGCTCAACAAGTGCGACATGGTCGACGACGAGGAGCTCATCGAGCTCGTCGAGATGGAGGTGCGCGAGCTCCTCTCCGAGTACGAGTTCCCGGGCGACGACATCCCGGTCGTGCGCGTGGCTGCCTTCCCGGCCCTCAACGGCGACGAGAAGTGGGGCGCGTCCGTTCTCGAGCTGATGGACGCGGTCGACGAGCACATCCCGACCCCGGCCCGCGAGACCGAGAAGCCCTTCCTGATGCCCGTCGAGGACGTCTTCACGATCACCGGTCGTGGCACCGTCATCACCGGTCGCATCGAGCGCGGCATCGTCAAGGTCGGTGAGGAGGTCGAGATCGTCGGCATCCGCGAGGGCTCGCAGAAGAGCACCGTCACCGGCGTCGAGATGTTCCGCAAGCTGCTCGACGAGGGCCAGGCCGGTGAGAACGTCGGTCTGCTGCTCCGCGGCACCAAGCGCGAGGACGTCGAGCGCGGCATGGTCGTGATCAAGCCCGGCACGACCACCCCGCACACCAACTTCGACGCGAGCGTCTACATCCTGTCGAAGGAGGAGGGCGGTCGTCACACGCCGTTCTTCAACAACTACCGCCCGCAGTTCTACTTCCGTACCACCGACGTGACCGGCGTGGTGACCCTCCCCGAGGGCACCGAGATGGTCATGCCCGGCGACAACACGGAGATGTCGGTCGAGCTGATCCAGCCGATCGCCATGGACGAGGGCCTGCGGTTCGCGATCCGCGAGGGTGGCCGCACCGTCGGCGCCGGCCGGGTCACCAAGATCACCAAGTGATCTGACGCTTCATCAGTTCGGCCCCCAGCCCGTCCGGGTTGGGGGCCGAGCTGCGTCCGGGGGTTTCATCAAGGTATGGAGACGAACATCCACTTCCCCAGTCCAATGGGGCTAGGGATGTGCGGGTTCACCTACATACCTTGATGAAACCGCCGAGGCCGAGCGTCAGGCGGCGGGGCGTTGCCGCATCACGAGGCCGGCGGCGGCGAGCAGGTGCTCGACCCGCATCCGCTCGGCGTCACGCTCGGTGCCCGGTTCGAGGGCCAGCAGGTCGGAGTCGACCTCCAGGGCGTGGCAGCCCTCGTCGAGCGCCTCGTCGTACGCGCGGCGCAGCGCCTCGGTCTTCACCCACGACCGGCCCGGATGGCCGCCGTAGTAGACCGTGCCGAGGCGCCGGATCTGGCTCGCGATCACCTCGATCGGGCGGCCCGGCGGCGGTTCGACCCGGCGGCCCCACCGGCCGCCCAACCGGCGGCGCAGCGACGGCAGCCCGATGTCGCCGACCCAGCTCACGATGGCCGGGGAGCTGAGGAGCAGCCGCAGCACGACCGCGCTGGAGAAGCTGAGCACGCCGACGATCGCGAGGCCGAGCACCACGTCGCCGTCCATGCACCGACGGTAAGCCCGCACCCCGCGCCTCACAACCGGAATGGCCTGTCAGGGTGGGGTGATGGTGCGCTTCACCCGGGCCGAGCTCGAGTCGTTCCGTGACGCCACCGTGCCCGACCTGGTCGGCCCGGGGACCCGCCTGCTGTTCGTCGGCATCAACCCGGGCCTGCGAACCGCAGCCACGCAGACGCACTTCGGCAAGCCGGGCAACCGCTTCTGGCCGGCCCTCTTCCACGCCGGCGTCCTCGACGAGCCGGTCGATCTCACCGACCCGATGACCGCCGAGGTCAAGGCAATGCTCGTCGAGCGGGGCATCGGGATCTCGAACCTCGTACGCCGCGCAACCGCCCGCGCCGACGAGCTCACCGCAGCGGAGCTGCGGGAGGGCGCCGAGCAGCTGCTCGCCCTCGTCGAACGGGTCCGTCCGCGAGTGGTCGCCGTGCTCGGGATCACCGCCTACCGTGCGGCGTTCAAGCGCCCCCAGGCCGTGCCGGGCCGGCAGCCCGGACCGATGGGACCGGCCGAGCTCTGGGTGGTGCCGAACCCCAGCGGCCTGAACGCCCACGAGACGCTCGAGTCGCTGGCCGCGGCGTACGCCGAGCCGGCGCGCGCCGCCGGGATCATCCGGTGAGCTCTCCCGTGGCCGGGTCGCGGGCGGTGACGCAGTAGGGGAACCCGAGGGGATCGGCCAGCACGGTCCAGAACTCCTCCTCGGCGAGGAGGGTGGCGCCCAGGGTGAGGTGCCGGCGAACCTCGGCGTGCCGGTCCGACGTGCCGACGTCGAGGTGGGCGGAGCCGGGTCCGTTCTCCTGGTCCAGCCGTTGCAGCAGCAGCTCGAGAGGACGTGGTCCACCGGGCATCCGCACCCAGGTGAACTCGGGGCGGCGCTGCAGCGGCTCGAGGTGCCCTCCGGTGAGCCTGGCCCAGGTCTCGGCGTCGTCGTCGAACCAACGGCTGGGCCGGTCGATGCAGACCTGGTAGACCCGGCTCCGGCGTACGCCCGGGAACGACGCAGGCGGAGGGGTGGCCGGTGCCGGCGCGTCGTCCTCGACCACGACCGTGAGGCCGAACGGGCCTCGCCAGCCCCACGGCGGCTCTTGCACCTGCACCGTCAGATAGTCCGGCAGGGGGCCGCCGACCACGCGGGTCCAGAACGCCGTCTCCGGCTCCACGTCGTCGAAGGCGACCTCGATCTTCACCCTGACCCAGACCACGCGGTGACGCTAGCGCGGCGCTGGAAGGATGGTCGGCATGCACGCGCGCGGGACGTTCGCCGTCACCCTGAGCCCGGAGGAGAGCGGGCTGCCGATGGTCGGCCGGTACACGTTGGAGAAGACGTACGCCGGCGACGCGGTCGGCACCGGCGCGTTCGCGATGCAGCAGCTCGGCACCATGAGCGGCGGCGGCCAGCACATCACCTACGTGGTCACGCCCGGCTCCGGCACCGGTGGCCTCGCCGGCATCTCCGGCCGCCTGGACCTCGACATCCGCGACGGACAGCACCACTACGACCTGGTGTACGAGCTGCCGGATGCCTGAGTCCGAGGGCGTGCGCCCCGCCCGTCCGCACCACCGGCTGACCGAGGACGGCCGGCGGATGCGGGAGGTGCTCACCTACGCGCGCCGCGGTTCGCGCTTCACCCCGCGCCAACGGGCGGCCTGGGAAGCCCACCACGAGGAGTGGGTGATCCCGGACGAGGCCGTCGACGACCCGGGCTTCCGGCTGGCCGACTGGTTCGGCCGCCAAGCGCCGCTGATCGTCGAGATCGGCTCGGGGATCGGCGAGTCCACGGCGGCCCTCGCGCCGTCCCGGGCGGCGTACGACGTGCTGGCACTGGAGGTCTGGCGACCCGGCGTGGCCGACGGGTTGGCCCGCGTGGCCGCGACGGGCGCGACCAACGTCCGGTTCTGCTCGGTCGACGCGGTCTGGTCGATGGAGCACCTGTTCGACGAGGGTGCCATCGCGGAGCTGTGGACGTTCTTCCCCGACCCCTGGCACAAGAAGAAGCACCACAAGCGCCGTCTCGTGTCGCCGGAGTTCGCGGCGCTGGCCACCTCCCGGCTCGCGCCGGGCGCACTGTGGCGGCTGGCCACGGACTGGTCGGACTATGCCGAGCGGATGGTCGAGGTGCTCGACGACGAACCGGGCCTCGATGGTGGTGTCGTCGAGCGCTGGGCGGAGCGGCCGGTCACCAAGTTCGAGCGGAAGGGTCTTGCGGCCGGCCGAGCCATCACCGACCTCACCTACGAGCGGCTCTGAGCGAGCCTCCAGCGCGTCAGCCGAGCAACGCCTCGACCGCCTCCGAGAACACCACGGTGTGCCGGTCGACGTCGGTCTCGGTGTGGGCGGAGGAGAAGAGCGCCATGTTGTGGAACGGCGTCATCAGCACGCCGCGGTTGAGAGCCCACAGGTGGAGGAAGGCCTCGAGGTGCTCGTCGACGGCAGCGGCCGCGGCGGCGCCGTCGCGCGGCGGCGGGCAGAACCAGTACTCGGCGCGGCAGCCGAGACGCTGCACGTTCCACGGCAGACCGTGCTTTCCGATGACGCCAGCGACGCCGGCCGTGAACCGCTCGGCGAGCGGGATCGCCACGGCGTAGTCCTCCTCGCCCAGCGCCGAGGACAGCGCGGCCCGGGCCGCCGCGAGGGCGAGGCCGTTGGCGGTCAGGGTGCCGCCGATGCCCGAGACGTCCGCCTCGGCGGTGAGCATCGGGCCGACCAGGCGCTCGGCCACCTCGGCGCTCATGCCGTACGCCGCCAGCGGGACGCCACCGGCGATCGGCTTGCCGACGACGAGGAAGTCCGGCTCGAGACCCCACGCAGCCGTCGCGCCACCGGGCCCGGCACACAGGGTGTGCGTCTCGTCGATCACCAGCAGGACGTCGTGCTTGCGGGTGATCTCGCGAACCGCCTCGGAGTACCCCTCCTCGGGCAGCACGATGCCGATGTTGGTCAGCGCCGGCTCCATCAGCAGGCAGGCCACGTCGCCCTGGGCCAGTCGCCGGTCGAGCGCCTCGAGGTCGTTGAACGGCACCACCGCCGTCGTCAGCGCGACGTCGACCTGCGGACCCATCGCCCCCGGCCGCGGCACGACCGCGTCGCCCTCGAGCACGGCGAGCGTCTCGTCGACCGTCCCGTGGTAGCACCAGTCCATCACCGCGATCCGCGGCCGCCCGGTCAGGTGGCGGCAGAACCGCAGCACGAACCGGTTCGCATCCGTCGCCGACATCGCGAACTGCCAGCGCGGCAGCCCGAACCTCCGCCCCAGCTCCTCGGCCACCCAGATGGCGTCCTCCGAGGGCAGCATCGTGGTGATGCCCGACGCCGCGCGCCGGCTGACCGCCTCGGCCACCTCGGGCAGCGCGTGCCCGGTCATCGCGCCGGTGTCGCCGAGGCACAGGTCGACGTACTCGACCCCGTCCACGTCGGTCAACCGCGCGCCGTTCGCGCTCTCGACGTACAGCGGGAACGATCCCGGCCACCGCGTCATCCACGGCATGGGTACGCCGGCCAGCAGCGGCCCGCGGGCCTGCTCGGCGAGCGCGGCGGAGCGGGGATGGGTGTCGACGAAGCGGCGTTCCTCGTCCTCGTGCAGCGAGGCGAGACGGGCGCGGTCGATGGCCGATGAGGTCACGGCGAGAATCTAGTGAACCGGGCGAGAAATAGACTGGATCGGTGACCGCGACCGCCGAGCCCGCGTCTGGGCCGGGCACCGGTCGCGGCATCCACCGGGCCTGGTGGGTCGCCGGCATCACCATGGCCGCGCTGATCGCCGCCGCGGGATTCCGCTCCTCGACGGGCGCACTGCTCGAGCCGCTCGAGAGTGAGTTCGGCTGGTCGCGCGCGACCACCAGCGGCGCGGTCAGCCTGAACCTGGTGATCTACGGGCTCACCGCCCCGTTCGCCGCCGCGCTGATGGAGCGGTTCGGCGTACGCCGCGTGGTCGCCGTCGCACTGGCGCTGGTGTCGCTCGGCTCCGGCCTGACCCTGGTGATGACCAGCGCCTGGCAGCTGTGGCTGCTGTGGGGCTTCGCGGTCGGCATCGGGACCGGGTCGCTGGCCCTGGTGTTCGGCGCGATCGTGGCGAACCGCTGGTTCGTCCGCCACCGAGGCGTGGTGGTCGGGGTGTTCTCGGCCGCCAGCTCGACGGGTCAGCTCGTCTTCCTGCCGGCGATCGCGCACCTGGCGGACGGGCCCGGCTGGCGCTGGGCCGCGGGGCTCGTCGGCGTGTTCGCCCTGCTGCTCGCGCCCCTCGTCTGGCTGGTGCTCCGCGACAGTCCCGCGGACGCCGGCACGACGGCGTACGGCGCGGAGGACGAGGCACCCGCTCCGCCGCCGCCCGCGCCGACCGAGTCCGCCGCCCGCGTCGCGATCCGTACCTTGCGGGAGAGCAGTCGCAGCCGGACGTTCTGGTGCCTGTTCCTGTCGTTCTGGATCTGCGGCTGGTCGACCAACGGCCTGATCGGCACGCACTTCATCCCGGCGGCACACGACCACGGCATGCCCGCGACCACGAGCGCGAGCCTGCTCGCCCTGATCGGGATCTTCGACATCGTGGGCACGGTCGCGAGCGGCTGGCTGACGGACCGGGTCGACAGCCGCTACCTGCTCTTCACCTACTACTTCTTCCGCGGACTCTCGCTGCTCGTGGTGCCGTGGCTGCTCGCCGATGCCGTCCACCCGAGCCTGTTCGTGTTCATCGTCTTCTACGGCCTGGACTGGGTGGCCACGGTGCCGCCGACGGTCGCGCTGTGCCGCCAGCACTTCGGCATCGCGAAGGCGAGTGTGGTCTTCGGCTGGGTGTTCGCCAGCCACATGGTCGGCGCCGGCATCGCCGCGTCGTACGCCGGGTGGGTGCGGCAGGAGGCCGGCGACTACTTCGCCGCCTGGATGACCGCAGGCGGCCTGTGCATCGCCGCCGCCGGCCTGGTGCTGCTCATCCCGCGGCACGAGATCGAGCCGGTGGAGCTGGACGAACCGGTGACGGCTTCGCTGTGACCTTCCTCTGTGACACTCAACCTTCCGGGGCCCTGGCTGCTCTCTACGGGTGAGGGGCTCTCGGAAGGAGGCGACGAGGTGGTCGAGAACATCGACTTCGGCGAGTTCATGGCTGCGAGCTGGTCCCGCCTGTACCGCACGGCCTACCTGCTCACCGGAGAACGGCACGAGGCGGAGGATCTCCTCCAGACCGTGCTGGCCCGCACCTGCATCAACTGGTCGAAGATCCGCGACAAGCGTGCGGCGGAGGCATATGTCCGTCGTGGCCTCGTTCGCGAGGTCCAACGCACCTGGCGTCGGCGCAGCCGCGAGATCGTCAGCGACACGCTGCCCGAGGGCCTCGACAACGGCGGCCTCGACACCCGCGCCGACCACATGGCCCTGTGGTCGGAGATCCGGCGGCTGCCACCGCGGATGCGGGCCACGTTGGTGCTGCGCTACTTCGAGGACCAGAGCGAGGCCGCCACCGCCGAGGCCCTCGGATGCTCGGTGGGGGCCGTGAAGAGCCAGACCCACCACGCCATTGCGCGGCTGCGGGCCGCCCTGCCAGAGATCGACCTGCTGCCCCAGGGGGAGTCATGACCGCGACGGACATCCGCGAGACCCTGCACGAGATCGGGCAGCGACTCGATGTGCCAACCGTCGACCACGCGGCGTTCGAGGGCCGGGTCCGGCGGGCCCGGACCCGCCGTACTGCGGGGCGCGCAGGGGTGGCCGCGTTGGCGCTCGCGACCGTGACGGCGGCCGGCGTCGGTGTGACCTCGTGGGCACCGTGGCGCGCGGCGGACGGGCCGACACCCGCCGTCGACGGCGCCGACGACCCCAACGACCCGAACGACTTCCAGGGCCTGGAGTGGGGTCCCTCCCAGATCGCGTTCACGACCGAAGGTCTGGTCACCATCACCGACAAAGGCGATCCGTCGCAGGTACGGGGCACCGGCATCATCGCCAGCCGCATCCTCGCCAGCCGGGGAGAGGTCTCGTACGTCGTCGGCGGCGAGGGCCACGTCTTCCAGCTCGTGCTGCGCAACGACGGCAGCCTGTTCCTGAGGGACGACTTCTCCGGAGGGCCGGTGCAGGACGCGTGGGCGTCGACCTACGGGAGCACGGTGGCGTACGTCGACGCGGCCGGTCGCCTGCTCCTCACCCGGGCCGGCCAGACAGATCCGACGCAGGTGGAGCTGCCCGGGGGCGCGACACCATCCGTCGCAGCCGTGGCGGACGTGGGTACCGACGTCGTGTTCGCGTCCGCCGTCGACGGCGGCATCCGGGTCACCACGTTCGCGGTCGTCGACGACGGGACGACTGACGGGACCCGCCTCGAGCCCGCCGGCAGCCGGACCGGGGTGACGTCCTTCCCCGCGACCGGTATCGACATCGCCGGACCCACCATCGCGGTGCAGACCGACGACGGCGTCGAGATCCACGACCTCGACGGGGATCTCCGCTACGGCAACATCGGCGGTGGGGTGGGCGCACTGTCCACCGACGGCCACTGGTACGCCTCAGGGTCGACCCAGGCAGACCTCGACGCGGGGATGAGCCGAGGCCTGTGGCTGGTCAACGCCAGGCAGGAGGCGATCGACTCGTTCCCGCTCGGCGGCGAGGGACCGGTGCTTCAGGTCCTGTGGCGGGACGAGGACGAGTTCCTGGTGGTGACGGGGGGCGAGGTGCGCACCCTCTACGACTGCTCGGTCTCCTCTGGCGCGTGCCAGGAGCGCCTGACCGACGACACCAACACGCTCGAGCTGCCCGAGAACTGACCAGTCAGGTCGGCCGACGCGGGGCGCGGGATCAGCGGTTGCGGGCAGTGAGCCGCTCGCGGAACGCGCGCTCCCGGCCCAGCCTGGCCTGGTCGCGTTCGCGGCGGGTGGCGACCACGGCGGCGAGGAACGCCTCGGGCGGGTAGCCCGGCGGCGGCAGCGGGGCGACGTACGGCGCCACCTGCTGGGCGAGCCCGGCGCCCACCGACTGGCGCGACCCGGGGTCGAGCGACGCGGCGCGCTGGAGGAACTGGCGCACGCCGAGCGCGAGGCCGGTCGGCAGCGCGGCCACGTCGGCGGCGCGCGCCCACGCGGCCAGCTCGAGAGGCATGGGCGGCGGGGCGGCGAGCCGGAGACGGACGCGCTCGCGCACGACGTACGTCCCGGCGGCGTAGTCGCCGAGCCGCTTCCCGCGCGAGCTGAGCATCGCGGAGAAGAACGCCGCCCCACCGCCGGTCGCGTAGATCTCGACGAACCCGACCAGCGCCCGGACGAACGCGTGCTGGAAGCTGATCGGGCCGGCGTCGTCGCGCACAGTGCGCAGCCCGAAGGCCCACTTGCCCAGCGACTTGCCGCGGCTCAGGGTCTCGACCGTCGTCGGGAACACCAGGAAGACCACGATCAGGGTGCCCACGAACGCGACCTGGGCCAGCGCGCCGTCGGTCCGCAGCGCGGCCACGAGGAAGGTGAAGATCACCACGAGGAGCAGGGCCCCGGTCGTCATCACGTCCACGAGACCGGACGCCAGCCTGACCCCGAGGCTCGCCGGGGGGAGGTCGAGCGCGACGGCCTCACCGGTGACCAGGTCATCGGTCGTCAGCATCGAGAACTCCCCTGCGGACATCGCCGAAAGCCTAGGCTCTGGCGCGTGGACCTGGACGCTTATGTGCTGGCGCACCACGCGGACTGGGCCCGCCTCGAGCAGCTGCTCAAGCAGCGCCGGCTGCGCGGCGCCGAGGCCGACGAGCTGGTCGAGCGCTACCAGCAGGTCGCCACCCATCTCTCGGTGCTGCGCAGCGCGGCCCCCGACCCCACCCTCGTCGCGCACCTGTCGTCGCTGCTGGCGCGCGCCCGCAACCGCTCGGTGGGCACTCGCGTGAGCACCTGGGCGGGAGTGGTGCATTTCCTGACCCAGCGCTTCCCGGCCGCGCTCTACCGGCTGCGGCGCTGGTGGCTGGCCACCATGGCCACGAACGTCGTGGTCACCGCCGTGATGATGTGGTGGCTCCTCGACCACCCCAACGTGGAGCAGAGCCTGCTGTCCGGGGGCGAGGTCGACCAGCTCGTCAACAACGACTTCGAGGGCTACTACAGCAAGTACGCCGCCAGCCACTTCGCCGCCCAGGTGTGGGTCAACAACGCCTGGGTGTCCGCACTGTGCCTGGGCCTGGGCATCCTCGGCCTGCCGTTGGTCAAGGTGCTCTTCGACAACGTGGCCAACCTGGCGGTCATCGGCTCGATCATGACCCGGCACGACCGCGGCGAGCTGTTCTGGGGGCTGATCCTGCCGCACGGGTTGCTCGAGCTGACGGCGGTCTTCGTCGCCGGTGGCGTGGGCTTCCGGCTGTTCTGGTCGTGGGTCGAGCCCGGCGACCTCTCGCGCAGCCAGGCGCTGGCGCGCGAGGGCCGGACCGCCGGCACGGTCGCCCTCGGCCTCGTCCTGGTGCTGCTCGTCAGCGGCCTCATCGAGGCCTTCGTGACGCCCTCGGGGCTGCCGACCTGGGCGCGGGTCGGGATCGGCGTGCTCGCCGAGATCGCCTTCTTCGCCTATGTGTTCGTGCTCGGGCGGGCGGCGTACCTCCGGGGCGAGACCGGCGACATCGACGCCTCCCTCCTCGAGGACCGGGTCGCGAGCCAGGGCTGAGCCACCCCGGCAGCCCCTAGTCTGTGCCGGTGCACGTGCAGGTCCTCGGCCCGGTCGAGGTCGTCGTCGACGGTGCTCAGCGGACGCCGGCCGGCAAGCGTGACCGCGCCCTGGTGGCGATGCTCGCCCTCGCGCGCGGGGAGACGATCGGCGAGGAGGCGGTGGCAGCCGGCCTGTGGGGTGCCCTGGTGCCGCCGGCCGGGGCGCTCGAGGCCATGGTCGAGCGCGTCAGGTCCGAGTGCGCGGGCGACGCACTGGCGTCGGGTCCCGACGGACTGCGGCTGACGGTCGCCGCCGAGGACGTCGACGCCCTGGAGGTCGAACGGCTGGTGACCGCGGCACGCGAGCAGGCGCCTGCCGAGGCGCTGGCCACCGTCGAACGGGCCCTGGCCGAGTGGCGGGGTCCGGTGCTGGCGGGGGTGGACGACGTGCCCTTCGCGCGCCCGCACGTGGAACGGCTGACCGAGCTCCGGAGCACGCTCGTGGAGGAGCGGTTCGAGCTCCTGCTCCAGCTCGGGCGCCAGGCCGATGTGATCGACGAGCTGCGCGCCGCGACCCGCGAGAACCCGACGCGCGAGCGCCTGTGGGGCCAGCTGATGACCGCCTACTACCGCGAGCAGCGGTTCCAGGACGCCTTGGAGGTGTACGCCGACGCGCGGGCCGTCCTCGCCGACGAGCTCGGCATCGAGCCGGGCGAGGCGCTCCAGCGCTTCGAGGCCGCGATCCTGCTGGAGGACCCCGGGCGCGACCCGGCCCTGGGCGACCGCCCGGCGCCGCGCGCCGCCGCCCGGCTGCCGGTCCCGCGGACCCCGACCGTCGGCCGGGACGAGCTCGTCGACCGGGTGGAACGTGCCCTGCGCGAGGCCAGCACGCTGCTCGTCACGCTGACCGGGATGGGCGGCAACGGAAAGACCCGCGTGGCGACCGTGGCAGCAGCGCACCTGCGCGACGCGACGTCGAGGGAGGTGTCGTTCCTCGAGGTGACCGAGGCCGACTCCGCGGAGGACGTCGTGGCGGCGGTGACGTCCGTCGTCGGCGAGCCCGATGTGGGCGAGGGCGTCAGGGGTCAGGGGCCGCTCGTCGTGCTCGACAACGTGGACGGGTCGACGGAGGGCACGGCAGCCGTTCGGCGCCTGCTCGACGACCTGCCGACGCTGGAGCTGCTGGTGACCAGCCGGGTCCCGCTGCACGTGGCCGGCGAGCAGGTGCTCACCATCGACCCGCTGGAGGTGCCGGCCCCGGACGCGACCGCCGAGGAGGTGCTGGCGACCCCGGCGGTGGAGCTCTTCAGCCGGCTCGCCCAGAAGGCCGACCCACACCTCGACCTCACCGGCCGGGAGCGCGAGCTCGCCGAGGTGTGCCGGCTGCTGGACGGCGTCCCGCTGGCCCTCGAGCTGGCAGCTGCGCGCGTCCGGCTGGTGGGCATCGGCGGCCTGCGGGAGAGCCTGGAGTCCGGGCTCGAGCTGCTCCGCACCACCGCGCCGGACGTGCCCGAGCGTCAGCGCGCACTCGCCTCCACCATCGCGTGGAGCTACGACCGGCTCGACGGTGGCGCCCAGCAGCTGTGCCGCAGGCTGGCGGTCTTCGAGCAGGCGTTCACGCTCGAGGAGGCGGAGGCGGTGGCTGCCGACCTCGACGTGATCGACGGGCTCACGCAGGTGCTCGAGGCCGGGCTGATCCGCACGCTCGTCAGCCGGGTGCGGATCGGGTTCGTGATGCCGACGACCGTGCAGGCGTACCTGCGCAGCAACGTCACGGACCAGCACGAGCTCGACCCGGCCCGGCTCGCCCTCGCGGCGTACCTCCTCGAGCACGTCACCCGGTGGCATGAAGACCTCGACGGGGCCGAGGGGCGGCTGGCGCTCGGCAGGTTCCAGGACGTCGGGCGCGACGTGCACGCGTCGATCGACGCGTTGCTGCGCCTGGGCCGGATCGAGACAGCGACCGCGCTCGCGTTGGCCTCGGGGCCCTTCTGGATCGCCTCGGGTGAGCTCCGCGGCGGTCTCGCGCGGACGCGGACGGTGCTGAGGTCGGTGCCCGGCGACTCCGAAGCGGCCGGGCGGCTGCACGCGGTCGCGGGCGAGCTCGCCTACCACCTCAACGACGACGCAGCCGCGGTCGCCGACTTCGAGCGGGCCATCGCGATCGCCGAGCCGCTGGGCGACGAGGCGACGGTGGCCACGAGCCGGTGCTTCTACGGCGCCGCGCTCCTCGTCGCCGACGAGGTCACCCGGGGGACCGAGCTCGCCCGGCTCGGCGCCGAGGCGGCGGGCCGCCTCGGGCTCTACCCGCTGGTGGCCGAGGGCCTGGGGGTGCTCGCCATTGCGCACGCCATCGTCGGGGACTACGAGCGCGAGCGCGAGATGCGGCTGGCCCGGCTGGCCGTCGCCCGCGAGCACGGCGACATCGCCCGGACGGCCGAGAGCCTGACCAGCTTCGCCGAGATCGCGCTCGACGAGGCCGACGCCGCGACCGCTCGCGCGTACGCCGACGAGGCGCTGGCCATCGCCCATCCGGTGCTCCCGATGGAGGCCCGCGACGCGCTGGTCGTGCTGGCGCGCGCCGCGGTCGCCGACGGCGACCTGGAGGGTGGTGCCACGACCGTGACCGAGGCCCTCGCAGCGGCCGAGAAGATCGGCCAGACGTTCGCGATCGGCCAGTGCTTCCGGGTCGCCGGCTCCATCGCTGCGGCGCGCGGCCGCGCGCCGGAAGCCGTCCGGCTGTACGCCGCCGCGCAGCGGCTCTCACCCTCGCCGAGCGGCACCGACGACCCGGTCGAGGGCGACCTGGCGGGCGGGCTCGACCTCGCCCGCACGACCCTCGGGGCGGAGGCGGCCGACCGGGAGTGGACGCTGGGCGCCTCGCTGCCGCACGAGCGGCTGCGCGAGCTGTTCGACGACGTGGTCGGGGCGGCCTGACCCCGCAGACGGAACACGGTCGTCAACGAGGCCCGGTTCGGCCTACTCTTCTCGGATTCAGGGTGAGGGGGCTCCCGTGACGCGAGCGATGAACCGGTCGACCGTGACGGCTGCGCTGGGGGCGCTGCTGCTCGGCCTGGCGGTGGCGGCCGTCCCGCAGTCGGCCAGCGGCCTGCCCGGGGGATGTACGACGACCTGGCAGGGCGGCAACGGAGGCAACTGGAACGTCGCGGCCAACTGGAACCACGGACTTCCGACCAGTGGCTCGGTCGCGTGCATCGGCGCCGGTGGCTCCGCCGTGCTGGGCAGCGGTGAGGTCCACGTCGCGAAGCTCCACATCGACGGCGGCCTGACGGTCCAGGGCGCGAGCCTCTTCGTCGACAGCGCGGACGGGTCGGAGTGGAGCTCCGGGAGCCAGGTCACCGTCGACCACGGCACCGTGGGCGGCACCGGCCACATCTTCGTGCACGGCGTGGTGCACTTCAGCGGAGGCTCGGTGCTCACCTCGGCCCCGGGGGGCCCGGGAACCGTGTGGCCGGGACAGCACGGCACGTTGGACATCCCCGGCGATGGCCAGGTCTTCATCGACGACAGCTCCCTCTCGCTGCGGACCCGCTACACCATCGGCATCTTCGGCGAGCTCGTCGTCCAGTCCGACGGGTTGGTCACGGCCGACTGGGGCACGATGACGACGGTCGTCCAAGGCGGGCTGCTCGAGCTCAACGGTGCGGGCGGCTACTACCAGGGCAGCCCGGTCAGCGGTCAGTCACTCGGCGACCTGGTCAACGCGGGCCTCATCGCGAAGACCGGCGGTGGGACGACCAGCATCGTGGAGGCGGCCTACAACCAGACGTCAACGGGCACGACCGAGGTGGACTGCTGCGCGACCCTGGCGTTCGCAGGCAGCCAGGTCGTCTCCGGCCTGGTGCAGCCCGCCATGTCTCTCGGCACGGGTGCGTGCGGCGCGGGCACGACGTCGGTCTGCGGCGGCAGCGTGGACCCGGCGGTCGACCCCAGCAGCGTCAAGCTGGAGCTCTCCGGGAGCAACGGGAACGCCTCCGCCGTCCAGGTCCAGGAGCTGGGCCTGCCCGCCGTGACCACCGACTCCCGGGCGATCGGGAACGAGGTGTTCGCCCACGCCGCACAGCTCACCAATGACCCGGCCAACCCGGCCACCCTCACGCTGCGTTTCTCGCAGGCGGACGTGATGAGCACGCCGCTCTCCGAGATCCAGGTCGGGCACATCAGCGACACGGGCCTGATGACCAAGACGCCGGACTGCGTCGGCGGCAACCTGCCCTCGGGTGCGGTCTACTGCGTCGTCCGGCCGGTGACCCGCACGGCCCAGAACACGTTCGTCACCGTGAAGACCACCCAGACCTCTCGGTGGCGGCTGCGGCGCACCGGGCCGAACGAGTCCTTCGACCAGACGCCGCCCGGCGCGCCGGGCGGCCTGGCGGCCAAGCTCGCCGCTCCGTTCGACGGCTCGGCCGTGGCCCTGTCGTGGGCACCGCCGGCGAACGACGGAGGCGCCGCCCCGACGTCGTACCGCGTCTTCCGTGACGGGCAGTCGCTGGGCTCGGTGACCGGCAGCTCGGCGGTGGTCGCCAGCTCCGGCCCGGGCGACCACGTCTTCACCGTCCGCGCCGTGAACGTCATCGGCGAGGGACCCGCGTCCGGCGGCGCGACGATCAAGATCGCCAAGCTCTCCAAGCCGCGCAAGGTGAAGGGCGTGCAGGGCGCGCCGGGCGGGAAGCTGACCGCCGGGGCGAAGTGGCTGACGCCCGCTGCGGCCGGTGGCTTCGCCATCACCAAGTACAAGGTCGCCATCTTCAAGAAGAACGGCACCAAGGTGGCCACCAAGGTCGTCAGCGCCACCAAGCACCGTTACCTCTTCAAGCTCAAGAGCGGCAGGTACTTCGTCAAGGTGCGCGCCCGGAACGCCGACCGCTGGGGTCCGTGGAGCAAGCCGACCAAGCTGGTCCGCGCGCGGTGACGGTTTAGCCACGGTCGAGGTGGGAAGGACTCCCAGGCACCTGCACGTCTGTCTCGGGAGGAAGAGTGAGCGAGTACACCAGTCTGCAGAGCCTGATGGACGAGATGGTCCACCAGGCGATCGTGTGGACGATGGACCGCGCCGGCTTCAACGAGACGGCGGACGGCGGGTTCATGTACCGCGTCGGGATCAGCTCGCACAGCACCGGCGTTCCCCAGAGGTTCCCCGGGCCGGGCGAGGGACCGACGCCCGACCTGCCGGCCGGCTACTACGGGAGCTGGAACCCCGGCGAGATGTACGCCCAGTGGCGCACCAACATCGAGACGGCGTTCCAGGGCTGGACCGATCTCCCCGACCCGGCGGCGTTCGACCACCACATCGCCACTGTCACCAGGGGCGCCAACATGCTGTCGCTGGGCGACAAGGGCGCCGGCGGCTACGAGGGCGCCGGTGTGCAGCTCGCCAACGAGATCAACACCGTGATGATCGAGCTCGGCCAGTTCAACGGCGTCACCGCCGACAAGTTCTCTGACCGCTACGTCAACCGGTTCGGCCCCGTGGCGAACGGCCAGTGCCACATCGGTGCCGCGCTCGTCCTGTCCATGACGGCCGAGCAGAAGCTGTGGACCGAGGCCCGCGCCTCCATCACCAGGATTGCCGACGCCGGCGTCGCGGCGATGAAGGCCACCATGCACGGGAACGACGGCGAGACCAGCAAGGTGCTCTCCGTGCTGGGCGTGCTGCTGTCGGCGGCCGGCCTGGTGCTGTCGGGAGGTACGGCGGCTCCGGTGATCGGCGGCGCGTCCACCGTGCTCGGCATCCTGACGAGCACCCGCCAGCTGGTCCACCCCGACCAGCCGACGGTCGAGCTCGGTGGCGACGAGCCGGAGGACGTCCTGAACAACCTGGTCAAGGCCATCGGCACCCTCAACCAGAACATCAAGGACGAGGAGACCCGGATCCACGACATGGTCTCGCGCGTCTACTCCGACGTGCTGACCAACGACGGGAACTTCAACCTCGCGCGACCGCAGTACCTCTTCGACGAGACCGACCCGACGAAGATCGTCACCAAGAAGAACGAGCTCGCGCTCGAGCCGCGCACGCTCCGCACGGTCGGCAACGTGCACCTGCCCGAGATGGCCGCCATCCTGCGGTCCGCGGCGAAGGACATCGACGTCGACCCGAGCAAGGAGATCTGGCACCGGCCGCCCTCCATCGGCAACGCGCCGTACGGGCCCTGGGCCATCACCGCGATCCTGGACGACCACCTCGGCGAGATCCTCCTCGAGACCGCGCACGAGCTGGTCGACGCCGGCGAGATCCTGGTCATCGCGGCCGGCGCGTTCGAGAAGACCGACGGGCAGGTCAGCCAGGAGCTCAAGGCGCACCAGAAGGAGATCTGGGCGCCGCCGCCCCCTCCCGTGTCGCCCCCGCCGCGTCCCGGCGGGCACGTGTACGCCGAGTAGGGGCGCGCCGCAGCGTCAGAGCAGGCCGCGGGCCTTCAGCGCGAGGTAGTGGTCGGCCAGCGCGGGCGGCAGCTGCTCCGCGGAGGCATCCACCACGTCGACACCGAGCGCCCGGAGCAGGTCGGCGGTGCCGCGCCGCCGGGCGAGGACCTGTTCGGCGGCGGCGGCGTCGTACACCGCGTCGACGGTCTCCCGCGCGGCCGCCAGCCGGTCGAGCTCCGGGTCCTTCACCGACGCGAGCACGACCCGATGGTGCTTGGTCAACGTCGGCAGGACCGGCAGCAGCCCTTCCTCCACGGCCGAGGACTCCAACGGGGTGAGCAGCACGACCAGCGCACGCTGGCGGCCCAGCGAGGTCACGGCGCCGGCGAGCGTCGCCCAGTCGGCCTCCGCGATCACCGGCTCGAGGTCGGCCATCGCGTCCTGGATGGTCGCGGCAGCCTCGCGGACCCCGGTCGCTCGCACCCGTGCCCGCACGCGCCGGTCGCCGGCCAGGAAGTCCACCCGGTCACCCGCGCGGGCCGCGAGCGCCGCGAGCAGCAGTGCGGCATCCATGGCGGAGTCGAGGCGCGGCACGTCCTCGACCCGGCCGGCCGAGGTCCGCGACGTGTCGAGCACCAGGACGACGCGCCGGTCCCGCTCGGGCTGCCAGGTCCGCACGACCACGCTGCGGTTGCGCGCCGTGGCACGCCAGTCGATCGAGCGGACGTCGTCGCCGCGCACGTACTCCCGCAGCGAGTCGAACTCCGTGCCCTGGCCACGCACCCGGATCGCCGACCGGCCGTCGAGGTCCCGCAGCCGGGCCAACCGCGACGGCAGGTGCTTGCGCGACTCGAACGGCGGCAGCGCCCGGACCACACCGGGCACCGGCGCGGTCCGCTGCCGAGAGGCCAGCCCGAGCGGCCCGCGCGAGCGGACGGTGACGCCATGGGCGCGCAGGTCGCCGCGGCGTACGGGTTCCAGCGGCGTGCGCAGCAGCACCCGGTCGCCCGGAGTGAGCCGGATCGGGAAGCGGTTGTCCCGGGCGCCGGCCGTGGGCTGCCACGCGTCGCGCAGCACGCCGGTCAGCGTGCGCTGCGACGGGGTTGGCGACGACCAGGGTCGACGACGTCGCCTCGCCGAGGCGGACGGTGGCCGTGGGCCGCCGGGAGATCTCCAGCACTTCGGGGCGCGGCGCGAGCAGGACGTCGACGCCGACCACGAGGGCCACCGCCAGCACCCAGAGCCACATGGTGCCGAACGACGGCCGCAGCACCACCGGCACGAGGCCCAGCAGCACCAGCAGCGGCACCCGCCCCGAGATCGCCATCAGCGCGGTACGGCCACGGACCCGAGGGCGGAGTCCAGGACCTGGCCGACCTGGACACCCTCGAGCTCGGCCTCCGGCCGCAGACCCAGCCGGTGGGCGAGGGTCGCTTGTGCGAGCGCCTTCACGTCGTCGGGGGTGACGAAGTCGCGGCCCGTCAGCCAGGCCCAGGCCCTCGAGGTGCGCATCAGGGCGGTCGCGCCGCGCGGGCTGACGCCCAGGCTCAGTGACGGGGACTGCCGGGTCGCGCGGGCGATGTCGACGATGTACGACGCCACCTCGGGCGAGACCTGGACGCTCTCGACCGCGGCCCGGCCGGCGGCGATGTCGTCGGCTCCGCACACCGGGTGCACGCCGGCGCCGGCGATGTTGCGCGGGTCGAAGCCGTCGGCATGCCGGCGGAGGATCTCCAGCTCGGCGTCGCGTGGAGGGATGGGCAGCACGACCTTGAGCAGGAACCTGTCGAGCTGGGCCTCGGGCAGCGGGTAGGTGCCTTCGTACTCGACCGGGTTCTGCGTCGCGGCCACCAGGAACGGCCGCGGGAGGGGACGGCTCACGCCGTCGACCGAGACCTGGCCCTCCTCCATCGCCTCCAGCAGCGCCGACTGGGTCTTCGGCGGAGTGCGGTTGATCTCGTCGGCGAGCAGCAGGTTGGTGAAGATCGGCCCCTCGCGGAAGCTGAGCTCGCCGCGGTTGCTGTCGATCACCATCGAGCCGGTGATGTCGCCCGGCATCAGGTCGGGGGTGAACTGGACGCGCCGGGTCCGTACGTCGAGGGCGCCCGCGAGCGTGCGGACCAGCAGCGTCTTGGCCACGCCAGGAACACCCTCCATCAGCACGTGACCGCCGCAGAGCAGGGCGACCAGCAGACCGGACACGGCAGCGTCCTGGCCGACGACCGCCTTGGCCACCTCGCCGCGCACGGCGGCGAGCCGCTCGCGGGCGCCGTTCTGGTCTCGTGGCTGGTCACCGGGCTGGGTCATGTCGTGCGCACCTCTCGTTCCAGGGCGGCCAGGTCGTTGGCCAGGGTGATCAGGTCGTGGTCGGTGGCGGGCTCGGCGGCGTCGGGATGCAGCAGCGCTGCGACCTGCTCGACCGGTCGGCCGGTACGGCGCGCGACGTCGCGGACCAGCGCGTCGAGGGGGACCGTCGACGGCAGGTGGAGACGCTCCGCCAGAGCCGACCGGGCGGCCCGGCGCAGCGCCCGCGCCGCGTGCGGCCGGTCGCCGGACTTGCGGTACAGCCGGCCGCGGCTGCGGGTCGTCTCGATCGCCTTGACGGTCACGGGCAGCGGCTCGGTGACCAGCGGCCCCAGCCGCCGGGCCCGCCACAGCAGCAGCGCGACGACCGCCGCACCCGCCACCCACAGCGCCGGGGAGGATCCAGTCCGGCACCAGCGTGCGCAGGCTGACGCCGTCGTCGCCGACGAGGTCGGCGGCCTCGGGGACATACCAGACGAGCCGGTCGTCCTGGCCGAGCAGGCGCAGCGCGACCGCCGCGTTGTCGGCGCGCAGCACCTGGTCGTTGGTGAGCAGGTCGGCGGCGCCGAGGAGCGTCACGCCCGGTCGCGGGGACGCGAGCAGGTGCCCGTGGTCGCCGGTGAAGCAGCCGGCCGGCGACGTCGTACTCGGTGGCGAGGTCGACGCGGATCTCCAGCCCGTCGTACAGCGGGTCGCCGCACGTCGCGGCCCGATCGGCGTCCGGCGCGACCGTGCGCGACTCCGCGACGAGGCCGAGGGCGTCCAGGACGCCGGGGTCGGGCTCGGCCACCACGAGGTCCGCGCCGGAGAGGTGGTTGAGCAGGCGGCCGGCCGTGCTCCGGCCGAGCAGGTACGTCGACGTCACCATCACCGTGGTGGACGGGCCCAGCGTCTCGGCCTCCAGGGCGTCGGCACCTCGTACGACGCGCACGTCGACGCCCTGGTCGTCGAGCACCCGGGCCACGGCCTGGGCCCCCTGCGGGCCGGGGTTGTCGGGGTCGAGGGGAGTGCTGGTCGAGGGACGGCCACCGAGAAGGGCTGCCACGACCACGGCGACGACGACCGCGGCCGCGACGACGAGCGCCGAGCGGTGGCGTAGCCAGCGGCTCGAGGCGGTCGTCGCGGGTGCCTTTGCGGTGTCCGTCGTCATCGACGGGCTCCGGCGTGCCGGCCGAGCCGGTCGTCGAGGCCCAGCACGTCCTCGGCCTGGTCGCGCGTCGCCGGCCGGCCGCCGTACAGGACCAGGTCGAACAGCGATGCGCACCGGTGCACGTCCGTGCCTTGGTCGGGGTAGGCAGCGGCGAGGGCGAGGGCGACCTCGTGGGCGGTCGCCCCGGGGAGGTCGTCGATCCGGTCGCGCTCGACCTGGCGCACCGCCGCGGCGCGGAAGGCGTCGACCAGCGCGTCGGCGTAGCGGCCGTCCGCGAGGGCCGCCTCGGCTCGTGCCCTCAGCTCGGCCGCGGAGACGATCTCCTCGGTGAGTGCTGCCCGGCCGGCGGTGGGAAGGTGCTGGGTGCGACGGGCCCTCGAGACCAGCCAGACCACGGCCACGACGAGCAGCACGGCGACCACCATGGCCGCGAAGGTGGTGAGGGGCGGGGTGCCCTGCGCCGCCGTCAGGCCGCGGTCGAGCAGGCGGGAGAGCCAGCCGATCAACCGGAGGATGACGTTGTCCTGGTGGTACTCCGGGTGCAGCAGCTCGCGGCGTACCAGGTCGTGGGCCTCCTCGCCCCCAGGGGTCAGCGGGGGATCGGCCAGCACGAACGCCGGCCAGGGCGGTGCGGTCACGGCGCCGTGATCCCGGACCGCGTCATCAGCTCCACGTCGAACGCCTCCTTGCGGATGCGCTGGTCGACGTACTGCAACGACGTCACCGCGGCCGTGAACGGCGCCACGAAAGCGGCCTGGACGACCGAGGAGAGAGCGTTGACGACCGTGAACCACAAGGCGTCGTACTGGCCAGAGGTGTCGGTGCCGCTGAAGGCGCCCGCCATCAGGTTGAGCGGGGTCGTCAGCATGGCGCCGGCGATCATCGTGATCACCGACGTCAGGACCGCGATGCCGAACACGCGCCAGAACGCCCGCCGGGTCAGCGCGTGTCCGCGCTCGATGGCGCCGAAGACGCCGACGTCCTCCAGCATCAGGGCCGGCACGGGCAGGTAGTAGAGGCGGATCCAGAACCACCACAGCACGGCCACGAAACCCGGGATCGAGACGAAGAAGAAGAGCACGATCACCGGGGGGTCGAGGGCTGCGGCACCCGCGATCCAGAGCAGCACGAACAACGCGATCAGCAGCACGAGGAGCACGCCCAGCAGCAGCACCAGACCGACGAGCTTGGCGCGCTTGCCCTTGGTCGCTGCCCAGGCCTCGCCCAGCGAGAGCTTCTTGCCGATGGTGGCGGCCATGGTGACGTGGGCGACCATGCCCGTGACGAGGATCAGGCCGAGCGACTGGAGCACGATCCCCAGCGCCCAGCTGCCGAACGTGCCCAGCAGCCCGGCGGTGCTCGCGCTGCTGAGATCGGCGTCGGAGCTCAGGGACAGGTCGACGGTCCAGGTGAGCACCGCGGTGACGGCGACGGGGATCAGCATCGCCACCGCCGTCACCAGGACGGCCGAGCCGACGGTCGCCCGCGGGTTGAAGCGGATGATCCGGAACGCCGCGTCGTAGATGTCGCCCAGCTGGAGCGGGCGCAGCGGGCACGGCGCCGGGCCGGTGGGCGGCCCGGACCATCCCGGCCGGTACGCCCGGGTGGCCCGGCATGCCGGGCATACCCGGCTGCCAGGGCTGCTGCCAGGTCTGCTGCCCCGTCTGCTGCAGGGGCTGTTGCCACTGCTGTGGGGGGTACGGCTGGGTGGCGGGAGGCTGCTGCCAGCCCGGTGGGGGCGGGGACGCCGCCCCGGGCGGCGGCGGGTCCGGTCGGGACGGCTCGTCGCCGGCCGCGCCCGGCGGCGGGTAGGACTCGCTTCCCGACACCGGGCCATCTTGTCAGGGCGCCAACGGATTTTGCGCTGGTTGGATGGTCTGCCAAGATAGTCCGGTTGCTCCGGCGGGTTGCCGGGGTGCGGCAGTTCTTGACCACTGAATCGTGTCTCCCGATGGGTGCCGGTGGTCCTGCGCGGCCGTACCTCACCCCAGACAGTGTGGGGAGACCCGATCCGCTCGACGCCGAACCTGTTGATTCGGTCGTCGGGCCAACACCCTCCACCATCCGATCTGCTCAGGCAGGTCGCAGAGCGCTCTACGAACCAGAGAGTCTGCGACACGCCCGACCGCGGGGGTCGAGTGTGCGGAGTGGCAGCCAGACCCCACCGGCACCGAAAACCGGGGACGTTGACCGGGACGAGACGAAGGACGAGAGAGACCTATGGCGGGACAGAAGATCCGCATCAGGCTCAAGGCCTATGACCACGAGGTGATCGACACCTCGGCGCGCAAGATCGTGGACACCGTCACCCGCACGGGTGCGAAGGTCGCCGGCCCCGTGCCGCTGCCGACCGAGAAGAACGTGTACTGCGTCATCCGCTCGCCCCACAAGTACAAGGACTCCCGCGAGCACTTCGAGATGCGCACCCACAAGCGCCTCATCGACATCATCGACCCCACCCCGAAGACCGTCGACTCCCTGATGCGCCTCGACCTGCCGGCCGGCGTCGACATCGAGATCAAGCTCTGAGGGCACCCATGACTATCGAACGCAACGTGAAGGGCCTGCTGGGCACCAAGCTCGGCATGACCCAGGTGTGGGACGAGAACAACCTCGTCGTCCCCGTCACCGTGGTCGCGGCCACCACCAACGTGGTGACCCAGGTCCGCCGTCCCGAGACCGACGGCTACAACGCCATCCAGGTCGGCTTCGGCGAGATCGAGGCGCGCAAGGTCAACAAGCCGACCGCGGGCCACTTCGCCAAGGCCGGCTCGACCCCGCGCCGCCACCTCGTCGAGATCCGGACCGCTGACGCCGCGGCGTACGAAGCGGGCCAGGAGCTCGCCGTCGACACCTTCGCCCCCGGCGAGGTCATCGACGTGACCGGGACCAGCAAGGGCAAGGGCTTCGCCGGTGTCATGAAGCGACACGGCTTCCACGGCGTCGGTGCCTCCCACGGTGCCCACCGCAACCACCGCAAGCCCGGCTCGATCGGCGCCTGCGCCACGCCGGGCCGCGTCTTCAAGGGTGTCCGGATGGCCGGCCGCATGGGCGGCGACACCGTCACCACCCAGAACGTCACCGTCCACGCCGTCGACCCGGACAGGGGCCTGATCCTGCTCAAGGGCGCCATCCCCGGCCCCAAGGGCGGCCTGCTGGTCCTCCGGTCCGCGGCCAAGCGGCCCATGACGGCCAGCGCCGAGGGGAGCGACTCCTGATGAGCACGAAGGTCCTGAAGGTCGACCTGCCCGCCGACATCTTCGACGCGGCGGTCAACATCCCGCTGATCCACCAGGTCGTCGTCGCCCAGCAGGCGGCCGCCCGCCAGGGCACGCACGCCACCAAGACCCGCGGCGACGTCCGTGGCGGTGGCCGCAAGCCGTACAAGCAGAAGGGCACCGGCCGTGCCCGCCAGGGCTCGACCCGTTCGCCGCAGTTCGCCGGCGGTGGCGTCGTCCACGGCCCGCAGCCGCGTGACTACAGCCAGCGCACCCCCAAGAAGATGAAGGCCGCCGCCCTCCGCGGTGCCCTCTCCGACCGGGCGCGCGATGGCCGTATCCACGTCGTCGACGGCCTGGTCTCCGGCGAGAAGCCCTCGACCAAGACGGCCCTCAAGGCGCTGACCGGCGTCGTGGAGCGTCGTAACTTCCTGGTGGTCCTCGAGCGTTCCGACGCCATCACCTGGCTGTCGCTGCGCAACGCCCCCGAGGTGCACATCGTGGCCGTCGACCAGCTCAACACCTACGACGTGCTGGCCGCCGACGACGTGGTCTTCACCCAGGGCGCCTACGAGGCGTTCGTGGGTGGCGACACGTCGGGTGCGAAGGTCGAGCAGACCATCGAGGTCGAGGCCGCCGCGCCCGCGAAGGCTCCGGCAGCGCTGGCCGACGTGAAGACCGCGAAGTCCGCGGAGAAGGCCGAGAAGCCCGAGAAGCCCGCCGACGCCGACGCCGATGACAAGCCCGCGCTGCCGAAGGGTGCCAAGGCTCCGCTGAAGAGCGGTGGCGCCCCCAAGGGGTACGACGTCAAGGGCAACGCCGACTCCGGCCTGTACCACGAGCCCGACGGCCAGTGGTACGACCAGACCGAGGCCGAGTTCTACTTCAAGACCGCCGAGGACGCCGAGGCCGCGGGCTTCACGCGCGCCGGTGGCGGTTCGGCTCGGATGACAGACGGGAAGGACGACGAGTGAGCACGCTGCACAAGGACCACCGCGACGTCTTGATCGCGCCGGTCGTGTCCGAGAAGAGCTACGGCCTCCTCGACGCCAACAAGTACACGTTCCTGGTGCGTCCGGACGCCAACAAGACCGAGATCAAGATCGCGGTCGAGAAGGTGTTCAACGTCAAGGTCACGGCGGTCAACACGATCAACCGCCAGGGCAAGACGCGTCGTACGCGCACCGGGCTGGGCAAGCGCAAGGACACCAAGCGCGCCATCGTCAGCCTCGCTGAGGGCCACCGCATCGACATCTTCGGAGGTCCGGTCTCCTGACCGGGCACCTACAGAGGACTGAGAGAACATGGCTATCCGCAAGTACAAGCCGACCACCCCGGGCCGTCGCGGCTCGTCGGTGTCCGACTTCGTCGAGATCACCCGGACCACGCCGGAGAAGTCGCTGACGCGCCCCCTCGCCAAGAAGGGCGGCCGCAACAACCAGGGCCGGATCACCACCCGGCACCAGGGCGGCGGGCACAAGCGCGCCTACCGCATCATCGACTTCCGTCGCTACGACAAGGACGGCGTGCCCGCCAAGGTCGCGCACATCGAGTACGACCCCAACCGCACCGCCCGCATCGCGCTCCTGCACTTCGCCGACGGCGAGAAGCGCTACATCATCGCGCCGCAGGGTCTCGGTCAGGGCACGGCGCTGGAGTCCGGCCCGACGGCCGACATCAAGGTGGGCAACAACCTGCCGCTGCGCAACATCCCGGTCGGTACCACCATCCACTGCATCGAGCTGCGGCCGGGCGGCGGCGCGAAGATCGCCCGCTCCGCCGGCAACAGCGCCCAGCTGGTCGCCAAGGAGGGCTCGCGCGCCACGCTGCGCATGCCGTCCGGCGAGATGCGGTTCGTCGACGTCCGCTGCCGCGCCACCATCGGCGAGGTCGGCAACGCCGAGCAGTCGAACATCAACTGGGGCAAGGCCGGCCGGATGCGCTGGAAGGGCAAGCGCCCCACCGTCCGCGGTGTCGTCATGAACCCCGTCGACCACCCGCACGGCGGTGGCGAGGGCAAGACCTCCGGTGGTCGCCACCCGGTGTCGCCCTGGGGCAAGCCCGAGGGCCGTACGCGTCGCCGCAAGGCCAGCGACGCCCAGATCATCCGTCGCCGCAAGTCCGGCAAGGGTAGGAAGTAACGACATGCCTCGCAGCCTCAAGAAGGGCCCCTTCGTCGACGGCCACCTGATGAAGAAGGTGGACGCCGAGAACGACAAGGGCACCCACAACGTCATCAAGACCTGGTCGCGCCGCTCGATGATCGTGCCGGCCATGATCGGCCACACGCTCGCCGTGCACGACGGGCGCAAGCACGTCCCGGTCTTCGTGACCGACGCGATGGTGGGTCACAAGCTCGGGGAGTTCGCCCCGACCCGCACCTACCGCGGCCACGTCAAGGACGACCGGAAGGGACGGCGACGCTGATGCCTACCACCGAGCGCCGGCGCCACAGCGCGCGCCGCGAGTCCCTGCTGGGTGACCGGCCGGGTGCCTTCGCGAGCGCCCGCTACGTGCGCATCACCCCGATGAAGGCCCGCCGGGTCGTCGACCTGGTCCGCGGCCTGCCCGTGGACGACGCGCTGAACCTGCTGGCGTTCGCGCCGCAGTCGGCCGCCGAGACCGTGCACAAGGTGCTGGAGAGCGCCGTCGCCAACGCCGAGACCACCGAGGACCTCGACCGTGGCGACCTGGTCGTCACCGTCGCCCTGGTCGACGAGGGTCCGACGATGAAGCGCTGGCGCCCACGCGCCCAGGGCCGGGCGACCCGCATCAACAAGCGGACCAGCCACATCACGCTGGCCGTCGAGCCGGTCGTGAAGCCGGAGCCCAAGGCCCCCGCCAAGAAGGCTGCCGCCAACAAGACCGCCAAGAAGACTGAGAAGAGCGCCTGATGGGACAGAAGATCAACCCCAACGGCTTCCGTCTGGGCATCTCCACCGACCACAAGAGCCGGTGGTACGCCGACAAGCTGTACAAGTCGTACGTCGGCGAGGACGTCGCGATCCGCAAGCTGCTGTCCAAGGGCATGGAGCGCGCCGGCATCGCCAAGGTCGAGATCGAGCGCACCCGTGACCGGGTCCGGGTGGACATCCACACCGCCCGTCCGGGCATCGTGATCGGTCGCCGCGGCGCCGAGGCCGACCGCCTGCGCGGCGAGCTCGAGAAGCTCACCGGCAAGCAGGTCCAGCTGAACATCCTCGAGGTCAAGAACCCCGAGATCGACGCGCAGCTGGTCGCCCAGGGCGTGGCCGAGCAGCTGTCCGGCCGTGTGCAGTTCCGTCGTGCCATGCGCAAGGCGATGCAGACCTCGATGCGATCGGGCGCCAAGGGCATCCGGATCCAGTGCTCGGGCCGCCTCAACGGCGCCGAGATGTCGCGCACCGAGTTCTACCGCGAGGGACGTGTGCCCCTGCACACGCTGCGTGCCGACATCGACTACGGCTTCTACGAGGCCCGCACGACCTTCGGCCGGATCGGCGTGAAGGTGTGGATCTACAAGGGCGAGGTCGCCGGCACCCGTGCCGAGCGCCAGGCCCAGGCCGCCGCCCGCGCGGGCGTCCCCGGTCGCAGCGGCCGCCCCCAGCGTGGCGAGCGCGGCACCGAGCGTCCCAGCCGTGGCACCCGCGGTGGCGCCCCGGCCGACGCGCCGGCCGAGGCCGCCGTGGCTCCCGCCAGCGAGTCCGGAACGGAGGGCTGACCGATGTTGATGCCCCGTCGTATCAAGCACCGCAAGCAGCACCACCCCAAGCGGACCGGCGCTGCCAAGGGCGGCACCCGCCTCGCTTTCGGCGAGTTCGGGATCCAGTCGCTCGAGGGCAGCTACGTGACCAACCGGCAGATCGAGTCGGCCCGTATCGCCATGACCCGGCACATCAAGCGTGGCGGCAAGGTGTGGATCAACATCTACCCCGACCGCCCGCTGACCAAGAAGCCCGCCGAGACCCGGATGGGCTCCGGCAAGGGCTCGCCCGAGTGGTGGGTCGCCAACGTCAAGCCGGGCCGCGTCCTGTTCGAGCTCTCCGGCGTCACCGAGGACATCGCCCGCGAGGCGATGCGCCGCGCGCAGCACAAGCTCCCCATGAAGACGCGATTCATCTCGCGTGAGGCAGGTGAATTCTGATGGCTCACCAGGGCACGAGCGCTCACGAGCTCGACGACATGAACGCCACGGACATCGAGGCGCGACTGCGCGAGGCGAAGGAGGAGCTGTTCAACCTCCGCTTCCAGGCGGCCACCGGCCAGCTGGAGAGCCACGGACGGCTCCGCACGGTCAAGAAGGACATCGCCCGGATCTACACCGTGGTGCGCGAGCGCGAGCTCGGCATCCGGTCCACGCCGGGCGCCAGTGAGACTGCCAGTGAGAAGGAGGTCTCCGCATGAGCGAGACCGCGAACCAGCCGACCGCCGGCAAGGTGCAGCGCAACGCGCGCAAGACCCGTGAGGGCCTGGTCGTCAGCGACAAGATGGACAAGACCGTCGTCGTCTCCGTCGAGGACCGCGTCAAGCACGCCCTCTACGGCAAGGTGCTGCGGCGTACGTCCAAGCTCAAGGCGCACGACGAGAAGAACGACTGTGGCGTCGGCGACCGCGTGCTGATCATGGAGACCAGGCCGCTGTCCGCCACCAAGCGCTGGCGGGTCGTGGAGATTCTGGAGCGTGCCAAGTGATCCAGCAGGAGTCGCGACTCAAGGTCGCCGACAACACCGGCGCGAAGGAGGTCCTGTGCATCCGCGTGCTCGGGGGCTCCGGTCGGCGCTACGCCGGCATCGGCGACATCATCGTGTGCACCGTCAAGGACGCGATCCCCGGCGGCAACGTCAAGAAGGGTGACGTCGTCAAGGCGGTCGTCGTGCGCACCGTGAAGGCGCGCCGGCGTCCGGACGGTTCCTACATCCGCTTCGACGAGAACGCCGCGGTGATCCTCCGCCAGGACGGCGAGCCGCGCGGCACCCGCATCTTCGGCCCCGTGGGCCGCGAGCTGCGCGACAAGAAGTTCATGAAGATCATCTCGCTGGCCCCGGAGGTGCTCTGAGCCATGGCCCAGAAGAAGACCACGAGCAAGAAGAACAGCGTGAACATCAAGAAGGGCGACACCGTGAAGGTGATCGCCGGCCAGGACAAGGGCGTCGAGGGCAAGGTCATCTCGGTGCTCCGTGAGGAGCAGCGGGTGATCGTCGAGGGCGTCAACCGCGTCAAGCGGCACACCAAGGTCGTCCAGTCGGGCGGTCGGGCCGGCACCACCGGCGGCATCATCACCACCGAGGCGCCGATCCACGTGTCGAACGTGATGCTCGTCGAGGGCAAGGGCGTGACCCGGATCGGGTTCCGTCGCGACGAGGTGACCAAGCGCCGCAACGACGGCTCGACGTACACCGCGCACCGCAGCGTCCGCGTCTCCCGCAAGACCGGCAAGGAAATCTGATGAGCGACACCACCACCGAAGCCACCGAGGCCACCGAGGCCGCCGAGGCTCCCGCGGCCCCGGAGCCGAAGGTGACCCCGCGGCTGAAGACCCGCTACCGCGAGGAGATCCTCCCCGCGCTCAAGAGCGAGTTCGACATCCCGAACGTCATGCAGGTGCCCGGCCTGACCAAGATCGTGGTCAACATGGGCGTCGGCGAGGCGGCTCGCGACTCGAAGCTGATCGAGGGAGCGGTCAAGGACCTGACCGCCATCACCGGCCAGAAGCCCACCGTGACCCGGGCCCGCAAGTCCATCGCGCAGTTCAAGCTGCGCGAGGGCATGCCGATCGGTGCTCACGTGACGCTGCGCGGCGACCGGATGTGGGAGTTCCTCGACCGGCTGCTGTCCCTGGCACTGCCGCGCATCCGTGACTTCCGCGGCCTCTCGCCGCAGCAGTTCGACGGCCGCGGCAACTACACCTTCGGGCTGACCGAGCAGGTCATGTTCCACGAGGTCGACCAGGACCGCATCGACCGCACCCGCGGCATGGACATCACGGTCGTGACCACGGCCACCAACGACGACGAGGGTCGCGCGCTGCTCAAGCAGCTCGGGTTCCCGTTCGCTGAGCGCTGAGCCAAGAGAAGGATCGAGCGACTGACATGGCAAAGACAGCACTGAGGGTCAAGGCGGCCCGCAAGCCCAAGTTCGCGGTGCGCGCGTACACCCGCTGCCAGCGCTGCGGCCGGCCGAAGGCCGTCTACCGCAAGTTCGGCCTGTGCCGGATCTGCCTGCGGGAGATGGCCCACCGCGGCGAGCTCCCCGGCATCACCAAGTCCAGCTGGTAGTCCAGCACCAGGTCTCGTGACAGGCGCTGGCGCGCCTTCCTCGACCACCAGACAGCTGAAGGTCCCGCGAGGGAAACCACAGAAGAGAGAAGAACACGCACCATGACGATGACCGACCCGATCGCAGACATGCTGACCCGTCTGCGCAACGCCAACCAGGCGTACCACGACGACGTGACGATGCCCTACAGCAAGCTGAAGGCCGGCCTCGCCGAGATCCTCAAGCAGGAGGGCTACATCACCTCCTTCGAGGTGGCCGAGCCCGCCGAGGGTGCCGTCGGCAAGACGCTGACGATCACGCTGAAGTACGGCCGCAACCGTGAGCGCTCGATCGCCGGCGTCCGCCGCATCAGCAAGCCCGGTCTCCGGGTCTACGCCAAGAGCACCGGCCTGCCGCGCGTGCTCGGCGGCCTGGGCGTCGCGATCATCTCGACGAGCCAGGGCCTGCTGACCGACCGCCAGGCGAACCAGAAGGGCGTAGGTGGGGAAGTCCTCGCCTACGTCTGGTGATCAGGGACCGAGGAGGAGACTGAGATGTCGCGTATCGGCAAGCTCCCGATCGATGTCCCGTCCGGCGTGGACGTCGCGATCGACGAGAACCTGGTGACGGTCAAGGGCCCCAAGGGCACGCTCTCGCACAGCGTTGCCGCCCCCATCACCGTCGAGAAGACCGACGGCGTGCTGGAGGTCAAGCGTCCCGACGACGAGCGGATCAGCCGTTCGCTCCACGGCCTGACCCGCACCCTGATCAACAACATGGTCGTCGGTGTGACCGACGGCTACGAGAAGCGGCTCGAGATCGTGGGCGTCGGCTACCGCGTGCTGTCCAAGGGCCCGACCCAGCTGGAGTTCCAGCTCGGCTACAGCCACTCGATCACGTTCAACGCGCCCGACGGCATCACCTTCGCCGTCGAGGGCCCGACCCGGCTCGGCGTCCAGGGGATCGACAAGCAGCTCGTCGGTGAGACGGCCGCGAAGATCCGCAAGCTGCGCAAGCCGGAGCCCTACAAGGGCAAGGGCGTCCGCTACGCGGGCGAGCAGGTCCGCAAGAAGGTCGGAAAGGCTGGTAAGTGACGATGGCGATCTCCCTGTCACACCGCAAGCACACTGCCGCGCGCACCCGGTCGCGGCTGCGCCGCCAGATCCGGGGCCGCAAGAAGCTCTTCGGCACCGCCGAGCGTCCGCGCCTGGTCGTCACCCGGTCGAGCAAGCACATCTCCGTCCAGGTCGTCGACGACCTGGTCGGCAAGACCGTCGCGTCCGCCTCGACCATGGAGGCCGACCTGCGCACGTTCGAGGGTGACAAGAAGGCCAAGGCCAAGCGCGTGGGCGAGCTCGTCGCCGAGCGCGCGAAGGCCGCCGGCGTCGATGGCGTGGTCTTCGACCGCGCCGGCAACCAGTACCACGGTCGCGTCGCGGCCCTGGCCGACGGCGCCCGCGAGGGTGGGCTCGCGTTCTGACCCCCGGGTCGGAGACGGCAGCCCTCGAACAGACGAGAGAAGAGGAACAGACATGAGCGGACCCCAGCGCGGACAGCGTGCGGGTGGTGACCGCGGCGGAGACCGTCGCGGCGGCCGCGACGACCGTCGTGGTGGCGCCGACAAGACGGCGTACGTCGAGCGTGTCGTCGCCATCAACCGCGTCGCCAAGGTCGTGAAGGGTGGTCGTCGCTTCAGCTTCACCGCCCTCGTGGTCGTCGGTGACGGCGACGGGATGGTCGGCGTCGGCTACGGCAAGGCCAAGGAGGTGCCCGCGGCGATCGCCAAGGGCGTCGAGGAGGCCAAGAAGGCGTTCTTCCGGGTTCCCCGGATCCAGGGCACCATCCCCCACCCCGTCCAGGGTGAGAAGGCCGCCGGCGTGGTGCTGCTGCGTCCCGCCGCTCCCGGTACCGGCGTGATCGCCGGTGGCCCGGTGCGCGCGGTGCTCGAGTGCGCCGGCATCCACGACGTGCTCAGCAAGTCGCTCGGCTCGTCCAACCAGATCAACATCGTGCACGCGACCGTCGCGGCACTGCGGATGCTCGAGCAGCCCGAGACCGTGGCGGCCCGCCGCGGCCTGCCGGTCGAGGACATCGCCCCCGCGGCGCTCCTCAAGGCGCGCTCCGAGGAGCCGGCCGGGGTGAACGGCTGATGGCGCAGCTCAAGGTCCAGCAGATGAAGTCGTCCATCGGCCGCAAGGCGAACCAGCGCGAGACGCTGCGCAGCCTGGGGCTGAAGCGGATCGGCGACGTCGTCGTCAAGGAGGACCGCCCGGAGATCCGGGGCATGGTCCACACCGTCCGTCACCTGGTGGCGGTCGAGATCATCGGAGAGGGGGAGTCGAAGTGACGCTCAAGCTCCACCACCTGCGTCCGGCTCCGGGTGCCAAGACCGCCAAGACCCGCGTGGGTCGCGGCGAGGGCTCGAAGGGCAAGACCGCGGGCCGCGGCACCAAGGGCTCCAAGGCCCGCAACAACATCCCGGCGTACTTCGAGGGTGGCCAGCTGCCCTTGCACATGCGCCTGCCCAAGCTGAAGGGCTTCAAGAACCCCTTCCGCGTGGAGTTCCAGGTCGTCAACCTGGAGCGTCTCGGCGAGGCTTTCCCGGACGGCGGCGCCATCGGCGTCGACGACCTGGTCGCCAAGGGCCTGGTCCGCAAGAACCAGCCCGTCAAGGTGCTCGGCCAGGGTGACATCGACGTGGCCGTGCAGGTGAGCGCCCAGGCGTTCTCCGCATCCGCCAAGCAGAAGATCGAGGCCGCGGGCGGCACGACGACCGTCGTCTAGGCGCAGAGGGGGCTCCGCCCCCCTCACCCCCGACCACGGTCCGGGTAGGCTGCCACGGCCATCCCTGCTGGGAGAAAGAGAGTCTCGTGCTAGGCGCGTTCGCCAATGCTTTCCGGACGCCGGACCTGCGGCGCAAGCTGCTGTTCGTCCTGTTCATCATCGCGGTGTTCCGGCTCGGCTCCCAGGTACCTGCTCCGGGCGTCAACGTCTCCAACGTGCAGTCCTGCCTCGACGACGTCGGCAACAGCGGCATCTACAGCCTGATCAACCTGTTCTCGGGCGGGGCGCTGCTCCAGCTGACGATCTTCGCGCTCGGGATCATGCCGTACATCACGGCCTCGATCATCCTGCAGCTCCTCGTCGTGGTGATCCCGCGGCTCGAGGCCCTCAAGAAGGAGGGCCAGGCCGGGCAGACGAAGATCACCCAGTACACCCGCTACCTGACGCTGGGCCTGGCGATCCTGCAGGCGACCGGCATCGTCGCGCTGGCACGTTCGGGCAACCTGCTCCAAGGGTGCAGTGCTCCGCTGCTGCACGACGACGGCACGCTGACGTTCCTCACCATGGTCATCACCATGACCGCCGGCACGGCCGTGATCATGTGGCTGGGCGAGCTGATCACCGACCGCGGCGTCGGCAACGGCATGTCGATCCTGATCTTCACCCAGGTCGTGGCGACGTTCCCGGTGGCGTTGTGGAACGTGCAGACCGAGAAGGGCCCGTGGGTCTTCGGCATGGTGGTGCTGATCGGTCTGGCGATCATCGCCGCGGTCATCTTCATCGAGCAGGCGCAGCGCCGGATCCCGGTGCAGTACGCCCGCCGGATGGTGGGCCGCAAGATGTTCGGTGGCTCCTCGACGTACATCCCGCTCAAGGTCAACCAGGCCGGCGTCATCCCGGTCATCTTCGCCTCGTCGCTGCTCTACCTGCCGGCGATGGCGGTGCAGTTCAACCAGACCAGCACCGCTCCGTGGGTGCGGTGGATCAACGACTACTTCGTGCGCGGCAACCACCCGCTGTACATGATCGCGTACTTCCTCCTGATCGTCTTCTTCACGTATTTCTACGTCTCCATCACCTTCAACCCTCAAGAGGTGGCGGACAACATGAAGAAGTACGGCGGCTTCATCCCCGGGATCCGGGCGGGCAAGCCGACCGAGGACTACCTGTCCTACGTCTTGTCCCGCATCACGTTCCCAGGTGCGATGTACCTCGGGCTCGTGGCGCTCATCCCGCTGATCGCGCTCGTCCTCATCAACGCCAACCAGAACTTCCCCTTCGGCGGCACCTCGATCCTCATCATGGTCGGCGTCGCCCTGGACACGGTGAAGCAGATCGAGAGCCAGCTGCAGCAGCGCAACTACGAAGGATTCCTGCGATGAATGGGTATCGCTCTCGATGAGGCTGGTGCTGATGGGCCCTCCCGGTGCGGGGAAGGGAACTCAGGCCAGGTTCATTGCCGACCACTTCGGCATCCCCGCCATCTCGACCGGTGACATCTTCCGCGCGAACGTCTCGCGGGGGACTCCGCTCGGCCAGGAGGCCAAGCGCTTCATGGACGCCGGCGAGTACGTGCCGGACGAGGTCACCAACAAGATGGTCCGCAACCGGATCGACGAGCCCGACGCCGAGCCGGGGTTCCTGCTGGACGGCTACCCGCGCACCGTCGCTCAGGTCGAGGAGCTCGACGGGATGATCGCGTTCACCGGTCACCGCCTGGACGCGGTGGTCTCGATCGCCGTCGACGACGAGGCGATCGTCCAGCGGCTCCTCCAGCGCGCCCAGCTCGAGGGCCGGGCCGACGACACCGAGGACGTCATCCGGCGCCGCCAGGAGGTGTACGCCGAGCAGACCGAGCCGCTGATCGACGTCTACCGGAAGCGCGGGATCCTCGTCGAGGTCGACGGCCTCGGTGAGGTCGACGAGGTCACGACCCGGATCTTCGAGGCGCTGGACCAGATCCCGGAGAGCTGATGTTCGCCGTTCGGTGGTCGAGCCGCCGCGAGGAACGAGCGGCGCGTCGAGACCATGGTGCGCTCACGGGGTCTCGACACGGGCTCGCCCAGGGGCTCGCCCGGCTCGACCAGCGATGTGGGGTGCGGGATGCCCTTTAGGGACCGCGGCATCGAGATCAAGCGCCGCGACCAGATCGACCTGATGCGGGTCGCGGGCCGGCTGGTCGGCGAGACGCTGGAGCTGCTGCGCGCCGCCGTACGTCCCGGCGTCACCACCGCTGAGCTGGACAAGCTGGCGGAGGAGAACATCCGCAGCCATGGCGGCATCCCGTCGTTCCTGGGCTACAGCCACCCGCCGTTCCCGGCGACCATCTGCGCCTCGGTCAACGACCAGGTCGTGCACGGCATCCCGGGCGCCAGGGTGCTCGTGGAGGGCGACATCATCTCGATCGACTGCGGCGCCATCGTCGACGGCTGGCACGGCGACGCGGCGATCACCGTGGGCGTCGGCGAGGTGGACGACGACGTACGTCGCCTGATGGAGGTCACCGAGGAGTCGCTGTGGCGTGGGATGGCCGCGGCCCGGCTGGGCGGCCGGCTCACCGACATCTCCCACGGCGTGGAGTCCTACGTCCGCAGCCAGGGGGAGTACGGGATCCTCGAGGACTACGTCGGGCACGGCATCGGCACCGCCATGCACCAGCCGCCCAACGTGCCGAACGTCGGGCGTCCCGGCCGCGGCCCCAAGCTGGTCGAAGGCCTGGCGCTGGCGGTCGAGCCGATGGTCACGCTCGGCGGCTACGCCACCGAGCTCGAGGACGACGAGTGGACGGTGGTCACTGCCGACGGCAGCCGCGCCGCCCATTTCGAGCACACCTTTACGCTGACACCCAACGGCCCGTGGGTGCTCACCGCTCTGGACGGCGGCGAGGCCCGGTTGACGTCCCTGGGTGTCCCCTTCGGTGGCCGCTGACCCGACGATCCCGCCCTCGACCCAACGATCGGAGCGACAGACCCTGTGGACGTAAGCCCCTGGATCTGGGAAGTCACCCTCGGCCTCACGGTCGTGTTCTTCATCTTCGACGTCTGGCACATGCGGCGGAACCCGCACGAGCCGACCGTGAAGGAGTGCCTGCGTGCCCTCAGCTTCTACGTCGGCGCAGCGGTCGCCTTCGGCGTCGGCGTCTGGTACACCGCAGGCAGCCGCTACGGCGGTGAGTTCTTCGCCGGCTGGCTGACCGAGTACTCCCTCTCCATCGACAACCTGTTCATCTTCATCATCATCATGGGCAAGTTCGCGGTGCCGCGGGAGTTCCAGCAGGCCGCCCTGATGATCGGCATCGTGCTGGCGCTGGTGATGCGCGGCATCTTCATCGCCGTGGGCGCGGCCGCGATCAACAACTTCTCGTGGGTCTTCTACATCTTCGGCGCGTTCCTGGTGCTGACCGCCGTGAACCTGGCCCGCGAGGGCCACGAGGACGAGCAGGGGTACGACGAGCCGCGGCTGGTCCGCTGGGTGCGAGGGCACCTGCCGGTGAGCGAGGACTGGAACGGCGTCAAGTTCTTCATCCGGGAGAACGGCACCCGGCTGCTCACCCCGATGGCGATGGTCGTCCTCACGCTCGGCATGACCGACCTGCTCTTCGCGCTCGACTCCATCCCGGCGATCTACGGCCTGACCGAGGAGCCTTACCTGGTCCTGACGGCCAACGTGTTCGCCCTGATGGGGCTGCGCCAGCTGTACTTCCTCATCGGCGGCCTGCTGCAGCGCCTGGTCTACCTGTCCTACGGCCTGGCGTTCCTCCTGCTCTTCATCGGGGTCAAGCTGATCCTGCACGCGATGCACGAGAACGAGCTGTCGTTCCTCAACGGCGGTGAGCACGTCGGCTGGGCGCCCGAGATCCCGATCTGGCTGTCCCTGGTGGTCATCCTCGGCACCCTCGTCATCACCGCGGTCGCGAGCCTGATGTCCGACAGGTCGAATCGCGACGCCGCGGCGGGCTGACCGTGGACCCGCACACGGTCCTGGTCACCGGCGTCACCGGATACCTCGGGTCGAGACTGGTCCCGCGACTGCTCGAGGACGAGCACACCGTCCGCGTGCTGACCCGCGACGCCGCCAGGCTGGGGCCGCACGACTGGCGTGACCGGGTCGAGGTCGTGGAGGGCGACGCGTCGTCGTACGACGTCCTCCTGCGCGCCCTCGACGGCGTCGAGGTGGCCTACTACCTGCTGCACTCGATGGACGGCCGCGCCGGCTTCGTGGAGCGCGACCGCGAGCTGGTCACGTCGTTCGCCCGGGCGGCCGAGCAGCAGGACGTCGGCCGCATCGTCTACATGTCGGGACTGCACCCGCACGGTGAAGAGCTGAGCCCGCACCTCGCGTCGCGGGTCGAGGTCGGCGAGATCCTCCTGGAGTCGGCGGTGCCCACCGCCGTGCTGCAGGCCGCGGTGGTCATCGGCTCCGGCTCGGCGTCGTTCGAGATGCTGCGCCACCTCACCCGTCGGCTGCCCGTGATGCTGGCGCCGAAGTGGCTGGACAACCGCATCCAGCCGATCGCGGTGCGCGACGTCCTGCACTACCTCGCCGCGGCGCTCGAGCTGCCGGCCGACGCCAACCGCACCTTCGACGTCGGCGGCCCGGACGTGCTCACCTACCGCGAGATGATCCAGCGGTTCGCCCGGGTCACCGGGCTCCGTCGTCGGCTGGTCGTGACGGTTCCGGTGCTCACGCCCGGCCTCGCGAGCCTCTGGGTCGGCCTGGTCACCCCGGTGCCCGCCGGCCTCGCGAGGCCGCTCGTCGCCAGCCTGGTGCACGAGGTCGTCTGCCAGGAGCACGACCTGGACGCCCTGGTCGGCGCTCCTCCCGGCGGTCCCTTGGGGTACGACGCGGCCGTCGAGGCCGCCGTCACGGGACGAGACCCGTGATCAACCCGCGGTTCAATTTTCTGGCGGAGGTCCGCGCGTTCGTGCGTGCGGCGCTGGTCGAGCCGGTGCCGCGCGACCACCAGGAGTCCGACGCGGCGTTCCGGCGGAGGCGCTGGGTCGCGGGGATCACGCTGGTCGTGGGTGCGGCGGTCTTGGGGTGGGCGCTGCGGATCGAGGCGGGGGACTCGCTCTTCTACGTCGCCACGATCGCCCTCGCCTGCGTCTGGGCGGTGGGCGCAGTGCTGTCCGGCCGACTGCACCTCGGCCGCGCGCACACGCGCGCCGGCACGACCGACAGCCGCGCCGTCGTGCAGTCGGTCGCGCTCGGGGTGCTGCTGCTGACCGTGTTCCTCGCCGGCGCCCTCGTCGTGGCGCACGTCCCGTTCCTCCGTGAGCCGGTCGACGAGCTGCTCGACCATGCCCAGGTCGGGTCGCTGCCGCTGGTCGCGGCGATCACCGCGGTCAACGGCATCGCCGAGGAGCTGTACTTCCGCGGGGCGCTGTACGCCGCGATCGGCCGCCGGCACGCCGTCCTGGTCACCACGGTCGTCTACGCCCTGGTCACGGTGCCGGCCGGCATCCCGCTGCTGGTGCTGGCCGCCGCCGTGCTCGGCCTGGTCGTCGGGCTGCAGCGCCGGGTCACCGGCGGCATCCTCGGCCCGATCATCACCCATCTCACCTGGTCGCTCGGGATGCTCTTCCTGCTGCCGCATGCCCTGAGCGCCTTCTCCTGAGGGCCCGCCACTCCTGACGCCACCGTGACGTTGGGTAGGTTCGACGGGTGACGACCCTCTCGGCGCTGGACGAGCTGATCCAGGTGGCCGCCACCCTCGAACCCGCCGTCGCGCGCCGCGCCGGCCTCAGCACCTCCGAGCTCCAGGCCCTGCGCCACCTCGTCGGCGGCTCGCGTGGCCCGGTCGAGCTGTCCCACCTGCTCGGCGTGACGTCGGCGGCCTCGTCGGGGGTCGTCGACCGCCTGGCCGCCCGTGGACACGTCCAGCGCCGGCCACACCCGGACGACGGGCGTCGCACGCAGGTCGAGGTGACCGCCAGCGGGCGGGACGAGATCGAGGGTCTGATGCAGCCGCTGCTGGCTCGGCTCGCCGACGCCGACGAGGCGCTCACAGCCGACGAGCGGGTCGTCGTACGCCGCTACCTCACCGACGTCACCGAGGCGCTGCGCTCGGTGCTCTGACTCAACAGGACGCCGCGATCGTGCGGATGGTGGCGGCGTCGGCCTCGGTCACCGACAGGCCGTAGTGCACGGCGACCTGCAGGTACCTCAGCACGTACCTGCAGTGGTACGCCGCCCGCGGCGGCAGCCACTCCGACGGGGTGCTGTTCTCCTTGGCCTGGTTGGCCGGACCCCACACCGCGAGCAGCTCGCGGTCGACGTCGTTGGCGAACCGCACCCGCTTGCGCATCGACCACGCCCATGCGCCGGCGTACCACGCCGTCGACAGCGGGTAGATGTGGTCGATCTGGATCCGGTAGCCGTCGTGTCGCCACGTCAGCCGGCGGCCGGTGTACGGGTCGCGCAGGCGGGCCTGGTAGATCCGGCACGTCGAACCCCAGCGCAGCTCGATGTCGCGCATCTGCTGGAGCAGCACGTCCTGGCGGGTGTCGCAGCCGTTGTGCCCGTACTTCGTGTCGTTGTCGTCGGTCCACTCCGCACCGAAGACGCACCCGCCGGGGTCGCAGTCGCGGTCGTACCCCGGGTGGTACGGCGCCTCGGCCGTGACCGCGACCCGGTCGAGGAGGTCGAGGATGCGGTCGCCGGGCGAGGCGTGGGCGGGCCCCGGCGCCAGGGTGGCCGCGACCGCGAGGACGAGGAGGACCGTCAGGCGACGCATCGGTTCCCCCAGGGGGAGACGAAGCCGCTCCGGATCAGTCGCACCTGGACGCACACCCGCCGGTCGGCGCGCACCGTCACCGAGGTGTCCTCGGTCCGGTCACCCTCTCCGGTGTCGGTTCGCCGCCACTGCCAGGTGTCCCCGGGCTGCGCGCCGTCCGGGGCCTCCCAGCGGAACACCACGCCCGCCGCTCCCCGGCGGCCGGTCACGGTCGGCGGCTCGGTGGGGGCGCCCGGGTCGATGCTGTCGGGTGTGCTGGCGGTCGGCGTCGGCGTGGTGCTCGAGGTGGGGTCGTCGCCGCCGGCCGTCAGGAAGAGCACCAGCCCGACCGCGGCCACGAGCACGGCGACGCCGACCAGCCACACCACCCGGGCCCGGTCACCGGTCGTCGGCGGATCGGCCGTGGGCACCGGGGTCTCCACGGCGACGCGGGGTGACGAGCCCGAGATGACCGTGACCGGCTTGAGCGCGGTGGCGTCGTCCCCCGAGGCCACGGCGACGTTCTGGACGGCGGGAAGGTCGGTCTCGACCGCGATCATGGTGCGCGGGAAGCCCTCCTGGGCCTCGATCCGCTGCAGCGCCCGGGCCAGCTCCAGGGCGCTCGCGGGTCGGTGCTCGGGCTCCTTGGCCAGGCATTGCTGGAGCAACAGGTCGAGCGCCGGCGGCACGTCGGGCCGCTGGGTGCGCGGCGGTGTCGTGTGGAGGATCCGGGCCGTCAGCGCGCGCGAGGAGTTGTCGCCGTTCGGGATCGAGAACGGGGAACGACCCACCAGGAGGTTCCAGATCGTGGCGCCGAGGGAGTACACGTCGGAGGCGACGGAGCCGTTGGACCGGCCGTCGAGCAGCTCGGGCGGCGACCACGGGTAGCTGATGCGTACGTCGGTGTCGGCCTCGACCTCGTGCATCCGGCCGGCGATGCCGAAGTCGGTCAACGCCGGCTCGGAGTACGTCGTGACGAGGACGTTGGAGGGCTTGATGTCGCGGTGCAGGATGCCCGAGCGGTGGGCGGTCTCGATCGCACTCGCGAGCTTGATGCCGGTCGCGACGGCCTCGCTGACGCCCATCGGCTTGACCTGCACGCGCTGGCCCAGGTCCGGCGGCGGGCAGTACCGCATCACCAGGTAGGGCCGGGACCCCTCCTGCGGCGACGTCGTCCCCGCCGTCACCACCGAGACGATGTAGGGATGGTCGGTCAGCCGGGCCATCGCGTTGGCCTCGGTCGTGAACATCCCCTTCTCCCGGTCGGTGAGCGGGACGTCGGGGCGCACCACCTTCACGGCCACCCGTTGGCGTGGCCACTCCTGCTCGTAGAGGAAGACGTCGGCGAAGCCGCCCTGGCCGATGTGCTGGATGTAGGTGAAGCCCGGGATGGCGGGACCCGTCACCGGCCCTTCCTCATCTGCCTCACGGCACGACTTCGTAGGCGACTTCGTACTGGTCGGCCAGCGAGACCCGGCACCCCGGCTCCAGGACGTGCGGCTCCATCGGTCGCAGTCGCTCGGGGGCGCGTCCCGGCATGGTGAGGGTGGTACCGCCGCGGGAGCCCAGGTCGCGGCAGATCACCAACCAGCCGTCCAGCTCGATCTGCAGGTGCATGCGCGAGACGAAGCTCGCCTCCTGCGGCACCGCCACCAGGTGGGGGAGCGGCGCGTGCGGGTTCACCGGCACCGGCTTGCGGCCCAGCACCACGCCCCGGTCGAACGGCACGGTCTCGCCGGTCGGCAGCCGCAGCCGGCCCAGCAGGGGACGCGGCGCGCGCTGCGGGTCCTGGCGTGCGATCGGCTGCTGACAGACGCGGCAGGACGGGGCGTACGGCGGGTTGACGTGCCCCTGGGGGCAGTACGTCGCCATCACCGTCTCGTGGGTGTGCTCGCGGAGCAGCTCCATCTCCGGCTCGGGCACCGGCTGCGGCGGACCCTCGTCGCGGGACCTGACCACGGTGTGACCTCGGTCGAGGGGCGGGGCGCCGAACGGCTCCGGCGGCTCGCGGGTGAGCCCGATCGGGCCGGTCGGCTCGACGTCTAGCGGCGCCAGGCGGTGTCCGGTCGGGTGCGGGTCCTCGGCCGGCCCGGCGGGTGCGGCCGGCTCGGCCGGCCCGGCGGACTCGGAGCGGCCCGACATACGGGCGCGCACGGGGACGTCCGGACCCACGGCCTCCAACACGTCCTGCGGGATGCCGTCGATGAGCGTGCGCTGGTCGCGGCCCCCGGTCGGCCCGTCGGCCGGGATCTCGACGAGTGACGCCGCGACGACGCCACCACGGAAGGGTCGCCGACGGCCGGAGGTGTCAGTCGAGGAGGCGCCGATGCTGAGCATCACGCCGACCCGGTCGGTGGTCACCTCGCCATGACCGCGCATGATCTCGCGCCCCGAGCCGGTCATCGCGAGCGACGGCAGCCGACTTCCGTAGTGGCTCTCGAGCAGGCCGAGCACGCGGTCGACGCTCGAGCCCGTGATGGTCTCCCAGAGGCTCGTCACGAACGCGTCGTCGGGGGTGTCGTCGAGGAGCAGCCAGCGTCGGTCGGCACCGACGAGCAGGCCGCTGCCCGCGACGTACCACACGTCCGGCATCACCATGCTGTCACCGAGAAGGTCCCTTTCCGTTCATCGCGGGTGCTCGTGGGTCACCATTGTCATGCAGGGAGGGCCCGATGCCCACGATCGGGCCCAACTCGCAGCCAACTTTGTTCCGTGCCCCCACGCCGCCCATGACCTCTGGTTAGAGTCACTGGGCGTCTTCAGGGCGCAATCCGGCGAAGGGATCCAGCGTGCCGTTCGGGGGTCAGCTGCAGCGTCGACGCGCCGCGTTGGCGTCCTGGGCCGCGCTCGCGGTTGCCGTGGGCGGCGTGGTGACGTACGCCGTCCAGGCCGACGGCTACCAGGCGCACAAGGCCGACCTGAACGACGGCGGCATCTGGGTCACCAGCAGCAAGGACGGTTCCTACGGCCGGATCAACAAGCCGATCGGTGAGCTCGACGGCACCGTGTTCTCGAACCTGGACTCCAACCTCGATGTCGTCCAGGACGGCTCGTCGGTCGTGGGCGTCAACCTCAGCGACGGCGTCGTGGTCCCGCTCGACCCGGCCCAGATGCGCGTGGCCAACGACGAGGAGGCCGCGATCCCCGGCAGTCCGGTGGTCGAGATGGCCGGCGGGAGCGTGGCGGTCCTGGACGCCGTGTCCGGCAAGCTGTGGGCAGTCCGCGAGGACCCCGCCGTCGGCACCCCGCCCGTCGGCCCGCTCGCCAACCAGAGCGACCCCGTCGCCACCGTCGGGGAGGACGCCGCCCTGGCCGTGTCACTCGACGGCACCGTGTACGCCGTCTCGTCGGCCACCGACACCCTGCTCACGCTGCCCCAGCGTGGCGACTCCGGGTTCGGCACGCCGGCCACCGACGACCTGCCGGGCGAACGGTTCAGCGACGCGATCGCGGTCACTGCCGTCGGCGCCGTGCCGGTGGTCCTGGACTCGGCCACCGGCCGGCTGGCCGTGATCGGTGGCGCGGAGGCCGACGTCCCGGAGGGATCGGTCCTCCAGCAGCCCGGGCCGAGCGCCTCGACGGTGCTCGTGGGTGCCCGGGACGCCCTGCTCTCCGTCGACCTGGCGACGGGCGAGGTGACCACGCTCTCGAGTGACGACACCCAGATCGCGGGAGAGCCCGCCAACCCGGTCCGGCTGGGTGACTGTCGCTACGGCGCCTGGTCCGGCGGCACCGGCTTCGTCGTCACGGTGTGCGGCGACGGGCAGGGGACGGCACTGCGACTCGACGCCCAGACGACCGACCTCGTCTTCCGCACCAACCGTGGCCAGATCGTCCTCAACGACCGGTCCAGCGGCAATGTCTGGGACGTCGACAGCGACAAGCCGACGCAGCTCGACAACTGGGACGCCTTCCACCTGACGTCCGATGAGAAGGACGACGACGACGACCAGAACCAGCAGGACCAGGGCGACCGCCGTCCGCCGAAGGCCAAGCCCGACAAGCTGGGAGCCCGCCCCGGCAGGACCACGATCCTGCACCCGCTCGACAACGACACGGCGCCGACCGGTCGGCTGCTGGCGATCCGGTCCGTGCGCCCGGCCGGCGCCTCGGACGCGCAGCTGGCGATCAGCCCCGACGGTCAGACCGTCCAGATCACGCTCCCGGGAGACGCCGCCGGTGGCACCAGCTTCGAGTACTTCATCGACGACGGCCGCCAGTCGGTCTCGGCGCACGCGACCGTCCAGGTCGCCATCACGGCGCAAGGCTCCGAGAACTCCGAGCCCGAGCTCCGTGAGGGCTTCGAGCCGCGGGTCTGGACCGTGCCCGCGAGCGGCACCGTCGACATCCCCGTGCTGTCCGACTGGCGCGACCCGGCGGATGGTGACCCGGTGTCCACGGTGGCCGCCAGCCCCGAGGAGGGAGCGGGCGCCGGCGCCGACGCTCGCGTCACGGCGGCGGGTGCGGTGCGGTTCCACGCGCCCGGTGAAGGCGGGCTGGTGAAGGTCGACTACGACGTCACCGACGGCCTCGGCGAGCCGGTCACCGAGAGCCTGGACTTCCGGGTGCTGGACCCCAACGACCTCGACGCCGTGGCGCCGACGGCGGAACCCGACGTCACGGCGGGGGAGACCGGCAAGCCCATCGTCATCACGCCGTTGGCCAACGACCTCCCCGGCGCCGACCCGGGCACCCCGGACGCGGTGCTCACCCTCGCGGGCAAGATCGGCACCGTCCCCGGCGCGGACGTCACGACCAACCTCGCCAAGGGCACGATCACGCTGCGGTCGCAGACGGCCCAGACCTACTTCCTGGACTACCAGGCGGCGTACGGGACGGCCGAGACCTCGACCGGCAAGATCCGCGTCGACGTCCGCGCTCCGGAGTCCCCGCCCCTGGATCCGGTCGCCGTCCCCGACACCGTGACACTCTTCGGTCAGGCGGGGTCGCTGGTGGACGTGCTGGCCAACGACGTGGACCCCTCGGGCGGACTGCTGTCGGTCCAGCGTGCCGAGGCGCTGACCGACAACCAGCTCGACGTGGCAGTCGTGAGCGGCCGGTGGCTGCGGGTGTCTGCACGCCAGGGCGAGCTCTCGCCGAACCCGCAGGTGATCCGCTACACCATCAGCAACGGGCAGCTGAACGGCATCCCCGGCCAGGTCGTCGTCAGCCAGCGACCGCCGCCGAAGGACAACACCCCGGTCATCCAGAACGACGAGGTGACCGTCCGGGCCGGGACGTCGCAGGCGATCCCCGTGCTCGACAACGACTTCAGCCCCTCGGGCGGCACCCTGACGGTGGTCAGCGAGGGCCTCGGTGACCAGCCCGGCAGCCTCGACGTCCAGCCGATCGGGGCACCGGGTGGCCCGGTCGGCTCGGCGTTCGTGACCGGTCGCACGGTCCGGTACGTCGCCCCGGACCTCGCCGACACCAAGCGGTTCACGATCCGCTACCAGGCCGCCAACGAGCAGGGCGACACGGCGACCGGCAAGGTCCGCGTCACGGTGCTTCCGCTGCGGGCGAACGACAACGAGCCACCGGAGCCTCCCGTGCTCGAGGGCCGCACGGTGTCCGGTGACACCGTGAAGCTGAGGCTGCCCGGCTACGGCGTGGACCCCGACGGCGACGCGGTGACGGTGCTGGGGCTCGACTCCGCCCCCAAGTTCGGCCGCGTGGTGCGCATCGGGGCGAACTCCATCGAGTACAACGCCTACCCCGGCAGTCATGGCACCGACGAGTTCCGCTACACCCTGAGCGACTCCTTCGGGGCGACCTCGACCGGCACCGCACGGGTCTCGATCGTGGCGCCCGGCCCACCACAGCCGCCGCTTGCGGTCCCGGACTCGATCACCGTCGCCCCGGGACGCACCGCCGTCGTCGACGTGCTCGCCAACGACCTGGTCGCGGCCGGGAGCCGCGTCACGGTGTCGCTGGTCAGCCCGCCCGCCGGCGTACGCCTGCGCTCGCCGACCGGGCCGATGGAGCTCCGCGCGCCGCAGACCGCCGACGGGCGGAGCGTCGAGGTCGTCTACCGCATCAACGACGGGCTCGACAGCTCGCAGTCGACGGTGACCCTGCGCACCGCCAAGGGCTACAACAACCCGCCGGTGGTCTCCGACGCGTTCGGAGCCGCCGGTGACGGCACCAGCGTCACCGCCGACGTGCTCTCTGCCGGCCCGGTCGTCGACGGGGAGAGCACGGGGTCGACCAGCGGCGCCTACGACCCCGACGGACCTTTCGAGGACCTCCGGGTGACGCAGGTCTACGCCCCCGCGGGCATCGCCACCCGCATCGACGGCGGCCGGGTCACCGTGGAGCGCGCCGAGCAGCCCATGGTCGTCCCGTTCCGCGTCGAGGACGCGGAGGGTGGGGCCGCGACCGGGTCGCTGTACGTGCCCGCGGCCAGCTCGGGACTGCCCTTCGTCCGTCCGGGCGCATCGATCAGGCTCAAGCCCGGCCAGAAGCTGACCGCCGACCTGGCCGACTACGTCGTGAACCCGTCGGGCGGCCGGATCGGGTTCACCCTCAAGAGCCGGATGTGGGCCTCGCCGGCGACCCAGGTCGAGGCGTCCGTGACGGGCGACCGCCAGTTCCGGGTCTCGGCCGTGGACTCGTACGCCGGCCCGGGCGCCGTGGTCTTCGAGGTCACCACCGGCACCTCGGTCGACGACCCCAACGGGATCAAGGCGACCCTCTCGGTGCCCGTCCAGGTCGGCGAGACCCGGCCCATCCTGCGCTGCCCGCAGGACCCGATCGACGTGGCCCAGGCCGAGTCGGTGCGCATCGACATCGCTGCCGTGTGCCACGTGTGGACAGCGGACCCGGGCGATGTGGTCGGCCTGGACTGGGCCGCCGACTTCGACGACGACGCGGCGCCCGGCCTGAGCGCCGGCACCCCGGACGGTGGCGTCGTGCGGGTGACCGCCTCGGCCGCTGCCGCACCGGGCGACACCGGCTCGCTCCGGGTCGCCGCCGACAACAGCGAGCCGGGGCGGATCCGGATCCGGGTGGTACCGACGCCGCCCCCGTCCCTGGCGCCCATCCGCGTGGCCACCCTCAAGGCCGGCGAGTCGCAGACGATCGACCTGGCGAAGTACCTCACGGCAGGGGTCAGCAACCCGCAGCCCACCGTGGTCAGCGCCGAGCAGCTGACCGACCTCGACGTGCGCATCTCCTCGTCCGGCTCGTCGGTCACCATCGCCACCGGCGCGAAGGTGCACGGCCACGCCGAGTTCCGCGTGGTGATGAGCGACGTCGCGGGCGACGCAGGGCCGGACCGACGCGTGCAGGGCCGGATCGCCCTCGACATCCTCGGCGTGCCGTCGGTGCCCGGCACGCCGGTCCCGGGCAAGGAGATCCAGAACGCGAGGGTGTCCCTCGACTGGCGCGCTGCGCAGTCCAACGGCTCGCCCATCGACTACTACCAGGTACGCGACCAGTTCAACCACCTGACGCAGTGCCGCAGCGCCTCCTGCGACATCGGCGGCCTCCAGAACGGCACGACGTACAAGTTCCAGGTCCGAGCGCACAACGCGGTCGGCTACTCCGACTGGAGTGGTCAGTCCGTCGGCGCGATGCCCGACGACCCGATCGACCTGGTCGGCCGGATCCGCCTGGTCAAGGCCGGCGACGGCTGGCTGCACATCGCATGGAAGCCGGTGGAGACCAAGGGCGGTGCCGAGATCGTCTACGTCGTGAAGTACCTCGGCGGGCAGCAGCAGTCGCCCCAGTCCAACGTCACGATCTACGGCCTCGACAACCACAAGCGCTACCGCTTCAACGTGATCCCGCGCAACGGGTTCATCCCCGGCGGCGGCCTGACCTCGCAACCGTTCCAGCCGATCGGGCCGCCCGGCCAGCCCGGTGCGCCGACCGTGACCGACCAGGAGACCGCGGGCTCCAGCGGTGCGGTGTCGCTGAGCTGGAACCCGGTCGACCCCAACGGGCCCGGTCCCGTCGTCTACACGGTCTACCGCGACGGCGTTCCTCTTCCCAACTGCACCAGGATCGTCCAGCCGGGCTGCGACAACGCGAACATCGACTACGACGGCACCACGTACACCTACTCGGTGCTGGCCACCAACAAGGACGGCAAGGGCTCGAAGTCCCTGATGGGCGCCGCGACGCAGTGGAAGGCCGTGGGCAAGCCCGCCTCATGGGGCTCGTGGAGCCTGATCGCGACCGGCAACAACAACCAGGCGCACGCGAGCTTCACGGTCCCGGCCTCCCGCGGCTCCGAGTCGCGGGTGAGCATCTACGCCGACGGGGCGAAGGTCCAGCAGAGCAACGCCCTCGGGTCGTCGGACGCGACCTTCGACGTGCCCAACAACCTCGGGCCGCACACCGTGATGCTCGAGGTGTGCAACGAGAAGGGCGCTTGCACGCAGTCGTCCACCCAGAATGTGCAGACCTACGGGCCGATCGTGCAGTCCGACATCCACCGGATCACCTCGACCATCGACGTCACCCGCATCTCGTGGACCGTCGAGGTCGACAGCAACGGAGACCCGGCCACCCTGACGGTGACCAGCGACCGAGGGCGCAACGAGTCCTTCCCCGTCCCGATCGGGGTCTCGACGTTCACCACGCAGCCGCTCGACCTCGGCTACCAGGAGACCGAGACGGTCACCGTCACCCTGTCGGACGCGGCCCCCGCCCGCGGCCCCGCATCCCAGACCGAGTCGGCGACGACCGAGCCGCCGCCACCGCCGACGATCGAGGTGAGCCGGGGCGCGCTGTGCAGCGACGACGCGGCCGCCGGGCGGCAGCCCTGCCGGACCATCGACACGGACGGCGACCCCAACAACTGCACCGATCTGTCGTGCGGGTTCGTGCACCTCAAGCTCACCAACTGGACGCCCGACGTTCCGGTGTACTGCATCGTGAACAACCACCAGCCCGGGCAGGGCGTCGCGCCGAACACCGAGTTCGACTCGCGCTTCTACTACGGGATCGTGGGCGGAACCGTGCACGTCTACTGCGAACAGTTCAGCACCAACACGGCCGTCGACTTCGTCTGGCCAGCCCCCTAGGACAAGGACTCCCGTGACCATCTCCCAGCAGCAGGCAGCCTGGTTCAAGCAGACCTTCGACCAGCTGACCGACAACATGGAGCAGGCCGTGCTCGGCAAGCGCCGGGTCGTCCGGCTGGCTCTGACCTGCCTGCTGTCGGAGGGGCACATCCTGCTCGAGGACTACCCCGGCACGGGGAAGACGATGCTGGCGAGGGCATTGGCCAACACCGTCCAGGGCAGCCACGCGCGGATCCAGTTCACACCGGACCTGCTGCCCTCGGACGTCACCGGTGTCACGGTCTACGACCAGCACAAGGGCACCTTCGAGTTCCACCAGGGACCGATCTTCCACACCATCGTGCTCGCCGACGAGATCAACCGCGCCTCGCCGAAGACCCAGTCGGCGCTGCTCGAGGTGATGGAGGAGAACCGCGTGACCGTCGACGGCGTCGCCCACGACGTCGGCCGGCCGTTCCTCGTCATCGCCACCCAGAACCCCATCGAGCAGGCCGGCACCTACCGGCTGCCCGAGGCCCAGCTCGACCGGTTCCTGATGAAGACCGGCGTCGGCTACCCCGACCGCGCCGCCACCGTCGAGCTCCTCGTGAACGCCAAGGTCCGCGACCGCGCCTCCCTGGTGAGCCCCGTGATCACGTCGGCGGCGATCGGCCAGATGAGCGGCCTGGCCGACGACGTGTACGTCGACCCGGCAGTCCTCACGTACGTCGCGGAGCTCGCCGAGGAGTCGCGCCGCCAGCCGCACGTCCGCCTCGGGCTCTCCGCTCGCGGCTGCCTGGCCCTCGTCCGGGTCGCCAAGACCTGGGCGGCCGCCGACGGCCGCGACCACGTGGTGCCCGACGACGTGAAGGAGCTCGCCGAGCCGGTGCTCTGCCACCGGTTGCTGCTCGACGCCGAGGCGCAGTTCAGCGGGGTCACCATCGAGACCGTCATCGCCCGCCTCCTGGACAACGTCCAGCCTCCGACCGATCGCGTCGCCTGACGGGTGGTGACCTGACCGATGCCCTTCGTCGTGGCGCACCCGCGCCGGCTGTTCGGGATCGTCAACCCGCTGGGGTGGACGATCCTGGTGGCGGGCGCGGGCCTGGCCGTCGCGGCGGCGTACACGGACTGGCGCGAGCTCGCGGTGCTCGCCACCGCCTGTGTCCTGGTGTTCCTGCTGGCGCTGCCGTTCCTCGTCGGCCGCACGAACGTGCGCGTCGACGTGGTGCTCCAGCCCGAGCGCGTGATCGCGGGCGGGTCGGTGGCCGCCGGCGTACGGGTCCTCAACATCGCCGCCCACGGACTGCTGCCCACCATGTTGGAGCTGCCGGTGGGCTCGATGGTGCACCGCTACGCCGTCCCGCGACTCGGCCCGGGGGAGTCCCACGAGGAGAGCTTCACGATCCGCACCGAGCGGCGCGGCGTGATCCCCGTGGGCCCGGTGTCGACCCGGCGGGGCGACCCGCTGGCGCTGCTGTCGCGGGACGTGGAGTGGACCGACGTCACCGAGATCCTGGTGCGCCCGCCGATGGTGCCGATGGACTCCCTCGGCGCGGGCCTGCTGCGCGACCTCGAGGGCGTCTCCACCGACGCCGTCTCCCAGAGCGACCTGGCGTTCCATGCGCTCCGCGAGTACGTCTCCGGCGACGACCTGCGTCACGTGCACTGGAGGTCGTCGGCCAAGGCGATGGCCGTCGCGGACGACAGCCGGCTGCTCGTCCGGCAGTACCTCGACACCCGGCGCAGCCACGTCACCCTCGTCGTCGACGACTCGCCGGCGGTCTGGTCGGAGGCCGAGGACTTCGAGACGGCCCTGTCGGTCGCCGCCTCGATCATCGTGCGGGCGACGCTGGACGAGTTCGACACGTCGTTCGTCTGCGGCACGAGCGCGTCCTCCGGAGTCACCGGCCACCTGGCGCTCGACTCCGTCTGCCGGGCCGACTTCGGCACCAGCGGGCTGGTCGGGTCGGCCCACCGCGCCGCGGTGGTCTCGCCCGACACCAGCCTGCTGTTCCTGGTCGGCGGCGCCGCGGCGGACTTCGAGAACTACCAGCGTGCGGTGGTGGCGTTCCCGCCGGAGGTACGCCGCTACGCCCTGATCGTGGACCCGTCGCGGGCCAGCCGGGTCACCGAGACCGGCGGCCTGGTGGTCGTGCAGATCGCCGACAAGGCCGACCTCGGGGCGTTGCTGAGGTGGTCCCAAAGATGAGGTGCCAGCGGTGAAGTTCTTCCGACGCCTCACCCTCAGCCAGGCGCGCACCGTCGGCGTCGACGCGCTGTTCGTGCTCGCGCTGACCGCCGTCGCGGTCGCCGGCCTCGGCGCCACCTACACCGAGACCGAGTACTGGTGGATCGCCATGCTCGGGGCCCTGCTCGGCGTGCTGAGCACGGTGGTCGTGGTCGTCATGCTGCGCTGGCCCAGCGCGTTCGCCGCGCTCCTCGTGGTCGCGTGGTACTTCCTGCTGGGACCGGTGCTGTGCCTGCGGGAGCACGAGAGGCTCCCCAACCCCACCAGCTGGCGGCTGCTGGTCGACGAGACGCTGTTCGGCTGGAAGGACCTGCTCACCACGCTGCCGCCGGTCGACGGCGAGTCCCGGTTGCTCGTGCTGCCGTGGGTGCTCGGCCTGGCCACCGGGCTGCTGGCAACGGTGCTCAGCCTGGTCCGCTCGCACCGCGCCCTGGTGACCGGGCCGCTCCCGCTGCTGCCGCCCCTGGCCCTCCTCGCGCTGGTCATCCTGCTCGGCGTGGGGCGTCCCCACTCCCTGTGGCTGCAGGGCGTCGCGTTCGCCGTGCTCGCGCTCGCCTGGCTGGGCCTGCGCTACGCGCGGACGGCCGCACCGGTACGCAGCACCCAGGGCAAGCTGGTGCGGATCGGCACCGGCGCGGCACTCGTCGGCGTCGCGGGCCTGCTCTCGCTACCGGTCGGCACCTGGGCCTCCGGAGGTGACGGCGGGCGGGTGATCCTTCGCAGCCATGTGGACCCGCCGTTCGACGTGGGTCAGTACCCCTCGCCGCTCGCGTCGTACCGTCGGTACGTCGAGCTGCCCGCCGGCCGCCGGGACCCCCGCAACCTGCACGACACGGACCTCTTCACGATCGAGGGCGTCCCTGCCGGCAGCCGCGTCCGGCTCGCGATCCTGGACCGCTACGACGGCGTCGTCTGGGGAGCCAGCAACAATGCCCAGCCCAGTGGGTCGCCCGGGGCCTCCGAGGACACCTACCAGCGCGTTTCGAGCGTGATCGACAACCCGGTCCGCGGCCGCGCGGTCGACGCGCGCGTCACCATCGGCCCCGGCTGGGGCGGGGTGTGGCTGCCCACGGTGGGCGCCCTGCAGACGTTGCACTTCGACGGTGCCGACGCCGACGAGCTCAGCGAGTCCTTCCGCTACAACCTCGCGACGTCCTCGGCCGTGGTCCCCGTCGGGTTGCACCCCGGGGACGTCTACACGTTCACCGGCGTTCAGCCGCCCGACGACCTCACCCCGCAGACCGCGACCTCCGGCCTGGTGGGTGCGGCCGCCGACGCGGCCGGATTCCTCGACACCCAGGCGGTCCAGTGGTCCGAGGGCGAGTCGCAGCCGATGCGACGGGTCTTCGCGATCGCCCGGCACCTCAAGTCCGAGGGCAAGTACTCCGACGGCGTGATCGAGAGCGAGAAGATCTACCACGCCGGCCACAACCGCTTCCGGCTCACCGACGACACCGGCGGCGTGAACTCGCCGTTCGTGGTCGGCAACGACGAGCAGTACGCCGCCTGGATGGCGCTGCTCGCCAACCGGATCGGCGTCCCGGCCCGGGTGGTGTTCGGCGCGATCGTGCCGGAGGGCGGCGTCGTGACGGGGGCCGACGTGCACGCCTGGGTCGAGCTGCAGGTCTCCGACGGGACGTGGCGCACGCTGTCGACCGACCTGTTCATGGACGACGACCGGCCCGCCGAGCAGCAGACCACCCGGCGGCAGCAGCTCAGCGGCACCGTCGTCCCGCCGCCGGCGCCCATCCCGCCGCCCTCGACGGCCGGCGAGCAGAACGACGCCGACATGAAGGTCCGCAAGAACAAGTCGACGGCCAAGAAGGACGCCGAGGACGGGCCCGGACCGGTCAGCCAGTGGGTCGAGCGGGTGCTCGTGTACGTCGGTGTGCCGCTGATCGCGATCGTGATCCTGCTGTCGTCGGTCGTGGTGGCCAAGCTGCTGCGCCGCCGGCGACGGCGTACGAGGTCGAAGATCTCCGCCCGGTTCGTCGGCGCCTGGCGGGAGCTGGTCGACCACGCCCGTGACCTCGGGGAGCCGGTGCCCATCGGTGCGGGCGTGACCCGCCGCGAGCAGTCGCGGCAGCTGGTCAGCCCCGGCGCGCGGGTGCTGGCCCAGCGCGCCGACAGCCACGTCTTCGGCCCGCGGCTGCCGCGGCCGCGGGACGCCGAGTCCTACTGGCGGGAGATCGACGCCGAGCGCCAGGCGATGTCCGACGGCGTGAGCCTGGGCAAGCGGATCCGGGCGGCGCTCAGCCTGACGACGTTCCGGCGGGTCTGAGCCCCCCTGAGGGGCCCGGCTCGCTCGTTTTGGGCCTCACGGAGGCGAGGGCTAGACTTGCGTGTCGGCCCAACGTGGGTCGCGCATCGTCATGCCTCGCGGCTGTCCGAGCGCCCCGATCTCTCCGATTCTCAGGAGATCGATGTGTGTCCCGGATGAGGAACACGATCGCGTCCACGAGGTCCACCCACCGGCTTGCCGGTGGGGCGGTTCCCGGGCCGGCCGGAAGACGAGACCGAAACTACCCCAACAGATTGCGGAGGACATGCCGAAGAAAGAAGGCGTGATCGAGATCGAGGGCACCGTCGTGGAGGCCCTCCCCAATGCGATGTTCCGTGTGGAGCTCAGCAACGGGCACAAGGTCCTCGCCCACATCAGCGGCAAGATGCGCCAGCACTACATCCGGATCCTCCCCGAGGACCGCGTGGTGGTGGAGCTGTCCCCCTACGACCTGACCCGCGGTCGCATCGTCTACCGCTACAAGTAACCGCAAGCCGATCCCTGAGAGGACCTCCCTCGTGAAGGTCAACCCGAGCGTCAAGAAGATCTGTGACAAGTGCAAGGTGATCCGTCGCCACGGCCGCGTCATGGTGATCTGCGAGAACCCTCGCCACAAGCAGCGGCAAGGCTGATCGCAGCTCTTCACAACTGAACAACCACCACAACGTGATCGCTTAGCCAGGTCGTGACCTGGCGAAACACCTCCGGAGCAGTGGCCGGAGCGTCGTCCGAGGCGGACGGCGGCGCGACACGACAGACACCACCGCGACAATCCGAAAGGCCACCACATGGCACGCCTCGTTGGTGTCGACCTTCCGCGCGACAAGCGCATCGAGGTCGCACTCACCTACATCTACGGCATCGGCCGTACCCGCGCCCAGCAGGTGCTGAAGGCCACCGGCGTCAGCCCGGACCTCCGCGTCCACCAGCTCGGCGACGAGGAGCTGGTCAAGCTCCGCGACGAGATCGAGTCCAACTTCAAGATCGAGGGTGACCTCCGTCGCGAGGTCCAGGCCGACATCCGTCGCAAGATCGAGATCGGCAGCTACCAGGGTCGCCGCCACCGTCAGGGCCTCCCGGTCCGCGGTCAGCGCACCAAGACCAACGCGCGTACCCGCAAGGGTCCCAAGCGCACCGTCGCCGGCAAGAAGAAGGCCAAGTAGGCCCTCTGCGCCGCGGTCGGGTCTCGACAGGCTCGACCGGCGGTGGTCACCGACACCGATCCCGTCTTTCGTAGGAGTAAAGGAACCGAATGCCTCCCAAGAGCCGTCAGGCCGGCGCCAAGAAGGTGCGCCGCAAGGAGAAGAAGAACGTCGCCGTGGGCGAGGCCCACATCAAGAGCACGTTCAACAACACCATCGTCACCATCACCGACCCTTCGGGCGCGGTGATCTCGTGGGCCTCGGCCGGCACCGTCGGCTTCAAGGGCTCGCGCAAGTCCACGCCGTTCGCCGCCCAGATGGCCGCCGAGGCCGCCGGTCGCCGCGCGATGGACCACGGCATGAAGAAGATCGACGTCTTCGTCAAGGGCCCGGGCTCGGGCCGCGAGACCGCGATCAGGTCGCTGGGTGCGATCGGCCTCGAGGTCGGCACCATCCAGGACGTCACCCCGACCCCGCACAACGGCTGCCGCCCGCCCAAGCGCCGGCGCGTCTGAGCGCCCGAGACTGAAGGAGACTGATCTGTAATGGCCCGTTACACCGGCCCCATGACCAAGAAGTCCCGCCGTCTCGGCGTGGACCTCGTCGGCGGCGACTCGGCCTACGAGCGTCGTCCCTACCCGCCCGGCCAGCACGGCCGCGGCCGCATCAAGGAGAGCGAGTACCTCCTCCAGCTTCGTGAGAAGCAGAAGGCTCGCTACACCTACGGCATCCTCGAGAAGCAGTTCCACAACTACTACACCGAGGCCTCGCGGCGTTCCGGCAAGACCGGTGACAACCTGCTCCAGCTCCTGGAGTGCCGCTTGGACAACGTCGTCTACCGCGCCGGCTTCGCCCGCACGCGCCGGCACGCCCGGCAGCTCGTCGTGCACGGCCACTTCCGGGTGAACGGCCAGAAGGTCAACATCCCGTCCTTCCAGGTCACCGCCCACGACGTCATCGACGTCAAGGAGAAGTCGCTGGAGACCACGCCGTTCATCGTGGCGCGCGAGACCCACGGCGAGCGCATCGTGCCCGCGTGGCTCGAGGCGATCCCGTCGCGGATGCGCATCCTGGTGCACCAGCTGCCCCTCCGGGCCCAGATCGACATCCCGGTCCAGGAGCAGCTCATCGTGGAGTACTACTCCAAGAAGTAACCCCGTCCGCCGCCGCCGTCATCACGTTCGGGTCCCTCAAATAGTGGTCGGACCCGGAAAGGAAATAACAAGTGCTCATCGCACAGCGCCCCACCCTGTCGGAAGAGTCGGTCGACGAGTTCCGTTCGCGTTTCGTCATCGAGCCGCTCGAGCCCGGCTTCGGGTACACGCTCGGCAACTCGCTGCGTCGTACCCTCCTGTCGTCGATCCCCGGTGCCTCGGTCACGAGCATCAAGGTCGACACCGTCCTCCACGAGTTCTCGACCATCGAGGGCGTCAAGGAGGACGTCACCGAGGTCATCCTCAACCTGAAGGGCCTGGTCGTCTCCTCCGAGCACGACGAGCCCGTCACCATGTACCTCCGCAAGTCGGGCCCCGGTGACGTCACCGCGGCCGACATCGCGCCGCCGGCCGGTGTCGAGGTCCACAACCCTGACCTGAAGATCGCCAGCCTGTCCGACAAGGGCAAGCTGGAGATGGAGCTGGTCGTCGAGCGTGGCCGCGGCTACGTCTCCGCCGTCCAGAACAAGGGTGCCGACAACGAGATCGGCCGGATGCCCGTCGACTCGATCTACAGCCCCGTGCTGAAGGTGACCTACAAGGTCGAGGCCACCCGTGTCGAGCAGCGCACCGACTTCGACAAGCTGGTCATCGACGTGGAGACCAAGCCGTCGATCCGTCCTCGCGACGCGATCGCCTCGGCCGGCAAGACGCTCGTCGAGCTGTTCGGCCTGGCGCGCGAGCTCAACGTCGAGGCCGAGGGCATCGACATCGGCCCGTCGCCCGTCGACGAGCAGCTGGCCGCCGACCTGGCCCTGCCGGTCGAGGACCTGCAGCTGACCGTCCGCTCCTACAACTGCCTCAAGCGCGAGGGCATCCACACCGTGGGTGAGCTCATCTCGCGTTCGGAGCAGGACCTGCTCGACATCCGCAACTTCGGCGCCAAGTCGATCGACGAGGTCAAGGCCAAGCTGGTCGAGATGGGTCTGTCCCTCAAGGACAGCGCGCCCGGCTTCGACCCGCACGCTGCCCTGGCGGCGTACGGCGATGACGACGACGACGCGTTCGTCGAAGACGAGCAGTACTGACATCCATATCGGTGGTCGAGCCGTCGCGAGGAACGAGCGACGTGTCGAGACCCCATCTACCCGGGTACCTGACACGGCCCGAGAGAGACGAGTGACGAGATGCCTACTCCCAAGAAGGGTCCCCGCCTCGGCGGCAGCGCGGCGCACCAGCGCCACATCCTGGCCAACCTGGCCACCGCGCTGTTCGAGCACGGCAAGATCACGACCACCGAGTCCCGCGCGCGCACGCTGCGTCCGGTCGCGGAGAAGCTGATCACCAAGGCCAAGCGCGGCGACCTGCACAACCGACGCGAGGTCCTCAAGACCATCCGCGACAAGTCGGTCGTGCACGTGCTGTTCACCGAGATCGGGCCGAAGATGGCCGAGCGTCCCGGTGGGTACACCCGCATCACCAAGATCGGCCCCCGCAAGGGCGACAACGCCCCGATGGCCGTGATCGAGCTGGTGCAGGAGGCCTACAAGCCGACGGCCAAGAAGACGACGGCCCAGAAGTCGGCACCGAAGGCTGCCCCGGCGGAGAAGAAGACCGAGGCGCCCGCCGCCGAGGAGATCTCCGGCGAGGAGGTCACCGAGGACACGGCTGCCGAGGACACGAGCGTCGGCGAGGAGACCGTGGCCGAGGCCGCCGAGGAGTCGCTCACCGCGAAGTTCGCCGACCTGGAGTTCGGTGACGACGTCGCCGTCGCACTCGAGGACGGCTCCGCCCCGTCGGAGGCGTTCACCATCAAGGGCAACAAGGACTCCGGTAAGTACCACACGCCGGACTCCCAGTGGTACGACCAGACGATCGCCGAGGTCTGGTTCACCACCGAGGAGGCCGCCGAGAACGCCGGCTTCGTCAAGGCCGGCTGACCACCCGGTCCTTCGTCGTACGGGCCCGTCACCCCTCGGGGTGGCGGGCCCGTCGCCGTCTACGGTCGGAGACGTGCGCCTCCTGACCTGGAACCTGAGCGACCTCGATGTCACGGCTCCCGGGCTGGTCGAGGACCCACGGGTAGCGGTGCTGGCGGCCGCCCGCGCGGACGTGGTGTGTCTGCAGAAGGTCAGCGGTGAGGTCGAGCCGACGGGCACCGAGGGCGGGCTCGCGCTGCTGGCCGACCACCTCGGCATGACCGGAGTGCTCGGCCGGGCCGCCGGGGACCGGCTGCACGTCGCCGTCCTCTGGGGCCCGGTATGGACGTCGGTGGGGGAGCCGCGACCGCGTGACCCCAGCACGCACCGCAACCAGCTCGTCGTCGACCTGGTGTCGGACGCCACGCGACTGCGCGTCGGCTGCGTACACCTCCCGGTCACGTCGGTCGAGGACCAGCTCCACGACCTCGACCTGTTGCTGGCACAGACCGACGATGCCACCCTGCTGACCGGCGACTGGAACGCCACGGGTGCCGACACGACGTACGACGCCCGCGCGCTGGAGGGCGACGACCGGCGGGTCGCCTTGCGCCTGGACGCGGCCGGCCTGGTGGACGCCGCGGTGGCCACGGACGCGCCGTGGGTGCCGACCTGGCGCACCCCGGACAGCGAGCCGTTCGTGCGCATCGACGCGTTTCGCCTCGCCCCGGGTGTGGTGTCCGGGCTCGCGGGCTACCGGGTGCTCACGGCCCACGACGAGCTGTCGCTGCACCGGCCGGTCGAGATCGAGCTCAGCGTGGCCAGTGCTCCTGTACCAGCCGCTGCGCCTCGGTGACGCCGAGCCCGGCGCGTCGCACGGCCCCGACGTACGCCGCGGCCGCTGCCTGCACGTCGCGCGCGGACGCGGCCCCGCTCGGGCTGACGAACGTGCCACGCCGCCCCTCGGTCACCACGACCCCGTCGGCCTCGAGCTCGCGATAGACACGGGCGACCGTGTTCACCGCCAGCCCGACCTCCGCGGCCAGCGCGCGCACGGTGGGGAGGCGGGTCCCGGACGGCAGCCCACCGGTCGCGACCTGGCCGGCGATCTGCCGGCGCAGCTGCTCGAAGGGCGGTTCCTCGGCGTCGTGCTCGACGGGGCTCAGCCTCATCGGTACTCCTCTCGCCACTCGAGCAGCCAGCACGCGAGCCCGGCGAGGATCGCCGGCACGACGTGGAGGACGAAGGCGAGGAAGACGGCGCGCAGGGCGGAGTCGTCGCTGAAGACGTCGAGGTCGAGCCAGCGGAACAGCCAGGCGACCGCGGCGGCGACGACCAGGCCACCGAGCCACCAGGTGCCTCGGCGTCGAGCGACGCCCCACGCGAGCGCCGCACCAACCGGGAGCAGCGCGGTGACGAACCACAGCGACGAGGATTCGTGGGCCACCAGGGCAACGGCGATCACGACGGCGGCCGCGAGGGAGCCGCGCAGCACCGTGAGGCCGACGCCGAGCACCACCAGAGCCAGCGGGACCAACGGCAACACGTCCACCACCAGCTCCGCCGTCGCGTCCCCCGCCAGCGGCTCGGTCAGGTCGTAGACCATGTCGGGCAGCGTCGAGATCGAGTACGCCATCCCGAGGTGGACGAGGACCAGCCCCGCGACCAGGGCTGACGAGACGGCGAGGCCGGCCGGGCCGAGAGGGTCGCCGGCCCTTGTCGCAGCACGGGCACGTGCGTCGCCCGCCGGCTCCCCGTTCATGCGGACATGGTGCCACCGCTGAGACCCGGTGGCGGAGGGAGCGGCGTTCGGCTAGACACGGCACATGAGTGACGGCGTGCTGGTGGTGGGGGAGTCACTCGTCGACATCGTGCAGCGCGCCGACGGGAGCGCCGAGACCTTCCCGGGCGGTAGCGCCGCGAACGTCGCCGTCGCGTTGGCACGGCTCGGGCGCGACGCGGGTGGCTTCGTGACCAGCTACGCCGACGACGCGCACGGGCAGCTGGTCGCCGACCACCTCGCCGCGTCGGGCGTCCGGCTGGTCACCGACCCGCACGTCGTGCCGCGCACGTCGTCCGCCCTGGCGACCCTGCAGCCCGACGGCTCCGCGCGCTACACCTTCGACATCGACTGGCGGATCGGGCCGGTCGAGGTGACGGACCCGCCGCTGGCGGTGCACGCCTGCTCGCTCGGGGCTGTCCTGGCGCCCGGCTGTGACGACGTACGCGCGCTGCTGACGCGGCTCCGGCCGACCAGCACCACGTCGTACGACGTCAACATGCGGCCCAGCGTGACCGGCGTCGGGCCGCAGATCGCGCGCACCGTGGAGCAGACGGTTGCGCTCAGCGACATCGTCAAGGCGTCCGACGAGGACCTCGAGGCGCTGTACCCCGGCGAGAGCGAGGCGGCCGCTGCCGCCCTGCTGCTGGCGCTGGGTCCGGCCGCGGTCGTCGTCACGCGGGGCGCCAACGGAGCCGTCTGGTACGCCGACGGGCTCGCGGTCGCCGCCCCCGGGGTCGCGGTCTCCGTGGCCGACACGATCGGCGCCGGCGACACGTTCGGCGCCGCCATGCTCGACGAGCTCGCCACCCGCGGCCTGCTGGGCGGAGGCGTGGACGCCTTGAAGTCGATCACGCCCGATCAGGTCCGGGGCGTGCTGGACTTCGCCACCCGCGCCGCCGCCGTCACCGTGTCCAGGCCCGGTGCCGACCCGCCGTGGCGGCGGGAGGTCTAGGCGGCGTACTCGATCGTGACGTCCGGGACGTAGACGTCCACGCCCGGTGGGGCGTCCGCGATCATCGCTCCCGCGACCGGATCGAGTGGGCGGGTGCCGGTGTGGTCGACCAGGAAGTAGCGGCCGTGGGGGGTGCGCCAGACGTAACGGCCGTCGCCGCACTGCCGGCAGGTGTAGCCGGCGTGGGTCTTCCACCGATGATGTCGGCGCCCGAGGGGTGCGGAGTTGTGGGTGCCGGTCTGGCCCGGCGGGCCGGTGTCGCGGAACGGGGTGGGGTGGTCGAAGTCGGCGCCGATGCCTTCGCTGCCGGAGTAGGGGAAACGATCGCCGCCGGTGATCAGCCGGATGCGCTCCTTGAGAGCCGTCGGGTGCTCGTAGTGGGAGAGTCGGACCCGGTCGGCGAGGTCTCGCACCGGCGTCACCCGGATGTGTGCCTGTCCCACCAGGTCTCGAAGCCGGTCCATGGCGAGCGGGCCGAGACCCTCGACCCGGGCCACGCCCGAGGTGAGACCTTCCACCGCGGCCTCGTGGAGGTGGACGTAGACGACTGCCTTGCGGCCACCGCGATCCGTGGCAGCCGTCCGGTCGCCACCGGAGAGGAGCTCGAGCAGGTCGGCCGGTCGCGCCAGCCAGCCGTACGCGATCGACCGGAGCTCGTCGCGGCCGGCGTCGGGGTGGTCGTGGCCGATGACATCGGCGACCCGGTCGATCATCACGTCGACCCAGTGGGCGTCGCCGGCGGTGACGCGGGCGATCACGTGGCGCAGGCCGTGCTCGTCGGCGCGCGAGAGCGCGACGTAGCGGCGCTTGCGCTCGGCTGCCTCCTTCTCGGCATGGGTCACCGGGTCGGCCTCGATGATCTTGGCCTGGGTCACGGTCAGCACCCGGGTCGGGGACTCGGTGGCGATGATGGCTGCCACGGCTTGATCGACGATGTCGATCACCGCGAGCGGGAGGCCACGGGTCATGCTCGCGACCTTGCGCGCCACCCAGGACTCCGCCTCCAGGGCCGCGACCTTGGCCCAGGTCAGGGGCATGCGGTGCTGGAGGTCGAGCACGTCGGCGATCAGCGCCTGTCCGGTCAGTGGGTGCACCTGGCGGACCATGGCCAGCTCGGCGATGCAGAACTCCTGCACGCGTGGCGACCCTTCACCACCCACGTGGATCAGGCGGTCCTCGGACCAGACGCGGCGACCACTGTCATGCCGCGGGTCGCTCGAGTGGAGGGCGGCCCAGTGCGAGGCGACCAGGAGGTCGTCCAGCTCGGCGCACCGCCGGCGGCGCAGCACGTCCCCGGCGAGCGAGAGTGTCGCGTCCGCGTCGAGGCCCGAGAGATCGCGTGCTGACATACCAGCATTCTATCGAACATACATTCGAATCTCCAACCTCAGATCCTGTCTGTGGATCGACCCCAGGTCCGCACCGAGGTTCTGATCCCTTGGCCCGCGTTCCCTTCTCGTGGTCTCCGTGCCGAGGTACGGTGTCGCGCGGGGGGTTGTGACTGGCCGTGGCGTGGCCAGAACAAGGGGGCATGATGGACGTTCGGCCTACGAACCTGCCTGGAATCCATCGAGCGAGTCGGCCCGGGGCGCATCGTGCGATGCGTCCCGGGAGCCATCGCGACAGCCGGCCCGGCCGGCGAGGCAAGTGGCGTGCGGTGGCGGCGGTGACCGCCGGCCTGCTGCTCGTGCCCTTGGCGAGTGCGTCGGCGTCGCCGACGTGCGGGTCGCTGGTGATGCCGAGCAGGGCCGAGGTCGGGCAGGACGTCGCGATAACCGCGATGTTCAAGGAAGCGGGACGTCCCCGCACGGTCGAGCTCCAACGATGGACCAGCAACATGTGGGCAGTCGTCGACAGCTTGCCGCAAGACGACCGCGGGGACGCGCAGTTCACGGTCCGCCACGAGATGCCCGGCACCTTCCGCTATCGCGCCGTGGCTGTGGCCCCCAACGGCGCGGCCCCTTGGACGACGCTGTCCAGGCAGATCGTGGTCAAGCCGGCCGAGCCGCCGCCGCCGGACACCACCGCGCCGGGGCCGGTGACGGGCTGCAGGCCTCGGATGTCACCACGTCGAGTGTGGTGCTGTCGTGGACGAACCCGGGTGATGGGGACTTCGCGGGGGTGTTGATCCGCCGGGCGGTGGGGTCGGTGCCGCCGTCCTCGCCGACCGACGGGGTGCTGGTCGCCGACGTGGCCGCGCCGGATGAGAGCTTCACCGATCAGCGGGTTGGCGCGCGGAGACCGAGTACTCCTATGCGTTGTTCGCCTACGACGAGGTGCCCAACCACGCGACCGCCGCGACGGTGACGGTGTCCACGAAGGCCGAGCCGCCTTCGCCGGACACCACCGCGCCGGGGCCGGTGACCGGGCTGCAGACCTCGGAGGTGACCACCTCGAGTGTGGTGCTGTCCTGGACCAACCCGGGTGATGGCGACTTCGCGGGGGTGCTGATCCGCCGGACCGTGGGGTCGGTGCCGCCGTCCTCGCCGACCGACGGGGTGCAGGTCGCCGAGGTCGCCGCCCCGGGCAACAGCTTCACCGACAGCGGGCTGGCCGCCGAGACCCAGTACTCGTACGCGTTGTTCGCCTACGACGAGGTGCCCAACTACGCGGATGCGGCCACCGTCACGGTGACCACGAAGGCCGAGCCGCCGCCGCCGGACACCACCGCGCCGGGGCCGGTGACCGGGCTGCAGACCTCGGAGGTGACCACGTCGAGTGTGGTGTTGTCGTGGACGAACCCGGGTGATGGGGACTTCGCGGGGGTGTTGATCCGCCGGAGCGTGGGGTCGGTGCCGCCGTCCTCGCCGACCGACGGGGTGCAGGTCGCCGAGGTCGCCGCCCCGGGCGAAGCTTCACCGACAGCGGGTTGGCCGCCGAGACCCAGTACTCGTACGCGTTGTTCGCCTACGACGAGGTGCCCAACCACGCGGATGCGGCCACCGTCACGGTGACCACCAAGGCCGAGCCCCCGCCGCCGGACACCACCGCGCCGGGGCCGGTGACCGGGCTGCAGACCTCGGGGGTGACCACGTCGAGCGTGGTGCTGTCCTGGACCAACCCCGGTGATGGCGACTTCGCGGGGGTGCTGATCCGCCGGACCGTGGGGTCGGTGCCGCCGTCCTCGCCGACCGACGGGGTGCTGGTCGCCGACGTGGCCGCGCCGGATGAGAGCTTCACCGATTCGGGGTTGGCCGCCGAGACCCAGTACTCCTATGCGTTGTTCGCCTACGACGAGGTGCCCAACCACGCGGATGCGGCCACCGTCACGGTGACCACCAAGGCCGAGCCGCCGCCGCCGGACACCACCGCGCCGGGGCCGGTGACCGGGCTGCAGACCTCGGAGGTGACCACCTCGAGCGTGGTGCTGTCCTGGACCAACCCCGGTGATGGCGACTTCGCGGGGGTGCTGATCCGCCGGACCGTGGGGTCGGTGCCGCCCTCCTCGCCGACCGACGGGGTGCAGGTCGCCAAGGTCGCCGCCCCGGGCAACGGCTTCACCGACAGCGGGCTGGCCGCGGACACCCAGTACTCATATGCGTTGTTCGCCTACGACGAGGTGCCCAACTACGCGGATGCGGCCACCGTCACGGTGACCACCAAGGCCGAGCCCCCGCCGCCGGACACCACCGCGCCGGGGCCGGTGACCGGGCTGCAGACCTCGGGCGTCACCACCTCGAGCGTGGTGCTGTCCTGGACCAACCCCGGTGATGGCGACTTCGCGGGGGTGCTGATCCGCCGGACCGTGGGGTCGGTGCCGCCGTCCTCGCCGACCGACGGGGTGCAGGTCGCCAAGGTCGCCGCCCCGGGCAACAGCTTCACCGATTCGGGGTTGGCCGCCGAGACCCAGTACTCGTACGCGTTGTTCGCCTACGACGAGGTGCCCAACCACGCGGATGCGGCCACCGTCACGGTGACCACCAAGGCCGAGCCCCCGCCGCCGGACACCACCGCGCCGGGGCCGGTGACCGGGCTGCAGACCTCGGGCGTCACCACAAGTGGCGTCGTCCTGTCCTGGACCAACCCCGGTGATGGCGACTTCGCGGGGGTGCTGATCCGCCGGACCGTGGGGTCGGTGCCACCGTCCTCGCCGACCGACGGGGTGCAGGTCGCCAAGGTCGCCGCCCCGGGCAACAGCTTCACCGATTCGGGGCTGGCCGCGGAGACCCAGTACTCCTATGCGGTGTTCGCCTACGACGAGGTGCCCAACCATGCGAAGGCAGCCACCGTCACGGTGACCACCGACTCGCTCCCGGATGTCAGCGGGCGCTTCGTGTCCGCCGTGAGTGCGGATGGACGCTACTTCGTGGACCAGACGGGGGCTCCGATCCTGGTGCGCGGGGACTCCCCGTGGGCGCTGCTGGTCGATGCGTCACAGGCGCAGATGGACACCTATGTGTCGACCCGGCAGAGTCAGGGCTTCAACGCGGTGCTGGTCAGCCTGCTGGGATCCACCGCGAACGGCGGGCCCTCGGACTCGGGGGCGACCTTCGACGGGTTGTTGCCGTTCGTGAACGGAGATCCGAGCCAGCTGAACGACGCCTACTGGGATCGCGTGGAGCACTTCATCGCGCGTTGCCGCGAGGCGGGTATCACCGTGATGGCCTACCCGATCGACGGCTGGGCGGGCACCGACGAGTTCGGCGGGTTGGCGCGTTCGTGGTCGACCGTGACGGCGACCGCGTACGGAAGGGCGGTGGCGGCTCGCCTGTCGGCGTACGACAACGTGATCTGGGCCGTCGGCGGTGACTTCACGATCGGGCAGGCCACGGAGGACGCCCGGTTCGCCGCCGTTCTGGCCGGGCTGGCCGCCGGCGGCATGGACCGGCCGTCCACCGTGCAGTTCACCCTGAACAGCACCAGCCTGTCCTCCCCGTTCTGGAGGGCGCTCGTGGACTTCTCGTTCGTCTACTCCTACGCCGCGAGCTACGCGATGGTGGAGAACGGCTACCAGGAGACCACTCTCACCGGAGCGCATGTGCCGGCCATCCTGGGTGAGACGCACTACGAGGGCTATCCCCAGGTCACCAACCGCTACCTGCGCTCGCAGGTCGCGTGGGCGCTGACGTCCGGCTCGCCGGGTGACTTCTACGGCTCGGAGGACGTCTGGGACACCGCCCCGACTCCGGCCGCGCTGAACACCGTGGCGGTCGCCCAGATCTCGGCGCTGCGGGCCGCCTTCGCCGGGCTGGACGGCTGGCAACGGCTGCGTCCGGACTATGCGTCCGCCTTCATCACCGCCGGCAGAGGCACCAAGGCCGGCGACACAGGGGAGTACTTCAGCGGCAACACCTACGTGACGGGCGCGGTCACCGATGACGGCACTCTCGCCGTCGTCTACCTGCCCGACGCCACCCGCAGCATCACGCTGAACACCGGCCTGCTCGGGTCCGGCTTCACCGCCCGGTGGATCGACCCCACCAACGGCGCGAGCCATCCGACCAGCGCGGCCACCAGCTACTCCCTGCCGGACGCCAATGCCGCCGGGGACCACGACTGGCTCCTCGTGCTCGAGGCGGACACGCCACGCTCCCAGAGGACGTTCAGCGAGCAACCTGCCGGCGACACGCGCGGCGCACCATCGCGATCGTGGTCCTCGCCCTGGGCGGGCACGGCTAGTCCGTCGCACCCAGCCAGGCGTGCACGAGCGGAACGACCGACGACCCCTCTCCGGATGCGGCCGCGACCCGTTTCATCGACCCCGCCCGTACGTCGCCGACGGCGAAGACACCCGGGAGTGAGGTAGCCAGCGACTCGGGCGGGAGACCGTCGGCCCAGCGTGACTTGGGTACGTCGCGCCCGGTGAGCACGAAACCGCGTGCGTCGCGGGCCACGTCGTCGGGGATCCAGTCGCAGTGCGGCTCGGCGCCGAGCAGCAGGAACAGCCCCTCCGCGTTGCGGCGCATCACCTCGTCGGTGTCGCAGTCCTTGACGTCGACCCACTCGAGGCGACCGTCGCCGCCGGCCGACGCCACCTCGCAGCGGGTCGAGACGGAGACGCGGGGGTTCCACTCGATCTCGTTGATCAGGTACTGCGACATGGTCTCGCCGAGCCCGTGCCGCCGGACCATGATCGTCACCGACTTGGCGAACCGCGCCAGATGGATGGCGGCCTGGCCGGCGGAGTTGCCGCCACCGACGACCACCACGTCGTACCCCTCCATCTCGCGCGCCGCCGTCATCGCGCTGCCGTAGAAGACGCCGCGGCCGGTGAGGTCGTCGATGCCGGGGGCGCGCAGCTTGCGGTACGCGACCCCGGTGGCGATCACGACCGCGCGCGCGTGGACATCGCCACCGTCGGTGCGCACGACGTGGTGGTCGCCGTCGACATCGATCCCGGCGACCTCCCACCCCGTGAAGAACCGGGTACCGAACCGGATCGCCTGGTTGCGGGCGCGCTGTGCCAGCCGCATGCCGGAGATACCGCGCGGGAAGCCGAGGTAGTTGCGGATCATCGACGACGTGCCGGCCTGCCCGCCGACCGCCTCGGCCTCGATGACGACCGTCGTCAGCCCCTCGGACGCGCCGTACACCGCCGCGGCGAGGCCGGCGGGTCCCGCCCCCACGATGCAGAGGTCAACGACGTTCTCGAGGTCGATGCCGTCGGGTCGCCCGTAGATCGCCCCGGCCACCTCGCGCACGCTGCGCGGGCGCCCACACGTCGTGGTACGGCGACTCCACGAGCGGCCAGCGTTCCTCGCCGCCGGTCGCGGCGTACCGCTCGATGATCCCGCGCCCGATCTCCGCGTCGGGGCCGTACAGCCGGTGCGGCATGCCCATCCGGTCGAGGAAGTCGCGGATGCCCAGGGTCAGCGCGTCCTGCTCGGGCGCCACCAGGCGCACGGTCTCGATCTCTGGCTGGGCCACGGTCGAGCCCCAGTCGGACAGCAGCTCGCAGACGGCGGTGTGGAACTCCTCGTCGCGCCTGCCGCGCGGCATCAGGAGGTACGCGTCGTACTTGCCCTTCGCCAGCCCGGCGCGCAGCCGGTTGGCGTCCTCGAGGAACCGCTCCCACGGCGCGACGACCAGCCGCTTGGCCGACGGCACGACCTGGCGCCAGGTGTGGAACGCCGCGAGCACGTTCTGCTGGTCGTCGCCGACCGCGTCGGAAGGGAACAGCGAGGAGTCGGCGACGTACATCGCGACCTGGCCGCCCGTGGCCTCGATCTCCATCGAGACGTCGCTGGCGACGCTGGCGGAGGTCGCGGGACGGATGTCGTAGTCGCGGGCGTAGCGGCCGAACTCGTCGACGAGGAAGGCCGCGTTGTCGTGGGAGACGATGACGATGGCTGGTGGCTTGCGCTCAGGCACCCTGGAAATCTAGCCGGAGGCTGGTGCGAGACTGGCCGGATGCGGCTGCGGATGGACCTCGCCTACGACGGGGCGGGGTTCCACGGCTGGGCGCGGCAGGACGGCCTGCGCTCCGTCCAGGGCGAGCTCGAGGCCGCACTCGCCACGGTGCTCCGCCTGGAGAGCGTCGCCGTCACCTGTGCCGGCCGCACCGACACCGGCGTGCACGCGCGCGGCCAGGTGGCCCACGTCGACGTCGACCAGGAGGGCGTCGACCCCGATGACCTGCGCCGTCGCCTGGACGGGGTGTTGCCGGACGATGTCCGCGTACGCCGGGTGGCGGAGGCCGCCCGCGGCTTCGACGCCCGCTTCTCGGCGGTGTGGCGGCGCTACGCGTACCGGATCGCCGACCACCCGGAGAAAGCCGACCCGCTGACCCGCGGGTACGTGCTCGGTTGGCGCCGGCCCCTCGACCTCGCCGCCATCGAGGAGGCCTCCGGTCTGCTGCTCGGGCGCCACGACTTCGCGTCGTTCTGCAAGCGCCGCGAGGGCGCGACGACCATCCGCACCCTGCTCGAGCTCTCGTGGTGCCGCGACGACACGGGCGTCCTGGTCGGCACCGTCCGTGCGGACGCGTTCTGTCACCACATGGTCCGCTCGCTGGTCGGCTGCCTGGTGGCCGTCGGCGAGGGCAGACGACCGCCCGGCTGGGCCGGGGAGGTGCTGGCCGCCCAGACACGCGATCCCGCCGTCAGCGTGGTGCCGGCTCACGGGCTGACGCTGGAGGAGGTCGGCTACCCACCCGACGACGGGCTCGCCGCACGGGCCGACGCGGCCCGCCGGGTGCGCACCCTGGAGGACCCGGGATGAGGTGGCTCATCGGCCTCCTGGTCCTGGCGTCGTTCGCCGTCGCCGCACCCGCCCATGCGGACGCGACCCTCGACGGCGTGCGCGTGCGCACCACCGAGCGCACCACCCAGGCCGTCACGGTCAACCACACCCGGGGCTTCCGGGCCCGGGTCACCTACTGGATCCGCGTGCCCGGCGGCCCGTGGGAGGCGCGGCGGCGGGTGGTCGACGGCCGTACCGGGTACGGCGGCCTCGTGCGGGCGGCGTACCGGCGCCAGGGGACCGGCACCACCCCGCTCGGCACCTTCCGGCTGCCGTGGGCCTTCGGTCACCACGCCCGTGACGAGCGCTGGCTGCTGCGCTACCGCGAGGTGCGGGCCGGCGACTACTGGGTGCAGGACAACGCGTCGGCGTACTACAACCGCTACCGCAACAAGGCACAGGGCGGGTTCCGCTGGTGGCTGCCCAGCAGCGACGTCAACAGCAGCGAACGACTGACGGACTTCCGGCAGCAGTACGAGTACGCGATCGTCACGTCCTTCAACCACCGGCAGGTCCGGCACCGGGGGTCCGGGATCTTCCTGCACGTCAGTGGGCGCGGGCCGACCGCCGGCTGCGTCAGCGCGCCGCGGTGGTTCCTCCGTCACCTGATGCGGGTGCTCGACCCGGACCGCCGGCCGGTCATCGCCGTGGGTCGCTGATCGGCTCGCGCTCGCGCACTCGGCGACAGCTAACGGGCAGGGGCCTTAGTCGCCGTAGTAACTTTCCAGGATCTCGTCGACTGACGCGAACGACTCAACGGTTTCCGCTTCCAGCCACGTTTGCCGTGCTTCGCGGGCAACAGACGAGTCGCTGGTCTCCATGAGACCAAACCGCGTCGGGAGGTATCCCAGTTGTGCGAGGAGGGCCTCTGCGGCAGATAAACCAATCCCCAGCCGGGTGCCCAGTAGATCGGGCGACCATGATGATTGCGAGTCCACAAACTCACGCACCTCTCTGGGGTAGTTGATGCCATGCGCGGCCCAGTCTCGTGCCAGATCCTCAAGCTGGCGGCGTTGGGCGCGCTTCTTGCGCCACTGGTGTCGGGAGAATCTCTGTTCGACGAGAATCGGACCAAATGCCTGAATCATCCATCCCACAACCGAAAGAACGACGAAACCATTGCCGCCCTGATTCCCACTCTTGGTGACGGCAATGTCTGCGACGCTGTCCCCGTAATGGCCGGCCTGGACGGCTCGAATGTAGTTGTCAATCAGGATGTCTCTCGGATAGGACGAAACGAATCGGCCGTCTTCGCTGATCCCGATCAGAGTCCGACTCGCAAATGGTTCGAGGCGAATCCCATCATCGACGGTAGTGGCGCGCGCCATCCACCAAGAATTCCGGTTGAACCCTTTACTTACAGCCGCCGAGAGTTCCCGCCGATCGATATACATGTCGATCACCTCTGGAACAACTTCCAGAAGCGCGCGACTTTCGCCGTCCTGCAGTTCGTGCACGGCGCCGGTTTCCGAAAGCTCCTCCCAAGTGACGACCGTCGTGACCTCGGCCTCCACGGAGGGGGTAAGAAAGACCTTCATGCGGCTCTCCTCGGCTGCTCGAACCCTGCACGCTCAGACCCGCGGACCGGCGTCCGCAATCGACAGTGTCACTCAGACGCGCGTCGATTTGTGCGATCGAGGCACGCAGCACGGCGGCGGCCCCGCGACGTCCGGTCCGTCGGCGCTCGAACGGACTGTCACTGGGTCGAGGTCCGGGCGCGAGCCCGGTCTGCTCCGCGTCCGCGCCCCCGTCACCGGCCGGCCGTTGGCATCGGACGGTGCCGGCGTCCGCTCCTCGCCGTGCGCGAAGTCCAGTGGTGTGCGTAGACCGCGTCGGCGTCCCCAGCGTCACCACCGTGCGGAGAAGGTGTGGGCCATGCCTCCAAGGTCGGCCGCCACAAGAAGGAGGAGCCTGCGATCATGCCGCGGTGAGCGAGGACCACTACTTCACCGCGGACCCGTCGGTCCCGTTCACGCGGGAGCCGGTCGAGGCCACCGTGTGGGGTCATCGCCTGGCGCTCTCCAGCGGCTCCGGGGTCTTCGCCCGCGGCCGCCTCGACATCGGCACGTCGGTGCTGTTCCGCGAGACCGAGCCGCCCGCGGGCGGTCACGTGCTGGACCTGGGCTGCGGGTACGGCGTGATCGGGCTGGCCGTCGCGATCGCGTCGCCGTCGGCCGTGGTCACCGGAGTCGACGTCAACGAGCGCGCGGTGCTGCTGGCCAATGAGAACGCTGTGCGGATCGGGGTCGCCGACCGCTTCACCGCCATGACGCCCGACGGCGTGGACGCGCACGCGACGTACGACGAGATCTGGTCGAACCCGCCCATCCGTATCGGCAAGCAGGCCCTGCACGACCTGCTGCTGACCTGGCTCCCGCGGCTGTCGCCGGGCGGCCGCGCCGTGATGGTCGTGGGCAAGAACCTCGGCGCCGACTCGCTGCAGGCCTGGCTGACCGACCAGGGGTGGCCGACGTCCCGGCTTGCCTCGGCGAAGGGCTTCAGGGTGCTGGAGTCGCGGGCTTCTGGTGGCTGAGGAGGGCGCGCAGCGTTTGTCACGAAACCACGGTGACGGAGGCTGTTCGGCCCACCGGGTTTCGTGACGGGACTTCGTCCCTCCTCAACCACCGGTGGGGGAGGGTGCTGGAGTCGCGCCGCTCTGGTGGTTGAGGAAGGCGCGCAGCGCCTGTCACGAGACCATGGTGACGGAGGCTGTTCGGCCCACCGGGTTTCGTGACGGGACTTCGTCCCTCCTCAACCACCGGTGGGGGAGGGTGCTGGAGTCGCGCCGCTCTGGTGGTTGAGGAAGGCGCGCAGCGCCTGTCACGAGACCATGGTGACGGAGGCTGTTCGGCCCACCGGGTTTCGTGACGGGACTTCGTCCCTCCTCAACCAACGGTGGGGGGCTTGATCCACACGGTCGGCCAGTCCTCGAGGTCGGTGACGTGCTCGTCGTCGACGAACAGCGAGTACAGCGGCTCGGCGGGGAAGTCGTTGACGCGCACGCGGAGCACGTGGTCGTCGACCTCTGCGTAGAAGGGCCACTCGCCGTCCTCGCTCCGGCGCCAGCGGACGAGCATCCGGGTCCAGTCGGGCACGGGACCGAGGGTGCCACGATGGGCGCATGACCTACGAGGCAGCCGAGGACCGCTACGACGCAGACCACTACCGCTACACGGGACGGAGCGGGCTGAAGCTGCCGATGCTGAGCGTCGGCCTGTGGCAGAACTTCGGGGACGACCGGCCCGAGGAGACGCAGCGCGCGATCCTGCGGCGCGCGTTCGACCGGGGTGTGACGCACTTCGACCTGGCGAACAACTACGGGCCGCCGTACGGCCGCGCCGAGGAGAACTTCGGGCGGTACCTCGCCCAGGACCTCAAGCCCTACCGCGACGAGATGATCATCTCGACGAAGGCGGGGTACGACATGTGGCCGGGGCCCTACGGCCAGGGCGGCGGCTCCCGCAAGTACGTGCTCGCCTCGCTCGACCAGTCGCTCGGGCGGATGGGCCTGGAGTACGTCGACATCTTCTACAGCCACCGCTTCGACGCCGAGACGCCCCTCGAGGAGACGATGATGGCGCTCGACACGGCCGTCCGGTCGGGGCGGGCGCTGTACGCCGGCATCTCGTCGTACTCCGCCGAGAAGACCGCCGAGGCGGCCACCATCGCTCGCGAGCTCGGTACGCCGCTGCTGATCCACCAGCCGTCGTACTCCATGCTCAACCGCTGGATCGAGGGCGACCTCCTCGACACCCTCGAGGAGCACGGCATGGGCTGCATCGTGTTCACGGCGCTGGCGCAGGGGCTGCTCACCGACCGCTACCTGAACGGCGTGCCCGAGGACTCGCGCGCGGCGCGGGCGGACTCCACGATCGCCGGCCTCGACGACGACGTGCTCGACCGGGTCCGGTCGCTGAACGAGATCGCCCGGCGTCGCGGGCAGAAGCTCGCCCAGCTGGCGCTCCAGTGGGCGATCCGCGATCCGCGCGTCACCTCGGCGGTCATCGGGGCGTCGTCTGTCGAGCAGCTCGACACGAACCTCGACGCGCTGGACTTCCCCGACCTCACCGACGAGGAGCTCGCCGAGATCGACAAGTACGCCGACGAGGCCGGCGTGAACCTCTGGACGCGGTCCTCGCGAGGCGGGGCCACGGAGGACTGACCGCAACGGATCGGTCGCGACACGCGTCTGTACGGCGTGAGTGCGCTCGTTCACGGTGAGGAGCGGAGCCTGACCGCCGACTTCGACGACTGGGTCGCCGCGCGCGGCCCGGGGCTGCTGCGCCTGGCGTACGTGCTCACCGGCAACCGCGCCGACGCCGAGGACGCCGTCCAGGACGCGTTGTCCCGGGCACTGCCGCGGTGGGAGCACATTCGCCGCGTCGGCGACCCGGACGCCTACGTGCGCCGGATGGTCGTCAACGCGCACACGTCGTGGTGGCGGAAGTTCCGCAAGCGGGAGACGCCGGTCGCGGAGGCGTACGCCGCGGGGTCGGACTCCCCCAGGCCGGGCTCCGACGAGCGAAACACCCTGTGGCAGGCGTGTCTGGCCCTGCCCGAGGCACAGCGGGTCTCGGTGGTGCTCCGCTACTACGAACAGCTCGAGTACGCCGAGATCGCGGCGTTGACCGGGGTCGCCGAGGGTAGCGTGCGCGCCCGCGTTTCCCGTGGGCTCTCCGCGCTCCGTGAGGCCCTGGCCGAGGAGGACCACCATGACTGACTTCGAGGACCGGCTGACCTCCTCGCTCCGCTCGGCCGGGGCCGACGCCCCGGATGCCGCCGGCCTGGCGCCGGCCGCACGCGCTCGTGCGCGCTCGCGCCGGCGACGTACGGCGCTCGTCCCGGCCGTCGGCGTGGTCGCCGTCGCGGCTGTCATCGGGGGAGTGGCGCTGCTCGGCTCTGGCGGTGACGACGGCACCACGCAGGTCGCTGACGACGTGCCCACCGCCGCACCCACCACCCGCGTCGAGACCTGGCACGCCGTGTCGGTCATGGTCCCGTCGAGCTGGGGGCACGGCCCGCTGTCGACCTGGTGCACCCAGGGCACGGAGCCCGGCACGCCCGTCGTCGAGCGGCCCGGCGGTGTCGTCGAGAGCATCGCGTGCACGCCGGCGAACGGCTACGGCGTGCAGTTCTCCGACGGCGAGGCTGCCGGCTTCGAGGCGTTCAGCCCGGGGACCGTCAACGAGTCGGTCGGTGACGACTACCCCCAAGGTTCCTGGCAGGGCTGGGACCAGGCCGGCCGTACCCGTGTCCTGGTCGTCGCGCCCACGCGGGAGGAGGCCGAGCAGGTGCTGGGGTCGTTCCAGGAGGTCAAGGGTGTCGACGCCAACGGCTGCGCTCCGCACGCCGAGGGAGTCACGACGGCCGCCGAGGGCACCCTCCGGCTCTGCCGCTACGCCGCCGACGGTTCGCTGGAGCAGAGCGAGGTCCTGGTCGGCCAGGACGCCGCGGACGCCGTCGCCGCCCTCGACGCGGCCCCCGTCTCGCCCGCCAAGCCGTGCCCCAGCTCCGCCGCGGAGTTCGTGGCGGTCACCGGACACGACGTGAGCGGGCAGGTCTCGATCGACGCGTGTGCCGGGGTGAGCTGGGGCGACGAGCACCGGTCCCTCACCGCCGACGTCCTCTACTGGGTGCTCTCGCCCGGCTGGAGCGGGCAGATCCCCGACGGGATCACGATGACGAAGCTGCGCAGCCCCTGACTCCCGCCGCGGCTCAGCCCGCGAGCGCCTGGGCCGCGTCGGCCAGGTCCCGCACGCCGCGCGACAGCTCGTCGGGGGAGTCGGTCGAGAGGTCGACATGGAAGCCCAGCAGGGCCGACTCGACGAGCTGGGTGATCCGGTCGACCTTCGACCGGGACGCGCCGCATCGCTCGAACCAGTCCCGCATCGCCGCGGCCCAGCGAGCATTGGAGTCGCGAACGGCTGTCCGGTAGGGCTCCTGGCCGAGGTACCCGCTGGCGGCCGCCTGCACGTAGATCAGGTTGCAGGCGTACAGCGGCGGCTCGGTGTAGCCCTGCCACAGACGCAGTACCCCGGCCCGCACGGTGCGCGGCGCGGGCAGTCTTCCCAGGTACGCGACCGAGCGGTTCGTGGACTCGTCGATGACGGCTGCGACGAGCCCAGCGCGACTGCCGAAGTGGTAGATGAGCATCCGGTCACTCGTGCCGACCGCCCTGGCCAGAGGTCGCAGGCTGAGACCGATCAGGCCCTCGGCGAGGACGTGGTCGGTACAGGCCGCGAGAAGTGCGTCACGTCTGGACTCCTCGGGCATAAACCAATTGTAGCGAGTGCTACAGTAGGGAGATATGTAGCGAGTGCTACATGGACGATCGAAGGAGATGACGGACATGTTCGGCGCGTTCCTGCTGCTGGGATTCGCGATCGTGATCGAGGTGGGTGCGACTGCCCTGCTGCCCAAGGCGGACGGCTTCACCAACCCCGGCTGGGCTGCGGTCGTGCTTGCCGGTTACGGCATCTCGATCTGGATGCTGACCGTGGTGGTCAGGCAGATGCCCGTCTCCGTCGCGTACGCCGTCTGGGCCGGCGCCGGTACCGCCCTGGTGGCCGTCGTGGGACTGCTGTTCCTGGGCGAGCACCTGAGCTGGATCAAGGCCGCCAGCCTGGCGATGATCGTCGCCGGCGTTGTCGGCCTGAACATGGCCGGCGCGCACTGACGAGTCACTCGTGGGTGATGATGCAGGCATGGTGGACGGGTACCTCGCCGGTGCGTACGTCGACCCGGCCGTGTTCGCGCTGCGACCCGACTACCGTGCACTGCTCATCACCGTCGAGGGCATCGTCCCGGGGGCGGGTGACGTCCACAGCGAGGCCTTGCTGCAGCGGGCCGAGACCGCGGCCCAGGACGCGCTGAGCCACTCTCCGGTCGAGGAGGTTCCGCACATCGCCGCGTGGCGCGCGGCGTACCGCGCCTTCGGCGCCAAGCCGCAGCGCACCCGCAACAGCCTCGAAGCGCTCATGCGCCGGGCTGCCACGGGCCTGCCTCGGGTCAACCGGCTCACCGACATCTACAACGCCGTCTCCGTGCTCCACCAGGTCCCGCTCGGCGGCGAGGACCTGCACCGGTACGACGGCCCACCGCGACTGGTCTGCGCCACCGGCAACGAGTCCTTCGACACCGTCGCCGACGGCGCGACGGTCATCGAGCATCCCGACCTCGGGGAGGTGGTGTGGTGCGACGCGACCGGCGTGACGTGCCGGCGCTGGAACTGGCGTCAGGCAGTGCGAACGCAGTTGCGCGATGACACGACGGCCGCGCTGTTCATCCTCGACGCGCTGGACCCCTGCACGGACGACGAGCTGGAGGCGACCGCCGAGGAGCTGCTGACCCACGTGACGGGGCTCGGGCCCGACGTACGGGCGCGTCGCCGGGTCCTCGCTGCCCCGTCCTCCCCGTGACCCGTGCCTGTCGGCGCGACCAGCAAGTATGAGCGCATGGCTACCTTCACCTCGTCGGATGACCTGCGCGGCGCGGAGTTCGTGAACGCGGACCTGAGTGACGCCCGGTTCGTCGAGGCTGACATGTCCCGGGTCGTGATGCGGGGGGTCGAGATCCAGGGGATGGACATCGACGCCCCCTGGCTGGCCGATGGTGATCCCTTGGTCGTCAACGGCGTGGACGTGGTGGCGTTCGTCGAGGCCGAGCTCGACCGCCGGTTCCCCGGCCGTGCCCAACGGCGCGCCGGCGATCCGGATGGTCTGCGTGAGGCCTGGGCCATGGTCGAGGGCGCCTGGGCGGCCACCCTCGAGCGCGTCGCTGCGATGCCTGCGGGCACGGTGGACGTGTCGGTGGCGGGCGAATGGTCCTTCGCGCAGACGCTGCGACACCTCGTCCACGCTACGGACACCTGGTTCGGCAAGGGGGTCCTGCAGATCGAGCAGCCGTACCACCCGCTCGGTCTCGGGGACGCCGAGGCCGACGAGAGCGGCGCGACACCGTCGTACGCCGACGTGCTCGAAGCCCGGGCGGATCGCCAGGGCATGGTGCGCGACTTCATCGCGGAGGTCTCGCCGGAGGAGCTGGCCGAGGTGCGCAAGAACCCTCACCGGCCCGAGCACCCGGAGACCACTCTCTCGTGCCTGCACGTGATCCTCGAGGAGGAGTGGGAGCACCACCGCTTCGCCGTCCGAGACATCGAGGCGATCACGCCATGAGGCGGTCAGACTGGCGATGATCGTGGCCGGTGTCGGCCTCGACGTCGCCGGCGCGCACCGACGTCGCGCGCGCCAAGGACGGGACGGAGCCCCGATGTCCGTCCCGCCCTCGATCAGTACTGGCCCGGGTGTCCAGCGTGCTTGAGCTTGCCCTCCTGCTGCTGGCCACGTGCCCAGCGGAGAGCGGACGCACGGTCCTGGCGGGCCTTCTCGGCGGCAGCTTGCCGTTCGGCGGAGTCCGCCGACTGGTGGCGCGCAGCGTCCGACGAGGCGGCAGCCGGCAGGGCCGCCGGCTGGTTGCCCGGGTCGGTGTCCGAGATGGTCTCGGAGCCGCACGCGGCCAGGGCGAGGAGCAGACCGATGGCGGCGGTGCCGCCAGCGATGCGGGTGGAGATGTTCATCGTGGTTCCCTTCGGGTTGGTCCGCACGAGTGGTCTCGGGCGGTGATCGAAGGGACGCACGAGCAGAGGCGGTTGATACACCTGCAATCGGGTTGCCGCAATGGCCCCGCGGTGCCAGTGTGTCGACAGGGCTCGACCTTGTCGTCGACGTATCACCGGGGGTTCTCAGGGGTCTGTCCGTCGTGGTGATCATCGAAGAACGCTGCGCGAGCCAGGAGGAGGCTCACATGCAGCAGACGCCCGCGGTCGAGCACCTGGTGGACGCTGCTCGGGAGGGTGACCAGGAAGCCTGGAACGCCCTCGTCGACCGGTTCCTCCCCCTCGTGACGGCCATCATTGCGAGGTACCGCCTGTCGACGTCCGACGCCGACGACGTCAACCAGACGGTGTGGCTGCGCCTCGTCGAGCACCTCGGGACGATCCGGGAACCTCGCGCGGTCCCGGGTTGGCTGGTCACCACCGCACGCAACGAAGCCCTCCGGGTGATCCGCGGGCGCAAGCGCGACGTCATCGTCGACCCGCACGGCCGGACCCTGGACCACCTCGTCGAGACCGTCGACATGGACGAGGGCCTGCTGCGCGACGAGCGCGCCCAGGCCCTGCGTGAGGGCCTGCTCGAGCTGTCGCCGTCTCGTCGCGAGCTATTGACCTTGTTGATGGCGGATCCGCCGCTCTCCTACGAGGAGATCAGTGACCGGTTGCGGATCCCCATCGGCAGCATCGGCCCGACCCGCGCGCGGGCCCTGGAGCAGCTGCGCAACACCGAGGCGCTGCGCGCCCTGACCACGGCCGCGGCCGCTGCGAGTGAGTGAGTGAGGAGATGATCTCGATGACGTCCTGGACCGACGACGAAGGTCTCATGGAAGAGCTGTCCCGCGCTGCCGAGCAGGAGCGAGACGTACCTGCACACCGGCGCCGGGCGGCGTACGACGCGTTCGCGTGGCGCACCATCGACGAGGACCTGATGTCGCTGACCCACGACTCGCTGCTGACGGCGAACGCCGCGGTACGTGGTCCCGAGGACGCGCGCACGGTGTCGTTCGAGGGCGGAGGCATGTCGCTCGAGCTCGAGGTCGACGGCTCCGTCCTCACCGGGCAGGTGCTCCTTGCCGGGAGCATGGCCGAAGTGACCATGGAGCGGGCCGCCGGCGAGAGCCGGACGGCCCGTACTGACGCCTCGGGCTTCTTCACGCTGCCGGACGCGACCGGCACCGTGCGCTTCGCCGTGGACGTCGGCGGCGGCGTGCGTCGTACCGAGTGGATCGTTCTCTAGGTCGGGTCACTAGACCCCCATCGCCAGGAAGGCGGCGGCCGTCGCCTCCCGCACGCTGTCGCCCCGTGCTGCCTGCCGGGCGCGCAGCAGGACGGTGCCCAGGTCCTCCCCGTCGTCCATCGCCGCATGGACGTCGAGCATCAGGTCGGCCGTCGCCCGGTCGTTGACCTGAGCGACGCTCGAGACGATGCCCGCCGAACCCATGGACAGCATCGCGGCGACCAGCCCGAGCATCTCGCCGGCCCCGATCGGCGCCACCACCCCCGACTCGCACGCCGACAGCACCATCCGGTGCGGTGCGCGGTCGAGCCGCTCGAGGTCGTGCACCGTCAGCGGTCCGTCGTCGAGGTCGAGTGAGGAGAACATCGGGCTGTCCTCGCGGAACCGGCCGTGCGCGGCCACGTGCGCGACCCCGGCGCCGTCCAGCGCCGCCAGACTTCGCTCGACCGTGGCGGCCCCGTCGCGCAGCAGGACGGACGTGGGGTGCCGATCGGCCAGGACGTCGATCTCGGCGCCGCCCGTCTCGAGACCCGGGCCGGCGATCAGCACCCGGGCGCCGGCCGACTGCTCCGCGCCCCTGGCGCGCAACCACAGCGCGGCCGACGGAGCGACACTGACCGGCCGGTCGGCCAGCGCCGGCAACAGCGCCCACGGGGTGGCGTGCAGCCGGCTCGTCGGCGAGACCACGACGGGCCCGTCCCCGAGGCGGCTCACGGCGTCGCCCAGCAGCGTGTCCTGTAGTCGGTGGCCGACGTCGTCGAGGTCGGAGGGCCGCCCCCGCGCGGTCTGCCGCAACGCGAACCGGGCGAACGCGACCGTCTGCTCGGCCTGCGTGGTGTCGCCCACCACGACGTGGCCCACTCGGCCCCGGGCCGCGACGAGTGCGTGGAGCGCCCCGTCGATGTCGACGAGCTCCACGAACGTGGCACCGTGCAGGGAGGTGACCAGCTGCTCGGCGTCGAAGCGCGTGGTGGCGCGCGCTTGGCCGCCCAGGTGGTGGGTGCGTCGGCGGATGGTGCGCTCCAGACGCGCGCGGTCCTCCTCCAGGCGCGCGGCCATCGGCGACCCGTCCCGGTGCGCTTCGGCGAGGCGGCGGCGGTTCTCGCGTAGTGCTGCCAGGCCCTGGGCCAGCTCGGCGTCGTCGGGCGGGTGTACCGGCGGCTGCGAGAGCGCGGTGGCCCGCCAGCGCTCACTCCACTCCAGGAGCGCTCGGGGCCCGCGGTGTACGGCGTGCCGCAGGGCCAGGAGCGCGAGCTCGTCACCACGCCGCGTGGCCAAGGCCCTCAGCTCGGAGCTGCCCAGCGTTGCGCGGTGGTCGTCCAACGCGTCCAGGCCCCGCCGGCACGCCGCGAGGACACCGCGGCTGTCGGCATCGGCGTCGCGGGCCAGGGCGCCGGCGTGCCACGCGGTCGCGCGGACCAGGCCCGTACGGTGCGTACGGAACCGGGTCGCCCGCTCCAGCAGGTCGGGAGCGGTCCGCCTCCCGAGGCGCAGGGCGGTCCGCCCGGCCAGGAGCCAGGCCGCCGCTGCCTCGTCCGAGCGAGCGGCCTCGAGTCCCTCCGCGACCGCGGCCGCCGCACGCACCATCGACGGCACGACCGAGTCGCTGCGGTACTTCGCGCGCAGCACCGCGAGCTCGGCGTCCAACGCATCGCGGTCGCGCCGCTGCCGGCGGAACAGGGTCCGGGCATCGGTCGCGCTGCGCAGGGCCGCGACGGGGTCGTCGGCGGCCAGCTCCGCCCCCGCCCGGACCAGCACCAGCTCGGCCAGCTCCACCGCCGGGACCGAGCCGGCGTCCACCCTGCCCCGGGCCAGGTCGACGGCCTCGCGCGCGAGCCCGGCCGTCAGCAGCGCCCGGCACTGCTCGACGACGAGCTTCGGCTCGTCCATCCCCAAGGCGGCGTACCTCTCGCCCGCCAGGTCGAAAAGGGTGAGCGCCCGGGGCAGATCGCCCTGCCGGAAGGCGATCGAGCCCCGGTTGTGCAGGGTGATGACCGCCTCGAGCTGCTGACCCTCGGAGGTGAAGATCGCCTCGGCCGCCCGGATGGCCGCCTCCGCCTCGGTGACCTGTCCGAGGGCGAGCCGGCAGCCGCCGATGACGTTCAGGGTTCTGGCTTCCCAGACGCTGTCGCCCGCGGCGCGCAGTGCGGCGAGGGCCGGCGTGAGGTCCGCGAGTGCCCGCTCTTCCTGGGCCAGGTAGTAGTGCCGCACGTGCCCGCGGCGCATCAGGATCTTGCCCAGCACCACCGGGTCGGTGGTGGCTGCGAGCGCTCGGTCGAGCTGGACGAGGCCGGGGCCCGTGCGGCCCGCGAGTGCCAGCGTGACGCCCAGGGTGGCGCGGGCATCGGCCTCTCGGTCGAGGTCGTCGGAGCGGCGCGCGAGGCGCACAGCGGCATGGAGATCGCCCAGCGCCTCCTCCATCAGCCCTCGGTGCCGCAGCACGATGCCGCGCGCCTGCCTCGCCACGGACAGCACCGCGGGGTCCTTGGAGGTGGCAAGCAGCTCCCCGACGCGGACCTCGGCCGCGGCCGGATCGGCGATGGCGGACGCCAGCAGGTCGCCGACGAGTGCGTGTATCTCGCCACCCCTCATCGGCATCTTCCTCACGGGTCCCCCGGGCGTTACGTTCGCGTGCGGGGGCAGTGACCGAATTCTCACTGTGGGGGAAGACATGGCACCAGACGAGACCGACAGATGGATGGACGACCAGCGCCGGCGCCTCGACGACCAGAAGAGGATGATCAGGCGCGCCAACCCTGAGGGTGTCGCGCGCGACCCACTGTGGCCCGACGCGCGGTTCGACCAGAACCACGTGCTGTTCGACACCCAGGAGGTGGCGGAGAGGGAGCTCCAGGAGGTGTTCTCCACCCGCGACCAGCAGTTCGAGGGCTCTGGAAGCGTGGTCCGCACGGTCCTCGACGGTCGGCTGGCGGTCTTCGAGCTACCCGTGCAACGGCGCACCTCGACGCGCAACGCCCGTCAGGCGCTGCGGATCATCGAGGGCGACTCCCGACGTCTGCGGGTGTACCCCGACCACCTGCTGCACGTGTCGCCCGGGGACCACGGCAGGCCTTGCCCGGCGACCGAGCCCGCGGAGACCGGGCTGGACGAGCCGTGGCCGCCGCTGACGAGCAAGCGCAACGCCGGCCACGGGGTGACGGTGGCCGTGGTCGACACCGGCCGGTACCAGCCCGCCGAGCACCACCCGAGGACGCAGCGATGGCTCGGCACTGACGTCCACGGGGACGACGAGCCGATCAGTGGTGACCTCCAGGAGTACGCCGGCCACGGCACCTTCATCGCGGGCGTCGTCCGCTGTCGCGCACCGAAGGCGACGATCCGTCACGAGCGCTTCGCCATCCCGGCCGGCGGTGCCATCCGGGAGTCGGTGCTGATCGGGCAGCTGGACCAGGCGCTGACCTACCAGCCGGAGATCATCAACCTCTCCGCCGGGACCCACACGCGCAGCAACGACCCGCTGAAGAGCTTCGACCTGCTCTACGAGACCAAGCTCAAGGCCATGAAGAACACCGTGCTCGTGGCCGCGGCCGGGAACGACGGGCTGGACAAGAAGTTCTACCCGGCCGCGATGGACTGGTGCGTCGGAGTCGGCTCCCTGGACCGGGACGGCCGCATCTCGAGCTTCTCCAACCACGGTACGTGGGTCGATGTCTACGCCATCGGGCGCAACCACGTGAACGCCTACCCCGACGGTCGGTACGTGTGCAAGGAGACACCGGACAAGGACGACGTCCGATGGTTCACCACGGGCATGGCGCGCTGGAGCGGGACGTCCTTCGCGACGCCGGTCGTCGCCGGGATCCTGGCGAGGCTGGCCGCGGACCGCGCCCCGGGCACGACCGTCCGCGCCGTCAAGGACGACTGGCTGGTGAACGGTCTGACCCCGGGCACCGACTCCCACGGCAACGCGTTCAAGTACGTCGCCCGGCCGTACGGGTGATCCGCCGCCGATAACCCGGTACCGCGACCGGTCGCCGTACCGGACAATCGAACCTCGTGGGGCACGTCGACGTCGCAGGGGTCCGGTACCAGCTGCCGGACGGCCGCGTGCTGCTCGAGGACGTGTCGTTCCGCGTCGGCGAGGGGGCGAAGGTCGCCCTGGTCGGTGCGAACGGTGCCGGCAAGACGACCCTGCTGAGGATCATCACCGGCGAGCTCACGCCGCACGCCGGCGCGGTGACCCGCTCGGGTGGCCTGGGTGTGATGCGCCAGATGGTGGGCAACGACCTGGGCGAGGACCCCACCGTCGCCGACCTGCTGCTCTCTGTCTCGCCTCCGCGGGTGCGAGCGGCGGTCGCCGAGGTGGACCGCTGGGAGCGTGCCCTGATGGAGACCGACGACGAGGCGACCCAGATGCGCTACGCCACGGCGCTCGCCGAGTACGCCGACGCCGGCGGCTACGACCTGGAGGTCGTCTGGGACGTCTGCACGGTCAAGGGCCTGGGCGTGGCCTACGACCGTGCCAAGTACCGCTCCCTCAAGACACTCTCGGGCGGGGAGCAGAAGAGGCTGGTCCTGGAGTTCCTGCTGGCCGGCCCCGACGAGGTGCTGCTGCTCGACGAGCCCGACAACTTCCTCGACGTGCCCGGAAAGATCTGGCTCGAGGAGCGGATCAGGGAGTCCGACAAGACGATCCTCTACATCAGCCACGACCGGGAGCTGCTCAACAACACCGCGACGCGGGTGGTCACCGTCGAGCTCGGCGGGGCCGGCAACCTGGTGTGGACGCACCCGGGCGGGTTCGCGTCGTACCACGAGGCGCGCAGCGACCGGTTCGCGCGCTTCGAGGAGATGCGCCGCCGCTGGGACGAGGAGCACGCGAAGCTCAAGGCCCTGGTGCTGATGTACAAGCAGAAGGCGGCGTACAACGACGGGATGGCGTCGCGCTACCAGGCGGCGCAGACCCGGCTGCGGAAGTTCGAGGAGGCCGGGCCGCCGATCGAGCAGCCGCGCGAGCAGCAGGTGCAGATGCGCCTCAAGGGCGGGCGCACGGGCAAGCGCTCCGTCGTGTGTACCGACCTCGAGCTGACCGGGCTGATGAAGCCGTTCGACCTCGAGGTCTGGTACGGCGAGCGGGTCGCGGTACTCGGGTCCAACGGCTCGGGCAAGTCGCACTTCCTGCGGCTGCTCGCCGCCGGGGGCAGCGACCCCGACAAGGAGCACCAGCCGGTGGACACCGTGCCCATCAAGCACGTCGACCACACCGGCAAGGCCAAGCTGGGTGCCCGCGTGCGCCCCGGGTGGTTCGTGCAGACCCACGAGCACCCCGAGCTGCGTGGCCGGACCCTCCTGGAGATCCTCCATCGGGGCGACGAGCACCGCGACGGCATGGGCCGCGAGGCGGCCGCCCGGGTGCTGGACCGCTACGAGCTGGCGCACGCCTCCGAGCAGAAGTTCGAGTCACTGTCGGGCGGCCAGCAGGCGCGGTTCCAGATCCTGCTGCTCGAGCTGTCCGGCGCCACCCTGCTGCTGCTCGACGAGCCCACCGACAACCTCGACGTCCAGTCCGCCGAGGCGCTCGAGGCGGGCCTGGAGTCGTTCGAGGGCACGGTCGTCGCGGTGACCCACGACCGCTGGTTCGCCCGCGGGTTCGACCGGTTCCTGGTGTTCGGCGCGACCGGCGACGTCTACGAGTCCGACGACCCGGTCTGGGACGAGAGCCGGGTGCAGCGGGTGCGCTGACGTCGTACGGTCGAGGCATGGACGAGACGTTCGACCTGTCCGTGGAGCACGAGATCGCCGCGTCGCCCGAGGACTGCTTCGACACCTTCGTCGCGCTCTACGACAGCGAGCGACCCGAGTGGGTGACGGAGTCCGAGCTCGACCTGCGCGTCGGCGGCCGGTGGCACGTGCGCTTCGATCCGGCGCCGAACCCACCGTTCCGCGAGGAGCGCACGATCACCGACGTGCACCGCGGGCTCGAGCTCGGCTACCACGCACGCATCCAGGACGACGAGGGCCGCGAGCGGTTCGCCACACAGGTGCTGGTGACGTTCACCGGCACTGCCGGAGGTACGTCGGTGCGGCTGATCCAGACGGGGTTCGAGGACGAGGCGACCCGGGACGAGTTCGCCGCGAACTGGCCGGGCGTGCTGTCGGAGGTCGAGCGGCGGTTAAGCAGTCGGTGAGCCGGCGGCCACGTCGCTCGGTCGACGGGCAGCCGGCTCACCGGGTGGGTCCTGACCCCCGGAAAGGGATGGGGGGTCAGGAGTTCGTTGCGGTCGAGTCCGAGTCCAGGGTCAGGGTGACGGTGTGCTCGTCGCCGTCGCGCGTGTAGGTCACGGTCACCTTGTCGTCCGGCCGGTAGGACCGCACGGTGGCCACCAGTCCGTCGGCGTCGGTGATCAGGGTGTCGTCGACCTTGGTGATCACGTCGCCGTTGCGCAGGCCGGCGTTCGCGGCTGCGGAGCCGGAGTTCACGTCGCTGATCTTGGCGCCGTCGGCGACGAGCACGCCCGCTCCGGTGGGGACGTTCTCGACGGAGATGCCGAGCCGTGCGTGGGTCGGTGTCTCGCCCTTCTCCAGCTGCTGGATCACCGGCATCACCTCGTCGATGGGGATCGCGAAGCCGAGGCCGATCGAGCCGGGCTCGCCGCCGAGCTGGTTCTGGTCGGAGGTCTGGATCGAGGCGTTGATGCCGACCACGTGACCGTTCATGTCGACGAGCGGCCCGCCGCTGTTGCCGGGGTTGATCGCCGCGTCGGTCTGGACCGCGGGGTAGACGGTGCTGTTGCCGCCGCCGTCGCTGCCGACGTTCACGGGCCGCTTCAGCGCTGACACGATCCCGGTGGTGACCGTGGCGTCCAGGCCGAACGGCGACCCGATGGCCACCACGGACTGGCCCACCTGGAGCGAGTCGGAGGAGCCGATGGTCGCCGGCGTGAGGCCACTGACGTCCGCCGCCTGGATCACGGCGGTGTCGGTGAGCGGGTCGGTGCCGACGACGGTCGCCTTGGCGTGCGACCCGTCGTTGAAGGACACCTCGAGCTGGCCGTTGTCACCGGCCAGCGCGACCACGTGGTTGTTGGTCAGGATCTGCCCGTCCGAGGACAGGATGATCCCCGACCCGGAACCCTGGCCCTGCGGCCCGGACACGTCGATCTTCACCACCGACGGCAGCACCGTCTGGGCGACCCGTTCCACCGACCCGTCGCCCGACGCCGCGGCCGGGGTGTCGACGACCGGCGACGTCGAGCGCGGGGCCGACGCGGAGGTGCGGTCCGCGTCGTGCTGGGTGGTCCACACCGCGGCACCGCCGACACCCGCCCCCGCACCCACCAGCAGCGACGCGGCCACGACCGAGGCCGCGAAGACTCCCTTGCGGGACTTCTTCGCGGTCGGGGTGGCGCGGTCGTAGGCAACGGCCGGCAGCGGGTGCGTGTCCCCGCTGCCGTGCGCGCCGGTCTCGCCGTACGGGCCGGGCTGCTGGCCCCACGACGGCTGCTGGGACTGATGAGGGTGCTGGGGTTGGTGCGGGTGCTGCGGTGTCTCGGTCACGCCCCTGACACTCTCGGCCGGACCTGTGTCCTACCTGAGAGCCCGCTGGGCGTCTGTGAAGATCCCGGGGCGGGCTACTTCTCCTTGTGCACCTTGGGCACGCAGAGCTTGCCGTACACGTGCTCGGTGAACGTCAGGCCCTCGAGGTCCTCGACACCGCGGAAGCGCAGCCGGCCGGTGACGTTCGCGTAGTCGCCGGTGCCCGTGACGTCGTCGGAGAGGGACGCGAACCGCCCGCTCGTGGTGTCGAGCGTGCCGTCCACCGGGGCGTTGAGCGTCCCGTGGTCGTTGGTCAGCACGATCGTGCCCGTGAACGTGGCGACACCGTCGGCGTCGACCGTTCCGAGGGTGAACGTGCCGACCGTGGAGGCGAACTCACGCCCGCCGCGGTACAGCGTGGCCGTGGTGGTGCCCATCCCGTCGTCGACGCCCACGCCCTTGGCATGCAAGCCCGTGCAGCGCTCCGTGGCGCTACCGCCCGGCTTGGCGTCTGCGGGTGCGACGACGCCGGCGGCGAAGAGCCCGGCGGTGATGAACAGGACAGCAGAATGACGGCGAACCATCTCGGTGACCTCCGGTTGGGGGGGAATCGGGTGTCACGGAGGACGTTAGACGGGTACGGCGTCCTCGGCACCGGCTGCTGTCTGGTCGTCCAGACCACCCCGACGCACCACGCGGACGTCATCACCGGGGCGTACGACGCCGCTCTCCACGATCCGCGCGTTGAAGCCGCGCAGCCGCAGCTGCTTGCCGACCTCGCCGTTGACGAAGAGCATCGCCTCCTCGCCGAAGCGGGCCACGAACTTGGCGCAGCCGTTGTGCGGCTTGGCGGAGATCTCGATGACCGCTCCGCCGGTGCCCGGTTCGCCGAAGGCAAGCCGTGACCCGGTGGGCAGGTTGGCCACGGAGATGTCGAGGTCGAGGAACAGCTGGTCGCCGGCGTAGGCCTGCTCCTCGGCCGTGTCGGCCAGCAGCCCGACCATCCGGGCGCTCATCACGTTGACCTGTGCCTGGAGGTGGTGGCCGGCGGCGATCGCCCGGGAGGTGGCCCGCGACAGCCAGCTGTCGCCGATGACGCCCTCCACGGTGTCGAGCAACCCCTCGTCGAGGATCTCGCGCATCCCCAGGTCGGGGCGGCGGACGACCAGGTGGACGGTGCCCTTGTCCGTGGGCGCCGAGCGGAGGAGGTCCAGGCCCGCGGTGAGCTCGCTGGTCGAGCGATAGGGCAGCGATGGGGTGCGGCTCGTCACGGCACCATTGTGCCCGCGGCGACGGGGGTCAGTCCTCGTCGACCCAGTGGGTGTCGTGGCGGAGCATGAACTCGACCCGTTCCTCGGGCGTCATCCTGGCACCGTGGCCGAGGCTCGCGAGGGTCTCGAAGTAGTCCTCGCGCGGTGCTCCCGGCGTGAACATCAGCAGCATGCTGGCCCGGTCCTTGCCGCGGAACCCGTGCAGCCCGCCCTCGGGGACGTAGAGGAAGTCACCCGGTCCGGCCTGCTGCCATCCGCGGCCGTCGTACAGCCGGACCTCCCCCTCCAGGACGTAGAACAGCTCGGCGATCGACTTGTGGAAGTGTGCGTCGGGGCCGCTCTCGCCCTCGCCGAACGTCCAGCGGTAGATGCCGAGCTTGCCGGCCGACTGCGGCCCCGTCAGCAGGTACTCGCAGGTGCCGCCGTTGGTGTACTCGACCTCCTTCGGCGAGTCGTCCGGTCGGATCCAGGCCGACGCCTCGCCCGTCTCGCCGTGGTAGACGTCGGGAGGGTACGCCGCCGCCGGGTCGTCGTAGAACGGGAAGGACATGCGTCCGCAACCTCCTCGACCACCGGTGGGTGGGTCAGGCCCAGCGCTCCGAGGCCGGCACGAAGTCGAGGGTGCGGTCGCCGGTGTAGATCTGCTTGGGGCGGGCGATCTTCTGCTCCTTGTCCTGCACCAGCTCCAGCCACTGGGCGAGCCAGCCGGGGGTGCGACCGATCGCGAACAGCACCGTGAACATCTCCGGCGGGAACTGGAAGGCCTCGTAGATGAGGCCGGAGTAGAAGTCGACGTTGGGGTAGAGCTTGCGCTTGACGAAGTACTCGTCCTCGAGCGCGATCTTCTCCAGCTCCTGGGCGATCTTGAGCAGCGGGTTGACGCCGGTGACCTCGAAGACGTCGTCGCAGGCCTTCTTGATGATGGTGGCGCGTGGGTCGTAGTTCTTGTAGACGCGGTGGCCGAAGCCCATCAGCCGCTCGTTGCCGTTCTTCACGCCCTCGATGAACGACGGGATGTTCTCCATCGACCCGATCCGGCGCAGCATCCTCAGCACGGCCTCGTTCGCGCCGCCGTGGAGGGGGCCGTAGAGGGCGCCGACGCCGGCGGCCACGGCGGAGTACGGGTCGACCTGGGAGGAGCCGACCGAGCGGACGGCGTTGGTCGAGCAGTTCTGCTCGTGGTCGGCGTGCAGGATGAACAGCACGTCGAGCGCCTTGACCAGCCGCTCGTCGGCCTCGAACTTCTGCTCGCTCATCTTGAACAGCATGGAGAGGAAGTTCTCGGTGTAGCCCAGGTCGTTGTCGGGGTAGACGTACGGCTTGCCCTGCGCGTGGCGGAAGGCCCACGCACCCAGGGTCGGCATCTTCGCGATCATCCGCACGATCTGCATGTGGCGGTTCTCGGCGTCGTGGATGTTGCGGGCGTCGGGGTAGAAGGTCGACAGCGCGCCGACGGAGGCCATCAGCATCCCCATCGGGTGGGCGTCGTAGCGGAAGCCCTGCATGAACGAGCGGACGTTCTCGTGGACGAACGTGTGGTACGTGATCTCGTGCACCCACGCGTCGTACTCGGCCTTGCTCGGCAGCGCACCATGCACCAGGAGATAGGCCACCTCGAGGAAGGTGGAGTTCTCGGCCAGCTGCTCGATGGGGTAGCCGCGGTACTCGAGGATCCCCTTCTCGCCGTCGATGAACGTCACCGAGGACTTGCAGGAAGCCGTGTTCACGAACCCCGGGTCGTACACCGCGAGCCCGGGCTCGTCCTCGGTCGTCCGGATCTGGCCGATGTCGGCGGCCCGGATGGTGCCGTCGGTGATCGGGACGTCGTACTCCTGGCCCGTGCGGTTGTCACGTACGGTGAGCGTCGACGACTGCTGTCCACTCGGGGTGTCGGACACGGGTGCTCCTTCACGCAAGCAAAGAGGAAACCGGTGTACGGCGCCCCGCCGGGTTTCGGCTTGACACGGATCCGGTTCGTTCTTCCAACCTAGACCGCACCCGTAGCAGGGTCGAACCCCAGTCTCGGAATTGGCGCTCACCGAACGCCTTCCGTAGACTTTCCCGTCGCGCCCCTGCCGCGTCGCACCCCTGCACGGGTGGGATGCAGACCCAGACGATGTGGAGCTGGGCAGAGTTCGTCAGAAGGCGTGGATCCACCCTCGGGCGAAGCCTCGCCGGAGGACCTACGAACGAAAAGGCATGTCTGTGCGCACGTACAGCCCCAAGTCCGGTGACGTGACCCGCGAGTGGTACGTCATCGACGCCCAGGACGTGATCCTGGGGCGCCTCGCCGTCACCGCCGCCAACCTCCTGCGCGGCAAGCACAAGCCGATCTTCGCACCGCACGTCGACACCGGTGACTTCGTCATCGTCGTCAACGCCGAGAAGGTCGCCCTGTCCGGCGACAAGGCCACCACCAAGATGGCCTACCGCCACTCCGGGTACCCGGGTGGTCTCACCGCGACGCCGATCGGCGTGGTTCTCGAGAAGGACGCTCGCAAGGCCATCGAGAAGGCCGTCTGGGGCATGCTCCCCAAGAACCGCCTCGGCCGCCAGATCCTGAAGAAGCTCAAGGTCTACTCCGGCCCGAACCACCCGCACCAGGCCCAGAAGGCCGTCCCGTTCGAGATCACCCAGATCTCCCAATGACTTGCTCTCCCAGAACCCCGCGCGCTGACTTTAAGGAATTGAATACTCGTGACTGACACCACCAACGAGACTGGTCAAACTCTTGGGGCCGTCGACGGCGACGTCGAGGAGACCTACACCACCGACGAGTCGGGCGTTGCCTACAGCTCCGAGTCGGCCCCCTCGGCCGACGCGCCGCTCAAGCCGGCCACCATCGCTCCCGCCGCGGCCACCGGCCGCCGCAAGGAGGCCGTGGCCCGCGTCCGCATCGTCCCCGGCACCGGCAACTGGACGATCAACGGCCGCACCCTCGACTCCTACTTCCCCAACAAGCTGCACCAGCAGGTCGTCAGCGAGCCCTTCGCGACGACCCAGCTCGAGGGCCGCTTCGACGTCATCGCCCGCATCCACGGCGGCGGCATCACCGGCCAGGCCGGCGCGCTGCGGCTGGGCGTGGCCCGCTGCCTGAACTCCGTCGACATCGACGCGAACCGCGCGGTCCTCAAGAAGGCCGGCCTGCTCACCCGTGACGCCCGCGTGATCGAGCGCAAGAAGGCCGGCCTGAAGAAGGCCCGCAAGGCGCCTCAGTACAGCAAGCGCTGACGCCAGCTCGTCGACAGACGATGGCTCGCCTCTTCGGCACCGACGGGGTCCGGGGTCTCGCCAACGGTGATCTCACCGCGGGCCTGGCCCTGGACCTGTCGGTCGCCGCGGCCCACGTGCTCGCCGACCGCGGCGAGTTCCAGGGCCACCGCCCGCTGGCCGTCGTCGGCCGCGACACCCGCATCTCCGGGCAGTTCCTGGAGGCCGCCGTCGTCGCCGGCCTGGCCTCCTCGGGGGTCGACGTGCTGCTCCTGGGTGTGCTGCCCACGCCGGGCGTCGCCTACCTCACGGCGACCCTGGGCGCCGACTTCGGCGTCGTGCTCTCGGCGTCGCACAACCCGATGCCCGACAACGGCATCAAGTTCTTCGCGCGCGGCGGCCTGAAGCTCGACGACGCGATCGAGGTCGCCATCGAGCGCCGTCTCGCCGAGGAGTTCGACCGGCCGACAGGTGGCGCGGTCGGACGTGTCACGACGTACCCGGCCGCGATCGACGAGTACGCCGCCCACCTGGTGCGCTCGATCGACCACCCGCTCGCCGGGCTCACGGTCGTGCTCGACTGCGCCGACGGGGCGGCGTACGACGTGGGGCCGCGCGCCCTGGAGGACGCGGGCGCGCGGGTGATCGCGATCCACGCCTCGCCCGACGGGCTGAACATCAACGAAGGCTGCGGGTCGACCCACCTGGACGCGGTCCGCGCCGCCGTGCTCGAGCACCGCGCGGACGTCGGCTTCGCACTCGACGGCGACGCCGACCGCTGCCTCGCGGTCGACCGTGACGGCAACGTCGTCGACGGCGACCAGCTGCTCGCCGTGCTGGCGCTGTCGATGAAGGACGCCGGCACGCTGGCCAAGGACACCGTGGTCGCCACGGTGATGAGCAACCTCGGGTTCGTGAAGGCGATGCGCGCGGCCGGTGTGGGCGTCCGCCAGACCAAGGTCGGCGACCGCTACGTCCTGCAGGCGATGCAGGTCTCCGGCTACTCCCTCGGCGGCGAGCAGTCCGGCCACGTCATCCTCAGCGCCTACGCCACCACGGGCGACGGCCTGCTGACCGCCCTCCAGGTGCTGGAGCGGATGGTCACCACCGGTCAGTCGCTGCAGGCGCTCGCCTCCGTCGTGGAGCGGCTGCCGCAGACGCTGGTCAACGTGGCGGGCGTCGACAAGTCGCGGGTCGACGAGGACGGCATCCTGGCGGCCGCGCTGTCCGAGGAGGAGGCCGCGCTGGGCGACGCGGGCCGGATCCTGCTCCGGTCCTCGGGCACCGAGCCGATTGTGCGCGTGATGGTCGAGGCCGCGACCCAGCAGGACGCCGACGCGATCGCGCATCGGCTGGCCGACGTGGTCCGGGAGCGGCTGGCCCTCTGAATCTCGGTCGCGGCGCGAGCTCACGGTTCCTAGGGTGACCAGGTGAGTGACATCGACATCCGCGAGGTCGACCCGGCCGACGAGACGCAGCTGCACGACTGGTGGCAGGTGTGCCACGACGGTGCGACGGCCGGGCGGCCGTACGACACCCACACCCCGTGGGCGCGCACCCGCGAGGAGGCGCCGAAGGCGAATCCCGACTGGGACCGCGTGCGGCTGGCGGCGTACACCGATGGACGGGTCGTGGGCGGGGGCGTGACGCACATGCCGTTGGCCGACAACCTGACCAATGCCTACCTGGAGGTCTACGTCCCGGAGCCCGAGCGCCGACGCGGGGTCGGTACGGCGCTGCTCGCCGCTGCCGAGGAGGCCGCCACGTCGCGCGGCCGGACGGTGTTGGTGGCCGAGTCCGTCGCCCCCGTCGGGACCACCTCTCCCGGCGAGCCGTTCGCGGCGGGGCGGGGCTACACGCTGGGCAACCGCGAGGGTCTGAAGATCCTCGACCTGCGCCAACGGCCCGACTGGGCACCGCTCGATGAGCAGGTCGTCACGAGGATCGGCGACCACCGCATCGTGGAGTGGGGTGGGGAGACGCCGGAGGAGCACATCGAGGACGTCTGCGGTGCGCTCAACCGGTTCATGGGGATGGTCCCCACGGGCGATCTCGAGATCGGTGAGCTCCAGTTCAGCCCGGAACGGCTGCGTCGCAACGAGGCGCGAGACAGGGACCTCGGCACCACCCGTTTCGTGGGGGCGGCGCTGGCGCCGGACGGGTCACTGGCCGGCTACCACGACCTGTTCGTCGACAAGGTCCGCCCGACCCAGGCGTACGTAGGCCTCACCATGGTGCTGCCCGAGCACCGCGGGCACTCTCTCGGCCTGGGCATGAAGCTGGCCACCCACCGGTCCCTGCTGGCGCGGTTCCCCGGCTGCGAGATCGTGCGCACCGGCAACGCCGACGTCAACGAGCACATGAACGCGGTCAACGACCGGCTGGGCTACCGGCTGGTCGAGAACCTCCTGGAGTTCCAGAAGAAGGTATGAGCGACATCTCTCCCGGCATCGTCGACGTCCGTGCCGAGGCTCAGCGGCCTACGCGGTAGCGCAGGTGCGTGGCCGCCGGTGAGTGCAGCACCTCGACCGGCTCGAAGCCCGGGTCGACGACGCCGTCGAAGATCCGCTCGCCGCTGCCGAGCAGCACCGGCGTCACGTCGAGGACGAGCTCGTCGAGGGCGCCGGCGTTCAGCGCCTGGCGGACGGTCGAGGCGCCGCCGGCGATGTCGACGTCGCGGTCGCCGGCGGCCTCCTTCGCCCGGGCGAGGGCCGCGTCGAAGCCCTCGGTCACGAAGTGGAAGGTCGTGCCGGTGAGCTCGACCGGGTCGCGGGCGTGGTGGGTGAGCACGAAGACCGGGGCGTGGTACGACGGCTCGGGCCCCCACCAGCCCTGCCAGTCGTCGGGCCAGGTGTCCCAGCCGTCGCGGACCGGGCCGAACATGTTGCGACCCATCACGATCGCGCCCTTGGGGTTCATCAGCTCGTCGCGCATCGCCCGGTCGGCGTCGTTCATGTCCGCCTCGTCCTGCAGGTGCCAGGCGTGGACGCGCAGCCCGCCGACGCCGATCGGGTCGTCGAGGCTCTGGTCCGGTCCGGCGACGAAGCCGTCCAGGGAGATGGACATGTGGCAGGTGACCTTGGGCATGGTCATATCTTCCTCAGTCGGACGTAGCGGACGGAGTGGTCCCGGTCCTTGCGCAGCACCAGGTCGGCGCGTCCCCGGGTGGGCAGGATGTTCTGGGCGAGGTTGGGGCCGTTGATGGAGTCCCAGATGCTTTCGGCCCGGGACACCGCCTCGTCGGCCGACAGCGCGGCGTACCTGGTGAAGTACGACGCCGGGTCGCGGAAGGCCGTCTCGCGCAGCCGCAGGAACCGCTCGACGTACCAGCGCCGGATGTCGCCGGTCGCGGCGTCGACGTACACGCTGAAGTCGAAGAAGTCGCTCGGCGCCAGGCCGCTGCGGCCGTCCTCGCGCGGGCGCGCGGGCTGCAGCACGTTGAGGCCCTCGAGGATCACGATGTCGGGGCGGCGCACGACCACGCGCTCGTCCGGGACGACGTCGTAGGTCAGGTGCGAGTAGACCGGGGCACTCACCTCGTCGCGGCCGGACTTGATCGCGATCAGGAACCGCAGCAACGCCCGCCGGTCGTAGGACTCCGGGAAGCCCTTGCGCTCCAGGATCCCCCGGTCCTCCAGCTCGGCGGTCGGCAGGAGGAAGCCGTCGGTGGTGACCAGCGCGACGTGCGGGTGTGCGGGCCAGTGGGCGAGCAGCTGCTGGAGGACGCGAGCGGTGGTGGACTTGCCGACCGCCACCGAGCCGGCCAGGCCGATGACGAACGGCGTCCGCGGCGGCTGCGGCTGCTGGAGGAACTCCTCCTGCTCGCGATGCAGCTGCCCGGCCGCCTGCACCCGCAGGCTCAGCAGCCGTGAGAGCGGGAGGTACACCTGGCGCACCTCGTCGAGGTCGAGGGCGTCGCCGAGGCCCTGGAGCTGCGCGACCTCCTCGGCCGAGAGGGGCGAGGTCTCCTCGGCGGCGAGGGACGCCCAGCGGTCGCGGTCGAGCTCGACGTACGGCGACGGCTCGCGCTCCGAGGCGAGCTCGTGGCCGTCGGCAGGCATGCGCGGCATTCTTGCAGTGCCTGGTGCGAGGGGACTCGCGGGCTGTCCGGGGCCCGGTGGGGCCGCCGTTAGACTCCGGCCCATGTGCGGCATCGTGGGCTACGTCGGCGAGCAGTCGGCTCAGGACGTCGTCGTCGAGGGCCTGCGCCGCATGGAGTACCGCGGCTACGACTCCGCCGGCATCGCTCTCGTGCACGACGGTTCGATGCTGTGGGCGAAGAAGGCCGGCAAGCTGGCGAACCTCGAGAAGGAGCTCATCGAGCACCCGCTCGCGCATTCCACGACCGGGATCGGGCACACGCGCTGGGCCACGCACGGGGCGCCGACCGACCGCAACGCCCACCCGCATCTGGGGGCGCGCGACCGGGTCGCGCTGATCCACAACGGCATCATCGAGAACTTCGCCGAGCTACGTGAGGAGCTCGAGGCCGCCGGCGTGGAGATGCGCTCGGAGACCGACACGGAGATCGCCGCGCACCTGCTGGAGCGCGAGCTGGAGTCGGGCGCCGACCTCACCCTCGCGATGCAGCGGGTCTGCCAGCGGCTCGAAGGGGCGTTCACGCTGGTCGCCGTCGACGCACAGGACCCGTCCCGCGTGGTCGCCGCGCGCCGCAACTCCCCGCTGGTCGTCGGCCTCGGCGACGGCGAGAACTTCGTCGGCTCGGACGTGTCGGCGTTCATCGAGCACACCCGCGACGCACTGGAGCTCGCCCAGGACCAGGTCGTGACGATCACCCGCTCCGGCGTCGAGGTCACCGGGTTCGACGGGTCGCCGGCCGAGGGTCGCCCCTACCACGTCGACTGGGACCTGTCGGCCGCCGAGAAGGACGGCCACGACTGGTTCATGCGCAAGGAGATCTTCGAGCAGCCGCACGCCGTCGCCGACGCGCTGCTGGGCCGTCACACCCCTGGCGGGAAGCTCCAGATGGACGAGATGCGGCTCTCCGAGCAGGAGCTGCGCGACGTCGACAAGATCATCGTGATCGCCTGCGGCACGGCGTTCTACGCCGGGCTGGTGGCCAAGTACGCCATCGAGCACTGGACCCGGATCCCGTGCGAGGTCGAGCTGGCGCACGAGTTCAGGTACCGCGACCCGATCCTCACCCAGAACACCCTCGTCGTCGCCATCAGCCAGTCGGGCGAGACGGCCGACACGCTGATGGCGATCCGGCACGCGCGCATGCAAGGGTCGCGCGTGCTGGCGATCTGCAACACCAACGGCTCGACGATCCCGCGCGAGTCCGACGCCGTCATCTACACCCACGCCGGGCCGGAGATCGGGGTGGCGTCGACCAAGGGGTTCATGACGCAGCTCGTGGCGTCGTACCTCCTGGGGCTGTACCTCGCGCAGGTACGCGGCACCAAGTTCGGCGACGAGATCGGCGCGGTCGTCGAGGAGCTGGAGAAGATGCCCGCGCACATCGAGGGCATCCTCGAGCGGAAGGACGAGATCTACGCGCTCGCCGACGAGCTCTCGTCCGCGAGGTCGGTGCTGTTCCTCGGGCGGCACGCGGGGTTCCCCGTCGCGCTGGAGGGCGCGCTCAAGCTCAAGGAGCTCGCGTACATCCACGCCGAGGGCTTCGCTGCCGGTGAGCTCAAGCACGGCCCGATCGCGCTGATCGAGGACGGCCTGCCGGTGTTCTGCGTGGTGCCGCCGCGGGGGCGCGACCAGCTGCACGACAAGATGATCAGCGCGATCCAGGAGATCCGCGCCCGTGGCGCCCGCACCATCCTCCTGGCCGAGGAGGGCGACCCCGCCGTGGCGCCGTACGCCGACTCGGTGATCTCGCTACCGCACGTACCCGTCCTCCTCCAGCCGATGGTCGCGGTGGTGCCGCTGCAGCTGTTCGCGTGCCAGCTCGCGAGCAACATGGGCCACGACGTCGACCAGCCGCGCAACCTGGCCAAGTCCGTCACGGTCGAGTAGGTCTCGCGTGGCGGTGATCGGGGTCGGCATCGACGTGGTCGACCTGGAGCGGTTCGCGGAGTCGCTGGCGCGTACGCCGGGACTGTCGGAACGGTTGTTCACGCCGGGCGAGGCCGGTCTCGGGATCGCGTCCCTGGCCGCGCGGTTCGCGGCCAAGGAGGCGCTGGCCAAGGCGCTGGGCGCGCCCGGCGACCTGGCCTGGCACGACGCCGAGGTCGTCTCCGCGGACTCCGGCCGCCCGCTGTTCACGCTGCGCGGCACCGTGGCCGCCCGTGCGGCCGAGCTGGGCGCCGTACACGTCCACCTCTCGCTCTCCCACGACGCCGGCATCGCCTCCGCCATGGTCGTCCTGGAGTCCTGATCGAGGTTCCGCGGGTGATCGCTAGCGTGGCGGGCATGAGGAGGGCGCACACGGTCGAGCAGGTGCGGGCGGCGGAGGCGGAGCTGATGGCCGGGCTGCCGGAGGGTGCGCTCATGCAGCGGGCGGCGGCCGGGCTGGCCAATGCGGTGCTCGAGCTGCTGGGCCGCGCGTACGGCGCTCGGGTGGTGCTGCTGGTCGGGGGCGGGGACAACGGCGGCGACGCGCTGTACGCCGGGGCGATGCTCGCCCGGCGCGGCTGCCAGGTGAGTGCGTGGTTGCTGTCGGAGAAGCCGCACGAGGCGGGGCTCGCGGCGCTGAGGAAGTCCGGCGGGCGCACGATCGCACAGGCGCCGACGACAGCACCGGACCTCGTCGTCGACGGCATCGTCGGCATCGGCGGGCGCCCCGGTCTCAGGCCGGAGGCCGAGGCCGCGCTCGCAGCGCTCAGCGGCGTGACCGTCGTGTCCGTCGACGTACCCAGCGGCGTCGCCGTCGACACCGGCGAGCTGGCAGGTCCCGCTGTCAGCGCCGACCTCACGGTCACCTTCGGCACGCACAAGGTCGCGCTGCTGGCGGACCCGGCAGCCGAGCACGCCGGAGTCGTGCACCTCGTCGACATCGGCCTCACCCCGCCCGACGCGCAGGTCGAGAGCCTGCAGGCCGACGACGTCGCCGCCCTGCTGCCACGCCCCGGCCCGCAGGCCCAGAAGTACTCGCGCGGCGTCGTCGGGGTACGCGCCGGCTCGGTCACGTACCCCGGCGCCGGCGTGCTCTGCGTCGCCGGCGCCGCGAGCGGGCTGTGCGGCATGGTCCGGTACGTCGGCGGCGCCCGCGACCAGGTACTCGCCGCGCACCCGGACGTCGTCGCCGAGAACGGCCGCGTCCAGGCCTGGACCGTCGGCTCCGGCGGAGGCGCGGACGTCGCGACCATGCTCGCCGAGGCGCAGGAGGACGGCGTCCCGATCGTGGTCGACGCCGATGCGCTGACCATCGTCGAGGGGCCGCTGACCGTACCCGCCGTGCTCACGCCCCACGCCGGCGAGCTCGCCCGGATGACGGGCGCCGACCGCGCCGCGATCGAGGCCGCGCCGCTCCGGCACGCCCGCGCGGCGGCCGAGAGGTGCGACGCCGTGGTGCTGCTCAAGGGCCGCCGTACGGTCGTCGCCAGGCCGGACGGCACGGCGCGGATCACCACCACCGGGGTCCCGTGGCTCGCGACGGCGGGCGCCGGCGACGTGCTCGCCGGGGTGATCGGGGCGTTGCTGGCCGCCGGGCTGGACACCTTCGACGCCGCTTCGGTCGGTTCGTGGCTGCACGGCGCGGCCGCCACGTACGCCTCGCAGGGTGGGCCACTGACCGCGCCCGACGTCGCGCGGGCGATCCCCGCCGTCGTGCGCGAGCTCCTCTGAAACAATTCGGCCCATGCGTCCGGAGATCGTGGTCGACCTGGCCGCGATCCGTGACAACGTCCGGACGCTGGCCGACCTGGTCGCCCCCGCGGCGCTGATGACGGTCGTCAAGGCCGACGGCTACGGCCACGGCCTCGTCGAGAGCGCCCGCGCGGCCCGCGCGGGCGGCGCCACCTGGATCGGCGTGGCCACCGTGTCGGAGGCGTTGGCGCTGCGCGCCGCCGGAGACACGGGTCGACTGCTCTGCTGGCTCACGCTCCCCGCGGACGTCGAGGACGGCTCCCTCGGCAGGGCGGTCGCGCAGGACGTCGACATCACGGCGTATACGCGGGAACGCCTCGACGAGATCGTCGCCGCCGGCGGGCTGCCACGCATCCAGCTCAAGGTCGACACCGGCCTGTCGCGAGGCGGCGCGGCGCTGGCCGACTGGGCGGCCATGGTCGAGGCCGCGGCCGCCCACGAACGGGCCGGCCGCGCCACCATCACCGGTGTCTGGTCGCACTTCGCGTGCAGCGACGAGCCCGAGCACCCGGCCAACGACCTCCAGGAGGAGCGCTTCCTGGGCGCGCTGCGGACGGCCGAGGAGGCGGGCCTGCGGCCCGAGGTACGCCACCTCGCGAACTCCGCCGCCGCCATCCTGCGTCCCAGCAGCCGGTTCGACGTGGTCCGCTGTGGCCTGGCGTCGTACGGGCTCGACCCGGCCCCCGACGTACGCCACGACACCGACCTGCGCCCCGCCATGACCGTGCGCGCACCGCTGGCGCTCGCCAAGCCCATCGCGACGGGCGAGGGCGTCTCCTACGGCCACACCTGGGTCGCTCGCGAGGACACCACCGTGGGGCTCGTCCCCGTCGGGTACGGCGACGGCGTGCCCCGGCACGGCAGCAACGTGCTCGAGGTCGCGGTGGACGGCGTACGTCGCCCGGTCCGCGGGAGGGTCTGCATGGACCAGGTCGTCGTCGACCTGCACGGCGACCTGCCGGAGCCTGGAGCAGAAGTCGTCCTGTTCGGCCCCGGGGAACACGGCGAGCCCACCGCCCAGGAGTGGGCCGTTGCGTGCGGGACGATCAGCTACGAGATCGTGACCAGGATCGGTGGCCGCCTTGCAAGGCGCCACACAGGAGGAGAGACGCCGTGAGCACCACCCGCAGGGTTCTGGGGGTCGCCGCCGGCGCCGTCGGTGTCGCCGCGGCGGGCACCGCCCTCCGCGTCGCCCAGCGCCGCCGGATCATCGCCCGGCGCGGGGTGGGCGACACGACGCCGTTCGGCTCGCTGCGCTCCCAGCCGCTCACCGTCGTCGCCGACGACGGTGTCCCGCTGCACGTCGAGATCGACGAGCTGGACCCTGCCTCGGTCGGCGCCAAGGGCCTGCGCGCCCGCCGCCGGCACGCGGAGCTGACCGTGGTCTTCGTGCACGGCTACGCCCTCAACATGGACTCCTGGCACTTCCAGCGGGCGTCGTACCGCGGGCTGGTCCGCGCCGTCTACTACGACCAGCGCTCCCACGGCCGGTCGGGTCGCTCCGCGGAGGAGCACGCGAACATCGAGCAGCTCGGCCACGACCTGCTCCGGGTGCTGGACGCGGCCGTGCCCGAGGGGCCGGTGGTCCTGGTCGGTCACTCCATGGGCGGGATGACGATCGTCGCGCTGGCCGAGGAGCACCCCGAGCTGTTCGGCGACCGCGTCGTCGGCGTCGGGCTCATCGCGACGAGCGCGGGCGGCATCGACCCGCACCGCGTCGTCGTGCCGCTGCTCCCGTCGACCATCGGGGGACAGCTCGCCGGCCGGCTGGTCGCCGCCCTCGCGCGCGGGCACCGCACCGTCGACCGGTTCCGCAAGGTCGGCCGGTCCGTCGCCCTGGTGGCGACCGACGAGCTGGCGTTCGGGGACGCCGTACCGGCCAGGTACGTCGAGTTCGTCGACGAGATGCTCTCCGCGACGCCGTTCGGGGTCGTCGCGGACTTCTTCCCGACGTTCGGCACCCTCGACAAGTTCGAGACGGTGCACGCGATGAGCGCGGTCCCGGTGGCCGTCATATGCGGGACCCACGACAAGATCACCCCGATCGAGCACAGCCGGCGGCTGCACGAGGAGATCCCCGGTTCAACGCTGCTCGAGTGCGCGGGCGCCGGGCACATGGTGATGCTCGAGCGGAGCGACCAGGTCAACGCCGACCTCGACCAGCTCCTCGCCGCCGCGGGGGACCTGGTCGACCAGCGGTGAGCTCGCCATGAGCCTGGTCGTACGCCGGGTGGGTGCGGCCGAGGCCGAGGCCGTGCACGCGGTGGTCCGGGCGGCGTTCGGGGCACGGCCGCCCCTCGACCCGCCCGCCGACGCGACGGGCGAGACGACGGCGAGCATCGCCGCGGCACTCGCCTCGGGCGGGGGCCTGCTGGCCACGCTGGAGGGCCGGCCGGTGGGCGCGGCGTTGCTCGCGCCCGACGGTGGCACCGTGTGGCTGCGCCGGTTCGGGGTGGTGCCCTCCGCCCAGCGGCTGGGGGTCGCCGGCGCGCTCGTGGCCGAGGCGCTGTCCATCGCCGACGGCGACGAGGTCGCGGTGACCGCTCGCGAGGAGCTGCCGGCCACCATCGAGTTCTGGCGCGGGCACGGTTTCGTCGAGACGGCCCGCCGGTCGCCGTACGTCGAGCTGCGCCGAGCCGTCCCGCACACCTACCCGGCTCCCGACGCCGACGCGATGCGCGGCCTCGGCGGACTCGTCGCCGCGCGGGTACGCGCCGGCGACCTCGTCGTGCTCTCCGGCGAGCTGGGCGCCGGCAAGACGACGTTCACCCAAGGGCTCGGCGCCGGCCTCGGCGTGCGCGGCGACGTGACCTCGCCGACGTTCGTGATCGCGCGTGTGCACCCCTCCCTCGGCGGCCGGCCCGGCCCTGGTGCACGTCGACGCCTACCGGCTCGGCGGCATCGACGAGCTCGACGACCTCGACCTCGACGCCTCGCTCGACGAGGCCGTCACCGTCGTGGAGTGGGGGACCGGCATCGCCGAGGGCCTCGCCGACGACCGCCTCGAGGTACGCATCGCGCGGTCCGCTCAGCAGCCCGACGAGGACGAGCTCGACCCCCGCACCGTCACCCTCGTCCCCGTCGGCCGCCGCTGGCTGGGCGTCTCCTGGCCCTGAAATCGGGATAGTCCCCTACGAAAATCACCATCGATCCGCCGAATGATGATGATTTTCGTGGGGGACTATCCCGTGAAACCGGGGGAGGGGTGACGTGAGGGCGTGGTGAAACCGGGGGCCGGGATGGTCTTCCCATGACCTCAGCAACCACCACCGCACCCCGTGCCGACACCGGGGCACCCATGCAGCAGCCCGTACTCGCCGTCGAGGCACACGGCCTGGTCAAGCAGTTCGGTGACCACCGCGCCGTTGACGGCATCGACCTGGCGGTACGCCGCGGCGAGGTCTTCGGCGTGCTCGGCCCCAACGGTGCCGGCAAGACCACCACGCTTGCCATGCTCGCGACCCTGCTGCCGATCGACGCCGGCGAGGCCAGCATCTTCGGCGTCGACGTCCGGCGCGAGGCGCACGTGGTGCGCCAGATGCTCGGCGTCACCGGGCAGTACGCCTCGGTCGACGAGCTGCTCACCGCCACCGAGAACCTCGTCCTGTTCGGCCGCCTCCAGGGCATCGGCCGGAGCGAGTCGAAGCGCAAGGCGGCCGAGCTGCTCGAGAAGTTCGACCTCCAGGAGGCCGCGAGCAAGCCGATCAAGCAGTTCTCCGGCGGCATGCGCCGGCGCCTGGACCTGGCCGCCAGCCTGATCACCCGCCCGCCGCTGATCTTCCTCGACGAGCCCACCACCGGGCTCGACCCGCGCACCCGCGGGCAGATGTGGGAGACCATCCGCGAGCTCGTGAGAGGCGGCTCGACGGTGCTGCTCACCACCCAGTACCTCGACGAGGCCGACCAGCTCGCCGACCGGATCCAGGTCATCGACCACGGCCGCACGGTCGCGCTGGGCACCCCCGACGAGCTCAAGTCCTCCATCGGCGGCTCGTCGCTGCAGGTCCAGCTGGTCGATCCCACCGACCTCGAGCGCGCCGCGGGCATCGTGCAGCGGCTGCTCGACGAGCAGGCGGTCCCCAGCCCCGAGGCCCGCCGCCTCACCGTCGCCCTGGGTCGTAGCGACCAGGCCGTCGACGTGCTGCTCGCCCTGCGCGAGGCCGGCATCCGCATCGAGTCGGTCGGCGTGGCCAAGCCGTCACTGGACGAGGTGTTCCTCGCCCTGACGGGCCACGACACCCACGAGCAGGACGACGGGGACGACGCACACGAGACCACCGACAACATCACTGGGGAGATCCGATGACCACCATCGACGCCACTGCGTTCGACACCGCCACGCTGCCGCGCCGCGTCAGCCTGGCCGACACCGTCCAGCAGACGATGACCATGGCCTGGCGCGCCACCTTGAAGATGCGCCGCAACCTGGAGCAGTTCTTCGACGTGACCATCCAGCCGGTGCTGTTCACCGCGATGTTCGCCGGCATCTTCGGGGGCGCCATCTCGGGCAGCGTCGGCGACTACCTGCCGCTGCTCGTCCCCGGGCTGATCGCCCAGAGCGTGCTGACGGCCTGCGTCGCGACCGGCACCCAGATCCGCGAGGACATGGACAAGGGCGTCTTCGACCGGTTCAAGGTACTGCCCATCTCCCGCGTCGCACCGCTCGCGGGCCCGATGGTCGCCGACATGATCCGCTACTTCATCGCCTCCGTGCTGACCTTCGCGACCGGCATCGCGATGGGCTACCGCCCCGGCGGCGGCGTGGTCGGTGTCTCGCTGGCCGTCCTGCTCGGCGTGCTCGCCGGCTGGTCGCTGGCCTGGATCTTCACCTGGTTCGGCACCGTGGGCTCCAGCGCCCAGGCGGTGCAGGGCTACTCGCTGATGGTGATGTTCCCGCTGACCTTCCTGTCCAACGCGCTGGTCCCGGCGAACACGCTGCCGGGCTGGCTGGAGGCGTTCACCAAGATCAACCCCGTCTCCCACATCGTGACCGCGATCCGCGACCTCGCGAACACCGGTCAGGTCACCGCACAGGTCGGGTGGGCGCTGGTCGGCTGCCTGGCCGTGATCGCGATCTTCGCGCCACTGTCGGTGCGCGGGTTCACCCGGAAGATGTGACGAGCTGGCTCAGCAGCTCCTTGGCCTCCTCGACGAGATCGGCCGCCGGCCGGGCGGCGTACCCAGCCGCCAGCTCGTCGAGGAGGCCCGGCCGTCGCTGCTCGGCCAGCTCGCGGAGGCCGCCCCAGGCCATGACGGGGAAGCTGCGGTTGTAGGCCCAGCGATCCGCGATCGCCAGCAGGCGTACGCCGTCCTCGTGCTGCGGCGGCGCGCCGTGGCCCAGCGCCCATGTGCCGACCGCGGCGAGGAACACCCCGTTGAGCGGGAAGTCGAGGTACGGCAGGCCACCGTCCTTGGACGCGAGCTCGTGCTGCCCGACGAGCAGGTCGCGCAGCTCGCGGGCACGGCCCTCGTCGTCCGGCCCATGCCCGTGCCGGACCCGGGCCACCAGGGCGGCCGACGCCGCGAGCAGCACCCAGGGACTGAGCCCGGCGATGTCGATCCCCTCGATGGGCGCCACGCTCACGAGCGCCTCGTCGAAGAGTCGCAGGCCCGTGGCGACGTCACCACGCGCCAGCGCCACCTCTGCGCGGGCGGCGAGCACCACCATCTGGGAGCCGTGATGCGGCTCGACCGCCTCGGTGCCGATCTCGTCGAGGACCCGCACCGCGGCGTCGACGTCACCGTCGAGCAGCTGCCCCATCGCGGTGATCACCTTCAGGGACCGGGCGTCGTCACCGGCGTGCAGGCGGCGCAGGATCGGGTAGGCGATGTCCGCGTGCTGCGACGCGGTCGCGTAGTCGCCGGCCGACATCGCGAGCTGCGAGAGCTGGGCGTGCAATGCGCCCTCGAGGTACGGCGTGAGCGGGCCGTGCGTGAGCCCCTCCCTGGCGTAGTCACCGGCCTGCGCGAGCTCGCCCGAGTTCTCGCTGATCAGCGCGGCCCACAGGAGCGCCATCTGGGACGTCACCGGGTCGGCTGCCCGGCCGAGGGCCGCCACCCGCTCGTCGACGCGCTCGCGCGGGTGGCCCTCTTCCACGAACATGGCGTACGCGACCCGCGCCCACGGATGCTCCGGCTCGCCCCACCGCGCGAGCGCGGCGCGCAGCCCGTCGATCGAGCGGTGTGGCATCCAGCTCAGGTGCACGATGAGCCACGAGATGCCGAGCTGGGCCGCGGGGCGGACCTCCTCGGACGGCTCCCAGTCGACGAGCAGCGACTCGGCCGCATCGGCGATGGTGAAGATGCGCGGGTGGTTGCCCGAGATGGTCCAGAAGGCGCCCACGTACCCCAGCAGCTGCGCCAGCAACGGCCGGTCGCCGTCCCGCAGGGCGCGGCGGAGCACGTCGGCGAGGTTGTTCTCCTCGGCGCCGAGGGCGTCGACGGCCTCGATCTCCCGGGGTCCGAAGAGCCAGGCGCCACAGCGGGAAACGAACGCCTGCGCCCAGACGTCCTGCCGCCGCTGGGCGTCGTCGCGGAGCCCGGTGGCGGTGAGCCGGTCGGCCGCGAACTCGCGCACCGTCTCCAGCATCCGGAAGCGGGTGGCGCCTGCGGCCTCGGTGACGGTCAGCAGGGACTGCTCGGCCAGCGTCTCGACCAGGTCGGCGCCGCCGCGGTCGAGCACGGCCGTGGCGGTCTCGCGGGTGAACCCGTCGTGGAACACCGACAGCCGGGCCATGCCCTCCTGGTCGCCGGGATCGAGCAGGTCCCACGACCACTGGATGACCGCGGTGAGGGTGCGGTGCCGCTCCGGGGCGGACCGGTCGCGGGAGCGGAGGAGGTCGAAGAGGTCGTCGAGCCGGCGACGTACCTCCTCGACCGTCATCGTGCGCATCCGCGCCGCGGCGAGCTCGATGGCCAACGGGAGGCCGTCGAGTCGCGCGACCACGTCGGCGACCACCTCACGGGGCAGGTCGGCGTCGGCACGGGCCGCCCGGGCGCGGCGGTCGAACAGCTCCGCCGCGTCGTCGGTCGCCAGCTGGCGGAGGGCGACGACCTGCTCGGCGGCCAGCCCCAGCGGCGCGCGGCTGGTGGTCAGCACGTGCAGGTCGCGCGTGGTGACGAGGAGGAGTGCGACCAGCGAGGCCACCGACTCGAGGACGTGCTCGCAGTTGTCGAGGACCAGCAGCGTCGGTGCGGTGTCGAGCTCGGTGGCGATGCGGCTGCGGACGTCGGCGACCTGGGCCGGGGACAGCGTCCGGAGCGCCGTCACCGAACCACGTACGCCGAGGGCCGCGCCCACCTCGGCCACCACGTCGTCGCCGGACGTGACGCCGACCAGCTCGACGAAGTACACGCGGGGCTGGGTCGCCTCGCGTGCGAGCACGTGGGCGACGCGGGTCTTGCCGAGCCCGCCCGGACCGACGACGGAGACGAGTCGGCCGCGGCGTACGGCGGCGCGCAGCGCGGTCAGGTCCTGCTCGCGGCCGAGCAGGGCGTCGGGCTCGAAGTGCACGCCGTCGCGGACCGGGCTGTCGGCGACGAGGAGCTCGCGGTGCAGCCGTTGCAGGGCTGGGTCGGGGTCGACGCCGAGCCGGTCCGCGAGGTCCTCGCGGTACTCCTCGTAGCGCTCCAGCGCGGCGGCCGGGCCCGCCGTCGCGGCCACGCTGCGCAGCAGGGCTTCGGTGACGGCGGTGTCGTGCACCGCCCCCCTGTGCACCGTCTCGAGGGGAGCCAGCGCCTGCTGGTCGCGCCCCGCGGCCGCCAGGGCGAGCCCGAGCACCCGTTCCGTACGGCGCTGGTCCGCGGCCGCGTCCTGGCGGAGCTCGGCGAGCGGGCCGCGCCGGCCGTTCTCGTCGGCCACGTCCAGGCCGGCCGCCCGCGCGGCCAGGTCCGCGGCCCGCGACGCCTCGCCGGCGTCCAGCGCGGCGGCCGCCTCCCTGGCGAGCCGCCGGAGCAGCAGCGCGTCGACGTCGTCGGGCGGCACGCCGAGCCGGTACCCGCCGTCGTACCGCTCCACGGCGTCCGGGCCCAGCGACGTCCGGACCCGCGAGACCAGCACCTGGAGGGCCTTGGTCGGGTTGGCCGGCTCGGCCTCGTCCCAGATCAGGTCGATCAACCGCCCGTCGGTGACACCCTCGGGACGTGCCGCCAGGGCCGCGAGCAGGGCGGCCACCCGGTCCCCGGAGAGCGCCTGGCCGCGCCAGGACACCCCGTCGAGGAGCGTCAGGGCAGGAGACACCCGGTCAGGATAGGAGGCCCCGCTCCACGGCCAGCAGGACCAGGTCGGCGTGGATCGCGTCGTGGTGGCGGAGCCAGACAGCGGCCTCCGCCGGCGGCAGCTCCAGCACCTCGACGACTCGCTCGCCGTCGGGCGGGTTCAGCGGCTCGCCGACCACCTCGGCCGGCACCACGTAGTGCGCCCAGGAGGCCACCGGGTGAGCCAGGTGGGGACGGTACGGCGCGGGGTTGCGGGAGGTGGCGACGAACCGGCCGAGGAACTCCAGGTCCCCGCGCGGCTCGCAGCCCGCCTCCTCGCGCAGCTCGCGGGCCACCAGGCCGGGCACCGTCTCGTCCGGCTCGCGGGTGCCGCCCGGCAGGAACCGCCGCTCCTCGACCGACCGGCAGACCACGACGTTGCCTTCCGGCGTGACCGCCACGACGTGGGCCCGGGAGACGTCGTCGACGTCCGGTGGGTCGAGCGTGAAGGCGAGGTCGGCCTCGGCATACGGCACCGAGGTGACGGCGTACAGGCCCGAAGTCACGCCCGGCGCCCCAGCCGCAGCACGAGGAAGCCGGCCAGCAGGGAGCCGAGCGTGCCGAGGGCCATGTCGCCGAGGGTGTCCTCGTAGGCGGTGTCGAGCTCGGTGCCGTGGCGGATGAACGTGTACCACTCGCCGAGCTCCCAGCCGAGCGCGAGCAGGCAGCCGAAGCCGGTCACCAGGCCGACCAGCACCCACGCGGGCCGCAGCCGCGGCACCAGCACCAGCCCGAGCCCCAGGCACAGGAAGACCCAGTTCACGAAGTGGTTGAAGTCGTCCCACCACACCACGGTGTCGTAGAGGTCGAGGCTGTTGCCGGTCACGTCCACCAGGAACGGCAGCATGATCAGGGCGAACGCGACGTACGGCGGCCGCTCGCCCTTCCGGCCCTTCACCAACCACCAGACGGCCGGCGTCACCAGCATCATCACCGGGTAGGCGACCAGCCTGGCGCCGAACGCCTTGTCGGCGAACCGCTCGATCCCGGGCACCCACTCGGCCACGGCCAGCTGCGCGACGGTGAGCACGAGGACCAGCGCGGGAAGCCAGATCGGAGTTCCACCGTTGTGTCACGCAGCGGACAGTACTGAAAGCGGTGTTTGCCTAGCCTGAGATCGTGCCCAGCTCTGTGTCCAGCCTTGCGCTGGTGATCGCCCACATCACCGACACCCACTTCGGAAATGAGGAGGGCTACGCAGCCGACCGCACCAAACGGGTGCTCGACGAACTGCTGCGGATGGACCCGCGTCCCGATGTGCTGGTCCACTCCGGCGACGTCGCCGACCACGGCTACCCGGCCGAGTACGCCGAGGCGGTCCAGGTGCTCTCGGCGTGGGAGGACCCGATGGTCATCTGCCCGGGCAACCACGACGTCCGGGCGCCGTACGTCGAGGCGTTCCTCGACGCGCACCCGGGACCGGCCAACCGTGCGCACACCGTCAACGGCGTGCGTTTCCTGATGCTCGACTCACTCATCGACGAGGTCGACGGCGAGCGGCAGGACCCGGGCCTCCTCGGGCCCGACACCCTGGCCTGGCTGGACACCGAGCTGACCGACGACACGTCCCCGACGTTCGTGGCGTTGCACCACCCGCCCGTCGAGCTCGGCGTCTCGCTGATGGACCCGATCATGCTCACCGACGCGGCGGCCCTGGCCGAGGTGGTCCGCCGCCACGAGCACGTCCGCGCCACCCTCTGCGGCCACGCCCACACGATGGGCACGAGCACGTTCGCGGGCCGTCCGCTCCTCGTCGGCGGCGGCGTGGTCTCCACGGTGCCGCTCGACCAGGAGGACCACCCGCTCGTCTGGTACGACGCCCCGCCCAGCTATGCGATCCACTTCCTGCACTCCGACGGGCGGGTCACGAGTCACTGGCGGGCGTTGGCCTGAGCTGTCCGGGGCCGGTGTGTGTCGGCCTACACCCTGGGGTCACGTTCGGGTCTGCGTCTCCCTCGACCAACGGACGGGTCACGAGACCACGAGACCCGGGTCGTGACAGGCGCCAGGGCGCCTTCCTCGACCAACGGACGTAGCCGCTCAGTAGCCTTCCCAGCGTGCTGCTCGCCTTCGACACCGCCACGCCGTTCGTCACCGTCGCGCTGCACGACGGCGACGACGTGGTCGCGGAGGCGCGCTCGGTGCAGCGGATGAAGCACGGCGAGCAGCTGGCGCCGCTCATCGAGGGCGTGCTGCGCGACGCCGGGCTGGTGCGTCAGGACCTGACGGCGCTGGCCGTCGGCACGGGCCCCGGTCCGTTCACCGGGCTGCGGGTCGGCCTGGTGACGGCCCGCACGCTGGCCATGGTGCTGGAGATCCCGGCGTACGGCGTGTGCTCGCTCGACGCGATCGCGCTGGAGGCCGCCGCGGGGCTCGGGTACACGACGGACTTCGTGGTCGCGACCGACGCCCGGCGCAAGGAGGTCTACCTGGCGGCGTACGACGAGCAGGGCACCCGCCTCTCGGGTCCGGTCGTCGACCGGCCGGCCCACGTCGCCACGGACCTGCCCGTGGCCGGTGAGGGGGCGGTGCTCTACCCGGAGGCGTTCGGCCGCCCGGTCGCGCCGGACCTGCCGAGCGCCGGCTGGCTGGCGCGGGCGGTCGTGGAGGAGCGGGTCGAGCTGACCGACCCCGAGCCGAGGTACCTGCGCCGGCCGGACGCGGCCGAGCCGGGTACGGCGAAGAGGGTCTCCTGATCCGGGCGGCCGGCCCGGCCGACGCCGACGCGGTCGTCCGGCTCGAGGAGGTCTGCCTCGGTGCCGACGCGTGGTCGCGCGGGCTGGTCGAGCAGGGGCTCGCGGCGGCGCTGCCGACGGTGTCCTACCTCGTCGTCGAGGTCGAGGGCGCCGTGGTCGGCCACGCGGTGGCGAGCCTGGCGGGGGACGACGCCGAGCTGCAGCGGATCGCCGTGGACCCGGCGTACCGGCGGCGCGGGCTGGCCGGAGAGCTGCTGGCCGCCGTGGAGGAGCAGGCAGCGGCGGGCGGGGCCGGGCGGCTGCTGCTCGAGGTGCGCGAGGACAACACGCCGGCGACCGCCTTCTACGAAGCCCGGGGCTTCGAGGAGGTCGGCCGCCGTCGCGGTTACTACCGGGACGGTGCCACCGCGGTGGTCCTGGGGAAGAAAGTAGGACACCGCGGCGGCACCGCGTCTGCGGGCTACGGCAGGTAGTAGGACGGGTTCGGCAGCTTCACCGGACGTCCGTGCCCACCGAGCAGGTCGGAGAACTGGTCACCGAAGTTGCCGATGATCTTGACGCCGAACGCCTTCTCGATGTGTGCGCGCACCTGCGACTTGAACTCGACGCGGGTGCAGGCGTCCTCGACCTCGCAGGTGATGTACGCCGGCTGCTCGCCGTCGGCCCACTTGGTGAAGAAGCGCTTCGACGTGAACGCGTTGCCGTAGTACTTCCGGAGGTTCTTCAGCGTGGCCTTCTTCTGGTCCGCGCCACGACCGGTCAGACCGAACACCTTGCAGCCGTGGCCCTTCGCGGCCTTGACGACGCGCTTCATGCCGGGCACCGCGGGGAACCGCGCGTCCTGCACCCACTCGTCCTGGAGGACCGGGTCGAAGTCGAAGCCCATCGCCGCGTCCTCCATGTCGTAGGTCCACAGCGTGGTGTCGTCCGCGTCGAAGACGACCGCGGGCCGGTTTCCGGCCGTCGCCTGGGTGGCGCACCGGGTCTTGAGCCGCTGGGACCACTTGTCGCGCAGCTTCTTCATCTCGGTGATGTAGCGGGACTTGTGCTTGTCGGCGATGCCGTCGGTGGCGCCGTAGTAGGCGCGGATCGTCGACTTGGTCGAGTCGATGTTGGGGATGTCCTCCCCGCCCACGGTGGCGCCGCTGGAGCCGTCGGCCTCCATGGTGAAGGTGTTGTGCGGCACCAGGTCGGGCTCGCTCACGCCGGCCAGGTTCGGGCTGGGCAGGTAGTAGGTCGGGTTGGGCAGCTTGAGCACCCGCTTGGCGTGTCCGCCCTGGAGGTCCGACCACTGGTCGCCGACGTTGAGGACGATCGTGTAGCCGAGCGCCTCGATGTGCGCGCGGGTGCCGGCCTTGTACTCGACCGTCGTGCACTTCACGGTGGCGCAGGTGATGTACGACGGCTGCTGGCTCGCCCCGACGCCCGTCCACTTGGTGTAGAACTTGTCGGCGGCGAAGCTCGCGCCGTACCCGACCTTGGTCAGGTTGGCGAGCGTGGCGGCCTTCTGGTCGTCGTTGCGACCGGTGACGCCGAAGACGGTGTAGCCCAGCTGGGTGGCCTTGTCGACGAAGTCGACCATGCCGGGGGTCGCCGGGAAGCGCTGGTCCTGGACCCAGGTGTTCTGGAGCACCGGGTCGAAGGTGAAGTGCATCGCCCCGTCCTCCATGTCGTAGGTCCACAGCGTCGTGTCGTCGGTGTCGAGCACGATCGCGGGCTTGACCGCGCCCTTGGACTGCGCGAGGTACGGCTGCTGGGCGTTGAGCAGGTCGGCCATCTCGGTGATGTACGGCGACTTCTTCTTGTCCGCGATGCCGTCACTGGAGGCGTTGTAGTAGGTGCGGACGGTCGCCTTGACCGAGTCGATGTTCGGGATGCCCTCGCCGGACTTCACCAGTCCGCTGGAGCCGTCCGGCTTCATCACGAAATGGGTGCGCGGCGTGAGCGGGTCCCGAGTCATCAGGGCCGATGACGCCCCTGCGCCGGAGTTCAGCCCGACGACGAGGGCGCAGACGGACACGGCGGCGATCACGCCCCGTCCTGCGGATACCGGGTTCAGCATGTGAGGCCTTTCCGATAGGTGATGGAGCAGCTTGCCAACGTAACCCCCGGGTCGACCCACCTCCTCCGGGGGTCGACGACCGGGCGCCTCTCGGTCAGATGCGGCGCGTCGGCAGAATGTTCGGTGTGACCCGGGAAACCAGCACGGACGGCCCGCTGGTCCTCGGCATCGAGACGTCCTGCGACGAGACCGGTGTCGGGATCGTGCGGGGGACCGAGCTGCTGGCGGACGCGGTGGCGAGCTCGGTCGACGAGCATGCGCGGTTCGGCGGCGTGGTCCCCGAGGTCGCGTCGAGGGCCCACCTCGAGGCGATGGTGCCCACGTTGGAGCGCGCGGCCGAGACGGCCGGCGTGCGACTGCACGACGTGGACGCGGTGGCGGTGACCAGTGGCCCCGGCCTCGCCGGGGCGCTCCTGGTCGGCGTCGCCGCCGCGAAGGCGCTGGCCCTGGGGCTCGGCAAGCCGTTGTACGGCGTGAACCACCTCGCCGCGCACGTCGCCGTCGACCAGCTCGAGCACGGGCCGCTCCCCGAGCCCTGCCTGGCGCTCCTGGTCAGCGGCGGCCACTCCTCGCTCCTGGAGGTCACCGACGTGACCGTGGGGGTCGAGCCGCTCGGCGCCACGATCGACGACGCGGCGGGGGAGGCCTTCGACAAGGTGGCCCGGCTGCTCGGCCTGCCGTTCCCCGGCGGCCCGCACATCGACTTGATGGCCCGCGAGGGACAGGTGACCATCGACTTCCCGCGCGGGCTCACCTCGCGGCGCGACCTCGAGCGGCACCGCTTCGACTTCTCCTTCTCGGGACTGAAGACAGCGGTCGCGCGCTGGGTCGAGGCGCGGGAGCGTACGGGCGAGCCGGTGCCCGTCGCGGACGTCGCGGCGTCGTTCCAGGAGGCGGTCTGTGACGTGCTGGTGCGCAAGGCCCTCGACGCCGCGGCCGACCGGGGCATCGAGGACCTGCTCATCGGCGGCGGCGTCGCCGCCAACTCGCGGCTACGGGCGATGGCCACCGAGCGGGCTGCCGACCGGGGCATCCGCGTGCGCGTCCCCCGGCCCGGGCTGTGCACCGACAACGGCGCGATGGTGGCCGCCCTCGGCGCCGAGCTCGTTGCGCGTGGGCGCACGCCGTCGTCGCTCGACCTCCCCGCCGACTCATCGATGCCGGTGACGACCGTCTCGGTTGGTTGATCGCGGCTCAGCGAGTCTCGAAGTGCCAGGGCACCTCTTCGGCGTGGCCCTTCTGCGGGGGGATCGCGTACTCCATCGCTCCGTGGACGTCCATCCGGACCATCGACCACTTGCCGTCCTGGAACGCGGTGAACAGCACGTGCGTCTCGTCCTCCCACACCGCGCTGTTGTAGAACGCCGATGAGTCGTCCTTCCGCAACCGCTGCGCGACGACGTCGCCCGCCGTGGCGTAGATCGCGATCTGCCCGGACCCGATGCCGTCGCCGTAGGTGTCGCTGGCCAGCACGTAGCCGCCGTCGGGTGAGAACGCGTCGAAGGCGTGGGCGCACGTCGCCAACAGAGGCTCCGAGCCGGAGGTGGGCGGGTCGAGCACGGCCGAGCACGTGCCGTCGTCGCGCACCTCGGTGAGCCCGAGGACCCTGCCGTCGTCCGAGGCGTCACGCACCGACACGATCTTGTGGTCGGGATCGACGTCGCCGATCGCACCATCACCGCTGACCGCGACTGCCTCGGGCTGGTCGGAGCCGGTCGGCCAGTGGCTCACGTAGTACGTGCAGTCGGAGGCCTCGGTGTACTGGCAGTCGGTGCCGGTGAGGGCGCCGATCCGCACGTCCGTGGCCCCGAAGCCGGCCAGCGTGAACGGCTCACTGGTGCCGTCCGACCAGACCATGACGTCGCCCTCGTCGGTCGTCCAGGCCACCGCGGTGCCCGCGTCGTTGCGGACCAAGCCGTGCGAGCTGAGGTACGGCCCGAAGGTGCGGCCGCCGGCCTCGACGACGATGCCGTCGGGCGTCCAGCGGACCAGGGCCTCGCTCGTCCGAGCCGCCCCGAAGTCGCCGTTGGCAACCAGGGGGACGCTCGGCGGCGCTCCGGTCGGCAGGTCGCCGACGTCGAGCGCGTGCGGGTCGTCGCCCATCACCGGAGTCGAGGTCGGCGAGGGCTCGGCGGTGAGGGCGGTGTCGACCGCCGTCGGGTTCTGGGTCGCCGGCAGCGGGCCGTCGGAGTTGATGCTCCTGCCGGCCACCATCGCCGTCGGCACGATCACCGCCACGGCAGCCGCCACGCCGAGGCCGGCAGCCACGCGGCGTCGGCGGCGGATCGAGGTCGCCTTGCCGCGGACGTCGTCGAAGGCCAGCGGCGCGCCGTGCATCGACTCGGCGCGGCGGCGCAGGGCCCGGCTCAGCTCGTTGTCGAGGTCGCTCATCGCTCCTCCTGGGGGTTCAGGTCGGCCGGCGTGCGCTCGCGGAGCGCCGCCAGGGCCCGACTGGTCTGGGACTTCACGGTCCCGACCGAGATGCCGAGGACCTCGGCGGTCTCGGCCTCCGACAGCTCTTCGTAGTAGCGCAGCACCAGGACGGCGCGCGCCTTCTTCGGCAGGGTCTGGACGAGGTCCCACAGCGCGTCGCTGCGGCCGTCGTCGTGATCGTCGACGTGTGGGGTCGGCTCCGGCAGCTCGTCGGTGGCGTGCTCGCGCTTCTTCCAACCGCGGCGCCATAGCGAGTTGTTCTCGTTGACGAGGATCCGGCGCAGGTAGCCGTCGATCGAGCCCTGGTCGCGGACCCGGTCCCAGGACAGGTACAGCTTCGCGAACGCCGTCTGCACCAGGTCCTCCGCCGTGTGCCGGTCCCCGGTCAACAGGTACGCCGTGCGCAGCACGCTCGCCTGGCGCGCCTGCAGGTACGCCGCGAAGTCGGCGTCACGCGCGGCTCTGAGATCGGGCATCAGCGTCCCCGGTTCGGCGGTGGGGCTGGCGGTCACGGTCATCCTTCCTGGCTCGGTCACGTCCAAGACGCGACACGGCGGGCGAAGGTTGCAAAACCGATCAAGCGCGGCGAGCGCCGCGGTGACATCGTGGGGCCGTGGCGACCTGGGACGACGTCGACGACCTGGTGAAGGGACTCCCCGACGCGAGGGCGACGGTTGCGCACGAGGGCTCGCCGTCGTGGTCGGCGGGCTCGCACCAGTTCGCCCGCCTGCGCTGGGACGACGACGGTCGCGAGCTGCTCCAGGTGTGGACCGGCGACCTGACGGCGAGCGACGCCTGGTCGGCGCGGGCCGACACGTTCGTCGTGGTGCACACCTTCCGGTACCGAGTCTCCGGCTGGGCGATCCTCCAGCGGCTGGACCGGCGCGAGGTGGCCGAGCTGCTGCTCGACTCCTACGCGATCCGCGGCGGCGTCCGCCGGAGTGAGGCGGTCGACGAGGCGGCGTACTTCGGCCGGGTGTGACTCAGACCGTCGGCAGCACGAACGGCGGCTGCCCGCCGGCGTCCGGCACCGGCGCCACGGCCAGCTCGACCGACCCGTCGGCCACGCCCAGCCGCAGCACGGCCCAGGAGTCGTCCTGGAAGACCAGCGCGAGCACGTGGTCGTCGTCCTCCCAGACCGTGCCCAGCAGCGCGGCCTGGCCCTTGCTGTGCCACTCGGCGACCACCTGGCCGTCGTCGTCGAGCACGGCGGCGAAGCCCTGACCGAACCCGTCGAGGTACGCCGGCCCGGCGAGGATCCGCGCACCCGACGGCGAGAGGTCGAAGAGGGTGTAGTCGCAGGTCTCCCAGGCGGGCTTGGGCTCCCAGACCTGGAACCGGCCCCAGCAGGAGCCCTCGTCGGCGACCGAGGTCATCGCGACCATCTGGCCGCTCTGAGCCACGTCGCCGACCGCGATCACGCCGGGGACGGCGTCGACGATGCCGTGCGAGACCGACGACCAGGCGCGGGTCGCGCCGGCGGAGTTCACGAACACGGCGCAGCCGTTGCCGCCCTCGCCTTCCTTGCAGGTGGTGCCGTCGCTGACCACGGCTGCGACGTGGTCGCCGTCCGGGACGGGCGAGAGGTCGTACTCCTGGGCGCCACCCTGCTCGACCACGTGCGGGCGGCCGTCGGCACCGAGCCAGCCCACGATGGCGCCGTCAGGGGTTGCCGCGATGGTGTCTCCGCGAACCTCCGCCCGGGAGATCTCCCGCAGCTCACCATCGAGGACGAAGGCAACCGTCTGGTCGTCGACCGATGCCGTCGCGACGATCCCGTCGCCCATCGCCGCGAACGCGTCGTACCGACGGTCCAGCGGACGCCTTGTTCCGTCCGGCCGGACGAGCTGCCAGGTGCCGTCGTCGCCGAGGGCGAGGTACGGCAGCCGCGGCGGCGCTCCCTGGGTGAGCCCGCGGATGGTCAGGTCGCGCGGCCCGGAGGGTGTCGCCGACGGCGTGGGTGACGGCGTGGGCGCGGCACGTCGACCCGGTCGGTGACGGGCCGGGTGACGGACTGGCCGACGGGCTCGACGTCGGCTGGTCCTCGGCCCGGGTCCCCGACGTCGCCGTGCCGCACCCGGCGAGGGCGAGCACGGTGGAGACGACGAACAGGGCGCGTCCGAGAGGCTTCATGCCCCTGGGACGCGCCCTGGTGCTCTCAGGTTGTGGGAGCCGGTCAGGACCTGTCCGCATCGTCCTCGTCGTCGTCGGTGACCTCGGCCTCGTCGGCCGTGTCGGCGGCCTCGACGACCTCGGCCTCGTCGGCCGCGTCGGCGTCGGTGACCTCGACCGCCTCGGCCTCGGCGCCGCCCTCGACCGTCTCAGCGGCGTCGTCGTCGAACGGGTCGACCAGCGGCACCATGGCCCCGCCCGTGAGCGTCGCCAGCATCTGGCGCACGTTACCCAGCTGGGCGTTGATGCTGTCGCGCCGCTGGGTGGCGGCGGCGAGCTCGCGGTCGGAGTCGGCGCGGATCCGCGCAGCCTGTGCGCGGGCCTCGCCCACGATGGAGGCGGCCTGCTTCTCGGCCTCCTCGGTGAGGCGGCGGTGCTCGCGCATCGCCTCGTCGTTCATCTTCTCGGCGTTGGTCCGGGTGAGGTCGATGTGCGACTCGATCTCGGCCAGCCGCTGCTGGTGCTCCTGCATCTGGGTGGTGAAGTCCTCCTCGGCCGCACTGCGACGGCGAGCGAGGGTGGTCTCGAAGTCGGCGGCAGCCTGGGCCGCCTTGGCCCGCTGCTGCTCGTAGACGGCCTCGGCCTCCTGCATGCGGGCGGCGGCGTCCCGCTCGGCGGCATCGAGACGGTCGTCGGCCGTACGCCGCGCGTCCTCGAGGACGCGGACCGCCTCGGTGTCGGCGTCGGCGCGCCGCTGCTCGGCGTGACGGTCGGCGTCGCTGCGCTGCCGCGACACCTCCTCCGACACCGTGCTGCGCTCCTCCTCCAGCGCCGCGCGGCCCTTCTCGAGCAGGTCGTGGGCCTCCTGCTGGGCGAGGCTGAGCATCTCGCTGACGCGCTGGCCGAGGTGCTCGAACGTCGCGAGCACCGGCTGCGAGTCGGCCGCGCCGGCCTGGTGCTGCTCCATCTGCTGGACCCGGTCGGCCAGCTGGGCGGCGTACGTGCGCGCCTCCTCGGCCTGCCGGGCGAGCTCCTGGAGCCGCTTGTCGACCTGGGCGGGCTCGTAGCCGCGCAGGACCACCCGGAACGGGGGGTTGTCGGTCATGGGAGTTCCTTCTCCTCGGGGGCGGATTCGGTGGGCATGTTGGTGGGCCCGGCGGTGGGCACGGCCAGGGCCTGGATCACTCCGGAGAGCCCTTCGAGCTCTGCGGCGATCTCGTCGCGGCGTTTGGTGAGTACGGCGGCCTCGGACCGGGCGTCCTCGAGGACGGCGCGGGCCTTGCCGCGCAGGTCGTCGGCCTCGGCGCGGGCGGCCGCGACGTGGTCGGCGGCCTCCAGCCGCGCCCGGCGCAGCTCGTCCTGGGCGGACTGCCGGTTGCGGACGACCTCTTCGGCCACCTGCTCGCGCAGCAGGTGCGTGGTCGACTCGGTCTCCTCCTCGCGACGCTGGGCGCGCTCGTGCACCAGGGAGGCCTGGTCCTCGGCAGCGGCGAGCGTCGCGCGCGCCGCCTCCTCGGCCTCGGTGCGGATCCGGGCGGCGTCGCCCTCGGCGGCGGTGACGAGGCTGGCGGCCACGGCGCCGAGCTCCTGGGCGTCGCGCTCGGCCGTCGCGATGTCGGCACGCACCCGGTCGGTGATCCGGTGGACCACGGCTTGCAGGCGACGCCGGCTGGCGGCGACGTGACGGGAACCGGCTTCCCGGCCGGCGGCGCGGATCCGATCGGCCTCCTGCTCGGCGGTGTCGAGCAGCGCGCGCATCGTCTCCTGGGTCCAGGCCGTCTGCTCCTCGGCGGCGCGGATGGCCTCGCCGGCCTCGGCGCGGGCACCGCGCAGCACCTCCTCCGCCTCGGCGTGCGCGTGCGCGCGGACCTGCTCGGCCTCGGACAGCACGGCGTGGGCGTGGGTGTCGGCGTCCTTGCGCAGTGCCTCCGACTCCTGGGTCGCCTGGGCACGGACGGCCGCGGCGTCCTCCTGCGCGGTGATGCGGAGCTCCTCGGCGGCACGGACGGTCTCGAGCTGCTGGTGGCGCATGGACACCGTCGCCAGGGTGAGCAGGCGCAGGGTCAACGACGCGGTGGTGGCGAGCCGGTGGTCGGTCTCGGTGCGGGTCTCGAACCGCAGCCGCTCCGTCTCGTCCCGCACGGTCGCGAGCTCGCGGTCGACCTCGATCCGGTCGCGCTGGGCTGCCTCGGCGGCCTCGGCGATGATCGACTGCCGCTGGGACTCGGCGGCGTCGAGGAGCAGTCGGACCTGCTCGCCGGCGTCGGCGACCGACTGCCTGGCCTCGCGGGAGCCGTCGGCGAGACGGGCCTCGGCCTGCGCCAGCACCCGTGCTGCCTCGGCGCGGTCCTTGGCGGCCTCGTCGTGGAGGCGGCGGCTCTCCGTCTCGAGCTGCTCGGCCAGCGCCATCGCGTCGCTGGCCTGGGTCTCTGCTTGGGCGCGGAGCTCGTCCGCCACCTGCTGAGCATGCAACAACAGCTGGGCTGCCGCCGTCCCTCCGGGCGTGGTGCCGGAGGGCGCCTCGGCACCCGCGTGTGGGTCGATCGCCTGCATCCCGTCCATCAGGTCCTTGTCTCGCCGGCCTTGCCCCCCACAGGCATCGCACCTGCCGACTGCGTACCCGCGGAGCATACTGCCCATCCCGCCCGACCGATGAGTCCACAGGGTCATGGACGGGACAGGTGCCTGGGGTGCCTCGCCGCGGCCCCCTACGCTGGCGCCCAGCCGAGCGAAGGAGAGCCGCAAGCATGCACGAGGTCCGAGGTGTCGTCGCCCGCTCGAAGGGCGCACCCGTCAGCGTCGAGACGGTCCTGGTCCCCGATCCGGGTCCCGGGGAGGCCCTGGTCAACGTGCAGGCCTGCGGCGTCTGCCACACCGACCTGCACTACCGCGAGGGCGGCATCAACGACGACTTCCCCTTCCTGCTGGGCCACGAGGCCGCCGGCGTCGTGGAGGCCGTCGGGGACGACGTACGTGGCCTTGGAGCCCGGCGACTTCGTGATCCTCAACTGGCGGGCCGTCTGCGGCACGTGTCGGGCGTGCAAGCGCGGAGAGCCGTGGTACTGCTTCGCGACGTTCAACGCCACCCAGAAGATGACCCTCGCCGACGGGACCGAGCTCAGCCCGGCCCTGGGCATCGGGGCGTTCGCCGACAAGACCCTGGTCGCGGCAGGACAGTGCACCAAGGTCGACCCGTCGACGCGGGCCGCGGCCGCCGGCCTCCTGGGATGCGGGGTGATGGCGGGCCTCGGCGCCGCCATCAACACCGGCAACGTCAGCCGCGGCAAGAGCGTGGCCGTGATCGGCTGCGGAGGCGTCGGCGCGGCCGCCATCGCCGGGTCCGTGCTTGCCGGCGCGGGCACGGTCATCGCCGTCGACATCGACCCGCGCAAGCTCGACCTGGCCACGAAGATGGGTGCGACGCACACGGTGAACTCCGCCGACCAGGACCCGGTCGCCGCGATCCAGGCGCTCACCGAGGGCAACGGCGCCGACGTGGTGATCGACGCCGTCGGCCGCCCGGAGACCTGGAAGCAGGGTTTCTACGCCCGTGACCTGGCCGGCACGCTCGTCCTGGTCGGCGTACCGACCCCGGACATGAAGATCCCCGACATCCCGCTGATCGACGTCTTCGGCCGCGGTGGGGCGCTGAAGTCGAGCTGGTACGGCGACTGCCTGCCCACGCGCGACTTCCCGATGCTCGTCGACCTCTACCGCCAGGGCCGGCTCGACCTCGACGCGTTCGTGTCCGAGGAGATCGGCATCGACGACGTCGAGGCGGCGTTCGACAAGATGCACCGCGGCGAGGTGCTGCGCTCGGTCGTGATCCTCTGACCGCGCGCGTGGACCACGCCGTCGTCAGCGGGACCTTCACCCTCGACGGCGAGACCTTCGACGTCGACAACAACGTCTGGGTCGTCGGGGACGACGCCGAGTGCATGGTCGTGGACGCCCCGCACGACGTCGACGCGATCCTCGCGGTGGTCGCCGGACGGAAGGTGAAGGCCATCGTGTGCACGCACGCCCACGACGACCACGTCCGGGTCGCGCCCGCCCTGCGCGAGGCCGTCGTGGCGCCGATCCTGCTGCACCCCGACGACAAGCCGCTGTGGGACCTCACGCACACCGAGTACCTGTGGGACGTCGACCTCGCCGACGGCGTCACCCTCGACGTCGCCGGCACCTCGTTGGAGGTGCTCCACACGCCCGGTCACGCTCCGGGTGCGGTCTGCCTGTACGCCGCCGACCTCGGCTGCGTGTTCACCGGCGACACGCTCTTCCAGGGCGGCCCGGGCGCGACCGGCCGGTCCTACAGCGACCCCGACCTGATCACGTCCTCGATCCGGTCGCGCCTGTTCGCCCTGCCGGACGAGACCGTCGTCCACACGGGCCACGGGCCGGACACCACCATCGGCGCGGAGCGCGCGGCTCTCGGCACGTGACCGGCGCGACGACCTCCTTCTCGCTCCACGGCGGACGGGCTGCGACGGAGCACGAGGCCGCCGTCTGGAGGGTGTACGACGACGTCTTTCATGACTTCGAGGACGAGGGGACGTTCCGGGAGCAGATGTGGGACCGCCACCGCGAGCGGTCCGGCTTCCGTCTCGCCACGGCGTACGACGGCGGGTCGCTCCTCGGCTTCGGCTGGTGCTACGTGGGGGAGCGCGGTCAGTTCTGGTCGGACTGGGTGGTGCGCGAGCTGCCGCGCGAGACGACCGACGCGTGGGTGGGCGGCCACCTCGAGGTGGTGTCGCTCGCCGTCCTCCCCAGCGCGCGTGGACGAGGCGTCGGCAGCCGTCTGCTCGACCTGATGCTGGCCGGCCGGGGCGGCCGGCGCGTGCTGCTCGCGACCTCGGCGGACGACTCCGACCCGGCCGTGCGCCTGTACGAGTCGCGCGGCTTCGTCACCCTCGGCCGGCTCTCCGACGACGTCCGCGTGATGGGTTTGCTACCACGCGAATGATCCGGTCCCGGGTCAGGGGTTCTGCCACGAACGGCCGGCAACCCTTGCGAGACTGAAAGGGATGCGCCGCCCCCTGACCGGCGCTGCCGTCGTCGTCGTGCTCCTCGCTGGAGCGGGCCTGACGGTGGCCCCACCCCCCGCCACGCGTGCCGCCGTACCGGCGCGTGAGCAGGCGCGACCCGTCGCGACGAAGACGCATGCGAAGCGACGCGCCCCGACACCGACGTCGTGGGGTCCCACCCGCGCCGAGGTCCGGCACGCCCGCGACCTGGTACGCCGGCTGCCGCTGGCGCAGCTGGCGGGACAGGTGATCGTGGCCGGGTACCACGGCACGGGTTCGCCGGCCCGCCTCGTGCGCAGGCTGCACCTCGGCGGCGCCGTACCGGTCGCCGAGAACATCACCTCGGCCGCCCAGGTCAGGGCCGTCAACGCGTCGGTGCGGCGAGCGGTCCGGGGCCGCGGGTACCCCGCGTTCCTCGGCATCGACCAGGAAGGCGGCAACGTCGTCCGGATCCGGGAGGCCACCCGCATGCCGGCGTTCATGTCGACCGGAGCCGCCCGCGACCCGCGGCTGACCCGGCTGGCTGCGCGGGCCAGCGCGCGGGAGATGCGCGGCCTGGGGTTCACCTCCGTCCTCGGCCCGGTCGCCGACGTCACCCGCGGTCCCGCCGACCCGGTGATCGGCACTCGGTCGGCGTCCGGCTTCCCGCGCCTGGCCGCGCGCCAGGTGGTGGCCGCAGAGGCGGGCATCGCCGACGCGGGTGTGATCGGCACGCTCAAGCACTTCCCCGGGCACGGCGCCGTCACCGTGGACAGCCACCAGGCCCTTCCCGTGCTCCGGACGCCGTTGCGCCGGCTCCGCCGTGGCGCGCTGGTCCCCTTCCGGCGCGGCATCGAGGCGGGCGCCTCGGCGGTCATGGTCGGGCACCTCGACGTCCGGGCGGTCGACCCGCACGTGCCGGCGTCGCTCTCCCGCAAGGTCGTCACCGGGCTGCTGCGCGGCGAGCTGGGTTTCCGCGGGCTGGTGCTGACCGACGCCCTCTCGATGGGCGCCATCGCGCAGCAGTACGACAGCGCCCGCGCCGCCGTCCGGGCCATCCGTGCGGGCAGCGACGTCGTACTGATGCCCGCCGACGCGCGCCGGGCCCGCACCGGCCTGGTCGCGGCCGTGCGCGACGGGACGCTGTCGCGGGCCAGGCTCCGCTCTGCCGCCATCCGACTGGTCGCCCTGCTGCTCCATGTCGCCCACGACGACGTGGCGGCGGCCCGGCTCGGTGCCGGGTCGGCGGTCTCCGCGCGGCTCTCGGCGGCGGCTCTCACGTCCGTCGCGGGCCCGTGTCACGGCCGGCTGGTGGGCCGGTCCATACGGGTCACCGGACCGGCGGCCGCTGTCGCGTCATTCCGGGCCGTCGGCGTGCGTCAGGGGCTGCACTTCGGTCACGGCACTCGCGTCGTGCTCGCCACCGGCGGCCGACCGTCGCGCGCAGGCGTGGTGGTGGCACTGGACCGACCGGACGTCCTGGCGCGCAGTCGGGCACCGGTCCGAGTGGCGACGTACGGCGCGACTCCAGGCGCCATGGAGGCCCTGGTGGGCTTCCTGGTGGGCGACCGTCCCGCGCCCGGCCGGGTGCCGGTCAGGCTGCCGGCCATACCGCGGCCGGGTTGCTGAGTCGATGGTTTCGCCGAGAACGACGCGTTCCGGAGCCGGGAGGGACAGGAACGACTGAACTCGTGGAGTGATACGTCCCCAGGCGCCGGAATCAGGCTGGTCCAGCCCACCGTGGCCCGCGGTGCACGGCCCATTTCCCTCGGAACCAGGGGCGGTCTATGGTGTGACCTCCACATGTAATCCGGGGGGGTAACAATGGATTCGAAGTACGCGCCTGTGCGCGTCAAGTCCGGGGGGACTCAGATCTCGCGGCGCACCGTCGCACGCGGTGCAGCCTGGACGGCGCCTATCGCTGTCATGGCCTACGCCGCACCCGCTTTCGCTGCATCGGCGCCGCCTGTGCTGGCGACCCAGTGCGGCGACGCCTGCAAGCACCCAGGCAACGGCGGCAACGACAAGACGTACCACTTCACGTTCTGCTTCACCAGCGGCTCGACGGCGATCGACAACAACCAGGTCACGCTGGGCCTTCTCGACATCGGTAGCGAGGCGCACCAGGCCTTCGCCGGCGCGAACAACACCGTGATCACGGTGCCGGCCAACACGACCCAGTGCTACTGGATCGACGCTCCCGGGTTCTCCGCGAACCCCACGACCGGGGTCACGCTGGCCTTCAGCTACTCGATCGGTGGCGTCGTCACCCAGGGTTGCGCCCAGGCGCAGGTGACCGGCGACACGTGCCAGGGTGCCAAGCACCCGCTCGACCCGGACTCCTGGCCGCACGCCAGCGGCCCGGTCACAGCGGCACAGCAGTGCACGCCCACGGCGAGCACGGCCTGCTGATCATCGACTGACCTTCGCGGGCGGGCCTCGAGCCCGCCCGCGTTGGTGCGTTCGCCTTCTCAGAAGGGCTGCACGAGCAGGGCGATGCCCTGTCCGTGCGCCCGGGTCAGGACGACCGTCGCCTCGTCGTCCCCGCGCAGGTCCAGCCGCTTGCGAAGCTGCTCGGGGGAGACGTCGACGCCGCGCTTCTTGATCGTCAACGCGCCGATGCCCCGTGCCCGGAGGGCGGCGCGCAGCTGCTTCTCGCGGTACGGCAGCTCGTCGACCACTCGGTAGGAGCGGGCGAACGGCGTCCGGAACGACTCGTCCGACGTCACGTACGCGATCTTGCGGTCGAGAAGTCGACCGCCGACCCCGGCGGCGACGGCGGTGACCAGACCCGCCCGGATCACGGCTCCGTCCGGCTCGTAGAGGAAGGCGCCGAGGTCACCGACGTCGCCCCCGGGGTCGTCCTCGTCGGTGATCGTGGCGAGCCCGCCGTCGCCGATGACCGTCGCGCGGCGGGCGACCGTCACCAGCCGTCCGGACCACAGCGCCGCCTCCTTGACGTCCCCGTGGTCGCTGACCCATTCGGCTTCGACTCCGTGCGGGATCAGCGCGTGGGGGATCCCGGGCGCGACCTTCACGCACGAGTCCCTCGCCAGCAGGCCCTCCACGAAGGACCACGGCGGAGCCCAGTCCTCGACGTGGAACGTCCGACCGCGGCCGGTGCGGCGTGCCGGGTCCGCGAACGCCACGTCGAACGGGGTCGTGTCGATGCGCGTCGCGTCGGCCACCTGGACGGCACCGCCGAGCCCCAGGGCCGCGAGGTTGGCCTCGGCCACCGCCACCCGCACCGGGTCGAGATCGACGCCGGCCGCAGTGACGCCGGCGCGCGCGAAGGCCAGCAGGTCGCCGCCGATGCCGCAGCCGAGGTCGATGACGGTCTGGGTGACGGCCGCCTGCAGCCGACCCGCTCGGTGGGTGGCGACGCTCAGCCGGGTGGCCTGCTCCAGGCCTTCGGGCGTGAAGTACATCCGCGCGGAGAGGTCGCCGTACTTCGGCACCGCCCGGCGGCGCAGCTCGGCCTGGCTCAGGGCAGCGGCCACCCGCTCGGCCGACGCCGTACGACGCAGCTCGGCCTGGAGCGCGAGCTCCTCGGCGCCCCAGGCCTGGGCCTCCTCCGCCCGGGCGAGCAGCGCCTGCCCGTCATCGGTCAGCAGCCACCGGAAGGCGTCGAGGTCCACGGCCGCCATCCTGGCAGTGGCCGGACGTACGTGGCGCTCACCCGCAGAGGGCCGCGATCGCGATCGCCTCGATGACCGACCCGCGGACGTTCTCGTTGATGGCCACGACCACCGACTCGTGGAGCTCCGGGATGTGGACGGCCAGGCTGTTGAAGCCGTTGAGCCCGCCGTCGTGGCCCCACGCCACACCGCAGCCGAAGTCGCGGGCGAAGATGCCGTAGCCGTAGTCGTGGCCCAGCACGTCGGCGTGCTCGGTCGTCATCGCCTCGACCTGCTCCGGGGCGACGAGCTCCCCGGCGAACAAGGCGTCGAGGAACAGCTCCAGGTCGCTCGTGGTGGCCACCAGGCCGCCGGCGGCCAGCGGCGGCAGCGGGTCCCAGGTCACGTCCTTGTCCTTGTAGTAGCCCCGCGCCATCGAGCCGCGCGGGGCGCCCGCGGAGCCCAGGGTCGAGTGGGTCATGCCGGCCGGCTCCCAGATGCGCTCGCGCATCAGCCGGGCGAGGCCCCGGCCCGTTGCTTTCCCGAGCACCAGGGCGAGCACGTCGAAGTTCGTGTTGGAGTAGCTCGACGACTCTCCCGGGGCGAACATCGGTGGCAGCTGCTCGACGGCCGCCTTCACGACAGAGCGGCTGTTGTAGGGGTCGAGCGGCGGGTTCTTCAGGGCGAGCCACTCGGGGAGGCCGCTGCGATGGCTGAGCAGCATGTCCACGGTGATGCGGTCTCCGTCCGGCACCAGCCCGGGCAGCCAGTCCTCCACCGTGTCGTCCAGCGCGATCGCGCCCGACTCGACCTGCTGCATGACCAGAGTTGCGACCAGCATCTTGGTGTTGCTGGCCATCTGGAGCCGGGTGTCCGCCTGCATGGCCCGCTCCGCCTTCGTGTCGGCCAGGCCGGAGGTGATGGTCGCGGTCTGCTCGCCCACCCGGACGGTGACCACCACCCCCGTCATGGACTCGGCGTAGAGGTCCACCATGCTCTGGGCGGCGGCCTGCGCCTGCTCGATCGTGCGTGCCGGCGGCGGCTCGGTGGACGTCGGCGTCGGCGCATCGGCGTCGCTTGGCGCTGAGCTGTCGGACGTGCACGCGACCAGCCCGAGGACGAGCGACAGCACGCCGAGAGTGCGCATCGCGCGGTGGCTGGAGACCGCCACCTTCCCGAGGCTCCTCCTCGGAGCACGCGGCGGCAATAGGGCCCGGCCGGGCCGCCCTGGCACTCACCTGGGGGGAGTGCTAACGTCGGCGCTGGCACTCTCGCCTTGAGGGTGCCAGCGCTTGCGACGATGTGCGACCCCCGCGACGGCGTACCTCCGAGCAGGCTCAAACGTCCGGGACCGCTCCTGGCGAGGGGTCCCACCCGCACCTGACAACAGCTCAGAAAGTGGAGGTCGACATCGTGTCGGTCAACATCAAGCCCCTCGAGGACCGCATCGTCGTGAAGCCGCTCGACGCGGAGCAGACCACGGCGTCCGGCCTGGTCATCCCCGACACGGCCAAGGAGAAGCCCCAGGAGGGCGAGGTCCTCGCGATCGGCCCGGGCCGCATCGACGACAACGGCAACCGCGTCCCGCTCGACGTCGCGGTGGGCGACAAGGTCATCTACAGCAAGTACGGCGGTACCGAGGTCAAGTACTCCGGCGAGGAGTACCTCATCCTCTCGGCGCGCGACGTCCTCGCCGTCGTCTCCTGAACCAGAGATCCACCTGATACGGGTCGTGTGCCTCACGACGCGCCCTAGCGCGTTCTCGGGCACACGACCCGTTCGGTCTCCTGCTCAACCAGCACTCGTGAAGGAATGACATGCCCAAGATCCTGGAGTTCGACGAGCACGCGAGGCGCTCCCTGGAGCGTGGCGTGGACAAGCTCGCCAACACCGTCAAGGTGACGCTCGGCCCCAAGGGCCGCTACGTCGTCCTCGACAAGAAGTGGGGAGCCCCCACGATCACCAACGACGGCGTCACGGTGGCGCGCGAGATCGAGCTCGACGACCCGTTCGAGAACCTCGGTGCGCAGCTCACCAAGGAGGTCGCGACCAAGACCAACGACGTCGCCGGCGACGGTACGACGACCGCGACCGTGCTCGCCCAGGCCATGGTCCACGAGGGCCTGCGCGCCGTCGTGGCCGGAGCCAACCCGATGAGCCTCAAGCGCGGCATGGACGCCGCCGCCGAGGCGGTCGGCGACGCCCTCCGCGAAGCCGCCCGCGAGGTGGAGACCAAGGAGGACATGGCGTCGGTCGCCACCATCTCCAGCCGCGACAGCCTCATCGGCGAGCTGCTGGCCGAGTCGTTCGACAAGGTCGGCAAGGACGGCGTGATCACCGTCGAGGAGTCCAACACCATGGGCACCGAGCTGGAGTTCACCGAGGGGATGCAGTTCGACAAGGGCTACATCTCGGCGTACTTCGTCACCGACCCGGAGCGGATGGAGGCCGTCCTCGACGACCCGTACATCCTCTTGCACCAGGGGAAGATCTCGGCGATCGCCGACATCCTCCCGCTGCTCGAGAAGGTCATCTCGTCCGGCAAGCCGCTGTTCATCCTGGCCGAGGACGTCGACGGCGAGGCGCTGTCGACCCTGGTCGTGAACAAGATCCGCGGCACCTTCACCGCCGTCGCGGTGAAGAGCCCGGCGTTCGGCGACCGCCGCAAGGCGATGATGCAGGACATCGCGGCCCTGACCGGTGGTCAGGTCGTCTCTCCCGAGGTGGGCCTCAAGCTCGACCAGGTCGGTCTCGACGTGCTGGGCCAGGCCCGCCGCATCGTGATCACCAAGGACAACACCACCATCGTCGACGGCGGCGGTGACAAGGCCGAGGTCGAGGGCCGGATCAACCAGATCAAGGCCGAGATCGAGAACACCGACTCCGACTGGGACCGCGAGAAGCTCCAGGAGCGCCTCGCCAAGCTGGCCGGCGGCGTGTGCGTGATCAAGGTCGGTGCCGCCACCGAGGTGGAGCTGAAGGAGAAGAAGCACCGCATCGAGGACGCCGTCTCCGCGACGCGCGCCGCGATCGAGGAGGGCATCGTCGCCGGCGGCGGCTCGGCCCTCATCCACGCGGCATCCGTGCTCAGCGACGATCTCGGCCTGACCGGCGACGAGGCCATCGGCGTGCGCATCGTGCGCAAGGCCGCCGACGAGCCGCTGCGCTGGATCGCCGAGAACGGCGGCGAGAACGGCTTCGTCATCGTCGCCAAGGTCCGTGACGCGGGCGTCGGCACCGGGTACAACGCGGCCACCGGCGAGTACGGCGACCTGGTCGCCCAGGGCGTCCTGGACCCGGTCAAGGTGACCCGCTCCGCGCTGGTCAACGCCACCTCGATCGCCGGCATGCTGCTGACGACCGAGACCCTGATCGTCGAGAAGCCCGCGGACGAGGAGCCCGCCGCGGCCGGCCACGGCCACGGTCACGGTCACTGACCCAAACCGCCGAGTCGGCGCCAGTTCTCAGCGAACCGGCGCCGACTCGGCGCATTTCAGGGATGTATTGGGGCCTAGTCGGTGGACCAGTCGGCGCCGAGCTCCGAACGGTTGGGCGTGTGCGTGATCCGGTGCAGGTCGGAACCGTCGAGGTTCGCGACGAACAGGTCGGTCGGCGCCTTGCGGAACATCGAGAAGACGAGCTGCTGACCGTCGGGTGAGTAGTCCGGCATGACGGCGTAGTCCGAGCTGCGCAGGTCCAACCCGACGGGAGCGACCGCGCCGGTGGCGACGTCGATCTGGACCAGCCGGCCCTTGCGCGTCGCGGAGACGATCGTCGTGCCGTCGGGCGACCAGCTCGCGCCGGCGACCTCGTGAGCCTGCAGCAGGCCCCAGCGGGTCACCCGCCGGGCATGCGTGCCGTCGACGTCGGCGACGAAGAGGGCCTCGCGTTCCAGGTCGGACCCTTCATCGGGCGTCGGGTCGGGGCGCTCCCGCAGCCACGCCAGTCGGCTGCCGTCGGGGGAGTACCCGACGGCGAGGTCCTGCCCGCCGTACGGGTTGGTCGTCAGGCGCCGGGCGCCCCGGCCGTCCCTCGCCCGGAAGCTGACGATGCCGCCGCTGGTGCCGCACAGGATCCGTGCGTCGTCGGTCGACCAGGCGCTGCAGAACATGTCCGTAGGTCGGGTCCGCATCCTCAGCAGGCGGTAGCCGCCGCCGTCGGCCGCCGAGATGGCCGGTCGGAACGCCACGAGCTCGCCGTCGTCGTCGAGGAGCACCACGTTGCTGTGCAGCAGGCGCGTCCCGTCGTGGGACCAGGTGGACTTGTTGAAGTCCTCGAGGATGTCGGGTACGTCGACCGGCGAGACCGCCGTACCGTCCGGGTCCATCGTGGTCACCACGGCACCGCCGTGCTCGACGTTGAGCCCACTGGTGACGATGCGGTCGGTGGGAACGCTGCCCGCAGCCGGTTGCTGCGTACCTCCCGTGGCGACGACGGTCCCGAGAGTGACGAGGGCGGCGACGGCGCGGCCCGGGCGGTGCGGTCTCATGGCTGCCTCCTGGATGGGAACACCTCACCCAGACACAGCCCCGCGTCCCGGTCTCCATTGACACGTGCGACCGAGGAAATCTCAGCCGGTGCTCGCCGCCATCTCCACGACTCCGCCGTCGGCCGTCACGGCGTACCCGTGACCCTCGGCGTCCCAGCGGGGCGCATGGATCACGCCGGCGTCGACCCAGGCGCCGACCTGTTCTCCGTCGAGGTACACCCGGAGACCCGAGGACGTGAAGCACTCGCTCAGGTAGTAGCGGCCGAGAGGGTCCACGGTGGCGTCGCAGACGCCCCCAGCGGGCATCGTCATCCCGTCGAGCGTGTCGACCACGGTCCCGTCGGGGTCGAGCAGCATCACGACCCCTGCGTCGTCGTTGGTGACGAGCAGGCGGCCCTCCGCGTCGATCATCGTGAGGTGCTCGTGGCCCACCAGACGGGGGTCGGTCTCGTCGGTTCCACCGCGTCGCCAGATGGGACGTCCCGAGGGTGACAGCTTGGTCAGGGTCTGCTGCTTGTCGTCGGCCAGGTAGACGTTGCCGGCGTCGTCGACCACGAGGTCGAAGGGCCAGTTGAACTGACCGAGCGCGGTGCCGAACTCCCCGACGGAGCGCAGGTACCTGCCGTTCGCGGCGAAGACCTGGACCCTGAAGTTCCCGGTGTCGGCCACGTAGACGTCGCCGTCCGGTCCCACGGCGATCGAGCCCTGCACCATGCGGAGCTCGCCCGGACCCGTGCCGCTCCGGCCCCAGCGACGGACCACGTCGAGGTCCGGGCCGAGCTCCGCGACCTGCTGGGAGTCGTCGGTGACGTACACCCGGCCGTCCGGCGACACGGCGAGCCCGATCAGCCTCTCCAGGCCGAGGGACGACGCGCTGCGCTCGCGGACCGTGCTCAGCGAGACGGCGGCGGGATGGTCGTCCTGCCGCGGTGGGCTGACCGGGGTCTGCCCGCGATCGCCGAAGGGTGCGCCCAGCTGCGCGGCCACACCGGCCGCGACCAGCACCGCGACGACTGCTGCGGCGACCGTGACCCGTCGTCGTACCGTCCGGCGCCGGTCCTGGGCGTGCACCTGGCGGAGCGCGGCGGCGACGTCGGGCCGCACCGTCGAGGCGTCGTGGTCGAGAGCGCGGCCGAGCCGTGACTCAACGTCCATCGGGGGCCACCTCCTCGAGCATCGTGCCGAGCTTCGCCCGCGCGCGGTGGACGTGTACCCCGGCGGTCGAGGTCGAGCAGCCGAGCAGCTCGGCGACCTCCTCCATCGGGCGGTCCTCGAAGTAGTAGAGGACGACGGCCGTGCGCTGTCTCGGTGGCAGCTCGCGGACCGCGCGCAGCACGTCGACGTCGCCGGGCTCGAGCGACGGCGGTGACTCCAGCGCGCTCTCGGCCACGCGCCTGCGTACCTCGCGGCGCAGCACCTTCAGCAGCCGGCGGATGGCCACCCGCCGGACCCACGCACCCGGGCGGTCGTAGCGGCTGACCTTGTCCCAGTGACGCAGCAGCTCGACGAAGGCGTCCTGGGTGACGTCCTGGGCCAGCGGGGAGTCGTGGCAGATGAGGTACACGGTGCGCAGCACGGCGGCGTACTCGGCAGCGAACAGGCTGTCGAACTCTCCCGCCGCGGCACGCGCCATCGCCCCTCCATCAGCAGTGCCAGGGCAGTCAGGCTACGCGCCGCGCGCGACCACCCGGAAGCGTCCGTCGACCTTGCGGCACCGCACGTACGCCGACCGGTTCCAGAAGTGCCCGTCGGTCGGTCGGCAGGACTGACCGACCCGGACGCAGTCGTAGTAGCGGTCCTCCATGGAGAACACGGGGTAGCTCTCGTCGGCCGTGGAGCACGTCGTGGCCCGCCGGACGAGCTGGACCGCCTTGGTGTTGCCGGCGGCGTCGGTGAGCCGGGCGAAGCGGGGGCGGGCGCTCTTGAGGAAGAACGGCTCGTCCGCCGTCGGCGGGCACAGCACCAGGGTGCACAGGTCCGTGCCGGTGATGGGCTGGCCGCTGCTGCCGAGCAGGGCGATGCTGCGGACGCCTGCCCCGCCGTCCTCCGCGGAGGTGGCCAGGAACCAGCCCTTGCCGTTCTGGAACAGCCGCTGAACGGGCAGCCTCGGCGGCTGCACGTCGAGCAGGATCGAGTCGCTGACGGTGGCGGTCACGCTCGGTCCGGAGTAGGTGACCGTGACGGTCCGGGTGTCACCGGCGGACTGAGGGGTCGGGGCGAGCAGCTGCCAGGTGACCACGTCGGAGACGGGGTAGGTCTGGGACTGGCCGTCACCGTTCGTGACCACCACATGGTCGGCACCGTCGGGCCAGGTGAGCAGCAGCTGGACCTGGATGCTCGCGGTGGTCGTGTTGTTGCCGCCGAAGCTCTGCACGGTCAGCGCGGGGACGCCGGGCGCCTGGCCCGCGGCCGTCGGTACCACCGCGGCGGATGCGGCGAGGGCGAGCACCGTCGCGAGCACGCCGGGAAGACCACGCATGCCGTGATGGTAGGAAGCGCCGGTGCGCAGGTCCGGCGTTTGGCGTATTCGGTGTCAGTCCGCGGCCTCGGGGTCCAGGATCGCGACGACGCGTTCGAGCACCCGACGGGCCGCCTCGTAGTCGTCGCCCAGGTCCTCGACGAACCGCCGCTCGAGGTCGCGGATGTGCTCGTACCCCCGCCTCGCCTGGGCCAGCCCCTTCTCGGTGAAGCGCACCAGCTTGGCCCGGCCGTCGTCGGGGTCGGGCACCATCTCGACGATGCCGAGGGCCACCATGTCCCGGACGACCTCGCCCATGGACTGCCGCGTGATGCCGGCTCGCTGGGCGAGATCGACGGTCCGCACTCCCGCGGGGTTCCACAGGAAGCCGAAGACCGAGTTGTGCGAGTAGCGCGTCTCGGTGAAGCCCTCGTCATGGGCGCGGCGCACCATGTCCGACTGCAGGGCCCGGTTGGCGCGCTCGACGATCGCGATCAGCGGCGTGCGGTCCGGGCGGACCGGATCTCTTGACATCCGTAAGGATACCTTCCAATATATCGACAGGAATCCTTACAGTATCAGGAGCCGACATGGACGCCCAGCACCTACGCCAGCACGTGACCCGCCTGTTCCCGGCGGGCGGTCGCCGCACCACCCGGGTCGCGGTCGAGCACGAGCTGCTCGTCGCGGATGTCGAGACCGGAGCGGCCGTGCCGATCGACCGGGTGCGCGCCGCGGTCGCCGGCGCCGGCTACGCGTCGTACGTCGGGTTCGAGCCGGGTGGTCAGGTCGAGCTGAGCGTCCCGTGCGCCCGGTCCCCGCAGGCGCTGTCGCGCCGCTTCGGGCGCGACCTGGCCGCCCTGCGAGCGGACTGCGCGGCCGCGGGCATCGCTCTTGCCGCGCTGCCGCGGGACTCCCGTCCCGAGATCGAGGTGCCCCTGCAGCTGCGGTCGCCGCGCTACCTGGCCATGCAGGCGCACTTCGACACGATCGGGCCCGCCGGCCGGGTGATGATGCGCCGCACCGCCTCCACCCAGGTCTGCCTCGACTGGTGGCCGGGTGCCGCGGGGCTCGAGCAGTGGCGCCTGCTCAACCTGGCCGGGCCGTTCCTCGCCGCGGCGTTCGCCCGCGGCTCGGGCCCCGGCTCACGGCTGGCCACCTGGCTCGCCGTCGACCCCGGCCGGACGGCGTACGACGCCCGCCTGCTGCGCGGTGACGACCCCGTCGCGGCGTACGCCGACCTCGCCGCCGGCGCCGCGGTGTTCACGACGCCGGGCGACGTGGACGAGCACCTGACGACGATGTTCCCGCCCGTCCGGCCCCGCCGCCGCTACCTCGAGGTGCGGTTCGCCGACGTCCAGGAGGACGCCGCGGTCGGCGACCTGGTCGCCGTGCTGGCCACCTTGCTGTACGACGACGGCGTGCGCGCTGCGGCGCTCGGGCGGCTGGCGGGGGAGCAGGCGCGCCTCGAGGAGCGCTGGTACGGCGCGGCACACGGTGACCGGGACGTCACCGGCCGCGGACGCGAGCTCGTCGCCCTGACCGGACTCGCCTCCCTGGTCGGTGCGGCATGAGCGGCGTGCTGTTCGTCGTCGACCCGCCGGCCGGCCTGCAGGCCGACGTCGACGCGAGCATCGGCCTGATGGCGGCGACGCAGGACCTGGACGCGGACGTGTGGGTATGCGAGCCCGAGGACCTGAGCGTCGTCGACGGACGGGTGACGGCGCGGGCGACCCGGCTCGGGCTCGCGCCGCGGGTGAGGGCAGGAGACCACCGCTGGGCGGTCTCGGGTCCGTGGCACCAGGTCCTCGAGCGGCGGGTGGTCGACGTCGCCGACGACGTCGACCTGACCCTGCTGCGCATCGACCCGCCCGTCGACGCGCGGTACCTGCACACGACGTACCTGCTCGACCTCGTCGAGGCCCACGGCGGACGCGTCGCCAACCGCCCGGCCGGCATCCGGGCGCTGCACGAGAAGCTCGTCGCGCTGCGGTTCCCGCACCTGTGCCCCGAGACCGTCGTGACCGCAGACCCGCTCGTCGTCCGCGACCTGGTCGCGCGCCACGGTGCCGCGGTGGTCAAGCCGGTCGACGGCTTCGCCGGGCTCGACGTGTGGCTGGTCCGCGACGACGACGCAGCGCCGCTCGCTGGTCGACTCCGCCACCCGCGGCGGCCGCCGCCACGTCGTCGCGCAGGCGTACCTCGCCGGCGTCGCGGACGGCAACAAGCGGCTGTTCGTGCTGGACGGCGAGATCGTGGGCGCCGTCCTGCGCAGGCCGTCGGTCGCCGACTTCCGGATCGGCGCGCCCGTCGCCGCCGCGGACGTCGACGCGGACGACCGGGCGATCGTCGCGGCGCTCGCGCCCCTGCTGGCCGCCCACGGGATCGCCCTCGCCGGCCTCGACGTGATCGCCGGCCGGCTGATCGAGGTCAACGTGACCTGTCCCGGCGGGATGGCGAAGACCGACGCCCTCCTCGGCACCGACCTGAGCGGCGCGACCATGCGCCGCCTCCTCTTCCCTGCCTTCAGCACCACGCCACTCACAGAAAGGGTCCTGTCATGGACTTGAGCACCGTCACGGTCGTCTGCATCGCCCTGCTCGGCATCCTGCTGTTCCTGCTCGGCGCGAACGTGACCCGGCACCGCGCGATCCGCGGCGGCACCGGCAACCAGATGCCCACCGACCCCGCCGACCGGATGTTCATCGCGATCCGAGCCCACGGCAACGCCGCCGAGTACGTGCCGACACTCATCGTGTTGTTGTTCGTCTGCGATGCGCTGTCGGACTCGTGGTGGGTGGGCGCCCTGGCCGTCGCCGCGGTGGTCGCGCGCTTCCTGCACGCTGCGGGGATGCTCACCTCGGAGACGCTCGCCTCCCACGGCCCTGTACGGGACCTCGGCGCCCTGGGCACCTACGCGACCGGCGTGGCACTCGGGGTGACCGCCATCATCGCCGTCGCATGAAGGTCGTGGCGTGAAGCCCGTCATCGGCATCGTGGGACACCGCTATGCCGTCCCGCGCCCGTACGCCGTCCTCGACGTCACCGGCTCGCCCCGGGCGTACGCCGACCGGGTCGCGGCCGCGGGCGGCCGGCCACTGGTCCTCCCGGCCGGCCACGCGACCGGGCTGCTCGACCTCGTCGACGCGCTCGTGCTCACCGGAGGCGGCGACGTCGACCCGGGGCGTTACGGCGGCGACGCGGCGGCCGGGCTCGACCTCGACCGCGGCCGGGACGACGACGAGGTGGCCCTCGTGCGCGCGGCCGCACTCGCCGGCGTACCCGTCCTGGGTGTCTGCCGCGGCCTCCAGGTGCTCGTCGTCGCGTTCGGCGGCACCCTGGTCGAGCACCGTCGACGGCCACCGGCTACCCGGGGTCGGGCACCCGGTGCGGACCGCTCCCGGGAGCCGCGTCGCGGGCCTGCTGGGGGAGCGGGCGGTCGTCACGTCGTTGCACCACCAGGCCGTGGCCGACCCCGGCCCCCGCTGGCGGGTGACCGCGCGGGCCGACGACGGCGTCGCCGAGGCGGTCGAGTGGGCGGGCGACCCGGCCTGGCCGGCGCTCGGCGTGCAGTGGCATCCCGAGCTCCCGGACGACCCGACGGGAGAGGTGCTGTTCGCATGGCTGACCCGGTGCGCGGCGAGGTCTGTCACGATCGGCGCGTGAGCCGGGCCGAGCGTGTCAAGCGGCTCATGCGCACGCCGTACGGCGCCCCGGTGCGCTGGGCACATCGCGGCGCGGTGCGCGGTCAGCTCGGGGCCGTGTCCGCGGTGGACCGGGTCCGGTCCCGCCACAGCGCCGAGGACGACGCCTGGCTGGCCGAGCGGCTGACGATCACGGCCAAGACCTTCCTGCGGCCGGCGACGGCGCGCCGGATGGTACGCACCGCGCGAAGGACGTTCACCGGTCCGATCGTGCTGGCGGACGACTCCCACGAGCCGATGCCGGCCCCGGACGACCGCACCACCGTGATCGGGCTGCCGTTCAACAGCGGGGTGCCGCACGGGCGGAACGCCGCGCTGGCCGCGGTCACGACGCCGTACGTCCTGGTCACCGACGACGACGTCGTGTTCACGGCCGCCTCCGACCTGCTCGGCACCGTGGCCTGGCTCGAGGACAACCCCGACGTCGACGCGGTGTGCGCGACGCTGATCGAGCTGCCGCGGTGGTACCGCTGGCCGTACGGCGACGAACGAGAGCTGCTGCCCGGCCACCTGCCTCCGTTGCGCCCCTTCGGCGAGGTGATCGACGGGCTTCCGGTCGTGATGAAGGGCCCGCAGGTGTTCGTGGGCCGCACCGACCGGCTCCGCGAGGTGCCGTACGACGAGAGGATCCGGATGGTCGACCACCGCGACTTCTTCAGCTCGGCCTCCGGGCGCCTGGTGTTCGTGCAGAGCCCCGGTCTGGTCGTGTTCCACGCCCGGACGCCGTTCGACAAGGAGTACACGTCGTACCGGGAGAACGTGGCCAGGGACCTGGTGTACCTGACCCAGAAGTGGCGGGTGCCGCCCGTAGACTGAGGGCACACCACCGCTGAAAGGTCCCGTGCCGCCCCGATGACCTCCGATGTGCCTGAGAAGTTCGCCACCCTCGGCCTGACCTACGACGACGTCCTGCTGCTGCCCGGGTTCTCCGACCTGGCGCCGTCCGACATCGACACGACGACCCGGCTGACCCGCGGCATCGACCTCAGGGCGCCGCTCGTCAGCGCCGCCATGGACACCGTCACCGAGAGCCGGATGGCCATCGCGATGGCCCGCGAGGGTGGCATCGGCGTGCTGCACCGCAACCTCTCGGTCGAGGACCAGGCCTACCAGGTGGACCTGGTCAAGCGGACCCAGACCGGCATCATCTCCAACCCCGTCACCATCGGCCCCGACCAGACGCTCGAGGACCTCGACCGCATCTGCGGCGAGTACCGCGTCTCCGGCCTGCCCGTCGTCGACCCCGACAACCGGCTGCTCGGCATCATCACCAACCGCGACCTGCGCTTCACCCCGGTCGCCGAGTGGGCGACCACCAAGGTCGACGAGGTGATGACGCCGATGCCGCTCATCACCGGCCCCATCGGCATCGGCCGCGACGAGGCCACCCGCCTGCTCCGGCAGCACAAGCGCGAGCGGCTCCCGCTGATCGACGAGGCGGGCCACCTCGGCGGGCTGATCACCGTCAAGGACTTCGTGAAGGGCGAGCAGTTCCCCGACGCGTCGTACGACGCCCACGGACGTCTGCTCGTCGGTGCGGCCATCGGCTACTTCGGCGACGCCTGGCAGCGCGCCACCACCCTCATCGAGGCCGGTGTCGACGTGCTCGTGGCCGACACCGCCCACGGTCACGTCCGGATGCTCCTCGACATGGTGCAGCGGCTGAAGTCCGACCCGGCGACGCGGCACGTCCAGGTGATCGGCGGCAACGTCGGCACGCGCGAGGGCGCGCAGGCGTTCGTCGACGCCGGCGCCGACGCGGTCAAGGTCGGCGTCGGTCCCGGCGCCATCTGCACCACGCGCGTGGTCACCGGCGTCGGCGTCCCCCAGGTCACCGCCGTCCACGAGGCCTCGCTCGCCTGCAAGCCCGCCGGTGTGCCGGTCATCGCCGACGGCGGGCTGAAGTACTCCGGCGACATCGCCAAGGCCCTGGTCGCCGGCGCCGACAGTGTCATGGTCGGCTCGCTGCTGGCCGGCTGCGAGGAGGCTCCGGGGGAGCTGATCTTCGTCAACGGCAAGCAGTTCAAGGCGTTCCGTGGCATGGGCTCGCTGGGCGCGATGTCGAGCCGCGGCAAGAAGTCCTACTCCAAGGACCGCTACTTCCAGGCCGAGGTCACCAGCGACGACAAGATCGTGCCCGAGGGGATCGAGGGCCAGGTCGCCTACCGCGGCCCGCTGTCCGCCGTGGCTCACCAGCTGATCGGCGGGCTCACCCAGTCGATGTTCTACGCCGGCGCACGGACCATCCCCGAGCTCCAGGAGAAGGGCAAGTTCGTGCGGATCACCCAGGCCTCGCTGGCCGAGTCGCACCCGCACGACGTCCAGATGACGGTCGAGGCCCCGAACTACAGCGGCCGCTGACGCGTCCCGCCCCTGCGGGGGTGGTCGCAGGGTCGCGTGGCGTCCCAAGGTGGAGGCATGTCCTCGACCTCCACCCCGTGGATCGCGCGATCGCGCACCCGCGTCTGGCTGGCCAGCGCCGCCGCGTGTGGTCTCGTGGTCGCAGCCTTCGCCATCATGGTGACCCAGGACCGGTCGCCCCTCGACTCCTTCGACCGGTGGGGCATGCGCGCCGAGGACTGGGCGGACGGCGACCCGCCCCTGATCCGCCTGCTCCGCGGGATCGAGCTCGCGTTCGCCACCATCGGGATGATCGTCTGGACCACGTTGCTGGCCGTCGTGCTCGTCGTACGCCGTCGCTGGCGTGCGGCGGCGTTCGTGGTGACGGTGATGACCGGTACCTCCCTGCTGACGACCGCCATCAAGCTCGCCGTGGGACGCGCCCGACCCGAGTGGCAGGACCCCGTCGACCAGCTCACCAGCAAGTCGTTCCCGTCGGGGCACGCGTCGTCGAGCGCCGCGCTGGCCGGCGTGCTGCTGATCCTGGTGTGGGGGCTGCTCAGCCACGGAGCGCTGCGCGCCGCGCTGAGCTCGCTGGTCCTGGTCATGTGGCTCGTGGTGTGCCTGGACCGGGTGCTGCTCGGCCGGCACTTCCCGACCGACGTGGTCGCCGGCTCGTTCCTCGGCGTGGCCGTGCTCCTGGTGTCACTCGTGGCGTTCGACCCGCTGAGCGGTCGACGGCCGACGCCGACCGATGCCGAGGAGGCCGCCGAGTCGATCACGCGGCCGCCACGAGGCATCGGCCAAGATGGGTGGATGAAGTCCCAGACGATCGCCGTGCCCACCGGCGGCAGCGAGACCGTCCTCGACATCACCCGGCAGTGCGAGAACTTCGTCGCGGACCGGGGTGACGGCTTGCTGCACGTGTTCGTGCCGCACGCGACCGCCGGCATCGCCATGATCGAGACCGGTGCGGGCTCGCCGGAGGACCTGCTCACCGCGCTCGCCGACCTGCTGCCGGCCGACGACCGGTGGCGGCACCGGCACGGCTCGCCCGGGCACGGCCGCTCGCACGTGATGCCGGCAATCGTGCCGCCGTACGCCACCGTGCCGGTCCTCGACGGCCGCCTCGCCCTCGGGACCTGGCAGAGCATCTGTCTGGTCGACCTCAACGTCGACAACCCCGACCGTGAGGTCCGGCTGTCGTTCCTGGCCGGCTAGCCGACGGCCGCGCGCCGATAGGGTTCGGACGTGACCGAGATCGACATCGGCAAGGCGAAGCGGGCGCGCCGGGCCTACTCCTTCGACGACATCGCGATCGTCCCTCGCGGCGTACGCGTGACCCCGAAGAGGTCAACGTCGCCTGGCAGATCGACGCGTACCGGTTCGAGCTGCCGATCCTGGCGGCGCCGATGGACTCGGTGATGTCGCCGGAGACGGCCATCGCGTTCGGCCAGTACGGCGGGCTGGGCGTGCTGAACCTCGAAGGTCTCTGGACGAGGTACGAGGAGCCCGAGCCGCTGCTCGCGGAGGTCGCCGAGCTGCAGGGGATCGAGGCGACCAAGAGGCTGCAGGAGATCTACGCCGAGGAGATCAAGCCCGAGCTGATCACCGCGCGTCTGCAGCAGATCCGGGAGTCGGGTGTCACGGTGGCGGGTTCGCTGTCGCCGCAACGGACCAAGCTGTTCGCCAAGACCGTCGTGGATGCGGGCGTCGACATGTTCGTGATCCGCGGGACGACCGTCTCGGCCGAGCATGTCTCTTCGCAGGCGGAGCCGCTGAACCTCAAGGAGTTCATCTACGAGCTCGACGTGCCGGTGATCGTCGGCGGCTGCGCGACGTACCAGGCCGCCCTGCACCTCATGCGCACCGGCGCCGCCGGCGTGCTGGTCGGGTTCGGCGGCGGCGCGGCCCACACGACCCGCACCGTCCTCGGGGTCGCGGTGCCGATGGCGAGCGCGGTGGCCGACGTGGCCGCGGCGCGCCGCGACTACATGGACGAGTCGGGGGGCAGGTACGTGCACGTGATCGCCGACGGCTCGATCGGGAAGTCCGGCGACATCGCGAAGGCGGTCGCCTGCGGTGCCGACGCGGTGATGGTCGGCTCGCCGTTCGCGCGGGCCACCGACGCCCCCGGCCGCGGCCACCACTGGGGCGCCGAGGCCCACCACCCGGACCTCCCGCGCGGTGAGCGCGTCGAGATCGGCACGGTCGGCACGATGGAGGAGATCCTGTTCGGCCCCTCGCGTGTCGCCGACGGCACGATGAACCTGATCGGCGCGCTGCGCCGGTCGATGGCGACGACCGGCTACACCGAGCTCAAGGAGTTCCAGCGGATCGAGGTCGTCGTCCTGTGAGCCGCCGATGACCCGGCTGGTCGTCGCCGCCGCCCAGGCCGAGGCGGTGCCCGGCGACCTGGCGGCCAACGTGGCCACCGCGGCCTCGCTGGTCCGCGAGGCCGTCGACCAGGGCGCGGCCGTAGTCGTGCTGCCCGAGACCTTCCTGACCGGCTACGAGATGGACGTCTTCGCGGCGCCGCTGCCGTCGCTGGTCGACCTGCCGCTGGGACCGCTCGTGGACGCGGCCCGCGACACGGGCGCGGTCGTGGTGGCCAGCAGCGCGCTCGAGGCCCGGATCGGTGACCACGCCGTGAAGACGATCTCCAGCGTCGTGGTCCAGCCCGACGGGGCCGTCGACGTGCCGTACGACAAGCAGCACCTCGACGGCGACGAGAAGCTGCACTTCACCGCCGGTGACCACGGCGCGTCGATCCGTGTGCACGGTCTCGAGCTGGGGCTCTCCATCTGCTACGACGGCTGCTTCCCCGAGCACGCCCGGGCCGCCGCGGAGGACGGCGCGGTCGTCTACCTCAGCTCCTCGGCGTACTTCGCCGGCGCGGAGCACCGCCGCGACCTCTACTACGCGGCGCGGGCGGTCGAGAACGGGATGTACGTCGTGTTCGCCGGCCTCACGGGCCGCTGCGGCGCCGCTTCCTTCTCCGGCGGGTCGGCGATCTACGACCCCGAGGGACGTCCGCTCGCCCGCCTCGGGGTCGATCGCGGCGTCGCCGTCGCCGAGCTCGACACCGCAGTCGTCGACGCCACGCGGGCCCGGCACACCATGCTCGCCGACCACCGCGACAGCTTGGGTGACCGGGTCCGGCGCTAAATCGTTTCGGCGCTGGGCGCGAGGCTCCTAGCCTGGTCTCTCGTGGACATCCGCATGCTCGACGAGTCGGCCCTGGCTGACGACACGGTCATGCGCGAGTTCTACGACCTCAGCCGACGGGCGGAGCTGCACGGCCGCGAGCACGCGCCGTTCTGGCCGTTCGAGGAGTTCCTCGGCGCGTACCGGTCGACCGACAGCGGCGAGCAGCAGGACGTCTTCGCGGCCTACGACGGCCAGACCATGGTCGCCAACGCGACGATGTGGACGCTCCTGCTCGACAACACCGAGAAGGCGTTCTTCGACCTCAGCGTCGACGTCCCGTGCCGTCGTCGCGGCATCGGCCGCGCCATGGTCGCGCACCTCGACCAGCTGGTCCGCGACATGGGCCGGACCCTGGTCATGACGGGGAGCCACCTGCCCTTCGCAGACCGCGACGAACATCCATACCGTCGGTTCGCGGAGGCGTGCGGCTACGAGCTGGCGAACATCGAGGTGGTGCGCCACCTCTCTCTGCCCGTCGCCGACGAGAGCATCCAGCAGTGGATCGACGAAGCCGCGCCGCACCACGAGGGCTACGTGATCGAGACGTTCGTCGACGGGGTCCCGGCCGACCTCGTCGAGTCTCTTTGCACCCTCATCGGTCAGCTCGCCGTCGACGCGCCGACCGGCGCCGTCGACTTCGAGGAGGAGGCCATGACCCCGAAGCGCTTCGCCGAGATGCTCGCCACCACCAAGGCCATGGGTCGCGCGAGGTACGAGACCGTCGCCCTCACCCCGGACCGGCAGGTCGTCGCCCAGTCCACGTTGGCCGTGTCCCTCGGCGACAGCCCCGTCGTCTACCAGTGGGGCACCTTCGTGCACCGCGAGCACCGGGGCCACAAGCTCGGCCTCGCCACCAAGGCCGTCAACCTCCGCGCCGTCCAGGCCGCCCGCGGACGACCTGACCATGGTCATCACCCAGAACGCCGAGACCAACGACTACATGGTCAACATCAACGAACGCATGGGCTTCCGCCCCGTCGAGGTCTCCGCCGACTTCTTCAAGCGGCTCTGAGGCGCGCCGGCCACCCCGGCGGTTGAGGAGGCGCGTCAGCGTCGTCACGAAACCCGGTGAGCCGTCAGGTGACCGCTCCCGCCCGCCGCACTGCTGGCTTCGGCCCGTTCCTCGCGCCGAGTCCCGACAGGCTCAACCGGACGTCGAGGGAAACGGCGGCTTCGTCGCTCACGGGGTTTCGTGACAGGCGCTAGCGCGCCTTCCTCAACCAGCGGGGATGCGCGTGGCTTCCTCAACCGCGGGCCGCTTCCGCAGCAGCCGGACCACCAGCCAGGCCCCACCGGCCAGCACCAGGAAGATGAGCAGGGCGCCGACGTCGCCGGGGATCAGGTAGCTGTCGTCGTAGATCACCTGGTGGTACGGCGTGTCGTCGGCGGCGGCCTCGAAGGTGAAGTCCGAGACGATCGCGGCGGGGTCGGGGAGCCACTGCGTGGTCTTGGTGAGGTACGGCGTGCTGGCCAGCCACTCCTTCAGCTCCGGCGCCGCCACGTCGGAGGGCGAGACGCGGCCGGCGAAGGTGATGTCGGGGCGGGTCGAGCCGGAGGCGACCGCGTCGGTCCGGAGCATCCGGTGGTTGGCGAGCACGTACACGAGCGGTTGCTGCGAGCTCGACGCCGCCGACGACATCCGCATGGGGTACACGGCCTGCTTGCTCGCGAACCGCATCGAGATCGGTGGCAGGTCTCCCTCGAGGCTCTGGCCGACGGCGTTGAGCTGGAGGGCGACGAAGGTCCAGCCGTCCCGGACGTACGGCGTCAGTGACTCCAGCAGGTCCGTCGACGCGTCGAAGTCGTGCGAGTCCAGCCAGCCCTGCAGCGCGGGCGTGTTGGCGGCCGCGATCGTCGTGGCGCGGAGCGGGCCGAGGTCGACCGTCTCCAGCACCTGCACGCCGGCACCCGCCCCCACGGACGGGGCGCCGTCGCCGCCGGACCCACCACCGCCGCCCAGGAGGGGCGGACCGAACAGGCGCCAGCGCGACTCCTTGCGCGGCTCGGTGACGGAGGCGAGGTCGGCGAACACCTCGTCGTCACCGAGGTCGACCGTCGCCTGCGCCGGCGTCGGCACGAGCAACCCGGCACTGACCGCCTCGGACCGGGTGCTCAGCCGCAGCACGATCGTCTCGGTGTCGCCGTCCCACACGACCAACGCGGTCTCGGAGGTGACCGCCGTGTCCTGCCCCGGCTTGTCGACGAGGCCTCCACAGGCACACGCCTGCGCGGGAGCCGCCACCGCCAGGCCCCCGGTCATCAGCAGGGCCGCCAGCAGCCGCTTCACCGCACGACCAGCCCACGCGGATGCCCGAGCAGGTTGACGGCCGCCCGCGTCGCTGCGAGCGCCTGGCGCAGCCGGGCCTGGTCGCCGACTCCGCGATCCAGCGCCTGCACGACGCGCTGGATCCGGATGGGACTTCCGCCGGAGTAGTGGTTCCAGTACGTCGGCACGTACTCGGCGCGCGAGACGACGAAACCCCGGTGCGCGGTCTCCCGGAAGGTGAAGCCGACCGTGATCCCTTCGTAGGCCCGCGGCCGGGACGTCTCGCTCTGCGCCACCGCGTTGCCCAGTCCGTACACGACCCACTTGCCGTTCACCTTCGTGATCGGCTGCACCACGTGGGCGTGCTCGCCGACGACCAGGTCGATGTACGGCGAGGCGGTGAGCGCCCTGGCCAGCGCGACCTGCTGGTCGTTGGGCATCGCGGAGTACTCATCGCCCCCGTGGTACTTCGCGATCACGATGTCCGCGCCCGCCCGCTTGGCGGCGCGTGCCTGCGCGATCAGGTTGCCCGCGTCCCACATGGAGACCGACCACTCGTGCCCGGCCGGCGGCGGGAAGCCGTTGAGGCTGTAGGTGCCGCTGACGACGGCGACCTTCACGCCGGCGTCGGTCGTCGAGATCACCGGGGTCCGCCGCTCGAGCGGCGTGCGGAAGGTACCGACGTGCGCGACCCCCGCGGCCTCCAGCAGGTTCGCGGTGCGCACGAGTCCGTCGTACCCCTGGTCGACCGCGTGGTTGGAGGCCGTCGTGCAGACGTCCCAGCCCATCGAGCCGATCCATCGAGCGATCGCGGGCGGAGCGGCGAAGACCGGATAGCTCTGGTACGACGCCCCCGGAGCCGCGAACGGCACCTCCTCGTGGCACACGGCGAGGTCCGCACCCTGCACGAGCGGCCGCAGGTCCGCGAACATCGCGTCGAAGTCGAAACCGGCGCCGCGGCCGGTGCGCGCATGGTCGCTCGCCGCGCTCTGCCAGACGGTGTCGTGCCACAGCAGGTCCCCGCTCAGCACGATGCGAGCGGTGCGGGGGCGAAAGATCGCGACAGGCGCACCCGTGCTGCCGCTGGTTGAGGAAGGCGCGCTAGCCCCTGTCTCGAAACCCGCCAACGCGATCGACGGGGTCTCGTGACGGGCCTGGCGGCCTTCATCGACCACCGCCACGAAGGGCGTGCCCACAGCCGTCACCGCCAGCGTCAGGCAGGTGACCAGACCGATGCCGGCGTACGTGCGGATGAGTCCTCCCGTGTCGGAGCGCAGCGTAACCGGCCACGGGGGGCTCAGGTGGCCGGTTACGCGAGGTCCCGTGCAGGTAGCAACCCCCGTCGGCTCCGACGCGGTGTGCCCCACAGGAACCTCTGCTGACCCCTGCGGATACCAGGGCCCCTCGCTCGGGGAGGATGGGGTCATGCCCCAGGCCAGCGCGCTCAGCCCCACGGCACGGCAGGCCGCCCTGGGCGCCCTGGCGGCGACGGCCGCCACCAGCGAGCTCGACGTCCTGGTGGTGGGCGGGGGCATCGTCGGTGCCGGCACCGCCCTCGACGCGGCGACCCGCGGCCTGGCCACGGGTCTGGTCGAGCAGCGCGACCTCGGGTCGGGCACCAGCTCGCGCAGCAGCAAGCTGATCCACGGTGGCCTGCGCTATCTCGAGATGTACGACTTCGGCCTCGTCCGCGAGGCCCTCGAGGAGCGCGGCCTCCTGCTGACCCGCCTGGCGCCGCACCTGGTCCGGCCGGTCCCGTTCCTCTACCCGCTCCACCACACGTGGGAGCGGCCGTACGTCGGCGCGGGTCTGGTGCTGTACGACGCCCTGGCGATGGCCGGCAAGTACGACATGGGAGTCCCCAAGCACGCCCACCTGTTCCGCAAGCGGCTCGCCCGCATCGCCCCCGACCTCCGCACCGACGAGCTCAAGGGCGCGATCCGCTACTACGACGCCCAGGTCGACGACGCCCGGCTGGTGCTGGCCGTGGCCCGCACGGCCGCGAGCCACGGCGCGCACGTCGCCACCCGGACCCGCGTGACCGGGTTCCTCCGCGAGGGCGACCGGGTCGTCGGCGTCCGCGCCGTCGACCTGGAGTCCGGCAGCGAGCTCCAGGTGCGCGCGAAGGTCGTCGTGAACGCGGCCGGCGTGTGGACCGACGAGATCCAGGAGATGGTCGGTGGGCGCGGCGCCCTGCACGTCCAGGCCAGCAAGGGCATCCACCTGGTCGTGCCGCGCGACCGGATCCGCTCCGAGGCGGGCTTCATCACCCGCACGGAGACCTCGGTGTTGTTCGTGATCCCGTGGGGCCGCCACTGGATCATCGGCACCACCGACACCGACTGGAACCTCGACAAGGCACACCCCGCGGCCTCACGCGCCGACATCGAGTACCTCCTCACGCGCGTCAACACGCTGCTCCGCGAGCCGCTCGACCACGCCGACGTCGAGGGCGTGTACGCCGGTCTCCGGCCGCTCGTCCGCGGTGCCCGCGAGCCCTCCTCCCGCATCTCTCGTGAGCACACGGTCGTCGCCCCCGTCGCGGGCCTGGTGATGATCGCCGGCGGCAAGCTGACGACGTACCGGGTGATGGCCAAGGACGCGATCGACGTCGCGGTCCCCGATGCGCGCGACTGCATCACCGACCGGATCCCCCTCGTCGGCGCGGACGGGTACCTCGCCCGCTCCAACCAGCGCGCCCTGATCTCCCGGCGGGCGGGGATCAGCGTGGGTCGCGTCGACCACCTGCTCGGACGGTACGGCGGGCTCGTCGACGAGGTGCTCGCCCTGCTCGAGACCCGGCCCGCGCTCGCCGAGCCCCTCGAGGGAGCCGACGACTTCCTGGCGGCCGAGATCGTGTACGCCGTCACCCACGAGGGCGCACGTCACCTCGACGACGTCCTCACCCGGCGTACCCGCATCTCGATCGAGACCTTCGACCGCGGCATCCAGGCCGCCGGCCCGGCCGCCCGGCTGATGGCCGGCGAGCTCGGCTGGGACGACGCCCGCACCGACGACGAGGTCGACCACTACCTGCGCCGCGTCGAGGCCGAGCGGCAGAGCCAGACGATGCTCACCGACCAGGAGGCCGACGAGGCCCGGGTCAGCGCCCCCGACATCGTCTGACAATCGCGGCGTGCGGGCCGTCGCGCGCGTGGCGTTTGGTCCCAAACGCCATGAAAACGGCCCGCGGGGATGGCGTTTGTGCCCATTCGTGACGGTCAGCAGCGCCCGAGGGCCGAGCGTTGGGCGTCGTTCAGCGGCAGCGCAGCTGCCCGGGCATCCGCCTGCGCCGCCTCGGCCTCCCGGCCGAGGCGGCGGAGCAGCACCGCGCGGGTCGCGTGCCACAGCGGGTACCCGTCCAGCCCCTCGATGTCGTCCACGTCGGCGAGCCCGGCCGCGGCGCCGTCGCGCTCGGCCACGGCGGCCGCCCGGTTGAGGCGGACGACCGGGCCGGGGTCGAGGGTGAGCAGCACGTCGTACCAGGAGATGACCGCGTCCCAGTCGGTCTCGTCGTACGACGGCGCGAGGGCGTGGCAGGACGCGATCGCCGCCTGCACGACGTACCGGTCCGGCCGGTCCGGCGTGCGGCGCAACCCCTCGCCGACCAGGCGGGTGCCCTCCGCGATCTTGGTGCGGTCCCAGGCGCGTGCGTCCTGGTCGGCGAGCAGCACCAGTGACCCGTCGGCCCCGACGCGGGTCGCCCGCCGCGAGTCCTGCAGCAGCATCAGCGCCAGCAAGCCGATGGCGCCGGCGTCGTCGGGCTGGAGCCGGACCAGCAGGCGCGCGAGCCGGACCGCCTCGTCGACGAGCTCGTCGCGGACCAGGCGTGGGCCCGAGGTGGCGGCGTACCCCTCGTTGAACACCAGGTACGCCGTCGCCAGCACGGCGGACCAGCGGTCGGGCAGCTCGTGGTCCGACGGCACCCGGTAAGGGATGTGCGCCTGCTTGATCTTCTGCCGTGCGCGGGTGAGCCGCTTGGCCATCGACGCCTCGCTGACCAGCAGCGCCCGTGCGACCTCGGGTGTGGTCAGACCGCAGAGCGTGCGCAGGGCCAGGGCCACCTGGGTCTCGGGCGCCAGGCTCGGGTGGCAGCACGTGAACACCAGGCGCAGCAGGTCGTCGGTGACGACCGAGTCGACCGGTTCCTCGTCGGGGATCACGCTCATGGCGGCCGCCTCCTTGTCACCGCGTGCGGCCTCGCGCCGGATCAGGTCGACGGCCCGTCGCCTGGCCACCGTGCGCAGCCACGCGACGGGCACGTCGGGTACGCCGTCCCGCGGCCAGGTCTCCAGAGCCCGCACCGTCGCGTCCTGGACGGCGTCCTCGGCGAGGGCGAGGTTGCCGGTCCAGCGCGCCAGGGTCGCCAGCACGTCGCGACCCGACGCGCGGACCAGCGCCGTGAGCTCCTCGGCCGCCCGGCTGACGGGTTGGTTCACTCGGGCGTGGGCCGGCCGAAGTCGATGACCGGGCGGACCTCGACGGCACCGCCCCACGCGGCCGGGATCTTGGCGGCCCAGGCGATCGCCTCGTCGAGGTCGTCGCACTCGAGCAGGTAGAAGCCGGTCAGCGCCTCCTTGGTCTCGGCGTACGGCCCGTCGGTCGCCATCACCTCGCCGCCCTTCTCGCTGACGCGGACGGTGGTGGCGGTGGGGGTGGGGTACAGCGCGGCGCCGCCGCGGATGTGGGCCATCGCGGCGTCGCGGAACTCGTTCCAGTCGGCCATCGCGCCGGCCTGCTCCGGTGCGGTCCAGTCGACGTCGGGGGTGAAGGTGAGAGCGGCGTACTGCGGCATGGGTGACTCCTCGTTCCGGGCCGGCCCGATGCCGGCGACTCACCCTAGAGACGAACGGGGACAGGGCCAGAAGGACAACCGTCATCCGGTGGTCGAGGAAGGCGCCCTGGCGCCTGTCACGAGACCCGTGAGCGTCACCGGGTCTCGTGACGGGACTTCGTCCCTCCTCGACCACCGGAGCCGGCGCGCTTGACAAAAGACGGCGTTGTGTCAAGCGCCACGTACCGTGGCCGCGGTGACCCGGGTCACCTACGCTCGCGGGTATGAGTGCGCACGGTGCTGACCCTGCCGACCCGACGGTCACCGGCCCGCACGACCCCGAGCACGAGCCGAGCGCGACCCTGGCCTTCGAGCCCGAGCACGCGGCCGAGCTCACGCGGCGGATCGTGGCCACCTCCGGCGAGTCGGTCGTGGTGTCCTCGCCCCTGACCGGGCAGCCGCTCGCGCACATCCCGCAGTCGAGCGAGGCGGACGTCGCCGAGGCGTTCGCACGCGCCCGGCGCGCCCAGACCGCGTGGGCGCGTACGCCGATCGACGAGCGGGCCGAGCTGCTGCTGCGCTACCACGACCTGGTGCTCGACCGTCAGGACGAGATCCTCGACCTGATCGGCTGGGAGTCGGGCAAGTCGCGCAGGCACGGCTTCGAGGAGGTCAGCCACGTCGCGCTGACCGCCCGCTACTACGGGCGAACGGCCGAGCGCCACCTGGGCACCGAGCGCCGACCCGGTCTCTTCCCGGTGCTGACGCGCATCGACGTCAACTACGTCCCGAAGGGCGTGGTCGGGATCATCTCGCCCTGGAACTACCCCTTCACGCTGACCATGTCCGACGGCCTCCCGGCGTTGCTGGCGGGCAACGCGGTCGTGATCAAGCCCGACGCCCAGACCATGCTGACCGCGCTGCTCGGCGCGCAGCTGCTCGAGGAGGCCGGCTTCCCGCGCGACCTCTGGCAGGTCGTTGCCGGTCCCGGCTCGGAGGTGGGCGGCGCCATCGTGGAGCTCGCGGACTACGTCTGCTTCACCGGCTCGACCGCGACCGGACGCATCATCGCGCAGGGATGCGCCGAGCGGCTGATCGGCTGCTCGCTGGAGCTCGGCGGCAAGAACCCGATCCTGGTGCTCCGCGACGCCGACATCGAGAAGGCCGCCGAGGGCGCCACCCGGGCGTCGTTCTCGAACGCCGGCCAGCTGTGCGTCTCGACCGAGCGGATGTTCGTGGCCGACCAGATCTACGACCGCTTCGTGGACCGGTTCGTGGCCCGTACCGAGGCGATGACCCTCGGCGCCACCCTCGACTGGGGCAACGACATGGGGCCGCTGATCTCGGCCCAGCAGCTCGCCACGGTTCAGGCACACGTCGACGACGCGGTCGCCAAGGGTGCGGTCGTGCGCACCGGTGGGCGGGCGCGGCCCGACCTGGCGCCGTACTTCTTCGAGCCGACGATCCTCGAGCACGTCACGCCCGACATGACGTGCTTCGGCAAGGAGACGTTCGGCCCGGTCGTGGCGGTCTACCGCTTCCACGACGAGGCCGACGCGATCGCGCGGGCCAACGAGGGCGAGTACGGGCTGAACGGGTCGATCTACTCCCAGGACGGTCCCCGCGCGCGGGCGATGGCCCGGTTGGTGAAGTGCGGCACGGTCAACATCAACGAGGGGTACAGCGCGACCTTCGGCAGCGTCCACGCGCCCATGGGCGGCATGCGGCAGTCGGGGCTCGGCCGGCGGCAGGGTGCCGAAGGCGTTCGTCGTTACACCGACGTGCAGTCGGTCGGCACCCAGCGGCTGGTCAGGATCGCCCCGATGCTGGGCATGTCCGACGCGGCCTTCGCCAAGGTGATGACCGCCGGCCTGCGCACCATGAAGAAGCTCGGCCGCGCGTGACGGGTTCGCTGGTCGAGCCCGGCGAGGAACGAGCCGGTGTCGGGACCCAGTTCGACGTCCTGGTCGTCGGCTCCGGCTTCGGCGGCTCGGTCGCCGCGCTGCGGTTGACCGAGAAGGGGTACCGCGTCGGCGTGCTGGAGGCCGGCGCCCGGTTCGCCGACGGGGACTTCGCGGCGACGTCCTGGGACCTCAGGCGCTTCCTGTTCCGGCCCGAGGCCGGCTGCTACGGCATCCAGCGGATCGATGTGCTCAAGGACTGCCTGATCCTGTCCGGCGCCGGCGTCGGCGGCGGGTCGCTGGTCTACGCCAACACGCTCTACGAGCCGTTGCCGGCCTTCTACACCGACCCCGCCTGGCGCGACATCACCGACTGGCGTGCCGAGCTGGCGCCGTATTACGACCAGGCGAAGCGGATGCTCGGCGTGACGACCTACCCGCTGCATACGCCCGCCGACGAGGTGATGCGCCAGGTGGCCGAGCAGATGGGCGTCGGGGAGACCTTCCGGCCGACGCCGGTGGGGGTGTTCTTCGGCGGACCGGGCGACACGCCGTCCGACGTCGTCGCCGACCCGTACTTCGGCGGCGAGGGCCCCGACCGCAACCCGTGCCGCAACTGCGGCGAGTGCATGACCGGCTGCCGCCACAACGCCAAGAACACCCTGGTGAAGAACTACCTCCACCTCGCCGAGAAGAACGGCGCGACGGTGCTGCCGCTCACCACGGTCACCCGTGTCTCGCCGCGTGACGGGGGCGGGTACGACGTGCACGTCCGGCACACGAAGGCGAAGCTGCGGCGGCGCGCCTCCTCGCGCGTGCTGACCGCCGACCAGGTGGTGTTCGCGGCCTCCGCGCTCGGCACCCAGCGCCTGCTGCACCACATGAAGGCCGAGGGTCACCTGCCCGGGCTCTCCGACCGGCTCGGCGCGCTGTCGCGGACCAACTCCGAGTCCATCCTCGGGTCGATCGCCAAGGACGCGTCGGTGGACTACACGCAGGGCGTCGCCATCACGTCGTCCTTCCATCCCGACGAGCACACCCACATCGAGCCGGTGAGGTACGGCAAGGGCTCCAACTCCATGTCCCTGATGCAGACCGTGCTCACCGACGGCCCGACCGGAGGAGACGACCCGCCGCGCTGGCGGACCTGGCTCGGCGAGATGTGGAGCGAGCGGAAGCGGGTGCGCGAGCTGTACGACGTCCGGCACTGGTCCGAGCGCACCGTCATCGCGCTGGTCATGCAGAGCCGCGACAACTCGATCACCACGTTCCTGCGCCGCAACCGCCTGGGCCGCTGGGTCCTCTCGTCGAAACAGGGTCACGGCGAGCCGAACCCCACGTGGATCCCGGCCGGCAACGAGGCCGCGCGCCGGATGGCCGAGGTGATGGGCGGCACCGCTGGCGGCACGATCGGCGAGCCCTTCAACCGACCGCTCACGGCCCACTTCATCGGCGGCTGCACCATCGGGGCCACGGCGGACGACGGCGTGATCGACCCGTACCAGCGGGTCTACGGCCATCCCGGACTGCACATCGCGGACGGCTCGGCGATCACCGCCAACCTCGGCGTGAACCCGTCGCTCTCGATCACCGCCCAGGCCGAGCGCGCCATGGCCTACTGGCCCAACAAGGGCCAGGACGACCCGCGCCCGCCGCTCGGCACGTCGTACGCGCGGATCTCACCCGTCGCCCCCACCTCGCCGGCCGTCCCGCCGACCGCCCCGGCTGCCCTGCTGCTGCCCCTCACGGTCGTTCATCCGCAGGGCACCTGAGATTCATCAGTCACGCCCGTAACCGGCTCCGGGGGCTGTCGTTTGACGGCTGGGTCCACCAACCTGTGCTCCCTCACTGAGTGGACCCGTACGCCGGGGAGGGTGACCTTGTCGGCGAGCAGGGCCCGGCCATCCTCCCTCCCCGGCCGGGCCCTGTTGGGATCTGCGCACCGGTGGTCGAGCCGCGAGGCCGGCCACGGCAGAGCGTGTCGAGACCGCGCTTCGCGTCACTGGGTCTCGACACGGGCTCGCCCAGGGGCTCGCCCGGCTCGACCGGCGAACGGGATCGATAGGCTCGACCCATGTCGGAGCACGACCTGGTCCTGGTGGTCGATTTCGGTGCGCAGTACGCCCAGCTGATCGCCCGGCGGGTGCGCGAGGCGAAGGTGTACTCCGAGATCGTGCCGCACACGATGCCGGTGGCGCAGATGCTCGCGCGGGGGCCGAAGGCGATCGTGCTGTCGGGCGGGCCGTCGTCGGTGTACGAGGAAGGCGCCCCGGCGCTCGACGGGGCGCTGTTCGAGGGCGGCGTGCCGGTCTTCGGGATGTGCTACGGCTTCCAGATCATGGCCCAGTCGCTGGGTGGGACGGTCTCGCCGACGGGTGCGCGCGAGTACGGCCGCACCCCGGTCAGCGTCGTCGAGGCGGGCACGCTGCTCGCCGGCGTACCTGCTCGGCACAACGTGTGGATGTCGCACGGCGACTCGGTGACGGCCGCCCCGGAGGGGTTCACGCTCCTGGCGTCCACGGGCGGGACGCCGGTGGCGGCGTTCGAGGACGTCGGCCGCGGGTTCGCCGGCGTGCAGTGGCACCCCGAGGTGCTGCACACCGAGCACGGCCAGCGGGTGCTCGAGCACTTCCTCATCGACATCGCCGGGTGCCGGCCGACCTGGACGATGCTCAACATCGTCGACGAGCAGGTCGCGGCGATCCGCGAGCAGGTCGGTGACGGCCGCGCGATCTGCGCCCTGTCCGGCGGCGTCGACTCCGCCGTGGCGGCGGCCATCGTGCAGCGCGCGATCGGCGACCGACTCACCTGCGTGTACGTCGACCACGGGATGATGCGCCTCGGCGAGACCGAGCAGGTGCGCACCGACTTCGAGGCGGTCTTCGACACCCTCGACGTGGTCGACGCCAGCGAGCAGTTCCTCGGGGCGCTGGAAGGGATCCACGACCCCGAGGAGAAGCGCAAGATCATCGGCCGCGAGTTCATCCGGGTCTTCGAAGCCGCGGAGGAACGCGTGTTCGCGGGGTCCGGGGCGGACACGGCGTACCTCGTCCAGGGCACCCTCTACCCCGACGTCGTCGAGAGCGGGGGCGGGGCAGGCACCTCGACCATCAAGTCGCACCACAACGTCGGCGGCATCCCCGACGACATGCGGATGGAGCTCGTCGAGCCGCTGCGCACGCTGTTCAAGGACGAGGTGCGGATGGTCGGTGAGCAGCTCGGCCTGCCGCCGACGATGGTGTGGCGGCAGCCGTTCCCCGGGCCCGGCCTCGGCATCCGCATCATCGGCGAGGTCACCCGCGAGCGCCTCGACATCCTGCGCCAGGCCGATGCCATCGCCCGCGAGGAGCTCACCGCGGCCGGCCTCGACCGCGACATCTGGCAGTTCCCGGTGGTGCTGCTCGCCGACGTCCGCTCCGTCGGCGTCCAGGGTGACGGCCGCACCTACGGCCACCCCGTCGTGCTGCGGCCCGTCACCTCCGAGGACGCGATGACCGCCGACTGGGCCCGCCTGCCCTACGACCTGCTGGAGAAGATCTCGACGCGGATCACCAACGAGGTGCGCGAGGTCAACCGCGTCACCGTGGATATCACGAGCAAGCCGCCCGGCACCATCGAGTGGGAGTAGTAATCCCTTGGTGGACTAGGCGTCTGCGCTCTTCCGGCCGGTGCTGGTGTGTGACCTGCCAGGCAGGTGCGGCCGCTCGCTGAACGCGCGCCGGACGGCGTTGCGCACCGACGACGCACGTGCGTGCCCCTGGGGGATGTCGAGCCGGATGGTCTTCTCGAACTGCTCGCCGGCCTCGATCCACCACAGGCTGACCGTCGGGTTCTCGACGCCCTCGTCCCACTGGATGTAGGCCTTGATGGGCTCGTTGAAGCTGTTCATCTCGCGGCGGACTAGGCCGCTGGTGCTGGCGGCGTGGACTCCGTCAGGGCAGTCGAGAGACACGTCGTAGACGCTGTCGAGTGCCCGCCAGGTCACCTTGATGTGGCTGCCGTGAGAGTAGGTGCGCCGAGTGTGAACGTCCCAGCCCATGCCCAGGACTGTAGGCCGGAGGTGGTGAAGAGGGAAGGGCATATCAAGCCGCGAGCCGGCACGGCGATTCCCGGAAAGGCGTCTGATCCGTGCTAGGGGGTTCCGTGGTGGGGGTGCATGCATCTATCCTCCGAGTGCAGGGGGGTTCGGGTACGTCTTTGTCTAAGGCGTGGCCCCGAAGTGAACGAGATGCGGGGGGGCATTTCGGTGATATCAAAGCGCGCGCGTTTCTGCGCGCCAATACTTTCGACAACGACATACGCGCGGACAAAGGTCCTCGTCCAGTGGGGTGGGCGGGGATGAAGATCGCTGTCCTGGGACTCGGCTACGTCGGCACGATGACGGCGGCCGGCCTTGCGCACTGTGGCCACACGGTCGTGGGCACCGACGTGGACCCGGCCAAGGTCGCCACCATCAACGAGGGCCGCAGCCCGGTCATCGAGCGCGGTATCGACGAGCTCGTGGCGGCGGGGATTGCCACGGGCAACCTGTCGGCCACGACGGATCTCGCGGTGGCGCTCGACCGGGCCGATGTCTCCATCGTGTGTGTGGGCACGCCGTCCATGCCGTCGGGAGGCACCGACCTCAGCTACGTCGAGCGCGTCCTCGACGACATGCTGGCGACGATGCCGCTCGTGCGACCGCCGGAGTCCGGGTTCCACTGCGTCGCGATCCGCAGCACCGTGCCGCCCGGCACCGGCGACCATGTCGTGGCTCCTCGCTTCGCCGACGAGAACATCCCGGCCGGCTGGCTCGTCAGCACCGCGATGTGCCCGGAGTTCCTCCGGGAGGGCGTCAGCGTCAAGGACTTCTTCGACCCGCCGTTCGTGGTCATCGGGGCGCGCGACGAGGCCAGCCGCAGCCTGCTCGCCGACCTCTTCTCGTTCGCGGGCACCGAGCCGCACTTCACCCAGGTCGGGTCGGCCGAGGCGCTGAAGTACGCCTGCAACGCCTTCCACGCCACCAAGGTGACCTTCGCCAACGAGATGGCCAGGCTCTTCCGTACCTGCGGCATCGACGCCCGCGAGGTGATGGAGGTCTTCGTCCAGGACGACAAGCTGAACCTGTCCCCGGCCTACCTGCGTCCGGGGTTCGCCTACGGCGGGTCCTGCCTGCCCAAGGACATCCGGGCACTCCAGCACATCGCGCGCACCCACAGCGTCGACCTGCCGCAGCTCGTCGGCACGAGCGCGAGCAACGACCAGATCGTCCGCGAGGTCGTCGACCGGGTGCTGGTCCTCGCCGGCCGCCGCGCGACCCTCTTCGGCCTCAGCTTCAAGATGGACACCGACGACCTCCGGGAGAGCCCGAACGTCGAGGTCGCCGAGAGGTTGATCGGCAAGGGCATCGATCTGCGGATCTACGACCCGATCCTCAACCCCGAGCAGCTGCTCGGCGCCAACCTGCGCCATGTCGAAGCCAAGCTGCCACACCTCACGCGGCTCCTCGCGAGCTCGCCCCTAGAAGCCCTCGAGAACACCGAGCTGGCCATCGTGGCCATCGCACATCCACAAGTGATCGCCGCCCTTCTCCAGGCGCCCCCCCGCCACATTCTGGATCTCTCCGGCCAGCTCGGGGCCGAAGTCGGGGCTTTGCCTGGATACGAAGGGATCGGGTGGTGACGCTAACTACCGCTGACAGACGAGACAGACGAGAACGACGCCGTCGCCCACGCGTCCTGATCATCATCCAGAACCTTGCCGTCCCGTTCGACCGCCGGGTCTGGTTGGAGTGCAACTCGCTGGTGGCTGCCGGGTACGACGTCACGGTGGTGTGTCCCCGCGACGCCGACACCACGGCGTACCAAGTCATCGACGGCGTCAAGATCTACACCTATCCGCCGTACGCGCCGGGGGGCAGCGCGGCCGGCTTCGTGGCCGAGTACGCCTACTCGTTCCTGGCCACGACACGGTTGGCGATGAAGGCGCGACGCGGTCGCGGGTTCGACATCGTGCAGGCCTGCAACCCACCGGACATCTTCTGGCCGCTGGCGCGGATGCTGCGCGTGCGGGACGGCTCGAAGTTCGTCTTCGACCACCACGACCTCTGCCCGGAGCTCTACGAGTCCCGGTTCCAAGGGGGGAGCCGGCTCGCCCACCGCGGGCTGCTCGAGCTCGAGCGCCGTACCTTCCTCGAGGCCGACCACGTGATCTCCACCAACGAGTCCTACCGCGAGGTCGCCATGCGGCGCGGTGGGAAGTCCCCGGACCACGTCACCGTCGTGCGCACGGGTCCGGACGCCGAACGGCTGCGTCCGGTCGCGCCCGACGTGGGCCTGCGTCGCGGCCGCCGGCACCTGGTCACCTACCTCGGCGTGATGGGACCGCAGGACGGCGTGGACCTCGCCCTCCGGGCCGCCCACCGCATCGTGCACGTGCAGGGCCGCACGGACGTCTCGTTCCTGCTGATGGGCAAGGGCGACTGCTACGACGAGCTGGTCGCGTTGCGCGGCGAGCTCGAGCTCGACGACTTCGTGGAGATGCCCGGGCGCGTGCCGGACGAGTTCGTGGCGAAGGCCCTCTCGACGGCCGACCTCGGACTGTGCCCGGACCCGAAGAACCCGCTCAACGACCTGTCCACCATGAACAAGACCATGGAGTACATGGCCTTCGGCCTGCCGGTCGTGGCGTTCGACCTGCGCGAGACGCGGGTCTCGGCGGGCGAGGCCGCGGCGTACGCCGCCCCGAACGAGGTCTCCGAGCTGGCCGACGTGATCTCGTCCCTGCTCGACGACCCGGAGCGACGGGCCCGCATGGGCCGCTTCGGTCGCGAGCGCGTGGTGAGCGAGCTCGAGTGGCGTCACCAGCGCGACGCGTACCTCCGGGTGTACGCCGGCCTGGTGGGCGTGGACCGGCTGCAGCCCGTCGCCGTGAGGGACTGAGGAACACATGTGCGGGATCGCCGGTACCTACCAGCAGGCCGACGGCAAGCTGGTCACCACGGTCATGGTCGAGCGCCTGGCCCACCGCGGGCCGGACGCGTCGGGCGTGCTGGAGAGCGTCAACCCACGCGCGAGCGTGGTCCTCGGGCACCTGCGGCTGTCGATCATCGACCTCTCGACGGCCGCCGACCAGCCGCTGGTGAAGAACGGGCTGAGCCTCAGCTACAACGGTGAGCTCTACAACTACGTCGAGATCCGCCGCGAGCTCGAGCGGCTGGGCGCCACGTTCGCGACCAGGTCCGACACGGAGGTCGTGCTCGAGGCGTGGCGCGCCTGGGGGACCGACAGCCTGCGGCGCTTCCGCGGGATGTTCGCCTTCGCGATCCACGACACGGCCACCGACGAGCTGACCCTGGTCCGGGACCCGCTGGGGATCAAGCCGCTGTACGTGATGGCCAGGGGCGAGGGCGTGGTGTTCTCCTCCGAGCTCAAGGGGATCGTCACCGCCCTCGGGCGCGAGCTGTCCGTCGACCCGCTGGGCCTGACCGCCTCCGCCCTCTACTACTGGCTGCCCGAGCAGGTCTGCGCCGTGCGCGAGGTCGTCAAGCACCCGGCCGGCTCGTGGACCACCTACCGCCCGGACGGCACCTCGGCCAGCGGGGTCTACTGGGACCCGGTCGCGGTCTCCGCGGCGGCGGCCCGCTCGGGTCCGATCGACCTGCGGTCGGTGATCGAGGACTCGGTGGCCGCCCACCTGGTCGCCGACGTCCCGGTGGCGTCGTTCCTCAGCGGCGGGCTCGACTCCAGCCTGGTGACGGCGATCGCCCACTCGCACCACCCGGACATCGAGGCCTACACGATCGCCTTCCGCGGCCAGGACCAGCGTCTGGAGGCCATGCCGGACGACGCGCGCTACGCCCGTTCGATGGCCGACCACCTCGGCATCCGCCTCCACGAGATCGAGATCAGCCCCGACGTCGTCGACCTGCTGCCCCGCATCGTGGACACCCTCGACGAGCCCATCGGTGATCCCGCCGCGATCAACACGCTGCTGATGTGCGAGAGCGCGCGCTCGGCGGGGGTCAAGGTGCTGCTCTCCGGGATGGGGGCCGACGAGCTCTTCGGGGGCTATCGCAAGCACCTGGCCTGCCTGCTCGCCATGCGCTACCAGCGCATCCCGGCCGGAGTGCGCCGTACCACCGCGCGCGTCGCCGGGCGACTGCCGGTCGCGGTCGCGGGTCGCGGCATCCGGACGGTTCGCTGGGCGCAGCGCTTCCTCACCTTCGCCGAGCTCGGGGAGGAGGAGGCGTTCCGGCGCAGCTACACGCTGTACGACCCGGACGAGCTGGCCGGGATCCTCGACCCCACCTGGGGCCGCCACGTCGACAGCCTCGTCGCCGCCCACGCCGGCATGTACGCCGACAACGACCTGCCCGGGCCGCTGGCCCGGATGTGCCTGGCGGACAGCCGGATGTTCATGGCGGGGCTCAACCTCGCCTACACCGACCGTTCCAGCATGGCGGCGTCGTGCGAGGTGCGCGTGCCGTTCGTGGACCCCGTCGTGTTCGAGGCGGCGTTCACGCTCGGCGAGCACGACCGCATCCGCGGCCGGCAGCAGAAGGCAGCGCTGAAGGACGTCGCGCGGCACTGGCTGCCCGACGAGATCATCGACCGCCCGAAGGCGTCGTTCGGCGCACCGCTGCGTGCGTGGGTGAACAACGACCTGACGGGGCTCGTCGACGACGTGCTGCTCGGCGGTGAGCTGGTGGAGTCGGGAGTGCTCCGGCGCGAGGCGCTGCAGACGCTGGTCGCGGACCAGCGCAGCGGTCGGCGCGACTACTCCAAGCAGGTGTGGCAGCTGCTGAGCCTCGAGCTGTGGTACCAGCAAGCGCGCTCAGCAGGCGTCCGGGCGGCCTAGTCCAGATTCACAACGGGGGGCAAGTGAAACAGGTAGCGCAGAACTACAGATCAGGCGAGCTGACGGTGCTCGACGTACCACCGCCTGCCTGCTTGCCAGGCGGCGTGCTGGTGCGCACCCACTACTCCCTGATCTCCACGGGAACCGAGCTGATGAAGGTCTCCGAGGCGCGGATGTCGCTCCTCGGCAAGGCGCGCGCGCGTCCGGACCAGGTCAAGAAGCTGATCGACGCGGTCGCGCAGCAGGGGCCGGTGGCGACCTACCAGAAGGCCATGAGCAAGCTCGACAGCTACACCCCGCTCGGCTACTCGCTGAGCGGCGTGGTCGTCGAGGTGGGTGACGGCGTCGACGAGTTCGCCGTCGGCGACGTGGTGGCGGCCGCGGGCAACGAGTTCGCGCTCCACGCCGAGGTCAACTGGGTCCCCGTGAACCTCTGCGTCCGCGTGCCCGAGGGCGTGCCGCCCGAGCACGCCGCGTTCTCGACCGTCGGAGCCATCGCGATGCAGGGCGTACGCCGCGCCGAGCCGCAGCTGGGCGAGATGGCATGCGTCATCGGGCTGGGCCTCATCGGCCAGCTCGTGGTGCGGCTGCTCGTCGCGGCAGGCGTCAAGGTCGTCGGCATCGACACCGTCGACGCCCGCTGCCGGATGGCGGAGAAGGCGGGCGCCCTCGCCTGTGCGGCACCCGGCCCGGACGGCATCGCCGCCATCGAGGCGGTCGCCCGCCGGCACAGCGGGGGACTGGGCTGTGACCACATCATCCTGGCGGCGGGTGGCCAGTCGAACGACCCGGTGGAGGTGGCCGCGCGTCTCGCCCGCGACCGCGCCCGGATCGTCGACATCGGCAAGACCAAGCTGGACCTGCCCTGGAACGCCTACTACGAGAAGGAGCTCGACGTCCGCTTCTCCCGTTCTTACGGGCCCGGGCGCTATGACGACAGCTACGAGCTCGACGGGATCGACTACCCCGCGGGCTACGTCCGCTGGACCGAGCGCCGCAACCTGTCGGCGTTCCTCGACCTGGTGGCCGGCGGCCAGCTCGACGTGTCCGCGCTGGTGTCCAGCGTGCACCCGGTGGCGGAGGCCACGGACGTCTACAGCCGGCTCGCGGACGGGTCCCTCGAGGGCGTGGGGCACCTGCTGGGCTACCCCGGCGCGGAGGACGCTGCCGCCACGACGGCACCCGCCGCGACGACCACGCCGAGCAACCCCCGGAGGCAGAGCCCGGGAGCGGCCGGACAGGGCTCGGTGCGTATCGGCTTCATCGGCGCCGGCAACTACGCGAGCTCGATGCTGCTGCCGCACCTGGCCGCGCACGACGAGGCCGAGCTGGTGAGCGTCGCGACGACGCGGTCGCTGTCGGCGGTCAACGCCCAGCGACGTTTCGGCTTCACCAGCGCCGGCACCAGTGCCGACGAGATCCTCGCGGACCCGGCCATCGACGCCGTCTTCGTGGTGACCCGCCACCGCTCGCACGCGGGGTTCGTGTGCCGGGCGCTCGAGGCCGGCAAGGCGGTGTTCGTCGAGAAGCCCCTGGCCCTCGACGAGACGCAGCTGGCGGACATCCTCGAGACCGTCGAACGGACGGGCAACGACCGCGTCATGGTCGGCTTCAACCGGCGCTTCGCACCGCTGGTCGGCGAGCTGTCGCAGCGCCTCCAGCGCGGGACCGGACCGCTGGCCGTGCGCTACCTCGTCAACGCCGGCCGTCTCGACTCCAAGAGCTGGTACCTCGACGCCGCGGAAGGGTCGCGGTTCGTCGGCGAAGGGGGACACTTCGTCGACACGGTCTCCGCCCTGATGGGGGCGGACCCGGTCCGGGTGCATGCCGAGGCACACGGCGAGGACGTGCAGGTGCTGCTCGCCTACCCCGATGGCTCCACCGGTTCCATCGCCTACGTCACCGGAGGCAGTGCCCGCTTCCCCAAGGAGACGATCGACGTGTCGGGGCGCGGGGCGAATGCGCGACTCGACAACTTCAAGCGACTCACGGTGTGGCAGCGCGGGCGGAAGAAGACCCGGCGGGCGCTCGCCCCCGACAAGGGACAGCGCGCGCAGGTCGCGGCGTTCGTCGACGCCGTACGCCACGGGACCGACATGCCCATCAGCCTCGACTCGCTGGTCGCCACCACGCGGGCGACCCTGGCCCCCAAGGCCGGCGGATGCAACGAACCGGGCCCGGCATGAGCCGCGAGCTCGGGTGGTACCTCCACCGCCTGCAACGGATGTCGGCCGCCGAGGTGGCGGGCCGCGTCCGCGACCACGCCCGGCAGCGTTCCTGGGCTCGCCGCCAGGTCCTGCCCGGCGGGCAGCACACAGACGTCTCGGGCCTACGGACGGCGCGCCTCGGTCCGGTCCCAGTACCCCCCGGGACCTCGGAAACCATTCCGGCCGAGGCGCGCTCCGCAGTCATCGACGCCGCAGACCGTTTGTTGGACGGCCGGTGGAGCGTGCTCGGTGTGCCGAGGCCGGACATCCTGGACCCCGACTGGTTCTGGGACCCGGTGTCCGGCCGGCGCGCCCCCAGCGACCGGCTGGCCTTCCACATCGACCACCGCGACGAGTCCGTGACCGGCAACATCAAGTCGGTCTGGGAGCTCTCGCGGCACCACCACCTGACCGTGCTCGCCTCGGCCTACTGGCTGACCGGGGACGAGACCTACGCCGAGGCCGTGGACGCCCAGCTGCGGTCCTGGTGGGCCGCGAACCCGTTCCTCTCGGGCGTCCACTGGACCAGTGGCATCGAGATCGGCATCCGCCTGATCTCGTGGGCGTGGGTCCGACGCCTCCTCGACGGCTGGCCGAAGGTGGGGGACCTCTTCGAGACCAACGACGAGGCCGTGCGCCAGATCTGGTGGCACCAGCAGTACCTCGCCGGCTTCGGCAGCCACGGCTCGTCGGCCAACAACCACGCCATCGCCGAGCAGGCCGGCCGGCTGGTCGCCGCATGCGCCTTCCCCTGGTACGCCGAGTCCCGGACCTGGCGTCGCGACGCCGCGGACAGTCTGGCCCGGCACTACCTGGCCAACACCGACGGCGACGGCGTGAACCGCGAGCTCGCCACGGACTACCACCGGTTCGTCACCGAGCTCGTGGCGGTCGCCGCGGTCGAGGCAGCCGTGGCAGGCGCGGACCTGCCGTCCGCCGTGTGGGTGCGCCTCGAGGCGAGCTTCGACGCGGCGGCCGCACTGCTCGACGTCGCAGGGGGCCCGCCGCGCCAGGGCGACGGTGACGAAGGACGGGCGCTGGTGGTCGACTCGCCCGAGGAGACGTCCTGGGACGCTCTGCTCGACTGGGGCAGCGGCGTCGTGGGTGCCTGCGCCTGGTGGCCGCAACCCGCGCCCACGGTGGTCGGTGCCCAGCTGGCGGCGCTGCTCGGCCGGCCGCGCACGACCCCCGGGCGGCCGTCCACCCGGCCGCGGCACTTCCGGGAGGCCGGGATCACGATCCTGTCGACCGCAGCGCAGAGCGAGCCGGAGATCTGGTGCCGCTGTGACGGCGGGCCGCTCGGCTTCCTCTCGATCGCCGCCCACGGCCACGCCGACGCGCTGTCGGTCGAGGTCCGGTACGACGGCGTCGAGGTCCTGGTCGACCCCGGGACCTACTGCTACCACGGCGAGCCGGAGTGGCGGAGCTACTTCCGGTCGACCCGGGCCCACAACACCCTGGAGCTCGACGACACGTCGCAGGCGGTCGAGGCCGGACCGTTCATGTGGCGCAGCGTCGTGCCGACCGACGTGGTGCCGATCCACGCCGGGACGGCGCAGGTGGTGTCGTGGGAGGCCCGGCACCGCGGGTACCAACGGCTGACCGGGTCGCCGGTGCACGAGCGCGCCGTACGGCTCGACGAGCCGGGCCGGCGACTTGTCGTGGTCGACCGCGTCCTCGCGGGGAACGGCCACGACGTACGCCTGTTCTTCCACCTCGGTCCCGCCGTCAGGGTGACGCTGCAGGGGGCGCTGGCCGAGCTGGAGTGGGACGGCAGGCGCGGCGAGCCACGCCGGGCCTGCCTCGAGCTCCCGGGCGCCCTGCGCTGGTCGGAGCACCGAGGTGAGACCGACCCCGTGCTGGGCTGGTACTCGCCACGCTTCGGCGAGCGGGTGCCCACCAGCACGCTCGTCGGCGTGGGCGCCTGGAGCCCCGCCGACATGGTGACGTCCCTGACCTTCGAGCCCACCACCCGGAGGCCGTGATGGCCGAGCAGGTCGACATGCGGTCCGTGGTCTCGGTCGTACGCCGGCGCACGCGGTTGCTGGCCCTCCTCGCGCTGCTGGGCGTGCTCGGGGGCATCGCGCTGGTCACGTGGCGTCCGCCCCTCTACACCAGTACGAGCAGGGTGCTGCTGCCGCCCGCTGCCGCGACGTCGAGCGGCGAGCAGGGGTCGTGGGACGCCGGGACGCAGGTGAGCATCGCGCAGAGCGACGCCGTCCTCGATCCGGCGTCCAAGGCGGTGTCACCGCCGCTGTCACGGCGACAGATCCGGGCCCTGGTGACGATCAGCGCCCCCACGCCGGACGTGCTGCTGATCAAGGCGCGGGGTAGCACGAGGTCCCGGGCCGAAGCCATCGCGCAGGCGGTGGCCGAAGCCGAGGTCGCCTACCAGGCGGAGGTGAACAGCTCGGTGTCGGCCGCGGAGCTCGAGCTCCTGCGCTCCCGGGTCACCTTCCTCCAGGGCACGCTCGCGACGGTCACCGACCAGATCGACACGACCAACGACCGGCTCGACGCAGCGGCGGACCCCGACTCACCGCTGTCGCAACGCGACGCCAGCGCGGTCTCACAGCTCACCGCCCAGCAGACCGACCTCGTCCTGGAGATCAACAAGCTGGAGACCAGGATCCAGGGCGGCGCCGGGAGCACGAGTGCGCGCGTCATGGACAGCGCGTCGCCTGCGGACCGACCGCGGCTCGCGCTGTACTACACGCTGTCCGCCGTGGCGCTGGCCCTGATCGCCATGGCGCTCGGCGTCGTGGCACTCCTCACCCTTGCCCGCCGCGACACCAAGCTCGGTACCCGCGACGAGATCTCCGACGCGGTCGGGAGCACGGTCATCGCGTCGCTGACCACCGAGGTGCCGCGCTCGGTCGCATCCTGGCGATCTCTCATGGAGCGGTACAGCCCGAGCGCGGTCGAGGGCTGGACCCTGCGACAGGCCCTGGCGCAGGTCGGTCTCACCGACCTCGTGATGGGAGGGCCGGGCGCCGAGCGCAAGCGCTCGACGGCGACTCACCTGCTGTGTGTCGTGAGCCTGGCCGACGACGCCCGGGCGCTGTCCGTGGGCCCCCTGGTCGCGTCGTACGCCGCGTCCATCGGAGTATCGACGCTCCTGGTCCCCAAGCAGGGCGAGGCGACCGCGGCGTTGTGGGCCGCGTGCACCTCGCAGCCCTCCGACGAGCAGGTGCGGCCGAACCTGCGGGTAGCCTCGCGCCGGCGGTCCAAGCGACCTCCCGAGCTGACGGTCCTCGTCACCGTGCTCGACCGGCGAGCTCCGCGGATGCCTCGGCTGGAGACCGAGGCCGTGGTCCTCCTGGCGGTCTCGTCGAGGGCAGCCTCGTCGGAGGATCTCGCCCACGCGGCGGTGGCCGCCTACGAGTCCGGGTTCCACATCACCGGAGTCGTGGTCGCCGATCCGGATCCTCTGGACCACACCACGGGACGGCTACTGCCCCACGAACGGCTGCAACAGGCCCCGTTGCCCTCACGCGTCACGGGCCCGCGCGCGACGGTGGTCCGTGACTCGCCGTGGACGGGGAGCGTCCAATGAGGGGCGCGGTGTGGCACGTCCCGGACGACGGCGTTCCGGTTGCCGCCGCGACCCCGTCGGCGGCCACCGTGAGCCTGGCCTTCATCCGGGCGACGCTGCGACGCCTGTGGTACCTCTGGCTGGCGTTCGCGCTCGTCGGTGTGGCCCTGGCCGCCGCATGGCTGGTCGTCGTCCCCGCGCCCAGCGTCGGCACGGTCACGCTCCTCCTGGCCCACAACCCCGGCGACCAGCCCGACACGGCGATGGCGACCGATGTCAGCCTGCTGCGGACCAGGTCCGTCGCCAACGAGCTGAACGACAAGCTGTCCCTCGACGAGTCCCCCCAAGACCTCCAGAGCAGCATCGTCGCCCAGGTGACCACCTCCAACGTGCTGCAGATCGACATCATCGGGACCGACCCGGACGACGCCGTCGCGCGTGCCCTGGCGCTGGCCCACATCTACCTGACCTTCCGCGAGGACCAGCTGCTGAAGCAGTCCGAGGCGGTCATCGACGGCCTCCAGGAGCGGATCGCGTCCCTGCAGAGCCAGGTTGACGACCTCGACGGGCAGTACGACACCAACGTGGCCCGCGGCGAGGACACCTCCGACATCCTCTCCCTCCGCGCCCAGTACCTGAGCCAGATCTCCACGATGCAGAACACGATCGAGGACCAGCAGCTCACGGTCTCCGCCGTGGTGGCCGCCAGCCGGGTGCTCGACCCCGCGTCCCTGGTCCCGCAGTCCGCGAAGCGCCGAGCGGTCCTGGTCGTCGCCTCGGGCCTCATCGGCGGTCTCGGCCTCGGGCTCGGCCTCGTTCTCCTCTACTCCGTGACGACCGGGCGCCTGCGCAGCCGCGCCGACGTCGCTGCGGCGATGGGACTCCCGGTCACGCACAGCGCGCCCAGAGTGTCGCGACGCGGGCGAAGGCCCGGACGCCGCCAGAGGGCCGGCCTCGAGCTGCTCGTCGACGGGTTCCTCTCGGCGCTGCCGCACACGAGAGGTCGGTCGACCAAGCTCGGCCTGATCAGCGTGGACTGCACGCGGGAGGGCGCGATGGTGGTGGCCGCGGCGGCACGGCGGCTGAGCGAGGAGCGGTCCGTGGTGACGCTGGACATCGGCGACACGCGCGTCCTCGAACGCCGGGTGCGCTCGGCGTCAGCGGGGAACGCGGCGCCGGAAGGCCGCACCGTCACCGTCGCGGGACCCGGCACCCAGGCCGTCGCCGACATCGTGCTGAGCCTGGTCCCCTTCGAGATCGGGCGCGGGCTCGCCTATGTGAAGTCGTCCACCCCGAGGTGCGTGGTCCTGGTCAAGGTCGGGCGCTCGACGCCGGAGGGCCTGCGGACCGTTGCCCAGGCGGCGCGCGCGGCCGGCGTCGAGATCGCCTGCGTGCTGCTCGTCGGGGCCGACTCCACCGACGACAGCTTCGGGGGCGTGACGGAGGGATCGACCTTCGAGAAGGCGCCCGTGCTGAGATGACGACCCTCGCGCTCGGCAAACCGCGGGCGGTCGCGACCGACCCGACGGCACCGCTCGACTGGCGGCTGATGGCGGCCTGGTCCGCCCTCTTCCTCAACGTGCTCGCCTTCAGCGGGCTGCCGACGTTGGTTCCGATCCCGGGGCCTGTCGGTCAGCTGGTCACGCAAGGGGCGCTGCCCCTCGCCGTGCTCCTGGCCCTCGTCGCCAACCCACGGGGTCTGCTCCGGCCCAACGCGTACGTCCTCGCGCTCTCGCTGCTGTGCCTGATCGCGCTGATGGTGAGCCTCCACAACGAGTTCATGATGGGTTCCGTCTACCGGGCGGCACGGTTCGTCGGCTTCGTCGGTGTCCTGTGGCTGCTCAGTCCCTTCTGGGGCCGCCGTGATCTGGCCCTCTTGCGGTGCCATCGTTTCTTCCTCGTCGTCGTGGTCGGCTCCGTCGCACTCAGCGCAGTGATCGCGCCGGGGATGGCGTTCTCGTTCCAGGGCCGGCTGTCCGGTGTCATCTGGCCGGTCTTCCCCACCCAGGCGGCCCACTACGCAGCAGTGCTGCTGGGCATCACCGTCGTGCTGTGGATGTGCCGGGTCGTCACGGGGCGCAACACCGCGCTCACGGTGGCGATGACCGTCTTCGTGCTCGTGTCCACCCACACCAGGACCGCCCTCCTGGCCTGCGTGGCCGGTCTCGTGTGCGCCTCGGCCAGCCTGCTGCTCGCCCGCTCCCGTGCTCGCCGTACCTGGCTGCTCGGCGGTCTGCTCGCCCTCGGCGCCCTCGTGCTGTTCTACTCCGAGCTGCAGACGTGGCTGTTGCGTGGACAGAGCACCGACGAGGCTGCCGGGCTGACGGGCAGGACCACGGTCTGGGACGCCGTCCTCGCCCACCCGCGCCCGCAGGTCGAGATCATCTTCGGGTCGGGGATGTCCAACCTGTCCTTCGACGGACTGCCGATCGACAGCAACTGGATCGGCACCTACCTCGACCTGGGTCTCGTGGGCGTCGCGATCGAGGCGCTGATCCTGCTGGGCGTGCTCGTCGCCGCTCTCATCAGGCCGTCCGGGCCGGGCCGGGCCGTGGCCATCTTCATCGTCATCTACTGCATCTTCGCGTCGATCACCGAGACGGGCCTGAGCGGCCCGTCGCCGTACCTGCTCGACCTGGCGGTGGCCGCGGCGTCGTTGACGCGTCCTCTACAGAGCCGCGCGCCATGACCGGCAGTCTCCTCAGAGGGCGACTCGGACCCGCTCGCAGCAGAGATCCGGACGACGAGGACGCACCTTCCCAGGAGACCGGCGTGAGCGCGAGATCGGGGTTGCTGGCGGCGATCACGCTGCCGGTGGCCCGACGCGTCGGATGGGGCGTCGCCGACCAGGGCATCTCCAGCCTCGGCAACTTCGTCCTCGGCATCCTGGTGGCCCGCGAGATGTCGGCCACCGAGTTCGGGGCGTTCAGCCTGGCTTTCGTCACGTTCAGCTTCGTCCTGAACGCCTCCCGTGGGCCTTCGACAGACCCGCTGATGGTTCGCTTCAGTGGTGTTCCTCCCGAGCGGTGGCGTCCCGCTGCGAGCGCTGCCAGCGGGACCGCGCTGTCGATCGGCGTAGGTGCGGGTGTGCTGTCCCTGGCCGTCGGACTGGCGATCGGCGGCCATATCGGGACCGGGTTCGTGGCGCTCGCCGTAGGGCTGCCCGGCATCCTCCTCCAGGACAGCTACCGCTTCGCGTTCTTCTCGCTCGGCCAGGGTCATCGGGCGTTCCTCAACGACCTCCTCTGGGCCGTCCTCCAAACGGTTGCTCTCGTCGTGCTCGCGCTCAGCGACCACCTGACGATCGCGACCAGCCTGCTCGCGTTCGGCGGGACGGCAACCGCGGCGGCCGGTGTTCGGCTATCTGCAGCTGCGCGTCCCACCTCGCGTGTTGATGACGCGCGCCTGGCTGGTGGAGCAACGCGCGCTGGGCGGCCGGTACCTGGTCGAGAACGTCAGCATCGGCGGAGCGCGACAGCTGCGCATGGTGGCCGTGGGCGCCCTCGCCGGTCTGGCACCGGTCGCGGAGATCCGGGTCGCGGAGATCCTGATGGGGCCGTTCATGATCCTGCTGTCGGGCATCAGCCAGGTCTCGGTGCCCGAGGCGCGCCAGGTGCTCGTGGACCGGCCGCGCAGACTGATCCGCTTCTGCGTCACCCTGGCCGCCGTCCAGGGGGCAGCAGCGGCGGCCTGGACCGTGACCGTGATCGTCCTGCTGCCGCTCGGACTCGGCGAATGGTTGGTCGGCGACCTGTGGGAGCCGACGGAGCGACTGCTCGCCCCGCTCGGGCTCCTCCTGGTCATCGGTTGCTTCGAGAACGCCGCATCGGCCGGTCTCCGGTCTCTCGGCGCCTCACGTCGGAGCCTCGCGTCCCAGCTCACCGGTGCCAGTCTCTACGTCCTCCTGGGCGGCGCCGGCGCCGAGCTCGGCGGCGCCCTCGGATCCACGTGGGGCGTGGTCGCGGCGATGTCGCTCGGTCAGGTGATGTGGTGGACGCAGCTGCGGCGCGGTCTCCGCGACCACCTGGCGGAGCGACCCGGGCCCGAGGTCTGAGGGACGCCGTGGACCTGCCTAGCACCATGGAACCCATGACCCGAGGAGGATCGCCTCGCACGCCGGCTCGGCGCGCTCTCGTGGTGAGCGGGCGCGCGAGGGTCGCCGCGGCTGCGGCGGTGGCGTTCTTGGCCGTGGCGGTCGCCGTCACGACGGGCGCGACCGAGTCCTTCGACCGGATGGCGAGGGACCGGCTCAGACCCGACGACGGGTGGGGCGCGATCCAGCAGCGGCTGCTCCCGATCATCGACGGGCTCGAGCCGCGCCGCTCCTACCCGCTCCTCCTGGTCGCGACGATCATCGTCTGCCTCTGGCGGTGGAGCTGGCGCCCCGGTGCCTTCGCCGGGCTGGTCGTGGCGGCGAGCACCGTGGCGACGCTCGGGTCCAAGGCGCTGACTCATCGTCCCGACCCGCACGGCGACCTGGCCACGACCGGCGGGAGCTTTCCCTCCGGCCACGTGATCGCCCTCGTCGTCTGTCTGGGAGCCATCGCACTGATGTGGTGGCGCCGTACGCGGTGGTGGCACTGGGTGCTGGTAGCGGTCCCGCCGGCGTTCATGTCGGCCGCGCTCCTGTACACCGCGGCCCACTGGGTCACCGACGTCCTCGGTGGTGTGCTGCTCGGGATCGCGACCTTGTGCTGGGCGGCCTCGCTCCCGCTGAGGACCTCGATGATGGAGGGCCGGCGGCGTCCAGGGGCCGAGGGCCGGGAGCGGCTCGCCGATGTCGACCCGACGTGGGCTGGACCGCCTGATGATCGACCTGGCGCATCCTCGCCAGGATCCGCTTCGACGGCCTAGAATCGCCGTCACATATGCCCGGGGGGGCGGACATGAATACTGGCATGGGCAGCGGGTCGCGGGGACCGGCTGAAAGTATGAGCAGGGCCGGCGTCCTGCTGGATCGCGACGGCACGCTGATCGTCGACTCGGGATACGTCGGCTCGGTCGACGACGTCGAGTTCATCCCGGGGGCGTTGGAAGCCGTCGCAGCCCTGAACGCTGCCGGCATCCCGGTCGCTGTGGTGACCAACCAGGCAGGCGTCGCGCGCGGTTACTTCGACCTGGCCGCCGTGGAGGCGGTCCACGATCGGATCGCGACCGCGTTGGCGGAGGTCGGCGGGCACATCGACGCCTGGTTGTTCTGCCCGTACCACCCGGACGGCGTGGTCCCGGCCTTCACCCGCGCCAGTGGTGACCGCAAGCCGGCGCCAGGGATGGCACTGGCTGCCGCTGCGTCCCTCGGCCTCGACCTGCAGGCCTCGTGGGTGGTCGGTGACGCGGAGACCGACGTCGGCCTGGCCCACGCGGTCGGTGCGCGGCCGATCCTGCTGGGCGAGCACGGACCGAGGCCGGACGCCCTCACCGTGCCCGACCTCGCTCACGCCGTGCAGATCATCCTCGGGACCGATGACACCGCTTCGCTGCCCCGGCGGCCGCAGTTCCCGGCGACCCGCTACGAGTCGGCGGACACGTTCGGGCGCCACTACGCCGAGCAGCTGGCCCGGGCACTGGACACCGTCGACCACTCGGAGCTGGATCGCGCCGCCAAGATCATCAACACCGCGCACGACGACGGCTACGCGCTGTTCGCGTGTGGCAACGGCGGGTCCGCCTCGATCGCCAACCACCTGCAGTGCGACCACGTCAAGGGGGTCCGCGTCGGCACCGGGCTGCTGGCGCGGGTGCTGAGCCTGAGCACCAACATCGAGCTCTTCAGCGCGATCGCCAACGACATCGGGTACGACGCCGTGTTCGAGTACCAGCTGGAGTCCCAGGCGCGGCCCGGTGACGTGCTCATCGCGATCTCGTCGTCCGGGCGGTCACCGAACATCGTGCGGGCTCTCGAGTGGGCCGGGGCCAACGGGCTCTCGACCATCGCCCTCACCGGGTTCGAGGGCCTGCCGGCGCGATCGCTCGCGACGGTCTCGATCCACGTGGACACCGAGAACTACGGCATCATCGAGGACGCTCACCAGGCGTGCATGCACCTCCTCGCCCAGTACGTCCGTCAGTCCCGCATGTCCGACGCCGAGGTAGCCGCGAATGTCTTCTGAGCCGATGCGGGTCGCGATCAACCTTCTGACCGACGATCCGGCACACCCGTCGGGCGCGCACTGGTTCTGGACCCGCGTGATCCCCGAGATGTCGGCCCGGCTCGAGGACGGCGAGGAGCTCTTCTTGATGGTGAGCCCCGCGTCGCGACGGGCCCATCAGGGTTACGGCCCGGGGGTCCGCTACCTCAGCTTCCCGTGGTCCAACGAGCACCAGAAGCTGCGGATCCTCGGCGAGCAGCTGTACTCCGCTCCTCGGCTCCGTGCCGCTCGCATCGACGTGTTGAACACGCTCATCGCGCCGCTGGTGAGGCCCGCGCCCGGAGTCGTCGCGCACTTCAAGACCATGCACGCCTTCACGGCGCCCGCGTCGATCCGGCCGTTGGTGCGCGCCTACCGCCAGATGTCCTACCCGCACACGGCCAAGATCGCCGACGCGATCATCATCAACTCCGAGAGCCTGCGCAGCGAGGTGCTCACCTACCTCGACGTCGACCCCGACAAGCTGCGGCTGATCCCCGAGGCGGTCGACCACACCACGTTCCGTCCCGGTGACGCGGACGAGGCGGCGGCCCGGATCGAGCGGTACGGCGTCGAGCGACCGTTCGTGCTGTTCGTCTCGTCGTTGTGGCCGTACAAGAACTGCGACGGCCTGCTGCGTGCCTTCGCCCTGGCGCGGCCGCACCTCGACGGCCACCAGCTCGCCGTCGTCGGCCCGGGCCGCGACATCGAGTACCTCGCGAGCCTGCACGCCCTGGCCGACGAGCTCGGCATCGCCGACGACGTGGTGTGGGTCGGCGGCGTGCCGCTGGAGGAGACGACGTACTTCTACCGCGCCGCGGCCGCCTTCGCCTACCCGTCCTTCAACGAGACCTTCGGGCTGCCTATCCTCGAGGCCATGGCCTGTGGCTGCCCGGTCGTGACGTCCGACCGCAGCGCGATGCCGGAGACCGCCGGTGGGGCGGCGCTGCTGGCCGACCCCGACGACCCGGCGGCACTCGCCGACGCGCTGGTCCGCGCGTGCGGGCCGGAAGGGGCCGCGCTCCGTCCGCGCGGCCTGGCCCGCGCGGCGGAGTTCTCCTGGGCGCGCACCGGGGAGCAGACCCTGCAGGTGTACCGCGACGTCCACCGCGCCGCGGACAGGGTGCGCGCGTGAGGATCCTGGTCACCGGTGGAGCGGGGTTCATCGGCTCCCACACGTGCGACCGGCTGGTGGCCGAGGGTCATCAGGTCACGGTGCTCGACGCCCTGACGGCGCCCGTGCACCGTGACGGACGCGCGTCGTACCTCACCCCGGGAGTCGACCTCTACGTCGGCGACGTGCGGAACCGTGACCTGCTCGCCAACCTGCTGCGCAGGAGCGACGCCGTCTTCCACTTCGCCGCCTACCAGGACTACCTCACCGACTTCTCGCGGTTCACCGACGTCAACGTCACCTCCACGGCCTTGATCTTCGAGATCGCGGTCGCCGAGGGCCTGGACCTCCAGCGCGTGGTGGTGGCGTCCTCCCAGTCGGCCATGGGCGAGGGCCTCTACCACTGCCCCACGGACGGCGACCAGACACCCGGCATGCGGCCCGAGGCGGCGCTGCGCCGGGCGCAGTGGGAGATCCCCTGCCCGCGGTGCGGCGGCGAGCTCGAGATCAGACGCACCCCGGAGACCGTGTCCAACCCGCAGAACGCCTACGGCATGTCGAAGTACGGCGAGGAGATGGTCGCGCTCAACCTCGGGCGTCGCTACGACATCCCGACCGTCGCCCTGCGCTACAGCATCGTGCAGGGGCCTCGGCAGTCGGTCTACAACGCCTACTCGGGGGCGTGCCGGATCTTCTGCCTGCAGTACCTGCTCGGGGGCGCACCGGTCCTCTACGAGGACGGCCAGGCCGTGCGCGACTACGTGAACATCCACGACGTCGTCGACGCCAACCTGCTCGCCCTGGGGGACGAGCGGGCGGCCGGCCGGGCGTTCAACGTGGGCGGCGGTACGCCGTACACGACGACGGAGTTCGCCGAGATCGTCCGGCGTCAGTACGCCTCCGACGAGCCGGGCCGGGTGACCGGTGAGTACCGCTTCGGCGACACCCGGCACATCATCTCCGACGTGGCAGCGCTCGAGGAGCTCGGCTGGAAGCCCCGGCGCACACCCGTGGACTCGGTGGCCGAGTACGCCGCCTGGCTGGAGGGCATGCCCGGCCTCGACCGGGTGCTCGCCGAGGCGGACGCAGAAGATGCGAGCCCTGGGCGTCGTCCGCAAGGCGGACGGATGAAGGCCGTCCTGCTGGCCGCCGGACTGGGCACCCGTCTGCGCCCGCTCACCGACCGCGTGCCGAAGTGCCTGGTGGAGATCGCCGGCCGACCCCTGCTCGACATCTGGCTCGACGAGCTGGCCTCGGCGGGCGTCGACGAGGTCCTGGTGAACGTCCATCACCTCCACCACCTGGTCGAGGAGCACGTGGAGGCACGGGCCGCTCGGCCGCCGTTCGTCCGGGTGGTCTTCGAGCCGACCCTCCTGGGCAGCGCCGGCACGTTGCGGGCCAACCGCGACTTCGTCGACGGCGAGCCGTTCTTCCTCGCCATCAACGCCGACAACCTCACGACGTTCGACATCGGTCGGCTGGTGGACGCGCACCATGCCGCGCGACACGCTCGCCACGTGGGCCGTCTTCCATGCACCACGGCCGGAGCAGCTGCGGGATCGTGGAGGTCCAGGACGGCGTCGTCGTCGGGTTCGAGGAGAAGCCCGCGCACCCGGTGGGCGACCTGGCCAACGCCGGCCTCTATGCGTTCGACCCGGCCGTGCATCGACCTCGTCGAGGGGGTCGCCCCCGCTGGACGTCGGGCGACACCTGTTGCCCCGGTTCGTCGGCCGGTCCAGGGTGGTCGACGTCGGCGACGTGTTCTTCCTCGACATCGGGACCCCCGAGGCCTTGGAGCTCGCGCGAGCTCGATGGCCGCGGGAGGCCGCGTCATGATCATCACCCAGACACCGCTGCGGATCGGCCTCGTCGGAGGGGGGACCGACCTGCCGAGCTACTACCGGGAGCACGGTGGCCGGGTCCTCAACGCCGCCATCGACAAGTACGTCTACGTGGTGGTCAAGCAGCGGTTCGACGACGACATCTACGTCAACTACTCGCGCAAGGAGATCGTCAGCAGGGTCGCCGACGTGGAGCACGACCTGGTGCGCGAGGCCATGCACATGTCCGGCGTCCGCGGTGGCGTGGAGATCACCACCCTGGCCGACATCCCGTCGGCCGGGTCCGGGCTCGGCTCGTCCTCGTCCGTCACGGTCGGCCTGCTGCACGCGCTGTTCGCCTACCAGGGCATCCAGGTGTCGGCCGAGGAGCTGGCCGACCGCGCCTGCACGATCGAGCTGGAGAGGTGCGGCAAGCCGATCGGGAAGCAGGACCAGTACGCCGCGGCGTACGGCGGGATCTGCGACCTCCAGTTCGGTCCGGGCGACCGCGTGAGCGTGGACCGGATCCGGCTGCCACCCGTGCTGCACCGCGAGTTCCAGGCCGAGCTGATGCTGTTCTACACGGGCATCACCCGCAGCGCGGACACGATCCTCAAGGAGCAGTCGGCCAACGTCGCCGACCGGATGGCGCAGCTGGACCTCCTCAAGATGCTGGCGGGGGAGGCGGCCGACGGACTGCGCAGGGGAGAGCACGAAGCGGTCGGTCTCGCACTCGGCAAGAGCTGGGAAGCCAAGCGTCAGCTGGCGAGCGGCGTGAGCAACTCGGCGCTCGACCAGGCCGTCGACGCCGTGCTGGCCGCGGGCGCCACCGGTGCCAAGGTGGCCGGGGCGGGTGGTGGCGGCTTCGTGCTGGTCAGCTGCCCGGTCGCCCAGCAGTCGGCCGTCCGGCGTGCGGTGCCCGAGCTGAAGGAGCTGCCCATCAAGATCGACGCGCTCGGGTCGCGGGTGATCTTCAACGTGCACCGCGACATCTGGGCCTGACCGGGCCGCGACGGGCTCAGACCTCGGCCGAGAGCCAGTCGGCCAGGTCGTCCAGCTGGCGGGCCGCGGCCGCCCGGGCCTCGGCCAGACCCTTCGCCATCACCTCCGAGCGATGCTCCGCCTGGTCCACGAGGGCGTCCAGCTGCTCGGCGAGCAGCTCGGGTCGCACGTCGTCGGCCGGATGGCAGAAGTCCCCCAGACCAGCGCTCGCCAGCAGGGCGTCGTTCTTGGCTGCGTAGCTCACCGACAACGTGGGCACGCCCATCAGCACCCCGCAGAGCACGTTGTGGTAGCGGGAGCCGACCAGAACGTCGACGCCGGCCACCACGTCGATGAGGTCCGCCATGGAGGAGACCGGGGCCTCCACGACGCGGGCTCGCTCCGCGTCGGTGACGGTCGCGTCGGCCACCTCGCGGACGACCGCGGAGTCCTCGACGTCGCCGGTCAGCAGCCTGACCTCCCACCCGCGGTCGAGGGCGTGCCTCAAGAAGGCCTTCATGCCGGCGACGTACTGGGCGTGCAGCCGGGGCGAGTCGGCGCGCTGGTCGGTGTTGCCCTGGAAGTTCATGATGCCGAGACCGAGCACCCGACCGGCGTGTGGGCGTCGCGCCGGCGGTGGCATGGCGAAGACCAGGTCGGCGTACACGCGGTCGTCGCTCACGTCCACCCCGAGTCGCCGCATCGCCGACCGGGACAGCTCGTCTCGGTAGGAGCGGTAGTGCGCGGCGCGGGCCGACCATCCCATCATCGACCCGACCAGTCGCTGGTCCCCGGTGTCGGCGCCGACGGAGACGTAGGCAAGCGGAACGCGGCGCAGGCGCGCGGCGATCCCGAGGCAGACCAGCCCATAGGGCGGACCCCAGGGCCGCAGCGGCGTCGTCGTCTCCCACACGCCCATCCCGGGGACGAGCACGACGTCTGTCGTGCCGACCCAGGACCAGGCCCGCACCGGGTCGACCAGCCGGCCGAGCAGCTGGACCAGCCGCCAGGGCAGCACGCGGCTGCGACGGTGCGCCTCGTCCCACTGCAGCGGGACCCCCGTCCCGCCGTACGTCGCCGTCATCCGTTCGTGTCCCATGGCCATGAACGACGGCTCCCAGGAGGAGAAGGTGTCCTGGAAGAAGCGCAGGAGCACGTCGGCGGACGCGTCGTTGCCCCAGTTGCCCGCCCCGAGCACGCCGTAGACACCGAAGCGCCGGCTGTCCCGAGGGGACGCCCGCGAGCGCAACATCATCGGTTCTGGCGCCGGCCGGGACGATCCTGGGACGCCACGGGTTCGGCCTTGAGCGGGTCGATGCCGTCGGACCGTCCGGCGGTCGTGACCAACCAGCGCACGAGCTCGCCATAGCATCGCAGCCGTTCCGCCCGCGACACCGGGGCGCGGTGCACCGCGCGGAAGTACGCCCCGACGTACTCCGCCACCAGTCGTGCCGAGCTCTGCCCCTCGCGACGCGGGTCCATGCGAGCGCTCCGTGCGGAGATCGACGGGGTGCGATCGCCGCGGTCGGGGTGGTCGCGCCGGAAGAACAACAGCTCGGGCACCTGGTGGAAGGGACCGTGCAGCGCGAGCTCACCGATCCAGGGCCGACCGGGGTTGTGGTAGCTGCCGACGGGGACGACCTGACGGACGACGGCGGTCCGCACCACGCCGTACTCGTCGTCGCCGCCCGGCGTGTACAGCAGGCTCCGGAAGCGCTCGTGTGCGCTCGACGAGTCGGTGCTCATCTCGTAGACGTAGCGATAGAGCACCTCACCCGCGGCGTCGATGTAGGCCATGTCGCCGTGGCACAAGACGACGTCCGGGTGCGCGTCGAGGACCGCGACACACCGTTCGAGGAGCGTGGGTGCGTAGAGGTCGTCGTGGGCGACGAGCTTGTAGTACTCGCCGCGCGCCTGGTCCAGGACGAAGTTCTGGTTCGGGCCGCCACCGATGTTCGTCTCCTGCCGGAAGACGCGGATCCGTGGGTCCCTCGCGGCGTAGTCCGCGAGGATCGCGGCGGTGCCGTCGGTGGAGGCGTTGTCGGAGACGATGAGCTCGAAGTCGGTGAAGGTCTGGGCCAGGCAGGCCTCCAAGGCCTCCGCCAGGAAGTTCTCGCCGTTGTAGACGGGGAGCCCGATGCTCACCCGCGGCACTGTTCGCATCACCGGCACCACCTTCGGCCCGATCCGCTGATCCTCCAGTGATTCACTTGTCACAGCCGTCCCCCCGTCAGGCCTTGCCTAGCGCACGCCTCTTTAGGCGCGATTGGTGTGGTTCGTCACTTCGTTGGTTCGGTTGGCACTGTCGCCGGCTGCCTTGCGCGCAGGTGCAGCCAGAGGTGCCAACCGAGCTTGCGGCTGCCGGGCAGACGGTGCACCGGCAGTGGTGGAGCGTGCATGTAGCGCTGGAAGCTCTTCTCGACCTCGAAGTCGGAGAAGTCGCGCCGCACGTCGTCGATGTCGTAGACCCGGCTGAACGGGTTGAGCGGCCCGTCGGTGTTGTGGTGCACGAAGGTGTCCGGCTCGAGGTACGTCGCCAGGCCGACCCGCTCGGCATTCGCCAGGTGCATGCCCAACAAGGAGTGCGGCGACACCCACTTGCGTACCGGATAGGCGGCCAGAACCGCCGCCCGCCGGATCCCGCGGATGCTCACCTGGTAGTTCAGCGACCGCCGGGCGTACAGCATGGCCACGAGCAGCCCACCTGGCTTGAGGACCCGGTGGATCTCTGCCTGCGCCCGCTGGATGTCGGGGACGTGGTGGAGCACTCCGTGGGAGAAGACCATGTCGAAGCTGGCGTCCGGCCAGGGGATGTCGAGGGCGCTGCCCTGGCGGAGGTCGTCGTGCGGGAGGTCGCGAGTGGCCAGGCGGGTCCCCACGCGCTCGACCGACTCGGCGGTCAGGTCGAGGCCGGACCACCTGGCCCCGCGCCGGATCAGCTGCTCGGACTCGGCGCCCTGGCCCAGGCCGATCTCGAGGACCCGGCGGTCGCGCCAGTCGACCTGGTCGAGGCACTCCAGGATGTGGCGCTCCTGCTGGTAGCGCCAGTGGTCGTAGCTGGCGAAGAACCGGTCGTAGTCGTCCGCGAAGCCGTCGTGCAGCCCGCCGACTATCTGGTCCCCACACGGATGGGCGTTCCAGAAGTCCTGCACCGTGAGCTCGTCCAAAGTGCCCTTGTCCCCCTTGCGCTACCGCCCCCCAGGCGGCGCACTGCGACCATCATAGGTACCCGGCGTCTCGATGTCCGCTGGTCTGGTCCACCGGTCGGCCCTCAACGGGTAAAAATCCGCACGCGGTCGAGCTCCTGCCGCAGCTCGGCCATCGGCCTCGCCGACCGGTCGGCCGGCGACATGGTCGTCACAGGCAGCGGCCACGGAATGGCCAGCTCCGGGTCGTCGAAGGCGATGGTGAGGTCCTCGGTGGGGTCGTGCTCCCGGTCGATGCGGTACGACGTGTCGGCAGGGTCGGTGAGCGCCTGGAAACCGTGGGCGCAGCCGGGCGGCACGTAGATGCTGCCCTGGTCGTCGCCGTCGAGGTCGAAGGACTCCCAACGGCCGTAGGCCGGGGAGCCAGGACGCAGGTCGACGACGACGTCGAACACGCGGCCGTGCGAGCAGCGGACCAGCTTGCTCTCGCCCCCGCCGAGGCGGACGTGCAGGCCGCGGACCACGCCGAGCGACGACCGGGACATGCTGTCCTGGACGAACGCCAGTGGGTCGATGCCCGGCCTGGCGGGCGACGTCGGCGTCGAAGGTGCGGCTGAAGAACCCGCGGTCGTCGCGGTGCGGCGTCGGCACCAGACGCACCAGGCCGGGGATCGACGTATTGGCCCAGTCCACCTCCGGATTGTGTCAGGCCCCCGCCGTACGTGTGGCACCATGCCCGCGTGGACGGGCCTGCTTGCCGCCTCTGTGGCGCACCTTTGAAGGACACCTTCGTCGACCTGGGTATGTCGCCGCCGTGCGAGAACTACCTGGCGGCCGACCAGCTCGACCAGGGCGAGGTGTTCTACCCGCTGCACGTGCGGGTCTGCCGCGAGTGCCTGCTCGTCCAGCTGGCCGAGTACGTGGCGCCGGAGGACATCTTCAGCCACTACGCGTACTTCTCCTCCTACAGCGACTCGTGGGTGCAGCACGCGGCGACGTACGTCGCGACAGCGACCGAGCGCCTCGGCCTGGGCGCGGACTCGTTCGTCGTCGAAGTGGCCAGCAACGACGGCTACCTGCTCCAGCACGTCGTCGCCCGTGGGATCCGGTGCCTCGGTATCGAGCCCGCCGCCAACATCGCCGAGGTCGCGGTGGCCAAGGGGATACCCACCGTCGTGGAGTTCCTCGGCAAGGAGACCGGCGAGGCGATCCGCCGCGAGCACGGGCCGGCCGACCTGGTCGCGGCCAACAACGTGTTCGCCCACGTCCCCGACATCGTCGACTTCGGTCGCGGGCTCAGGGCCCTGGTGGCCGACGACGGGTACGTCACCATCGAGATCCCGCACCTGCTGCGCCTGATCGAGGGCCGCGAGTACGACACGATCTACCACGAGCACTTCTCCTACCTCTCGCTCCTCACGACCCAGCGGACGCTGGCGGCCGCCGGGCTGCGGGTCGTCGACGTCGAGGAGCTGTCCACGCACGGCGGGTCCCTACGCACCTGGTCGGTGCCGGAGGAGTCCGACGTCACCGCGTCCGAGGCGGTGAGCCGCGTCCTGGCCGATGGAGGCGGCTGCCGGTCTGGACACCCTCGAGGGACATGCGGGGTTCGCCGCGGACGTCGCAGCGGTCCGCAACGACCTGCTCGAGTTCCTCATCGGCTGCTCGCGCGACGGGCTGAAAGTCGTGGCGTACGGCGCGCCGGGCAAGGGCAACACCTTGCTCAACCACTGCGGCATCCGGGCGGACCTCGTGGAGTTCGCGGTGGACCGCAACACCTTCAAGCACGGGAAGTACCTGCCCGGGACCCACATCCCCATCAAGCCCGTCGAGGCCCTGGCGGAGGCGCGCCCCGACGTGGTCCTGATCATGCCCTGGAACCTGCGCACCGAGATCGCGGCCCAGCTGGCCTACGTGCGGGAGTGGTCCGGCCGTCTGGCGGTCGCCCTGCCGCGCCTCGAGGTCTGGTAGCCCGGCTCCCTAGGTCCGTTCCGCGAACTCCTCCTTCCAAGGGGGTGCCATCCGCGGCTTCTGTAGGCACAATGTCCGTGTCGGCTCGCCAGGGGGGAGGGCCGGCAAGGGGGATTCGCCATGAAAGTGGTTCTTTTCTGCGGCGGGCTCGGGATGAGAATGCGTTCCGATGACCGCTCACTGCCCAAGCCGATGACGCCGATCGGGACGAGACCGGTGCTCTGGCACGTGATGCGCTACTACGCGCACTTCGGGCACACGGAGTTCATCTTGTGCCTGGGGTTCGGCGCGTCGGCGGTCAAGGACTACTTCCTCGAGTATCGGGAGACGGCGTCCAACGACTTCGTGATGATCAAGGGTGGCGAGCACATCCAGATGCTGAGCACCGACATCAGCGACTGGAACATCACGTTCATCGACACCGGCCTCGACACGGCCATCGGGGAGCGCCTGCGCCGGGTCCGGCCGTACCTCGAGAACGACGAGGTCTTCCTGGCCAACTACGGCGACGTGCTGACCGATGCGCCACTGAACCAGCACATCGAGGACTTCCTCGACACCGATGCCGTCGCTCAGTTCATCGCGGTGCCGCCGCAGGACTCCTTCCACGTCATCAAGGTCGGAGACGCCGGCAGGGTCTCGGGCATCGAGCCGGTCGCCGACATGAACATGCGGATCAACGGCGGCTACTTCGTCCTGCGCCAGGCGATCTTCGACTATCTGGAGCCGGGCGACGACCTCGTCATGGACGGCTGCCGGCGCGCTGCGACGCACGGGTTGCTGCGGGCGGCCGAGTACGACGGGTTCTGGGCGCCGATGGACACGCTGAAGGAGCGCACGGCGCTCGAGAAGCTGCACCAGGCGGGCACCAGCCCGTGGGCGCTGTGGCGGCACGGGAACGGCCGTGAAGGCGGCAGCACGAACGTCGTGGAGCAGGTCATCCCGGCCGCGTCAGCGGGCTGATCTGACTCCCGGGCTCACTCCCGGGTGCTCTCCGCGTCCTGGTTGAACGGCGCCGAACGCCACTTCGACCAGGACACCGTCGGGCCGAGCAGGCGGATCATGAACTTCCACGGTCCCCGGTAGGTGTTGTGGAGCCACACGTTGTCCTGGTGGAGCGAGATGTTGTCCGGCACGACGTAGCCCTGGTACGGCGACCAGTCCGGCGTGGTGCCGACGTTGGCCACCAGGCCGTTGAAGCCGCAGCCATCGCCGGCCGTGCACCCGGGAACGACGCTCGGGTCGAACACGAAGGTGTTGTTCACGACCCGCAGGTGCTGGGTCTTCCACCGGCAGTCGTCGAAGTACGGCGCCTTCGAGATCAGGCCGGGATTGCTGCAGCTCGCGAGGGTGGCGACCTGGGGGTTGACCAACGTCGAGAACCCGGCGCTGGTGTTGTACGGGGATCCCGCGAACCTGTCGGGGTTCTCCCAGGCCATGATGCCGGCCCAGTTGTTCACGAACCGGTTGCCGGAGATGCGGAGATGACGGCCGTACTGCTCGCCCGCGCGCACGTCGCTCCCTGACTCGGACAGGTAGATCGCGCCGATCGGGAAGCCCGGGACCTCGGGCCCGTGCACCCAGCCGTTGCGCGCGAAGACGTTGTTCTTGATGAGGGCGTTGTAGCTGATCTCGTAGAACAGCCCGTGGCTGTCGTTGTCGCTGATGTAGTTGCGCTCGAACTGGAAGCCGACGTTGTTGGTGTCGGCCCACAGTCCCGGCCCGTGGTTGTTGTGGATGTAGTTGCCGACGACCTTGGCGCGGCGCGTGTCCCAGAACTTGCCGCCGCCCGCGCAGCCGCACCCCTCCTGGATCGACTCCCAGTCGGCGGTGTTGTTGCCGGAGATCTCGTTGCGGCGCAGCACGATGTCACGGACGCCGTCCGGCTCGAACGCGCTGAAGCCGTACTGCCCGTTGTCGCGGATGCAGTTCCCGACGACCTTGGTGCCGTCCCCGAAGAACACGCCCGCACCCGCGCTGTCCTCGATCGTGTTGTGGTGGATGAACCAGTCGTCACCGGCGTCGTGGTTGACCACGCCCTCGTTGGGGTTGTCGTCGACGCTCAGGCCGAAGTTGCGGATCGTCAGGTAGGAGACCGTGACCCCCTCGGCGTAGGTGGTGAAGGCGTACCGGTTCAGGCCGCGCCCGTCCAGCACGGCCCCCGGTCCGCCGATGAAGGTGTCCCCGTCCTTGGGTTGCACCTGGTCGTACTGGCCGTCGCCCAGGACGTGCACGCCCGGCTCGAGCCAGAACGTGGTCCCCGCCTTCGAGCGGTCGGTCAGGTGGTCGAGGTTCTGCGTGGTCCGCACGACCTTGGCACCGGCCGGCGGCTTCGACGGACCCAGGAGGCTGCGGGAGTCGCAGACCTCCGCCCGCTTGACCGTCGGGGCACGACGCGCTCCGAGCGCTCCGCTCTCGTGCGTCGCGGCCTGGGCCCGGGGACGCTCGGGCGCCGAGACCCGCGCCGCCTGCGACACCGGAGAGGCCGCCGCACCCAGGGCGCCCACCACGACGGCCGTCGCGAGCAGGCGCCACCATCTGGTGTGGCTACGCGGTCGGCGGCTTGCCTGGGACATGAAACCTCCTCGGCCGGGGAAGCGGCTCGACCTGCGAGGCTACCTGCGGGTTTCGCGACCCGCCAGGCACGCACCGGTCTAGAAGGCCTGTCGCCGGTGAGAGCGGCCGCCTAGACTGGGCGGCCTTGGGCGGGGGCGCCACCACGAGGCTGCCCCTGGCAAGGGGGACCAGGGGGAATCCCGTGATCGAGTGGGGTCTGCACGACCGCGCTCTCCGTGTCGTGGCCGTCGGAGCGCATCCCGACGACATCGAGATCGGCTGCGGAGGCACGCTGCTTCGTCTCGCTGCCCGCCCGGGCACGACCGTGCACGGGCTGGTGATGACCGGGACCGATGAGCGCGCCGGCGAGGCACGCGGGGCTCTCCCGAGGTTCGCGCCGGGCGCCACCGTGAGCGTCGCCGGGTACGACGACGGCCGCCTCCCGGCGGCCTGGAACGCCGTGAAGCAGACGCTCGAGGACTTCGCCGCGCACCACCCGGCCGATCTGGTCCTGGCACCCCGACCCGACGACGCCCACCAGGACCACCGACTCCTGGGGAAGCTGATCGCGACCGTGTGGCGCGACGCCCAGGTGCTGCACTACGAGCTGCCCAAGTGGGACGGCGACCTGAGCAGGCCCTCGGTGTTCGTGGGCCTGAGCCCCGAGGTCGCGCGGCGCAAGGTGGCCCTCCTGCACGAGTCGTTCCCGAGCCAGAAGGGCCGTGACTGGTGGGACGACGAGGTCTTCTTGGGCCTGATGCGGATCCGCGGCATGGAGTGCCGACGTACCTATGCGGAGGCCTTCTCGACGGCCAAGGTCTCCCTGGACCTCGGGGACGACCCGGAGTGAGGGGCTGACATGGAGTTCGAGGCGTCCAACCTCGCCCAGGAGCGGCTGCACGCCGTCGTCCCGGGCGGCGCCCACACCAACGCCCGAGGGGCCGACCAGTACCCCGACGAGATGGCGCCGGTCATCCGGCGCGGTCGCGGTGCCCGGGTCGAGGACCTCGACGGCAACGAGCTCGTCGAGTACGGCATCGGCCTGCGCTCGGTGACCCTCGGTCACGCCTACGCGCCCGTCACCGAGGCGGTCAGCCGGGCGATCGCCGACGGCGTCAACTTCAGCCGGCCCCAGGCCCTCGAGCTGGCCGCGGCCGAGACCCTGGTCGCCCAGATTCCCGGGGCCGACATGGTCAAGTTCGCCAAGAACGGCTCGGACGCCATGAACGGCGCCATCAAGCTCGCTCGAGCGGCCACCGGGCGGCCGATCGTGGCCCGGTGCAGCAGCCAGCCCTTCTTCTCCACCGCCGACTGGTTCATCGCGACCACGCCCATGCCCGCCGGCACCCTGCCCCACGAACGCGACGCGACCGTCGGCTTCACCTACAACGACCTGGCGTCCCTGCGAGACGTGCTGGAGCAGCACCGCGGCCAGGTGGCGTGCATCGTCATGGAGCCGGCCACCGCGGCCGCCGAGCCCGAGCCCGGCTTCCTCGAGGGCGTACGCCGCCTCGCCGACGAGCACGGTGCCGTCCTCGTCTTCGACGAGATGATCACCGGCATGCGCTGGTCGCTGCACGGCGCCCAGCACGTCTACGGCGTCGTCCCGGACCTCTCCACGTGGGGGAAGGGGCTGGGCAACGGCTTCGCGATCTCGGCGCTCGCGGGGCGCAGGGAGCTGATGGAGCTCGGTGGCCTGCGGACCAAGCAGCCGCGGGTGTTCCTGCTCTCCACGACCTACGGCGCGGAGACCGTCGGGCTGGCGGCGTACCTCGCCGTCGAGCGGGAGTACCGCTCCTGGGACGTCGTCGGCGTCCTGGAGCAGCGCGGCACGCTCCTCGCCGACGGGTTCCTGGCGCAGGTCGAGAAGGCCGGGCTCTCGTCGTTCGTGCGGCTCCGGGGCCGGCCGTCGTGCCTGCTCTTCGAGACGCTCGACCCCTCGGGCAGCCCCTCGCAGGCCTACCGCACCCTGTTCCTCCAGGAGCTCCTCGATCGCGGGGTGATGGCCCAGTCACTGGTCGTCACCACCGCGCACACCGACGAGGACATCGCCTGGACCTTGGACGCGGTCGAGGGCGCGCTGGACGTCTACGCGAAGGCCATCGAGTCGGGGAGCACCGATGGACTGCTCCGCGGGCGCCCCGTGGCGCCGGCGCTACGAGAGCGGGCCGACCCACGCCGGGTCGTGCCCCCGGAGGAAGAAGGTCGCTCATGAGGGTGCTCGTCGACGGAGACCGCGGCTACCTGGGGTCGGTGCTCGCGCCGTTCTTCCAGGCGGCCGGCCACGAGGTGGTCGGCCTGGACGCCGGCTGGTACGACGGGTGCGACTTCGGGCCGGTGCCCACCGGCTACGAGCAGCGCACGGGAGACATCCGCGAGGCGCGGCCGGAGGACCTCGCCGGCTTCGACGCGGTGGTCCACCTGGCGGCGATCTCGAACGACCCGGTCGGTCACCTGAACCCGTCGGCGACGTACTCGGTGAACGCCGATGGCGCCGGCCACATGGCAACGGTGGCGAAGCAGGCCGGCGTGACTCGTTTCCTCTTCGCTTCCTCGTGCTCGCTCTACGGCGCGGCGGGGGACGAGCCGGTCACCGAGGAGAGTCCGTTCAACCCGGTGACTCCGTACGGCGACAGCAAGGTCGTCGCCGAACGGCTCATCTCGGCGCTCGCGGACGACGACTTCAGCCCGACGTACCTGCGGAACGCCACGGCGTACGGCGCCTCGCCCCGGCTGCGGGCCGACATCGTGGTCAACAACCTCGCCGGCACCGCGTTCACCCGTGGCGAGGTCCGGCTCCAGAGCGACGGGAGCCCGTGGCGGCCCCTGGTGCACGCGGAGGACATCGCGAGGGCGTTCCTCGCGGTCCTCTCCGCCGACCGGGAGGTCGTGCACGACCAGGCGTTCAACATCGGTCGCGACGTCGACGTCATGCAGGTCCGCGACATCGCCGAGGGCGTCGCCGCGCGTTTCGCCGTCCCGGTCACCTTCGCTGCCGACGCCTCTCCGGACCGCCGTGACTACCGGGTCGACTTCGGCAAGGTCGAGAGCCTGCTGCCGGAGTTCCAGCCCCAGTGGACGGTGGCCCGTGGCATCGACGAGCTGGCGGACTGGATGTCCCGCTACGGGCTGTCGGCGGAGGACTTCGAGGGCCCGCGCTTCGTGCGGCTGCAGCGGATCCAGGAGCTCCAGGCGGCCCACCTCCTCGACGACCAGCTCCGGTTGGCCGGCCAGGCCGTGGGGTGAGCCTCGCCGACGAGGCCGCCGCTCCCGGCCTTGCCGAGGCTCGCCGACGGGACATGCGGGCGCTCCTGGAGCGGCTGTACCCGTGGTGCCGCAGCCTCACCGGCCCTGGCGTCCGTGACACGCTCGCCGCCCTGGCGGAGCGGCTGCCGCTGCAGCTGGTCGAGACGCCGTCGGGCACACAGGTCTTCGACTGGGAGGTCCCCGACGAGTGGACGCCACGCGGCGCTCGACTCACCGACGCCGGCGGCCGGGTGCTCGCCGACCTCGCCGACCACAGCCTGCACCTGGTGGGTTACAGCATCCCGTTCCAGGGTCGCCTGTCCCGCGAGGAGCTCGCGCCCCACGTGCACACGCTTCCCGAGCACCCCACGTGGATCCCCTACCGCACCAGCTACTACACGCCGCAGTGGGGCTTCTGCCTGCCGCACGAGCGCTGGGCCGCCGCGGGCGACGGGCCGTTCGACGTCGTGGTGGACACCACCCTCGAGCCCGGACACCTCGTCCACGGAGAGCTGGTGCTCCCGGGCAGCTCCGAGGAGGAGGTGCTCGTGTCGGCCCACGTGTGCCACCCCTCGCTGGTGAACGACAACCTCTCCGGCATCGCCGTGGCCGCCGAGCTCGCGGCCGCGCTGGCGCAGCGACCGCGGCGATACACCTACCGCTTCCTGTTCGCCCCCGGCACCATCGGCTCCCTCGTCTGGCTCGCGCGCAACCGCGAACGGTGGTCGAAGGTCCGGCACGGTCTGGTGCTGACCGGGCTCGGCGGCGGCGGGCCCCTCGTCTACAAACGCACCCGGAACGGCGCCCGCACGGTCGACGCGGCGGCCGGCCACGTCGTACGACGCCGTGGCGGCGAGCTGCGCGAGTACTCGCCGTGGGGGTACGACGAGCGTCAGTACAACGCCCTCGGCTTCGACCTGCCGGTCGGACGCCTCAGCCGCACGCCCCACGGCGAGTATCCCGAGTACCACACGTCGGCCGACGACCTGGACTTCGTCGCCGACGACGAGCTGGCGGAGTCGTTCGACGCCGTCGTCGAGATCGTCGACGTGCTGGAGGGTGAGTCGACCTACGTCAACACCAGCCCGTTCGGGGAGCCGCAGCTGGGCAAGCGCGGCTTGTACCCCACCACGGGGGGCCTGGCGGCCGGAGAGGCCGTCCTGGCGATGCTGTGGGCGCTGGCTCTGTCGGACTCCGAGACCGGGCTCCTCGCCATCGCCGAGCGTGCCGACCTGCCGTTCGCCTCGCTCCGGTCGGCGGCCGACCGGTTGCTCGAGGCAGGCCTGCTGCGTGACCCGGTGGGTCTCGGCGAGGACACCTGAGGCAGGGCGCCCCGCCACCCGCATGCTGGCGGCGGGGCGCAGCAGGGAGTTCCGGAGTCTCCCTCCCCAACTCGCCGGCCCAGGAGGGGGGTCCCAGGACAGCGAGTCCGGCAGCAGACTATGACCGCGCACGAGCGGCGGGAAGCCCGCTTCGACCTCGGATCGTCGCGATTCTCCGGTAATGGCCCCGTGACCTGCACGAGAGCTCTCCGAACTGGATCAGACAAGTCGCAGCGGACCACGCGTTCCGGCTCGAACCCGGTGTCCGGTGGGGCACACTCCCCTGCGGGGGGACCACGTTCCCTGGCGATTCTTCGGGGGGGAAGCGTCGTCCAGCGCCAGGCGGATCCGGACCGCAGGGCGCTGCCCCCGCTATCGCGCTGGTCGGCCAGATAAGTCGGCCGAAGAGATCTGCTGGACAAATCTGCGAGAGAAGTCCTGCGCCTGTCTTCCCGAAAGTCGACATTCGGGGCACACTGTGGCCTGGTATCCATCGTGGAGGCGTATCGCGGGCGCACCCACACTCGTTCGGGGGGGAACGAGCATGGCCCAGTTATACAGTCCTGTCCGCACAGCCTGGCGCGCCCGCAGCACGCGGTCCACGCCGAGATCTGCTCGGCTGATCCCGTACGTCGCCGCTACCGGCGACCTGATCCTGCTTGTCGTCGCCACGGTCGTGGCGCTCGTGGGACGCCAGAGTCTGACCTTCTTCGATCCACGCGACGACATCCTGGGCTTCGTCGGGGTGGCCGTCGGGCCGCTCCTGTTCGGGTGGCTCGCCGTGCTGGCTGGTCGTGGGTGGCTACTCCCGCGACATCTTCGGTGCGAGTACCGAGGAGTACAAGCGCGTCGTCAAGGCGTCGATGCTCAGCGCCGGCCTGGTGGGGATCGGCTGCTACCTCACCCAGTACGAGCTGTCGCGGGGGTTCTTCCTGCTGGTCTTCGTGATCGGGACACCGCTGCTCGTGCTCGGTCGCCTGGGGCTGCGGCGCTCCATCCAGCGCGGCCGCGAGCGAGGCCACCTCCAGGAGGAAGTGATCCTCGCGGGTGACTCGCGGCACATCGACGAGGTCGCGGCCGTGCTGCGTCGCGAGTCGTGGCTCGGCTACACCGTCCTCGGCGCGCTCAACGACGACGCCGCCGCCGACGAGGAGACACCGGCCGGCATCCCGGTCCTCGGGCGGCCGGGTGATGCGAAGCAGGTGATCGAGACCACCGGCGCCGACGTGATCGTGTTCACCGACGGTGCTTTCGGCAGCGCCCACGAGCTGCGGCGTGCCATGTGGGACCTGGAGACCTTGTCGGTCCAGGCGATCATCGTGCCCAGCCTGACCGACATCTCGGGAGAGCGGCTGAAGGTGCGCCCGGTCGCCGGCCTGCCCCTCGTGCACGTGGAGACCTCACGGGCGCTGGACGCCGCACGCTGGGCCAAGCGGCTCTTCGACGTGGTCGGCGCGCTGGGACTGATCATCGCTCACCTCGCCACTGACGATCGGGGCGGCGTTGACCGTCAAGTTCTACGACGGCGGGCCGGTGCTGTTCCGGCAGACGAGGATCGGGCGGGACGGCCGACCCTTCGCCTGCCTGAAGCTGCGCAGCATGGTGATCGACGCCGAGAGCCAGCAAGGCCTGCTCGAACAGAGCCAGGAGCGGCCCTCGATGCTGTTCAAGATGGTCGACGACCCGCGGGTGACACGTCCGGGGCGCTTCCTGCGACGGTTCTCCCTCGACGAGCTCCCTCAGCTGTGGAACGTCCTGCGCGGTCAGATGAGCCTGGTGGGTCCTCGCCCGCCGCTGCCGCGCGAGGTCGCCCAGTACCAGGAGGACGCCTCCAGGCGGCTTCGCGTGCGCCCCGGCCTGACGGGCCTGTGGCAGGTGTCGGGACGGTCCGACCTGAGCTGGGACGAAACCGTCCGGCTCGACCTCTACTACGTCGACAACTGGTCGATGGTGCAGGACCTGCTGATCCTGTTCCGCACCATGTCGGCCGTCCTGCGCTCACGGGGCGCCTACTGATCCCGGGCCGGTCCCGCGGGGCAGGCATGGAGGACGTCTAGACGTCCCACCCCGGTCGCGACCTCGACGGCCGGCCCCACCTCGACCTCGACCCCGACCGTGGGCGCGACCTCGAGCCCGGCCTCGAGCTCCGGCCCGACGTCCACGGCCACCGCGACGATCTCGGGCACTCCCAGCACGAGCACGCCCACGGCCACGGCCACGCCGACCGGCGGCACCACCTGCACGAGTCCGGTGTGGACCGGAACGACCCACGCGGACATGTGGTTCGGCTCGGGCTACGTCGTGCACAACAACATGTGGAACGCCGCCGGCTACAACGTCAGCCAGACGACCAAGGTCTGCAGCTTCGACAACTGGTACGCCCAGGTCCGCGCCGACAACGCCAACGGTGACGGCGCCGTGAAGACCTACCCCAACGTGCACGTCGACTTCCACAACTGGGACACCGGCGCGGAGCCGCGCATCTCCAGCTTCGCCACCATCTCCTCGCGGTTCGCCCACCACAGCCCCGGTGCCGTCGGCATCTACAACTTCGCCTTCGACCTGTGGCTCAACGGTGTGGCCTCGGCCGGATCCACGGAGGTGATGATCTGGACCGACAACTACCGGCAGGTCCCCTCGGGCACCAAGGTCGCCCAGACCACGATCTCAGGAGTCACCTGGGACCTCTGGTCGGCCGGCAACAACCACTACCTCGCCTTCGTGCCGGCCAGTGGTGGCGTCGTCCGCAGCGGCACCTTCGACCTCAAGGCGTTCATGACCTACCTGATGTCGAACGGACGACTGTCCTCGACGTCCACGCTGGGGCAGGTCGACTACGGTGTGGAGGTCGTCAGCACCGACGGGAGCCCGGCCACGTTCGCCTTCACCGACTTCGCCCTCGCCACCTCCTGAGGCGGGTCACCCGGGGGGACAGGAGGCCGAACGGCGGTCGCCGGAGACCCTGAGGTTTCCCTGACAATGCCCGGCGCTCACCCGATCGGGCGAACCGCCGTCGTAGCATTCGGGGCAGATTCCGCAGTTTCAGCAGATACCCAAGACCTGGGGGTCGGTGTGTCGCTCGTCCTGGAGGCGGTCCGTTCGCGGGTACGCCGCGCGCTCATCGCGCGCAGCCCCGGGATCGACCTGAGCCGTCTCGACCGGGTGCCGGAGCGGCTGACCTGGCCGCTCAAGCGCGACGGCATGGAGCCGACCCAGCGGATCGTCGACACCCGCGACGCGAAGGGGCCGGTGGCCAAGGTCGTCACGTTCCTCGGGACCGAGGTCTGGCTGGTGACCGGGGACGCGGAGTGCCGCGAGCTGCTGGCCGACCAGACGTCGTACTCCACCGACATCCGCCCGTACATGGGCAAGGCCGGTGGCGAGAACGGCGACATCGGCGGCCTGGGCTTCACCGACCCGCCCGACCACACCCGCCTGCGCCGCCTGCTCACGCCGGAGTTCACCATGCGCCGGCTCGCGCGCCTCAAGCCGGCGATCGAGCGGATCATCGAGGACCAGCTCGACGAGACCGAGCGGCTCGGCGCCGGGGGAGCGGCGGTCGACCTCGCTCAGACGTTCGCGTTCCCGGTGCCCTTCCTGGTGATCTGCGAGCTGCTCGGGCTGCCCGTCGAGGAGCGGGAGAAGTTCCGGTCGATGGCGAGCGCGCGGTTCGACGTGACCGGTGGCGGTGTCGGCACCGTGGGCGCGGTCGCGGGCTCGCGGCAGTTCCTGTTCGAGGAGACGGCACGACAGCGCCTGGACCCGGGCCCGGGCCTGATCGGTCAGATCATCCGCGAGCACGGCGACGAGATCACCGACTTCGACCTCGCCGGCCTGGCCGACGGCGCCTTCACCGGCGGCCTCGAGACCAGCGCGTCGATGCTGGCGCTCGGCACGGCCGTGCTGCTCGAGCGCCCGGAGCTGTGGCGGATGCTCATCGAGGAGGACGCCAGCGCCGTCCCCATCGTCGACGAGCTGCTGCGGTACCTCGCGGTGGTGCAGGTCTCGTTCCCGCGGTTCGCCAAGCAGGACGTCGTCCTCGGCGGCCGGCGGATCAAGAAGGGCGCCGTCGTGCTGGCCCACCTGCCATCGGCGAACCGCGACGGTCGGGCCTACCACCAGGCGGCCGGGGGTTTCGACCACACGCAGGCGACCCCCTCGCACCTCGCCTTCGGCCACGGCTTCCACCGCTGCGTGGGCGCCGAGCTGGCGCGGATGGAGCTCCGGGCGGCGTACCCCGCCCTGGCCCGTCGCTTCCCCGGCCTGCGGCTCGCCGTCGACCCCGGGGAGCTGGCCTTCCACGACCGGTCGATCGTGTACGGCGTGGAGTCGCTGCCGGTCCACCTCTCCTGAGGGCGAGCGCACACCGGTTCGTCAGAGATCGGGGCGCTGGGAGGACCCGCTAGACCGCTGACGAATCGGTGTCCGGGTTGCCGAGCGGGCGGTCGGTGTGGTGGTCGGTGTGCGGCCGGAGGAACAGGTCTCGCAGCAGGGCGATCTCGGCGCCGTGGTGGACCTGCTCGTCGACGAGCGCACGGACCTGGTCGCCGGCGGGCATCTCGCGCTCGGGCAGGTGGGTGGGGCGCGGCTCGGCGAGGTCACCGTCCGTGGCGTCGACCAGCCAGGCGGTGATCGGGATCCGGCTGTCGCGCCAGGCGGCGAGCGCGGCATCGGCGGTGCTCGGGACCGCCAGGTCGGGGAAGGTGAGGGTGCCGTCGCCGAAGGCGTGGTTCCAGTACACGCGGTTGCCCGCCGCGATGTGGACCAACCGCCAGCCGATGGTCGTGACCGGGGCCGGGTCCTCGGGGGCGAACTCGTACTCGTAGGACCAGCCACCCGCGTGGCCGTCGTCCGGGCGGATGTTCCAGCAGTCGGCGACCGGCTCCCAGAAGTACTCCTCGTCGGTCAGCCCGCGGCAGCGCTCGCGCAGCCGCCGGCCCGACTGCTCCCACAGCCGGAGCAGCACGCTGACGCCCGACATCGGCTCCCCCACGCGCCCAGGGTAGGGCGGGCGGGGGAGCCGATGCACCCGGCTATCGAGGCCGGCAGAGCGGCGTCAGCGCGACAGCGCCTCTTCCTGCCGCGGCTCCTGAAGGTCGTCGCGTGAGGAGTCGCCGCGGTCGAGCTTGCTCGGCCACCAGATCTTCCCGCCCAGATCGAGGTTGATCGCGGTGACCAGCACCGACCGGACGATCATCGTGTCGAGCATGACACCCAGCGCCACGGCGAGGCCGATCTCGGCGAGGAACACCACCGGGATCGTGCCCAGCACCAGGAACGTCGCCGCCAGCACCAGTCCCGCCGAGGTGATCACGCCACCCGTGGAGGACAGGGCGATCAGGGAGCCCTTGCGGGTCCCATAGGTCTGCGTCTCCTCCCGGACCCGGGTCATCAGGAAGATGTTGTAGTCGATGCCCAGGGCGACCAGGAACACGAACGCGAACAACGGGAACCCTGGATCGGACCCGGCGAAGCCGAAGACGTACTCGAACAACACCGCCGAGATGCCCAGCGCGGCTCCGAAGGACAACACCACCGTGCCGACCAGGATCAGTGGCACGGCGACCGCGCGCAGCAGGGCCATCAGGATCAGGAACACCACGACCAGCACGATCGGGATGATGACCTTGTTGTCGCGGTTCGAGGCGACCTTGGTGTCGGCGTAGAACGCCGCCCCACCGCCGACCAGGGCGTCGGCTCCGTCGAGCCGGTGCACGGCCGCTCGCGAGGCCTCCACGATGTTGAACGCCGCGGGCGAGGAGATGTCGGCGTTGATCGTCGCCTCGAAGTAGGACCGGCCGTTGCCGATGTCCTGCGCCGGACGCGCCTCGCCGAGGCCGTCGATGCCATCCAAGGCCTCCTGGACGCGCGGCACTGCGTCGGTGTTGGCGACCACCTGGAGGGTGTTGGAGTTGTCGGCCAGGCCGTGCTCGGTGAGCACCTTCTGACCCTTGATGGAGTCGAACTCCTTGGTGTAGGTGTCCTCGGTCGAGAGCCCGGACGGGTCGAGCCGGAACAGGCCCAGGCAGGCGATGGCCAGCAGGGCGGCCGTGATGATCCAGACCCGGCGCGGGTTGGGGGCGATGCGGCCGCCCACGCGGGCCCAGAAACCGGAGCTGGTGGGCTCGGGCGACCCGAAGGCCGGGCGCTTGGGCCAGAAGATCCACCTGCCGAAGATGACGAGGAACGCGGGGAGCAGGGTCACCATCACCAGGAAGGTCACCGCGATGCCGACGGCCAGGACCGGTCCCATGCCGGCGGTCGAGTTGAGCTCGGCGAAGCTCAGGCACAGCATGCTGACCACCACGGTGGCCGAGCTGGCCAGGATCGCCGGCGCCGCGCGGTGCAGCGCGAAGGCCATCGCCTCGTGGCGGTCCTCGTGGCGGCGCAGCTCCTCGCGGTACCTGGCGACCAGCAGCAGGGCGTAGTCGGTGCCGGCACCGATCACCAGGATGCCGAGGATCGCCTGGCTCTGGCCGTTGACCGTGAGGTCGGCGTACTTCGCCAGCAGGTAGACGACGCCGGCCGCGGTCGTGTAGGCGAAGCCGGCGCTGAGAATGGGCAGCAACCACAGGGTCGGGCTGCGGTAGGTGAGGAGCAGGATGACGATCACCACGAGCCCGGTGATCAGGATCAGGTTGGAGTCGATGCCCTCGAAGGCCTCGGCGGAGTCGGCGGCCTGGCCGCCGTAACCGGCCAGGTGCACGGTGACGCCGTCGATCTTGGCGATGTCACGCACCTCGGTGGCGGCGTCGGGGATGTCGGTCCAGCCGTTCTGGCCGAAGTTGAAGGTGAAGTAGAGGTAGGCCACCTCGCCGTCGTCCGAGAGCAGCTGCGTGGGGAGGTTCTGCTGCTGGGCGACGTTGGGCGACAGCACGCCCGCGGACGTGACGCCGTCGATCTTCGCGATCTCGGAGGCCTGCTCGTCCATCGTGGCGAGGTCGTCGGCGGTCAGCCCGCGAGGAGCGGTCGTAGACCACCAGGGTGGGGATGTCGTTGGGGTCGACGGTGCTCGAGAGCTCGTCGAGGACCTTCGTCGACTCGGCACTCCCGGGCAGCCAGGAGGACGCCTCGTTGTTCTGGACGTCGGTGAGCTTGGCGGAGAACCCGCCCATGATCACGACGACGACGAGCCAGGCCGCGAGGACCAACCACTTGGTGACTTTGCCGGTCAGCTTGCCGGCGATCTGACGATGCATGGGGAGACTCCATCACGAGGCGGGGACAGGGTTCATCCGGATATCCCCTGAGCAGACCCTGAGAGGGTGCCGAAATCATCGCTGCAGGGGCAACCTTTTGTTGAACGACGAATGACAACCCCGGTGTGTGACATGGGCGGGTAGGCGGGTTAGCCGGCGGCGCTGGCGCGGCTTCCCCGAGCAGTGACGGCCTACAACCCGAGGGAACGGCCGATGATCTCCTTCTGGATCTCCGTCGTGCCGCCGTAGATGGTCTGCACGCGGCTGTTCACCCAGGCACGCGCGATCGGGTACTCGAGCATGTAGCCGTACCCGCCGTGCAGCTGCACCCCGCGGTCGACGAGCTTGTTCTGGAGCTCGGTGACCCAGTACTTGGCCATCGAGGCGGTCTTGGCGTCGAGCTCGCCCCGGACGTGGCGAGCGATGCAGTCGTCGACGAACACCCGCGCGATGTGGGCCTCGGTGGCCATCTCGGCGATGACGAAGCGGTTGTGCTGGAACGAGCCGATCGGGCGGCCGAACGCGGTGCGGTCCTTCGCGTAGCGCAGCGTCTCGTCGAGGACCACCTCGCACGCCGTCGCCGCCGAGACCGCGATCGAGAGCCGCTCCTGCGAGAGGTTGGTCATCAGGTACGCAAAGCCCTGGCCCGCCTCACCGAGCAGGTTCTCCCGGGGCACCCGTACGTCGGAGAAGAACAGCTCGGCGGTGTCCTGGGCGTGCTGGCCGATCTTCTCGAGGTTCCGCCCGCGCTCGAAGCCGTCCATGCCGCGCTCGACGACCAGCAGGGAGATGCCCTGGTGGCCGGCGTCGGGATCGGTCCGGGCCACCACGACGACCAGGTCGGCGAGGATCCCGTTGGAGATGAAGGTCTTCTGACCGTTGAGCACGTAGTGGTCGCCCTCGGCGACCGCCGTGGTCCGGATCCCCTGCAGGTCGGAGCCCGCCTCCGGCTCGCTCATGGCGATGGCCGCGATGGTCTCGCCCGAGCAGAGCCCCGGGAACCATCGGGCCCGCTGCTCCTCCGAGGCGCTCGCCACGAGGTACGGCGCGATCATGTCGTTGAACAGCGTGAACGCCGGGCCGTAGACGCCGCGACGGGTCATCTCCTCGCCGACGACCACGTTGTAGCGGAAGTCGGGCGTCCCGCCGCCGCCGTACTGCTCGTCCAGCTGCAGCCCGAGGAGACCTTGGGCGCCGGCCTTCGCCCACACGTCGCGGTCGACGATGCCGTCCTTCTCCCACTGCTCGTGGAAGGGCACGACCTCCTTCTCGAGGAAGGTCCCGACCGCCTCGCGGAAGGCCTCGTGCTCGACGTCGAAGATGGCGCGACCCATGCGGCAATCGTGACAGTGGAACTGTCACGGTGCAAGGAGTGCCGGGGTCAATGACACGATGGGGGAGATGGCCGACCTGCTGGCGAACCTCCTCCCTGGGGACAACCCCCAGGCGTACATCCCCGGAGACCGCCGCCGGGCCCTCGCGCGCGGTGAGGACCTCCCGCGACGTACGCACGGGTCCGCGGTGTTCGTCGACATCTCCGGCTTCACCCCGCTCACCGAGGCGCTGGCCCGCGAGCTGGGGGGCCGGCGCGGGGCGGAGGAGCTGTCGGCCACCCTCGACCGGATCTTCGCCGCGCTGATGGAGCCGCTGCACGTCTGGGACGGCAGCGTCGTCTACTTCAGCGGAGACGCCGTGACGGCCTGGATCGACGACGACGACGGCAGCCGCGCCGTCGAGTGCGGCCTGGCCATGCAGCAGGTGATGGCGCGGGTCGGTGTCGTGCAGACCCCGGGCGGGGAGCCGATCGCGCTGGGCGTGAAGGTCGCAGTGGCGGTGGGTGAGGTCCACCGCTTCGTCGTCGGCGAGCCACGGGTCCAGCTCATCGACGTGCTGGCCGGAGCGCTGATGGACTCCCTGGCTGCGGCCGAGCAGCAGTCGCAGTCCGGGGAGGTCGTGCTGGACGCCGGCGCGATCGCCTCCCTCGGCGACCGGGTGAAGCTCCGCGAGACCCGGGCCGGCGAGCTCGGCGACGTCGGCGTGGTCGACTCGCTCGCCGTCGAGGTGTTCCCGCCCCACACGCCGCCCCAGTGGCCGCAGCTGCCCGAGGAGACCGCCCGCCAGTGGCTGCTGCCGCCCGTCTGGGAACGGATGGTCGAGGGACGCGGGGAGTTCCTGGCCGACCTCCGGCCGGCCGTGCCCATCTTCGTCCGCTTCGGCGGGCTCGACTTCGAGAACGACCCGGACGCCGCCCAGGTGCTCGACGACTTCGTGACGCGCGCCGAGCTCGCCCTGGACGAGCAGGGTGGGTACGTCCTCCAGCTCACGATCGGTGACAAGGGCGCATATCTGTACGCCGTCTTCGGCGCTCCGGTCGCGCACGAGGACGACCCGGCCCGGGCCTGCGAGGCAGCCCTCCGACTCCTGGAGATCGCCGAGGAGGTGCCGGTCACCGACGTACAGGTGGGAGTGGCGACCGGACGGCTGCGCAGCGGCACCTACGGCCACCCGGAGCGGCGTACCTTCTGCTGCCTCGGGGACGCCGTCAACCTGGCCGCCCGCCTGATGACGCGGGCGCCGGCCGGCGGCATCTGGGTGCACGGCGACGTGGCGACGGCCGCCGACGAGCGGTTCACCTGGGAGTCGCTGCCGTCGATCACGGTGAAAGGCCGCCAGCAGCTGGTGCCGGTGCGCAGGCTCCTCGGCCGGGCCGCCCGGCGCCGCACCGGCGGCCGCCCCGCCCTGAACCCGATGGTCGGCCGCGAGGCCGAGCTCAGCCTGCTGCACGACCTGTGGGCTGCCGCGGAGGCCGGCCGCGGGCAGGTGCTGGTCGTCCAGGCGGAGGCCGGCACCGGCAAGTCCCGGCTCGTCGGCGAGCTCACCTACGAGCTCGACCGGGCGGGCGTCACCGTGGCGACCGGCGAGGCGACGCCGCTGGCGACCCAGGCGACGTACGCCGCGTGGCGGGGCGTGTGGACCGACCTGCTCGACCTCGATCCGGAGCAGAGCAGGCCCGACGACGTGGTGGCGGCCGTCGCCCGCCTGGACCCGGCGTTGGCCGGCCGCGCTCCGCTGCTCGGACCCGTGCTCGGGCTGTCCCTGCCCGACAGCGATCTCACGGCGTCGTTCGACGGCGAGCTCCGCAAGACCTCGCTCGAGGACCTGCTGCGCCGGCTGCTCGCGGCCCGGGCGGACGACGGCGGGGTCGTCGTCGTCGTCGAGGACGCGCACTGGCTCGACGCCCTGTCACGTGACCTGCTCGAGGCGCTGTCGCGGGCCACCGCCGGGGCGGGCGTGCTGCTCGTGCTGACCACCCGACCGGATGGCACGCCGTTCGCCGGTCTCCCGGTCGGCCGCGGCGACCACGTGACCGACCTGGTGCTGGACTCGCTGGCGCCGGAGGCCTCCGCAACGCTCGCCACCGAGCGCCACCGGGCCCTGGTCGGCAGCGACCCCGCGCCCGAGCTCCTCGAGATGGTGGTCGGCCGCTCCGAGGGCAACGCGTTCTACCTCGAGCAGCTCGTCGACTACGTCCTCGCCCACAGCGCCCGCGCCGACGGCACGGTGGACCCCGACGCCCTCGAGCTGCCGCCCAGCCTCCACAGCCTGGTGCTCAGCCGGATCGACGCCCAGCCCGAGGGACCGCGCCGCGCCGTCAAGGTCGCGAGCGTGATCGGCCGCGCGTTCGGGTCGCGGCTGGTTGCCGCGGTGTACCCCGACCTCGGTCGCGAGCCCGTCGTCCACGGTGACCTGCTCGCCCTCACCCAGACCCGGCTGATCGACCTGGAGGACCCGCAGGAGAGGGCGTTCGCGTTCGGGCACGCAGTGACCCGCGATGTCGCCTACGACTCGCTCCCGTTCGCGATGCGCTCCCTGCTCCACGGTCATGTCGGCGACGTCCTCGAGGGAGAGCCCGACGGCCCGCGGCGCCACCTCGACCTGCTGGCCTATCACTACTCCCGCAGCGACGACCTGCCGAAGAAACGGCACTACCTCGGCGAGGCAGCGGCCGCCGCGCGGGCGGCGTACGCCAACGAGGCCGCCATCTCCTATCTCGAGCAGGTGCTCCCGCTCGTCGAGCCCGGGGAGCGCCCGGGCGTGCTGCTGTCGCTCGCCGAGGCGATCGAGGTCGGGGGCGACTGGGCCGCCGCGGAGGAGAACGTCGCCCGCGCCCGCGAGGCCGCCGAGGCGGTCGACGACGCGGCCGGGGTGGCACGTGCGCGGACGGCCCACGCGGAGCTGGCTCGCAAGCAGGGCAGGTACGTCGAGGCGGAGAGCGAGCTGACCGCCGCCGAGGCCGCCTTCAGCGAGGTCGGCGACATGGACGGCCGCGCCCGCGTCCTGCACCTGCGCGGCACGCTCGCGTCGCAGCAGGGCCATCCGGACCAGGCCCGGGCGGCGTACGAAGCAAGCCTCGCGCTGCGCGAGACGCTCGGGGACGCTGCCGGCGTCGCCGCGCTGCTCACCAACCTGGCGCTGGTGGCCGAGGACGAGGGCGACCTCACCGAGGCCGAACGGCTGGGCGAGGAGGGCCTGGCCCGGCGGCGGGCCCTGGACGACCGGCGAGCGGTCAGCGTGTCGCTGACCAACATGGGCATGCTGGCGACCGTCCGGGGCGACCTCGCCGCAGCCCTCGACCGCTTCGTGGAGGCGCAGGCCCTGGCCGAGGAGGTCGGGGACCCGTGGCTGGTCGCCGTCGGTCGGCACAACCTCGGCAACGCCACTCGCGACCTGGGCGACCTCGACGCCGCCGCCGGTCACTTCGGTGCCGCCCTGGGCGCGTACGACGAGCGCGACGACCGCTGGTCGCTCGCCCACCTCTTCGAGGACATCGCGCTGTGGATGCTGGCCCGCGGGCCCGAGGGCGACGCCGAGGCCGTCTCGCTGCTCGCGACCGCCGAACAGCTACGCGAGGAGATCGGCGCGCCCCGCTTCCCGCCGACCGAGGCGGCCCTGGCGGAGGCCCTCGCGCCCGCTCGCGAGCGGACGCCGAGCGACATCCTGGACCGCGCGGCGGCGACCGGGCGCACCGCCGCGCTCGACCTCACCGTGCTCCGATCCGGGCTGCTGTTGATGAGCGACGCGAGAGTGACCCACGAGTAACCTCGCGCGGCGCGCCATGTGCGGTCCGGACTGGGTTTTTCTGTCAGCCCGCGAACGGTTTCGAGTGCGAATGCTCAGGTATCGTACGAACGCTGCGCTCGGGGGGCCGACGCGAGCAAAGCGTCGCTGAGGGCTATTTCCAGGGGGGCTGGACCGCGTGGTTACATCTGTCCGCACGCCGAGGACTGCATCGAAGACTTCGTCCGTACGCCGGGCTCGGCGTCTGCTCGCTGCTGGTGCGGCCCTGGTCGCCGCACTCACCGGAGCGCTGGCCCTCGTCGGTGCGACGCCCGCAACGGCAGCACCGGTCAACACCAACTGGAGCACCTCCGCGGGTCCTGCCGGGACCTTCACGAACCTCTCCAACGGCACGGCTACGCCCGCCGCGATGAGCTACTCGATGCAGCCGGCGGGCCTCGGCCAGGTCCGCTTCTGGGACTTCACCGCCACGGCGACGACAGCCGTCACGGCTGGCGACTCGATCAAGGTGCCCTACACGTGGCAGGGCCTGCACGCCTGGTTCCAGGTGACGACCCGCCTCGACCTGATCAAGAACGGCGTCGTCATCGCGTCGCCCGAGATCCACGGGCCCGTCAGCTGCTGCACCACCCCGTCCAACGGCTTCATCTACGGCGGTGTCGCCACGTTCACCAACCTGGCTCCGGGCGACACGTACGGGTTCCGGCTGTCCGGCTCGAACAGCGACGCCAACAACCTGCTCACCGGCAGTCTGACCCTCAGCATCAAGCCCTACCTCGACGCCAACATCGGCGCGGACAACCGCGACTGGCCGGGCGCCAAGGACGTGTCCGCCGGCGCCGCGCCCGCGGACTCCCGGCTGATCAAGGAGGCCGGCGAGGTCCGCTGGTTCAAGTTCGCGGTCGACCCAGGGCAGGACGTGAAGGTCACGCTGACCGGCCTGTCCGGCACGAACAACCTGCCGGCCGACTACGACGTGGCGCTGTACGGCGACATCGACACCGCCTTCGACCAGCTCGTCAACGGCGACGACCTCTCCCAGCTCGCCGCCTCGTCGTCGTCCAGCGGCGTCGGCGACACCCAGGTGCCGCAGTACCCCGTCGAGACGTCCGCGATCCCGACCAAGGAGGACCCACCGGACGGCAAGACGTTCGCACCGAGGATCTACGCACCCAGGATCTACGCACCCAGGATCTACGCACCGCAGGATCTACGCACCGAGGATCTACGCACCGAGGATCTACGCACCGAGGATCTACGCCCCGGGCTCGTACATCCCCGACAACGTCTCCGACAGCACCGTGAGCGACGCGTTCTCGGCCGCTCAGAACCAGGTCCTGCTGGCGGCCTCCACCAACACCGGCACCGCCGACGAGACGGTGTCCGCGACCACGGGCAACACGGACGGCTTCTTCTACGTGCGCGTCCAGGGCCACGGCGACGCCGACTTCGACGCCTCGGACGCCTTCCAGGTGACTCGCACGATCACGGCCGCCAACCCGGCGTGTGGCGGTCTGGTGTCCTTCCCGAAGGACTACGTGGCGCCGCCATCGCCGACCCAGCAGACGGTGATCGTCACCGACACGAACCGACTCGGGCTGGCAGCAGGCTCGCAGGCGCGCACCGACTACCTGGCCTCCCTCGGCCAGCTGGCGGCGGCCACCGATGGTGTCGTCGTCGATGTGGCCGGTTCGACCCAGATCCAGAGCCTGTGGACCCAGGTCAACGGGCACGCCGGCTGCCCGCAGGCCGTCAACATGGTCGCGGACGCGGTCAAGGACATCGTCGACGACCTGCGCAACGCCAACAGCCGGTACGTCGTGATCGCCGGCGGCGACGACGTCATCCCGTTCTTCCGCTACGCGGACGTGTCCGGCCTCGGGCAGGAGGAGGAGTTCGCTCCGCCGGTCCTGCCGAACTCGCCGTCCGGGGCCAGCCTGCTCGAGGACCAGGTCCAGAGCCAGGACGCCTACGGCTCCGCCACGTCGGTGACCATCGGCGGTGTCACCGTCCCGCTGCCCGACCTGGCCGTCGGGCGGCTGGTGAAGACGCCTGCCGAGATCAAGGGCGCCATCGCGAACTACCTGTCGCTCACCAACGGCACGCTTCCGGCGCCGCAGTCCAGCCTGGTCACGGGCTACGACTTCCTCGCCGACGCGGCCGACGCCGTAGACGGGGAGCTCACCGCTGCGCTGGACACCGGCGCGACCACCGACTCGCTGATCACCCACAACGGTGCGGCCCCGGTGGAGGTCCCCTGGAACCGTGACCAGCTGCGCGCGGCCCTGCTGGGCAGTCACCACGACGTGGTCTACCTGGCCGGCCACTTCAGCGCCAACGACACGCTGGCTGCCGACTTCACGACCACGTTCGACGCCGACGAGCTGGATCCCGCCTTCGTCCCCGATCCGGTCAACGCGCCCGGTGTCACCAACGCCGACAAGCTGAAGAACACGCTGGTGCTGAGCGCCGGCTGCCACTCCGGCTACACCATCGTCGACAGCGCGGCCGTGCCGCCGACCGAGACGTTCCCGGGGACCAACACCTTCGACTGGACCCAGCGGATGGCGCAGCAGAAGGCCGTCCTGATCGGTGGCACGGGCTACCAGTACGGCGACACCGACTTCCTCGAGTACAGCGAGCGGCTGTACCTCGACGTCGCCCGTCGGCTCCACGAGGGCGACCCGGCTGCGGGAGCGTCCGCGCCGCCGATCCCCGTCGGCAAGGCGCTCGTCCTCGCGAAGCAGGACTACCTGGCCAGCCTGACCGCCCTGACCGGGATCGACCAGAAGGCGATGCTGGAGGCCACGCTCTACGGCCTGCCGATGACGGGCTTCGACGCCCCGCGGCGCAGTGCCCTGCCGACCCGGACGAGCAACGTGACCACGACCGCCGTGACGACCGGCACGCCGGGTGACGCCTACGGCCTGAGCACGGCACAGGTGCCGGTCCCGACCTCGAATGTGCTGAAGCACAAGCAGGTCGTGTCCGGCGGCACGACGCTCGACCTCACCTGGCTGAACGGCGCGGACGGCGTCACCATCCAGCCAGGCGCACCCACGATCCCGAAGCAGATCAAGGACGTCACGGTCCCGGGTCAGGTGCTGCGTGGCGTCGGCCTGTGGACCGGCGACTACAAGGACACCAGCGGGATGCTGCCGCTGACGGGAGCCCCCGCGATCGAGGGATCGACGCCGAACAGCACGTTCGAGACCCCGACGTTCTTCCCGCAACGCCTGGCCACGGTCGAACTACTTCGGGGCCCTGGGAGCCAGCGGTCGCACCACCTTGGTCGTCAACCCGGCGCAGTACCGCACCGATGCCAACTCGGACCCGCTGCTCCCCACCAACACCCAGCGCGACTACGGCAACCTGGGCATGCGGCTGTTCTACAGCCCGAAGACCCTCACTGTCCCGCCAGGGCAGGCGGACCCCACCCAGGCAGCGCCGCCCTCGATCAGCGACGTCTCGGGGACCGTGCTGAACGGTGTGGTCACGTTCTCGGCCCGGGTGGCCGGTGACCCCGTTGCCGGCGTGCAGGAGGTGTGGGCGACCTGGACCGGACGGGCCGACAACAACGGAGTCGGCCATTGGCAGTCCGTCCCGCTCACCCAGAACCCTGACGACTCGACCCTCTGGACCGGAACTCTGACGCTCGACGGCAACCAGCCGTCCAACGACGTGCGGTTCATCGTCCAGGCGGCGAACGGCGTCGGAGCCGTCGGCGTGAACGCCGCGGAGGGCGACGGCTACCGCGTGACCCAGGGCACCGAGGCGATCTCGGTCGACATCGAGACATCGACCCCGAGCGCCACGTCTCCGCTGGGTGTACGAGCCCGCGTCATCGACAACGGTGGTCGGCCCGTTCAGGGCAGGACCGTCCGGTTCACGGTGCAGCAAGGTGGCTCGACCCTCTACGAATACGCCCAGGTCACCGGGGCTGACGGCACCCTGGTGCTGCCGGTGCCGAGCGGTGTGACGGCGCCTACCGGGCTGTTCACCGTGGTCGCCTCCATCTTCGGGACCGACGGTGCCGTTGTCGCCACGGACACCGAAGTCGATGTGGACACCGCCAGGGTCACCCTGCAGACGGCCACACCGTCGCCGCCGGCCTCGCCACTGGGCGTGACCGCGCTCGTCAAGGACGCCAGCGGCACCCCCTGGGCGAACCGCCGCGTCAGGTGGACGGTGTCCCGAGGAGGGGCCGACCTGTACTCGTACATCGGGTTCACCGGCGCGGACGGCAAGGTCAGTGTCACCGGCAACGGAGGCGGCACCCCCGCCGGAGCGCTGACGGTGAAGGCCGAGGTGCTCGCTCTGGCAGGCACCGTCGTCCGGGACACCGCCAGCACCACCGTCACGCTCGGCGGCTTCACCATCACGCCGACGCCGACGGCGCTCGCGGGCCGGGCCGGCCTCGGCCTGGGCTCGCTGACGGCCACGGTCACCGATGGCCGGGGCACCGTCAAGGGCGTGGACGTGACGTTCACCCTGCCAGCCGGCGCTCCCGGGGCGACCTTCGCGAGCGGTCCGAACACCCTCTCGCCCACGCAGGCTCGCGTCACCACGAACGCCAGCGGCGTGGCTGTCTCTCCCGTCATGACCGCCAAGACCACCGTCGGGTCGTTCTTCTTGCGACTCAGCACTGACGGGGCGCCGAACGTCGACGTCCCGGTCGCGGCGCAGTACGGCTTCGCGGCCTTCGTGTCCCCGGTCGGGGCATCGACCACCACGTCTCCGACCGGGACCACTCCGGTCAAGATCGCGGCGCTGCTCGCCGGCGGCGCGAAGATCTCCGACGCCGAAGGCCTGGCCATCGCGGCGCAGCAGCGGTTCCAGGTGCGCTGGCGGCTGGCAGTCAACCCGCCTCCCACCAACCCCTGGATCGACCAGCGCAACACGGTGACGAGCTACGACACCGCCAAGGACTTCTTCCAGACCGATCTCAAGGCCTCCAGCCTGGGGTGGGAGCAGGGCAAGACGTACGTCGTCCAGGTGCGGATCCTGCCGGTGGCCGGCAGCGCGCAGCCATCTCCGGCCCAGAGTCTGCTGCAGGGCTCCTTCGACCTGGGGACGGCGCAGTTCACCATCACCGTCAACAAGAAGTAGGCGGGGGAGGAGACCTCCTCAGCCCACCCACTCCTTGAGCTGACGGACGGTCGCGGCGGGGTCGTCACTGAGCGGGCAGCACCTGCAGGTTGGTCACGCCGGCGTCGGCGAAGGCGGCGATGCGTTCCCGGACGTACGACGCCGGGCCGACGAGGTTGCCCAGCTCGAGCAGCTCGAGCGGCACCTTCGCCTCGGCGTCGCGCTTGTTGCCGCCGAGGTAGAGGTCCTGGATCTCCTTGGCCTCCTTCTCGAAGCCGTACTGGCAGACCAGGTCGTTGTAGAAGTTCTTGCCCCGCGCGCCCATGCCGCCGACGTACAGCGCGACGTAGGGCCGCGCGAAGTCGAGCAGGGCCTTGGTCTCGGGGCCTTCGCCGATCGCGACCATGCCGCCGGCCGAGATCTCCAGCGGGCCGAGACCGTCGTGGCGCTTGGCCGTGCCGGCGGCGAGGGCGTCGCCCCAGATGCTGCCGGCCTTCTCGGGGACGTAGAGGAACGGCAGCCAGCCGTCGGCGTACTCGGCCGTCGCCTCGACGTTCTTCTGACCGAGAGCAGCGATGTAGATCGGGACGGCGGGCCGCTCGGGTTTGGTCAGCAGCTTGAGCGGCTTGCCCAGGCCGGTGCCCTGGCCCTCCGGAAGCGGGAGGGTGAAGATGCCGTCGTTGCGCGAGCGTCTCGCGGCGCATCCCGCGGCGGACCAGGTCGACGATCTCGCGGGTGCGAGCCAGCGGCTTGTCGTACGGCACGCCGTGGAAGCCCTCGATCACCTGCGGGCCGCTCGCGCCGAGGCCGAGGATCGCCCGGCCCTGCGAGACGTTGTCGAGGCCGGCGGCGGTCTGGAGGAGGGCGCTCGGGGGTGCGGGAGTAGATGTTGAGGATCGCGACGCCGATCTCGACCGTCTCGGTCTTGGCGGCGAGGTACCCCATCAGCGTGGGCCCGTCGAACCCGTACGCCTCCGGCACCCAGACCGTGTCCAGCCCGGCCTGCTCCAGGGCCACGACCTGGTCGGCGGCCTCGCGGGGGTTGCCGGAGTACATCAGCTGGGTCGAGAGCTTCACGCCTGCGACTGTGACAGAACCACTGTCACGGTCGCAAGGACTGCCATCCGGGCAGGCCCGGCCTCAGCCGGGCGCCGGCACCGACTGGCGGCGCTCGTCGACGCTGTCGTGGTGCAGGGTGATGTCGACGCCCTGGATGCTGCCGCGGATCGCTCGCATCGCGGGTCGCTCCACCCAGAACCAGCTGGCCGCCGCGAAGACCGTGACCCCGATGGCGGCCGTCACCATGTTGGCGAACGGCGACGTGCCGACCCGATGAGGACGGCGAGCTGCTGCATCGGGAACGCGTAGACGTAGGCGCCGTACGAGAGGTCGTTGCGTCGCACCCACGCCGGCGAGGGCAGCACCTGACCCAGCCAGAGCAGCACGATCGCGAGCAGCGGAGCCGCGGCCTGGCCACCCCACTCGGGTCGCCAGGCACGGCGCCGGCGAAGACGACGGCCGCGGGCAGCGCGACGTACCAGCGCGGGGGCACCAGGTCGCGCAGCACCCACACGACGGCACCCCCGAGGAAGAACGGCAGCAACGGCCTCAGGAAGAGCACGTCGAGGTGGCCGCCCATGTAGCGCTGGGCCCAGTCGGGATGGGCGATGAACGCCACGCTCGCCACGAACACCGGCCGAGAGCAGGACGGGCCAGCGACGCACGAGGGAGATCGACAGCAGCAGCCCCACGATCAGGTAGCAGGCGAACTCGTAGTACAGGGTCCACAGCGACCCGTTCCAGACGCCCGGGTACGGCGCGTCGCTGAGCGTGCCGGACACGCCGTAGCCGAAGATCTTCAGCGCCCGTTGTTGATGACGTAGTTGATGGGCCAGTCGGCGGTGGTCAGGTAGCCACCGAGCCCGTCGTGCTGCTTCCAGTACGCGATGGGCGCGAACAGCCCGATGGTGACCACCAGGACGGTGAGGTAGCCGGGGTAGATGCGGGCGATCCGCCGGAGCAGGAAGGTGCCGAAGGGCGAGCCCATCCGGCTGCCCGTGATCAGGAAGCCGCTCAGGGCGAAGAACCCGTAGACCGCCCACGTGCCCAGCGTCTGGCCCTCCCACTCGGGCTCGGGTCCGCGCGCGGTGATCGCGTAGGCGTGGGAGACCAGCACCAGAGCCGCCAGCACCAGGCGCACCAGGTTGAGGCTGTTGTCGCGGCGCGCGGCGACGCCGGGCGACGATGCGTCACGCTCCAGACCGTCCGTCGTTCCCGCGGTCATCAACCTCCCCGTCCGTGGTGGGCCCCGCAGACCTTAACGGCAGCGCGCCCGAACGGCCGCACGCCCGCCGTCAGCCGGGAGCTTCCACCGCCCGGCCCAGACCCTCGACGACCTCGGCGCCCGGCAGCTCGGCCAGCGCGTCGCCCGGCAGGATCAGCTTGGAGCGACGCAGGCCCGACCCGATCATCGCGGCCGGGACGGTGGCCACGGCCGCATCGACCAGCAGGCGCCAGCCCGCCGGCAGGCCGACCGGCGTGATCCCGCCGTACTCCATCCCCGACTCGGCCACGGCGCGATCCATGGGCAGGAACGACGCCTTGCGGACGTCCAGCAGCTTGCGAACCACGGTGTTCACGTCGGCACGGGTGTCGGCGGCGACCACACAGGCCGCGATGCGTTCCTCGCCGCCGCGGCTCCCCGCGACGAGGACGCAGTTGGCGCTGGCCTCGAGGGGAAGGTCGTACGCCGCCGTCAGCGCCGCGGTGTCCGCGAGCTCGGGGTCGATCTCCACCACGGCCACGTCGGCGGTCCGCGACCAGCCACTGAGAGTGTCCGCGACGGGCAGGGCGACCAGGTCGAGGCGCGCGAGGACCGGCAGTGAGGTCAGACCGTCGAATGCGGGGAGTGCCATACGGACCATCCTGGCCTCCGGGTAGGCGACCCGGGAGAATGGCCCGGTGTACGTGCCGCGCTTCAACGCCCTCGAGGACCTGGCCGAGATCCAGGCGCTGGTCCGCCAGGCCGGCTCCGCGCAGCTCGTGACGACCGGTCCGGACGGGTACCCGCTGGCCTCGTTCCTCCCGGTGATCTGGGAGCCGGCCGGGCACCGGCTGGTGATGCACATGGCGAAGGCCAACCAGCACTGGAAGGCGATCGAGCCGGACACGCCGGCGCTCGCGATCGTCACCGGGCCGGAGGCCTACGTCTCGCCGGCGTGGTACGCCGCGAAGGTCGAGCACGGCAAGGTGGTGCCCACCTGGAACTACTCCGCCGTCCACTTCACCGGCCGGGTCACCGCCCACCACGACCAAGACTGGATCCGCGAGGCCGTCACCTGGCTGACGGACCTGCACGAGAGCCGTCGCGAGGCCGCGGGCCACGACGCGTGGTCGGTCGGCGACGCCCCGGCCAGGTACGTCGAGGGACAGCTGCGCGCCATCGTCGGCGTCGAGCTGGCCGTGGAGAAGGTCGAGGCGAAGGCGAAGCTCAGCCAGAACCGCTCCGAGGCCGATCGCGCCGGCGTGGTCGCCGGGCTACGAGCCGAGTCGGGCGTGGACGGCGTACGTGGCGAGGCCCAGGTCGCCGACCGGATGGCCGAGGACCTGGGCCTCTGAGCTGCTCGACGCTCAGGCCTCGGGCATGAGGAGCCAGGCGACGCCGTAGGCGACGACCAGGCTGCCGAGCCCGAAGATCGCGCCGACGACCACGAGCACCCGCACGAGGGTGACGTCGAGGCCGAGGTAGTCGGCCACGCCCGCGCAGACGCCGCCGATCATGCGGTCATCGGTGCTGCGGACGAGGCGGCGGGTACTGGTGCTGGTGCTGGTGCTGGTGCTCATCGGTCGTTCTCCTTCGTGGCTGTGGGATCCGCCGGGTCGGCGGGGTCTGCGGGATCTGCGGGATCTGCGGGGTCGGCCGGGTCGGCGGGGTCTGCCGGCTCGGCAGGCTCGGGCGGCTCGGCGGGCTCGGGCGGTGCCACGGCGGCCGACTGACGGATCCGCACCTCACGCTCGGCCCTGGCGAGCTTCAGGTCGAGGTCGTCGAACCTTGCGGCCGCGGCCCTGCGCTGCCGGGAGAGAGGCCCCTCGGCGGTCGGCTCCTCGACGGCGGGCTCCTCCACGGCCGGCTCCTCGACGACCGGCTTCGGGTCGTGGCCGACCCAGCCACGCTCGTGGCCGGCGTACGCCGCGTCGCGCCACTCGTCGGAGTCGCGGCGCCGGCGCGTGGTGGCGATCAGCCCGGCGAGGCCGGCAAGCACCCAGGGCACGGGCAGCAGCCAGCGGATGTCGTCGCCGGTCACGGCGTCGGCCTCCACGAGGATCCAGACGACGAGGATGCCGAGGAAGGCGATCCCCATCACCAGGTGGCCGACGTTCACGGGGTGCCGGCCGCTCTTCTTGGCGGCCGCCTCGGGTCGGGTGTCGGTGGTGGTCATCGGTTGCTCCTGGATGTGTCGGCGGTCCGGACGTCGATGTGGCCGACGTCGACCTGGAGGTCGAGGGTGAGCTCGGGGACGTCCGAGCCGCCGTCGTGGCTGCGGGTGTCGGAGGTGTCGATGCCGCCGGACTCCTCCCCGAAGAGGGTGATGGCGCCGGGGCCGTCGACGCTGCCGCTCACGGTGACGTCCATGTCGTCCGGCACGATGACGTCGAGCTCGCCGACGTCCATCGTCATCAGGATGGTGCGGCCGTCGAGCTTCTCGGGATCGGTGAGCTGGGTGAGGTCGAGCACGTACTCGCCCACGTCGTAGGTGTAGCTGTCGAGGACCTCCGCCGACGTGCTGGGCACGATCTCGTGGCGTTCCCCGTCCCACTTCTCCGACGCGACACCGATCGCGGTGCCGGCGGCGGCGACCAGCCCGATGAAGATCAGTCCGCCGGCGCGGCCGTAGAACGACCCGACGAGGAGCATCACGCCGACCACGCCGACGATCGCGGCGCCGTACGTCGAGCCGGCGACCGGCGCGCCGGCCAGGTCGACGATGCTGACCACGCCGACGGCCAGCGCGGCGAGCGCCATGGTGAACCAGAACAGCTTCGGGCCGCGCTTGCGCGGGTTGCGCGGCGTCGGCGTGACGTACCTGGTGGCGTGCGGCGGCTCGGCCGGCGGCTGGTAGGCGTGGTACGTCGGCTGGTCGTGCGGGGCCTGCTCGTACGCCGGCGCACCGGGCGTGGCCTGGTGCTGCGCGGTCGCCGCGGCCCACCGCTGCTCGGGAGTCACGGCGTCCGGACCGGCGCCGGGGGGCGGGCCGGGAGCCACGGGTGCGGTCGCACCCGGGGCCCCGGAAGCCACGGTCTCGTTGCGCCGGGACATGAACAGCCACACCACCAGCGCGACCAGGATCAGCGGGCCGGGCACCCAGAACCAGTCCCACTGCCCGACCAGCAGCGCGAAGCCGAGGACGCCCGCCAGGATCAGGGCCACGCTGCGGCTCCGGTCGTCCAGGCCGAGTGGCTGGCGCTGCTCGCCGTCCTCGGGAAGCAGGATCCAGCCGGCGGCGTACATCACCAGGCCGGCGCCGCCGAACAGCGACAGCACCACGAACGCGACGCGCACGACGAGGGGGTCGATGTCGAGGTGCCGGGCGATGCCGCCGGCGACGCCTCCGACCTTGCGGTCGTGGACGTTGCGGCGCAGGCGGCTCAGGTCGCGGACCTGCTCGGCAGTGACGCGGGGACCCGTGCCCCTGGGGGCCGGTTGGTCGGTCGGCCACGGCGAGCCGGGCGCAGGTGCCTCGGGCCCGGCGGGCGGCGGAGTACTGGTCATGGCACCAACTCTGCGGCCCGCGGCGGCCGCACACCATCGGGGACCCCCCTGAACCGACCCCCGGTCGGGCCGGGGGTGGTCAGGGTGGGCTCAGGGATGCGCCTCATGGTCCGGTCCCGGCACACCTGGGACGATGGAGGGACGATGAGCACCACACGCACCTACCCCGCGACCGACGTGGCGCCCCCGCGGTACGTCTACCGCCGCGCCACGCGCGACACCCAGGACCGGGTGATCGGAGGCGTGGCCGCCGGTCTCGCGGCGCACCTGGGCATCCCCGTGATGTGGGTGCGCGCGGCGTTCATCGTCGCCGCCGCGCTGGGCGGCGCCGGCGTCGCGATGTACGCCGGTCTGTGGATGGTGCTCCCCACGGACGAGAAGTTCGCCGAGGGAGCGCCGGGTATCGAGAGCGCGAGCCGGCGGGGTTCGCGTCCGCGGCGCGTACGCCGCCTGGTCGACGCCGGTCCGGCCATCGCCCTGGGAGCCCTGGGTTTCGGCGTCGTGCTGCTGCTCCAGAGCCTGATCGGCGCGGGCGCCTGGTTCTGGCCGCTCCTGATCGCGACCATCGGCATCGCCCTGCTGTGGCGGCAGGCCGACGAGGCGCAGCGCGAGCGCTGGCTCGACTCGACGGGCCGGATCGACCCGGTCCGGATGGTCTTCGGCTCGGGCACCTGGCAGGCCGTGGCCCGGGTCGGCGCCGGCGCGGTGCTGATCGTCCTGGCGATCGGTGTCTTCGCGCTCCGCGAGGGCCAGATGGGCGACGTCTACAGCGTGATGCTGTCCGCCGCCGTCGGCTTCCTCGGCCTGGCCATCGTCATCGGCCCGTGGATCTACCGGCTCGCGGGGGACCTGACGGCCGAGCGCGCCGAGCGGGTGCGCACCCAGGAGCGCGCCGACATGGCCGCCCACCTCCACGACTCGGTGCTGCAGACGCTCGCCCTGATCCAGAAGAACTCCCACGACTCCGCCCTCGTCGCCCGCCTCGCGCGCTCCCAGGAGCGCGACCTGCGGTCCTGGCTCTTCGAAGGGGAGAGCACCGACTCCGCGACCCTCGCCGGCGCCATGCGCGTGGTGGCGGCCGAGGTCGAGGACACCCACAGCGTCGACGTCGACGTGGTGTGCGTCGGCGACTGCCCGTTCGGCGAACCGCTGCGCCCGATCGTCAACGCCACCCGCGAGGCGCTCGTCAACGCCGCGAAGCACGCGGGCACCGGCAAGGTCGACCTGTACGTCGAGATCTCACCGTCCGCGATCGAGGTCTTCGTCCGCGACCGGGGCGTGGGCTTCGACCCCGACGACGTACCGGAGGACAGGATGGGGGTCCGCGGCAGCATCGTGGACAGGATGGACCGCCACGGCGGCACGGCCGAGATCCGGTCGACCGCGGGCGAGGGCACCGAGGTCCGCTTGCGGCTGCCACGCAAGGACGCGAACGAGGAGAGAAATGGCTGACAACGCAAGCGGGAAGGTCCGGGTCGTCATCGTCGACGACCATGCGATGTTCCGGGTCGGCGTCAAGGCCGAGCTCGGCGACGCGGTCGACGTGGTCGGCGAGGCCTTCGACGTCGACAGTGCCGTGGCCGCGATCGGCCAGCAGCAGCCGGCCGTCGTACTCCTCGACGTGCACCTCCCCGGCGGCGGCGGGGTCGAGGTGATCCGTCGTGCGCAGTCCCCGGACACCCGCTACCTCGCGCTGTCGGTCAGTGACGCGGCCGAGGACGTGATCGGTACCATCCGCGGCGGCGCGCGGGGGTACGTCACCAAGACCATCACCGGCCCGGAGCTCGTCGACGCGATCAAGCGCGTCCAGTCCGGCGACGCCGTGTTCTCGCCGCGACTGGCCGGCTTCGTGCTCGACGCCTTCGCGGGCTCGATCGAGGTCGCGTCGGTCGACGAGGACCTCGACCGGCTCTCCGACCGCGAACGCGAGGTGATGCGGCTGATCGCCCGCGGCTACGCCTACAAGGAGGTCGCGAAGGAGCTGTTCATCTCCATCAAGACCGTCGAGACCCACATGTCCTCGGTGCTGCGCAAGCTCCAGCTCTCCTCGCGCCACGAGCTGACCAAGTGGGCCTCGGACCGCCGATTGCTCTGATCGCGCCACTAGCCTCACGAACATGGACACCGCCCACGTCGTGCTGCTGGTGCTCCACATCGCCGGCATCGTGGCGCTGCTGGCCGGGATCCTCATGCAGGTACGCCGCCCGGTGAAGCAGGTCACCGGCCTGATGCGCGACGGCGTGGGAGTGGCGTTCCTTTCCGGGCTGTTCCTGGTCGCCGTCCTCGAGGCCGGCGACGACCCCGTCGACCACACCAAGATCGCGGTCAAGTTCGGCATCGGGCTGGTGCTGCTCGTGCTGGTGATGGCCAACCTGCGCAAGCCGCGCATCCCGGACGGCCTCTACTGGGCAGTGCTCGTGCTCACGCTCGCCGACGTCGGGGTCGCGCTGATCTGGTGACCCCCACCCCGCCGCGGCCCGATTTGCGAGGCCGGGGTGGCCGTGTCACCCGGTTAACCGGGTATCGCGGACGTTCCAGGGGGTTGCAACCCCCAGGAAGAGGCAGACACGCCCATGAAGCTCGGCCGAGGACTTCGTCCCTCCTCCACCGACGGGATCGCCGGGGGTGGGCGGACGTAGGGTTGGGGCGAGATGACAGAGGCTCTTTCGCTCCCCGAGGTGGAGAACGCCGGCGTCCCCGAGGAGGCGACGCAACGGCACCGTCCGCCGACCAGGGAGGAGCTGCTCGAGGGGCTCAACGAGCCGCAGCGCGCGGCCGTCCAGCATGCCGGCGCGCCGTTGCTCGTGGTCGCGGGCGCGGGGTCGGGCAAGACCCGCGTGCTGACCCGCCGGATCGCCTGGCTGATCACCGAGCGCAAGGCGCACCCCGGTTCGATCCTGGCGATCACCTTCACCAACAAGGCCGCCGCGGAGATGAAGGAGCGGGTCGAGGCGCTGGTCGGCCGGCGCGCGCGGATCATGTGGGTGAGCACGTTCCACTCGGCCTGTGTGCGGATCCTGCGCAAGGAGATCGACAAGCTCGGCTACAAGTCGAGCTTCTCCATCTACGACGCCGCCGACTCCAAGCGGCTGATGACGCTGGTTCTCAAGGACCTCGACCTCGACCCCAAGCGCTACCAGCCCGGCGCCGTCCTGCACTGGGTCTCCAACCACAAGAACGAGCTGCGCGACCCCGACGACGCGGCCAAGGACCTCCGCAACCGGTTCGAGGAGTCGATGTCGGCGGCGTACACCCTCTACCAGCGCCGCCTGCGCGAGGCGCACGCCCTCGACTTCGACGACCTGATCATGCTGACCGTCCACCTGTTCCAGCAGTTCCCGGACGTCCGCGAGACCTACCGGCGGCGCTTCCGCCACGTCCTCGTGGACGAGTACCAGGACACCAACCACGCGCAGTACGCCCTGATCCACCAGCTCTGTGCCGACGAGATGGAGGTGCTGGACAACCGGGCGTACGACGACGGCCACGGCCTCCCCGCCGAGGAGGCGCCCGACCGGGTCCCGCCCGCCGAGCTGATGGTCGTCGGCGATGCCGACCAGTCGATCTACGCCTTCCGCGGCGCGAACATCCGCAACATCCTCGACTTCGAGCAGGACTTCCCGAACGCCACCTCGATCCTGCTCGAGCAGAACTACCGGTCGACGCAGACGATCCTCAACGCCGCCAACGCGGTGATCGGCCACAACCAGGGCCGCAAGCCGAAGAAGCTCTGGTCCGACGCCGGTGACGGCTCCCGGATCGTCGGGTACGTCGCCGACGACGAGCACGACGAGGCGCGCTTCGTCTCCGAGGAGATCGACCGGCTCACCGACGACAAGTCCGCGCGCCCGGCCGACGTCGCGGTCTTCTACCGGACCAACGCCCAGTCCCGAGTGTTCGAGGAGGTGTTCATCCGCGTCGGGCTGCCCTACAAGGTCGTCGGCGGGGTGCGCTTCTACGAGCGGCGCGAGGTCCGCGACGCCCTCGCCTACCTGCGGATGCTCGTCAACCCGGCCGACCAGGTCTCGTTGCGGCGGATCCTGAACACCCCCAAGCGCGGCATCGGCGACCGGGCCGTGGCGTGCGTGAACTCGTACGCCGAGCGCGAGCGGATCACCTTCTGGGAAGCCCTGGAGCGGGCCGACCAGGCGCCCGGCCTGGCCACCCGGTCGCTGTCCAACATCCAGGGCTTCGTCGACATGGTGCACGAGCTCCAGTCGATGGTCGACGCCGGCGAACGTCCCGACGTGATCCTGGAGTCGGTGCTCGCGCGGTCGGGGTACCTCGAGGGGCTCGAGGCCTCCGACGACCCGCAGGACGCCACCCGTGTCGAGAACCTCGCCGAGCTCGTGGCCGTGGCCCGCGAGTTCTCCGACGACCCGCAGGCCGGCCCGTCCGCCGACCCCTCCGACGTCGACGCCGGCATCGTGGCGCCCGGCCTCAACGACTTCCTCGAACGGGTCGCGCTGGTCGCCGACGCGGACCAGATCCCGGACGACGAGGGCGATGCCGGAGTGGTCACCCTGATGACTCTGCACACGGCCAAAGGCCTGGAGTTCCCGGTCGTCTTCCTCACCGGGCTCGAGGACGGCGTCTTCCCGCACTCCCGCTCGCTGGGCGACCAGCCGGAGCTCGAGGAGGAGCGGCGTCTCGCATACGTCGGCGTGACCCGCGCGCAGCAACGGCTCTACGTCTCCCGCGCCTTGATGCGCTCGGCCTGGGGCGCGCCCGCGCACAACCCGGGGTCGCGGTTCCTCAACGAGCTGCCCGTCGACCTGGTCGACTGGAAGCGCACCGAGGCCGCCCAGACCATGTGGGCCCGGCCCGACCTGTCGAGCGGTCGCGCCGGTCTCGGTGCGCCGACCGTTGCCGGTCGCCGCAACTTCTCGTCGGCCGCCGCGCGCGCCGACGCCGCCTCCAAGGCCAAGCCGGCCCGCGAGATCCCGTCCCTGGATCCCGGCGACCGCGTGCAGCACGACACCTTCGGCCTCGGCACCGTGGTGGCCCTCGAGGGCTCCGGCGACCGGTCGGTCGCCTCGATCGACTTCGGCTCCGAGGGCGTCAAGCGACTGCTGTTGAGGTACGCGCCGGTGGAGAAGCTCTGACGGATCGCGTCAGCGGGTCGAGCCCGCAAGCGCCAGCACTCGACCGCGACCGTCGCCTGAGGGCACCACCCGCCCGCCGGAATCAGGACTCCGGCTCGTCGGGGCTTGGGGTGGTTGTTTCATCTAGGTATGTAGGTGAACCTGCACTTCCCCGGCTCCACGGGCCTGGGGAAGTGCGCACTCGCCTGCATACCTAGATGAAGCAACCGGACCAGCGAGGGGTCAGGGCGTCAGGCCATGGACGACCATGGCGGTGTACGGGTCCACCGGGTCGCCACCGCCGGGGCGGACCTCGACGTGGAGGTGCGGACCGGTGACGTGGCCCGTGGACCCGATGTAGCCGATGAGCTCACCGGCGGTGACGGTCTCGCCGGCGCTGACGACGAACGAGGTCTGGTGGCAGTACCACAGCTCGGTGCCGTCATCGAGGGTCTCCACGGTCTTGTTGCCGTAGGAGCCGTCGTAGGAGGCCGACGAGATCGTGCCGTTGGCGATCGCGTAGATCGGGGTGCCGCTGGGCGCCGCGAAGTCGAGGCCGGTGTGGAAGCTCGACCACAGGCCGTAGTCGCCGAAGCGGGCCGTGAGGTGGTAGCTCGCCACGGGCAGGTGCCACTGGTTCAGCTTGAGGAAGGCGTTGTGCTTGCTGATCTGCTTGTCGGTCGCCGCGAACGCCTGCTTGCGCTCCTTCAGCTGTGCCTCGGCCGCTGCCACCAGCTCGTCGTCGCCGGAGTCGGCCAGCTGGTCGCGCCGCGAGTCGCGGCTGACGACCGGGCCGCGGGCACCGGGGACGGTGCTCGAGGCCACCGCGCCGGCGCCGGTGAGGGCACTCGCCTGCATGATCTTGGCGGAGCCGGGTGAGCCGCCTGCTCCGACCAGGGCCGGGTCGGCCGCGCTGACCGCGCCGCCCGCGGAGATCGCGAGAGCCGCGACACCGAGCAGGATCGGCGCCGAGGGGAGACCGCGGAACAGGGACTTGCGCGGAGCGCTTCGACGGCCGGCCGACGTACGTCGCAGGGGTGCCTCGGCCTGCTCGACCGTGTGCTCGAGGAGCGGCCCGGGAGCGGGCGTGGGGCGGCGATCCGGCGTGGTGGCGGGACGCTTCCCGGCGGAGCGCTTGCCGGCCTGGGAGACGAGAGAGGAGGACGTAGCGGGGGTCACCGAACGCCGACTGCGCGAGGCGCGCGTGTCAGCACGGTGATGACCCATGGGACGCTGCTCCGTGATCAGGGGACGGGGAAGGCGAGCCACGACTGTAACGGATGGGTCACGGGCCGGGAAATCCTGTCAACAGGTTTCCTGGGGACCCTCAGCGGGGGGCCGGACCACCCTCGGCCGCGGAGTAGCCTGCGCCCATGTCCACGACTGAGACGGGGGCCGGGACCGGCCGGCTGCGGATCGTGGTCGGCAAGCCCGGCCTGGACGGCCACGACCGCGGCGCGAAGATCGTGGCCCGGGCGCTCCGCGACGCCGGCTACGAGGTCATCTACACCGGGCTGCACCAGACCCCGGAGCAGATCGTGGAGACCGCGATCCAGGAGGACGCCGACCTGATCGGCCTCTCGGTCCTGTCGGGCGCGCACATGACGCTGTTCCGCACCCTGCTCGACCTGCTCGCCGAGCGCGACGCCTCGGACATCGCCGTCTTCGGCGGCGGCATCATCCCCGACGAGGACATCCCGGTCCTCGAGGAGATGGGCGTGCAGAAGGTGTTCACACCAGGAGCCGCCACCACCGAGATCACCGGATGGGTGGCGGAACACTTCACTGCGTCGCCGGCCGGCTGACGTCGTAGATCAGGTTCACCATCTGGCCGCTGCGGCTGACGCTGCTCAGCCGCAGCCGCTCGGAGGTGATGCGCCGCGGCAGCAGGGGAGCGCCCGAGCCGAGCGTGACCGGGGTGACGCCGAGCCGGATCTCGTCGAGCAGGCCGGCGTCGTCGAACTGGCCGACCAGGTCGCCGCCGCCGACGACCCAGATGTTCTTGCCGGGCACGGCCGCGACGATCGCGTCGTACACGGTCCGGACGTCGCCCCGCACGAAGGTCAGGTCGATGTCCGGGATCCGCGGGAGCTCGCGATGGGTGAACACCCAGGCCGGCCGGTCGTCGTAGTAGCCGCGCCACTTGTCGGGGCTCTCGAGCATCTCGGGCTCATGCCCGAGCACCCACTTGTAGGTCGTCGCGCCCATCACAAGGGCGCCGACGCCGCCGATGAACTCCTCCCAGGCGCGATCCTCTTCGTCGCGCTCGACGACGAAGAGCCAGTCGAGGGAGTTGTCGGCGTCGGCGATGAAGCCGTCGAGCGTGGTCGCGGTGAAGTACTGGACCTTGGGGGCCATGGCTCGAACCTAGGCAGCACCACCGACAGACCCGTCTCGTCGGGGTCCCTCGTCCCGGACTAGGGTGCGGCACGTGGACCTGATGGAGTACCAGGCAAAAGAACTGTTCGCCAAGCACGGAGTCACCACCACTCTCGGCATCGTGGCCACCACGCCCGAGGAGGCCCGAGCGGCCGCCGAGAAGCTCGGCTTCTGCGTGGTCAAGGCGCAGGTCAAGGCGGGTGGTCGCGGCAAGGCCGGCGGCGTGAAGCTGGCGAAGACCCCGGACGAGGCCTTCGAGCACGCCTCGAACATCCTCGGCATGGAGATCAAGGGGCTGACGGTCAAGCGGGTGCTGATCACCCCGGCGACCCCGCCGGAGGAGGAGTACTACTTCTCCTTCCTCCTCGACCGGGCCAACCGTCAGTACCTCTGCATCGCCTCCGTCGAGGGCGGCGTCGAGATCGAGGAGGTCGCCAAGACCAACCCCGACGCCGTGAAGCAGATCCCGATCAACCCCGGCACCGGCGTGGATGCCGAGAAGGCACGGGAGATCGCGACCGAGGCCAAGTTCCCCGAGGCCGTCTTCGAGCAGGCCGTCACCATGATCGAGGCGCTCTACCGGGTCTTCACCGAGGAGGACGCGACGTTGGTCGAGGTGAACCCGCTGGCGCGGCTCGAGGGCGACAAGCTCGAGGCGCTCGACGGCAAGGTCTCCCTCGACGACAACGCCTCCGAGGTCCGCCACCCCGACCACGAGCAGTTCGAGATCAAGGACGAGACCGACCCACTCGAGGCCAAGGCCAAGGAGCGGGGCCTCAACTACGTCAAGCTCGACGGCCAGGTCGGCATCATCGGCAACGGCGCCGGGCTCGTCATGTCGACGCTCGACGTCGTCGCGTACGCCGGCGAGGCGCACGGCGGCGTCAAGCCGGCCAACTTCCTGGACATCGGCGGCGGCGCCAACGCCCAGGTGATGGCCGACGGCCTCGACGTGATCCTCCACGACACACAGGTCAAGAGCGTGTTCGTCAACGTCTTCGGCGGCATCACGGCCTGCGACGAGGTCGCCAACGGCATCAAGGGCGCGCTGGAGATCCTCGGCGACGAGGCGAGCAAGCCGCTGGTCGTCCGCCTCGACGGCAACAACGTCACCGAGGGCCGCCGGATCCTCGACGAGCTGAACCACCCGCTGGTCACCCAGGTGCCGACCATGGACGGCGCGGCCGACAAGGCCGCCGAGCTGGCCAACGGACGCTGAGGAGCGAAGAGATGTCGATCTACCTCAACAAGGACTCCAGGATCATCGTCCAGGGCATGACCGGTGGGATGGGCTCCAAGCACACCACCCTCATGCTCGACGCCGGCTCGAACATCGTCGGCGGCGTCAACGCCCGCAAGGCCGGGACGACCGTCGAGCTCGGCGGCCAGCAGCTGCCCGTCTTCGGCTCGGTCAAGGAGGCGATGACCGAGACCGGCGCCGACGTGTCCGTGGTCTTCGTGCCGCCGGCCTTCACCAAGGACGCCTGCGTCGAGGCCATCGACGCGGGCATCGGGCTGCTGGTCGTCATCACCGAGGGCGTGCCCGTGCAGGACACCGCCGAGGTGTGGGCCTACCTGGACGGCAAGAACACCCGGATGATCGGGCCCAACTGCCCCGGCATCATCACGCCCGGCGAGTCGCTGGCCGGCATCACGCCCCACACCATCGCGGGGAAGGGACCCATCGGGCTGGTCTCGAAGTCCGGCACGCTGACCTACCAGATGATGTACGAGCTGAAGGACTTCGGCTTCACCACCGCCATCGGCATCGGCGGCGACCCGGTCATCGGCACCACCCACATCGACGCGCTGGCGGCGTTCGAGGCGGACCCCGAGACCAAGGCGATCGTGATGATCGGCGAGATCGGCGGCGACGCCGAGGAGCGCGCGGCGGCGTACATCAAGGACAACGTGACCAAGCCCGTCGTCGGGTACGTCGCCGGCTTCACCGCCCCCGAGGGCAAGACCATGGGCCACGCCGGCGCCATCGTCTCGGGTTCGTCGGGTACGGCGGCCGCCAAGAAGGAGGCCCTCGAGGCCGTCGGCGTCAAGGTCGGCAAGACGCCGTCCGAGGCCGCCCAGCTGATGCGGGAGATCCTCAACAAGTAGTCGCTGGTCGAGCCGTGAGGCCGGCCACGGCCGAACGTGTCGAGACCCAGTCCCCCGTACGGGGTCTCGACACGGGCTCGCTGGCGCTCGCCCGGCTCGACCAGCGAGTGGGCTACGGCCGCGCTTCGTAGACGTTGTTGAAGGCCGTCTCGGCGACCCGGCGGAACCGGGTGAAGCCGGCGTCGGTGACGACCTGGCGGATGGCGGCCTCGCCGGCCTGGGCGCCGAGGGCGTAGCCGCCGGTCTGCGACATCGCGTTCGGCACGCAGAGGTACGTCGAGAAGCTGTAGAACACCCGGCCGACGGGGTTCAGGTTCGACTCGACGGTGTCGCCGGCGGCGGGCTCGACGATCAGCCACGTACCGTCCGCGGCCAGGGAGCGCCGGATGTGCTGCGCCGCGGCCAGCGGGTCGCCCATGTCGTGCAGGCAGTCGAACGTCGTGACGAGGTCCAGGCCCGACTCGTCGAGCTCCTGGGCGCTGGCCACGTCGAACCGCACCCGGTCACCGACGCCGGCGTCCTCGGCCCGCTCGCGGGCGGACTCGATGGAGCCGGTGTGGTAGTCCGAGCCGACGAAGCGGCTGGTCGGGAACGCCTCGGCCATCAGCAGCGTGGAAGCGCCGTGCCCGCAGCCGAGGTCGGCCACCGACGCGCCCGCCTCGAGCTTGGCCTGCACGCCGTCGAGGGCCGGGATCCACTCGGTGAGCAGGTGCATGAGGTACCCCGGCCGGAAGAACCGCTCGCAGCCGGTGAAGACGTCCTCGTCGTGCTGTCCCCACCCGTACCCGGCCCCGGTGCGGAAGGACTCCTCGATGTGGTGCTGGGCCTTCAGCGACCCGAGCGCGAGCTCGAAGGCCCCGGGCAGGAAGACCGGACCGGTGGGGTCGGTCAGGGCGAAGGCCTGCTCGGCCGTCATGGAGTACGTCGACGTGGCGGCGTCGTACTGGATGTAGCCGCCGGCCGCCTGGCCGCGCAGCCACTCGTCGACGTACCTCGGGTCGGTGTCGGTGGCCGCCGCGAGCGAGCGGGCGTCGCGGGGCTGCTGGGCGAGGGCGCGGTACAGGCCGAGCCGCTCGCCGAGCAGCACGTTGCCGGCGCCCATGGTGGCGCCGAGGTCGCCGACGAACTTCCCGACGAACGCCATCAGCGCGTCCATGTCGAGGGCCGGAGCTTCGACCTTCTCTTCAGTCGTGGTCATCAGGGTCTCCCTGGAGTGGGCATCCCGGGTGGATGCTGGAGGCCACACGCTGCGATGGGGTGCTTGCAGGCCGGTTGCAACGGCGCTGCAACCGGTGTGGCAGAGGGTGGAGGACATGCGGGCACGGGAACCGGACGAGCAGGGGTACGTCGAGCGCGACGGCGTGCGCATCGGCTACGAGACGTTCAACTTCGGCGCCACCGACAAGCCCACGGTGGTCTTCTTCCCGATCGACGTGATCGTGCACAGCCGGGCGTGGAAGGCGCAGGTGCCGTACCTCGCCCAGCACTACCGCGTCGTCACGATCGACCCGCGCGGCAACGGCCGCTCGGACCGGCCGACCGACCCGGCGGCGTACCAGGACGTGGAGTACGTCGCCGACACCATCGCCGTGATGGACCACCTCGGCGTCGACCGCGCGGTGGTGGTCGCGATCTGCTTCAGCGCCTGGGAGTCCTTCCTCCTCGCCTCGCGCCACCCCGAGCGGGTGCTCGGGCTCGTCGCCGTCGCGCCGTGGATCAAGGACGCCACCCCTCCGTTGCCCTATCGCAAGGAGGCGGTCGACCGGTTCGACGACGAGCTGGACTCCTACGAGGGCTGGTTCAAGACCAACCGCCACTACTGGCAGACCAACTGGGGTGACTTCGCCGAGTTCTTCTTCAGCCAGCAGCTGTGCGAGCCGCACTCCACCAAGCAGCTCGAGGACGTGGTCGGCTTCGCGCTCGACTCCACGCCCGAGGTCCAGCTGGCCGAGGCCGCCATGGGGCCGTCGATCACGGATCCCGCGGAGGCCGAGGCGATGCTGCGTAGCGTCGAGGCTCCGGTCCTCGTGATCCAGCCGACCGAGGACCACTGCCAGCCGCAGGCCCGGATGGAGAACGCCGCCCGGCTGCTGCGGGCCGAGCATCTCGTGATCGAGGGCTCGGGTCACCTGCCGATGGCCCGCCACCCGGTCGTCGTCAACCGCGCGATCAAGAGCTTCGTCGACCGCGTCACCGGCGCGCCGGCGCCGGAGAAGCGGCGAGCGGTCGGTACCCGCCGCCCGCCGCGGGCGCTGTATCTGAGCTCTCCGATCGGGCTGGGTCACGTGCGCCGGGACCTGGCGATCGCCGATGCCGTGCGCGAGGTGCGTCCCGACCTGGAGGTCCAGTGGCTCACGCAGTCGCCGGTGGCGGAGTTCCTCGAACGCCGCGGCGAGATGGTGCATCCCGCGTCACGGTTGCTGGCCAACGAGTCGGGGCACTTCGAGTCCGAGTCCGGCGAGCACGACCTGCATGCCTTCCAGGCGGTGCGCCGGATGGATGAGGTGCTGGTCAACAACTTCATGGTCTTCGACGACCTGGTCGGGCGGGAGGCGTTCGACCTCTGGCTGGGCGACGAGGCGTGGGACCTGGACTACTTCCTGCACGAGAACCCCGACCTCAAGCGGGCGCCGTTCGTCTGGATGACCGACTTCGTCGGCTGGGTGCCGATGCCCGACGGGGGTGAGCGCGAGGCGTTCTTGACGTCCGACTACAACGCCCAGATGGTCGAGCACGTCGCGCGTTACCCCGCCTTGCGCGACCGGTCGGTCTTCGTCGGCGACCCGGCCGACGTGGTGGACCTGCCCCTGGGGCCGGGGCTGCCGTCGACGCGCTCCTGGACCGAGGAGCACTTCGACTTCGCGGGGTACGTGATGGGGGAGCGTCCGGACCCCGGCGACCGTGAGGAGCTGCGGCACCGGCTGGGGTACGGCGAGGACGACGTGGTCTGCCTGGTCAGCGTGGGCGGCTCGGGTGTCGGCAGCCACCTGCTGCGGCGGGTGGTGGCGTCCTATGACGAGGCGCGGCGTGCGATCCCGGGCTTGCGGATGGTGGCCGTGGCCGGCCCGCGCATCGACCCGGCGTCGCTGGACGCGCCGGCCGGGGTGGAGGTGCACGGGTTCCTGCCCGACCTGGACCTGCACCACGCGGCGTGCGACGTCGCCGTCGTCCAGGGTGGTCTGAGCACCACGATGGAGCTGACCGCGGCCGGGCGGCCGTTCCTGTACTTCCCGCTCGGTCACCACTTCGAGCAGCAGGTGCACGTCCGGCACCGGCTCGAGCGGCACCGTGCCGGCCGGGCCATGGACTACCGCGACGCCGACCCCGGCCGGATCGCCGACGAGCTCGCTGCCGCGCTGAAGACCCCGACGGACTACCTGCCCGTACCCACCGGCGGCGCCACGCGCGCGGCTCAGCTCGTCGCCGAGCTCCTCTGAGCCATGCGGGCACGCGAACCGGACGAGCAGGGGTACGTCGAGCGCGACGGTGTGCGCGTCGGTTACGAAGTCTTCGGGAGCGGCGGGCCGGCGGTGCTGCTGCTGCCGACGTGGTCGATCGCGCCCTCCTTGATCTGGAAGCTGCAGGTGCCCCACCTGGCCCGCCACGCGCGGGTGATCACGTTCGACCCGCGAGGCAACGGCCGGTCCGACCACCCGGCCGGCGCTGCGGCCTACGCGCACGACGAGTTCGTCCACGACGCGCTGCAGGTGCTGGACGCGACCGGCACCGAGCACGCCGTGCTCGTCGCCTTGTCACGGGGCAACATCTACGCCTTGCGGCTGGCGGTGGAGCGTCCCGACCGCGTGCTGGGCTGGGTGGCCCTCGGCCCCTACCTGCCCGGCCTCGCCGGGGCGGACCAGCGCGACCAGCTGCGCCTCGAGTTCGACTCGGACTTCGGCACCGACGAGGGCTGGAACCGCTACAACCGGCACTCGTGGCTGCGGGACCAGCGCGGTTTCGCGGAGTTCTTCTTCGGCGAACTGCTGCCCGAGCCGCACTCGACCAAGCCGTTCGAGGATGCGGTGACCTGGGCCCTGGACATCGAGCCCGAGCGCCTCGTCGACAGCGAGCAGGCGACCCTGGCGGGAGGTTGGGACGCAGCTGAGCTGGCGGCCCGGGTGACCTGCCCGGTGCTGGTCATCCACGGGACCGACGACCGAGCCGTTCCTCTCGCCCACGGCGAGCTGCTCGCGGAGCTCGCCCGAGGCTCCATCGTCCGGATGGAGGGCAGCGGACATCTGGCCCTGGTCCGACGACCGGTTGCGGTGAACCGGCTGGTCCGGGACTTCGTCGCCTCCGTCGGGTCGCGCGAGCCGCCCCCGCCGACGACCCCGGCCACCGTGGCAGGCCCGGCCACCGGCGGGAGTCGCCGGCCGCCGCGGGCGCTGTATCTGAGCTCTCCGATCGGGCTGGGTCACGTGCGCCGGGACCTGGCGATCGCCGATGCCATGCGCGAGGTGCGTCCCGACCTGGAGGTCCAGTGGCTCACGCAGTCGCCGGTGGCGGAGTTCCTCGAACGCCGCGGCGAGATGGTGCATCCCGCGTCACGGTTGCTGGCCAACGAGTCGGGGCACTTCGAGTCCGAGTCCGGCGAGCACGACCTGCATGCCTTCCAGGCGGTGCGCCGGATGGATGAGGTGTTGGTCAACAACTTCATGGTCTTCGACGACCTGGTCGGGCGGGAGGCGTTCGACCTCTGGCTGGGCGACGAGGCGTGGGACCTGGACTACTTCCTGCACGAGAACCCCGACCTCAAGCGGGCGCCGTTCGTCTGGATGACCGACTTTGTCGGCTGGGTGCCGATGCCCGACGGGGGTGAGCGCGAGGCGTTCCTGACGTCCGACTACAACGCCCAGATGGTCGAGCACGTCGCGCGCTACCCCGCCTTGCGCGACCGGTCGGTCTTCGTCGGCGACCCGGCCGACGTGGTGGACCTGCCCCTGGGGCCGGGGCTGCCGTCGACGCGCTCCTGGACCGAGGAGCACTTCGACTTCGCGGGGTACGTGATGGGGGAGCGTCCGGACCCCGGCGACCGTGAGGAGCTGCGGCACCGGCTGGGGTACGGCGAGGACGACGTGGTCTGTCTGGTCAGCGTGGGCGGCTCGGGTGTCGGCAGCCACCTGCTGCGGCGGGTGGTGGCGTCCTATGACGAGGCGCGGCGTGCGATCCCGGGCTTGCGGATGGTGGCCGTGGCCGGCCCGCGCATCGACCCGGCGTCGCTGGACGCGCCGGCCGGGGTGGAGGTGCACGGGTTCCTGCCCGACCTGGACCTGCACCACGCGGCGTGCGACGTCGCCGTCGTCCAGGGTGGTCTGAGCACCACGATGGAGCTGACCGCGGCCGGGCGGCCGTTCCTGTACTTCCCGCTCGGTCACCACTTCGAGCAGCAGGTGCACGTCCGGCACCGGCTCGAGCGGCACCGTGCCGGCCGGGCCATGGACTACCGCGACGCCGACCCCGGCCGGATCGCCGACGAGCTCGCTGCCGCGCTGAAGACCCCGACGGACTACCTGCCCGTACCCACCGGCGGCGCGGCCCGTGCGGCTCAGCTGGTGCTCGACGTGATCTGAGACCGGATCTCGGGCCAGGAGTGCTCGGTGGCGGCTCGCAGCGGCTCGGTCGTGCCGAGCAGGAGGTACACGTCGGCCCCGGTCACCCAGGCCCGGCCGGGCGGGCAGTCGACCGCGTCCAGGGCGCGGGTGGCCTCGGCCACGACGTCGGCCTCGCCCGTCACGGCGGCCAGCGCCGCCAGGCAGCGCAGCCGGCCGCCACCCGTCGCGACCTCTCCGGTGGCCAGGCCGCGCCGAGCGACCGCCTCGGCCTCGGCGTCGTCGCCGGTCTCGATGAGCGTGGCGGCGAGCAGGCCGGCGGCGATGGCGTACCACCAGGGGTGGTCGACGGGCGAGCTCGCCTCGACCGCCTCGCGGCCCACCCGGCGGGCGGTGTCGAGGTCGCCGGCCAGCCGGGCGAACCAGCCGTCGTGGGCGGTGAGGTAGCCGGCGTACGCCGGGAACCCGCTGAGCCGGTTGAGCTCGAGCGCCTCGGCCACGACGGCGCGGGCCTCGTCGAGGCGGCCCTCGGCCGCGAGCACGAACGACTTCTCGAAGACGACCCACTGGAGCAGCCAGGTGTCGCCGCTGGCACGCACGCGCGGCTCCAGGTCGTCGATGACCTCACGCAGGCGCTCGCCGTCGCCGAGGTAGGCCCAGACGGCCTTGAGCCCGTCGAGGGCGAGCACGAGGGCGTCCTCGGAGCCGGCCGACCGGGCCCGCGCGACGCCGCGCTCGGCGCGCTCGAGGGCGGTGGTGAGCCGGAGCCGGCTGGCCTCCAGGATGGCGAGCCGGCTGGTGAAGTCGGCCTCCGCCCGGCGGTCGCCGAGGTCCGCGGCCAGCCGGAGCCCGAGCTCGAGCGGCGCGACCAGCTCGTCGACGGGCAGCCCGAGCCCCACGGCCGCGTCTCCGCCGAGCGAGCGGAGGGCGGCCATCTCCAGCCGCCGGTCGTCGGAGGTGCGGGCGAGCGCGAGGGCTCCGCGTACGTCGTCCAGCGAGGCCGCGAAGTCCGTCCGGGCCTCCTGGACCGCGCCCCGGGCCAGCAGCGCCCGCGCCCGCGTCTCGGCGAAGGCCGTCTCGATCCCCAGCGAGCGGTCCAGCAGCCCGAGGGCGTCCTCGACCGCGGCGCGGCGCAGCGCGTCCTCGCCGGCCAGCAGCCAGCCGTGTGCGGCGCGGGGCTCGTCGCCGGCGGCGTACGCGTGCTCGGCCATCAGCTCCGGCTGCCCGGACGCGAGGTCGGCGGCCCGGCGGTGGTAGGCGATCGCGACGGCGGGCGCGAGCGCGGCGTGCACGCACTCCTGGAGCAGGTCGTTGGCGAACTCGTAGTGCTCGCCGCTGCGGACCAGCAGGCGCTGGCGGACCAGGTCCTCGCAACGCCGGACCGTGGCCACCTCGCTGGCCTCGACCAGGTCCGCGAGCAGCCGCGGGTCGAGCCGGCGCCGGACGACGGCCGCCGCCTCGACCACGGCCCGCAGGTCGGGCTCGAGCCGGCCGACCCGGGTCAGCACCGCCTCGGCGAGCGAGGCCGGAACGCCCGCGTCGCCGACCGCGAGCGCGCGGAGGTACTCCACGACGGAGAGCGGGTGCCCGGCCGTGCGGGCCATCACCTGCTCGCCGTGGGAGCCGAGGCCGGCCGCGGCCGCCAGGGCGTCCACCGCCGAACGGGGCAGGGCGCCGAGCCGGACCCGTCGGGCCCGGTCGGCCAGCCGGTCGACCGTGGTCAGGTCCTCGGCCCGGACGGCGGCCAGCACCAGCACCGGCGCCGGGCCGAGGCGGGCGGCGAGATACCCCAGCAGGTCGACCGTGGCCGCGCCGCCGTCCTGGAGGTCGTCGACGACCAGCAGGACGGGCTGGTCGAGGGCGAGCCGGCGCAGGACGGCGAGCACCGCGTCGTACGCCGCGCGGCGCTGGAGGTCGACGTCGCTCGGAAGCGGGGGAGGTACGGGCAGGACGGCCCCGAGCTCGGGCACCAGGGCGACCCACGACGCCTCGTGGTCGCGGACCAGCGCGGCGAGGCGGGCCGGCGGCGCGTCGAGGAGCGCGGGCCGCAGGGCGTCGACGTACGGCTGGAGGAACAGCGAGCGCTCCGCGGGGTGGCAGCGGCCGCGCAGGACGCGGCCGCCGGTGGCCGCGGCGAAGTCGGCCACGGCGTCGAGCAACCGGGTCTTGCCGATGCCCGCCTCGCCCTCGACGAGCAGGAGGTGGCCGTCCTGGTCCGCGCCGACGCCCGCCCAGGCGGCGTGCGCAGCGGCGAGCTCGTCGTCGCGGCCCATCAGCACCGCCCGGCCTGCCTCCGCGCGCGGGCGGTCCTCGATCGGCAGGCTGTCCTCCCGCAGGATCGCCAGGTGCACGGCCGCCGTGCCGCGGTCGGGGGCGGTGCCGAGCTCCTCGCGGAGGCGGGCGGCCAGGTCGTCGTACGCCGCCAGTGCAGCGCTCGGCCGCCCGTCGGCCACCAGCGCGCGCATCAGGTCGCGAACCGCCTGCTCGTCCAGAGCGTCGGCGCCCGCGGCCTCGGCCGCCACGGCCACGGCCGCGCCCGGGTCGAGCGTGGTCAGCGCCTCCGCGAGCACGTGGCGGGCCTGCCGGCGCAGGGCGTCGGCCTCGCGGCGAACGGCCTGGACCCAGTCGGCGTCGCCCTCGTCGGGGAGCGCGGGCGGGGCGCCCAGCAGGTCGAGCGCCGAGCGCGCGCCGGCGGCGGCGAGTACGGGCTCGGCCGAGCGGGCCGCCGCCTCGGCCAGCAGGGTCGCGGCCTCGTCGAGGTCGACGCTCCACGGCCCGTGCTCGGCCAGGCCGTACGCCCGGCCGGTCGTGGTGAGCACGCCGGGTCCCAGCAGCCGTCGGGTACGGCTGACCAGGGTCGCCACGTTCGCCGCCGGGTCGGCCGGCTCGGCGTCGGGCCACAGGGCGTCGACGATGCGGTCGAGGGGGACCAGGCCCCGGCGCTCGGAGGCGAGCAGGGCCAGCAAGGTACGTGCCTTGCGGCTGCCCAGGTCCCGCCCGCTGAGGACGCCGGTACCCGCGTCCACGGCCAGTGCCGAGCACAGCCGGAACCGGACCGAAGCGTGGCCCTCCTCCACGCACTGAGTATCACCCGTAGCAACGCTGGTCGGGCAGCAGCAGCATCACGCCCGTGACGAGGTGGTCGCGACCGAGGTCGAACCAGTACGCCCGGTCGGGGTGGCCGGGAACGGGTGTCGTCCACCGCGCCTCGTCGCCGGTGGCGTCCGGGTACGCCGCGGCGATCTCGTCGGCCGTCGACCCGGTGCCGACCCCCTCGGGCGTCACGCTGTACCGAGCGTGAGGTCCTCGATGCCGTCCGGGCCGATCGGGACGACCAGGGAGGGCTCGCGTTCCGAGCACGGCTGTCGGGCGTACTCGCAGAGCTCGGGCATCAACGCACTGCTCTGTTCGACGACCTCGCCGACGGAGCGGCGGATCGACTCCGCGGAGCCGCCGCCCTCGCCGTACTCGAAGGTCAGCAGCACCAGGTCGTCGAGCCGGATCACACCGATCACCTCGAGTCCGGTGTCGAACCCGTAGTCGCCGCGGTAGCGGTGCGTCACGTAGAACGAGTCGTCGCCCGAGTCGCCCGGCATGAGCTCGTAGACCTGCGCCGTGCCGCCGACCTCCTCCTCGGGGCAGGCCTCGATCGCGTCCCGCAGCCGGTCGACCACACCGTCGGCGTCCTGCCCGTCGTACCTGGCGAGCGTGCGGCCGCGGAAGTCCTCGGCCTCGCCGGTGTACGTCGCGCCCACGACGTCCGTGGCGCGCTCGGGGCTCCATGCCATGCGGCCGCAGAACACCAGGTCCTCGACCCCGGACCCGTCGGTCACGCGGACGGGCGAGCCGTCGTTGCCGTTGGTCGCGGGATACCCGCGGGCCAGCGGGAAGTCGTCGAGGGGGCGGATGTCGGAGGACGGCGTCGGGCCGGGGTCGTCGGCCAGCGGAGCGGACGTTGCCGTGCCGCATCCCGTCAGCAGGGCAGCGACCACGATCGCCGAGAGTCTCACGTCCCTGGGACGGACCGAGACGGCGAGAAGTTGTCAGCCCTTGGGCGCGAGGGCGGGCAGCCGGTCGAGGGCCCGGTGCACGAGCGTGATGAACGCCCCGGGCGCCATCTGGACCTTGCCGTCGGGCACGAAACCGACCTGGGCGATCGACCCTCCTTCGCGGAGGATGCCCATCAGGTAGGTCACGGACTGCTGGTCGTTGATCTCGGTCGTCACGTGCCAGACGGTCAGGTCCTGGGCCTTGGTGGAGACGTTGGCGACGCGTACGACGTCGGTGCCGAGCTGCGTGTCGGAGCAGGCCTGCAGCTTGCTGCGCACGTCGGCGACGAAGGCGCGCGCTCGGGGGCCGGGCAGGTAGCCGACCGTCTCGGTCAGGCCGAACAGGTCCGACAGGTTGCTCTCGGGGATGACGTAGGAGCGCGTCATGCCGCGTCGCATCTTCGCCACCTGGAAGCTCGTCGAGTCACACCGGCTGGCGGCCAGGTTGTCGTTGGCGATCCGGGCCTCCGTGCCGATCCAGGGACGGTCCACGCCCGTGACCGGAGGCAGGTCCACCTCGCTGAGCATGGCGGGCACCGAGCCCGCGGGCACGGGCGGCGCGTCGGTCAGGACCGGCTTCTCGGCGCAGGGGCCGGTGTCCGGCAGCCGGCAGAGCCCGTTGACGGCATCGGCGAGCAGGCCGGCCGAGGCGTCGAGGTCGGGCCGGGCGGTACCTCCCACCTTGCTGAGCGTCACCGTGCTGACGCGACCGGTGCGGGCGACGCCCGCGAGGATCGTGGTCTCGGGGCGTTTCCACGACCTCAGCACCATCAGCGTCGCGTCGTCCCCGACCCGGCCCACGGCGTGGGTGGAGATCAGCTGGACCCGCGCGTCGGTGCAGGCTCCGAACCAGCCGAGCATGGTGCGGTACGACGTCCGCGCGCCCTTGCCGCTGGCGGAGAACTCGACCGACTGCACGAAGGTGCGCTTCGGCTGGTCCTTGCGCGCCGGCGCCTTGAACTGCCGCACCGCCGACGAGGTGCCCGACGGGTCGGCGAACCGCGTCGACTGGCAGGGCATCAGGATCCCGCTCCTGGAACCGGTGTCGACCTCGCGCCACCTGCCGGCGATCCTGTCCACGACCTGGTCGAGGGCGACCAGGTCGTCCTCGGCGATGGCGACCGGCGCGGCGGCTGTCGTCGCCGACGGGTCCGTCCCGGGCGTCTCGCTCGCCGGCCCGGTCCCGAGCCGCACTGCGGCGACGCCGGACGCGCGGGCGCTCTCCAGCGAGGGCTTCACGCCCTGCGCGTCGGTGACGACGGCGCCGCCCAGCACCACCGCGCCGACCACGGCGCAGGCTCCGAAGGCCGTGTGCGTACGACGCCGGGCGGTGCCGGCCCGCCGGACGATGGTGACCCGGGGCCAGCGCGCGTCGGCGACGTGGCCGCGAAGGGGTTCGAAAAGGTGGCGGATGCCGGTCGTGGGTACGTCACGGTGCATGGCGAACTGGGAGGTCGCCGTCTGCAGCCGCTGCTCGGTCTCGTGGAGCGTCAGCCCGACCTCCCGGGCGATGTCGGCCATCGCCACGTCGGTGAGGTTCGTGAGCAGCAGCACCTTGCGCTGCACCAGGGGGAGCTTGGCCAGCGCGTCGAGCGTGGCGCGGATGCCCGGGTCGAGCTTGCGGTCGCGGTGGAAGATGCGCGCGGAGTGTCGCCGCTGCGCGTGCCGCCAGGCGAGCGGCCGCACCCAGCCCTCGGGGTCCTCGAGCCGGGAAACCTTGCGCCAGTGGTGCCACGCGGCCACGAACGCGTCCCGCACCGCTCCGCGCGAGGCAGGCAGGTCTCCGGTGAGGGCGAAGGTCTGCTGCAGGAGGCGGGTACGGGTCGACTTGTAGAACGCGTCGAAGGCGGCTGGGTCCTGCATGGCCGTTCTACGGTACGGGGTCCACCCCTGGGGGTGCACATCCCGCCTGGGGCCACTACGTCGGCGTGGCAGACCGGGTAGGCCGCCTTCCGGCGGCGAGGATGGCCGCGATGACTTCCCTGCTGAGCGGACCCACGCGCGCGCAGACCAGCGCGCCGGTCGACGCACGGCACCGGCGTCCGCTGGTGCTGCTGGCCCTGCTCGGCGGAGCCGCGGCGGCCGCCAGCACGCTGGTGGTCTGCCTCGCGGTGGGCGTGGTCGGCTGGTTCCTCACCGACGCCGGCGCACACGGCGCCCCGCGCGACGGGCTGCGCGCCGGCGCGATCGCGTGGTTGATGGGCCACGGCTCCGGGCTGACGGTCTCCGGCGTCAGCATCACCGCCATCCCGCTCGGCGTCAGCGTGATCTGCGCCTGGTCGGTCTGGCGGATCGCGCACCGGGTCGGCGACTCGGTGTCCGGCCACGGCCCCGATGCCGACGCGCTCGCCGACGGCGTCCGCGACTGGACCGTGCCGGCGACCGCTCTGCTGTTCACCGCGGCGTACGTCGGCGTGGCGGTCGCCGTGCTGCGCGCCGTCGCCGGCGTGGGCTCCCCGTCCGAGTCCCGCGTGGTCGTCTGGTCGCTCGCGTTGTCGCTGGTCGTCGGCGGCATCGCGATCGCGATCGGCGCCGGTCGCGCGGCGATCTGGACGGCGTTCCTGCCGCTGTCGGCGCGGGCCGCGAGCACCGTCTGCCTCAAGGTCGTCTCCACCTTCCTGCTCGCCTCGGCCGCCACCTTCCTGGTCGCCCTCGCGATCGACCTCGGCGCCGCACTGAACGTGATGTCGGAGCTGCACACCGACGCCGGCGCCGCGACCCTCTACTCCGGCCTCACTCTCGCGGTGGTGCCGAACGCCGTGCTGTTCGCCGGCAGCTACCTGCTCGGACCCGGCTTCGCCGTCGGCACCGCGACCCTGGCCAGCCCGACCGCCGTCGTCCTCGGGCCGGTGCCGGCCTTCCCGCTCCTGGCCGCGCTCCCCGACGACGGCACGCCGGCCGCCTGGGTGGCGCTGGTGATGCTCCTCCCGCCGGTCGTGGCGGCGTACGCCGCGGCGCGCGCGCACCGGCTGTACCCCACCACCCGCTGGGAGGAAGGCGCCGTCCGCGGCTGCGCCGGCGGCATCCTCGCCGGCCTCGTCATCGGTGGTCTCACCGCGCTGGCCGGCGGATCCGTCGGGCCCGGCCGGATGCAGGACGTCGGCCCGGCCGCCGCCGAGGTGACCCTGCACGCCGTCGTGGCCCTGGGCCTCGGCGCGCTCGTGGGCGCCCTGCTCGCGACCTGGTCGTACCGGCGCCACGTCCGCCGCGTGAACGCGGCCTAGACTCCGGCCCCTAGAATCCGGCCGTGTCCGCACCCCGCCGACTGGTCGTCCTGGTCTCCGGCTCGGGCACGAACCTCCAGGCGCTGCTGGATGCGTGCGGCGACCCGGCCTACGGCGCCCGCGTGGTCGCCGTCGGCGCCGACCGTGATGGCACCGAGGGGCTGGCGCGCGCCGAGCGGTCCGGCGTCGAGACGTTCGTCCACCGGGTGCATGACTTCCCCAGCCGCGCCGACTGGGACGTCGCGCTGGCCGCGACCGTGGCGTCGTACGCCCCCGACCTGGTGGTCCTCGCCGGCTTCATGAAGCTCGTCGGCCCCGCGTTCCTCGCCGAGCACCGCGGCAAGACCCTGAACACGCACCCGGCGCTGTCCCCGTCGTTTCCCGGGATGCACGGGCCGGCGGAGGCCCTGGAGTACGGCGTGAAGGTCACCGGCTGCACGTTGTTCGTCGTCGACGACGGCGTCGACACCGGCCCGATCGTCGACCAGCGGGCGGTCCGCGTGGAGGACGACGACACGGTCGAGACGCTGCACGAGCGGATCAAGGCCGAGGAGCGCCGGATGCTCGTGGACGCGGTCGGCCGGATGGCGCGCGAGGGCTTCTCCGTGACGGGCCGGACCGTCAGACTCGGTTAGGCTGCACCCACACGACTGGCGCAGGTGGACCACCACCGGGGAGTGAAACGTCAGGGGCATCGCCCGCCTGGGTGCCCCGCCGCACGACAGCCCAGGAGTGTCCGCATGAACCAGATCCCAGTCCGTCGCGCGTTGGTCTCGGTCTACGACAAGTCCGGCCTCGACGATCTCGTCCGCGGCCTCCACGACGCCGGCGTCGTGCTGGTGTCCACCGGCGGCTCGGCCGCCCGGATCGAGTCGCTCGGCATCCCGGTGACCAAGGTCGAGGACCTCACCGGCTTCCCCGAGTGCCTCGACGGCCGGGTCAAGACGCTGCACCCGAAGGTGCACGCCGGGCATCCTGGCCGACCGGCGCCTCGACTCGCACGTGCGGCAGCTCGAGGAGCTCGGGATAGAGCCGTTCGAGCTCGTCGTCTCCAACCTCTACCCGTTCCGGGAGACCGTCGCATCCGGCGCGACGCCCGACGAGTGCGTCGAGCAGATCGACATCGGCGGTCCCTCGATGGTGCGGGCAGCGGCCAAGAACCACCCGTCGGTCGCCATCGTGACCTCGCCCGCGTCGTACAACGACGTGCTCGCCGCCGTCGCCGCGGGCGGGTTCACCATCGAGCAGCGCAGGCGGCTGGCCGCCGAGGCCTTCGCCCACACCGCGGCGTACGACGTGGCGGTCGCGGGCTGGATGGCCACGGTGCTCGCGCCGCCCGAGGGGGAGTCGTGCTTCCCGGAGTTCGGCGGGGCGACGTTCACCAAGGTCGCGGACCTGAGGTACGGCGAGAACCCGCACCAGGTGGCTGCGCTCTACTCCGACGGGACCGGCGGTCTCGCCTCGGCCGAGCAGCTGCACGGCAAGGAGATGTCCTACAACAACTACGTCGACACCGACGCCGCGCGCCGGGCCGCGTGGGACTTCGAGGAGCCGGCGGTGGCGATCATCAAGCACGCCAACCCGTGCGGGATCGCCATCGGTGCCGACATCGCCGACGCGCACCGCCGTGCCCACGAGTGCGACCCCACCTCGGCGTTCGGCGGCGTCATCGCCGCCAACCGGCCGGTGACGGTGGCGATGGCCGAGCAGGTGGCGGAGGTGTTCACGGAGGTGATCGTGGCGCCGGCGTACGACGACGGGGCTGTGGAGATCCTGGCGGGCAAGAAGAACATCCGGATCCTCGTCTGCGGAGGTCCCGAGGAGGACTCCGGCTTCGAGTTCCGGAAGGTGTCGGGCGGCGTGCTGCAGCAGCAGGTCGACCATGTCGATGCGCCGGGGGACGACCCGCGCACCTGGACGTTGGCGGGAGGCCCGGCGGCGGACGAGGCGACGATGGCCGACCTCGCCTTCGCCTGGAAGGCGTGCCGCGCGGTGAAGTCCAACGCCATCCTGCTGGCCGACGGCGGCGCCTCCGTCGGCATCGGCATGGGCCAGGTCAACCGCGTGGACTCCTGCCGGCTCGCGGTGTCGCGCGCGGGGGACCGCGCCAAGGGGTCGGTCGCCGCGTCGGATGCCTTCTTCCCCTTCGAGGACGGCCCCCAGGTGCTCCTGGACGCCGGCGTACGGGCGATCGTCCAACCCGGTGGCTCACTGCGTGACCAGCTGACGGTCGAGGCTTGCGAGAAGGCAGGTGTCCCGCTGTACTTCACCGGCACCCGCCATTTCGCGCACTAGCTCCGACGCGCCAGCGGCGAAGCGTGTCAATGCGCGGGTCGAGCGCGACCGCGGCCGAGGAACGAGGCCGCGACGGAGCGAGTCGAGACCCCGGTGACGTAACAGGCCACAACAACCAAGGAGCCAGCAGATGACCGCCCAGAAGCTCGACGGCACCGCCACGCTGAAGACGATCAAGGCCGAGCTGGCCGAACGCGTTGCCAAGCTGAAGGAACGCGGCGTGGTCCCCGGCCTCGGTACCGTCCTGGTGGGAGACGACCCCGGCTCGCACTGGTACGTCGGGGCCAAGCACAAGGACTGCGCCGAGATCGGCATCACCTCGATCCGCCGCGACCTTCCGGCGACCGCCACGCAGCAGGAGGTCGAGGCCGTCATCGACGAGCTGAACGCCGACCCGGCGTGCACCGGGTTCATCGTCCAGCAGCCGACCGGCCTCGACGAGTTCGCGCTGCTGTCCCGGGTGCACCCGGACAAGGACGTCGACGGCCTGCACCCGACCAACCTCGGCAAGCTGGTGCTCGGCAAGGCCGGCCCGCTGCCGTGCACCCCGGTCGGCGTGATCGAGCTGCTGCGCCGTTACGGCGTGCAGATCGCCGGCGCCGAGGTGGTCGTCGTGGGTCGCGGGCTGACGGTCGGCAGGCCGCTCGGGCTGCTGCTCACGCGGCGTACCGAGAACGCGACGGTGACCCTCTGCCACACCGGCACGAAGGACCTGGCCATGCACGTCCGCAACGCCGACATCGTCGTCGCCGCCGCGGGCGTGCCGGGGATCATCGGTGCCGACATCGTCAAGCCCGGCGCGGCCGTGCTCGACGTCGGCGTCTCCCGGGTGGACGGCAAGGTCGCCGGTGACGTCGCCGACGATGTGGCCGAGGTTGCGGCGTGGGTCTCACCCAACCCGGGCGGCGTCGGGCCGATGACCCGCGCGATGCTGCTGAGCAACATCGTCGACATCGCCGAGGGTTCGGCGGCCTGACGGTTAGGGTGGGTCCTCGTGGCGCACCTCCGCGCGGTCCCGGATCCCGATGACCGCCCCGACGACGAGCACGACGTCGAGGAGCTCGTCGACCCCGCGGCCGCCGTCACCGAGGAGCCCTCCGAGCCGAAGCACATCGCCCAGCCCGTCACGGAGCCCGTCACGGAGCCCGAGCCGGACCTCGGCGAGGAGCCCCGCAGGTACCCCTCGACCATCGGTGGCGCCTTCTACATCAGCATCCTGGTGGCGGCCGGTGTCGCCCTGGTGATCGCGACCCGGGACGACTGGCGCCTCGGGATCCAGATCCTCGGCGGCTCCCTCCTGGTGGCCGCTCTGCTACGCCTGATCCTCGCCTCCCGCGATGCCGGCATGCTCGCCGTGCGTCACCGCGTCCTCGACGTGTGCCTCCTGACCGGGGCCGGCGTCGCCCTCATAGCCTTGGCGAGCTCGATCCCCAACCAGCCCGTCTGACGTCCCGGCGGGGTGATCCCTAGATCAGGCCCAGCTCAAGGACCGCGTCGCGCTCCTCGGCCAGCTCGGCGGTCGAGGCGTCGATGCGGGAGCGGGAGAAGTCGTCGATCTCCAGGCCCTGGACGATCGTCCATTCTCCGTCCTTGGTGGTGACGGGGAAGGAGGAGACCAGGCCCTCGGGGACGCCGTACGAACCGTCGGAGACGACCGCCATCGACACCCAGTCGCCGTCCGGGGAGCCGAACAGCCAGTCGTGCGCGGCGTCGATGGTGGCCGACGCGGCGGAGGCGGCCGAGGACGAGCCACGGGCGTCGATGATCGCGGCGCCGCGCTTGGCGACGGTCGGGATGAACGTGTTCTCGATCCAGTCCTGGTCGCCGACGACCTCGGCGGCGTTGCGGCCGCCGACCTCGGCGTGGAACAGGTCGGGGTACTGCGTGGCGGAGTGGTTGCCCCAGATCGTCATGTGCGAGATGTCGGTGACGGGGGCACCGGTCTTCGCGGCCAGCTGCGAGATGGCGCGGTTGTGGTCGAGGCGGGTGAGCGCCGAGAACCGCTCCTTCGGGATGTCCGGGGCGTTGCTCAGCGCGATCAGGGCGTTGGTGTTGGCGGGGTTGCCCGTCACGCCGATCCGTACGTCGTCCGCGGCAACCTCGTTGAGCGCCTTGCCCTGCTCGGTGAAGATCGCGCCGTTGGCCGACAACAGCTCGCCGCGCTCCATGCCCGGCCCGCGCGGGCGGGCGCCGACGAGCAGGGCGAGGCCGATGCCGTCGAAGATCGTGCGCGGGTCTGCGCCGATCTCGACGCCGGCCAGGGTCGGGAACGCGCAGTCGTCGAGCTCCATGACGACCCCCTCGAGGGTCTTCAGCGCGGGCTCGATCTCCAGCAGGCGCAGCTCGATCGGCCGGTCCGCGCCGAGCAGCGAACCGCTCGCCAGGCGGAACAGCAGGCTGTATCCGATCTGTCCGGCAGCACCGGTGACGGCGACCTTGAGAGGGGCTGATGGCACGACGACTCCTCACACGTTCGGGAACGACAGCGACGCTAGCAGCCACCAGCGGTGCGGCATCCTGGGCCCATGCGACGACCGCCGGCCTCCGTGGCCGCCGTCGTCCCGCTGGTCCTGTCGGTCCTGGTCCTGGTGGCCGGCTGCGGCGCCGCCGGTGAGGCGAACCCCGAGAAGATCGGGCCGCGCGGTGTCGACGAGCTCGTGGTCCCGACCCCGTCGCCGGACCCGGGCGACTTCGTGCGGGACGTCGACAACCCATTGCTGCCGCTGGTTCCGGGCACCGTGTGGACCTACGACGTCTCCGGCAGCGCGGCGACCGACCTGGAGGTGCGCGTCGAGGACGGCCGCGAGACCGTGGCCGGCGTCAGCTGTGTCGTCGTGCACACCAGTGCCACCGATGCCGAGGGAAGAGTCGTGCGTCAGGGCGAGGCGTACTACGCCCAGGACACGCGCGGCAACGTGTGGCTGTTCGGGGAGGGAGGCGAGCGGTCGTGGCGAGCCGGCGAGGACGGCGCCGAGGCGGGGCTGGCGATGCCGGCGACGCCCCGGGTGGGCGACGGCTTCCTCGAGGAGCGGGCGCCGGGCATCGCCGAGGACCGTGCGTCCGTGCTCTCGGTCGACGACGAGTCCACGGTGCCGGCCGGGACGTTCTCCGGCACGGTCGCCATCGAGACGACCGCAGGAGTGGGCGACCTCCACGTCGTGCGGAGCTGGTACGCCGAGGGCGCCGGACCGGTGGAGATCCTCACCAGGCTCGGTGGCACCGAGCACGCGGAGCTGGAGAGCGTCACCGGGGTCTCGTGACGGGACTGTCCCTCCTCGACCACCAGTGGACTTCGTCCCTCCTCGACCACCAGTGGACTTCGTCCCTCCTCGACCACCAGTGGACTTCGTCCCTCCTCGACCACCGAAGAGCTCAGGTCGGCGGCCGGACCTGGGTCTGCCCGTCCTCGTCGCCACCCGGCCACGGCTGCTGCCAGCCGCCCGGCTGGCCTTGAGGAGGCTGTCCCTGCTGTGGCGGCATCGGTTGCTGCGGCGGCTGCCCGGTGGGGTACTGCGGCTGCTGCCACTGCTCCGGAGGCTGCGGCGGCCACTGCTGGGGCGGCTGGCCCGGCTGTTGCCCCGGCTGTTGCCCCGGCTGGGGTGCGCCGTACTGCTGGTTCCACTGCTGCTGGTAGGCGTCGGGCGCGCCGTACCCGGGCACCGCGCCGGGCGGCATCCGTCGCGGGAACCGCAACCCCGAACCGGCCACCGGCTCGCCGTGACGACCGAACACCGCGGGATACGCGAGGCCGGCCAGCGTCCCGCCGAGCAGCGGGGCGATGATGAACAGCCACTGCTGCACGATCGCGTCGCCGCCGGCGAACAGGGCCGGGCCGATGGACCGGGCGGGGTTCACCGAGGTGCCGGTGAGCGGGATGGTCGCGAAGTGGATCATCGACAGCGTCAGTCCGATGGCCAGCGGCGCCAGGCTCGGGTGCTCGTTGCGCTCGTCGGTCACCGCGAGGATGACCATCAGGAAGACCAGCGTGGTCACGGTCTCCAGGATCAGGGCGGCCCACCAGGCGAAGCCGAAGCTGGACTCGTCGCCGAAGGAGTTCTGGCCGAAGCCACCTTCGGAGCTGAAGCCGGGCAGCCCCTGCCAGATGCACCACAGCACGAGGCTGCCGCCGATGGCGCCGACCAGCTGCGCCCCGATGTACGCCGGCACCTGCGACCACGCGAGGCGGCCGCTGACCGCTGCGCCGACGGTGACGGCGGGGTTGAAGTGGCCGCCGGAGATGCGGCCGACCGAGTAGGCCATCACCAGGACGCTCAGCCCGAAGGCGAGGCCGGTGGTGACGACGTCGGCGCCGGTCGCGAGCGCCGTACCGACGCCGAAGAACACCAGCACGAACGTGCCGAGCACCTCGGCCGAGAACTTCTGACTGCTCGTAGGAGCCGTGGTGGCCGTGGTTGTCACCGCTGTGTCCGCCATGCCGAGACCCTTTCGCCGAGTACGTGCCCGTGAGTCCGGACCGTCACCGAAACCGCCGGCCCGGGCAGCCTACCCTCGCGTGGCCGCCGCGTCGGCGCGCCTGTTAGCGTCCGAACGTGTCCAGCGAGTCTCTTCCCTCTTCCCCGATCATCTACACCCACACCGACGAGGCGCCGCTGCTCGCGACGTACTCGTTCCTCCCGATCGTGCAGGCGTACGCCGCCCAGGCGGGAGTCCCCGTCGAGACCCGTGACATCTCGCTGGCCGGCCGGATCCTTGCCGCCTTCGCCGACCGGCTGCCGGAGGACCAGCGGACCGGGGACGCGCTCGCGGAGCTGGGCGCGCTGGCGAAGCGGCCCGAGGCCAACATCATCAAGCTGCCGAACGTCAGCGCGTCGACCCCGCAGCTGAAGGCCGCCGTTGCCGAGCTCCAGGGGCAGGGCTACGACCTGCCGGCCTACCCCGAAAGCCCCACGACCGACGAGGAGCGCGACACCCGGGCGCGCTACGACAAGATCAAGGGCAGTGCCGTCAACCCGGTGCTCCGCGAGGGCAACTCCGACCGTCGCGCTCCCGCGTCCGTGAAGCAGTACGCCCGCAACCACCCGCACTCGATGGGTGCCTGGACCGCCGACTCGCGCACGAATGTCGCGACCATGGCCGACGGCGACTTCCGCCACAGCGAGCAGTCGGTGGTCCTCGAGGCCGACGACACGCTCCGCATCGAGCACGTCGCCGAGGACGGCACGGTCACCGTGCTCAAGGAGTCGGTGCCGGTGCTCGCCGGCGAGGTCGTCGACGCCACCCGCATGGACGTCGAGGCGCTCCGCGAGTTCGTCACCGAGCAGATCGCCCGGGCCCAGGCCGACGAGGTGCTCTTCTCGGTGCACCTGAAGGCCACCATGATGAAGGTCTCCGACCCGATCGTCTTCGGCCACGTCGTGGAGATGTTCTTCCCCGACGTCTTCCAGCGGTACGGCGCCCAGCTGCGCGCCGCGGGCATCTCACCGAACGACGGGCTCGGCGCCCTGATGGGCGCCGCGGACGCGCTTCCCGACGGCGAGGCAGTCCGCGAAGCGGTGAAGCAGCGGCTGGCGCAGGGCCCCGCGCTGGCGATGGTCGACTCCGACAAGGGGATCACCAACCTGCACGTCCCGAGCGATGTCATCGTGGACGCCTCGATGCCCGCGATGATCCGTACCTCCGGACACATGTGGGGCCCGGACGGCCAGGAGGCCGACACCCTGGCGGTGATTCCCGACTCGTCGTACGCCGGCATCTACCAGGCCGTCATCGACGACTGCCGCGAGCACGGCGCCTACGACCCCGCCACCATGGGCTCGGTGCCGAACGTCGGACTGATGGCGCAGGCCGCCGAGGAGTACGGCTCCCACGACAAGACGTTCGAGATCTCCGCGCCTGGGACGGTCCGCGTCGTCAACGCGGCGGGTGAGACGGTCCTCGAGCACGAGGTCAACGCCGGCGACATCTGGCGGGCCTGCCAGACCAAGGACGTGCCGATCCGCAACTGGGTCGAGCTGGCCGTCACCCGTGCCCGCGCGACGGGTGATCCGGCGGTGTTCTGGCTGGACGAGACCCGCGCCCACGACGCCAACCTGATCGGCAAGGTCCGCGCGTACCTGCCCGAGCACGACACCGACGGCCTCGACATCCGCATCCTCGCGCCGGTGGACGCCGCGCGGCTCTCGGTGGAACGGATCCGTCAGGGCCTGAACACCATCTCGGTGACCGGCAACGTGCTGCGCGACTACAACACCGACCTGTTCCCGATCCTCGAGCTCGGCACCTCCGCGAAGATGCTGTCGGTCGTCCCGCTGATCAACGGCGGCGGGCTGTTCGAGACCGGTGCCGGCGGCTCGGCTCCCAAGCACGTGAAGCAGCTGGTCAAGGAGAACTACCTGCGCTGGGACAGCCTCGGTGAGTTCCTCGCCCTGGCGGTCTCCTTCGAGCAGTACGCGCACGCCACCGGCAACAGCCGCGCACAGGTGCTGGCCGACACCCTCGACCGCGCCACCGGCACGTTCCTCAACGAGAACAGGTCGCCGGCCCGCAAGCTCGGCTCGATCGACAACCGGGGCTCGCACTTCTACCTCGCTCTCTACTGGGCGCAGGAGCTCGCGACGCAGACCGACGACGCGGAGCTCGCTGCGGCGTTCGAGCCGCTGGCGAAGACGCTGGCGGAGAGCGAGCAGGTCATCACCGACGAGCTGATCGCCGTCCAGGGCTCTCCGGTCGACATCGGCGGCTACTACCGGCCCGACCCGGAGAAGGTCGGCGCCGTGATGCGCCCGTCGGCGACGTTCAACGAGGCGCTCGCGTCCTTGGGGTGACGTCCTGGAAATGGGTCTCGTGACAGGACTTCGTCCTTCCTCGACCAACGGGGGGAATCCCCTGTGGAGACAGGGGATTCTCGGGATAGGAGTGTCGGTGGTCGGTGCTTGACTTTGGGCCATGACCACCACGCCGCTGGACCCACGTTCGCGGGTGTTGGACGCCGCGACCGGGGCGGTGGCGGCGCGGGCGGCGGCCGATGTGGCGTTGCTGGTGGCGGCCGCGGAGTGGGCGTTGTTGCATCCGGCGACCGAGGCGACCGGGTACGCCGGGTTCGGCGAGGACCTGCTGTTCGGGGAGGCGTTGCTGCCGTTGGCCGGGGAGGGGGCGCCGTTGGTGGCGGAGTTCGCGCCGGCCGAGCTCGCCGCGGTGCTGGGCTGGTCGACGCTGACGGTGCAGCAGCTGATGGCCGACGCGCTGGAGGCCAAGGCCCGGCTGCCACGGGTCTGGGAGCTGGTGCTGTCCGGCCGGATCCCGGTGCGGATCGCCCGGTACATCGCCGAGCAGACCCACGACCTCGACGTGGTGTCGGCCCGGGAGGCCGACCGGATGCTCGTGGTCGACCCAGAGCATCTGTCCCGGCGGGTCGCGAAGCGGCTGGTCGATGAGATCCGGCTCTACCACGACCCCGACCGCGCGGTCGCGGACGAACAACAAGCCTTGGCGGCGCGGAAGGTCGAGCTCCGGCCCGGCACCACGCCGGCGACCAGCGAGGTGGTGATGTGTCTGGACACCGCGGACGCCGAAGCCTTCGACCGGACAGTCTCCGAGGTGGCCGAGGCCCTCAAACGTCTGGGTGACGGCGACGAGGTCGACGTCCGCCGGGCGCGTGCGGTCGGGGTGCTCGCCGACCCCCAGGCCGCCCTGGACCTCCTGGCCACCGGTCAGCGGCCCCACACCGGTCGCCGGGGTAGGGCCGAACTGTTCGTGCACGTCGACCTCGCCACGCTGGCCGACCTGGCCGTGTCCGGGCTGACCGGCGGCGTCTACGACGAACGCCACGGCGTGGCCACCACGGACCTGATCAAGACCTGGCTCACCGGGTGGCTCGGGCCCGAGGCGAAGCTGGTCGTGAAGCCGGTCATCGACCGCAACGACCCCGACACCCTCGGTGCCGTGGACGGGCACGACCCCACCGACCCGATGGCCGACTACGTGCGGCTGCGCGACCCGTGCTGTGTCTTCCCCGGCTGCCGCCGACCGTCCCGAGCCTGCGACCTCGACCACATCGAGCCGTACATCCCGCCCGATGACGGCGGACCACCCGGCCAGACCAGTCCCGAGCATCTGGCGCCGCTGTGCCGACACCACCACCGCGTCAAGACCCACGGCCGGTGGACCTACCGACGTCTCCCCGACGGCAGCTACCGCTGGACCACACCCACCGGCCGCACCATCGAGGTTCCGGGGTCTCGTGACGGGCGCTAGCGCGCCCTCCTCGACCACCGGGGTGCGCGCCATCCTCGACCACCGGGGCGCGCGGCTCTCCTCGACCACCGGGGCGCGCCATCCTCGACCACCCGGGGGCGCCATCCTCGACCACCGGGGGCGCCCTCCTCGACCACCGGGGGTGCGCCCTTCTCGACCCAGTGGGCCGAGTCCGCGGAATAGGCGATCGCCCGACGTGGGTTGGAGCATGGGTGCCGATGACGACCGCCGTGCCCACCCCCGTTTCCGTCGAGCCGCCCACCCGCGCCCGGCACTTCGTGCTGGCGGTGCTGGCGCTGGCCATGGGCGGGTTCGCGATCGGGACGACCGAGTTCGTGACGATGGGCCTGCTCCCGCAGATCGCCGAGGGCGTGGACGTCTCGATCCCGACCGCCGGGCACGTGATCTCCGCGTACGCCGTCGGGGTGGTCGTCGGCGCGCCGGTGCTGGCGTTCCTCGGGGCCAGGCTGCCGCGGCGCGGGCTGCTCGTGGCGCTGATGATCGCCTACGCCGTCGGCAACGCGGCCAGCGCCGTGGCGTCGTCGTACGGCCTGCTCGGCCTGGCCCGGGTGGCCACCGGCTTTCCGCACGGCGCCTACTTCGGCGTGGCGTCGCTCGTCGCGGCGTCGATGGCGCCGCCGGCCCGCAAGGGGCGGGCGGTCGCCATGGTGATGCTCGGCCTGTCGGTCGCGAACGTGGTCGGCGTGCCGGCCGCGACGTGGCTCGGTCAGAACCTCGGCTGGCGGTCCGCGTTCTGGGCGGTGACCGGCCTGTCCCTGCTGACCGCGCTGCTGGTGCGGGCGTTCGTGCCGGTCTGCCCCGGCGACGGTGACGCGACCGGGCGACGTGAGCTGCAGGCCTTCCGCGAGCCGCAGGTCTGGCTGACCCTGCTGGCGGGTGCCGTCGGCTTCGGCGGCATGTTCGCGGTCTACTCCTACATCGCGCCCACGGTCACCGAGGTGGGTGGCCTCTCCGAGGGCGCCGTCCCGGTGTTCCTGCTCGCCTTCGGTGTCGGCATGGTGGCCGGTACCTGGCTCGCCGGCGAGCTCGCCGACTGGTCGGTCTTCAAGTCGCTGATCGGCTCGGCCCTCGGGATGGCCGTGGTGCTGCTGCTGTTCTCGGCGGTGGCGCCCTGGGGCTGGGTGCTGCTCCCGGTGGGCTTCCTCATCACCCTGCTCGGGTCGGTGCTGGTGGTGAACCTCCAGCTACGGCTGATGGACGTCGCCGGCGACGCGCAGACCATCGGCGCCGCGTCCAACCACGCCTCCCTCAACATCGCGAACGCCGCGGGCGCGTGGCTCGGCGGACTCGTCATCGCCGCCGGCTTCGGCTACCGCTCGACCGGCCTGGTGGGGGCGGCCCTGGCGTTGGGCGGCTTCGCCGTGCTGGTGGTCGCGGCGGGCCTGGAGCGCCGCAAGCAAGACACCCCCCGCTGACCGGTACGGACCACACGACATAGCCCGGACGGGCTATGCCGTCGGCGCCGCTCGGGCGCATTTGCAGTGGATCGGTCGAGTTTCAACGAGTTCTGCCGCGAGCAGGGCATCCCACTGGATACGTTCGTCGGGCTCAGCGCGCTCTCGCGCCGGGCCTCAGATCTCAACCCTCATGGGAGTCCAGCATGTCCTCACAGGTCTCGCGCCGCAGCGTTGCGCGCGGAGCGGCGTGGAGCGTTCCGCTCGCCGTGGTCGCCGTCGCCGCGCCGGCGTACGCCGCCTCCTTCCACCCGCCGGGCGTGGGCTCCAACAAGGGGTGCAAGTGCCCCGGTGGCGGGTCGCCGTACACCTACAACATCAACGTCGTGTTCACCACGCCGGGCACGGACTCCTACAGCTTCCACGTCGACTCGTTCAAGGTCGACGGGGCCGCCCTGGTCGCGCCGTCGGTGTTCCTGGGTCCGAACGACGTCACCCTCCCCGGTGGTGAGGGCTCGGCCCTGTTCCGCTTCCGCAGCACGAACAGCAGCAGCACCCACACGATCGAGATCAAGTACACGCCGACGAACACCACCACCGGCCAGGTGGGCGCCCAGGTGACGCTCACGTTCACCGACGTGATGTTCAACCCCTGCAAGTCCGGCGACGTCTTCTCCTGCGCCTGAGGTCCTACCCGGTCCTGCGTGCCCACTCCCCACGCAGGACGTCGTACAGGACGGCGTCGACGCGGCCCTCGGCCACCACGGTCCCGAGCCGCTCGACACCTTGCTCGGACATCCCGTTGCTCATCAGCACGTGCTGTGACGCCGCGTTGCCCCGGGCGGCGTACGCCTTGACGCGGTGCAGCCCGAGCGTCTCGAAGGCGTGGCGCAGCACGAGTCCGACCGCCTCGGTCATCACGCCGCGCCCCCGGGCGTCCGGATGGGCCCAGTAGCCGACCTCACCGAAGGCCAGGTCGTCGGTCAGGTCGAAGATCCCGACCGAGCCCAGCAGCCGGTCCGTCTGGGGGTCGGCGATCGCCCAGCTGAGGCCGTTGCCGCTCGCTCGCAGACTCGTTCGGCCGCGGATGAACGAGAGCGCCTCCTCGGGACCGTACGGCGACGGCAGGTCCCCCAGCCACGCGCGGGTGCGCTCGTCGAGACAGGCCTCGACCACGCGCTCGGCATCGCGCTCCTCGAACGGGCGCAGCCGTACGCCGTCTCCCTCCAGCACCGCGTCGTCGATCCAGCGCCGCTGCGGTTCGCGCGGGTCGTCGGCGAGCAGCGTGCCCGTCCATGCGTCCCGGAGCTCGCCGCGGTGGGGCAGCCACTGGCGCAGGGTGCCCTCGAACGTGAACCCCAGCCGCCACGCGACCCGTCGGGACGCCCAGTTGCCGACGTTCGCCAGCCAGATCACCGTGGCCAGGTCCTTCTCGCGGAACCCCCAGTCGAGCAGCATCCGCAAGGCGCGCTCCATGTGGCCGGTACCACGCACCCACGGGTGCGAACCGTAGGCGATCTCCGCCCGGCGGTCGCCCTCGTTGCGCAGCACGATGTTGCCGGCGTAGCGGCCGTCCACCTCGACGACGAAGCCCCACTCCTTGTCGGTCTCCCAGCCGTTCGGGATGTACCCGAGCATGTAGTCGCGCGCGTCGTCCATCGAGTACGGGACGGGCACGGTCGTCCACTGTTGCGACAGCGGGTCCTGGCACTGCTCCCAGCCACCCTGGACGTCGCTCTCCTGCGGATGGCGCAGCGTCACGGGGCCGTCGGTCAGGGTCGGGGCGGTCGGCATGGGGTCACCCTGCCAGGCGGCTACTCCTCGCTCGACTCGATTCCTGGGAGCGTGGTCTCGTGCCAGGTGACACCGTCGTCGTCGGAGTACAGGAGACGGGCCCTTGCCCAGCGCGTACGCCGTGGCATAGACGCGGTCCCCGCCGAGGAAAGCCACACCGAGCTTGAGGTGAGGCTCCGTAACCTCACCGACGCGCCGCACGAGCATCCAGCGGCCGTCGCTCGCGTCGGTGATGACCGTGCTTCCTCCCGAGGTCACCACCACCGAGCTCACTCCGCTCAGCAGGTGGGTGGTCCGCGGCTCGTGCCAGGTCAGTCCCGAGTAGGTCTGCAGTCCCGTCATGGGGATGCTGCCGTCCGGTGCATCGCCCAGGGCGACCATGGCGAGCACGTCGCCCCGACCGGTCATCACACAGGCCTTCCCGGGCAGTCCCGGACGGATGATGTCGGAGGGGGAGAAGAAGATCTCGTCCCGCCCGTTCCACTGGCACGTCACCAGGACACCGTCAGGTGTGACGTAGCCGTCCGCGGCAGCCGGGAGGGTCACGGCTGACAGCGATCGGTCGTCCGGGGAGTAGAGCCACGTCGCGTACTGACCCCGCACCAGCACGTCGCCGGGGCGCGACTCGCGCGACGGCCCAGGTGGCGCCAGCGACGTCCAGGTCCCGTCGCTGGCGATGAAGAAGCCCTGGGTCGTCCGGACGCCCACCCATCCGCCGGGGACGGGCGTGAGGGACACCGGCGAGTCGAGGCGCCGACCGTGCACGGTGCCGTCGGCCTCCCGGATCACCAGCGCGAACGTCGGCTCCGGGTGCTCCAGCGCTCGCCACACGACGGCGATCGAGCCGTCGTCGGTGCCCTCGGCCTGGAAGGGGTGGGAATCGGTCCCGTCGACGACCTGCCGCCACGCCGGGGAGGCCGGGTAGGCCGGGTCGGGCGGCTGAGAGATCGGTGGCGCGGGGCTGGGCGAGGCGGTGGTCGCGGCGTTCTGCCAGATCGCGATCCCGCCGACGGCCACGGCGGCGGCGGCCATCGTCCCGGTGGCGATGCGGAGCCGGCGGTCGCGCACGCGCCTGGTCACCTGCTCGTACGGCGGTGGCACGGCGCGGTCACGCACGTCGCCGGCCAGGTCGGGGAGCTCATCTACGTTCGACAACGTCGTCCTCCTTGGCGGGGGTCTCGAGCAGCACGGCGAGGGCGGCGCGGCCGCGGGCGAGCCGGGCCTTCACCGTTCCCTCGGGCACGCCGAGGGTGAGCGCGACCTCGGCGACCGGGAGGTCGGCGAGGTGGTGCAGGGCGATGGCCTCCCGCTGGGCGGCGGGCAGCCGTCGGAGGGCGGCCATCAGGGCGAGCCGGTCGTCGGGCAGGTCGTCGTACGCCGCCGTCGTCCCCAGCCGTGGCAGCAGGTGCGAGCGGCGCAGCATCCGCCGCCACCGGCTGCGGGCGAGGTTCACCGCGACCGTGCGCAGCCACGCCTCCGGGTTGTCGATGTCGGCGAACTCGTCCGGACGGGCGGCGGCCCGCGCGAACGCCTCCATCACGACGTCCTCGGCCTCGGCGGGATCGCCGGTGACGCCGGCGAGCTGGCCGACCAGGCGCGGGTACGCCGCGGCGTACACCTCCCGCAGCCGTCGGTCGTCCCGCCTGCCGTCCACGCGCTCCTCCTCACCGGTCTCAACTATGCGACCTCTGGGCGGCGCGCGGGGTTGCATCGAACCCCTGACAGAATGCCGCCCGAGATGAGTACGACATGAGTGCGATCACCGAACCCGAGCTTGCCGTCCCCACCGCCCCCACCGGCGGGGCACGTCCGCGGGTCCTCTCCGGCATCCAGCCGACCGCCGACTCCTTCCACTTCGGGAACTACCTCGGCGCCACCCGGCAGTGGGTCGACCTCCAGCGCGACCACCAGCCCTTCTTCTTCATCGCGGACCTGCACGCGATCACCATCGAGCAGGACCCTGGTGTGCTGCGCGAGCGCACCCTCCGCGCCGCTGCGCAGCTGCTGGCCATGGGCATCGACCCGAAGCGGTCGGCGATCTTCGTGCAGAGCCAGATCCCTGCTCACGCGCAGCTGTCGTGGGTGCTTCAGTGCCTGACCGGCTTCGGCGAGGCCCGGCGGATGACCCAGTTCAAGGACAAGTCCGCGAAGTCGGGGGAGGGCGCCGCGAGCGTCGGCCTGTTCACCTACCCGATCCTGCAGGCGGCCGACATCCTGCTGTACCGGCCGCACTACGTGCCGGTGGGCGAGGACCAGCGCCAGCACCTCGAGCTGACCCGCGACCTCGCGCAGCGGTTCAACCACCGGTTCAAGAAGACCTTCCGGCTGCCGGAGCCGTACATCCTGAAGTCGACCGCCAAGATCACCGACCTCCAGGAGCCGACGGCGAAGATGTCGAAGTCGGCGTCGTCGCCCGCCGGCATCATCGAGCTGCTCGACGACCCCAAGGTCAGCGCCAAGAAGATCCGGTCCGCCGTCACCGACTCGGGGTCGGTCGTCCGCTTCGACGTCGAGGAGAAGCCCGGCATCAGCAACCTGCTGACGATCTACTCCTCCCTGACCGGGCGCGCGATCATCGACCTCGAGGAGGAGTACGCCGGGAAGGGATACGGCCACCTCAAGAAGGATCTGGCGGACGTCGTCGTCGAGTTCGTGACCCCGTTCCGCGACCGCACGCTCGAGCTGCTCGACGACCAGACGCACCTCAGCGCCGTGCTCGAGCAGGGTCGTCAGCAGGCGACCGAGGTGGCCGAGGCGACGCTGCGGGACGTGTGGCAGCGGGTCGGTTTCGTGGCCCCGGCGCACCCGGGACTGCGCGGTCGCTAGGGTCCTGAGGGTGCCTGTCATCGGAGTCGCCCTCGCGCTCCCGGAGCCCTGGGCCACCGAGCTGCAGGACTATCGCACGAGCATCGACGCGTCCGCGGCGCTCATCCCGACGCACATCACGCTGGTGCCGCCGACCGTGCTCGACGAGGACCAGGTCGGCGCCGTGCAGGACCACCTCGCCAAGGTCGCCAACGACCTCCACACCTTCGACATCCACCTGCGTGGCACGGGTACGTTCCGGCCCGTCTCCCCGGTCGTGTTCATCAGTCTGGTCGAGGGCATCTCGCCGACCGAGCAGCTGGCCGGGGCGATCCGCTCGGGTCCGCTCGACGTCGCCGTCGAGTTCCCCTTCCACCCGCACGTGACCGTCGCCCACCACCTGGACGAGGAGCTGATGGACCAGCGCGTTCGGCGACCTGTCCGCGTTCGAGTGCGCCTACGAGGTGACCCGGTTCCACCTCTACGTCCACGACGAGGCCGAGGGCTGGCGCCCCACGCGCGACTTCCCGCTCCAGCCGCGCGAGCGAGCCGGCTGACCGATGCCGACGCTGAAGGATCGGGCGACGGCGTCCCTCGACCGGGCTCGGGCGCGTTCGCGGCTGCTCGACCACGCCATCCGCACCCAGCAGCACTTCACGGGCGTCAAGGGGAACCTCCAGGCCGCCGCGGCGACGTACTTCGCGTTCCTCTCGTTCTTCCCGATCCTCGCCCTGGCGTTCTTCGTCGTCGGGTACGTCGCCCGCGTCTACCCCGAGGCCCGCGACGACCTCGTCAACGCACTCGACGTGGTGCTGCCGGGGCTGATCGGGCCCGACGACGACCAGATCTCGCTGAAGACCATCCAGGGGTCCGCCGCGACCGTCGGGCTGATCGGCCTTGCCGGCGTGCTGTACTCCGGCCTCGGCTGGCTGTCCGGCATGCGTGAAGCGCTGATCGAGGTGTTCCGGGAGCCGCCGTCGATCCAGCCGTCGTTCGTGGCCGGCAAGCTGCGCGACCTGGCCACGCTCGCGGTGATCGGGCTGACGCTCGTCGTGTCGGTGGTGGTCTCGGGCGCCGTCACCGGCTTCTCCGCCGACCTGCTCGACCTGGTGGGGCTCGGTACCGGACTGACCTGGCTGCTGGCCCTCCTGGGCCTCGTCGTCGGCGGCGCCGCCGACATGGTGCTGTTCTACGCGCTGTTCCGTCTGCTCGCGAGACCCAGCCTGCCCCGGCGCGCATTGTGGGCCGGCGCCCTGCTCGGCGCGGTCGGCGCCGAGGCGCTCAAGTGGGCGTCGTCCTTCCTGATCGGCGCCACCAAGGACCAGCCGGCCTTCCAGGCCTTCGGCATCGCGCTGATCCTGCTGGTCTGGATCAACTACTTCTCGCGCGTGGTGATGTACGCCGCCGCGTGGGCCTACACGTCGCCCCGCAACTCCCCGCTGCCGGCATCGGCCGGGCGTACGTCTCGCCCCGACGCCGCCGAGATCCGCGGCGCCGCCGTTGCCACCCCGCCGGCCCGCACCGGCCGCCGTACGCCGCCCGACGTGCCGCCCGGTGTCTGGTTCGGCTCGGGGGCTGCCCTGGTGCTGGCCGTCGTCGCGCTGCTGAGGCGCAGGCGCAACCCGGAGTAGCGGTGCGTGAGTGTCGGTCTCGTCGTCTGAGACCGACACTCACACACCGCCGCTTCGGGTTCGCGACTCGACCTCAGCCGCGGTCGTGTGCCGACGCTGAGTCGGGGTGACGGCCGCGTGACGACCCCGGGGTCACCGTTGCCGGGTGGCCAGCTCTGACGTGCTCTCGTCGGTCTCCGAGACGTTGCGGACCAGGCTGACCGCGGGGCTGGCCGACCTGGGACCGCCGGTACCGTTCGCCGAGCTGCACGACCTGGCCAGCCAGCCGTCGAGCTCGCCGCCGCGAGCGACCATCTTCTTGTACGACGTGGTGGAGGAGCCGACCAGCCGCAACCGGCCCAAGATCACCGAGCTCGCGAACGGAGTGCTGCGCGTGCGCCGGCCGCCGTTGCCGCTGCGGCTGCACTACATGGTCACGCCGTGGGGCGGCGACCGGGCTACCGAGCAGCGCATCCTCGGGCGCGTCCTGCAGGTGCTCTACGACGACGCGGTGATCGACGGCCCGGAGCTCCAGGGCGTGCTGGCGGGCACGACCGCGGAGGTCCGGGTCAGCCTGGCCTCGATGCAGCTGGAGGACCGCGCCCGCGTGTGGTGGGCCATCGGGCTGCCGTACCGGCTGTCGGTCAACTACGAGATCCGCGTCGTCGACGTCGACGCTCGCAGCACCACCACGGCTGGTCCCGTCGTGAGCCGCCGGATCCGGGCGGGGGTGAGCCAGTGACGCTGAACCCGGCCGAGGTCGACACCCTCGTCGCCGCGACCCCGGTGTGGTTGCGCCTCGTCGACACCCACACCGAGCGCCGCCCGCGCGACGTCGAGGTCCTCCTCGAACGCCGCGTCGGCGGCGACTGGGTGCGCCTCGAGGTTCCGCACCAGATCTCGAGCAACGGCGACCTGGGCTTCCTCGGGCTGGGACGCGGACGGCTCGGCTCGGCCGGCAGCTTCGACGTGCGGGTCACCCTGCGGGCGCCGCACACGGTCGTCGACGCCGGCGGCGGCGCCGAGCGCTGGGAGTCCACGGTGGCGGTGTGGACCGACGAGACGCCGCCCAGCCCGACCCCCCAGGAGATCCGGTTCTTCCCGGCCGCCGACTACCCGTTCGCGCCGGGTACGCCGCTGCTGGCCGGCCGCGTCGTCGACGTCGGCGGCGAACCGGCCGACCGGGCCGCCGTACGCGTCACCGAGACCGTCGGCGCGATCACGCGCGTCGAGGAGGTGCGATCCCGTCCCGACGGCTGGTTCCGGCTGCCGCTGCGGTGGTCGGCCGGCAGCACCCAGGTCGACGCCGCCCTCGGCGCCGCCAACGGCGTCCTCACGATCGTCGTCCCCGACGACCTGGCCACCCAGCCCACCATCACCCTCACCTGAGATCCGACGAAGGAGCACGGCATGCCCGAGTACCTCAGCCCCGGGGTCTACGTCGAGGAGATCGACGCCGGCCCACAGCCGATCGCGGCCGTCGCCACGAGCACCGCCGGCGTCGTCGGCGTGACCCGGCGCGGGCCGGCGTCGCCACTGCTGGTCACCAGCTACGGTGACTTCCTCCGCCAGTACGGCGGCCCGCTCGACGTCCCCGACGAGGCCACGCGCGGCGCGTGGAGCGACGACGGTCAGTGGTGGCAGACCGCCGAGTCGGTCAAGGCCTTCTTCGACGAGGGCGGCGCCCGGGTGTACTTCCAGCGCGTCTCGCCCGGAGGCGCCGTGGCGTCCAGCCGCGGCTTCAACGGCGGGCTGCTCGCGCTGGTGCAGACCGATGTCACCCCCACGTCGACCACGATCGGGCTCTCCCACGTCGTCGGCGTGACCGGCGGGACGAACCTCGACGTGCTCAGCAGCGACGGCTCGGTCATCGGGACGGTCGCCGTCCAGTCCGTCGACTACGCCACCCGCACGCTGCGGCTGGCCAACCCGGCCGGCCTGTCGGCCCGCCGCGGCCAGGACCTGGTGGGCATCCGGGCCGTCGACACCACGAAGAACACCCTCACCGTCCAGGCGGCCAGCGTCGGCGCGTGGGGCGACGCCCTCAGCGTCCGGCTGCTGCCCACCGTCGGTGCCCGTCTCACCCTGGGCGCCACCCCGACGAGCGGCGCGCCCGTCGGCACGACCACCACCGCCGACGCGGCCGCGGGCGCGACGGCGGTCACCGTCGCCCCGGTCGTCGGCAGCCTCGAGGCGACGACCCCGGCCGGGTTCAGCGTCAAGGTCGGTCGCAACGCCCCGGTCGTCGTCTCGACTCTCGCGGCCGCCGGCGCGAACGTGACCCTCACGCTGGCCCAGGCCCTGCCCGCCGCCGTGCCGTCGGGCACCGCGGTGGCCAAGCTGCGGCCCGCGCTCAACGCCGCCGTGCTCAGCGTGACCGGCGCCGCGCGACTGTACGCCGGGGCGCCGGTCCAGCTCGAGGGCTCGGCCGGTACCGAGGTGCTCAGCGTGGTCTCGGTCGGCGACGGCACGGTGACCCTGAGTGCGACTCCGGCCAACGCGTACGTCGAGGGGGAAGCCCTGACCCTGCTCGAGGGCGACCTGACCGTGCGCTACCGCCCGGTCGGGGGCGACGAGGTGCTGGAACGTCTCTCCGGCCTCCGCCTCACCGACGACGGGCACCCCGACTCGCTGGTCCGCAAGGTCGGCGCCCGCTCCAAGCTGGTGCGGGCGCGGACCGGGGCGGACTTCGACGGCACCGACCTGACCGCGTTCCCGGCCGTCGGCAGCGGCGCCTGGGCCGCGCTCGGCGGCGGGGACGACGCGCTGGCCAGCCTCTCGGTCGCGGACTTCGTCGGCGAGGACCTCGGCCCCGGCCAGCGCACCGGCATCCAGGCGCTGGAGGACATCGACGAGGTCGCCATCTGCTACGTGCCGGGCATGTGGTCGGTCGACGTGCGGTCGGCGCTGATCGTCCACTGCGAGACGCTCGCGGACCGCTTCGCCATCCTCGACCCGCCGCCCGGCCTCGGGCATCCAGGACGTCCAGGCGTTCCGGAGTCCGATCGACACCAAGTTCGCCGCGCTCTACTACCCGTGGGTCACGATCACCGACCCGCGGCCCGGCGGCGAGGAGACACCGGCGCCGCCGTCCGGCTTCCTGGCCGGCGTCTACGCCCGCACGGACGTGGCCCGGGGCGTCCACAAGGCGCCCGCCAACGAGGTCATCCGCTCCATCCGGGGCTTCGAGGTCGCCGATGTACCAAGCGCGAGCAGGACATGCTGAACCCGCAGAACATCAACGTGCTGCGCGCCTTCCCCGGCCGCGGCAACCGGGTCTGGGGGGCACGGGTGCTGACCTCGCTCTCGTCGTGGAAGTACGTCAGCGTCCGTCGGCTCTTCCTGATGATCGAGGAGTCGATCGACGAGGGCACCCAGTGGGTCGTCTTCGAGCCGAACGACGAGCCCCTGTGGGCCCGGGTGCGGCCAGTCGGTGACCCGCTTCCTCACCACCCAGTGGCGGATCGGCGCGCTGCAGGGCACCACCGCCGACGAGGCGTTCTTCGTCCGGCTGCGACCGCTCGACGATGAGCCCAGGACGACATCGACAACGGCCGGCTCATCTGCGAGATCGGCATCGCGCCGGTCAAGCCCGCGGAGTTCGTGATCTTCCGCATCCAGCAGAAGACCCTCGAGCACCGTGACCGCCTGAGTCCCTGAGGAGAGCCGACCATGCCCACCACCATCCGCAACGACCCGTACCCGGGTCACAACTTCCAGGTCATCGTGACCGGCGTCAGCGACGACGGCAGCGCGGTCAGCGGTGCGTTCAGCGAGATCAGCGGGCTCGAGGTGGAGGTCAAGGCGATCGAGTACCGCAACGGCAACGAGGACAACACGGTCCGCAAGATCCCCGGCCTGAAGACCTACAGCAACATCACCTGCAAGCGCGGCGCCACCGGCCACGTCGAGTTCTGGAACTGGATCCGCAAGGCCATCGACGGCAAGGTCCAGCGGGCCGAGGGCTCGATCATCCTCCAGGACGAGAACCAGGTGGAGGTGATGCGCTGGAACTTCACGCGCGGCTGGCCGTGCAAGTACACCGGCCCCACCTTCAACGCCGCCAACAACGAGATCGCCATGGAGTCCCTGGAGATCTGCGTCGAGGAGCTCTACCTCGACACCCCGAAGGTCTGACCGGGGCGCCTGGACCGAGCCATGACCACCACTGCCGTACCCGCCTACCGCGTCGTCGCGACGCCGCCGCCGCCCCGCGAGGAGGGGCTGCGCAACGACGTCGCGGCGTTCGTGGGGTCCACCGAGCGTGGTCCGCTCGGCGTGCCGGTACGGGTCGTCGGACGCCAGGCGTACGCCGCGGACGTACGGCGGCGGTCGCGGCACCGTGGCGCGGGCCTTCGCGGCCTTCGTGGCGAACGGCGGCGAGGTGGCCTGGGTGGTGCGGGCCGGGCACGGCGGGCACAGCGCGACTGCGGACGTCGTGCTCGCCGGCGGGCCGGCGCGGATGTCGCTGCCGGGCGACACGCTGCGGCTGGCCGCGACGAGCCCGGGCGAGTGGGCCAACACGGTCCGCGTGCGGGTCACCTACCGCGCCTACGGCTTCACGGGGGAGCCCGAGCTCGACCTGGTCGTCGAGACCGGCGACGGCGGGGCGTACCGACGCGCCGGACTGGGGGCCGACGAGCTGCTCGGCGCGATCGCGGACACCGGGGTCGTCGTCGCCGCGTTCGCCGGCGAGGCGTTGACGGCATCGTCCGGGTCCGGCAACCCGGGGCCGTCCGAGCTGGGTTGGGAGGCCGTGCTGCACGGCGGCGCCGAGCCGGTGCTCGACGAGGCGGCGCTGCTGGCCGGTCTGGACGCCCAGGCCGACGTCGAGGAGGTGGCCCTGGTGGCGGTGCCGCGGCTGGCCGACCTCCCGGAGACGGAACAGGACCTCGTGGTGGCCGGTCTCGCTGCCGTCTGCGCCGCGGCCCAGGACCGGCTCGGCGTGGTCTCGGCGGACGTGCTCGACGCGACCGGCTTCGCGGTCTGGCGCGAACGGCTGCGGGCCGCCGTCCCAGACCCTGCGGCGCAACGTGCCGTCGCGGCGTACCTGCCCTGGCTGCGGGCCGAGAACCTCACCGGCACCGGGCCGGACCACTACCCGCCGACCGACCCGGTCGGGCACGTGTGCGGGGTGATCGCGCGGCTGGACCGCGAGCGCGGCTCGGCGCTGGAGCCCGGCCAACACGCTGGTGACCGACGCGGTCGACGTCGTCGCGCCGCTGTCCGAGGCGTTCCAGGGCCTCGTGGTCGGCGCCGGCGTCAACCTGGTCCGCGAGCGCACCGGCGGCGGCCTCGAGCTGTGGGGCGCGCGCACCCTGGACCCGGGCGACGGCCGGTACGTCGCGCACCGCCGGCTCGTGCACCGGCTGGTGCGCGCGATCCGGCGGGTCGCCGAGCCGCTGGTCTTCGACAGCAACGACGAGCTGCTGGGTTCGCCGTGGTCCGGGCCGTCAGCGGCGTGCTGATGGAGGCGTTCCGCAGCGGTGGCGCTGCGCGGCGAGACGCCCGACCAGGCCTACCGGGTGCGCTGCGACGAGACGACGAACCCCCCGGACGTGGTCGACGACGGGGCGCGTCGTGTGCGAGATCGAGGTCGCCCCGGCGGCGCCGATGGAGTTCATCACCCTGCGGCTCACCCTGGGTGCCGAGGGCCTGCTCGAGGTGGTGGAGCAGTGAGCTTCATCCCCGCACTCGAGGACCCCCTGCCGGCGTACCGGTTCCTGGTCTCGCTCGACCCCACCGACGCGTACCTGCCGTTCGCGCAGTCGGCCCTGATCACGCTGATCGCCGCCGGCCAGTTCAGCGAGGTGACCGGGCTCGGGGCGGACCTCGAGGTGCTGCCCAGCCGGAGGGCGGCCGCAACGACTACGTGCACCAGCTGCCGGTCCGCCACAGCTACCCGAAGATCGTGCTCAGCCGCGGCGTGGTCCGCGACCCCGGGCTGTTCTTCTGGTACCAGGCCGGGCTCACCCAGTCCATCGGCGCCCGCCGCGACGGCGCGATCATCCTGCTCACGCCCGAGCGGGCTGCCGGCGCTGGGCTGGATCTTCCGGGGCGGGCTGGCCGCCGGCTGGAAGGGCCCGCAGCTGAAGGCGGCGACAGCACCGATCGCGGTCGAGTCGATCGAGATCGCCCACGAGGGACTGCTCCAGGTCCCGCATCACCCCGCCGAGGGTCGGCTGATGATCACCATCGACAACCTCCAGATCCTCTTCGACGCCGACCACCAGCGCGACGAGGTGGTCTTCGCCCTGCTGTTCGAGCGGCACATGGCCCGGCACGAGCGTGACCGCCGGCACGCGCACGACGACGCCGCGCAGGCCGCCGACGACCGGTCCCTCGAACCCAGGGGGTCCTGGTGAGCCTGCCCGATCAACTTCCTCGGCCGCGAGTTCGCCGAGGCCCGCCTGGAGATCGTCGAGCCCGCCGCGGACCGGGCCACCATCCCGCTGCACTTCAACCCGGCCGAGTACAAGCTCATCAAGGAGAACACCTTCGCCGAGATCCCGATCCCGGGCCTGGAGTCCCCGCCGCTCCAGTACGTCCGGGGCGGCGCGCAGGTGCTGACCATGGACCTGCTGGTCGACACCTCGGACGAGCTGACGAACGTCCGCGAGAAGTACGTCAGCAAGATCCAGAAGGCGCTGCTCAAGAACGAGAAGCTGCACGCGCCGCCGATCCTGGACTTCGTCTGGGCCGAGCAGGTCTTCCGCGGCGTGCTGGTGTCCCTCGACATCAGCTACCTGCTGTTCCACATCGACGGCAAGCCGCTGCGCGCCATGCTCGGCGTCAAGATGAAGGAGTACCGCCCGGTCAAGGTGCAGCTCCGGGAGAGCGAGAACACCTCGCCCGACGTGGAGAAGCGGTACGTCGTGCGCGGCCGGCGAGACCCTCAGCTCCATCTCCGCCGCGGTCTACCGGGACCCGGCGCCAGTGGCGCGAGCTGGCGCGGGCCAACGGCATCACCGACCCGCGCGCTGGTGCCGGCCGGCACCGTGCTCACGGTGCCGCGGCTGGAGGAGGCGCGCCGATGACGACCAGCACCGGCAGCACCAGCCGACAGGCCGGGCTCCCCGACCACTACTACGCACCCGAGTTCGAGGTCGAGATCGAGGGCGAGGCCCTGGACCCGGCGTCCAAGGGCGACGTGCTCGAGCTCAAGGTCGAGATGACCTTCAACGAGATGACGAGCGCTCGACATCAAGCTCAACAACTACGACGACACGGCCTACGACCTGAAGTGGTCCGACGCCGACAAGCTCCGGCTCGGCAGCCGCGTGCACGTCAAGCTCGGGTACGCCGAGCGGACGCGGTCGATGATGCGCGGCTACATCAGCACACTGACGCCCGAGTTCGCGGACGGGCCGCCGACGCTGACCGTGCGAGCCCTGGACGGGCTGGTGCGACTCAAGTCCTCCAAGCCGCCGCAGGACGAGGTCTCCTACCGCAAGGTCACCGACTGCGCAGATCGCCCAGAAGATCGCCCAGCGCCACCAGCTGCGGTTCAAGGTGACCGAGGAGGGACCCACCCACGACCTGGTCGTGCAGCGCAACGCCGACGACGCGACATTCCTCAAGGAGCGCGCCCAGCTGCACTCGTTCGAGCTGTTCATGCGCACCGACCCCGAGACCGGCGAGGACGTGCTGCACTTCGTCAGCCCGACCGACGGTCGCGGCGTCCGAGCCGATCACGACGTACACGCTGGCCTGGGGCGGCCTGCGCAACACCGACATCGCCCCGAGCCTGCTGGAGTTCAGGCCGACGCTGGCCGCCGGCGACCAGGTGCAGTCGGTGACCGTGCGCGGCTGGGACCCCACGACCAAGAAGCCCATCACCCAGACCGCCACCCGCCAGAACACTCCCGGCGTGGCCGAGATCGACAACACCAGCGGACCCGAGGCCGCCGAGACGCTGAGCGGCACCAAGGAGGGCCGCCAGGAGGTCGTGGTCGACCGGCCGGTCGCGAGCGCGGAGGAGGCGCTCAAGCTGGCCCAGTCGATGCTCGCCGAGCGGGCGTACCGGTTCCTCACCGCGACAGGGGAAGGCGATCGGGCTGCCGGACCTGCGACCCGGCGACAACGTCGAGATCGGCGGCGTGGGCCGGCGGTTCAGCGGCACGTACTTCGTCACCAAGGTCACCCACACGCTCAACCAGCAGGGCTACCTGACCGAGTTCGACGTGAGCCGGAGGATCTGATGGGCGTCCCGTTGTTCGAGGCCACCGACCAGCGCTTCCGCGGCGCCGTGGTGGGTCTGGTCACCGACGTCGAGGACCCCGACGGCCTGGGCCGGGTGGAGATCTCGCTGCCGTGGTACGCCGAGGGGTACCGCGAGTGGGCACGCGTCGCGCACATGTACGCCGGGGACGGGTACGGGAGCACCTGGGTCCCGGAGGTCGACGGCGAGGTGCTCGTGCTCTTCGCGCACGGGGACATGCGCTGGCCGTTCGTCGTGGGCTGCCTCTACAACCCGGTCGACCCGCCGCCCGAGTCGCGCACGTCCTCGGCGGACGTCCGCACGCTGCGCACCCCGAAGGGCTCGGAGATCCGCGTCGACGAGCAGAACGAGGTCATCGAGGTGAAGACGAGCAGCGGGGCCACCGTGCGGCTGGAGGAGCAGAGCGGCTCGCTGACCCTCGAGGCCACCTCGAAGATCACGCTCAAGTCTGCCGACATCGAGATCCAGGCGTCGGGGTCGGTGACCGTCAAGGGATCCACGATCGCGCTCAACTGAACGGTTCTGACGTACCAAGGAGGGGAGGAACGACATGGGAGCACCGGCCGCCCGCATCGGCGACTCCGTCCTCGGTGCGGACACGCACATCGTGATGGTGCCCTCCGGCACCGGCACGGTGCCCACGCCTCTCCCGGGGCACCCGTTCTCGGGAAAGCTCACCTCCGGCGGGTCCACCGACGTCTCGATCGACGGGCAAGCCGGCCGCGGTCGTCGGGTCAGTGGCGACCAACGACCCGCCAGCACATCCCCCTCCCGCCCGGCGTCTCGTTCCAGAAGCCGCCCACCAACAAGGGCAGCGTCAGCCAGGGCTCGTCGTCGGTGACGATCAACGGCAAGGCCGCGGCCCGGCTCGGCGACCCGGTGCGGTCGTGCAACGACCCGACGGACCTCGAGACGAGCGCGGTCGTCTCCGGCGCGGGGACGGTGAGCATCGGATGACCGACTTCCTGGGCCGCGGCTGGGCCTTCCCGCTGCTGCCCGACGCGGGCGGCTCGCTGCGCTACGTCGACGAGGACGCCAACGTGGCCCAGTCGCTGCGCGTGCTGCTCGCCACCGGCACGGGCGAGCGGGTGATGCGACCGGACTTCGGCACCGAGGCCCCGCGGCTCGTCTTCGCCCCGGGCTCGGAGACCAACCTGCAGGCTGCTCGAGACGAGCGTGCGCGACGCCGTCCGCGACCACGAGCCCCGGGCCCGCCTGGAGGACGTCACCGTCACCGAGGACCCGCAGCGCCCCGAGGTCTGCGCGATCGAGGTGACCTACACCGTGCGGCGTACGAACACCCGCACCTCCATCGTCTTCCCGTTCTACCTGAGCCGACCGGGAGGACTGCCGTGAGTGCCCTCCCGCCCGAGCTCGTCGTCGACGACCTCACCTTCGCCGACCTGCTCAGGGTCGGCCCTCGACGACATCCCGGGCGCGTCGTCCGGCGAGTGGACGCTGCACGGCCCGGTCGACCCCGGCGTCACGCTCGCTCGAGCTCTTCGCGTGGCAGCTCGAGCAACGGCTGTACGCCGCGGAGCAGGACACCGACGACATCGTCCGCGCCGGCCTCGACCTGCTCGGGCGTCCCGGGCCCCGCCCCGCGCGCGCGGCGGCCACCGTCCTGTCGCTCTCCGACCCCGAGCCGACCCGGCTGGGCGCCGGCACGGTGATGGCGCTGACCGACGACGCCGGGGGCCGCAGGTTCGCCCTCGCCGCCGAGGTCGACGTCCTGCCGGTCCACGCGGTCTCGGTGACGGGCCGGCTGTTCGAGGCCGGGGACCGGCTCGAGCTGCTGCTCGACCGCGACGGTCCGCGGCTGACCGACCGGGTGCTCAGCCTCCTGGTCCGCGTCCGCACCCTGGTGCCGCCCGCGTGGGACGCCGAGGCCGCCGACGCCCCGACGCCCGCCGACCTGCGGTGGACCGCCGTCGGCCCGGACGGCACCGAGGAGGACGTCGACGTCATCGACGGCACGGGAGCCTTCCGGCGCTCCGGCCTGCTCCAGGTGTCGTGGCCGGAGGTCTGGAACCGCGTCGGTGGCCAGGGCTGCCGGCTCCGCGCCGAGGCCGCCGCCGGCGCCTGGTCCGAGCCGGTCCTCGTCGACGGCGTGCACGCGAACGCCGTGGTCGCGCGGCACCAGGTGCCGGCCGAGGCCGACCTCAGCGGGCGCCTCGCGGCCCTGCTCCCACTGCCCGGCCAGGTGCTGGCCGTGCCGGGGACCGCCGGCCTGCTGATGGACGGTACGGGTGAGGCCGAGCTGCTGCTCGACGAGCGCGACGGCGTCGAGCACCGGTGGACATCGGTGTCGAGCCGGGTGGCCGTCGGCCCCGCCGACCGGGTGTTCGTGGTCGACCGGGTGCGCGGCGAGCTGCGCTTCGGCGACGGGCTCGCGGGCCGGGTGCCGCGGCCGGCCGAGGGGGGCCGCTGCGTCGTGCGGTACGCCGTCGGGGGTGGCGTCGCAGGGAACCTCGGCGACCGCGGTACGTGGGGCCAGGAGGACGGCTCGGTGTCCGGCGGCAACCCGGTACCCGCCACGGGAGGGGCGGACCCCGAGCCGGTGACCGCCGCCCGCCAGCGGGCGGCCGACGCGCTGGCCCGGCCGGACCGGACGGTCACCGAGGACGACGTGCGTGAGCTCGCGCTGGCCACGCCCGGCGTGGCCGTCGCCCGCGCCCAGGTCAGCCCGGGCCACCACCCCGACCACCCCTGTGCCGACGTTCCCACCGCCCTCACGGTGACTGTCGTCCCCGGCGTCGACCGCACCGGCACCGTCGGCGGCTGGTCGGACGCCTGGACGCCCGCGCCGCACCCTGACCGCGGCCTGCTGGCCGCCGTCCGGGAACGGCTGGCCACCGCCCGGCTGCTCGGCCAGGAGGTGTTCGTCGGCGCGCCGGGCTACCGGGGCGTCCGCGTCTGGCTGACCGTCTCGCGCTCCGGTCGCGACGAGGAGGTGCGGCGCGCGGATCGACACCGCGCTGCGCCGACACCTCGACCCGCTCGTCGGCGGGGCCGACGGCGACGGCTGGCCCTTCGGCGGCACGGTCCGGCCCTCCGAGCTGCTCGGCGTCGCCTCCCGCGCCGCGGGGGTCGAGGCGACCATCGCCCGGCTGGCGGTGGCCCTGGACGACGGCTCCGCCACCGACTGCTCCGAGCTGCCGACCGGGCCCCGCGACCTGGTGCGCCTGGACCGGGTCGAGGTGGCCTGGACGACGGCCGTGACCGGGGGGAGTGGGCTGCAGTGACCTGGGGACGCGACGTGGCCGCGGCCGACCTGACGATGGTGCCGGCCCCGGTGCCGGGCGGCGTCGAGCCGCGCCTCCTCCCCGAGGCGCGCGAGGACGTCCGGGGCGACGTGGCCTCGCGCGCGACGGCGTACACACCCGAGTGGACCGACCGGAGCCCGCAGGACGCGGGCGTCGCCCTGGTCCGCGCCCACGCCACGATGGCGGCCGCGGTCTCCGTGCGGATGAACCGGCTGCCGCGCCGGCTCGCCCTCACCGGGATCGACCTGGCCGGCGTACGAGCCCGCACCGGCACGCCCGCCGCCGGGCTGGCGGGGCTGACGGTGGCCGACCGGGCCACGGCGCCGGTGGGAGTGCCCGCAGGTTCGGTGTTCCTGACCCCGGCAGGTACGGACGGGCCGGCCCTGGAGACCGGCCACGACCTGCACGCCCTGCCGGGCAAGGTCGCCTCGGTGGCCGTGCTCAGCGGCGGCTGGACCGTGCTCGACGACGCCGCCGACCTGCGCGGGCTGGCGCCCTTCGGCCGGCGCGGCACCCCGCCGGCCGAGCTGTGGTGGGGGATCGCCACCCCCGTGGCACCCGCCGGGCTGCTCGGCCTGGCCGTGCTGCTGACCCCGGCCCCGGGGCGGGCCACCGCCGCCTCGACGTCCGCCGGCGCGACGCCGGCGGTGCTCCGCTGGGAGGCGCTCACGCCGACCGGCCCCGAGGAGCTGGTCGTGGAGCGCGACGACACCCGCGGCCTGACCCGCGACGGCGTGCTGCTCGTGCGCGCCGACACCCGCGCGCCGTGGCTGTCGACCACGCTGCCCGGGCGGGACGCCGACCCGCCGCTCGTGTGGCTGCGTGCGCGCCTGGTCTCGGGCGGCTTCCCCACGTCGGTGGGGCTCCGCACGGTCACCCTGAACGGCGTGACCGTGCTGGCTCGGCGCACGGTGCGCGGCGAGGTCGCCGACCCGGTCGAACGGCGACCGACGGGGCGTTCCACCTACCGCCTCTCCCAGGTCCCGGTCATCCCGGACAGCGTCACCCTCGACGTGGCGGAGACGGCCGCCGACCCGTTCGCGGCCGTCGGGACCGCGGCGCCGTGGCGCGAGGTGCCCACCCTGACCACCGCCGACGCGGACGACCGGGTCTTCACCCTCGACCCGGCCCTCGGCCTGCTCACGTTCGGCGACGGCCGGCACGGTCGGGCGGTGCCCGCCGGCTACCGCAACGTGGTGGCGCGGTCGTACGCCGTCGGCGGCGGCACGGCAGGGCTGCCGCACCCGGGCGACACGCTGTCCTCGGAGCGCAGCGTGCCCGGCCTGACGGGGGCGACCGTGCTCGCCCTGACCACCGGCTCGGACGCCGAGACCGCCGGCCAGCTGCTCGTCCGCGGGCCGGCCGCTGTCCGCTCGCGGCTCCGTGCGGTCGCGGCCAGCGACTACGCCACGTCCGCCCTCGCCACCTCGGGGGTCGCCGTGGCCCGGGCCCACTGCCTCCCCGCCACGGACGTGCGCGCCGGCGGTGCCGTCGTACCGGGCACCCTCACCGTCGTCGTCGTCCCGCGGGTGCCGGACCCGGGACGTCTCACCGCAGGACCCACCCCGGACGCGGAGCTGCTCGCGGCCGTCGCCGACGGACTGGCCCGGCACACCGGCGTCCTCGGCGCGACCGTCGTCGCGGTGGCCCCGACCTACCGCGACCTGGCCGTGACGGCGCTCCTCGTCGGTCGGCCCGACGCCGACCTCTCCGTCCTGGAGAGCACCGCCCGCGACGCCCTGGACGCGTGGCTGAGCCCGCTGACCGGCGGCGCCGAGGGGACCGGCTGGCCGTTCGGGGGCACGGTCCGCTGGGACGTCGCCGTCCGGATGCTCCTCTCCGCGGTCCCCGGCCTGCTGGCGGTGTCCCGGCTGTCGTTCCGGGTCGGCCACCGCCGGCTGCCGGTGTGCACCGACGTCCCCCTGGCCGCCGACGAGCTGGTCCTGCCCGGCGGGCACGTGCTCGAGACCGTGACGGGGGAGGCCTGATGAACCAGATCGCTCCCACCTTCCGGCTGCTCGACGCCACCACCGGCTGGGACGCCCGGCCCGGCGACGGCCTCGACGGCACCCGCCTCGTCGGTGGGGCGCTGACCCTGGCCGCCGTCCCGGGCTCCGAAGGGCCCGATCCGGACCGGTTGCCCGACGAGCTGGCCTGGTCCTGCGACGACTGCACCTGGTGGCTCGGTGGTCCGGGCGGGCTCCGGCGGCTGGGTCCGTGCGACGACGAGTTCCGCCCCTGGGGCACCACCCGACCGGTGCGCGCCGTCGCGGCGGGGTACGGCGTGGTCGTCGTGCTCCTGGCCCGCGGACGTGGGGTCGTGGAGATCAGGGACACCCGCACCGGCCACCTGATCGGCGAGGCCCGGGTCCCGGGAGCGGCGACGGTCGCGGTCGCCGCGGCCGGCGTCGTGGTCGTCGGCCGGACGGGTCGGCTCACCCACCTCGACCGCAGCGGCCTGGTCTGTGGCACCGAGGAGACCTGCCTGCCGGCCCGGCTGGCGTACCCGCGGCCGGCCCCCGCCGGCCTGGTCGCGGCCGACGACGGCTGGTGCCTGCCCGGGCGCGGGTGCTTCGACCGCGACGGCCACCCCGTCGACGCGCTGAGCTCCATGGTGCCGGCGACCCTCGAGACCGACGGGACATACCGCAGCGAGCCCCTCGACTCCGGGCTACCGGGCTGCCGGTGGCACCGGGTGCGGGTCGATGCCGTCGTACCCTCCGGCACCGGCCTGCGGGTCGAGGTGGCCACCAGCGACGCCCCGCCGGAGGACCACGAGCCGCACCCGGACGACTGGTACGACGCCGGCCCGGGCGTCACCGACGCGCTGCTCCGCACCCCGCCCGGCCGGCACGCCTACGTGCGGGTGCGGATGCACGGCGACGGCCGGGTCGCCCCGGTCGTCACCCGGATCCGGCTCGACCTGCCGCGACACGGGGGCGTGGACAGCCTGCCGGCCGTGTACTCCGAGGACCCGCGCGCCCGGGACTTCACCGAGCGGTTCGTCGGCCTCTTCGACGCCTGGCTGGAGCAGGTCGACGACGTCGTCGACCGTCGCCCGGCGCTGCTCGACGCCGCCGCCCTGCCCGACGACGCGCTCGGCTGGCTGGCCGGGCTGGTGGGCCTCGGGTTCGAGAGCGACATGACCGTGGCCCAGCGGCGGGCGCTGCTGGCGGCCGCCCCGGAGCTGTACCGGCGGCGCGGCACCCCCGCCGGCCTGCTGGAGACGCTCCGCGTGGGCGTCGGCGTCACGGCCTCGCTGGAGGAGCCCGGCACCGATCGTCCCTGGGGAGCCGTCGGCTCCGCGCGGCTCGGCGGGGTCCGGCTCTTCGGCCGCTCCCGGGTGCGGGTCCGGCTGGGCACCTCACGGCTCGGCGCCTCCCGCCTCCACGCGACCGGCAACCCCGACCTCGACGCCGTCTCCTTCGGCGCCCACCGGCTCGTGGTGCACCTGCCCGGGACCACCGAGGACGGCCGCGCGGTCACCCCGGCCGTGGCCGCCCTCGTGGCCCGCGTCGTCCGCAGCCAGACGCCCGCCCACCTGGCCACCCGCGTCTCCCGCAGGTCCGGAGGCCTCGTCGCCGGCCTTGTCCGGGTCGGCGTGGACGCGGTGCCCGTGGCGCCGGCACCCGCGGTGGTCGGCCGGCTCGGCCTCGGCCGCGGCACCGCCGTCGCGCCCGGCCGGACCGCTGGCCTGCCCACCCTGGCCGGGCGACTCGTCGTCGGCCGCTCCGACCCGAACCACCGCAGCACGACCCAGGTCACCGAGAAGGGGACACCATGACCCAGACACCAGCGCCGGCGTCCGACCGGACCCGGCCCACACCGCCCACGCACGGACACGACGGCTGCGGGTGCGGCGACGGCTGCGGGGGCATCCCCGAGCTCGCCCGGCTGCGGTACTTCCACGGCCAGCCGCTCTCCGCCCTGGACCTGCGCCGCGAGCAGGGCTACCACCGGGAGAAGGCCCGCCTGCACAACCGGCTGCTGCACGGCTGGGGGGTGGTCTGCGGACTGGACGTGGAGGTCGCGCCGCGCCGCGAGGGTGCCGAGTGCGAGCCCGACCCGACCCAGGCCGAGGTCATCGTGATGCCCGGCGTCGCCCTCGACTGCCAGGGCAACGAGATCGTCGTGCGGCACCCGCGTCCGGTCTACGTCGACCGCTGCTCGACCAGCACGAGCTGGAGGCGCTGACCACGCACCCCGCCGACGTCTACCTGACGCTCTGCTATGCCGAGACGCCGATCGACCCGATGCGGCCGCTGCTGGCGTCCGGGTGCGAGCCGACGCCGGACTGCGAGCACGGCCGCGTCCTCGACTCCTACCGGATCTGCGCGACCCTCGAGCGGCCCGACCGCGGGCCTGCCTGCGAGCCGTGCTGCGGCGCGTGCGGGGACGTGTGCCTGGAGCTGGCGGTGATCCACGACTTCCGGCCCGGGGAGCCGCTGCGCCAGGAGCAGGTGGACGCCTCGGGCCGTCGCACCCTGGCCCTGCGCGAGCTCACCGAGATCGTCGGGATCAACTGGGTGCACGGCGGCACCTACAGCCGCGACGACGCCAACGCGCTGCTCGACGAGGGCTTGCGGGTGTGGTTCTCCGCCGGCGTCCAGGTCGCCACGCTCTCGCCGGGCGTCGTGGAGCTGACCGGGATCGAGTCCGGAGCCGGGCGGTCGGCCGCGTCGTACAACATCGAGGGCGACTTCACCGACCTGCCACCCACCGGCACGACGGACTCCTTCACCTACGCCCGGACCACCGGCGAGACGCTGCAGTACGGCGACCGGTTGCTCGTCACGGTCCGCGGCGACTTCATCCTCGACGGGTGCTGCCGGGCCGTCGACGCCGACCACGTCGGCGGCGGCGTGCCGCTCGCGGGGGACCCGACGTACCTCCCGGTCGGCGGTGCCGTCGAGCCGGTCTGCCCGCCACGGCCCTCCGGCAACGGGGTGGAAGGCGGCGAGTTCGTGTCCTGGATCTACGTGGAGGAACGGGGTGAGCGGCGATGACCCTCACGAGCGGGCGCACCGGATGCGGCTGCGGGGGCGGGGGAACCCGTACCTCGGGCAGCAGCAGCGGCGGCGGGTGCGGCGGGAGCTGTGGCGGGAGCTGCGGCGGCGGGTGCGGCGGCGGGTGCGGGGGCGGGTGCGGCACCGGTGCGGGCACGCCCGTGCGGGCGACCGGCGCGCTGCGGCCGCAGTTCTTCGGCGGCATGCTGCTGACCGAGGACGACCTGCGGGCCGGCGTGGACTACATGGTGGCCAAGCGCCGGCTCACCAACCGCTCGGTGCTCGGCGCCGGCGTGGTGTGCGGCCTGGACGTGACCTGCGACCCGTGCCAGCCGGGCTCGGTCGTGGTGACGCCCGGCTACGCGCTGGACTGCTGCGGCAACGACATCGTCGTCGACTGCGCCGAGCACGTCGACGTACCCGCCCTGGTCCGCGACCTGCGCCAGCGCACCGGCGTGGACTGCGGCGAGCCGTGCGAGGACCTGCCACGGCAGGAGTACGTGCTGAACGTCGTGTACGCCGAGCAGCCGACCGAGCCCGTGGCGCCGTACGCCCAGGACGAGTGCGTGGTCGGCGACTGCGAGTTCTCCCGGGTGCGCGAGGGCTATCGCTTCGAGCTGAGCTGCGACGCCGCGCCGGCGGAGCGGAACCTCTTCGACGCGCTGCGCGAGTGCCTGCACGTCGAGGACGACCGGGTCAAGGAAGGCTCGAAGGTGATGACCCGGCTGGTCGGCATCGCCGCCGCCCACCGCGACGCGGGCGAGGAGGCCCAGCCCGTCGAGGCGGTCCCGGTCCCCGAGGCGCCGGTCAAGGCGGAGTTCGACGCGCTCGCGACCGACGCCCCGCTGCCGGACGCCGTGGACCTGCTCGGCAGGGCCGTCGCCGCCCTCGCCACGGACGCCGCCGCGCAGGAGGGCCGGGCCGAGTCCATCGGCCTGACCGCGGCCCGCCGCCGGCTGATCAGCACGCGCAGCCGGGAGCTGGCCCGTCGGGTGATGGCCTCGGACGCGATGAACGCTCTGGACGAGGCCGACCGGGTCCGCGTCACCCGGGTGCTCACGGCCGCCGACGAGCAACGCGACCTGGGCACGCTGGGCGACCGGGACCGGCAGCTGCTGGCCCTCGGGTTCGAGGCGGGCGGGGCCGAGGACGTCTTCCGCCGCGACGCGGCCCGGATGCGGTCGGAGGTGCTGCACCGGATGGACCAGACCGGGCGTTCGGGCTGCGCGGACTACCGACGGGTGGCCGGCCTCAAGCTCGACAAGCTCGACGCCGACTCCTACCGGCAGGTCAGCGTGCTCGGCCGGTCGTGGGTCGCGGTCCTGGTGCGGTGCGTCTGCGCCGCCGCGAACCCGCCGTGCCCCTCGTGCACCGACGTCCGGGTTCCGCTCGCGCGGGTGCGCGTGGAGGACTGCGAGGTCGTCGACGTGTGCGCGCTGGAGCGGCACTGGGTGGTCACCCCGCGCAACATCTCGTACTGGTTCCCCGTCGTCGAGCTGCTCCGTGAGCTGCTCGCGAAGCGGTGCTGCGAGGACCCGACGGAGTTCCGGCCGCGGTCGGCGGCGGTGCTGCGCGAACGCGAGTCCGACGTGCTCCGGCTCGAGGCCGTCACGAGCGGACGGCTGATCCGGCCGGCCGAGGACATCCCGGTACTGCGGGACCTGATGGAGGCGCTCGGGGACGTGTTCGTGCCAGAACGGCCGCCGGTCCCCGACGACTGGGGCTCGGCCGGCGACACCAAGGCGTCGGCCGTGGCCCGCGTCACCGCCCTGGAGGCCCAGGTGGCGTCGTTGCGCAGGCAGATCGACGACCTGTCCGGCGGGGGCTCGTCGTGACCACCACCCGTCCGGTGTTCGTGGACGGCGCGATCCTCGCGGCGGGCGACCTCACCGCGCTCGAGGCCAGCGCGCGCGACCGCGACGCCCGGCACGCCCGGCACCTGCACACCCCCGGGGTGTGCCGCGGCCTGGCGCTGACCTCGCAGCCGGGCGCGAGCACCAGCGGGCCGGCGTACGTCGACGTCACCCTCACCGCCGGGTACGCCGTCGACGGCACCGGCCGCGAGCTGGTGCTGGCCGGCGACCTGCAGCTCTCGCCGGACCGGTTCCTCGGGGACAACCCCAACCCGCGCGTACCGCCAGGCGAGACCGTGTCGGAGTGGCACCCGGTGTTCGTGCGCGGCTTCGACGACCCGGTGTCGGGGACCACGGGCAGCGCGGCCTGTGGCGTCGTCGGTGCCGGCGGGGTCGAGGAGGTCGTCGAGGTCGAGTTCGGTCGGCCGGGTGACAACGACGCGGACCAGACCGTGCCGGCGCCCGACGCCGGACCGGGCGACGGGGCGTGGCGGGTGCTCGTGGGGTTCGTCCGGTTCGACACCTCGATCGGACGCTTCCACGACGTCGGGACGTCCGCCGGCGGGATCTCGGTGACACGGGCGGGTGCCCGGGCCGCCCTCGTGGCGGCTCCCGACACCCGCGTCGAGCTGCGGGCCGGCCCGAGCCCGGCGGCCGGCGTGCCGGCGGTGGTCCTGACCGCCGAGCCCGAGCCGTCGCTCACCTTCGGCAAGCACGACGGAACCGGCGGGGTGGCCGCCCTGCTCACCGTGGACTCGGCCGGCAACGTGACCGCCAAGGGCACCCTCAGCGGCGTCCAGACCGCGGGCTCGGTGCGCCTCGTCGCCGGGACGGCGTACGACGGCACCGTCCTCCCGCTCCCCGCCGGGGTCGACCAGGCCACGGTCGACTCCGGCGGGCTGGAGGTCGCGCTGCTGCTCACCCCACGGCTGCCCGATCCCGCGGCCGCGCCGACGAACACGTCGCTGTTCATCCCAGCGGTCTGCGAGGCCGACGCCGACCGCCGGGTCACCTGCTGGGGCCACTGGCTGGGCCCGACCACCGGGACGACGGTCGTGGAGTCCGGCGCCTGCGACTTCCTCCTCGTCGTGACCGTCCCGGAGGGAGGTACGCCGTGAGCGGTCCGCAGATGACGGTGCTGCACCTGTCGACCGGCAACGTGCTCGCGGCCGTGGCGGCCGGGGCGCTCACGCCGACCGTCGACGACCTCACCGGCGGAGAGGTGCTGGTCGTCCGGTTGCCCACCGGCGCCACCATCGCGGTCACCCCCCAGCTGCTCACCGCCGTCGCCGTGGCGCGCGACGACGACGTGCTGACCCGGCCCACCGCGTTCCGGGTGGACCAAGGCGTCCCGCCGGTGACGGCCATCGGGCCGATGGCGCTGCTGTCCAGCGTGTCCAGGCTCGGCGACCAGGGCGCAGAGTGCCTGTCGCTGTGGCAGGCGGGCGACCAGCTCGAGGTGGTGCGCGAGACGCTCGACAGCACCGGCAAGCCGACGGCGGCCAAGCCGCCGGGCGCGACCCACCGCATCGCCGCCTGCAAGGGCAGTCCCCTCACCTACGGGACCTGAGCGGTGGCGCCGGCGGCCGACGGCGACGTGGACCTGCGGGTCCGCCGGTGCACCGTGCGGGTACGCCGCCGCGGCGGATGGAGCTGGGGCGACCCGGGGCGGTACGCCGACCTGGTGCTGCCTGCGATCGAGGCCGCACTGCGCGGCCTGGTGGAGGACGCTGGACTGCCACCGGGGGTGGACTGCCACCTGACCGGGCCCGTCGTCCTCGAGCTCACCGCCGACGGGCGACCGACGCCCGCGAGCCGGGCCGCGCTGCTCGACGCACTCCGCAGCGCGACGGCGGCCGCGACGAGGGAGCTCCGGTCCGCGGCGGAGCGGCCGCTCGAACACACACCGCATGACGGTCCGGTCCCGGACGCCGTCGACGCGGCCGCCGACGAGACGGCGCGCGAGCTGCTGGCCAGGGCGCTGGCCGCCTGGTCGCGCTCGGGCCGGCTCGCGGCGCTGGCCGCCTCCTGGTCCCCGGTCGTGCTGGCCGCCTGGGAGGCCACGGTCCGGTCGCTGGTTGCCACGCACGGGTCGGACGAACCGGTGCTCGAGGCCGCGGCCGTGACCGCCATCGCCGAGGCCGTGCTGGGTGCGGAGCCGGACGGCCGGCCTCCGTCAGAGGACCGCGCGCGGGCCGCGGCCGACCTGGTCGTGCTCCTCGGTGCCGTGGTCGTCGCGGCCGGGGACCGGTGGCCCGCCGCCGAGACGCTCGACCTGGTGCTGCGACGTACGGTCGGAACCGCCCACGCCGCCGGTCCCGAGACCGTCGACGTGGTCGCCTCACCGGTCGTGGCTGCTCCCCGCGTCGCAGCCTCGTCACCGCCCTCCGCGGCGGTCACCGCTCCGGCGATCGTGCCCGGGCTGCCCTTCCTGGTGCTGGTCCAGCTCGCCCGGATCGGCTACCTCGAGCCCGCGGCCGCCGCCCTCGTCGCCGCCGGGGTGCCGGCGCCCGCCCTGGCCGCGGCGGTGGCCGGCAAGGCCCTCCCCGCTCCCGACCGCGGCTGGCGGCGGCGACCCTCCGAACGGGAGGCGGTCCTGCTGGCGGCCGGCGTCGACGGCGACCGCGCGGACGAGGCCCTCGTCGCCCTGACGGCTGCCCGTGAGCTCGTCGAGCCGGTCTGGCGCACGGCCCTGGTCGAGCTCTACCGCGCGGGCCGGGAACGTGGCGACGAGGTCGTGGTGACCGAGCTGGGCGAGGAGCGCGTCTGCGGCGAGGCCGCCGGGCTGCTCCCGCTGGCCTGGGTCCCGGCCGACGGGGTCGGCGCGGTGCTGCACCAGCTGGGAGACCCGCCGGCACGGACCGACGCGCTGCTGGCCCCCGTCGCCGAGGCGCTCGGACCGCGGCGGGGCCTGCCCGGCCTGGCCGCTCCCGACCTGGAGCGCCAGCTCGCGGCGGTGCTCGGCACGGCCTTGGGCAGCCTGGCCGTCGAGCTGTGGGGCCCGCACGCGGACTGCCTGACCGCCCTGGAGCGCCTCGACGACCTCGAGGTCCGCGTGGTCCCCGGCGCACGGCTCGAGGTCGGCGTACCCCGGGGCCGGCGCTGGCTCGACCTCGGCCGCGCGGGGCTGCTGGACACGTGGTCGGTCCCCGGCCACGGCGTGTGGGAGCTGGTCTCGTGGTGACCGACGGCGACCTGGCCGACCTGGCGTCGGCGGAGCTCCGGCTCCGCCTGGGGCCGCTGCACCGGGCCCTCGCGCGTGCCGTCGCCCGCCGTCCGGACGGTCACGCGCGTGACGCCGGCGGGTACACCGCGGACCTGGTGGCCGCCACGGCGGCGTACGTCGCCGCGGAGCCCGCGTGGGGTCCTGGCCTCCGACTCGACGACGACGAGCGGGACGCGCTGGCCCGCGTGCACCACCGGGCGGACGAGGCCGGCGTCCGGCTGCCGCTCGCCCGGCTCCGAGCGGCCGGACTCGACGACGTCGACCTCGACCTCGTCGTGATGGCGTCCGCGCCGCACCTCGACGCGGCCTTCGGCGCGCTGTACGCCGTGCTCCAGGACTCCTTCGAGGCCACGGCGCCCGGTCCGCTGCTGGCCACCCGGCTGCTCGCCACCGGTGCCGACCACACCCGCCGCGTCGCCGAGGCGGCCGGGCCGTTCGGCCGGACGGTGTCGATCGGCCTGCTCTGCCCCGTCGTGGACAGGCTCGCGGGGCCGGTGCTGCGACCGGCCGACGGACTGGTGGAGCTGCTGCGCGGGAGCTCCGTCGACCTGGGTCTGCTCGGCCTCCCGGAGGCCGGGTCCGACGTGGCGCCGCGCGGTGACGCCGTACCCGGCGTCGACCCCGCCGACCTCGACGCCCTGGCGCGCGCCTTCGCCGCGGGGGTGGTGGACGTCGTCGGCGTGTGGGGCGCCTCGCGCACGGTCGCGGACGCGGTCGCGCGGGCCCTCGCCGGCAGCCGTGACCTGGTGCGGGTCGGCGGCGCCGACGCGGCGGCCGGCCTCCAGCGCGCCAGCGTGCGGCGCTGCGTCTGCCTGGTGGACGTGGCCGACGACCGCACGGAGTCCGACGACGAGGCCCTGGCCGCCGTCCTCGCCCGAGCATCGGCGTCCGTCGTGCTCGTCGGCACCGAGGCCTTGCGCAGCCCGCTCCTGTGGGCCAACCGCCGGGTCGCCGAGCTGGACGTCGGTCACGCCGGTCGGGCCGACGCCTGGCGGGCCTGGTCCGCCGCGTTCCCGGACCTCGGCCGCGCGGCGGTCGATGACCTCGCCGGCCGCTTCGCGCTGCCGCCCGACGACGTGGCGGCGGTCGCGGCTCTCGACCGCGCCGCCGGCGCCTGGGCCGTGAACGGCGGCAGGCCGACCCTCGACCAGCTGGCCGCCCGCGTGTCGCGCCCCCGCTCGGCCCGCCTGGCCACGGTCCGCACCCCCCGCCGCGGCCGAGACCTGCTCGTCCTCCCGCCTGCGGACGAACGCCGGGTGCTCCAGGTGGCCGACGACTTCCGGGCCTGGCCGCGGGTGGCCGAGGCGTGGCGGCTGGACCGGTTCGGCAGTGCGGGGGTGACGGCGCTGTTCGCCGGAGACCCGGGTACGGGGAAGACCCTCGCGGCCGAGGTGATCGCCGGCGAGATCGGGCTGGACCTGATGGTCGTCGACCTCTCGCTGCTGGTCTCCAAGTGGCTCGGGGAGACCGAGAAGAACCTCGACGCCGTGTTCACCGAGGCCTCGCGGTCGCCGTGCGTGCTCTTCTTCGACGAGGCCGACGCGATGTTCGGCAAGCGCGGAGAGGTCGGCCGGGGGGCCGACCGCTACGCGAACCTCGAGGTCGGGTACCTCCTGCAGCGTCTGGACCGCTACGACGGCCTCACCGTCCTGGCGACCAACCTGCGCGACCAGCTCGACGACGCGTTCACCCGCCGGTTCCAGCACGTCGTGCACTTCCCGCTGCCACGGCCGGCCGAGCGGCGCCGCATGTGGGACCTGGTGCTCGGACCGCCGGTACGCCTCGACGACTCGGTGGACGTGTCCGTGCTGGCGGAACTGGAGCTCACCGGGGCCGGCATCGCCTCGGTCGTGCGGTCGGCCGCCCTGGCTGTGCACCACGACGGGCGCGACCACCTCACGATGAGCGACCTCGCGCACGCCGTGTCCCGCCAGTACCAGCGGGAGGCGCGCCTGGTGCCCCCCGGGCTGCTCGTCCCCGAGGGAGCACCGTGACCGGTCCGGCGGTGGCGCCACGCACCGACGTCGCTCCGGAGCCCTCTCCCGAGCCGGCGAGCACGACGTCCGCCCTCCCGCCAGCCGCCGTACCGGTCTCCGGTCTGGCCGGCTTCCGCTGGCCCGCCGACGACCTGCTGTGGGGGTGGGCGCGCCTGAGCCCCCCGGTCCTGCCGCTCCCGCTCGCCGCTCCGTTCGACCTGGCCGGCCCCCTCGCCGGCCCCCTCGCCGGCCCGCTGACCGAGCCCCCGGTCGGCCCGACCCCCACGGAGCCGGCCTCCGAGCCGGCGACCGAGCCCGTGGCCGGCGGACCCGTCGCGTCGCCCGCCACCCCGGCGGCCGCGTCGGCGACCGACGCGCAGGCCCCGATCGCAGCGCAGCCCGCGGTGCCTCCGGCGGTGCCGACCCCTGGAGGCGAGCCGGTTGCCGAGGCGCCCGCCGAGCCGGAACCCGACGCGGGACCCGTCGGCGGCCTGGCCGCCTGGAGCGGGAAGGTACGTCGGGCGGTCGCCGCCCGCATCGTCGCCCCGCCGCCGGCCGACCCGGAGGTCGTGACGACACCGATCCGGTCATCGACCGACGGCGTACGACGGCGCGAGGAGACCCGTCGCGCCGGCGTGGTCCGCGGGGTCAAGGCCGCCATGCCCAAGCCGCCCGTGCTCCCCGACGACCTGCCGCCCCTGCCACCGCTGCCCATGAAGGAAGCCGAGGAGGCGGTGAAGAACGCGCTGGGCAAGAAGCTGCCGCAGCAGGTGCTGCCCAAGCTCGTCGACTACGAGTACCACCCCATGCTCCACAAGGCGGTGACGTTCAAGCCGCAGGTGGGGCTGCGCCTGCCCGAGGGCTCGACCACGGTGCTGACCGCGGTGCCCGCGCCCCCGCCACCCGCGCGCGAGGGACGGTCCAAGCTCAAGAAGGTCAAGGCCGCCGGCGAGAAGATCGTGCCGGTGCCGGTCGACGGCGCCTTCACCCTCGGCGGCGTACCCGAGCCCGGCAGCGCCGCGGCCAAGGCCGCCCCGCAGCCATCCGGCCCGCCGGTGACCCGGGCCGACGTCGCCGGCGTGCTGGTCCGGTTGCGCGCGAGCATCCCGGCCGACGCGGACACCATCCTGACGACGGCGCGCCGCAGCATGTACTCGCGCGGCGTCGTCGACATCCGGATGCCGTCGCTGGGACGGGCCGAGCTCCTCCCCGGTCTGCTCGACGGGGTCACCGTCGGCATCGACGCGATCGCCGCGCGGTACCGCATCGACCTGGACGCCCTGCACACCGCGACCCTCGACAAGGACGGCAAGATCCAGGGGAACCTCGCCGCGCAGGTAGCCGCGGTCGACAAGGCGAGCGGCCAGGCCCGCAAGGACGCCAAGCACGAGACCCAGGCCTCGGCCGACGCGATCGCCGGCGCCAAGGCCGGCGCCGACGAGGCCGTCGACGCGAAGCTGCTCGAGGCCAGCGGCGGCGCCAGCCCCGAGCTCATCCGCGCCCAGCGGGACCGGCTGATCGGCCGTACGAACCGACGGCTGGCCCCCGAGGACATCCGCTACGAGAAGGAGGGCGACGACCGGGTCCGCGCGCTGCAGGAGATGCAGGCGGCGTACGCCGGCGCCTACCAGTACGTCGCCCGGCAGGTCGCCGACCGGATCCGCAAGGACACCAAACCGGCCGACGAGCCGACGCCGCCGATGCTCGCCGCCGTACCTCCCGGGCCGCAGTCCGTGATGGCGCAGCCGTCTACGGCCCCGCCGACGCCTGCCGAGCAGTGGGCCCTGGACCGCATCCAGGCCGTCAACACCCGGTTCGACGAGCTGCGCAAGGAGGCCAAGGACGCGATCGCGGCCAACCGCAACGGCATCTCGACCGCGAGGACCTACGCCATCTTGCTGCTCACCCGGTGGGCCGACCAGCAGATCGGGGAGCGCAGCTCGGCGTGGGACCGGTTCTGGGACTGGATCACCACGTGGAGCAAGGCGGCCGACGACAAGACGCTGGCCTGGGAGGAAGCCCGGATGGCCAACCTGGCCGTCGACCTGCAAGGCGACCTCACCTTCGTGGGCGGGCTCGCGTCCGGAGCTCGGTCCGAGGCGGAGATGAAGGCCGTCGGTCAGCTCGGGGGTCTGTCGACGGCCCAACAGGCCATCGTGGACCAGTACTTCGCGAAGCCCGCGCCACGTAACCCGCTCGAGGCCGTGGCCGCGGGGATGCGGGTGCGGATCAGCGAGGCCAAGCAGCCGCGCCTGGTCGAGGAGATGGACCGGCTGCTGTACGCGCTGCCTCCGACCAACGTCGAGAACGTCGACGTCGTCGCGTTCGTGGCGGACTCGCTCGGCAACGGCGACACCATCAAGAAGCGCGGTGAGGACTTCTTCGCCGCGGTGGACCAGTGGGGGACCGACGAGGCCAAGGTCTACTCGTCGCTGGCCGGGCTGACCAAGATCCAGGCCCACGCGCTGGACCTCTGGTACCGCTACTGGCACCACTCGACCATCGACGAGGAGCTCGACGACGAGCTGTCCGACGCCGAGCTCGACCGCGCGCGTGACCTGATGGCCGGCGACCAGGTGGCGGCCGACGCGGCTGCGATCCGGGCGGCCATCGACCAGGTAGGCACCGACGAGGAGGCCATCTACACGGCTCTGCGCAACAAGACGACCGAGCAGCGCTCGCAGCTCGAGGCGGTCTACCTCAGCCGATACCACACCACCCTCGAGAACGACCTGAAGAGCGACATGTCCGGCCAGGAGCTCGAGCGCGCCCAGGCCCTGCGGGCCGGGAACGTCCGCGAGGCCGACGCGATCGGGCTGGAGTACGCCCAGCACGGCAAGTGGTACGGCGGCGTCGACACCGACGCCATCTCGGGCATCTACGCCACCAACCGGGCCGAGGTCGAGGCCGACGCCGCGGGGAAGTCCCTGGACAGCGCGACCATCAACGCGGCGGTGCTCGCCCGCAACCAGGAGATCGACGAGGCGCACAAGCAGCACTTCCGCGAGGACGCCACCCACCCCGGGCCGGGCCTGCGCGCCAGCTTCGACAAGAACCTCAAGGGACCGGCCCGCGACCTGGCCCTCGGCCTCCAGGACCAGGACTGGGCGCGGGCCGACGCGGCCCGTCTCGAGCTCGAGCGCCGCTCGTTCATCACCAGCGACAAGGTGGTCAACCAGATCCTCGAGTCGCAGTTCACGCGAGCCCGCGCCGAGGTCGTCGCCGACAAGGAGCACGACCTGGCCAGGCGCCGCGACCTGGCCGTCCTGCGCGGCGAGCACTGGGACGACAAGGCCCAGCGCGAGGCGATGAAGAGCGGCATCGACGACGAGGCCAAGAAGCGCTCCGCGGGCTACATGGACGCCCTGAAGAAGACCTACGACACGGCGTACCAGAACGACCCCTTGTACGCCGTGAGCGGTCGCGGCGGCTTCGACAACCTCATCGACGACCACCTGATGGGCAGCGACAAGGACCGTGCCAAGGCGCTGGTCAAGGGCGGCGGGTACCTGACCCCGGCGCAGGAGATCAAGTTCGCCGTCCAGGGCCCGGGCACCGACCTCGACGTCATCAAGCGGGTGCTGGCGAACAAGTCGCCGGCCGACATCAAGCTCATCGAGGCCCAGTGGAAGGAGCTGTACCCGGACGGCCCGACCCTGCAGGACCGGGTGATGGACGAGGTCAGCGGCCGGGACGCCTTCGACGTGGGGGTGCTGCTGGAGGGCGAGCCGCAGACCCCTCAGGAGAAGCTCGAGCTGGCCAAGCGCAAGCTGAGCTACGAGGCGACGGCCTACGGCCTCGGCAGCAGCAAGTCCGACCGCGTACAGCTCGAGCACGAGGTCGCGGTCATGCAGAAGTCGTACGACGCGCTGCAGAACGCCCCCAAGGACAGCAAGGAGGCGGCGTACTACGCCTGGGAGGTCGACCAGGGCGTCAAGAACGTGGACGCGGCCGTCGAGGAGCACCGTCGCGGCGTCGACGCGGTCACCGACCGGTGGGCGATGATCGCCGCGATCGTGGCGGGCATCGCGGTGACCGCCCTCACGTTCGGTGCGGCCGGACCGGTCGTCGCCGGCGCGCTCGGAGCGCTGGCCGCCGCCGAGGCCACGATCATCACCAAGCTGGTGGTCAAGGGCTCGGCGTACTCCAACGAGGAGCTCCTCGTCGACGTCGTCAGCGGCGCCGTCGACGTGGTCTTCGCGGTGCTCACAGCGGGGGTGGGCAACGCGCTCATGCGGGTGTCGAAGGGCATCCCGGTCGGTCCGCTGGCGAAGCTCGCGACGAGCGCGTCGCGGGCCAAGCGGATGCTCGCGCACGGGCTGGCGAACGGCGTCGAGGGGTTCCTCAGCGGCATCCCGTCCGCCGCGGCCGGGTCACTGGCCGACGAGAAGACGTGGACCCAGGGCGACGCGTTCACCAACTTCATCACCGCCACCGGCATGGGCGCGGGCACCGGCGCCCTGATGGGTGGCGCGATGGGGTCGATCGGCGGCTGGAGCAAGGCGGCGGCGCACGGACCACATCTCGACCCGGGCCGGCCGCCCGACCTCGAGGCGGCGGCCAAGGCGTTCGACGAGGCCCGCGTCGCGCCGCCCCACGTCGACCCGGACGTCCGCGCCGGCCAGTGGCACCAGCACCGGTCCCAGCACCCCGGCGCGACGTACGCCGACTTCCTCGCCGACCTCGACGCCGGCCGGATCGCCCCGGACCCGGGCGCCGCCGGACACTTCCGGGCCGCCGCCCGCGAGCAGCTCGGCGCCGGACTCCCGTCGGCCGACCGCCGGCTGCTCGCGGACGTCCCGGTACGGGTGCTCGACGACGCCGAGTTCGCCCGGTTCGCCCGGTCCGAGACCGGCCAGGCCGTGACGATCATCGACGGCGGCCGCGCCGTGGTGCTGATCCGCGAGAGCGCGCCGCTGTCCGTGCTTCGCGAGGAGGGCATCCACGCCGCGCAGCTCCTCGACCCGCGGCTGGCGGCCAAGGCCGCCCTGCTCGACGAGGCCCGGATGGTGAAGTGGAGCAGCCTGGACCTGCGCACCAAGATGAAGATGTACGCCGCCAAGCTGGACCTCGAGATCGACGCGAACCGCCGCCTGCTCACCGGCCTCCTCGAGCAGCTCGACGAGATGCCGCCCGGCCTCGCCCGCGAGGCCGTCGAAGACCAGGCCGGGGCCGCCCGCCGCAACCTCCGCAACCTCGGCGACCGTCGCATCGAGCTGGCGTCGTTCGGTCCGCTCGACCGCCTCAAGGCCCGCCTCGGCATCGGGACGCTCGCCACCCGGCTCGAGCAGCCGCCCCGGTTGTTCAGCAAGCTCGACACGCCCCTCCCGAAGCCGAAGGGCGCCAAGAAGAAGGGATCGGCGGCCGTCGCCCCGCCCGAGGTCCACCCGGATCCCGCGCAGCTGGGCAAGCGCCCCGAGCCCGACGCGCCGCGACGGGCCCTCGCGCCTGAGGAGCGCAGCCCGCGGGCGCGCCAGAAGGACGTTGACTCGGTGCAGCAGGTGGGCGGCGAGTGGCAGGAGGTCTCCTTCCGCGGCGAGAAGAGGGCCGAGGGGGTCGACCGGTACCGCCGCGTCGAGGTCACCATGGCGGACGGCACCCGGCTCCAGCTCGACGAGACGGTCGTGCGCGGCTCGGACCCGCCGCGCTGGGTGCTCCGGGGCAAGGAGGCCGGCGAGGCGGGCGCGATCGCCGAGGAGGCCTCGCGAGCGCGCACACGTCGCAAGATCGAGGTCGACAGGGAGAACGGCATCACCACCGTCAGCCTCGGCGACAGCATGCAGAACCGCAGCGGGCACGGCTTCGACGAGGTGTACGTCGAGTTCCACCCCGACGGGCGCGTGGAGATCGTGGTGGTGGAGGTCAAGGACTACGGGAACCGCCACGTGCCGCTGGAGGACTTCACCGCCGTCGTCGATCACCTCAAGCAGAACCTCGCCGAGCTCAGCGACGTCCTGCTGCGGCCGCGAGCGAGCTGCCGCCCGTGTTCCGTGATCTGGACGCGGGTCAGCTACGGGCTCTGCGGGCCCAGGCCGCCGGCCTCACCGGCCCGGCGCCGAAGGTGACCCTCGAGGTCCGGCTCGGGCCCACCACGCAGCTCGGTGGCATCAAGGCGAAGACTCGGGGCGGCACCGCCCTGGAGGGTCTGAAGGAGCTGTTCGACACCGTCCGGGTGGCCGACAACCTCGGTGCCGAGGAGATCGGACTGGCGCGTCGGGCCTTCGACCTCGACCTTCCGGACGCCGCGACCGCCCGCCTCGTGGACGTGCACGAGCAGCTGGTCGGAAAGGGGTTGATGACCAAGGAGTTCGCCGCGATCCCCGGCGAGCCGGGCGCCTTCCTCGCCGACAACGGTGTGGTCGGGAAGTTCCGCGCCGTCATTGCCTCGGACGTCACCGACGGGATGCGTCCGGATCCGGCCAAGCTCGAGCGGATGGCATCGATGGTCGTGGGTGACCTGCAGCAGCGGGTGTCGGTGGCGGGGTCGGCTAGGGAGCCCCACGTGATCGTGGACCTGTCGGGGGTCGACGCCTGGTCCCGCCTGTGGCTCGAGCAGTCGATCGCCCAGAAGCTGCGGCTGCTGGGGAGGAGCAGCGAGCTGGCTCCCCGGCTGCTGGTGCTGTAGGTCGACGGCGATGGGGCAGGATGCGCGAGGAGGAGGAGAGGCGATGATCGGCGTGGACCAGTGGCGGGACGCGGCGGCGCGCGTCGACCTGGACGACCTCACCGACCTGGCCGACATCGTCTCGGACGCTGCGGTCGACGACGTCGGCGCGCAGCTCGGCGCGGTCGTCGACGGCGTGGCCCAGGCGCTGGCGACCGGCCAGCGGGTTCAGTCGCTGCTCGACACCGTCGCTGCCATCTCGGCGCGCTCCCGGTCGGACGACTCGGTCACGCTGCCCGCGGCCCGCGGCTTGGTGGCCGCGGCCGCCCTCCTCGCTGTCACCGGTCGAGAGGAGAACCCTCGCCCGCTGCTCGACGCGTGGGCGTCTCGCGCGGTCAGCGAGAGGGCCACCGTGTCCGACGCCGACCGGAACGACTGGGCCCTCGCGTGCGTGGGCTGGGGCCGGGACGACCTCGTCACCGACGTGGTGGGCGGCGCGGTCCCCACGTTCGAGTCCGGAGCGACGTTCGGACCCGACAAGCCGTCGTTCGCCCGCTACCTGGTCGCTGCCGTGAATGAGAAGGCTCCGGTGGCTGACGTCGTACCGGCCTGGACGTCCTTCGTCCTCGATCTCCCCGCGGCCGTGCAGTCCGGGTCGCTGCGGTGGTCGTCACTGCTGCACGCCGGTGCCGCCGTGTACATACCACTCGGGCAGCGCTCGACCGGGCAGGTGGGTGACTCGATCCGCGAGTTCGTCGCTGAGATCCTGGCGTCGGGCTGACCCATGGCCGCGCTGGTCCTCGACCCCGACGTCGCGTACTCGGACGTGGCGGCGGCGCTTGCGGCGGACTGGGAGGGGGGTGCGATGGACCGGGCGGCGGCACTCGGCGACGAGCCCGTGTCGGCCCGGTGGACCCGGGGGACCGACGAGGTCACGTGGTCGGCGAACCCGGCGCTGGGACTCCGCATCCTCGACGGGACCGGGCTGCGGGCCGTGCGGGACCGCGTGTCGGCCCTGACGACCACTGGCGCGGTCGCGCTCGCGCGGGGCGGGACCCTCGACCAACGGCTGTTGGGGGTGACGGCGCTCGGGCTGATGGGCGACCCGGACGGACTGCCCGTACTCGCCGACCTGGCGGCGGACGGGGAGCCATCGGTCCGGGCGGCCGCGGCCCTGGCCAGCCGGCGGATCGGCCTCGCCACCCTCGTCGCCGGGGCCTCGCGAGTCGCCGAACGGCGGCGCCGGCGGCCCGGCCGGGACCCGGTGCTCGGTCTCGTGCAGCCGGTCGCCGCCCGCCGGCAGGTGCTCCGACAGGCCGTGGCCGAGCCGCCCGCGGACGCCGACCGGCTGCACGACCTGGTGGCGGCGGGTCTGGAGGACGCGGACTGGGAGGTGCGGTGGTCGGCCGTGGTCGGAGTCCACCGCCACGGGCTGTCGGGGCTGCTGCGGGAGGTACGGGACTGCTCGACGGCCGGCGTACTGGGGTCCGGCACCCGCGAGGTGCTCGAGGTGGTGCGCGACGTGGTGGGTCACCGGCTCGCCGGGAGTACCAGCGGTCATCCGGGGGCGGCCCGCGTCGGCGCGCTGCTCGACGGGGACGACCGCGTGCGCGACCTGCCGTTCCTGCTGCTCACGGCGCTGAGTACATCGGTGCCCGAGGCTCCGCCCGCCCGCCCGGGGTTCGCAGCCGTCCCGGCCGTGCCGCACTGGCTGGGCGGTCCGCAGCACGGCGTACGCCGGCTCGCGCCGGAGACCTTCGAGATCGCCGTCGAGCCATGGCCCGACGTCGTGCTCGAGGACCTCGAACGCCGGCTGGCCGAGCTCGCCGAACGGCACCGTGTGCCGGTGCGGCTGCCCCGCGCGGACGAGCTCGAGTGCGCCACCCGCGGACCCGATGCGCGCCGCTACCCGTGGGGCAACGGGCGCGAGCGGCGCGCCGACCGGGTGCCCTCCGCGTGGGGGCTGTCCGCTCCCCTGACCAGTCCGGAATGGGTGCAGACCGCGGATGGCCCGAGGGTCCTCCCCGTCCCGCGGTTCGGGTACGGCCAACCGCCTGAGGTCATCGGCTGCGCTGCGCTGCGCCCGGTCGTCACGAACCTGGACGCCGGCGGTTCCTAGTCCTGCCAGTGTTCCTTGGGCCGGGCTCGGCAAGGGTCGACAGCGCCTCGGCCACGAGGTCGAGCACCTCGTCGAGGCCGGCCGCGACACCGACCTCGCTCATCTCGGACTGGGGGCCGCCCACCGCCAGCACCCGGGCTCGCACATCCGCGACGTCGTGTCCGGGTTCGACCCAGGCCCGGACGACCACGGTCGCGAGCCGGGCGATCGGAGGACTCACGCCTCGCATGCTGACGAGGCCACAGTCACAGCGTCGTCACCGCGAGTGCAGAAACCCCAGGTTTCGGCTCCCGTTCACGAGACCGGTGGGCCTGTCGTGACCTGCCGCGCTCGTGGGCACTCGCCCCCACGAGCTCCGACAACGCCTGCCCGGGCTCGATGCCGAGCTCGTGACGGAGCAGCCGCGCGTAGGACCGGAACGCGCGCAGCGCCTCCACGTAGTTGCCCTCCGCCAGGTGCGCCTCGACCAGCGTTTGCTGAGCGCTCTCCCGCAGGGGCTCGAACCGTACGGCGTTCATCGCGGCCTCGACCGCGTCACCGGCCCGGCCGCGACGCACCAGCTCCCGGCTGACCGCCTCCAGCCCGTGCAGCAGCCGCTGCCGGATCCGCTCGCGCTCGCAGATCACCCAGTCGTCGTACCAGCCCGGCAGGATGTCGGCCGCCTCCGGGTCCCAGCCGAGGATCCGCAGGTCGCTCGCCGAGGCCCGGTGCTCGATGACGCGCGCCGCCCAGTCGCACAGCGCCTGCACGTCCACCACGGTCTCGGGGTGCAGCGTCAGCACGACCTTGTCGGCCTCGAGCAGGTCGATGCCGACGCCCTTGAGCCTCCACAGCGCCGACCGGAGGTTCCCGGCGGCGCGCTCGTCGGCTCCCTCCGGCCACAGGGTGCCCGCCGCCATCCGCCGGTCCACCCGGCCGCCGTGCAGGGCGACGTACGCCAGCAGCCGCTTGCTGCCCTCGGGGACGTTGCACCGCCGGCCCGACCGCAGCACGTACGGGCCGCCGAGCAGACACAGCACCGCGCCGCCAGGCCGCGCGTCCGCGACCTGCGCGGCGGCGGTCTGCAGAGCGGTCACGGCGGGTCCTGGTGGTGGTCGGCGAGCCGTCACGGTAGGGCCTCCTCTGTCACCGCCACGTCACGCCTCCGTCACCGAGGTCGAGACGCGCGGGTGACAAGACGTGGCGAGGCTGGGCCGTGGCCGTGATCGAAAGGAGCCACCATGACCAGCGACGAAGACACCACCGACGACTGCGGTTGCGAGTCGTGTGACCTCGAGGGCGTCGATGGCCTGGCGTGCAAGGCCGCGAAGTACGCGAAGCAGGCCGAGATCATGTCGGCGGTCGCGATCGACCTGGCGGCCTTCCAGACGCAGTACGCCGATGCTCGCAAGGCGTTCTCGGAGGGCTGGCCCGACGCCCAGGCCGAGATCGCCGCGATCCGCACCCAGCTCGACGAGCTGGCCGAGATCCTGCACTGCCGGCTCGACGACGACGACAGGGAGTGCCTGGAGCGGGTGGCGCAGAAGGTCTTCGAGGAGATCGAGGCCTGCTCGCCGGCGCCCGGCTGCTGTGTCGGGGACTGCGAGTTCGACGACCAGGTCCCGGACGACGCCACGGAGGCCTGGCTGAAGACCCGCATCGACGAGTACCGACGGCAGACCACGGCCAGCACCGCCTGCTTCACGTCCCTGGTGACCGAGGCCGCGACGGTGGCGGCGCAGATCGCCGCCCTGAAGGCGGAGGTCAACGACCTCGCGACCGCCGTCCAGTCCGGCGGTGACGCCACGAAGGTGGTGCGCTGGTACGCCCGGTGGCTGATCGCGTCGTACCGGCTCGACTGGACCCGGCTCGGGCACGGCTTCACATCCGTCTCGGCGTACGGCGACTGCCTGTGCAAGGCGCTGCAGTGCATCGCGGCCGGCTGGGCCGCGATCGCGATCCTCGAGGGGGCGCTCGCGGAGAAGGTCTGCCTGGACAAGGCCAAGGACGCCGCCTGCCAGCAGAAGAAGGAGCAGACCCTCGAGGCGATCCTCGAGGCCTACGACCGCTGCTGCCAGTCCGAGAACGACCACGAAAGTGAAGAGCACGAAGGGGGCTCCGACGGACAACAGAGTTCGTCGGGCGGCGGGGAGACGAAAGCGAGCGCGTCCTGACGGCAGGTGGATCCTGCCGACGGGGCATCTCCCGAGACGGTCGTCGAGACGGTTCACGGCACAGGGGGCTTGGGGGGGTGCCCCGATCATGCCCCGTCCCGGGCCTGGGGGCTAGTGACCCTTGCGAATCGCCGTTCGCAGGTCGCGGTTGAGCTGGGAGATCACGTCGAGGGGGATCTCCTTGGGGCAGGCGGCCGCGCACTCGCCGATGTTGGTACAGCCGCCGAAGCCCTCGAAGTCATGCTGGCCGACCATGTCGACGACGCGGCTCCAGCGCTCGGCCTGGCCCTGGGGCATCTCGCCGAGGTGGGTCACCTTGGCCCCGAGGAAGAGAGTGGCCGAGCCGTTGGGGCAGGCCGCGACGCAGGCCCCGCAGCCGATGCAGGTGGCGGCGTCGAAGGCACGGTCGGCGTTGTCCTTGGGGACCGGGGTGGCATGGGCGTCGGGAGCGGCGCCGGTGTTGACCGAGATGTACCCGCCCGACTGGATGATGCGGTCGAAGGCGCCGCGGTCGACGCAGAGGTCCTTGAGGACCGGGAACGCCGTACTCCGCCAGGGTTCGATGGTGATCGTGTCGCCGTCGTCGAACGAGCGCATGTGCAGCTGGCAGGTGGTGGTCCGCTCGGGACCGTGCGGCTCGCCGTTGATCATCAGCCCGCACATGCCGCAGATGCCCTCGCGGCAGTCGGAGTCGAAGGCGACCGGCTCCTCGCCCTTCTCGTTGAGCTCCTCGTTGAGGACGTCGAGCATCTCCAGGAACGACATGTCGGGGGAGGCCTGGACCTGGTAGGTCCTCATCTCCCCGGCCGAGGCGGTGTTCGCCTGTCGCCAGATGTTCAGGGTCAGGTTCACTTGTACGACCGCGCCTTCATCTCGACGAACTCGTAGGTCAGCTCTTCCTTGTGCAGCACGGGTTTCTCGTCGGGCCCCGCCCACTCCCAGGCCGCGACGTACGCGTACTGCTCGTCGCGGCGCAGCGCCTCGCCCTCGTCGGTCTGCGACTCCGCCCGGAAGTGCCCGCCGCAGGACTCGCGCCGGTTGAGGGCGTCGATGCACATCAGCTCGCCGAGCTCGAGGAAGTCGGCGACGCGACCCGCGCGCTCCAGGGACTGGTTGAGACTCTCGGCGGAGCCGAGCACCTTCACGTTGCGCCAGAAGTCGTCGCGCAGGCTGCGCAGCAGGTCGATCGCCTTGCGCAGTCCGTCCTCGGTGCGCTCCATGCCGCAGTACTCCCACATGATGTTGCCGAGCTCGCGGTGGTAGGAGTCGACGCTGCGGGTGCCCTTGTTGGTCATGAAGTGGTCGATCCGCGCCTGCACCGACTGCTGGGCCTCGACGACGGCCGGGTTGTCCGGTGCGACCTTGTCGAACGGACCGTCGGCCAGGTAGTCGCGGATCGTGTTGGACAGCACGAAGTAGCCGTCGGCAAGGCCCTGCATCAACGCGGACGCGCCCAGCCGGTTGGCGCCGTGGTCGGAGAAGTTCGCCTCGCCCGTCACGAACAGGCCGGGGATCGTGGACTGGAGGTCGTAGTCGACCCAGAGCCCGCCCATCACGTAGTGCACGGCGGGATAGATGCGCATCGGGACGGCGTACGGGTCCTCGCCGGTGATCCGGGCGTACATGTCGAAGAGGTTGCCGTACTTCTCCTCGATCGCCGGGCGGCCCAGTCGCTCGATGGCGTCGGCGAAGTCGAGGTAGACGCCGCGGCGTACGCCTTCGACCTCGGGGCCGACACCGCGGCCCTCGTCGCACATGTTCTTGGCCTGGCGGGAGGCGATGTCACGTGGCACGAGGTTGCCGAACGCCGGGTAGATGCGCTCGAGGTAGTAGTCGCGGTCCGCCTCGGCGATGTCCCGTGGGTTCTTGGCGCAGTCGGCCTGCTTCTTCGGCACCCAGATCCGGCCGTCGTTGCGCAGCGACTCCGACATCAGCGTCAGCTTGGACTGGTGGTGCCCGGTGACGGGGATGCACGTCGGGTGGATCTGCGTGTAGCAGGGGTTCGCCATGTAGGCGCCCTTGCGGTGCGCCCGCCACGTCGCGGTGACGTTGCAGCCCATCGCGTTGGTGGAGAGGAAGAAGACGTTGCCGTACCCGCCGCTAGGCGAGCACCACGACGTCGGCGAAGTACGTCTCGATCTCGCCGGTGACCATGTCGCGGACGATGATGCCGCGGGCACGCCCGTCCACCACGACGAGCTCGACCATCTCGTGGCGGGTGTAGCACCGCACGGTGCCGGCGGCGACCTGGCGCTCGAGGGCCTGGTACGCGCCGATCAGCAGCTGCTGGCCCGTCTGGCCGCGCGCGTAGAAGGTGCGGGAGACCTGGACGCCGCCGAACGAGCGGTTGTCGAGCAACCCGCCGTACTCACGGGCGAAGGGCACACCCTGGGCGACGCACTGGTCGATGATGTTCGCGCTGACCTGCGCGAGCCGGTAGACGTTCGACTCGCGCGAGCGGTAGTCGCCGCCCTTGATGGTGTCGTAGAAGAGCCGGTAGACGGAGTCGCCGTCGCCCTTGTAGTTCTTCGCAGCGTTGATGCCACCCTGGGCCGCGATCGAGTGGGCGCGGCGCGGGGAGTCCTGGTAGCAGAAGGACTTCACGACGTACCCCGCCTCGCCCAGCGTCGCGGCGGCGCTGGCGCCGGCGAGTCCGGTGCCGACCACGATCACCGACAAGCGGCGACGGTTGGCGGGGTTGGCGATCCGGGCCTCGAACTGCCGGGTGTTCCAGCGCTCCTCGAGCGGTCCGCTCGGCGCCTTCGTGTCGCGGATCGGGTCGCCCGGCGTGTAGTAGCCCGCCGCGTCGTCGGCGAACTCCGCCGGCGCCACCAGGGACTCCGGCGCCGTGGTCGTGGTGTCCGGCATGTCGGTCATGTCAGTGCCTCACTTGTCGATCACGCCTGCGAGCACGAACAACGGCACCAGCGAGAAGCCGACGGTGATCACCAGCGCGAGGCTGAACGCGAACTGCCGGGCGACCCATCGCGACCGGGCGTGGCTGGTCCAGCCGAGGGTCTGGGCCGCGCTCCAGATGCCGTGATGGAGGTGGGCGCCGAGCATCAGCATCGCCACCAGGTAGATCAGCGTCAGCCACCAGGTGGCGAACGAGTCGACGAGCAGGTTGTAGGGGTCGTTCGTCGGGCCGCCGTCGACGTTGACCTTGCCGATCGTGAAGTTCAGCAGGTGCCAGACGATGAACAACAGCAGCGTCACGCCGCCCCACCGCATCAGTCGCGAGGCCTGGGTCGCTCCGGTGTGCTTCTTCATCACGTACGCCGTGGTACGCGCGGCCCGCGCCCGCCGCCACAGGGTGACCGCGGCGTACACGTGCACCACGAGCGCCAGCACCAGCACCACGCGCAGCACCCACAGGAACCCGGCGTACGGGAGCATCGGCTCTCCCAGCGTGCGCAGGTGCTCGGCGTACTCGTTGTACGCGTCGTGGCCCGCGAAGGCCTTGAGGTTGCCGTACATGTGCAGCAGCACGAAGAGGATGAAGATCCCGCCGCTGACGGCCATCAGGATCTTCAGCGCGATGGTGGTGCGAACGCCGCGGGTCCCGCGGACCAGCGAGCCGGCGGCGCCGCCTGGGCTTGTGGTGGCCACGGCTCCCCACGCTATCGGCAGCGAGGCGTCATGCCGAAGCCCCTGCGGTGTGAGATATCTGCGAAAGGGGGGAGGCGCGGAGGTACGTGAAGGCGCACACTGGCTCCTGGTCTCGGGTGCGCTCGCAGGGGGAGCCATGACGAAGACCTACAAACCGAGGTCCCGAGCGCGTCCACATGACGTGCGACGGTGCGTTCCGTCGGCTGCTCAGCGCGTAGCCTTGCGGCCATGCCCGGTCATCGCGTCGAGGCGTCGCGACTCGTCGCCGTGGAACCCACCGTTGCTTTCGATCGATTGATGGCAGCCCGGCTGCCAGAGGTCTTCTCTCGGCGCTTTGCCGCCTTCCCAGCCGTACGCGAGGTGACCGAGGAGCCAGACGACTGGGGCGCCGTCGGCCGGACTCGCACGATCCTGCTCGCGGACGGCGGTCGTCTGCGCCAAACCCTCACCTCGGTCGATCGACCGCACAGCTACGCCTATGTCCTCGACGACATCCACGGCCGGCTCCGACCCTTCGTACGCTCCGTCGACGGCGTGTGGTCGATCACACCGACGGGCACTGGTGCCCGCGTCGGCTGGGCTTGGACGTTGCATCCAAAGGCCTCCCCGGCGCGTCTCACCATGAATGTGATCGGCCGGATGTGGAGAGGGTACGCCGACCGCGCCCTCGTCGAGCTTGAGACCATCCTGATGCGCGACTGACTCCGTCGCGTTCCGAGTGGATGCTCGCAGGTCCTTACTGGCGCCCTGTTGCGGCGTTATCACGAACTCAAGAGGAGTAGAGCGAACTCGGGCTCGGACGCCGATGTCGCGCTTGGCGCCTGTTCACCTCGCTTTGCGGCAGGGCATACCTTTCGTCAATGCAGATGAAGCCGGATCAGGCTTTCGGCTAGCCACTTCTCGTAGCGTTCTGGTGTCCAGCCGCGATCGCCGGTGAGGTAGGCGTAGGTAGCGGGATTGGCCAACGTGGCGTAGGTGTCGGCGGCCTCCTCGGTATCCAGGCCGGGGCGAAGTGGGCCGTTGGCCAGGAGGATCTTCACGTAGGCGCGTTGTCCTTGGTGCCGTCGCTTGCGGTCGGTTCGCTGCAGGGTGGCTGCGTTCGAGTCGGAGGCAGCGGCTACATCGAGGATGCGGTGGATCTGGGCCGCGCGCTGGAGGATCGTCCGCGAGAGATGGGCCATCAGGCGAACTGCTTCACGTCGGCCTGGGCGGCGATGGCCTCGATGGTGGTCGCCCCGTACCCGTCGATCCTGCGACCTCCTCCCAGACGGTTCGATCGCGCGCAAGACCCGCCCCCAGGCTCGAGGCGGCCGAACGGCTGAGACGGGGCCTGCGTCATGGTGGGGCGCAATGACGCGGAACGTGTAGCCAGCGTCATGGATCCGTGTGACTGGATCGTCCGACGTCAGTACCCCACGAGTCGGTGCACGCGGGTGAAGGTGTCGCGGTACCCGAGCCCGCGCCAGGCCCGCGAGGAGAGCAGGTTGGTCTCGCGCCAGTCGGTGACGATGCTGTCGTAGCCGTCCCGCAGCGCCCAGGCCGAGACCGCCTCGCCCAGGGCCCGCCCGACGCCGAGGCCGCGCGCGTCCGGGAGCACCGCGGCGAAGCCGAGGAAGGCGGCGTTGTCGGGACCGGCCGGCCCGAGGTGGCTCGACGACACCTCGAGCGAGCAACCGACGGCACTGCCCACGATCGCGCCGTCGTGCTCGACGACGACGTTCCAGAACTTCGGGTTGTCGAAGTCCTCCTCCCAGTCGGCCACGCGCTCGTCGTAGTCGTCGAGCGGACCGCCCGAGAACACCGGCGAGAGGTGCTGATGGTCGGTGAGCGCCATGTCGAGCCGCGCGAGCACGGGGATCTCGCCGCGCACGGGTTGGCGGACCGTCAGCCCGTCGCGCACCGGGCCGGCCTCCGCCGGCTCGCGGACGGCATGGGTGTGCTGCCACCCGAACGCCAGCCTGAACCACGCCTGCACCAGCGCGGTGTCGTGCGAGGGGAGCAGCGCGTAGTGGGCCGTACGGCCTTCGTCGCGCCAGCGAGTCGCGGCGAGGCCGTACAAGGCGCGGGCCTGCTCCGGCTCCTCGACGGCGTGCCCCGCGGCCTCGACCCAGATGTTCTGGCCCCACGTCTCACCCTTGGGCGCGCCCAGCAGGTAGCCCACCACCCGGCCGCCGTCGACGGCGACCGACCCCGAGGCCTCGTCGGCGGCGTACGCCGCGGCGAGGAGCTCCGGCACGCCGCCGGGTCCTCGTACCTCGCCGACAGCAGCGGCTCGGCCTCGCGGTGCCGCCGGTGCCGGGCGGCCAGCGCCTCGGCTGCGCCGTCCAGGTGCTCTTCCTCGAACGGCAGGATCTCGGGTCCTCTCACTGCCGCAGGTTATCGGTGGTCGAGCTGTCGCGAGGGACGAGCGACGTGTCGAGACCTCGGTTCGCTCACCGGTCTCGACACGCCTTCGCCTAGCTGCTCGGGCGGCTCGACCAGCGAAGGGGATCAGCGGGGAAGGCGGATCCTCGCCACCGTCTCGTCACCCTCGCGGACCAGGTCGATGGTGCCCTGGTGGCGCTCGACGACGACCCGGCGCGCGATGTCGAGGCCGAGGCCGGTGCCCTTGCCGACGTCCTTGGTGGTGAAGAAGGCGTCGAAGGCGCGGGCGGCTGCTTCGGCGGTGAGCCCGGGACCGGTGTCGGCGATCTCGACGACGACCGCGTCGTCCTCGGCGCGGGTGGTGACGCGCAGGGTGCCCACCCCCTCCATGGCGTCGACGGCGTTGTCGATGAGGTTGGTCCAGACCTGGTTGAGCTCGCCGGCGTACGCGTCGATCCGCGGCAGGTCGTCGGCGAAGTCGCGGACGACCTCGACGCCGTCCTTGAGCTTGTGCTGGAGCATCACCAGGGTGCTGTTCAGGCCCTCGACCACGTCGACCGGCTGCAGGGCGGCGCGGTCCATCTGGGTGTAGGAGCGCACCGCGTTGATCAGCTCGGAGACCCGCCCGGTCGCCTCCCGGAGCTCCGAGAGCTGCGTCGCCACCGAGAGCGTGCCGGCGACCCATTCCAGACCCGGCTCGAGCGCCGGACCCGGCAGCAGGTCGGCGGCCTCCTTGCACCAGTCGACGGTGACGCCGGCCCCGGCAAGCGACGAGGCGAGGTTCCACGCGTCGGCGATGTCGTGGTCCTCCAACCACTCGCCGAGCTCGTCCTCGGCATCGGCGACCTGCATGGGCGTGCGGGTGGGCGGATGAGGATCGATCCGCCGGCGCAGGCCGTCGAGCTCCAGGAACTGCTCCGCGCTGATGGCGCCCTCGGCCAGCCTGCCCAGGGATGCCAGCAATGCGTCGAGGGTCTCGCCCATCGTCCCGACGGTGCGTACGGCGGCCGCGGCGGGGTTGTTGAGCTCGTGCGCGAGGCCAGCCGAGAGGGTGCCGAGCGTGATCAGCGCCTCGCGCTGGCGGACGGTTGCCTCGATGGTGCGCGCGGTGCCGAACACGCCGCGCACCAGGTGCACGGCCAGCGGCAGCCACTCCTCCATCAGGTCCCGCAGGTCGGTGGCCGGGACCTTCAGCAGCCGGCCGAACTCCACCCCGCGGCCGGACGCGAGGTACACCCCGTCGTTGTCCCACGCGCGGAACCCGCCGGCCCACCGCCCTGGCAGCATCTGCCCGACGCGGGCCTCCTCCCGCCCGACCGTCCGGAACAGGTCCACCGCTCCGTCGACGAGCACCCACCAGTCGTCGGCCGGGTCGCCCTCGGTGAACAGCTGGAGCCCGGGCTCGATCTCGATCGTCCGGCCGACCGCGAGCAGCTGCTCGAGCCGCTCGTCGCTGACCTTGTGGAAGATGTCCAGCTGCCGGAGCTCGTCGACGCGCATCGGTCGCGCGGCTCAGATCGTGGCCAGGTAGCGGTGCACCAGGTGCACGGCCATCGCGCCCTCACCGACGGCGGAGGCGACCCGCTTCATCGAGTCGAAGCGGACGTCACCGGCGGCGAACACCCCGGGAACGCTCGTCTCCAGTGCGTACGGCGCCCGGGCCAGCGGCCAGTCCTCGCGGCCCTCCTGGCCGTCCGCACGGGCCAGGTCGGGCCCGGTCACGACGTACCCGCGCTCGTCGCGCGCCACCTCCTTGCCCAGCCAGTCGGTGCGCGGCGCGGCGCCGATGAAGATGAACAGCCAGGTGGTCTCGACCTCCGTGCACACGCCCGTGCCGCGGTCGAGGATCGACAGGCCCTCGAGATGGCCGTCACCGCGCACGGCCCGCACCTCGCTCGCCGTACGCACCTCGATGGCGGGATGCGCCTCGATGCGGTCGATGAGGTAGCGCGACATCGAGGACTCCAGGCTCGGGCCGCGCACCAGCACCACGACGCGCTCGGCGTGCACGGCCATGTTGAGCGCGGCCTGGCCGGCCGAGTTGGCCGCGCCGACGATGTAGACGGTGTCGCCGCCGACCTGACGCGCGTCGCTGGCATCGGCGCCGTAGTAGACGCCGCGCCCGGTGAGCGCGTCGAGCCCCTCGGCCTCGAGCCGGCGGTAGGAGACGCCGGTCGAGACGATCACCGACCGCGCCTCGATCACGGCATCGCCGTCGAGCACGACGGCTCGCACCGGGCCGCGTTGCTCCAGCGCCATCACGTCGCGGGCCAGCACCATCTCGGCGCCGAAGCGCTGGACCTGGGCCATCGCCCGCTGGGTCAGGTCGGCGCCACTGAGGCCCTTCGGGAAGCCGAGGTAGTTCTCGATCGAGGCGCTGGTGCCGGCCTGGCCACCGGGGGCGTGCCGCTCGACCACGATCGTGGACAGGCCCTCGGAGGCGGCGTACACCGCGGACGCGAGGCCGGCAGGTCCGCCGCCGACGATGCACACGTCGTAGAGCGGCTGCTGTGCCTGCGTGCTGAGGCCCAGCGCGTCGGCGATCGCGACGTTCGTCGGCGCGCGCAGCGGGTCGCCCTCGGGCGGCAGCACCAGCGGCAGGTCCTCGGGCGACGCACCGGCGAGCTCGGCCAGCCGGCCGCCTTCCTCGTCGAGCTCGACGTCGAACCAGCGGTACGGCACGTGGTTGCGCGCCAGGAACGTCTTCACGTCGTGACCACGGTCGGACCAGCGGTGGTCGACGACGCGGACGTCGGAGGTCTGCTCGGGGTTCTCGTTGTGCCAGTCGCCGAGGAGGTCGTCGAGGACGGGGAAGAGCCGCTCGTCGGGCGGGTCCCACGGCTTCATCAGGTAGTGGTCGAGCCCGATGTCGTTGATCGCCTGGATGGCCACGCCCGTGTCGGCGTACGCCGTCAGCAGCACCCGCTTCGCACCGACCGCGTGACTACGGGCCTGGGCCTCGGCGAGCACCTCGATGCCGGTCATCCGCGGCATCCGCTGGTCGACGAGGACCAGGGCGACCGGCCGGTCGCGCAGGGTCAGCTCGCCCAGCACCTCGAGGGCCTCCTCGCCCGAGGAGGCGCGGACGATGCGGTACTCGCGGCCGTAGCGACCGCGCAGGTCCCGCGCCAAGGCAGCCGAGACCTGCTGGTCGTCGTCCACCGTGACGATGGCGGGCCTTGCCAATCAACACCCCCCAGTGGGCTGTCAGAAGGACCCGGCCGAGGTCCGGATCGCGCTGCGGCGAGGATACCGTGACGCCGCAGTGACAAAGCCCACAGAGGGCGGGACCCACCCCCACCCGACGTGGCAGCGCCCGGTCGCGAGGCATAACCTCGGCTGGCCGGGATCGCCGCACGACTTCGGCGGCATGATCTGCGCGGCTCGAACTGCAGAGCGCTCACCTGTCCAGAGAGGACCACTGGATGTCCACAGGCGTGACCGGCCCGACCAGGGCCCGGATCCCTGAGAAGACCCTGCGGACCGACCGGTGGTGGCTCTACCCGCTGACCACCTTCGTGGTGTTCACGGCCTTCGTCATCTACGCCACCTGGCGGGCGTTCGCGGGCAGCCACTACTTCGTGGAGCCGTACCTCTCGCCGTTCTACTCGCCGTGCCTGGGCGACTGCGTCGAGGGCTCGTCGGACTTCGGGCAGCCGTTCGGCTGGTTCCCGCTGTCGGCGGCGCTGATCATCCTGATCTTCCCGCTGGGCTTCCGGATGACCTGCTACTACTACCGCAAGGCCTACTACCGCTCGTTCTGGCTGAGCCCGCCGGCCTGCGGCGTCGCCGAGCCGCACGGGGCCTACTCCGGCGAGACCCGGCTGCCACTGATCCTCAACAACATCCACCGCTGGTTCTGGTACGCCGCCGTGGCGGTCGCGCTGATCCTCAGCTACGACGCGGTCCTCGCGTTCGGTCCGGCGGAGGGGGAGTCCAGCGGCATCCACATGGGCCTCGGCACCGTGATCCTCGTGGCCAACGTCGTGCTCATCTGGCTCTACACGCTCTCGTGCCACTCCTGCCGTCACGCGGTCGGCGGCCGGCTGCGGCACTTCTCCCGGCACCCGGTCCGCTACCGGATGTGGACCTGGGTCTCCAAGCTCAACGTCAGCCACGCGAGGTACGCGTGGCTCTCCCTGTTCTCGGTCGCGATCGCCGACCTCTACGTCTACCTGTTGTCGACCGGCGCGTTCGACGACCCGAGGTTCTTCTAGATGGCCCGCCACGAGATGACCGGCAACGAGATGTCCTACTACGCCGAGGGTGGCATCGAGCGGCACTCGTACGACGTCGTGGTCGTCGGCTCCGGAGGTGCCGGACTGCGCGCGGCGATCGCCGCCCACGAAGCGGGAGCCAACACCGCCATCGTCTGCAAGTCCCTGCTCGGCAAGGCGCACACCGTGATGGCCGAGGGAGGCATCGCGGCGGCCATGGGCAACCGCTGGCCCGAGGACAACTGGGAGGTCCACTTCCGCGACACCATGCGCGGCGGGAAGATGCTCAACAACTGGCGGATGGCCCAGCTGCACGCCCAGGAGGCACCGGAGCGGGTGCTCGAGCTCGAGGACTGGGGCGCGCTGTTCGACCGTACCGAGGACGGGCTGATCTCCCAGCGCGACTTCGGCGGGCACCGCTACGCGCGGCTGGCCCACGTCGGCGACCGCACCGGCCTGGAGATGATCCGCACCCTCCAGCAGCGTGCGGTGCAGATCGGCATCGACGTCCTCATGGAGTGCACGGTCACCGAGCTGCTGCACGATGTCTCGACACCGGCTCCTTCGTCGCCGGGCTCGACAACCGAAAGCAGCAGGATCTCCGGCGTCCTCGGGTACTGGCGCGAGACCGGCCGCTTCGTGGTCATCGACGCGCCCGCGGTCATCCTCGCCACGGGCGGCATCGGCAAGTCCTTCAAGGTCACCTCCAACTCCTGGGAGTACACCGGTGACGGCCATGCGCTCGCCCTGCGCGCCGGCGCGAAGCTGATCAACATGGAGTTCGTCCAGTTCCACCCGACCGGCATGGTGTGGCCGCCGTCGGTGAAGGGGCTGCTCGTCACGGAGTCGGTGCGCGGCGACGGCGGCATCCTGAAGAACTCCGAGGGCAAGCGGTTCATGTTCGACTACATCCCCGAGTTCTTCAAGGCGGAGACGGCCGACACCGAGGAGGAAGCCGACCGCTGGTACGACGACAAGAAGAACAACCGGCGCCCGCCCGAGCTGCTGCCGCGGGACGAGGTCGCCCGGGCGATCAACTCCGAGATCAAGGCCGGCCGGGGCAGCGACCACGGCGGCATCTACCTCGACATCGCGTCGCGTCGTACTCCTGAGTTCATCCGCAAGCGGTTGCCGTCGATGTACCACCAGTTCAAGGAGCTGGCCGACGTCGACATCACCGCCGAGCCGATGGAGATCGGCCCGACCTGTCACTACGTGATGGGCGGCGTCGAGGTCGACGCCGACACCCAGGAGAGCGCGGTGACGGGCCTGTACGCCGCGGGCGAGGTCTCCGGGGGCATGCACGGGTCCAACCGGCTCGGCGGCAACAGTCTCTCCGACCTGCTCGTCTTCGGCCGGCGGGCGGGGGAGGCCGCGGCGGCGTACGTCGCGGGTCTGGGCGACAAGCGCCCCGAGGTGTCCGAGGAGGACGTCCGCGTCGGTCAGTGGAGCGCCGTGGCGCCGTTCGGCGTCGACGGCGGTGAGAACCCGTACACCATCCAGCACGACCTCCAGGAGTCGATGAACGACCTGGTCGGCATCATCCGGACGGAGTCGGAGCTCACCGAGGCGTTGGGGGCGATCCAGGCCCTGAAGGAACGGGCCAAGAAGATGAGCGTCGACGGCCACCGGCAGTACAACCCCGGCTGGCACCTCGCCCTCGACCTGCGCAACATGCTGCTGGTCTCCGAGGCGGTCGCGAAGGCGGCGCTGGCGCGCCAGGAGTCCCGCGGCGGTCACACCCGCGACGACTTCCCCGGACCCGACCCCGAGTGGGGCAGCAAGAACCTCGTGGTCTCGCTCGCCGACGACCGCGAGTCGGTGATGCTCAACCCGCAGCCACTGCCGCCGATGCCCGATGACCTGAAGAAGTTCTTCGAGTGAGCGAGAGGTACTGACCCGTGGCGTACACCCTGAAGATGAAGCTCTGGCGCGGGGACAAGTCCGGAGGCGAGCTGAAGGACTACGACGTCGAGGTCGAGAGCGGCGAGGTGGTGCTCGACGCGATCCACCGCGTCCAGGCCACCCAGGCCGGCGACCTCGCCGTTCGCTGGAACTGCAAGGCGGGCAAGTGCGGCTCCTGCTCGGCCGAGATCAACGGCAAGCCCAAGCTGATGTGCATGTGCCGGCTGTCGGACTTCGACGAGTCCGAGACGATCACCGTCACGCCGATGCGCACCTTCCCGGTGATCCGCGACCTGGTGACCGACGTGTCGTTCAACTACCGCAAGGCGCGCCAGCTGCCGGGCGTCGAGCTCGGACCTCGCGACGCCGACGGCAAGCGCCGGATGATGCAGGAGGACGTCGAGCGCGGCCAGGAGTTCCGCAAGTGCATCGAGTGCTTCCTGTGCCAGAACGTCTGCCACGTCGTGCGCGACCACGAGGACAACAAGGAGGCGTTCTCGGGCCCGCGCTTCTTCCTGCGGTTCGCCGAGCTCGACATGCACCCCCTCGACACCGTCGACCGGCGGGAGCGGGCCCAGCAGGCGGCCGGGCTGGGCCTGTGCAACATCACCAAGTGCTGCACCGAGGTCTGCCCCGAACACATCAAGATCACCGACAACGCGATCATCCCGATGAAGGAGCGCGTGGCCGACCAGAAGTTCGACCCGCTGGTGTGGCTCGGCAGCAAGATCGGCATCCGCAACAAGGACGACGACGGACGCACACCGGTCTAGGGTCGCGGCTACGTGCGGAGCGGGACGGACTCGACGATGCTTGCCTGTCGCTAGCGTCGCGACATGGCGTTCCGCGACGACTTCGACGGGCCCGAGCTCGACACCGACGTCTGGCTGCCGCACTACCTGCCCGCGTGGAGCTCGCGCGGGCAGACCCGGGCGTCGTACCGGCTGGAGGACTCCTGCCTGGTTCTCGACGTGCCGGTCGACCACCCCACCTGGCCGGTGCACGAGCCTCCGTTGCGGGTGTCGGCCGTCCAGTCGGGGAGCTGGTCGGGCCCCGCCGGGAGCACGTTCGGCCAGCAGCGCTTCCAGGAAGGGCTGCGAGTCCAGGAGGAGCAGCCGCGCTTCGAGGGCTGGCTGCCGTCGGCAGAGAACGGGCCGGGGCACGTCGAGATCCGGTGCCGGATGACCGTCTCGCCGCGGTCGATGGGCGCGCTGTGGCTGGCCGGGTTCGAGGACGACGACGCGCAGCTGCGGTGCGGTGAGCTCTGCGTGGTGGAGATCTTCGGGAAGTCCGTGCGCGATGGCTCGTGTGAGGTCGGCGTCGGCATCAAGGCGTTCCGCGACCCCGCGCTGACCCAGGACTTCGACTCACCGCGGCTGCCGATCGACCCGGCGGACTTCCACACCTACGCCGTGGACTGGGACGAGGAGGCGGCGGTGTTCAGCGTCGACGGCGGCGAGGTACGACGCTGCCCGAGGCCGCCGACGTACCCGCTCCAGCTGATGGTCGCCGTCTACGACTTCCCGGGATGGTCGGTCGGCGGCGACGACCACCTGGTGCCGGAGCTGGTCGTCGACCACATCGCCGGCTGACAAGGAGCTGGCCGGCCGACCATCGGGGGGTTCGGTCGACCGGCCAGCAATCCGGGGGCACCCCTGTTTTCTGGCGCGGCACGGGGTTCTCCGCCTGGTCGCGATGGCGCGGGGGCGCGCCGCGCGACCAGCAGCTTCGAGGGCCGTGGACGGACCACGGCCGGTGGTGGCGTGTGGAGAGAGCTCCACCCAGAGGCCACCGCGCTCCGGTCTCACACACCGGAGTTGGTTTTCAGTGCCGCAAGAGTAGGGGCGACACGGAATGCGCACCAAATCGGCGTTACCACACCGGTTCGGTGGGCTCGTCGGTGGGGTGCCAATCAGGCGGCGGGCCGCACCAGGTCGCCCTGCAGGGCGGCGTAGTGCTCCAGGACCAGCTCGTCGACCGCGTCGCGCCAGGTGCGCCGGACGGCGACCTCGCGTGCGTGCTCGCCGAGCAGCCCGCGGCGCGGGTCGGCCACCACCGCGGCGACGGCGTCGGCGAGGCCGACCGGGTCCGCGGGGTCGTAGAGGAGCCCGGTCTCGAGGTGCCGGACCACGTCGGCCGCGGCGCCGGCGCGCGGCGCCACGCACGGGACGCCGCATGCGGCCGCCTCCCGGAGCGCGTGGGCGCAGGTGGCGAGCGTGCTGGGGGCCACGAGCAGGTCGAGCGAGGCGATCGCCACCGCCGCCTGCCTCGGCCCGAGCTCGCCGGTGAAGCGCACCGACTGCGGCAGCCGGCTGCGCAGCCAGACCTGCTGCGGTCCGTCCCCGACCACCACGAGGCGGATGCCGGGTATGCGGGCCACGTCAGCGAGGCGGCGTACGCCGTGGCGCTTGCGCAGGCTGCCGACGTAGCCGACGACGACCTGCGTGAGGTCGCCGTCGGTCCACGAGGCCCGCAGGGCCGGGTCGCGACGGTCCGGCTCGAACAGGTCGGTGTCGACGCCGGGGGACCAGACGTGCGCGGGCAGCCCTGCGGCGGAGACGCGGTCGCGCAACCAGGGCGCGGTGAAGGTGAGCCGGTCGGCACGCTCCGCGACGTTCGCACGCCACTGGGCCGGCACGTACTCGGCGCGCGGCGACGTCTCGGTCACCAGCGTCGGGATCCCGAGGCGGCGCGCCTGCCGGAGCGCCCGTGTGCCGACGGCTCCGGGAGTGAACGCGTGCACGAGGTCCGGCTCGTAGGCGAGCAAGGACTCACGCAGCTTGCTGTTCCGGCGAGGCGGCCCGAACCGACTGACGCCGACCTCGTGGTACGTCGTCGGGCCGACGCCGCCGGTGAGGATGCGGACCTCGTGCCCGGTCGCCAGCAGCCGGTCGGCCACCTGCCGTACCGACCCCGCGGCCCCCGTGAGCCGCGGGTCGAACGACTCCGTCACCAGGGCGATGCGCCGCGGGCTTGTCATGGTTCCAGCGTGAGGGGCCCGAGTACGTCGCGGCGAGAGCGACGTGAACACCACCCCAAGTACGTGTGAACTCGCGGCTCCGAAAGTCTTCCGACAATCCCGGAATCCCTTGTGGACAAGGGCTTCTGAGGCCGATCGATGTCGGTGGTCGATGCTTGGCTAGTCCCATGAGCGCAGCACCCGAGGAGCGGTACGAGGTCGGAGACCTCGACCCCGCCGGCGTGCTCGCCGAGGCCGAGCGCGTTGAGGTCGAGTCCCGCAGGATCGAGATCCGCCGCCTCGAGCTCGCCTACCAGTGGGCGGTCCTGCACCCCGCCACCACCGAGACCGGCGTCGAAACCCCAGGCGGACCCGCGTTGGGGGTGCTGGACGCCGAGGAGACGTTGGGCGGCGACGGAACCCCCGCGGTGGCCGCCTTCGCGCCCGAGTCCCTGGCCGCCGCGATGGGGTGGACGCCGGCCGCGGCCCGCAACCTGATCGCCGACGCCCTCGACCTCATCCACCGTCATCCCAAGCTGTGGAAGCGAGTCCGCCGGCAGGTCATCCCGGCCTGGCAGGCCCGCCGGGTCGCCCAGCAGACCCGCCGCCTGCCCCAGGCGGGTGCCCGGTGGGTCGACGACCAGCTCGCCGACCGGATCGGCTGCGGCCCCGTGATCACCGACCGGCTCGTCGCCCAAGCCGCCGCCACCTACGACCCCGAAGAACACGCCCGCCGCGAAGACCAGGCGCGCGGCTCATCCGATGTCGAGCTGACCCACCCCGAGCCCGGTGAGTACGCCGGTGCTCAGCGACCTCACCGCCCACGGCGACACCCTGACCCTGCAAGCGTTCTACGACCTGGTCTGCGCCATCGCCCACCAGCTCCTCCTCGACGGCGACACCGACGTCCCTGGGTGAACGCAAGATCAAGGCCCTCGGCGTCATCGTCGCGCTCATCACCGGCTGCGGCCAAGGTGCGTTCGACCTCACCACGGTCGTGCGGCAGCGGCACGGGAAGGTCAGGGCCTACGTCCACGTCGACGCCCACGACCTCGACACCCACCCCGGCGACGACGCCTCTGCGGTCGGGGCGGTCGAGAAGCTCGGCGCCGCCACGTTGGCGAAGATCCGGTCCTGGGTCGGCCACCACCAGGTGGTCATCCAACCCGTGTTGAACACCGCCCGCCGCGACGCCGTCGACCAGCACGACCCACCGCCGTGGATGCGAGAACTGGTCATCCTCCGCGACGGGCACTGCGTCTTCCCCGGCTGCACTCGCGACGCCAGGGCCTGCGACCTCGACCACATCCAGCCCTACAACCCCGACGGCCCACCCGGCCAGACGAATCCCGACAACCTCGCCGCTCTCTGCCGCAGGCACCACCGCGCCAAGACCCTCGGACTCTGGCGCTACACCCGCACGCCCGATGGCAGCTACCTCTGGCGCGGACCGCACGGCATCACGGTGACGGTCAAGGTCTGAGCGGCCGGCCGCCGCGGCGAAACGCGGGATGTCCGAGCCTGTGACGCACCAGGTGCGTCGCAGGCTCGGACATCCGGGAGGGCACTGGCGGGCAGGGGGTGGAGGTGCCTCTGAGGTCGCCCGGTCCCCACGCGCTCGCCCGGTTAGTCGCGGTGGTGGGTGTGCTCGACCAGGATCCGCCCGTCGGCGTCCCACACCAGGACTCCTGCGGCGGGCAGGTGGCGCGGAGGATCGGTCAACGATCCAGCACGAGAGCCAGCAGCGCCGCGTGCGTCCCCTCGTCGGCGGCGGCGAGAAGGCCGCCGACGCCGGTGTGCAGCGGCTGGCCGTGGATGCCGGTGACGACGCAGCCAGCGGCTCGGGCGATGGCGACCGGGGCGGCGAAGTGGACGTTCTTGCGCAGGTCCCCCTCGTGCAGGTAGCCGGCCCGGCGACCGGCCGCGAGCCAGGTCATCGCCAACGTCGTCGAGCTGACGCGTGGCTGGAAGTCACGCAGGAAGGTCGGGTGCGACAGGAGGTGGATGCTGTCGCCACCGTCAGGGTTGTCCAGGTCGAGGTCCACCAGCAGCGAGACCGGGCTCGGCGAGAGCGGAGTGTCCGACCCGTCGCGGCGTACCCAGGCGGCGGTGCCGTCGGTCCAGAACACCTCGCCCGAGATCGGGTCGGCGCTGGCCGCGGCAACGGCCTCCTCCCCGTCGTACAGCGCGACGTTCACCGCGACGAGCGGTGTGGTGGCTGCGAAGTTGCGGGTGCCGCAGAGCGGGTCCACCAGCCACTCGCGGTCGGCGTCGACCGGTCCGGACCGCCCCTCCTCCTCGCCGACCATGACGTCGTCCGGGCGCTGCTCGGACACGACCACGCGGATCGCCCGCTCCGAGGCGATGTCGGCGGACGTCGCGAAGTCGGTGCCCTCCTTCGCGTACCGGTCGACGGGACGACCGTAGGAGGCCCGGACCTCGTCGGCCCCGGCGGTCGCGGCCGCGATGGCCACCTCGGCATCGGTCAGCGTGGCCACCGGGCCACTGTGGCACGCGCCAGAAACATCACAGCGTGTGGCTGGGGCCGCGCGCCACTCCTAGAGTGCGAAGCATGACCTCGCAGGAGCCGGTCGAGGGCGGTCTTGCCGAGCCCACCGAGCTGGAGCCCGACCAGGGCACGCTCGCGCTGGAGCTCGACGGCCCCGCGGCGACGCGCGCCGACTGGGAGAAGGCGGCCGCGGCCGTCCTCCGCAAGGCCCGGCGGCTGGGTGACGAGGACCCCGATGACGCCGTCTGGGCCGCGCTCACCCGGACCACCATGGACGGCGTCGCGATCAGCCCGCTCGGTACGCCGGCCCTCACCGCCGAGGTCGGGGCGCAGGCTCGCCCCACCGCGCCGGGCGGGCGCGACGTCCGCGTCGAGCTGCTCGGCGGCGACGCGCGCCGACTGAACGCCGAGGCGCTCGCCGACCTCGAGGGCGGCGCCACGTCCCTGTGGCTGCACACCGACCTCGACACCGACCTGGCCGCCGCCCTGGACGGCGTCCAGCTCGACCTGGCGCCCGTCGTGCTCGACCCGGCGAGCGAGCACGTCGTCGTGGCCGAGCGCTACCTGGCCCACCTCGGCGACACCGCACCGGCTCCGGGCACCAACCTCGGCGTGCCGGCCGACGCTTCCGGCGAGGACCTGGTCGCCGTTGCCCGCCTCGCCCTCGGTGCCGGCGTCGCGGCAGTGGTCGTCGACGCCTCAGCCGTCCACGACAACGGCGCCTCAGAGGCGCAGGAGCTCGGCTGGTCGATCTCCGCCGCCGCGCGCGTCCTCAGGGTGCTCGAGGACGCCGGGATCGAGGTCGCCGAAGCCGCCGGGCTGCTGGAGTTCCGCTACGCGGCCACCGACGAGCAGCTCCTCACCATCGCCAAGCTCCGCGCGGCCCGCCTGCTCTGGTCGCGCGTGCTCGAGGTGTGTCACGCAGGATCCGAGGAACAACGCCAGCACGCCGTCACCAGCCGGCCGATGATGAGCAGGTACGACCCCTGGGTGAACATGCTGCGCACCACCGTCGCCGCCTTCGCCGCGACCGTCGGCGGCGCCGACGCCGTCACCGTGCAGCCCTTCGACCGGCCGCTCGGCCGGCCGGACGCCTTCGGCCGCCGGATCGCCCGCAACCAGATGGCCCTGCTGCTGTCGGAGTCCCACGTCGGGACGGTCACCGACCCGGCCGGTGGTGCGTGGGCCGTCGAAGGGCTCACCTACGACCTCGCGGTCGCCGGGTGGGAGTTCCTCCAGGCGCTCGAGGGCGGCGCGTCCCTCGACGATGCTGTCGCCGCCACCGTTGCCGAGCGCGAGCAGCAGGTCGCCACCCGGCAGAGGCCGCTGACCGGCCTCACCGAGTTCCCGAACCTCGCCGAGGCCCTGCCCGAGCGCGAAGGCGACCCCGACGACGTACGCCGCTACGGCGCGGCCTTCGAAGCGCTTCGCGACGAGCCGGCGCACGAGCCGGTGTTCCTCGCCACGATGGGCTCGGTCGCGGCGCACTCGGCTCGCGCCATGTTCGCCACCAACCTGCTGGCGGCCGGGGGCATCGGCGTGGCGGTCGCCGGACGTACCGACGGCGTCGAGTCGCTCGTCGACGCCCACGACGGCCGGCCGGTGGTGTGCCTCGCCGGCACCGACGCGGCGTACGACGAGTGGGGCGCGGAGGCCGCCGCCGCACTGCGGGACAACGGCGCCGACCACGTCATCGTCGCCGGCAAGCCGCGCGAGTGGGCCGACGACTCCTGCGCCGCCGGCGACGACGCGCTGGCCTTCCTCCGTCGGACGAGGGAGGCGCTGGCATGAGCGTGCCGAAGAGCTTCGCCGGGGTGCCGTTCGGGTCACCGGGTCTCGTGACGGCTTCTCGGTCCCTGAGGAGCGAGCGCAGCGAGCGTCTCGAAGGGTCCTCGACCGACGGGGGCGCCTGGCACAGCCCCGAGGGCATCGAGATCCTGCCGCGGTACGACGCGAGCCACCTGGAAGGGCTGGACGCGCTGGAGACCTGGCCGGGGCTGAGCCCGTTCCTCCGCGGGCCGTACCCCACCATGTACACGACCCAGCCGTGGACGATCCGCCAGTACGCCGGGTTCTCGACCGCCGAGGAGTCCAACGCGTTCTACCGGCGCAACCTCGCGGCCGGGCAGAAGGGCCTGAGTGTCGCCTTCGACCTCGCGACCCACCGCGGCTACGACTCCGACCATCCGCGAGTCCGCGGCGACGTCGGCATGGCCGGGGTGGCGATCGACTCGATCTACGACATGCGCACGCTCTTCGACGGCATCCCGCTCGACCAGATGAGCGTGAGCATGACCATGAACGGCGCCGTGCTGCCCGTACTCGCCCTCTACATCGCCGCGGCCGAGGAGCAGGGCGTCAAGCCGGAGCAGCTCAGCGGGACCATCCAGAACGACATCCTCAAGGAGTTCATGGTCCGCAACACCTACATCTACCCGCCGGCGCCGAGCATGCGGATCATCTCCGACATCTTCAGCTACACCGCCGAGCACATGCCGCGATTCAACTCGATCTCGATCTCCGGCTACCACATGCAGGAGGCCGGGGCGACGGCCGACCTCGAGCTGGCGTACACGTTGGCGGACGGGGTCGAGTACCTCCGCGCCGGCCTCGACGCCGGCCTCGACATCGACCGGTTCGCGCCACGGCTGAGCTTCTTCTGGGCGATCGGCATGAACTTCTTCATGGAGGTCGCCAAGCTCCGCGCGGCCCGCGCTCTCTGGGCCCGGCTCGTCGACCAGTTCGACCCGCAGAACCCGAAGTCCCTCAGCCTGCGCACGCACTGCCAGACCAGTGGTTGGTCGCTGACCGCGCAGGACGTCTTCAACAACGTCGGCCGCACCTGCATCGAAGCGATGGCCGCTACCCAGGGTCACACGCAGTCCCTGCACACCAACGCCCTCGACGAGGCCATCGCCCTGCCCACCGACTTCTCGGCCCGCATCGCGCGCAACACCCAGCTCCTCCTCCAGCAGGAGTCCGGCACCACCGGGATCATCGACCCGTGGGGTGGCAGCTACTACGTCGAGCGGCTCACCCACGACCTCGCCGAGCGCGCCTGGGCGCACATCCTGGAGGCCGAGGAGGCCGGTGGCATGGCCGCCGCCATCGAGCAGGGCATCCCCAAGCTGCGCATCGAGGAGGCCGCGGCGCGCACCCAGGCGCGCATCGACTCCGGCGCGCAGGCGGTCATCGGCGTGAACACCTTCCGCCTCGACCAGGAGGAGAAGCTCGACATCTTGAGGGTCGACAACGACGACGTCTACCGCCAGCAGGTCGCGAAGCTCGAGCGGCTGCGCGCCGAGCGCGACGACGACGCCGTACGACGGTCGCTCACCGCTCTCACCGAGGCGGCGGGCGGCACGGGCAACCTGCTCGCGCTCGCCGTGGACGCGGCCCGCTCGAAGGCCACCGTCGGCGAGATCTCCGACGCGCTGGAGAAGGTGTGGGGGCGGCACCGCGCCGTGATCCGTACCATCTCCGGAGTGTTCAGGGACGAGGCCGGCAGATCATCTGACGGGGCGGGCGACGGCCTCGTCCGGCAGGTCCTGGAAGCCACCGAGGAGTTCGAACAGGTGGCCGGCCGCCGGCCGCGCATCCTCGTCGCCAAGATGGGCCAGGACGGCCACGACCGCGGCCAGAAGGTGGTCGTCAGCGCGTTCGCCGACATGGGCTTCGACGTCGACGTGGGTCCGCTGTTCAGCACGCCGGAGGAGGTCGCCCAGCAGGCCGTCGACAACGACGTGCACCTCGTCGGCGTCAGCTCGCTGGCCGCGGGCCACCTGACTCTGCTGCCCGCGCTCAAGCAGGCGCTCGCCGACCACGGCCGGCCGGACATCATGGTCGTCATCGGCGGGGTCATCCCACCCGACGACGTACCGACCCTCCAGGAGATGGGCGCCGCCGCGGTCTTCCTGCCGGGCACGGTGATCGCCGAGTCGGCGCTCGACCTGCTCACCAAGCTGCGCGCGCAGCTCGAGGGCTGACCGACAGACGGGGGCTCACGGGATGCCGCGCGGGATCCGCCAGAGGCAGTAGCCGACGAGGACCGCCGCCAGCGCGACCATCAGCCCCGCCTCGATGCCCTGGAACGGCCAGTAGCGGCCCGCCGGCTGGTACGTCACGTCGAAGTGCAGGTCCTGGGTCGCCAGGCAGGCACCCGCGCCGGAGGGCGAGTCGGTGCTGTCCATGCACGCCTTCACCGTCGAGATCGGCACCACCTGGCCCGCCGCGTCACGGATGATGGCGATCCCGGTGAACACCCACGCGCCGGGGACGTTGTAGTCCTCCACGATCACCCGGTCGCCCTGGAGGTACAGCCCGCCGAGGCGGGCCAGCGAGTCGCCGTCGACGGCGACCTGCTCGGTCTTGGGAGGCAGGAGGTGCGGCCGGACGAACAGCGGCATCGCCACCTGGACCACGGCCATCACGGCGAACGTCAGGGCCAGGGCCGGGAGCGTACGCCGGATGGCCAGCCCGAGGGTGACCCCGAGAGCGATCCCCAGCGCGGCGTACCCGAGCGGCACCAGGCCGCGCGACCCGAACGTGAAGGAGGCGAAGCGGCTGCCGATCTCCGCGTCGTACGGCGCCGCAGCCCAGGTCAGCAGCCAGGCGAACGCGCCGCTGACGACGAGGCCCGCGACGAGGACGAACGTGAGCCGGACCGCGAGCCAGTGTGTCCGCGTGATGCTCTGGCTCCACACCAGCCGGTGCGTGCCGGTCTCGACCTCACGGGCGACCAGCGGCGCGCCCCAGAAGGCGCCGAGCAGGGCCGGGACGACGAGCAGGAGACCGCCGGCGAGGACGAACTGGGTGTGGAACTGCGTCTCCAGCGCCCGGCGGCCGAGGTCGCAGGTCTGCGGGTCGCCGCAGCCGGTCACGTGGCCGGCGACGAAGTCGCGGACGTCCAGCCCGAGGTACACGAGGTACGCGCCCACGACGAGCAGGCCCGCGCCGGTGACGAGCACAGGGGTGCGGAACTGCCGCCACGCCAGCCAGGTCACGAGACCGACCTCAGCGGCGCGGTCGACGTGACGGTGGGCTGTCGCAGGTAGGTGAGCACGAGGTCCTCCAGAGTGAGCTCCTCGACCGACCAGGCCGGGTCGAGCACCGGGCCGTCGGTCCGGACGATGAAGGTGGACTGACGGTCGGTGTGGCTCTCGGCGACCACCTGCTGGTCCGCGGGCAGGGTCGCCGGGTCGCGACGGGGTCCGGTGAGCCGGCGGTGGCACGAGAGGAGGTCGTCGACGTCGCCGACCAGGCGTACCTGTGCTCGCGCGAGCACCACGAGGTGGTCGCAGACCCGTTCCAGGTCGCTGATCACGTGGGAGGAGAGGACGACGCTCAGCCCCGTCTCGGCCACGGTCGCCATCAGGTCCGAGAAGAAGTCGCGACGGGCCAACGGGTCGAGGCTGGCGACCGGTTCGTCGAGGATCAGGAGCTCCGGTCGCTTGGCGAGGCCGAGCGTCAGCGCCAGCTGTGCCCGCTGGCCACCCGAGAGCTTGCCCGCCCGCTGCGACGGGTCGAGGTCGAGACTCTCGATCCGCGCCCCGGCGAAGGCCGCGTCCCAGCCGGGGTTCAGCTCGGCTCCCAGGCGGAGGTGGTCGGCCACGCTCAGGGTGGCGTAGACCGGCGCGTCCTGGGCGACGAACCCGACCCTGGCGAGGTGCTCGGGACTCCCCGCGGGCGTGGCGCCGAGGGTCTCGATCGTGCCGGACGTCGGTGTGGTCAGGCCGGCGGCGAGGCCGAGCAGGGTGCTCTTGCCGGCGCCGTTGGGGCCCACCACGCCGGTCACCCGGCCGGTGGGGATCCTCAGCGTGCAGTCCTCGAGGGCGACCCGCTTGCCGTAGCGCTTGCCGAGGTGCTCGGTCCCGACAGCGGTACCGATCTCCGGGCTCATGCGATGTCCTCCGCCCCTACGACGCGAAACGTGGCGGCGAACAGCGCGTCGATGCTCTCGTCGTCGAGACCGGCGGCCCTGGCCTTGCGGAGCCACCGCTGCAGGTCCCGGCGCAGCTGGGCGTGGGCGGCCAGCGAGCCGTCGGCCAGGGTCCGGGTGACGAACGTGCCCACGCCGGGCCGCGCGGTGACCAGGCCTTCGCGTTCCAGCTCGCGGTAGGCCTTGAGCACCGTGTTCGGGTTGATGGCGATCCGGGCGACCACGTCCTTGACGGTGGGGAGCTGGTCGCCCTCGCGGAGCACGCCCAGGCGGAGCGCCTGGCGCGTCTGGTGCACGATCTGCAGATAGGCCGACACCCCCGAGCGTCCGTCCAGGTGGTACTCGATCACACTTCCTCCAAATAACTAGTTGACTAGCACAATAGAGGTGCGCCGAGCCGTCGGCAAGGGACGGGCGACCACTACCCTGAGAAGGTGCCGCCCGCCGTCTCCGCGCTCGTCGAGGGCGTGTTGGCAGGTCGCCGCGCGGCGGTCTCGCAGGCGATCACTCTCGTCGAGTCCAGCCGGCCCGAGCACCGGGAGCAGGCCCGCGACCTGCTCGCCGGCCTCGAGTCGGGCGAGGGCCACGAACCCGCGATCCGGGTCGGCATCTCGGGCGTCCCCGGAGTGGGCAAGTCCACGTTCATCGAGGCGCTGGGCACGATGCTGACCGCCGACGGCCACCGGGTCGGCGTGCTCGCCGTCGACCCGAGCAGCACCCGCACGGGCGGCTCGGTGCTCGGCGACAAGACCCGGATGGCATCGCTCGCGACCGACCCGCACGCCTACATCCGGCCCAGTCCGAGCGCCGGCACGCTCGGGGGCGTGGCCCGCGCGACCAGCCAGGCGATGCTGGTGCTGGAGGCCGCGGCGTACGACGTGGTGCTGGTCGAGACGGTCGGCGTCGGGCAGTCCGAGGTCACCGTGGCGGGGATGGTCGACACCTTCTTGTTCCTGACGCTGGCGCGTACGGGCGACCAGCTTCAGGGCATCAAGAAGGGCATCCTCGAGATCGCCGACGTGATCGCCGTCAACAAGGCCGACGGGGACCGCGAGAAGGAGGCCAAGGCCGCCGCCCGCGAGCTCGCCGGGGCGCTGCGCCTCGTGCACGGGAGAGGGCCCCGGTCCTGGACGCCGCCGGTGGTCACCTGCTCGGCCCTGACCGGGGACGGCGTGGACGGCGTGTGGCGCCAGGTGCTTGCCCACCGGGAGAGCCTGGGCGCCGACGGGCTGGCCGCGAAGCGGGCCGACCAGCGGCTCGACTTCACCTGGGCGCTGGTCCGCGACGAGCTGGAGCAGCGGCTGCGGCGCTCCCCATCCGTGGCGGCCATCCGCTCCGACGTACGGGAGGCGGTGCGCTCCGGAGAGCTGCCGCCGACAGCTGCCGCCGATCGCATCCTGGAAGCCTTTGACCGGTAGCCTGGGTCCCGACATGAGCACTCCCGCGCACCACTTGATCGACGGCGCGGTCGAGGCGCATCGGACCGAGCTACTCGAGCTGCGCCGCGACCTGCACGCGAACCCCGAGCTGTCCTGGAACGAGCAGCGCACGACCGACGTCGTGGCCACCCGCCTGGAGGCCGCCGGCCTTTGCGTGACCCGGCTGCCGCACACCGGTCTCATCGTCGACATCGGCGACCAGCCACCCGACGGGGGCCGGCGGGTCGCGCTGCGGGCCGACCTCGACGCGCTGCCCGTGGACGACCTGACCACCGACCCGTGGGTCAGCATCCGCCCCGGCGTCGCCCACGCCTGCGGCCACGACGTGCACACCGCGGGGCTCGTCGGCGCCGGCCTGGCACTGGCCGAGGTCCACCGCCAAGGCCTGCTGCCCGGCAGCGTGCGGCTGCTGTTCCAGCCCGCCGAGGAGGTGATGCCCGGCGGCGCCACCTCGCTCATCGAGCTCGGCGCCCTCGACGGCGTCGACCGGATCTTCTGCCTGCACTGTGACCCGACCCTCGACCTCGGCCAGGTCGGCGTCCGCGAGGGCCCGATCACCGGCGCCGCCGACCAGATCGAGGTGCGGCTCACCGGCAGCGGCGGACACACTTCTCGCCCGCACCTGACCGAGGACCTCACCTTCGCCCTCGGCAAGCTCATCACCGAGCTGCCCGCCGTGCTCTCGCGTCGCCTGGACCCCCGCACCGGCGTCAGCGTGGTGTGGGGCATGGTCCGCGCCGGCGTCGCGCCCAACGTGATCCCCGCGGCCGGCGTGGTCGGCGGCACCGTACGGATGCTCGACGCCGTGGCGTGGTCGCACGCCGAGCGGATGGTGCGCAACTTCATCGACGACATCGTGGCGCCGTACGGCGTCAAGGCCGAGGTCGACTACCGCCGGGGCGTCCCGCCGGTCGTCAACGACGCCGCCTCGACGCAGCTGCTCGGCGCGGCCGTGGAGCGGGTGCTCGGCCCCGAGGGCCGCGTCAGCACCACCCAGAGCCTCGGTGGCGAGGACTTCGCCTGGTTCCTCGACGCGATCCCGGGTTCGATGGGACGCCTCGGCACGCGGACGCCGGGCGGGCCGACCTACGACCTGCACCAGGGCAACCTGCGGGTCGACGAGGGCGCCGCACTCCTCGCGGCGCGGCTGCTCGCCACGGTCGCCGTCGACAGCCTCTCCTGACGCGATTCGTCAGCGAACGCCCCGCTGCGGCTACCCGGAGGATCGCTGACGAATCGCGGGACGCGCCGCTAGTGGCCGTCGACGCGGTACGGCACGCCGTCCGCGGCCGGTGCCCGGGAGCGGCCGACGAGGCCGGCGACGGCGAAGACGGTGACGACGTACGGGAGCATCAGCATGAACTGGCTGGGGACCGGGGAGCCGATGACCGAGAGCACGCCCTGGAGGTTCGAGGCGAAGCCGAAGAGCAGCGCCGCCAGGGTCGCGCGGATCGGGTCCCACTTGCCGAAGATGACCGCGGCCAGCGCGATGTAGCCGGCGCCGCCGGTCATCTCGCGGTTGAACTGCGGCACCGACACGAGCGTGTAGAACGCCCCACCCATGCCCACGATCGCACCGGCGAGCAGGACGGTGCGGTAGCGGGTGCGGTTGACCTTGATGCCGACGGTGTCGGCCGCCTTGGGGTGCTCGCCGACCGCGCGGACCCGCAGGCCCCACTTGGTGCGCCACAGGGCCCAGGTGACCAGGGCGACGGTGACGTACAGCAGGTACACGACCGGCGTCTGCCGGAAGAAGATCGGCCCGATCAGGGGGATGTCACCCAGGACGGGGATGGGGAGCCGGGCGAAGCGAGGGGGGTCGTTGAGGGTCGCCGAGTTCGGCGCCAGCACCTGGCTGAACATGAAGCTGGTGATGCCGATGATCAGCACGTTCAGCACCACGCCGACGATGACCTGGTCGACCATGTAGTTGATGGCGAAGAGGCCGAGCACCGCGGCGACTACCAGCCCTGCGAACATCGCCGCGATCAGCCCGACCCACGTCGAGCCGGTGAGCGAGCCGACCATCGCGGCCGCGAAGGCGCCGAAGAGCAGCTGGCCGTCGATGGCGATGTTGACCACGCCGGCCCGCTCGCCGAGGACGCCGCCGAGGGCGCCGAAGACGAGGGGTACGGCGAGGGCGAGCGCGCCGCCGAGCAGGCCCACCACCGGGATCGAGTGGCCAGCCGCCGCCCAGGTCAAGAAGGCGGTCATCCACACGACCGCGAAGGCTGCGACCAACCACAGCGTGGTGTTCCGCTGCTGGGTCATCCAGAAGAACGACAAGCCGGTGAGTGCCGCGCACACCAGGATCAGGATCCAGGCGGTAGCGGTCGACGGCACGGTGATCGTGGGCAGCTCGACGAAGTCGCTGGGTGCGGCCAGGCGGAACGAGGTGTCACCGTCCTGCGCACCGAAGAAGAGCGTGATCGCCAGGGCGGCCGTGAGCACGGCGAAGATGATCGGCGCTTTGCGGTCGACCACGACGACCTCCGGGAGCACGATCTCCTTGTCGGGAGCCGGCGTGGGAGTGGTCTCGGTGGTGCTCATCAGCTCGCCTCCTTCGCGGGCAGCCGGAAGATCGCTCGGACCAGCGCGGGGGCCGCGATGAAGAGCACGATCAGTGACTGGACGACCAGCACGATGTCGACCGGGATGTTCTCCGAGGCCTGCATCGCGAAGCCGCCGGCCTTGAAGGCGCCGAACAGCAGTCCGGCGAACATGATCCCGATCGGTTTCGACCGGCCGAGCAGGGCGACGGTGATCGCGTCGAAGCCGATGCCCGCGTCGAGGTCGGTGGTCACGCCGCTGGTGACGGTGCCGAGCACCTGGTTGGCGCCGGCTAGACCGACCAGGGCACCGGAGATCGCCATCACCACCGTGTAGGTGCGGCCGACGTCGATGCCGGAGCTGCGGGCGGCGGCGGGGTTCTCGCCGACGGCCCGGATCCGGAAGCCCAGGGCGGAGCGGTTCAGGATCCACCAGACGATGGCGACGGCGATGATCGCCAGCAGGAAGCCGAGGTGCAGGTTGAAGCGGTCGCCGAGCAGCTTGGGCATGGTCGCGGATGCGTGCGCCGGCAGTGACTTGGGGTTCACCGTGTTGGGAGCCTGGAGCAGGCTCTGTTGGGACAGGGCGAAGAACACCAGGTAGTACGCGACATAGTTGAGCATGATCGTCAAGATCACCTCGTGCGCGCCGGTGCGGGCCTTGAGGAAGCCCACCAGGCCTCCCCAGAGGCCTCCGGCCACCACACCGGCCACGATCGCCAGGGTCAGGTGGATCGGCCAGGGCAGCTGGAACTGGTAGGCGATCCAGCCGGAGGCGGCACCGGCCAGCAGCATCTGCCCGCGCCCACCGATGTTGAAGAGTGCGGCCCGGAACGCCAGACCGACGCCGAGGCCGGCGGCGATCAGCGGTCCGGCGAACTTCAGGGTCTCCGTCAGCGGCCGGATCTTGGTGGCGAAGTCCAGAGTGGGGCCGCCCTCGCGACCGGTGTTGTAGACCGCGCCCTTGAACAGCGAAGTGTACGCGCCCCAGACGGCGTCCCAGGATGCCGAGAAGAAGTCACCCGGCCGAGCCGTGACGTAGCCGAACGTCTCGCGCACCCGGTCGTCGGTGAACATGATCAGCAGCGACCCGACCACCACGGCCAGCAGCACCGAGAAGAACGCCACGGCGGCGTTTCCGGCGACGATGCTCTTGAACGCTGTGTTCCACCGGTCGTCCTTGGGTGCGCCGCCCCTGGTCGGCGGCTCCTTGACGGTCGGTCCAGCGCCATGACCGGTGGGGTTGGGCTCCTCCGTCGGGGTCGTCATGCGACCGCTCCTTCCGGACGCTCGCCGGTCATCATCAGGCCCAGCACCCCGCGAGGGGTGTCCGGCGGCACGATCCCGACGATGTGCCCGCGGAAGAGGACCATGATGCGGTCGGCCAGGGCCACCACCTCGTCGAGCTCGGTGGAGACGACGATGACCGGGACACCCGCGTCGCGGGTGGCGATGATCTGCTTGTGGATGAACTCGATCGAGCCGACGTCCACGCCGCGGGTCGGCTGGGCCGCGACCAGGAGTCGCAGATCGCGCGAGAGCTCCCGGGCCACCACGACCTTCTGCTGGTTGCCGCCCGAGAGGTTGTCAGCATGCGTGGCGATGCCGGGGGCGCGGACGTCGTACTCCTTGAGCTTCTGTTGGGCGAACTCGTCGAGCTTGTCCAGCTGCAGGGTGCCGTTCCTCACGAACGGCTCGCCGAAGCTGCGGTTGAGCATGAGGTTCTCGGCGATCGACATGGGGCCGACGAGGCCGTCCTCCTGCCGGTCCTCGGGGATGAACCCGACGCCGGCGTCCAGGATCTGGCGGACCGACCGGCCGACCAGCTCGTGGCCGTCCAGCTTGATCGAGCCGATGACGTGGTCCTGGAGGCCGAGGAGTGCCTCGGTGAGCTCGGTCTGTCCGTTGCCCTGGACGCCGGCCACCGCCAGCACCTCGCCGCGCTTGATGCTGAAGCTCAGGTCGTCGACGTGGACGTGGCCGAGGGCGTCGATGACCCGCAGCTTGTCGACGACCAGGGCGTCCTCGCCCAGCTTCGGCGGGCCCTTGCGGACGGTCAGCTCGACGGGGCGGCCCACCATCATGGCGGCCAGCTCCTGGTTGCTCGCCGTGGGCGAGGCCTCACCGACGACCTTCCCGAGGCGGATCACGGTGATCTTGTCGGCGACCTCGCGCACCTCGCGCAGCTTGTGGGTGATGAAGACGATGGCCTTCCCGGCCTCCTTGAGCTGGCGCATGGTGCCCATCAGCTCGTCGGTCTCCTGGGGCGTCAGCACGGCAGTGGGCTCGTCGAAGACGAGCACCTCGGCGTCGCGTGAGAGCGCCTTGATGATCTCGACCCGCTGCTGCACGCCGACCGGCAGGTCCTCGATGACGGCGTCGGGGTTCACGTGGAAGCCGAACTGCTTGGAGATCTCCTCGACGCGCTGGCGTGCCGCGTCGAGGTCCAGGGAGCCGGCGAAGCCGGTGGCCTCGTTGCCGAGCATGACGTTCTCGGCGACGGTGAAGACGGGGATCAGCATGAAGTGCTGGTGGACCATGCCGATGCCGGCCGCGATCGCGTCGCCCGGGCCGGCGAAGTGCTGGACCTGGTCGTTGAGGAGGATCTCGCCCTCGTCGGCGCGGTAGAGGCCGTACAGCACGTTCATCAGCGTGCTCTTGCCGGCGCCGTTCTCGCCCAGCAGGGCGTGGATCTCACCGGGCTCGACGGTCAGGGAGATCCTGTTGTTGGCGACCAGTGCGCCGAAGCGCTTGGTGATGTCACGCAGCTCCAGCCTCATGGGCTCGCATCCTAGTGATCGGCGGGCAGGGCGCATCCAGCGGCAGACGAAACGGGGGAGGTCGGGGCGACCCGACCTCCCCCGCCACGAGGAAACTACTGCTGAATCACGAACCGGACAGGTAGGACGTGACCGGGATCGAGCCGTCGATGATGCCGGCCTTGATCGTGTCGAGCTCGCCCTGCAGGTCGGGGTTGACCTTGTCCTCGAAGTTGTGGAACGGGGCGATGCCCACTCCGTCGTTCTCGAGGGTGCCGATGTACGGCGAGAAGTCGAAGTCGTCGCCGCTGCCCGCGGACAGGATCGCCTCGTAGGTCGAGACCTTCATGTTCTTCAGGATCGAGGTGAGCACGACGTCCTGCGTGGTCGGGTCGGTCTCGAAGAAGTCGGCGTCCACACCGATCATCGCGACGTCCTTGCCGGAGTCCTCGATGGCGGCCAGGGCGCCCTGGTAGATCGGGCCACCGACCGGCAGGATCACGTCGACGTCCTGGTCGAGGAGCTGGCTGGCCGTGTTGGTGGCCTTCTCGTTGGCCTCGAAGCCACCGGTGAACGAGCCGTCCTTGCCGTCCCAACCGACGACCTTGACGTCCTTGCCCTTCTCCTTGGCGTAGTACTCCGCGCCCTGCTTGAAGCCGTCCATGAAGATCGTCACGGTCGGGAACGGCATGCCGCCGTAGGTGCCCACGACCCCGGTCTTGGTGTAGTCGGCGGCCGCGTAGCCGGCCAGGAAGGCCGCCTGGGCGGTGTCGTAGAGCAGCGGCTTGATGTTCGGCTCGTCGGCCTTGCCGTCGAAGGTCTGACCGTCGTCGCCGCCGTCGGCCGCGTCGTCGATCAGGATGTACTCGATGTCGGGGTTCGCCTTCGCGGAATCCTTCGTCGCGGCCGCGAGCGCGAAGCCCACGGTCACGATGGTGTTGCAGCCCTCGGAGACCAGGCTCTCGAGGTTCGGCGCGTAGTCGTTCTCGCTGTTGGACTCGACGCCCTTGAACTCGACGCCGAGCTCGTCGGCGGCCTGCTGCACGCCCTCGTAGCTGAGCTGGTTGAACGAGTGGTCGTCGAACCCGCCCGCGTCGGAGACGATGCAGGGCAGGTAGTCGCTGGCGGCGGTGGTCTCCCCACCGTCGCCGGTGTCGGCCGTCGAAGAGTCGGGAGCGTCTCCACAGGCAGCCAGGGCCGCCAGGGTTACCAGGGCGGTGAGGCCGCTCGCGACGGCTCTCCTCGTTTTGATCACAGTGCCTCCATGTCGTGTCGCTCAGGACCGGCCCACTCGACTCGGCTGAGCATGTACGTGCGAATGGTGCCTTGTTCACGCTCCGGCGGGAAGCCCGCCGCGCCAAGGGTTATCCAGTCGCGATGTTTGCCCGCCCCACAGAGGGGACCTGCACAGGGCATAAGTTGACGCCTCATGGACTGGACTTCACTGAAGGCCGAAGCGGTCGCCGTTGCCGAGCGAGCCTACGCACCGTATAGCAACTTCCCGGTAGGTGCTGCGGCAATGGTTGACGACGGTCGGCTCGTGGTTGGGTGCAATGTTGAGAACGCGTCGTACGGCGTCGTGCTGTGTGCCGAGTGCGGTGTGGTGAGCCAGCTCCATGCGACTGGCGGGGGCCGGTTGACGCACGTCATCTGTGTCAACGGGCTGGGTGAAGTGATCATGCCCTGTGGTCGATGCCGCCAGCTGTTGTACGAGCACGGCGGGAGCCAGCTGGTCGTGATGACGCCCGAGGGCGAACGGACCATGGACGAGGTGTTACCCCAGGCTTTCGGGGCGGACGACCTGACGCACGTGACGGAGGCCAGGAGATGAGCGAGCAGATGAGCAGGCACGACGCCGTCGAGGTGATCATCGCCAAGCGCGACAAGGGGGAGCTCTCCGACAGCCAGATCGACTGGGTCGTGGACGCCTACACGCGCGGTGAGGTCGCGGACGAGCAGATGTCCTCGCTGGCCATGGCGATCCTGCTCAACGGCATGAACCGCCGCGAGATCGCCCGTTGGACCGGCGCGATGATCGCCTCCGGCGAGCGGATGGACTTCTCCGGCCTGTCCAGGCCCACCGCCGACAAGCACTCCACCGGTGGAGTGGGTGACAAGATCACGCTGCCGCTGGCTCCGCTGGTCGCGGCCTGCGGGGTCGCCGTACCCCAGCTCTCCGGGCGCGGGCTCGGCCACACCGGAGGCACCCTCGACAAGCTCGAGTCGGTGCCCGGATGGCGGGCGGCGCTGTCGAACGAGGAGATGTTCGACCAGCTCGAGTCGGTCGGTGCGGTGATCTGTGCCGCTGGCGACGGCCTCGCGCCGGCGGACAAGAAGCTGTACGCCCTGCGGGACGTGACCGGCACGGTCGAGGCGATCCCGCTCATCGCCACGTCGATCATGTCCAAGAAGATCGCCGAGGGCACCGGGCGCGCTGGTGCTGGACGTCAAGGTCGGATCCGGAGCGTTCATGAAGTCGCTGGACCGGGCCCGCGAGCTCGCCGAGACGATGGTGGCGCTCGGCACCGATGCCGGCGTGCGCACGGTCGCCCTGCTCACCGACATGGAGACCCCGCTGGGCCTGACGGCGGGCAACGCCATCGAGGTGGCCGAGTCGGTCGAGGTGCTCGCCGGGGGCGGCCCCGCCGACGTGGTCGAGCTGACCCTGGCGCTGGCGCGGGAGATGCTCGCGGGCGCCGGGGTGACCGGCGTGGACCCCGCCGACAAGCTCGCCGACGGGTCGGCGATGGACTCATGGAAGCAGATGATCCGCGCCCAGGGCGGCGACCCCGACGCCGCGCTCGCGGTGGCACGAGAGACGCACGTCGTGAACGCGTCGTCGTCCGGCACGCTCACCCGGCTCGACGCGATGGCCGTCGGCATGGCCGCCTGGCGGCTCGGGGCGGGCCGGGCCCGCAAGGAGGACCCCGTCCAGGCCGGCGCCGGCGTCGTCTGGCACGCGCGCCCGGGCGACACGGTGACCGAGGGCCAGCCGTTGTTCACGCTGCTGACCGACGAGCCGGAGCGGTTCGACCGGGCCTTGGAGTCGCTGGACGGTGGGTACGACGTGGGCGACGGCTCGTCGTACGAGCCGACGCCGGTGCTCCTCGACCGCGTCGACTGAGGAACGCCAAGTCGGGTCAGGCCAGCAGGAGGACCACGGTCTCGGCGACGCAGCCGGGCTTGGGCGCGCCCTCGATCTCGATCGTCCAGCCGAACGTCGCCTGCCTGCCGGCCGGTACCTCGGCGACGTCGACGAGCTTGGCGTGGGCGCGGATCCGCGAGCCGACGGGAACGGGTGCGGGGAAGCGGACCTTGTTGACGCCGTAGTTGAGCTTCGCGCCCGGGGTCTCGAGGCTGAAGATCTGGGTGCCGAGCATCGGGATGAGCGAGAGCGTGAGGTACCCGTGGGCGATGGTGCCGCCGAACGGGCCGGCGGCCGCGCGCGCCACGTCGACGTGGATCCACTGGTGGTCGCCGGTCGCCTGGGCGAACTCGTCGACCCGCTGCTGCTCGACGGTCAGCCAGTCGCTGGCGCCGAGGTCCTCCCCGACGGCGGAGGTGAGGTCCTCGAGCGTGGTGAACGTGCGCACCTGGGAAACCTAGCCGGTGGTCGCGTCTGGGAGGATCGCGCCCATGCCGAGCATCCAGCCCGCCGCGACCGACCGTCCCGCGACACCTGAGCAGATCGCCGGGGCCCCGAAGGCGCTGCTGCACGACCACCTCGACGGCGGGTTGCGGCCGCAGACGATCGTCGAGCTGGCCGCCGAGATCGGGCACCAGCTGCCGGAGGGTGACGCCGAGTCGCTGGGTCGCTGGTTCGCCGAGTCGGCCGACTCGGGGTCGCTGGAGAGGTACCTCGAGACGTTCGACCACACGGTCGCGGTGATGCAGCGTGCCGACCACATCACGCGGGTGGCGCGGGAGTGCGTCGAGGACCTGGCGGCCGACGGGGTGGTGTACGCCGAGGTGCGGTACGCCCCCGAGCAGCACGTCACCGGCGGACTGGACCTCGACCAGGTCGTCTCCGCGGTGCAGCAGGGCTTCGACGAGGGCATGTCGGCCGCCGGCGGGAAGATCGTGGTCCGGCAGCTGCTCACGGCGATGCGCCACCAGGCCCGGTCGCGGGAGATCGCCGAGCTGTCGATCGCCTGGCGGGACCGTGGGGTGGCCGGGTTCGACATCGCCGGCGCGGAGGCGGGGTACCCGCCCACCCGCCACCTCGACGCGTTCGAGTACCTCCAGCGCGAGAACTCCCACTTCACCATCCACGCGGGCGAGGCGTTCGGGCTGCCGTCGATCTGGCAGGCGATCCAGTGGTGCGGGGCGGACCGGCTCGGGCACGGCGTACGCATCATCGACGACGTCAACGCCCCGGAGGACGGCCCGGTCGAGCTGGGCCGGCTGGCGGCGTACGTCCGGGACATGCGCATCCCGCTCGAGATGTGCCCGCACTCCAACGTGCAGACCGGTGCGGCCGCGTCCATCGCCGAGCACCCCATCGGGCTGCTCACCCGGCTGCGGTTCCGCGTCACGGTGAACACCGACAACCGGCTGATGAGCCAGACCTCGATGAGCAAGGAGTTCGGGGCCCTCGTCGACGCGTTCGGCTACACCGTGGAGGACCTGCGCTGGTTCACCATCAACGCGATGAAGTCGGCGTTCCTGCCGTTCGACGAGCGGCTGGCGATCATCGACGACATCATCAAGCCGGGGTACGCCGAGCTGGGCGCGCTGTAGGTCAGGCGCTGGCGGGTGGCTCGGGGGTTAGCCGCAGCCCTCAGCGCCAGACCGGGGCGACGTTCTTGGTGTAGCCCCGGCCGAAGACCTTGGTCAGGATCGTCAGCACCGGGCCGGGCACCTGACTCTTGATCGTCGCGGTGGCGTCGGTCTGCGGGCCGTCGAGCAGCCAGGCGAAGAACTCGCCGCCCTCCTTGGGGCTCACCCTGGCGAACTTCTTGCCCATCGCCTTGATGACGGGGTCGTCCTGTTTCGCGAGGTAGACCGGCTCGATCTCCCGCTCCTCGTGGTCCAGGTGCTCGGTGGTGACGGTCCTCAGCTCGTCCATGGCCGTGCGTGCGGTCTGCGCGTTGGCGGCCATCGGGGCGGCGCGGAGCGCCGCCATCGCGCTGCGCGTGGCCGCCAGACGTTCGGCCATCACCTCGTGCTCGGCATCCATCTGGTCGATCGTCTGCTGGGAGACGCCGACCTTCGTGAGCGCGGGCCAGGCGATCCTGTGCTCGCCTTCATGGTGCTTGGTGAGCTGGAAGTCGAAGTTGTCCCAGGCCTTGCCGAGCTGCTCCGCCCGGGCGGTGTCACCGTCGCGGAACCTGCCCAGGGCGCCGAGGAACCGGTCGAGGTCGCGGCGGAAGGCCGCATGGATCGCCTTGTTCATGCTCATCGTGGCCATCCGCTGAGGGTAGGTCGGGGCCTATTTCCGTGGAAGGCCGGGACCCTTCACCCGCCGGGCGTGACCACGATCCAGGGGACGTCCCACCCGGCGATGTCCACGTCGCGGCCCACGAACGCCGACCGCCCGAGCTCGCTGAGCCGTCCGCGGGCCGGGTCGAAGACATGCACGGTGCCCTCCGTCGTACGGTCCACGACCAGGACGACGTGCCGCGGCAGCCAGGTGCTGCCGATGAAGATCGCGGACACCCGGTCGGCGTCCCCGGCGGCGAGGAGCCGGTCGAAGGCGCCGCGAGAGGCTGGTCCGGGCGACGTGCCAGGAGTAGGAGACGAACGAGCCGTCCGCGCCGGGAGTGCCGGACAGCTGCCGCGCCACTGCCCATGGCGGGGTGCCGAACGCGCGTGGCCACGGGATCTGCGGCTTGCCGCTGACATCGGCGAGCCCGGTGACCCGCCGGTGCATGGCCAGCGCCTCCTCCTTGAAGCGCTCGCGCAGCCGTTGGTCGCCCGCGATCGTGCGCGCGTGGGCCAGGTCGCTGGTGCCCTCGACATACGCGGCGTACGCCGGGTCGCCGAGCAGCCGTGCCACGACCAGCGCCGTCGCACCGCAGGACCTCTGGTCGGGCTGGACGAACAGCTCCCAGGGCTGGGTGCTGTCAGGCATCGGCCGAGCTTCGGCTGACGAGCGTCGACACCGCGGCGTACGCCTGGTCGGGCGACATCGGCTCGCATCCGAGGGCGACGGCGTGCTCCACGACGGCCTTCTGGTCGCGCATCAGCGCCACGCCGCGGCGTAACAGGACGAGCGGCGGCTTGCGGTGCTCGCGGAGGTCGCGGGTCAGCCGGCGCCAGAAGGTCACGGTCGGGTGCTGCCGGACGCAGTACGCCGCAGCGAGCAGCCCCTGCGTGCGGCACTCCGGGACCACCTCCTGCGCGAAGATCCCCTCCGCCACGAAGAACCGGCTGCCGACCAGGTCGAGCACCTGGCTGCCGCTGCGGCCGTCGCGGGCGATGTCGTAGACCGGGACCTCGGCCCGGCCCTCGGCGCACAGCCGCTCGATCGCGGCCATCGCGTCGTCGGGCAGCCAGGAGCCGGGATGGTCCCAGTCCACCAGCCCGGCGTTCGCCCCGGTGGTGATCCGGGGGAGGGTGGGGTCGTCGCCGTTCTTGTAGAAGTCGTCGAGGCGCAGGACAGGCAGACCGAGTCGTTCGGCGAGGCGCGACTTGCCGGCGCCCGAGGGGCCGGCCAGCACGACCACGCGAGCTCGCACGCGGCCCATTGTGCCCCGCGGAGTCCCTCGCCGCGACGGCTGCCTACAGTGGCGGCCGTGCCCCGCCTCGTCGCCCTTGCTCTCGCGCTCGTGATGGGCGCCGCGCTCTCCGGGTGCGACGCCTCGTCAGGATCGGAGGGCTCGTCGGGCCCGTCCGCCGGGTCGAGCGGCCGGTCCGATGCGACCAGCGTGCCGTCCGGGACGACCGACCCGCAGTCACGTGCCCTGTGCTCCGCGGTCACCAACGCGGTCGGTTCCGGGACGGACTGGGTGTTCGACCCGCCGGTCCCCGCCAGCCGGGAGGTGGGCGGCGTGGCCGTGCCGGCCTGCGAGGCCGTCGCCGACGCCGGGACGCACTTCACGGCTGCCTACCTCGCGAACGCCGGCGGCCTCACCGGCGCGGACCTGCTGAGCGCGCTCTGCCAGGCGGTGGTCCACGCCAAGACCTCCGCCGGCGCTCGCTCGTGCTCGGCGCCGAAGCGGGGCGGGGTGACGGCCGGCACCGAGGTACGCCGCGCCGACCTGGCGACCGGGGACGGTGGCGTGCTGGTGCTGTCCTTCGGCAGCAACCGGCCGGAGTACCTCGACTCGGCCGTCGCCGACCTCGGGACGGTGGGCAAGGCCCTGGCGGCCGACCCGCTGCTGGCCCGGGCCGTCGGCTGAGGCTCAGACGCCGATCGGGTGCCAGACGGTCTTGGTCTCCAGGAACGTCGTCATCCGGCCGATGCCCGGCTCGAGGGTCCAGTCGGGCTCGGTGTCCGGCGCGCGGAGGACGCGCTTGAGGTTCTCGGCGGCGGACTCCTCGAGCGCCCGCGCCTGCTCGCTCTCGCCGGCGAACCCGGTGAGGTCGATGCCGTTGACGTCCATGTGCGACGCGAGGGTCGGCGCGGTGTTGGAGAGCTTGCCGGTGAGGATGTTCACCACGCCGCCCGGCACGTCGGAGGTGGCGAGCACCTCGGAGAACGTGACGGCCGGCAGCGGCCGCTCGTAGGAGCTCAGCACCACGGCCGTGTTGCCGGTGACGACGACCGGGGCGATGACCGAGACCAGCCCGAGGAGGCTCGACTGCTGGGGCGCGACCACCCCGACGACGCCGGTCGGCTCGGGAGTCGACAGGTTGAAGAACGGCCCGGCGACCGGGTTGGCGTTGCCGGTGACCTGGGTGATCTTGTCGGCCCAGCCGGCGTACCAGACGAGCCGGTCGATGCTCAGGTCGAGCAACTTGCCGGCCTGGGTCGGCGTGAGGGCCTCGGACTGGCGCAGCGCCTCGACGAACTGCGGGCGCCGGTCCTCCATGATCTCGGCGACGCGGTAGAGGATCTGCGCGCGGTTGTACGCCGTCTTGCCGCTCCAGCCCCCGAACGCCGACCGCGCCGCGAGCACCGCGTCGCGGGCGTCCTTGCGGGAGGCCAGCGCGGCGTTCGCGACGAACCTGCCCTTGGCGTCGTCCACGACGTAGCTGTGGCCCGACTCCGACCGCGGGAACTGCCCGCCGATGTAGAGCTTGTAGGTCTTGCGGACGTCCACGCGCGCTGTCGGTGTCACAGGTCCTCACCCTTCAGGTAGCCGGCGAGGCCGTGGCGGCCGCCCTCGCGGCCGTAGCCGGACTCCTTGTACCCGCCGAACGGGCTGGTCGGGTCGAACTTGTTGAACGTGTTCGCCCACACCACGCCCGCCTTGAGCTTGTTGGCCATGTGCAGGATGAGCGAGCCCTTGTCGGTCCAGACGCCGGCCGAGAGGCCGTACGGCGTGTTGTTGGCCTTCTCGACCGCCTCGGCGGGCGTGCGGAACGTGAGCACCGACAGCACCGGGCCGAAGATCTCCTCACGCGCGATCCGGTGCGCCTGCGTGACGTTGGTGAACACCGTCGGCGGGAACCAGAAGCCGTTCTTGGGCAGCTCGCAGGGCGGCGACCAGCGGCCGGCGCCCTCGGCCTCGCCGATGTCGGACAGCTCGCGGATCTTGGCGAGCTGCTCGGCGGAGTTGATGGCGCCGATGTCGGTGTTCTTGTCGAGCGGGTCGCCGACGCGCAGCGTGGCCATCCGCCGCTTGAGCCGCGACATCACGTCGTCGGCCACCGACTCCTGCACCAGCAGGCGGGACCTGCGCAGCAGACGTGGCCCTGGTTGAAGAAGATGCCGTTGACGATGCCCTCGATGGCCTGGTCGATCGGGGCGTCGTCGAAGACGATGTTGGCAGCCTTGCCGCCCAGCTCGAGGGTGACCTTCTTGTGCGAGCCGGCGACGGACTTGGCGATCGCGCGGCCGACGGCCGTGGAGCCGGTGAACGCGACCTTGTCGACGTCCGGGTGGCCGACCAGCGCCTGACCGGTCGAGCCTGCGCCGGTGATGATGTTGACGACGCCCGGCGGGAGGTCGGCCTGCTGGCAGATCTCCGCGAACAGCAGCGCGGTCAGCGGCGTGGTCTCGGCCGGCTTCAGGACGACCGTGTTGCCGCAGGCGAGCGCGGGCGCGATCTTCCACGCCAGCATCAGCAGCGGGAAGTTCCAGGGGATCACCTGGCCGGCCACGCCCAGGGGAGTGCGTGCCGTACCCGGCGTACTGGAGCTTGTCGGCCCAGCCGGCGTAGTAGAAGAAGTGCGCCGCGGCGATCGGGACGTCGACGTCGCGGGTCTCCTTGATCGGCTTGCCGTTGTCGATCGACTCCAGGACGGCGATCTCGCGGCCGCGCTCCTGGATGATGCGGGCGATCCGGTAGAGGTACTTCGCCCTCTCGCTGCCCGGCATCCGGCCCCACGTGCGGAACGCCCGACGGGCCGCCTTGACGGCGTTGTCGACGTCGGCCTCGTCGGCCTCGGCGATCTCGGCCAGCACCTCCTCGGTGCTCGGGGAGATCGTCTTGAACGCCTTGCCGTGGCCGTCGACGAACTCGCCGTTGACGAACAGGCCGTACGACGGCTTGATGTCGACGATCGCGCGGGACTCGGGAGCGGGGGCGTACTCGAAGCCTTGCTTCTTGGCCATGCGAATCAGTCCAGAGTGAAGTAGTCGGGACCGGAGTAGACGCCGGTCGTGAGCTTGGTGCGCTGCATGAGCAGGTCGTTCAGCAGCGTGGAGGCGCCGAACCGGAACCAGTCCGGGTCGAGCCAGTCGTCGCCGGCGACCTCGTTGACCATCACGAGGTACTTGATCGCGTCCTTGCTGGTCTTGATGCCGCCGGCCGGCTTGACGCCGATCATCTGGCCGGTCTGCTCCCGGAAGTCGCGAACGGCCTCGAGCATCACGAGCGTGACCGGCAAGGTGGCCGCGGGCTGGACCTTGCCGGTGGAGGTCTTGATGAAGTGGCCGCCCGCCATCATCGCCAGCCAGGACGCCCGGCGGACGTTGTCGTAGGTCTGGAGCTCGCCGGTCTCGAAGATCACCTTGAGGTGCGCCGAGCCGCACGCCGCGCGGACCGCGACGATCTCGTCGTACACGCGCTTGTAGTTCCCGGCGAGGAACGCGCCGCGGTCGATGACCATGTCGATCTCGTCGGCACCGGCCTGGACGGCGTCCTCGGTGTCGGCCAGCTTGATGTCGAGCGCCGCGCGGCCGCTGGGGAACGCCGTCGCGACGGCGGCGACGTTCACGCCGCTGCTGCCGAGCGTCTGCTTCGCGACCGCGACCATGTCGGGGTAGACGCAGACCGCGGCGGTCGCCGGGCAGGTCGGGTCGGCAGGGTCGGGGTGCATCGCCTTCGCGGCGAGCGCACGCACCTTGCCGGGGGTGTCCTGCCCCTCGAGGGTCGTCAGGTCGACCATCCGGATGGCCAGGTCGATGGCCCAGGCCTTGGCGGTCGTCTTGATCGAGCGGGTCCCGAGGGAGGCGGCTCGCGCCTCGGCGCCGACCTGGTCGACACCGGGGAGGCCGTGCAGGAAGCGGCGGAGGGTGTCGTCGTTCCGCGTGATGTCGGCGAAATCGGCGCCTCCCGTCGATGCCATCTTGTTATCGATGGTGGGGGAGCTCGTCACCCGGTCAAGCATAGGGTTGTTGGACCATGACGGCGGAATCAGCCGATTCGGACGCAGAGGGGCGACGATGAACCGGGATGCGGGTGCCACCAACGGCGCCGAACACAGCCGGGGGAACGCCGAGGCCGGGTACGTCGAGAAGTTCCCGCCGACCAGCGGCCGCGTCATCGGTGTGCTCGCGGTGGGACTCAGCGTCGCCATGATGCTGTACGCCTTGTTCGACGGTGAGAACGGTTTCGAGGCGCCCGTGGCCTGGGGCGCGGCGTTCGCCGCGATCGTCTCGTACGCCGCGCTGCTGCGGCCCGCCGTCCGCGTCGAGCAGGACGCGCTCGTCCTGCGCAACATGCTCGACACCCACCGCATCCCGCTGGCCGCGGTCGACGAGGTCGCCGTACGCCAGGTGCTGGCCGTCCGGGTCGACGAGAAGCGCTACGTATCGCCCGCCATCGGGCACTCGTTCATGCGCACCGTCCGCCCGAAGATGGAGCGCGGCGGCGGACCGCTCGTTCACCTACCAGGACTATGTCCGCGACCGGATCCTCGACCTGGCCGACGGCGCCCGTCGCCGCCTCGGCGGCGCCGAGCCTCCCACCCCGAGGCGTGAGTGGGCACTCCCGGAGATCGCCGGGCTCGTGGTCACCGCCGTCGGCCTGGTCGTGGCGATCATCGTCACCTGACCTCTCCTGCGACGGGGCGGTCAGAGGCCGAGGGCGGACTTCACGTCGGCCTTGATGGCGTCGAGGCGGCCGGCGGCGGAGATGCGGGCGGCGTCGACGCCGTCGTCGGGGTGCACGGGGATGACGACCTCGAGGTAGGCCTTGAGCTTGGGCTCGGTGCCGGAGGGTCGGACGATGACGCGGGCGTCCTCGGCGAGGCGGTAGCGCAGGCCCTCGGTGGGCGGGAGCTCCGCGGAGCCGAGCGACAGGTCGTCGACCGAGGACACGGCGAGGCCCCCGAGGGAGGCCGGCGGGTTGTCACGTAACCGGGCCATCGCCGCCCCGATCAGGGACAGGTCGTCGACCCGGATCGACAGCTGGTCGGTGGCGTGCAGGCCGTGGTGGGCGGCGATGTGGTCGAGCACGTCGACGAGGGTGCGACCGCGGGCCTTCTCGGCGGCCGCCATCTCGCACAGCAACAGCAGTGCGGAGACGCCGTCCTTGTCCTTCACGTGCTCGGGGTCGACGCAGTAGCCGAGCGCCTCCTCGTACCCGAACGCGAGCCCGGGCACCCGGCTGATCCACTTGAAGCCGGTGAGCGTCTCGGCGTACGGCTGGCCGTGCTCGGCGGCCATCTTGCCGAGCAGGGAGGAGGAGACGATCGAGCAGGCGTACGTGCCCTGCTTGCCCAGTTCCAGCAGGTGGTGACCGAGCAGTGCCCCGACCTCGTCGCCGCGCAGCATCCGCCAGCCGTGGGGGCTGGGTACGGCGGCCGCGCACCGGTCGGCGTCCGGGTCGTTGGCGACCACCAGGTCGACGTCGTGCTTGGCGGCCAGCGCCATCGCGAGGTCCATCGCGCCCGGCTCCTCGGGGTTCGGGAACGCGACGGTCGGGAACTCCGGGTCCGGTTCCTCCTGCTGCTCGACCACCGACGGCGCCTCGAACCCGGCCGTCTCCAGCACCTGCAGCACCGACGTGCCTCCCACACCGTGCAGTGGGGTGTAGACGGTGCGCAGGTCGCGGGGCCCGTCGCCGGCAAGCCCCGCGACGGTGTCGAGGTAGCGGTCGACGATGTCCTCCGTCAGCACCTTGCCGGGGTCGCCACGAGGTACGTCGGCAAGGTCACCCACCGCCTCGATGCGGGCGGCGATCTCGGCGTCGGCCGGCGGCACGATCTGGCTGCCGTCGCCGAGGTACACCTTGTACCCGTTGTCCTGCGGCGGGTTGTGGCTCGCCGTCACCATCACGCCGGCCACACACCCGAGCTCGCGGATCGCGAACGCCAGCAGGGGAGTGGGCAGCGGTCGCGGCATCACCAGCGCGCGCAGCCCGGCGCCGGTCATCACCTCGGCCGTGTCACGCGCGAAGACGTCGGAGTTGTGGCGGGCGTCGTACCCGATCACGACCGACGCGCCCGCCGGCGCACCGTTGTCGAGGAGGTACGCCGCGAGGCCGGCCGCCGCACGGGTGACGACGACGCGGTTCATCCGGTTCGACCCGGCGCCCAGCGCACCGCGGAGGCCGGCCGTGCCGAACTCCAGCGTCCCGTCGAAGCGGTCCGCGAGCTCGGCCTCGTCGCGGGCCGAGATGAGCGCCTCGAGCTCGGCCTTGGTGAACGGGTCGGGGTCCTGGGCGGCCCAACCCTCGGCACGCGAGATCAACGAGTCCAGCAGGTCGCTCATGGCGCGAGGCTAGTGGTGCGGCCTACCGAAGAGAACGGGCCCGCTCCACGGCGTACGGCGTCCAGGTGGTCCGGAGGCTCATCCCCTGACGGTGGGCGGTGCCATGCTCGCGGCATGACGGGCCTTCCGCTGCCGCGCGACCTCGAGGCTCCCGTCGGCGAGCTGGTCCGCGAGCTCGCCGGGCACCTCGGCGAGGGCGCGACGGTCGACCTGTGCGTCGACCTGCTGCAGGGAGCCGACCGCAACGACCACCCGGACGCGATGCCGTACCTCACCGGCGTCGTGTTCGACGAGGAGTCGCCGAAGTTCTATCCCGCGCAGTGGAAGGACTACTGGGTCCGCACCTGGGGCGCCCGCGGGCTGCTGTACGTCTGGGACGAGTCGGCGGCGCCCGCCGTGGTGGCCGGGCTCGACGACGAGCACTGGCGGCCGGCCGAGATGTGCCTCAAGGTCTCGACGAAGCGCGACCTCGGCGAGGCCGGCCCCCGCGCGGCCGTGCTGGCCGTCGACGGCGAGCTGCCGCGGGTCCGCGTGCAGGCGCTCCGGACGCTCGGCGCGGTGGGCGACACCGAGCACGTCGCCCTCGTGCGCGACCTGCTGGAGGACGAGGAGATGTCCGTACGCCGCCAGGCTGCTCGCTCGCTGACGCAGCTCGCCCGGCGGCTCGACGTCGACGTGCCCGAGGCTCGTGAGCTAGATGCGGGGGACGATCTGCGACAGCAGCTCGCCCATCCGCGAGGCCGCGGCCTTGCCGGCCTCGAGGACCTCCTCGTGGTTCAGCGGCTCGCCGGAGATGCCGGCGGCGAGGTTGGTGACCAGGCTGATCCCGAGGATCTCCATGCCGGCCTCGCGGGCGGCGATCGCCTCGAGGGTGGTGCTCATGCCGGCCAGGTGGCCGCCGATCGCGCGGACCATGCCGATCTCGGCCGGGGTCTCGTAGTGCGGGCCGGGGAACTGCACGTACACGCCCTCGTCGAGCGACGGGTCCACCTCGCGGCACATCGCGCGCAGGCGGCTGGAGTACAGGTCGGTGAGGTCGACGAAGTGGGCGCCCTCGATGGGGGAGCGGCCGGTGAGGTTGATGTGGTCGGAGATGAGCACCGGCGTGCCCGGCGTCCAGGTCTCCTTGAGGCCGCCGCACCCGTTGGTCAGCACGATGGCGCGGCAGCCGGCCTTGGCCGCCGTACGGACGCCGTGGACGACGGCCGCGACGCCCTTGCCCTCGTAGTAGTGGGTGCGGCTGAGGAACACGAGCAGCTGCTTGTCGCCCGACCGGACGCTGCGGATCTTGCCGGAGTGGCCGGCCACCGCCGCGGCGGAGAAGCCCGGCAGGTCGGTGGTCGCGATCTCGGCCGTCGCCTCGCCGAGCGCGTCGACGGCGGGCAGCCAGCCGGACCCCAGCACCAGGGCGACGTCGTGCTTCTCGATGCCGGTCTTCTCGGCGAGCGCTGCGGCCGCCTGCTCGGCGACCTCGTACGGCGAGGGGGTCGTGGAGTCGTGCGTCATGGGCAGGACCCTAGTGGGGTTGGATGTCGAGCATGATCGACCACTTCGGCATCAACGTGACGGACATGGAGCGGGCCGGTGCCTTCTACGACAAGGTGCTCGGGGTCCTCGGCTACCGGCGGGTCATGGACTTCGAACCGCCGTCGGCTACGGCACCGACAGCCCGGACTTCTGGATCTCGACCTTCGACGGCATCGGCCCCAACCGCGAGATGCACCTGGCCTTCCAGGCTGCCGACGCGGCCGCCGTACGGGCGTTCGTGGCCGCCGCCGTCGAGCTGGGCGCCGAGGTGCTGCACGAGCCACGGCTGTGGCCCGAGTACCACGAACGGTACTTCGGCGGGTTCGTGCGCGACACCGAGGGCAACAACGTCGAGGCGGTCTGCCACAAGGGTGAGTGAGCTCGGTTCGGTGGTCGAGCCCGCGAGCGCCAGCGAGCGGTGTCGAGACCGCAGGAGCAGGCCATGGTCCGGTCGCCGGGTCTCGACACGGCTCGCCGGGCTCGCCGCTCCCACGGGGCTCGCCCGGCTCGAGCCAGCCGAAGCGGGCTAGAGCCCCATGCTGCGGCAGGGGCGGCGGCGGAGGGCGCGGACGTAGTCGTCGGGGGCGTCGGCGGCCTCGGCGGCGTCGGCGAGCACCCCGAGGTACGACGCGCTGGGGAGGCCGCCCTCGTAGGCGTCCAGGACGTAGGTCCACACCAGCAGCTCACCGGACATCGTGGAGACGCGGACCTTGGCCTTGCGGTAGAGGCCCGTGCCGGCCGACTCCCAGTCGTCGAGGGAGGCCTCGTCCTCGCGCGTGACGTCGTACACGGCCACGAACACCTGGTCGATCGGGTCCTCGACGATGGTCGACAGGGCGCCGTCCCAGCCGAGGTCCTCGCCGCCGAAGGTGAGCCGCCACCCGGTCAGCCAGCCGGTCGTGTGGAGCGGGGAGTGGGGGCAACGCCGGCTCATCCGGACCGGGTCCAGGTTCGACCCGTAGGCGGCGTACAGCGTCACGGGAAGCCAGGCTAATGCCTGGGATCGGTCATGCCCGGCAGTCCGTCATTTCATGGCAATAGGGTGGTCCGGTGACTCACTTCAACGTGTTGGTGCTCGGGGCCGGCCCGGGCGGGTACGTCGCCGCCATCCGCGCCGCGCAGCTCGGCCTGTCCGTCGCGGTGGTGGAGGACAAGTACTGGGGAGGTGTCTGCCTCAACGTCGGCTGCATCCCGTCCAAGGCGCTGCTCCGGAACGCCGAGCTGGCCCACATCCTGACGACCGAGAAGGACAAGTACGGCATCACGGGCGACGCCTCGATGGCCTTCGGCCCGACGCACGCACGGTCCCGTCAGGTGAGCGCCGGGATCGTCAAGGGCGTCCACTTCCTGATGAAGAAGAACAAGATCACCGAGATCGACGGCTGGGGCACGCTGACCGGCCGCAACGACATCGAGGTCAAGGACCACGAGGGCGGCACCACGTCGTACACGTTCGACAACCTCATCCTGGCCACCGGCGCGTCCGTCCGGATGCTGCCGGGCATGCAGGTCAGCCAGAATGTCGTCACGTACGAGGAGCAGATCCTCGACGAGAACCTCCCGAGCTCGGTGATCATCGGCGGCTCCGGCGCGATCGGCGTGGAGTTCGCCTACGTCATGAAGAACTTCGGCGTCGACGTGACGATCGTTGAGTTCCTGGACCGGATGGTGCCGACCGAGGACGAGGCCGTCTCCAAGGAGCTGCTCAAGCACTACAAGAAGCTCGGCGTGAAGGTGCTGCTGTCGACCAAGGTCGAGAACGTCGAGGACACCGGCTCCGGCGTCCGCGTCACCGTCAGCCCGGCGGCCGGAGGCGACACCCAGGTCTTGGAGGCCGACAAGATGCTGGCGGCGTTCGGGTTCGCCCCGCGCCTGGAGGGCTACGGCCTGGAGGCCGCCGGCGTCGAGACGACCGACCGCGGGGCGATCTCCATCGACGAGTTCATGCGCACCAACGTGCCGAACGTCTACGCCATCGGCGACGTGACCGGGAAGTTCATGCTCGCCCACGTGGCCGAGGCGATGGGCATCGTCGCCGCCGAGACGATCGCCGGCGCCGAGACGATGCCGATCAACTACGACATGGTGCCGCGGGCGACGTACTGCCAGCCGCAGATCGGCTCGTTCGGGTACTCCGAGGCGCAGGCCAAGGAGAAGGGGTACGACGTCAAGACGGCCACCTTCCCGTTCAGCGCCAACGGCAAGGCGCAGGGTCTGGGCGACGCGGTCGGGTTCGTGAAGGTCGTCGCCGACGCGCAGTACAACGAGATCCTCGGCGCGCACATGATCGGTCCCGAGGTGACCGAGCTGCTGCCGGTGCTGACGCTGGCGCAGCAGTGGGACCTGACGGCCGACGAGGTGGCGCGGAACGTCTTCGCCCACCCGACGCTGACCGAGGCGATCAAGGAAACCGTGCACGGCATCGCCGGCCACATGATCAACCTCTGACGGGGCGGGCACGATGGAGCGGGCGCCGGAACGGGTCGTGATCGTCGGGGGTGGCCCCGGCGGGTACGAGTCGGCGCTGGTGGCCGCCCAGCTCGGAGCGAAGGTGACCGTCGTCGACTCCGACGGCCTCGGGGGCTCGGCCGTGCTCACCGACTGTGTGCCGAGCAAGACCCTGATCGCCACGGCCGAGCTGATGACCGACATGGCCGAGGGCGCGGAGCTCGGCGTGCGGGTGACCGACCACGAGGGGGACCTCGCCACCACGTACACCGTCGACCTGCCACGAGTGAACAAGCGGGTGCTGCAGCTCGCGGCTGACCAGTCCGCCGACATCGGCCGCCGCCTCGAGCACGAGGGGGTCGACGTCGTCGTCGGGCGCGGCAGCCTCGCGGGGGTCGACCGGGTGGTGGTGGCCGGAAGCTCGGGCGAGACGATGCTGCGTGCCGACGCGATCCTGGTCGCCACCGGCGCGGCCCCGCGGGTGCTGCCGACCGCGCAGCCCGACGGCGAGCGGATCCTGACGTGGGAGCAGGTCTACGACCTCGACGAGGTGCCCACGCACCTGGTGGTCGTCGGCTCGGGCGTGACCGGCGCGGAGTTCGCCTCGGCGTACCTCTCCCTCGGCATCGACGTCACGCTGGTCTCCTCCCGCGACCGGGTGCTTCCCGGTGAGGACGCCGACGCGGCGACCGTGCTGGAGGACGTGCTGACCCGCCGCGGCATGAACGTGCTGTCGAAGTCGCGGATGGCCTCGGTCGAGCGGCACGGCGACACCGTCCTGGTCACCCTGACCGACGGCCGCACGGTCGAAGGCTCGCACTGCATCCTGGCCCTCGGCTCGGTGCCACGCACCGATGACATCGGGCTCGAGGAGGCCGGGGTCGCGCTGGACGACCACGGGTTCATCGAGGTCGACCGCGTCTCCCGTACCTCCGCGCGAGGGGTGTACGCCGCCGGCGACTGCACCGGCGTACTCATGCTCGCCTCCGTCGCAGCCATGCAGGGCCGGATCGCGATGTGGCACGCCCTCGGGGACGCGGTCGCCCCGCTGGCGCTCGGCAACGTCTCCTCCAATGTCTTCACCGCGCCCGAGATCGCCACCGTGGGCGTCTCCCAGCGGGCCGTCGACGCCGGGGAGACCGAGGTCGAGCAGGTGATGCTGCCGCTCGCCGGCAACGCGCGCGCGAAGATGCAAGGGGTGCGCGACGGCTTCGTGAAGCTCTTCTGCCGGCCGGTGACGGGCATCATCGTCGGCGGTGTCATCGTGGCGCCGCGGGCCAGCGAGCTGATCCACGCCGTGAGCCTGGCGGTGGCCGGTGGGCTGACCGCCGACCACATGGCCAAGGCGTTCACCGTGTACCCGTCCATGAGCGGATCGGTGGCCGAGGCCGCCCGGCGGCTGCACCGCGTCTGAACCCGACCCCGAGGAGGTCACCATGAGGATCGCGTCCGTCATCGCCGTCGGGGTGCTCGCCGGGGCCGGCCTGGCCCTGCCCGCCTCGCCCGCCGGTGCCGTGTCACCCGCCGCGCCGATGTGCAAGGGCAGGGCCGTGACCATCCTCGGTACCGACGACGCCGACAACCTGCGCGGGACCAACAAGCGCGACGTGATCCTGGCGCTCGACGGCGACGACCGGATCGACGGGCGCGGCGGCAACGACGTCATCTGCGGGGGTGCGGGCCGGGACCTGATCAAGGGTGGCTCCGGCTCCGACAAGATCTTCGGCGGTGCCGACGGCCGCTCCACGCGCCGTTCCGACGACGGCGTCCGGCTGATGGTCGGCGACGTGGTGCAGGGCGGGCCCGGCGACGACCTGATCGACCTCGGTTTCGATGATCGGCAGCTGACGTTCGGGTCCGCACAGCGCGACCGGCTGTCGTACAAGGACTCGAAGTTCCGGGTGATCGTCAGTCTCGGCACCCCGAAGGGCCGTGGACACTCCCAGGGGGACGGCCGCGACCTGTTGGTCAATCATCCGTACCTCGCCATCCTCGGCTCCGACAAAGGCGACGTCCTCACCGGGTCGACGGCCAGCGACAAGATCCTGGGCCGCGGCGGCGCCGACGCCATCGACGGCCTTGGCGGCCGCGACATCCTCGTCGACGGACCCCTCGGTGCAAGCATCGGAGACGACGTCCTGGTGGGCGGCGTGGGCCGCGACGAGCTGGTCTCGTACGGCGGACGCGACCGGCTCGCCGGCGACGCCGCAGCGGACGTGATCACCGTGATGCACGCGCCGCTCGGCAAGCTGACCGTTCAGGGCGGGCCGGGGTCGGACACGTTGGCGATCGCCGGCATCCGGCGGGGTACGTGCGTGCAGGTCGTCGGAGGTGGCGGGAGCGACTCGCTGCTGCCCGTGGTCGCCGCGGACGCCCAGCACGCGCGGGTGGACGTCGACCTCAAGAAGGGTGGGTTCGGGGTGCGGTTCCGTAACCGGACGTGCGGCTTCGTGGCGTCGGTGGAGGACCTGACGATGGTCAACCCGTTCGCCGGCGGCGAGGGGCCGCGCTGGCACGTCTCGGGGACCGGCGCCGACGAGACCGTGCTGCTGCAGGACGGTGCCAGCGTGTGGGCGTCGATGGCCGGCGGCGACGACCGCGTGTCCGGCAGCTCCGGCAACGACAACCTCAGGGGCGGCCCCGGCGACGACCGGCTGTTCGGGGGCGGTGGCAAGGATGTCGCCAACGGCGGTACCGGCACCGACACCTGCCGCCGCGTCGAGTTCCGCAAGGCGTGCGAGGTACCTGCGGGCTGATCGCCGGCGGGCCCCCCCGGTTGCTTCATCTAGGTATGTAGATGAGTCCGCACTTCCCGTGTGCTGGGAGCCTGGGGAAGTGCGGGTACGCCTGCATACCTAGATGAAGCAACCAGACCCGGTCGACGCTGGGCCGAACCTTTCGGGCGTCTGGCTACTCTCAACCGTCATGCCTCGGACCCCGCTGCTCGTCGCCCTCGCCACGTCCGCCGCGCTGGCCGTCTCGACGCTGCCGGCCGACGCCGCGACCGCGTCGTCGGCGCGCAGGAGCGAGGTCTGGACGATCACGCCGACGTCGACGATCGCGGTCGACGGGCGCGGCTACGGGCACGGCCGCGGGATGTCTCAGTACGGATCCGAGGGCGCCGCGCGCCAGGGCCTGACGGCCGCGCAGATCATGGACTTCTACTACCCCGGTACGACGATGGGGCAGCTCGGCGGCCAGGTACGGGTGTGGATCTCCGCCGACCGCGACAACAACACGATCGTGATCGCCCGGACCGGCCTGAAGGTCCGCGACCTGGCGACCAAGCAGAAGACCCCGCTGCCCGACAACGGCGCCCGCAAGTGGCGGCTCGCCGCCGGGTCCGGCACCAAGACGGTGGTCTCCTTCTACAAGAGCCGTTGGGTCAAGTGGCGCACGCTCAAGGGCGACGCCGAGTTCTCGGCCGGCGGCCAGCCGGTCACCCTCGTGCTCCCGAACGGCAAGGTCGCCTACCGCGGCGCCCTCGCGTCCCGGGCCCCGAAACCCGGCAAGCCGAAGCGGCGTACGGTCAACCGGCTGCCACTCGACAGCTACCTCAAGGGCGTCGTCCCGCGGGAGACGTTCACGTCGTGGCACCCGGCGGCGCTCGAGTCGCAGGCGATCGCCGCCCGCACGTACGCGGCGTACGAGATGGCGCAACCGGTCTCGAAGACCTACCAGATCTGCGACACCACCGACTGCCAGGTCTACGGCGGCTTCTCGGCCGAGTACGCCACCACGAACGCCGCCGTCGAGGCCACCGCGGGCCAGGTGCGGCTCGACGCGGCCGGCCAGCCGGCGTTCACGCAGTTCTCCTCGAGCAACGGGGGCTGGACGGTCGCCGGCACGCAGCCCTACCTGATCGCCCAGCCGGACCCGTACGACGGGTGGTCCGGCAACACCAACAGCTCCTGGACGCTGCCCCTCACCGCCGGCAACGTCGAGAAGAACTACCCCGCGATCGGCACTCTCACCTCGATCGCCGTCGACACCCGCGACGGCAACGGCGACTGGGGCGGCCGCGCCCTGACCATGACCCTGACCGGCACCGCCGGCACCGTGCAGACCACCGGCGAGGAGTTCCGCACCCTGGTCGGACTGAAGTCGTCCTGGTTCACCCTGCGGGTCACGGGCTGACGATGGCCGAGATCGGCGGTATCCGGACGCGGGCCGTCCGCAGTGGCTCCTAGGGTGACGGCATGATCGAAGGCTTCGAGGACCTGACCAACGTGACGTACGAGCGGGCGGACATGCAAGGCTCGCGCTTCCGGCTGGTGCTGCTGAACGGTGCCCGGTTCAACGACGTCGACCTGGACGGCGTCACCATGCGGGGCGTCGAGATCGCGAACACCACCATCGACGGCGAGTTCAAGAACCTGGTGCTCAACGGGGTCGACGTCGCGCCGCTGGTCGAGGCTGAGCTCGACAGGCGCGACCCGAACCGGCCGAAGTTCCGGCCGACCACGCCGGACGGGTTCCGGGAGGCGTGGGACGTCAACGAGCGGCTGTGGTCGGCAACCGTCGACCGCGCGCGGGAGCTGCCGCCGGAGCTGCTGCACGAGTCGGTGGACGAGGAGTGGTCGTTCGTGCAGACGCTGCGGCACCTGGCGTTCGCGAGCGAGTCCTGGGTCGGGCGTGCGGTGCTCGGTGACCCACACCCGTGGCACCCCCTGTCGCTGGCCTGGGACACCTACCGCGACCTCGGCATCGAGCAGCACCGCGACGCGCGCCCCGGCCTCGACGAGGCCCTCGCCCTCCGTCACGACGCGATGGCCGTCGTACGGCGCGTGGTCGACGCCCTGACCGACGACGAGCTCGACCGCGAGACCGACCCGTGCGTCGGGCCGGGCTGGCCTCTCGAGGGTGCGACCTTCTCGGTGCGGGACTGTCTGCTGACCGTCCTGAACGAGGAGTGGCACCACCGGCTGTACGCCGAGCGTGACCTGACCGCGCTCGAAGCGCGGCAGGAAGACTGACGACGTGGAGCTGACGTTCACCAGCACCGTCATCGAGTGGCGCGGCCCGGCGCCGTACTACTACCTCCCGCTGACCGAGGAGGCGGCCGAGGACGTGCACGAGGTGCGCCAGATGGCGACGTACGGCTGGGGCGTCATCCCGGTCTCCGCCCAGATCGGCGAGACGTACTTCGAGACCTCGCTGTTCCCCAAGGACGGCGGATACCTTCTGCCGCTCAAGGACGCCGTCCGCAAGCCGGCGGGGATCACCGTCGGGGACGAGCTCACCGTCGAGATGACGATCAGGATGTAGCCAGCCAGCCAGTCGGCCCGACAGGCGAGGCCGTCACCCGTCCTTCTCCGGCAACGCGGGGGCATCGGTGGGGTAGAGGCCGGCCACGAAACCGTAGACCTGGTCGCCCGACCGCGGGATCTGCGCGAACCGTCGCGCGACGTCCTGCACCTCGGCCCAGAACGACCGCACCTCGTCGACGGGGATCCGCGCGTGCACGAGCGTGCAGCGCAGGTCGTCGGCCTCCTTGGCCTGACGCGACTCGCCGTACGCCGTCGCGATGCCGTCGATGTTCGCCACCATCGCGATGTCCTCGTCGGAGGACAGCGCGCCGATGTAGATCGTGCGGGCGACCCTGCCGTAGTACCGCTCCTCGATGGCCCGCACCTTCTGGGTCCGGACGACCTTGAACAGCCCGGCGTCGACCAGCAGGTTGACGTGGTAGGCGACCGTGCTCTTGGGCCGGCCGACCGCCGAGGCGAGCTCGGTCACCGTCGCCGCGCGCTCCAGCACCAGCTCGAGCAGGGAGCCGCGCAGGGCGTCGGCCAGCGCGCGCAGCTGCACCGGCGCGGTGACCACGACCATCTCGTCGAGGTCGTAGTCCGGGATCTGGATCGGGGGATTGACCGGCATTGTTGGATCATTCTAGATTAGTGGATCATTCGAGCACAGTCGTACGAACAAGGAGTCTAGGGATCATGGCCGAGGTACTGCTCTTCCACCACGTGCAGGGACTGACGGACGGGGTCACGGCGTTCGCCGACGACCTGCGGGCCGGCGGGCACACCGTGCACGTGCCGGACCTCTTCGACGGGCACACGTTCGCCTCGATCGAGGACGGGTTCGCCTACCTCAAGACGCTCGACGACGGAGTCGTCGACGCCCGGGTGGACGACGCGGTGGACGGCCTGCCCGAGGGCCTGGTGTACGCCGGGATCTCCTACGGCGTCCCGCCCGCCATGCGGCTGACCGTGACCCGACCGGGCGCGAAGGGTCTGCTCGAGCTCGAGTCGGCGATCCCCGTCGTCGGCGAGTGGGCGGTCGGCCCGTTCCCGGACGCCGTGCCGGTCCAGATCCACGGCGGGGAGGGCGACGAGTTCTTCCAGGAGGACCTGCCCTTCGCCCAGCAGACGGTCGAGGTCCTCGGGGCCGACCGTGCCGAGGTGTTCGTCTACCCCGCGCAGCAGCACCTGTTCACCGACCGCAGCCTCTCGTCGTACGACGCCGAGGCCGCGGCCCAGGTGACGCAGCGCAGCCTGGCGTTCCTCGACCGCGTGGGCTGACCCGCCCGAGCTGAACCGCAGGTCAGGCCAGCGACTCGGGCGTGGCGGTGGTGTACTGCAGGGCCGCGAGCCGCCACTGCTCGTTCTCGAGCACCCAGGTGTGCAGCACGCGGTAGAGCCCCGTGATGGTCTCGCCCTCGTAGAGGCACTCCGAGCGTTGGAGGTCGACGCGGACGGCCGTGTCACCGAAGCGGTGCACCTCGGTCTCCACCACCTCCAGCAGCACCTGGGTGTAGACGTGCGAGGCGTGGGTGTCGACCCACTCGTCGGTGCCGATGTGGAAGCCCTTCGGACCGACGATCTGGCAGTCCTCGTGGACGATGCGGCGCAGGGTGTCGGTGTCCGCCCCGACCAGCGCTGCGATCATCTCGGCGTGGGTGTGGTCGAGCTCGCGCTCGAGCGTGCCAGTCATGTGCCGGTCATGCTCCCTCCTCGAGATCGGGTCCCGCCACCCTGTCACGAGTCGGGCGTTGGTCCCTGGGTTCGGCGACGGTCACACTGTCGGGACCATGGATCCTCGTCTCCCGCGCATCGTCGCCGCCGTCGGCATCGGGGCTCTCCTGGCCGGCGTCGGGCTCTCCCGCTGTACCGCGTCGGACCACAGCTCGGGCGATGCCGAGATGATGGCGACCGGGCTCGAGGTGCCGTGGGGGCTCACGTTCCTGCCGGACGGCGACGCCCTCGTCGGGGAGCGGACCACCGGCCGGATCTACCAGATCCCGGCGGACGGCGGCGACCGGACTCTTGTCGGCACGGTCCCCGGCGTGGTCGCGCAGGGCGAGGGCGGGCTCCTCGGCATCACCCTGGACCCGCTGTTCATCCACTCCGGCCACGCTTTCGTCTATGCCTACCTGACGGCCGAGTCCGACAACCGCATCGTGCGCTTCCACCTCGACCCGGACGGGTCGGGGATCTACGACCTGCAGGTGATCCTGGACGGCATCGCCAAGGAGTCCTTCCACGACGGCGGCGGGCTTGCGTTCGGACCGGACGGGCAGCTGTACGCCGGGGTGGGCGACGCCGGCGTCCCCGACCGGGCCCAGGACCCCGCGAGCCTGAACGGCAAGATCCTGCGGATGACGACGACCGGTCAGCCGCCGCTCTCGCCGGCCAACCCCGACCCCGACTCGCTGGTCTGGTCGATGGGACACCGCAACGTGCAGGGTCTGGCCTGGGACTCCGAGGGCCGCATGTACGCCACCGAGTTCGGCCAGAACACCTTCGACGAGGTCAACCTGATCGAGCCGGGGAACAACTACGGGTGGCCGGAGGTCGAGGGCATGGGCGACGACCCGGCGTTCACCAACCCGCTCGTGACCTGGTCGACCGACGAGGCCAGCCCGTCCGGCGCCGCGATCGTGGACGACGTGCTGTACGTCGGGGCGTTGCACGGCCAGCGCCTGTGGCGGATCCCGCTCACCGACGGCACCACCGGAGACCCCGAGGCCCTGCTCGACCAGCAGTACGGCCGCCTCCGCAACGTCCAACGTGCACCCGACGACTCTCTGTGGATCACCACCAGCAACCGCGACGGCCGAGGCGACCCCGACGGCGGCGACGACAGGGTCCTGCGGCTCTCAGACCCCGACAGCGTGTCGTAGCGCCGTGTAGGACTCGACGAGCGCGCGCCGCTCCTGGGCGAGCAGTGGGTCGTCGGCGCGGCAGCCGGCCTCGACCCAGGCGTCGGAGAAGTCCATCGCCTCGACCCGCGCGGCGGCTGCGGGAAGCACGGCGGCCGGGTCGGCGGCGTACACGTAGGCGTAGAGGTCGACCAGCGACCGCTCCAGCTCCGAGCCGGGCACCCCGGGGTCGTGCTGGTGCGCTCGGTGCAGCCGCCACCACTCGACCTCGAGCTCCGCCGCCCGCTTCGGGTCGATGCGGAGGTCGTCGCTGTCGCGCGCGACGAGCAGATAGAAGCGGCGCATCAGGTCGCGGGCGGCGTCCGGGTCGTTGTCGGGGTACGGCGCCCACGCCTGGTTCGCGCGCAGCACGAGGTAGGCGCCGTACGTCGTCTTGGCCCGGCCCATCCCGAACCCGGCCCCGACCATTCCTACCGCGGCCCTGAGGAACGTGCCCCATTCGTGCCGGTAGTACGCCGCCCACGCGTCGGTCTCCAGGTTGCCGACCTTGACGGGGTCGAAGTCGCGGGGACCACTCACCGCGCCAGTGTGGGTCGTGTGCCTGAGAACGCGCTATGGCGCGTCTCAGGCACACGACCCGGTGGAACCGGGGCGACACCGACCACGGCGCGGGACACACTGGTCGGATGCGGGCAAGCACGGCCGTGCCGTTGAGTGGTCGTGACGACGAGCTGCAGACGCTGCTCGAGGTCGTCCGGCTCGGCACGAGCGGCTCCCCGCAGGCGGTGCTCGTGCAGGGCGAGGCCGGAGTGGGCAAGACCGCGCTGGTTCGCGCCGTCGTGGAGCAGGCCGCGAAGCACGGTACCCAGGTGCTCTGGGGGCAGGCGCTGCGCTTCGGTGCGGTGGAGGCGGCGTACCACCCGTTGGTGCTCGCGCTGGAGGGCTGGCTCGCCGGAGCCGGCGATGTCGGAGAGGGCCGCGATCATCGAGGAGATCCCGGCCGCCGCGCTGGTGCTGCCGTCCCTGGGCGCGGCACCCTCGGGCTCCGGCTCCCACCTGATGACCGTGGTCGACGCACTGATCGGCCGGGTGGTGGCGCGCGGGCCGACGGTGCTGGTGGTCGACGACGTCCAGTGGGCCGACCCGTCCACCTGGGACGCGCTGGCCTACCTCGTGGCGGGCTTCTCGCAGCAACCGTTCGTCCTGCTCGCGACCCAGCGGGACGAGCAGGTGGGTTCGGAAGGATTCCAGCGGTGGCTGGGCAGCATCAGACGCCTGCCGGGCACGCGCGAGCTGAGCATCGTCCAGGCTCGAACGGGAGGCGACCGAGCACCAGATCGTCGATCCTCCTCGGAGGTGAGCCCTCATCAAGGCTGGTCGACCAGGTGTACGAACGTTCCCGCGGCAACCCGTACTTCACCGAGCTGCTGGTCCGGCGGACCCCGCTGGGTTCGACCGATCTGCCGGACGTGGTCCCCGACGAGCTCAGCCAGGCACTGCTCGAGAGCTGGCGGGCCCTTGGGGGGCCCGCGCGTGAGATGACGCGCCTCCTCGCCGTGGCCGGGCGACCGTCGACGGTGACGACACTCTCAACGGTCGGCGCCGGGCTCGGTATCGAGGTCGTCGGGTCTCGCTGCGCGAGGCCGTCGATGCCGGGGTGATCGTCATCGAGGGGGAGAGCGTCTGGTTCCGTCATCCCTTGCTCGCCGACGTCCTGCTCGAGAGCTACCTGCCCGGCGAGGCCGCACCCGTGCATGCCGCGTGGGCGGAGCACTTGGCCTTCACCAGCGCCGACGGAGTCGACGAGCTGCGACGGCTCGGTGACCTGGCATCGCATCAGCAGCTGTCGGGCGCGGACGCGGCCGCGTTCGGGACGCTGCTCCGAGGCTGCCGAGGTGGCCGAGGGTCTCGGGGTAAGCCGCGAGGCAGCCGACCTGCTGACCCGGGCGGCCGACCTGTGGGACACGGGATCGCCGGATCCGGGCGACGACGTCGCGCACGCACGGCTGCTGGAGAGGGCGGGTCGCGCATGCGAACGCGCGGACCGCATCGAGGACGCATGGCGACTGATCGGTCAGGCCCGCGACATCGTTGACCCCAGCCGAGACCCGTTGTGGTGGAGCACTCTGCAGATCCTCCACGAACGAGCTGGTCGTGGCACCTCGGCTTGCTCGAGGACTACGACCGAGGGGCTGGAGTGACGCTGGTGCTGGAGCGCACGAGCGCCGACGTCGACAGCCGGGAGCACGCCGACGCGCTCGCCTGGAAGGCCGAGAACCTCTACTGGGCCGGCCGGGCCGGACGAGGCCATCTCGGTCATCGACGAGGCCTGGCCGCCGCTGAGCGCTCGGGATCCGACGCGCCTTGAGCCACGCCTATGCGATCAGGTCGATGCTCGTCCTGGACTCCGATGTCGAGCAGGCTGACCGGGACGCCGCCGCGGCCTGGGAGCACGCCCTCGCGGCCGACGACCTCGACATGCAGGGCCTGGCGCTTGATGGCGCAGATCGTGGGTCAAGTGCTCGCAAGCGGCGACCTCGACGGCGTCCTGGCGCAAGCGCAGGACTGGCGAGCAGTGGGACGAAAGCGTCGGGTACTGGGGACAGTGGCCGCGCGTGGCCAGCTGATCGGTGTCACTGTTGGCAACGTGGAGACCTGGTTGCTGCCGACCCCGAGATCCGCACGGGACTGGCGACGCCTGGCTCGGTGCACTTCGAGGTGGCGACAGGCTGGACGCCGCCGTCCTCGCTGTGCGCCGGGGAACGCTCGACGCCGCGGAAGACCACGTGGCCCGCGCCTACGAGATCATGCCGTTCCTGGAGGAGCGCACCGGACTCAGTCGGGTCCACGCCTGGCTGAGGTCCTGCTCGCCTCGGCCGGCCGGACGAGGCCCTGGCGCTGATCGAACGGACGCTCGTCCCCAACGCCGTGGACCCTCGTGGTGGTGGACCAACTGCTGCTCTGGGGAGCCCGGGCAGCGGCCGACCTGGTGCAGCGTGGCCGAGGACGCACGCGACGAGGACGCCGTGCGCCGTCACCGCGCGGCCCTGGAACGGCTCGTGGACGAGCGAGCGGGGCTGCCGGGCACACCCTTCGCACCCTCCGGCTCGCGGGACACCGTGGCCCGCGCCCGGGGCGCCCTCTTCGAGACCGAGTCGGGTCTGGTGCACGGAGCGCCGGACCAGGTGAACCGGTGGCGCGCGGCAGTCGCCGCGTGCGCGGAGGCCGGGATGTGGTGGGAGCACCACCGCGCGTCGGTGCGGTTGGCGGCCGCGCTGGTGGAGACGGGGGCCGACCGGGAGGAGGCCGCTCGGCTGCTGCGAGCTACGCACGCGTACGCCGCCGAGCAGCGCGCCCTTCCGTTAGCAGCAAGTGTGGAGGAGGTGGCGGGGCTGAGCCGGATCTCTCTGACCGCCCCGGCCGAAGCACCCGTGGCCGTGCACCGGACCTTCGCCGGCCTGACCGCACGCGAGGCGGAGGTGCTCGGACACCTCGTAGCGAACCGGACCTATGCCGAGATCGCAGCCGAGCTGTTCATCAGCGAGAAGACGGTGAGCGTGCACGTGTCGAATTTGCTCCGCAAGACCCAGACGTCGTCACGCCGCGAGGTGGCTGCGCTGGCGCGTCGCGTCGGCTGGAGCGCTCCCGAAGGCTGATAGTCGCTCAGCCGAGGACCAGGACCAGGTCGCCGCCGTCGACGGTCTGGGTGCCGGCGAAGGCGAGCCGCTCGACGGTACCCGCCCGCGGCGCGGTGATCGCGGCCTCCATCTTCATCGCCTCGATGGTGGCGACGGTCTGACCCGCCTCGACCTCCTCGCCCTTCTCCACGACGACGGTGACCGCGCCCTGGAACGGCGCCGCGACGTGACCCGGGTCGGCCGGGTCGGCCTTCTCCGCGGCCGCCACCTCGGAGGACACGCTTCGGTCGCGGACGCTGATCGGGCGGAGCTGGCCGTTGATGAGGGCCATCACGGTGCGGTACCCGCGCTCGTCCGGGTCCGAGATCGCCTGCAGGCCGAGGAAGATCGTCACACCCTCCTCGAGCTCGACCTGGTGCTCGACGCCCTGGCGCAGGCCGTAGAGGTAGTCGATCGAGGAGAGCACCGAGACGTCGCCGTACGTCGCCCGTACCTCCTGGAAGTCCTTGGTCGGGCCGGGGAACAGCAGCTCGTTGAGAGTCTCGCGCCGCCTCTCGGCGAGGCCGGTGCGCTGCGCCTCGGTCAGGTCACCGGTCGGCGGCTCCCACGGCCGGCCTTCGATCGCCTTGGTGCGGAACGGCTCGGGCCAGCCGCCCGGCGGGTCGCCGAGCTCGCCGTGCAGGAAGCCGATGACCGAGGCCGGGATGTCGAACTTCTGGGGGTTGTCGGCGAACTCCGCGGGGTCGGCGCCGACCGCGACCAGGTGCAGCGCCAGGTCGCCGACCACCTTCGAGGACGGGGTCACCTTCACGATGTGGCCGAGGATGCGGTCGGCGGCGGCGTACATGTCCTCGATCTGCTCGAACTTCTCGCCGAGGCCGAGCGCGATCGCCTGCTGGCGCAGGTTGGAGAGCTGGCCGCCGGGGATCTCGTGGGTGTAGACGCGGCCGGTCGGTGCGGGCAGTCCGGACTCGAACGGCGCGTACACCCGGCGGACCGCCTCCCAGTACGGCTCGAGCGCGCAGACCGACTCCAGCGAGAGCCCGGTCTCGCGGGGCGAGTGGTCGGTGGCGGAGACCAGCGCCGAGAGCGGCGGCTGCGAGGTGGTGCCGGCCATCGAGGCGGTCGCCGCGTCGACGGCGTCCACCCCGGCATCGATGGCCGCCAGCAGCGTCGCGAGCTGACCGCCCGGTGTGTCGTGGGTGTGCAGGTGCACCGGGAGGTCGAACTCCTTGCGGAGTGCGGTCACCAGCGTGCGTGCCGCCGGCGCGCGTAGCAGGCCGGCCATGTCCTTGATCGCCAGCACGTGCGCGCCGGACTCGACGATCCGCGACGCCAGACCGAGGTAGTAGTCGAGCGTGTAGAGCTTCTCCCGCGGGTCGGACAGGTCCCCGGTGTAGCAGAGCGCGACCTCCGCAACCGTCGTACCGGTCGCGAGCACGGACTCGATCGCCGGTCGCATCTGCTCGACGTCGTTGAGGGCGTCGAAGATCCGGAAGACGTCGATGCCGGTCGCCGCCGCCTCCTCGACGAAGGCGTCGGTGACGGCCGTGGGGTACGGGGTGTAGCCCACCGTGTTGCGCCCGCGCAGCAGCATCTGCAGGCACAGGTTCGGCACGGCCTGGCGGAGCTTGGCCAGCCGCTCCCACGGGTCCTCGGACAGGAAGCGCAGGGCGACGTCGTACGTCGCCCCGCCCCAGGCCTCCAGCGACCAGAGCTGCGGGGTGGTCCGGGCGACGTGGCCGGCGACCGCCAGCAGGTCGCGGGTGCGGACGCGGGTGGCGAGCAGGGACTGGTGGGCGTCGCGGAAGGTGGTGTCGGTGACGGCGACCCGGTCCTGGTCGCGCAGTGCCTGGGCGAACGCTTGCGGGCCGAGGGACAACAGAGCCTGGCGGGTGCCGTCGGGTGCGGGCACCGCGAGGTCGACGTCGGGCAGCTTGCTGACCGGGTCGATGCTGACGGGCGCCGGGCCGTGCGGCTGGTTGACGGTGACGTCGGCGAGGTACGTGAGGAGCTTGGTGCCTCGGTCGCCGCTCGCGCGCGCCGTCAGCAGCTGGGGATGGGTCTCGATGAACGACGTGGTGACCCGGCCGGCGTGGAAGTCGGGGTCGTCGAGCAGGGCCTGGAGGAACGCGATGTTCGTGGACACGCCGCGGATCCGGAACTCCGCCAGCGCGCGGCGGGCGCGCTCGACCGCCTTGTCGAACGTGCGGCCGCGGCAGGTCAGCTTGGCCAGCATCGAGTCGAAGTGCGGGCTGATCTCGGCACCCGTGTACGTCGTACCGCCGTCGAGGCGGATGCCGGCGCCGCCTGGGGAGCGGTACGTCGTGATCCGCCCGGTGTCGGGCCGGAAGTTGTTGGCCGGGTCCTCGGTGGTGATCCGGCACTGCAGACGCGGCCCCCCGCAGCACGACCGTGTCCTGGCTCAGACCGAGGTCCGCGAGCGTCTCGCCGGAGGCGATCCTCATCTGCGACTGGACCAGGTCGACGTCGGTGACCTCCTCGGTCACGGTGTGCTCGACCTGGATGCGCGGGTTCATCTCGATGAACACGTAGCTGCCGTCGGGCGCGACCAGGAACTCCACGGTGCCGGCGTTCCGGTAGCCGATGTGCCGCGCGAACCTCACCGCGTCCGCGCAGATGCGCTCGCGGAGCTCGGGGTCGAAGTTCGGCGCCGGCGCGATCTCGACGACCTTCTGGTGACGCCGCTGCACCGAGCAGTCGCGCTCGAAGAGGTGGATCACGTTGCCGTCACCGTCGGCCAGGATCTGCACCTCGATGTGGCGCGGGTCGACGACGGCCTGCTCGACGAACACCGTCGGGTCCCCGAACGCGCCCTCGGCCTCGCGCATGCAGGCCTCGACCGCCTCGCGCAGCTGCTCGGGGTCGTCGACGCGGCGCATGCCACGGCCGCCACCGCCGGCGACGGCCTTGACGAAGAGGGGGTACGGCAAGGCGGCGGCGGTCTCCACGACCGTGTCGACGTCGTCGCTCGGCGGGACCGACTGGAGCGTCGGCACGCCGGCCTCCTTGGCCGCGGCGATCGCCCGCGCCTTGTTCCCGGTGAGGGTCAGCACGTCGGCGGTCGGGCCGACGAACGTGATGCCGGCGTTGGCGCAGGCCTCGGCGAGGCGCGGGTTCTCCGACAAGAAGCCGTAGCCGGGATACACCGCGTCGGCACCGGCGCGTACGGCGACCGCGACGATCGCGTCCGGGTCGAGGTACGCGCGGACCGGGTGCCCGCGCTGGCCGATCTCGTAGGCCTCGTCCGCCTTCAGCCGGTGCTCGGACCACCGGTCCTCGTTCGGGAACACTGCGACGGTGCGCGCTCCCAGCTCGTAGGCGGCCCGGAACGCCCGGATGGCGATCTCGCCACGGTTCGCCACCAGGACCTTCGAGAACATGCGTCGCAGGCTACGACGGCCCGTGCCCCGGAGGTCCCGCTGTCCGGTCGGTGGTTCCGCCGCCGTCATCCAACCGTTATCGGTATCGCGCCGGACCTGGAGGGTCGTACGGGAGAATTCTCCCCCGTGACGCCCTGGCAGCTGTACGAACGCGGTGCGGCGACCCTGGTCGCCTCGTGGGCGGAGTACGCCCGCGGCGCGACCGCGGCGGACGTGCGCCGCGTCCCCGGCGCACACGTCGCCGTCTTCACCCAGGAGCCCGAGAGTCTCGTCTACAACAACGCCCTGCTCGACCACGGTCTCGACGCGGACGCCCGCGCGGTGGCCGTCGCCGCGATGGAGGAGGCGTACGTCGAGTCCGGCGTCGACCGGTACGCCGCCTGGGTGCACGAGGGCGATGCCTCGATGCGGGCGGACCTCGAGGCGCGCGGCTACGCCGTGACCGAGTCGACCCGGGCCATGGGGATGGCTCTGTCCGATCTCGACGTCCGCCGGCCCGACCTCGACCTGGTACCTGCCGACTGGCGCGACTACGTCGCCATGATCGGGCTCGGCGAGGACTTCCAGCGCCACGCCGACCCGGCGTCGTACGTCGTCCGGATGGCGCTGCTCGACGGCGAGCCCGCCGCCGTGGCGATGGCCTACGACCACGACGGTGACCGCGGTATCTACAGCGTCAGCACGCTCGAGCACGCCCGCCGCCGGGGGCTCGGCACCGCGCTGACCGCCCTGCTGCTGCACGAGGCCCGCGAGGCCGGGTGCACCACCTCGAGCTTGCAGTCGACGCCGATCGCCGAACGGGTCTACGCGAGCGTCGGCTTCCGCGACCTGGGCAGGTACCTGGAGCACGTCCCCGGCTGGGCGCTCGCCTAGCTGGTCGGGCGCCGTCGGTGGTCTCTGCTGGTTGAGGAGGGCCGAAGGCCCGTCACGAAACCTGCGGAGGTCTCGTGACAGGCGCTAGGGCGCCTTCCTCGACCAACGGGAGAAGGAACTGCTCGACGAGGCCGGGGACGGCGTCGCGGGCGAGGGCGATGCCCATGGCCTCCGGCACGTCCAGGACGGTCACCGACTGGCGGCCGCCGGCCATCGTGGCGACCACCGTGCACAGCCCGACGCGCCGCTGGAACCAGGTGGACTCGATGGTCCAGCCGATGACGGCCTGGCTCTCCAGGACGACGCGTCGCCGGACCAGGCTGCCGGCGCGCGAGACGAGGTGACCCGCCACCAGCGCGTGACCCAGGGTGCGTACCCGGTCGGCGGCCAGTCCGAACCCGGCGGCGAGGGCGAGCGGCCCGAGCAGCAGGGTCTCCCACGGCACGTCCTCGGCGATGGTGAGAACGACGGCCGCGACCGTGATCACGACCGGGATGGCCAGGGCGCGCACGTAGCGGCGGCGGGTGGCGGCCGGACCGTGCCCGACCAGCGGAGCGGTCAGCGGCTCGTGGGTGCCGAGCACCTCGCCGGCGACGCCGGCGACGACGTCCCGCGGCGCGGGCGGCACCAAGGTGCCCGAGCCCCGCTCCTCACTGTTCAGACCGGTGACGATGGCCGAGAGCCGGGCACCGGACGCGAGACGAAGGCCCAGCGGCTCGCCGAGGCTGACGCCGCGCAGCCGGGTGGCGTCCATGCTCGTCTCGCGCGTGGTCAGCAGGCCGCGCCGCAGGTGCCACGCGTGGTCGGCGCGGGTGTAGGTCAGCGTGAACCCGTAGTTGGTGAGCAGGTAGCCGAGCACGGCCAGCACCGACGCGACGACGACCAGGCCGACCAGCAGGACCGGCACCAACAGGAGGACCGACAGCCTCGACAGGCGCTCGGCGGTCGTGTCGAGCTGCAGGTGGTCCCAGAGCCCGAAGCTGTTGAGCAGCTGGCTGCCGCCACCGAGGACCGCCGCGGCGATGATCAAGCCGGAGCTCGTGAACGGCGCGTAGCGCAGCCAGCCCGGCTCGAACCTCACCACGGGGCGGACGTTGTCCGTGTCGGTCGCCTCGATGCCGGGCCCCCGCGCGCCACGCAGCAGGTCCGTGCGCAGCGCCTGCGCGGCGCGGGTCCGGATCCCGTCGAGGTCGAGGTGGTCCTCACCCTGCCTCGAGGCGGTCCCGGTGCCGATCCGGACCGTCGTCAGGCCCAGTACCCGGTGGATGGGCGACGCGGTGATGTCGACGGTGCGGACCCGGTCGATGGGCGTGGAGAGGACGTGCTTGTTGAGCAGCCCGCGCCGCAGCTCGACGCGGCCGCCGGTGATGCGGAAGCTGGTCGTCAGGTACCGCGCCAGGCCGAGCGCCACCGGCGCGCCGATGCCGATCGCCTGCCACCACCACTCGTTGCCGCCGGACGCAGTACCGGCGAGGAAGATGCCGATCACGGCCGGCAGGAACCGGATCACTTCGCGGATCGGGTGCACCAGCAACATCAGCGGGTCGAGCCGCTGCCACTCCCGGTGGTCGATCAGCCGGTCGGCGTACGGGTTGACGGCCTCGGGAGCCTCTTGGTCGGGCTGGCTCACGTGGCGTCGCCGGGGATCGTGTCCGCCTTGACGGTCAGCTCGTCGACGACGGCGCGGGCCCGGTCGCGCTCGAGGCCGGCGATCTCGATGGCTCCGGCGGCCGACGCCGTGGTGACCGTCACCGACGCGAGGCCGAACAGCCGGGCGATCGCCCCCTCGACGTAGTCGACCGTCTGGATCCGCGACATCGGAGCGATCCGGCGCTCGCGGCGCCACCAGCCGGTCTGGGTGTAGACCGCGGTGTCGGTGACCTCCCAGCGGTGCACCAGGTAGCGCCACTGCGGGATGACCAGGGCGGCCGCCACGGTGACCGCGCCGAGGAGGGCCGGCATCCACCACCGCAGCTCGAACCAGTCGAACATCAGCGTCACCACGAACAGCGCCGCCATCAGCACGACCGCCCGCACGAACCCGCCGACCATCCACATCAGCCGGGCCCTCGGGCTGACCAGCTCGCCCGGTTCGCGCAGGCGGGGCCCCGGATCCATGGGATCGAGCCTACGGTGGTCCGAACATCGGGCCGTCGCGAGGCGTCACACGGTACGACGGGTAGAAGCGCCCGCCGCTCGGAAAGGGGAGGCCATGATTCCGGGACCTCGAGCACTGGTCGCCGTCGGGACCCTGCTGGCCACGTGTCTTGCGGCTCCCGCGTCATCGGCGGCGACCGGCGTCGCGCCGGCCGTCACCTGCCACGGGCACCCAGCGACGATCGTGGGGACGGCCGAGGACGACGTCCTCGTCGGAACCTCCCAAGCCGACGTCATCGTCGGTCTCGGCGGCGACGACCGCATCAGGGCGCTCGGCGGCGACGACGTGGTGTGCGGGCTGGCGGGCTCGGACGAGATCGACGGCGGACCCGGGAGCGACCGGCTGTTCGGTGGGATCGACCGGTGGTGGGCCGACCGCGGCGGCGCGAACCGGGTGGGCGACCGCGTGCTCCCCGGGCCCGGCGACGACTACGTCGACCTCGGCGCCGACAGCCGCACCGTCACCGGCTACCTCGAGCGGGACACCCTCGTCTACCGGCAGGTCCACCACGCGGTGACCGCGGACCTCTCTCGCCGGCCAGGCACGGTGAGCGCCGAGGGCGTGGACACCGTCCGCGTGCACGGCCAGATGGGCGTCGTCGGCAGCCGCTTCGGCGACACCATCATCGGCTCACCCAAGGCCGACACCCTGACCGGTGGCTGGGGCGACGACGTCCTCGAGGGGCGCGGGGGCAAGGACGAGCTCGACCCCGACTACTACGACGAGACCGGCCGGCACGTCGATGCCGACGTGGTGCGGGGCGGCAACGGACGCGACTTCTTCTCCTCCGTGTCCGGTGCCGACCAGCTGTACGGCGGACCGGGCCCCGACTTCTTCGACGTACGCAGCAACGGCAGCGCGCTGGTCGCCGCCGGTTCCGGGGACGACGGCGTGTCCGCGGTGATCGACCCCAGTCGTCCCGTCGACCTGCGCGGCGGGGTGGACGACGACTACCTGTTCCTCGACTACGACCGGGTCCACCACCTGCCCGGCGGGACGTTGGACATGGCCACCGGCACGTTCGTCCGCGACGGCATGCCGGGCGTCGCCGGACGGCTCGCGGGCTTCGAGAACGTCGGCCTCGACGCCCGGACGGACTGGCGCGTGCACGGGACCGAGGGGGCCGACGAGATCAGCGGGGCGAACCAGGTGTGGAGTCTCGGCGGCGACGACAAGGTCTACGGGACCTCCGGCAAGGACTACGTCGACGCGGGCGACGGCAACGACCTCGTCTGGGCCTACACCGGGCAGGACACGTGCCTGAACGCCGAGCGGGTGCGGGGCTGCGAGGTCCGGTAGCGGGTCCGGCTCGTACGACGGGGTGGAGCACGCGTCTAGCGCGCGTGCGAGCGATAGCCGCCGCGAGCCCGGTGATCCTCGCGTGGAGCGACCGAGCCCAGTCCGGCCAGTCCGGGTCCGCCGGGGTGGTGAGGTGTCGCTCGTACGACGCCAGGGTGCGAGCCTGGACAACCGTCGCGGCCACCGCCAGAGCGTCGGGGTCCACGTGGCCGTAGCCGTCCAGGAACGCCGCCACGACCGGGTGGTCGAGGTCCGAGGGACCACCCGGCGGCGTCCATGCGCGCAGCGCGAAGGCGACGTCCTCGACCCGGTTGCCTCCCGGGTGCGCGTCGTCCAGGTCGATGAAGGTGGCTGTCCCCTCGTCGATGACGAGGTTGTCGGGCTCGGGGTCGCCGTGCACGTAGCCGGTCTCGTGGAAGCGCGCGAGCGTCCGGCCCCACAGCCGCGCGAGGTCCGGCGTCAGCTCGTCGTCGTCGTACGTCGTGCCCGGCAACCGTGGCAGGGCGGTGACGACCAGGTCGTCGACCTCCTCGACGAGTCGGCCGGCCATCGACGGGACTGGGCGAGGTACGGGAGCGCCGAGTGCGTGGAGCCTCTGCGCGCTTGTCGCCGACCGTGCCACCGCGACGGCCTGCGGAGTCCCGACCGGCGCCATCCGCAGGACGAGGTCCCGTGCTACGAAGACGTGCGAGGCGCTCGACCGCACGAACACCGCACGACCGCGACCCCACCGGGCGGCGGCCTCGTCGGCCGTCGTCCACCGGTGCTCCTCGTCGAGGAGGCGCGCGACGCGGACCAGCTCGGCGATCGGCAGCAGGGAGCTAGTCCTTCAGCTCGCAGATCACGGCGCCGTTGGTGACGGTGGCGCCGACCTCGGCGTTCAGGCCGGTGACCGTGCCGGCCTTGTGGGCCTTGAGGGGCTGCTCCATCTTCATCGCCTCCAGGACCACGACGACGTCGCCCTCGGCGACGACCTGTCCCTCCTCGACCGCGACCTTGACGATGGTGCCCTGCATCGGACTGGTGACGGCGTCGCCGCTGGCGGCGGCACCGGCCTTCTTGCCGGCCTTGCGCTTCGGCTTCGCGCCGCCGCTCGGACCCGCGGCAAGCCCGCCCAGGCCGCTCGGCAGCACGACCTCGAGCCGCTTGCCACCGACCTCGACGGTCACCCGCTGACGCTCGTCGGGCTCGTCGGCCTCGGCGCCGTCGCCGCCGTAGGGCTCGATCTTGTTCTCGAAGTCCGTCTCGATCCACGTCGTGTAGACGTCGAACGAGCCCTCGCCGCTGGGCGTGGATGCCCCCACGTACGCCGGGTCCTCGACGACCGCGCGATGGAACGGGATGACCGTGGGCATGCCGTCGACCACGAACTCGGCCAGTGCCCGGCGGCTGCGCTCGAGCGCCTGGGTGCGGTCGCGGCCGGTGACGATGAGCTTGGCGATCAGCGAGTCGAAGGAGCCGGGGATGGTCTCGCCGTTCTCGTACCCCCCGTCGAGACGTACGCCGGGGCCTTGTGGCGGCTGCCACGCGGACAACGTGCCCGGGGCCGGCATGAAGTTGCGACCGCCGTCCTCGGCGTTGATGCGGAACTCGATCGAGTGGCCGCGGACCGGCGGGTCGTCGTACCCGAGCTCCTCACCGGCGGCGATCCGGAACATCTCGCGCACCAGGTCGATCCCGGTGACCTCCTCGGAGACGCAGTGCTCGACCTGCAGCCGGGTGTTGACCTCGAGGAAGGAGATGGTGCCGTCCTTGGCGACCAGGAACTCGCAGGTGCCGGCGCCGACGTACCCCGCCTCGCGCAGGATCGCCTTGCTGGACTCGTAGAGCCGGGCGACCTGGTCGTCGGTGAGGAACGGCGCGGGCGCCTCCTCGACCAGCTTCTGGTGGCGACGCTGGAGCGAGCAGTCGCGCGTCGAGACGACGACCACGTTGCCGTGCTGGTCGGCCAGGCACTGGGTCTCGACGTGGCGCGGCTTGTCCAGGAACTTCTCGACGAGACACTCGCCGCGGCCGAACGCCCCCACGGCCTCACGGACCGCCGACTCGTAGAGCTCGGGGATCTCCTCCAGGGTGCGGGCGACCTTCAGGCCACGTCCGCCGCCGCCGAAGACCGCCTTGATGGCGACGGGCAGACCGTTCTCCTTGGCGAAGGCGACGACCTCGTCGGCGTCCTTGACCGCGTCCTTGGTGCCGGGAGCCAACGGGGCGTTGGCCTTCTGCGCGATGTGCTTGGCCCTGGCCTTGTCGCCGAGGGCCTCGATGGCGTCGGGGGACGGGCCGATCCACACGAGCCCGGCGTCGATGACGGCCTGCGCGAAGCCCGCGTTCTCGGCGAGGAAGCCGTAGCCCGGGTGCACCGAGTCGGCGCCGGCCTTCTCCGCAACCCGGATGATCTTCGCGATGTCGAGGTACGACTCGGCCGGCGTGGCCCCGCCCAGGCTGTGCGCCTCGTCCGCGAGCCGCACGAAGAGCGCGTCGCGGTCGGGGTCGGCGTACACCGCCACGCTGCCGATGCCGGCGTCCTTGCAGGCCCTGATCACGCGGACCGCGATCTCGCCGCGGTTGGCGATCAGAACCTTTTGCAGGGGCTTGATCTCGGGCACCCGGGCACACTATCGCCCGGCTTTTCGGGTCACTCCGGGATGGGCTCCGGGTCACAGGGGGTGACGTCACCCGACACGAACCCGAGTCCCGACGTTGCCGGCGCCGCCAAGGGCGCATCCGGGTCGGTGGGGAGTGCGGACGGGCGGGTGGTCGTGAGCACGAGGGTCTCGCCGGCGACGGGGTAGCCGGCGGGGATGGTCAGGGAGAACCCGTCGTGGCTGACGCCGATGGAGGAGCTCCACGGGCCCGACGGCATCGTCCCGGCCGTGCCGCGCAGATCTCCGCACATCATGCCGAGGTCCAGGAAGGTCACGTCGGCCTTGATGCCGTGCTCGGCGAACGCCTGCTCGAGCGCGTCGGAGGTCGCATCACCGCCGACCTCGACGTGCACGGTGCCGTCGGCGGACTCGGAGAAGGCGTACGCCGGGGGCGCGCCCGGGCCGGGCAGGGAGACCACGGCGATGCCCGCGGCCGCAGCAGCCGCGAGGCCGGCGTACGCGAGACGGCGGGTACGGCGGCGCGGGGTCGGCGTCCGCCCGGGCTCGCGGGTCGCGACGACGGTGCGGAGCTCGGCGAGCAACGCGGTCTCGAAGGAGTCGAGCGGCTGGGTCTTCTCGGTCATGAGGTCACCTCTTCGGTCAGGAGGACGGGGGGACGGAACGCGGCCAGCCGGCGGCGGGCACGGTGCAGGCGGACACGGACCGCGACCGCGGTGAGGCCGAGGACCCCGGCGGCCTCGGCCGGGGTGAGGCCATCGACGGCGACCAGCTCGACGACGGCGCGTTGTCCCTCGTCCAGGTCGTCGAGGGCAGCCATGAGCTCGCGGGCCTCGCGCTCGGCGTCGATGCGCTCGACGATCCGCTGCACGGAGTCCGTGTCGAGCAGTCGCCGGCCCTGGATCCGGCTGACGGCGCGGGCCTCGCGGACGCCGCGGCGTACGTGCATGGCGAGCACGTTGCGGGCCACGCCGAACAGCCAGGCTCGTGGCGGACCGAGGTCCGGTCGGTAGCGGGTGCACGCCTCGATGGCCTCGAGGAAGACGTCCGCCGTGAGGTCGGCCGCGAGGTGCGGGTCGCTCACCCGGCGGGCGAGAAACCGCTGCACCGCCTCGACGTGCTCGCGGTAGAACTCCTCGAGCGCGTCGGGGTCGCTGCCGATCGCGGCGATCTGCTGGCGTTGTTGCATACCCGTTCTCTGCCGATGAGGTGCCGGGCGTTACCGGCGCGCCCGTTTCCGTTGGTCGAGGAGGGCCGAAGGCCCGTCACGAGACCCCCGTCGCCGAACCTACGGCAGCAGCAATGCGGAGTCCCCGAACTCGTGCCAGAGGTACCCGGCCGCGACCGCGGCGTCGTACGCCGCCTGGGTGAGCTCGCGGCCGGCTACCGACTCCACGAGCATCAGGTGGGAGGCCTCCGGGTTGTGCCAGCCGGTGACCAGGCCGTCGACCACGCGGACGGGGTCGTCGGGAGTGATGACGCGCTCGGTCCAGCCGCGTGCTTCGTGCACCCGTCCGTGCTCGTCGACGGCGGACTCGAGGGCTCGCGTCACGGTGGTGCCGACGGCGACGATGCGACCGCCGCGGGCCTTCGCGGCGTTCACGGCCTCGGCAGTGAGCGCGGGCACGGAGAAGCGCTCCGGCTGGGGCGCCTCGCCCGCCTCCTGGCTCGACAGGCCCGTGTGCAACGTGACGGGGCTGACGCCGACCCCTCTGGTGATGAGCGCCGTCACGATGTCGGTCGTGAACGGCCGGGCGGCCGACGGCATCTCGGCGCTGCCGGGGTCGATGCCGAAGATCGTCTGGTAGTCGGCGAGCGGGTAGGGGCGGTCGAGGTACCCGTAGGCGATCGGCCGTCCCGTCCTGGCCAGCGTGGCCGGCAGGTCGCCGCTCGCCGTCGCGCGCCACAGCCGGTTGCCGACGCCGGTGGGCGAGGAGTGCTCGCGCGGGTACGGCGTGAGCAGCGTGAGCGACGCGCCGTCGAGGGTGAGTACGTCGCCGGGTTCCGCGTCGAGGACCGGCCGCTGCGCGTCCGGCGCCGTCCGGACCTCGACCACCCAGGTGCCGTCGTCGAGCCGGTTGGAGACATGGACGACGACGTCTCCGCGCGCCCTGCTGCGGGCGTCGGCCTCGCCGGCGACGGTCGCGCTGGTGTTCACCACCACCAGGTCGCCGGGCTCGAGCTCGCCGGGCAGGTCACGGAAGACCCGATGTCGGAGGTCACCCGGCGCTCGTGCGACGAGGAGCCGGACGCCGTCCCGGGCGACGCCGCGATGTTCGGCCGGCGCGGGGGCGGTGGTCTCGTCGGGTACGGGGAAGTGCGTGCTGGGACCGAGGGTGGTGGTCATGCGACGTCTCCTGCGAGGTGGCGGGCTCGCGCGGGCTCGATGTCGGCGGCGCGGTAGCGGCCGCTTGCCGGTCGTTGGTCGATCAGGCCGAGCAGGTGCGGTACGACGGTGGCGGCGTCAGGGAGGTGCGAGAGGTCCTCGCCCGGCTCGGCGTCGCGGTGCATCTGGGTGTTCATGTCGCCGGGGTCCACGACGTACGCCGTCAGGCCGGTCTCCTCGCCGAAGGTCAGCGTCAGGTGGTCCAGCGCGGCCTTCGCGGCGCCGTACCCACCCCAGCCCGGGTAGTGCTGGACGGCCGCGTCGGAGGACAGGCTGAGGATCACTCCCTCGCCGGCGCTGAGGTCGCCGAGGAGGGCCCTGGTCAACGCGTGCGGGGCGCCGGCGTTGGTCTCCCAGATGGCCGCGAGGCTGCCGGTGTCGAGGTCCTTCAGCTCGGGCATGGGCAGCGGGCCGAGGGTGCTGGCGTTGTGGACGAGGAGGTCGAGGCCGCCGTCCGGGCCGCCCAGGCGGCGAACGGTCGCGACGAGCTCCTCCCGGTGCGCGGGGTCGGCGACGTCGCCCGGCACGGCGGCGACGTTGTCGAGGTCGCGGGTCGCCTCGGTGAGCCGAGCGGCGTCGCGGCCGTCGGTGACGACGGTCCAGCCGCGGTCATGGAGGGCGTGCACCAGGGCGCGGCCGAGGCCTGCGGATCCGCCGGTGACGAGGGCAAGAGGTCCGTGATGACGTGTCATGCCATCGAGAGTGCAACTTCAAGTGAGGTTGAGATCAAGGGCCGTCTTGCAAGCTGGCGTTGTAGCCTGGCGGCAAGGCGGGTGGCAAACCGTCAGTAGCTACCGAGTCGAGACTCTTCTGGTTCCACTGCTTTTCTGCGGTGGTCCGGCGCTGACGGCACCCGCCCCCTAGTCGCCTGGCGCGGTCGTCCCGGCTGCGTTGGCCGCCTCGGCCGCGTCGGCTGCCTCGGCTGCCTCGGCTGCGTCGGCCCGGCGGAGCCAGGCGGCGATGTCCGACGCCGCCTCGAGCTTCAAGGCCGCCTCGAGCAGGTCGGCGTGCGCGCGGCCGCGACTGGTGTCGACGTACTTGGTGTGCGCGAAGCCGGCGAGACCGCCACCGGGATGCGGCAGGGGCACGTCGGCGATCCACTCGCCGAACGGCTGCCGCAGCGGTCCGCCCACGGGATCGCCGTGCATCACGCCGGTGTGCGGGAAGTAGACGTTCGTCCAGCGGACCAGGGCGAACGGGGCACCGTGGTCGGGGACGAGCACCGACCGGGACGGGCCGTCTCCGTCGATCGCGTAGGAGTGGGTGAAGCTGAACGCGCGGCGTGGGGTGCCGGGCCGCGGGCCGCGCACGCTGGTCGTCTGCGGCGGGCACGTCGGCATCGCCCGGTCCGCGACGAGGCTGTCGAAGGTGATCTTCTTGTCGGGGTTGAGCAACCAGCGGCCGTGCGTGAGCGGCGAACCCGCCGTCACCAGGTCCGAGACGAGCCAGTGGAACCCGTTGTCCTGGTACTCGCTCCAGGCGGCGTGCTGGCGTTCCTGCACGGTTGCCGCGGTCGGCACGGCTTGCCCGGGTGTTCGCGGGTTGAGGAGGTTCTCGACCGACCGCAGCGCGGGCGTGCGCATGGTTGCGGCGCCGTCGTGCAGGCGTGAGCGTCGGGTCCAGCAGTGCGCGAGGACGTCGTACGCGATCACGCTGCCGAGGCTGTGCCCGTAGACGATGATGCGGCCGTACCGTCCGCGGTCATGCAGCTCGTCGAGGAGCTGAACGCCCGCTTCGCGGACGCTCTGGCGGACCTGGACGTTCGCCGGGCTCGCGTCGAAGTAGCGCGCGGCGTCGCCGAGGATGTTGGCGATGATCAGGTGCTGCAGAGGCGAGCCGACGGTCGTGGCGACCTTCCACAGCACGGCCGGGACCGCCGCGAAGAGTGCCGTCACTCCGGCGGCACCGGCGGCGAGCCAGGCTCGCGAACCGTCGCCGAGGAGCAGCAGCACGCCGATGACGACGAGGCTCGCGACGAGGAGGCCCGCGAGGATGCGCAGCGCGAGTACGTGCGGCCACAGCTTGTCGGTGATGTTGCGACGCGGGGTACGGAGCAGCCGGAACGCCCAGGAGTACACCTGCCCGACAGTGGTGTCGCGGATCAGGTGCGCCCAGTAGAGCTCGTAGACGTCGGTCGTCGGCCGGTTGATCGCCCACCGTCCGGGCACGGTGACCGAGCTGGCGCCGACCAGCGGCGAGACGTAGTCGGGCTTGAGGAACCGCTTCGTCCCGCGGGCGTCCGGGAACACGGCCTCCACGAAGTTGCGCAGGGTGGTGGTCGGGCGCTGCTCGCCGATGCCGTGCACGACGACCACGGCCTGCCGGAAGGTACGGCGCTCGCGTGATGCGGACCGCAGCATCGCGTCGAGGCGGGCCAGCACCGCCGACCAGGCCTGGACGCGCTCGGTCACGGCCTCCGGCGGTAGGCCCGTCTCGCGGATCCGCACGCGGCTGGTGCCGCGCGGGCAGGTGGTCACTCGCACGATGAGCTGCCCGCTGCCGCCGTCCCAGTTCGCGACGAGCCGGAACGACGAGCGGTTCCGGTCCACGTCCTGGATCGTCGCGGCCGCCGTCGTCGAGACGTTGGGCACGAAGACCCTGCCCTGCTGGGCGTCCTCGATGCGCCCGCCGGCCCCGAGCCACCGCTGCGCGACCGCGTCGTCCAGCAGGAAGTCCACCAAGGTGCCCACGGAGAAGGGCGTCCGCAGCCCCACCGCGACCCTCCCCATCATCGCCCCAGTCTGGGGTGGTGCCTGTGCCATGACAACGCGCGGATTCCTCGTTGGTCGAGAAGGCCACGCGTCCCCGGTGGTTGAAGAAGACGCGCGCGCCCCTGGTGGTTGAGGAAGGCGCGCTAGCGCCTGTCACGAAACCCCACCCGCTGGTTGAGGAAGGCGCGCGCGTCCCCGGTGGTTGAGGAAGGCGCGCTAGCGCCTGTCACGAAACCCCACCCGGTGGTTGAGGAAGGCGCGCTAGCGCCTGTCACGAAACCCGGTGACCGAACATGCGGCGAAAAATTGATGGCCCACTTTCCCGGGATCCCTTGTGGATAAGGGCTTCTGAGGGGTTTGAGTGTCGGTGGTCGATGCTTGGATTGATCCATGTCCAGCACCTACGCCGCACCTCTCGACCTGGTCGAGCGTGGGCTGGACGAGCTCGCCGCGATCGCCCCGGAGTTCCGCGCCACCGGCGAGCGACAGGGTCTGCTGCTGCGGATCGCCCGGATCAAGGCCCGCGTCGCCGCCGAGGAGATGCGCGTCCTGGCCGCCTCCGACGACATCGCCGTCGAGACCGGCGACCGGTCCACCGCCCACTGGCTCGGCCCACGCAGACCCGCGAGGACCCGGGGACCGTACGCCGCACGCGCGCCGCTCGGCCGACGCACTCGAGGCACGGTGGACCCAGGCCGGCGCGGCCCTCGTCGGCCGGGACCCTCAACGTGGCGCAGACCCGGGCCATCGCCGAAGCCCTCGACGCCCTCCCGAAGGAGCTGGGCGAGGACCTGCGGGTCAAGGCCGAGGCGTTCCTGGTGGAGAAGGCCGCCGACCTCGGCCCGAAGCAGCTGCGGGTGCTGGGCGGTCGGCTGCTGGAGTACCTCGCCCCCGACATCGCCGACCAGGCCGAGTACCAGCGACTGCTGGCCGCCGAACGCCGCGCCGAGGCCGCCACCCGCCTGACCCTGCGGCCCCGCGGCGACGGATCCACCGACCTGCACGCCCGCATCCCCACCCCGGTCGCGAACCGGCTCCGTACCTACCTGGACGCCTACACCGCACCCCGCCGCACCACCCACCCGCTGGGCGAGGTCGACCGGCTGCCCGTCGCCCGGCGACGCGGCGAGGCGTTCTGCGCGTTCCTGGAGAACCTGCCCGACACCGGACTACCGGTCCACGGCGGCACCGCCACCAGCGTGCTGGTCACCCTCGACTACCAGACCCTGGTCACCGGCCTCGGCATCGCCACCACGTCGGCCGGCGACCGGGTCACCGCCGAACAAGCCCGACGGCTGGCCTGCCAGGCCCGGATCATCCCCGTCGTCCTCGGCACCAGAGGCGAGGTCCTCGACCTCGGCCGCTCCGCCCGACTCTTCTCACCGGCCCAGCGCAAGGCGATGGCCATCCGCGACGCCGAGTGCACCGCCGAGGGCTGTTCGATCCCGGCCGCCTGGTGCGAAGCCCACCACCACAAGAGGCCCTGGTCCCACGGCGGCAAGACCGACCTCGCCGACGGCAAGCTGCTCTGCTCCTTCCACCACCACCGCGCCCACGACCCAGGATGGATCACCCACCACCACGCCAACGGATCCACCACCTTCCACCGACGCACGTGACAGGCCGGGGGTCTCGACAAGCCCGACCGGCGTTCGGGAACCGTCGCCTTTCCACTCACCGGGTTTCGTGACGGCGCTGGCGCGCCTCCTCAACCACCGGTGAGCTTGCTTGCTCACCGCTTCGTGACGGCACTGGCGCGCCTCCTCAACCACCGGTGCGGCGTCCACCGGTGCGGCGTCGGGACACCGCGATTGGCGCACCCCGAGGTCTCGACAAGCTCGACCGGCGTGGGGTGACGTGTCCTGCCCCCTCGAGGGATCAGGCTGGGACGTCTCCTAGGGCTCGACAACCACCTTGCCCAGGGCGCGACCCTCACCGACGTCGGCAAGCGCGGCGGGGACCTGGTCCAGCGAGTAGGTGCGGTGGATGTGGATCCGTACCTCGCCGCTGACGCACAGGTCGGCCAGCGGGGCGAAGTGGGACGGACCCTCCTTGACGACCAGCAGCCCGAGCGAACGACGGGTCAGCCGGCCGACGAGCCAGCCGGCGGTGACGACTCGCAGCAGCGAGGGGACCGAGCCGCCCACGCACCGGTAGGTACCGCCGGGGGCGAGCGCGCGGCGGTACGCGAACACCGAGCGGTGCGCGACCAGGTCGAGGATCACGTCGTAGCGCGTGGACATCCGAGTGAAGTCGTCACGTCGGTAGTCGAGGACCTCGTCGGCGCCCACCGACCGCATGAAGTCGAGCTTGCCGGCGTTGTCGACACCCGTCACGTGGGCACCGAGTCGCTTGGCGAGCTGGATCGCGAACGCGCCCGAGCCTCCGCCCGCGCCGTTGATCAGCAAGCGCGATCCCGACGCCGCTCGAGCGGTGCCCTGTACGGCGATCGCGCCGGCCTGCGGGATGGTCGAAGCCTCGGCGAAAGTGAGCTCGGTGGGCTTCGGTGCGAGCGACTTCTCCGACGCGACGGCGAACTCCGCGAACCCGCCCATCAGCGCGAGGTTGTCGCCGTACACCTCGTCGCCGGGCCGGAACCGGGTCACGCCCTCCCCGACCTCGTCGACGACACCGGCGATGTCGGACCCGAGGACCGGGTGCGACGGACGGCGGAGACCGCCGATCCGGACGTACGCCGGCGAGCCGGTCAGGCTCTCCCAGTCGCTGAGGTTGAGCGACGTGGCGCGGACCCGGACGCGTACCTGCCCGGCCCCGGGCGACGGAGGCGGCACGTCCTCGAGGCGCAGTACTTCGGGCCCGCCGTACTGGTGGTAGACGACCGCCTTCACCCCCGGGAACCTAGCTGCTCGCCGCTGTCCCGGGTGCGCCTCCGTCTACGCTGCTGCGATGCAGGGCGATCGCAGTGCCGAGTTCCACCGGTTGCACGCCAGCGGCTGCTTCGTGATGCCGAACCCCTGGGACGTGGGGAGCGCCCGCGCCCTGGAGCAGATGGGCTTCACGGCGTTGGCCACGACGAGCGCCGGGTTGGCGTGGACGCTCGGTCGCGCCGACACCCAGGTCACGCTCGACGAGGCCCTCGCGCACCTCCGGCTCATCGCCGACGCCGTGCAGGTGCCGGTGAACGCCGACTTCGAAGGTGGCTACGCGGTCGACCCGGCGGGCGTCGCCGCGAACGTCAAGAAGGCCGCGGACACCGGGGTCGCCGGACTCTCCATCGAGGACTCGTCGGGCGATGCCGCAGATCCGCTCTTCGAGCTCGACCTGGCCGTGGAGCGCATCGCCGCTGCTCGGCAGGCGATCGACGAGAGCGGCACCGGGATCGTGCTCACGGGTCGCTCCGAAGGGTTCGTGGTCGGGCGCCCCGACATCGAGGAGACCGTCCGCAGGCTGCGCGCGTACGCCGAGGCCGGCGCCGACTGCCTCTACGCGCCCAGGATCGACAACGTCGAGCAGGTCACCGCCATCGTCTCCGCGGTGGCGCCGAAGCCGGTGAACCTCCTGGTCCACACTCCGTTCATCACGGTCGCGGAGGCTGCCGAGCAGGGCGTACGGCGGATCAGCGTCGGCGGCACCCTCGCACGCACGGCATGGCGCGGGTTCCTGGAGGCCGCCCAGGAGATCGCCGACGACGGGACGTTCTCGCGGTTCCAGGATCTCCCCAACGTCGACGGCCTGCTCGGTCGCTGACGGGCCTAGACTCCCGCCATGGTGCGGAGCCTCCTGACCGTGGGCCTGACACTCGGCACGGCGCTGCTCGGCCTCACGACGGGCACGACGTCCGCGCCGGCCGGTGCTGCGAACCTCGAGGGTGCGCCGCGGTACAAGGCGTACGTCGTGTGCAGTGCGAAGAAGTCGGCGGAGGCGTCGCACTCGTGCGGGGTGGACCAGCCCAAGATGGCGATCTTCCTGAGCAAGGACAGGGACGCGTCGTACAAGGTGTGCGTCAAGTTCCCTCACAAGCCGGACAAGCTCTGCGCGAGCCACCAGCCGGCGGAGGAAGACGTGAAGTCCGGAGTCTCCATCACCAGCGACAAGCTCGGCCAGCACACGGTGACCTGGTACGTCGGCGGGGAGAAGGTCGCCACCTACTCCTTCGACGTCCACGACTGAGTCGGCCCAGCTGTCGGCCCAGCTGTCAGGTCAGCTGTCGGGGAAGGCCTCTCCGCCTCCGGCCGCCAGCGCTTCGGCCACCACGCGCAGGTGCTCGGCCTGGAGGTCGGCCGGCATCTCGGGGAGGATGTCGTCCCAGAAGGCGAGCATGGCCCCGCGGCCCTGCATCATCCCGGCGGGACGGCCCAGGGCCCACAGGTGGAAGTGCTCCGAGCCGTCTCCCCAGCGCGCGAAGTGGGTGCGGGCGACACCCGGGATCGACTTCACGGCGTTGCTCACGCGCTGGAGCAGCGGCCCGAGCGTGGTGAGCAGGTCGACCGGTGCGTCTTCGAGCCGCACGTGCTCGCGTGGCGCGATGCCGCCGATGTACGGGATGGTCAGCGGCGCGAAGCCCGCCCGCACCTGCCACAGGTCGTCGCGCCAGATCGTGTGCTCCGACGGCCGGCAGTGCCCGCACTCGGCGCGGTCGAGCTCGCCGGAGCGTGGCAGCTCGGGCACCAGCATGGGCGCGAGCGGCCGCAAGGTGACCGCCTCGAAGCAGGAGAGCCAGTCGTCGACGAGCGGCTGCCCGGAGAGGACGGTCCCCGCCGGCGGCAGCGTGCGGTGGTAGGGCGAGTCGGCCGGTTGCTGTTCGTCCATGGCCACGACGCTAGCCCGCGCCTCCGGGTGGTTGCATGGGGGCATGGACCCGGTGGAGGCCTTGGTCGCCGCACTGCCTGACGGCGTGGTGGTGACGGACCCCGACGGGATGGAGAAGTACCGCTTCGACTGGTCCCGGGACCGGACGGCGGGCAAGCCGCTGGCCGTGGTGCGCGTCGAGGACGCGGGCCAGGTGCAGACGACGATGCGATGGGCCACGGAGCACCTGATCCCGGTGGTGCCGCGGGGCGCCGGCAGCGGGCTGTCGGGTGGCTCGACAGCGGTGGACGGAGGCATCGTGCTCAGCCTGGAGCGGATGAACGCCGTCGAGATCGACCCAACGACCCAGGTGGCCGTCGCGGAACCCGGCGCGTTCAACGCGGACGTCAAGCAGGCGGCGGCCGAGCACGGACTCTGGTACCCGCCCGACCCTTCCTCGTTCCAGATCTGCTCGATCGGCGGCAACGTCGCGACCAACGCCGGCGGACTGTGCTGTGTGAAGTACGGCGTCACCACCGACTACGTGCTCGGCCTCGACGTCGTGCTCGCGGACGGCACCCTGATCACCCTGGGCGGCAAACGCATCAAGGACGTGGCCGGCCTGCCACTGCTCAAGCTGTTCGTGGGCAGTGAGGGGACGCTCGGCATCGTCACCCGCGCCATCTTGCGACTCGTACCCGCCCAGGGCAGCAGGTCGACGTTGGTGGCGACGTTCGGCACGGTCCGACAGGCCGCCGACGCGGTCGTCGCGATGCGTGCGACGATGCGGCCCTCGATGCTCGAGCTGATGGACCGGGCATCGATCAACGCCGTCGAGGACTACCAGCCGATGGGACTCGACCGGGACGCCGGCGCCCTCCTCGTCGCCCAGTCCGACGCGCCCGGAGCCTCCCGGGGCCAGGAGGTCGAGGTGATGCAGGCGGCCTGTGAGGCCCAGGGTGCCGAGGTGTTCGTGACCGACGACGCCGACGAGGGCGAGATGTTCGTGCAGGCGCGGCGGGCGGCGTTCCCGGCCCTGGAACGCCGGGGCGCGTTGCTGCTCGAGGATGTCGGCGCCCCCGTGCCACTGCTGCCCGACCTGCTCGACGCCATCGGCGCGATCGCCGAGCGGCACGGCGTGCAGATCCCCGTCGTCGCGCACGCCGGCGACGGCAACACCCACCCCAACATCGTCTACGACGCCGCGGACCCCGACTCCGAACGCCGGGCCCGCCGGGCCTTCGACGAGGTGATGCAGGCCGCCATCGACCTGGGCGGCACCATCACCGGCGAGCACGGCATCGGCCGGGCCAAGCGCGCCGCCCTGCCCGACCAGCTCGGCCCCGACGTGATGGCGCTGACCCTGAGGATCAAGGCGGCCCTCGACCCCCAGGGCATCCTCAACCCCGGGGCGGGTTTTTGACGACGAGTCACTCACCGGGTCTCGACACGGGCTCGCCCAGGGGCTCGCCCGGCTCGACCAGCGAACGCGGCGGTAGCGTCGGCACCGGCTCGCCCAGGGGCTCGCCCGGCTCGACCAGCGAACGCGGCGGTAGCGTCGGCACCGGCTCGCCCAGGGGCTCGCCCGGCTCGACCAGCGAATGCGGCGGTAGCTGCGGCACCGGCTCGCCCAGGGGCTCGCCCGGCTCGGCCAGCGAACGCGGCGGTAGCGTCGGCACGTGATCCACGAGCGCCACCTCTTCGGCCCCGGGCCGTCGAACCCGTACCCGGAGGCCACCAACGCGCTGAGCCTCCCGCTGCTCGGCCACCTCGACCCGGAGTTCCTCCGGATCATGGACGAGACGTGCGACCTGCTGCGCCGGGCGTGGGGCACGACCAACGCCAGGACCCTGCCGTTGAGCGCCACCGGCAGCGCCGGCATGGAGGCGGCGTTCGTCAACACCGTCCACGAGGGCGACGTCGTGGTCGTCGGCGTCAACGGACTCTTCGGCCAGCGGATGTGCGATGTCGCGGCGCGCTGCGGCGCTGAGGTCGTCGCCGTCGAGCACGAGTGGGGCCAGCCCGTCGACGTCCAGCGGATGCTCGACGCGCATCCCGCCCCCGCCATGTACGCCGCCGTGCACGCCGAGACCTCCACCGGCGTCCGCTCCGACATCGACGCGCTCGGGGCCGCCAAGGGCGACGCCCTGCTCGTCACCGACGCCGTCACCTCGATCGCCGGCATCGAGCTGCGCGCCGACGACTGGGGCGTCGACATCGGGTACGCCGGCACCCAGAAGTGCCTCGGCGTGGCGCCCGGCCTGGCGCCGTTCACCATCAACGACCGCGCTTTCGAGCGCCGGGTCGAGAAGCCGCGCAGCTGGTACCTCGACCTCGGCCTGCTCGGCGGCTACGTGGGCGAGGCGAGCAGTCGGGGCGGCAAGGGTGGCCGCACGTACCACCACACCGCACCGGTCGCGATGGTCGTCAGCCTGCACGCCGGACTGACCCGGATCATGGAGGAAGGACTCGAGGCCGTCTGGGCGCGCCACGAGGCGGCCGGCAAGCAGCTCCAGGACGGCCTGCAGAGCATGGGCCTCGAGCTGTTCGCCGCCGAGGGCCACCGGCTCCCCGAGCTGACCACGGTCAAGGTGCCCGACGGCGTCGACTCCGCGGCCGTCCGGGCCCGGCTCCTCGAACGGCACGGCATCGAGATCGGCGCCGGCGTCGGGCAGTACGCCGGCACCGTCTGGCGGATCGGCCTGATGGGGCACAACGCCCGGCCGGATGCCGCCCTGCTCGTGCTCGCCGCGCTGGAGGAGGCGATCAAGGCGTGACCGCTCCTCTCGACCTCTTCGACCTGGGCGACCTCGTCGGTGACGAGGAGCGCGCGATCCAGGAGACCGTGCGCGTCCTCGTCGACCAGCAGGTCCGTCCGAACCTCGCCCAGTGGTACGACGAGGCCTCGCTGCCCGCCCGCGAGCTCGCCGTCGAGATGGGCAAGGTCGGGCTGCTCGGGATGCACCTGACCGGCTACGGCTGCGCGGGCACCAGCGCCACGGCGTACGGCCTGGCCTGCCTCGAGCTCGAGGCGGGCGACTCCGGAGTCCGGTCCCTGGTGTCGGTGCAGGGTTCGCTGGCCATGTTCGCGATCTGGAAGCACGGCTCGGAGGAGCAGAAGCAGGAGTGGCTTCCCCGGATGGCGACCGGCGAGGCGATCGGCTGCTTCGGGCTGACCGAGCCGGACGCCGGCTCCGACCCCGCGGCGATGCGCACCCGCGCCCGTCTGGATGGGACGGACTGGGTCCTCAACGGCTCGAAGATGTGGATCACCAACGGCTCCATCGCCGACGTCGCGGTCGTCTGGGCCCAGACGGACGACGGGATCCGCGGCTTCGTCGTGCCCACCGACAGCGGGGGCTTCAGCGCGCCGGAGATCAAGCGCAAGCTCAGCCTGCGCGCCTCGGTGACCAGCGAACTGGTGCTCGAGGACGTCCGGCTGCCGGCGGACGCCGTGCTGCCCGAGGTCACCGGCCTGCGGGGACCGCTGTCCTGCCTGACGGAGGCACGGTTCGGGATCGTCTTCGGCAGCCTGGGCGCGGCCCGCGACTGCCTGGAGACGACGCTGCGGTACGCCGGCGAGCGCGACATCTTCGGCCGCTCGCTCGCCTCCTTCCAGCTCACCCAGGCCAAGCTCGCCGACATGACCCTCGAGCTCGGCAAGGCGATGCTGCTCGCGCTGCACCTCGGCAGGCTCAAGGACGCGGGTCGGATCACCTCGACGCAGGTGAGCATCGGCAAGCTCAACAACGTCCGCGAGGCGATCGCCATCGCACGCGAGTGCCGGACCATCCTGGGCGCCGCCGGCATCACCCTGGAGCACCCCGTGATGCGCCATGCCAACAACCTGGAGTCGGTGCTGACCTACGAAGGCACGTCCGAGGTGCACCAGCTCGTGATCGGCCAGGCCCTGACCGGAGAGAGCGCCTTCCGTTAGCTAGGGACGCGGACGGCGCGGGCGCAGGCCCCGGCGCATCACCACGCGCGTGGGAGAGCGGCGTACGACCTCCCGGAAGCCGGCCTTCTCGTAGAGGCTGCGCGACCCGAAGAACATGAAGTCGTCGTGGCTGCGCTCCTCCTTGTCGACCGGGTAGGACTCGAGCATGCGCACGCCGTGGTCGCGGGCGTGGTCCATCGCCGCGGCGAGAAGCCGGTGCTGGAGACCCTCGCCGCGCCACGGCTTGGCGACGTAGAAGCAGACCACCGACCACACCTCGGCGTCGTCGACGGGCTTCATGATCTGCGACCGCCGGAGCTTGAGGTACTCCTCGCGCGGGCCGAGGCTGACCCACCCGGCCGGCCGGCCGTCGACGTACCCCACCAGGCCGGGGACGATGCCCGCGTCGACCAGGGAGCACAGCTGCTCCTTGTTCGTCACTCCTGCCGCGGCGCTCACCGAGACCCGGCCGGTCCTGCGGTAGTACATGCACCAGCAGCCGCGCACGATCGAGCCGCCCGGCAGGCCGAACAGCTCCTCCAGGTCTGCCCAGGTCGAAGGAGTCAGCGGCCGGGACTCGAACCTCATGGCGGCAGTGTCGCGCAAGCCGTGGACACTGGCCTGGTGAGCGCCGAGCCCGATCTGCCGCCGACCCGCTGGGAGCAGCCCTGGCCCTCTGGGCGCGGCTACGGTGCCCGCTTCGCCCAGCTCATCGCCGACGGTGAGGACGTCGAGGGAGAGGCACGGCTGGCAGACGCGCTCGCACCGCGAGGAGCACGGATCCTCGACGCCGGCTCCGGCATGGGTCGCATCGGCGCCGCGCTCCGCCGCCGCGGCCACGACGCGTACGGCGTCGACCTCGACGCCGAGCTCCTCGAGCAGTCCCGGTCGACCTACCCCGACTTCCCCGTCGCGCAGTGCCGGCTGGAGATGCTGGACGCGGAGTTCCTGACCGCCCACGGCATGCCGGCGGAGTTCGACCTCGTGGTGTGCGTCGGCAACGTGATGATCCTGTCGGCACCCGACTCCGAGCGCGCGGTGCTCTCCCGTCTCGCCGCCCTGCTCGCTCCGGAAGGCAGGATGCTGGTGGGGTTCGCGCTCACCGCCGGCCCGAACTCCCGCGAGTACCCGGCCGAGGAGTTCCTCGACGACGTGGCCGCCGTCGGGCTGGCAGTCGAGTCTCGGCACGCGACGTACGACCTGCGCCCCTTCGACCCCGGGACCGGCGACTATGCCGTGTGGGTGCTCGTCGCCGCTCCGTTGGTCGAGGAGGGACGAAGTCCCGTCACGGACCACGTTACGATCAAGAGGACCGTCCCCGGGTCTCGTGACGGGCGCTAGCGCGCCCTCCTCGACCGAACGGAGCCCGGCTCGACCAGCGAACGCTCGCCCGGCTCGACTGGCGAGCGCGGTTGGTTAGCGATCGTTAACCTGAGCGGTTAGCATTCGCGGCATGACGTTCGAGCTGTCCCGCGAGCACGAGGAGTTCCGCCAGGTCGTGCGCGAGTTCGCGGAGGCGGAGATCGCCCCGCACGCCGCGCAGTGGGACAAGGACCACCACTTCCCGGCCGACGTCGTGCAGAAGATGGGCGGGCTCGGGCTGATGGGGCTGACCGCCCCGGAGGAGTACGGCGGCGCCGGCGACGACGGCGACTTCACGAGCCTGTGCGTCGCGATCGAGGAGATCGGCCGCGTCGACCAGGCCATGGGCATCACCCTGGAGGCCGCCGTCGGGCTCGGCATCAACCCGATCCTCACCTTCGGCTCCCCGGAGCAGAAGGACACCTGGCTGCCCGACCTCGTCTCCGGACGCACCCTGGCCGGCTTCGGTCTCACCGAACCCGGCGCCGGCTCCGATGCCGGAGCTACCCGCACCAAGGCCGAGCTCGACAACGGCGAGTGGGTCGTCAACGGCGCCAAGGCGTTCATCACCAACTCCGGCTCGGAGATCACCTCGCTCGTCACGGCCACCGCTCGGACGGGCGTGCGCGAGGACGGCAAGCCGGAGATCTCGGCGCTCGTCATCCCGTCCGCCACGCCCGGGTTCGGCGTCGAGCCGGCGTACGACAAGCTCGGCTGGCACGCCTCGGACACCCACGGCCTGACGTTCACCGACTGCCGGGTGCCCGAGGGCAACCTGCTCGGCGACCGGGGCCGCGGCTACGCGCAGTTCCTCGCCACCCTCGACGACGGGCGGGTCGCCATCGCCGCCCTCGCGGTCGGCTGCATCCAGGCCTGCCTGGAGATGTCCCTCCAGTACGCCGGCGAGCGGCAGACCTTCGGCGGCCCGATCGGCCGCAAGCAGGGCCTGGCGTTCCAGATCGCCGACCTGCAGGTGATGGCGGAGTCCGCGCGGCTGCTCGTCTACAAGGCAGCGGCGATGAAGGACGCTGGTGCGGACGCCAAGTCCTTCAAGCAATCGGCGTCGATCGCCAAGCTGCACGCCACCGAGTCCGCCGTCACCGCCACCCGGATCGCCACGCAGGTCTTCGGCGGCTACGGCTTCATGGAGGAGTACCCAGTCGTGCGGTTCTACCGCGACGCGAAGGTGCTCGAGATCGGCGAGGGCACGTCGGAGGTGCAGCGGATGCTCATCGCCCGCGGCTTGGGCCTACCCGTCGAGTAGGCGTCCCAAACCTCCTGGAACAGGCTAGAAACAAGGAGATTCGCTCTCCGTCGAAGGTTTGGCGCACGACAGCGCAGGGGATGTACCCGACTGTCGCGAAGACGCAACCATTCGAGGAGAGCCATGTCGACAGGACACGAGCTGGGCGTCGACCTCGCCGAGCTGTGGGACGCCGGGCAGAACCAGCTGCCCAAGGTGGCCGGCGAGTTCACCACCGCAGTCAACGCCTTGCCCACGTCGATCACCGGGATCATGTACCGCAGCGGCGGCGTCGGCGCGGGGGACTACTCCTACGGCGCCTCCTCGGCCTGGGAGACCCTGGCCACGACGTTGTCGGGCCACCTCTCGAAGACGGCCGACAACCTGATGGACACCGGTGCGGCGCTCGTCTACGCCGCCAACCACTACGCCCAGACCGACGCCGAGGCGCAGGCCGAGTTCGAACGCCGCAAGCGCGAGATCGGACATGTCCAATGAGCTTTGAAGAGCTGGGCTTCCATGCCCAGGAGATCTACGACATGGCGGTCGAGAAGTACCTCTTCGACGAGTACATGATCATGAAGCGCGACGGCATGTTCTACCCGCCGATCGACACGATGAGCGGCACGCCCCTGATGACCGAGGACGTCCTGCGCAAGACGGTCTGGGACACCGAGATGAAGTTCAACGAGATCCACTCGTTGTTCAACGACTTCCTGGTGCTGCCCGACCCCGGCGACTTCGACGGCCCGATGGAGTCGGTGACCACCTGCATGAACGCTCTGTGCACCGAGGCGTTCACCGACCCGATCCAGGGCGACCCGCACCCGGTCAACGTCGAGCTGTCCGCGATGACCGTGGCCGGCAACACCATCGACGAGTGGGACGGGCTCGCGGCCCAGGCGTTCAACGACAACTTCATCATCCCGTTCGCCGACCGCACCGAGAACCAGTTCATCGTGGCCTCGATCCTGATGAACGCCCTGAACGCCGAGAAGGAGCTGTGGAAGCGAGCCCGGCTCAACATCGACGACATCGCCCACAAGGTGAAGTCGGCGCTCGAGCACTACGGCGACTGCGGCAAGAACGACTGGGAGATCGGCCTCTCCGTGGTCGGCGCGGTGGTGGCCATCGCGGCTCTCCCGCTGACCGGGGGCACGAGCGGCGCGATCGCCCTGGGCGCGGTCGCCTCCGGCCTCGAGGTGGCCAACACCTTCGCCGGCCAGATCGAGGACCCTCCCAAGAACGACTACTCAGCCGAGTCCGTGGAGGGTGTCATCGACAAGGCCAAGCAGGGGATCAACGACCTCAAGGAGGCCGTCCAGAAGGCCGAGCAGAAGGTCGTGGACGCGATGACGAACAGCAGCGGCGTGGTGTCGTCGTACGCCTCGGACTTCCTCGCCCCGCGGCCCACGCTCGCGGGCGAGCCCGGCCAGCCGCCGAAGGACCCGGACGTCGGCCGACCCGACGCCGACTGACAGGGTGGTGTGACGATGACCCCTGCGACGACCAGCGCCCTCGCCGAGCTGCAGGCCTCCGCGGCCACGCCGGACGAGCGGGCCTTCGCCAGCATCAGCGGACGCACGCACGTCCGGGTCTCGCTGGCGCCCGGCTACTACGAGTGGGCGTCGGTCAGTGACCTCGAGCGCCAGCTCACCCGCCTCGCGAAGCTGCTCTTCGTGGCGCGGATGAAGGCCTACTACGCCGCACGCAGCATCGACTTCGGCCAGACCTTCACGAAGGAGTCGCCGCCGACCAGCCCGGCCGACGAGCGGTACGTCCGGGCGCGCTCCGGCCTCGTCGTCGAGGGCGAGGCGGCTGGCGGCGCCGTTCGGGTGAGCGCGGTCGGCATGGACGCGTGGGTGGTGCACCTCGACCGCGACGTCCAGCAGCGGCTCAACGAGACGGCGTTCTGCGCCGCCGCCTCCAGCGCGGCGACGCAGCTGGTGGAGTCGCAGTTCGCCCAGGTGAAGGCGCTCAAGCGCGAGGTCTACGCGGGCTCGTGAACCCAATCGGTCTGGTGCTGGCGGGTCTCCTGGTGGGGGCCGGCCTCACGGCCTGCGGCGACCAGGGTGCCGGCGCGAGCGGCGGGGACGTGGTCGTCGGTCACCTGTCGGACAAGGTGCAGGGCGACGAGGCGTTCGTGCTGCTCCCCACCGGCCGCATCGACCTGACCGTCGGCGCACCCGTCGACGAGGTGTCCGCGGACATGGCGGCCGACGACGAGAAGCACACCGCGCCGGACGGCGGCACCTTCGTCCCGGTGATGTGGACGCACGACCCGTTCGGCGAGGGCGGCGTGCCGGTCGGGGTCATCGGCGCGGACCCGCAGGATGCCGAGGTCACGCTGGTCGCGGGCGGTACGACGGCCGACCTGGGGTCGCCGTACCGGGTCGCGAGTGCGCAGGGCACGACCGACACCGGGGTCGGCACGATGTACGTCGCGGTGGACGGCGACGGGAAGGACCCGACGTTCGAGGTGACCTACGACGGGCTCACCCAGACCGTCGACCCGGCCACCGGCGACCGCGACGCGGGTGCCGCGGCCGCGCTCTACGACGAGCCGACGGTGGGCATCGAGGCGCCGTGCACCCGGGAGGGCTTCGCGTCCGGCGACGTGGTGCCCGACGTGTCCTGCGTGGTCAACGCTCCGCAGCGCACGCCGTACCTTCCCCGGCTCGGGTGGGCGGAGGACGGCCACGTCTGGCTGCTGGTCGGTCTGGACATCAGCGTGCCGCGCGTCGAGGTGAGGAACGCGTCTTACGGCGTCTCCTCGGTGCAGGTGAAGAACCTCACCGTGGACGGCGCCGACGCGCAGTCCGCCGACGAGCGCGTCGGAAATGCCGAGCCGTACGCCGTGCGCGGCACGTGGGCCTTCGACGCCGACGTAAGTGCCGCGAACGAGCTCACGATCAGGCTCGACCTGGTGCTGGACAAGATCTCGGGGCCCGGCCCGTCGACACGGCAAGTGACGGTCCAGCAGAGCGTGGGGCTCGGCGCCGGATAGCCTCTCCACCGTGGGAGAAGGCTGGCACCGCCTGCTGACCGAGATCGGCCGCTTCGCGGCCGTCGGCGGCATCGCGACGTTCGTCGCCTTCCTCATCTTCAACTTCCTCGTGCACGGCCTCTACCTGACCGACGACCCGTGGCTGCCCGGCCACCCCGTGACGGCGTTCGTGATCGCGAACTTCGTGGGCATGCTCATCAGCTACCGCCTGAGCCGCAGCTGGACGTTCAAGCACCGGCCGCCTCAGCACGCGGACGGCGGCCGCACGGCGTACTTCGTGATCAACACCGTGACGATGCTGATCCCGATGGTGTGCCTGTGGATGAGTCGCAACGCCTTCGGGCTCGACGACCCGGTGTCGGACAACCTGTCGGGCGTGGTGATCGGGCAGCTGCTGGGGCAGGTCGCTCGCTTCCACCTGTTCCGCACCTACGTGTTCCCGCGGCCTGCGCACGTGCCGGCGTTCAGCCCGTGGGCCGGGGACGACGACGACCTGGACACTAGCGACCAGAGGGCCACAGGGACGTCCACGCGTGGCCGAGTTCCGCCATCAGCTCCCGGAGGAGCGGCAGGCTGAGGCCCACCACGTTGTGGTGGTCGCCCTCGATACCGGTGACGAACGGGCCGCCCAGGCCGTCGACGGTGAAGGCGCCGGCGACGTGCAGTGGCTCGCCCGTCGCGACGTAGGCGTCGATCTCGTCGTCGGTGAGGTCCGCGAAGTGCACGAGGGTCGAAGCGGTCGCGGCCGCGACGCGCTCGCCGGCCCGCAGCGCGTGGCCCGTGTGCAGCACCCCGGAGCGCGCCCGCATCTCGCGCCAGCGCGCCCGTGCCTCGGCGGCGTCCTCGGGCTTGCCGAGGGCCCGCCCGTCGAGCTCGAGCACGGAGTCGCAGCCGAGCACCAGAGCGCCGTTCGGGACCTCGGCCCGGCCGGCGACCGCCGCGCACTTGAGCTCGGCGAGCTGCAGGGCCAGCTCCGAGGGAGGTACGTCGGTGACCTGCGACTCGTCGACTCCCGAGACGATCACCAGCGGCTCGACGCCGGCGGCGCGCAGGGTGGCCAGGCGCGCCGGCGACGCGGAGGCGAGGACGAGCGTCACGGGATGGGTCACAGGCTGGGTCACGGGCGGGGTCACAGGCGGGCCATGGCGGCGCGAAACGGGTCGAGGCCGAGCGAGCCGAGGTCGAGCGCCGCACGGTGGAAGGCCTTCAGGTCGAAGGCGTCGCCCTGGCGGGCGCGCACCTCCTCGCGACACTGGAGCCAGATCCGCTCGCCCACCTTGTACGACGGCGCCTGGCCCGGCCAGCCGAGGTACCGCAGCACCTCGTACTGGATGTAGCTGTCCTCCATCAGGCAGTGCTGGCGCATGAACTCCAGGCCGTGCGCGGGCGTCCACGTCTCGCCCGGGTGGAAGCCGAACGGGTTGTCCTTCGGGATCTCCAGCTCCAGGTGCATGCCGATGTCGACGATCACCCGCGCCGCCCGCATCGACTGGCCGTCGAGCATGCCCAGGTAGTCGCCCGGGTCGGCGAGGTAGCCGAGGTCGTCCATCAGCCGCTCGGCGTACAGCGCCCAGCCCTCACCGTGGCCGCTCACCCAGCAGGCCAGCCGCTGCCAGCGGTTCAGCTGGTCGGCGCGGTACATCGTCTGGGCGCCCTGCAGGTGGTGTCCGGGCACCCCCTCGTGGAAGACGGTGGTGGTCTCGCGCCAGGTCGCGAAGTCCTCGATGCCCTCGGGCACCGACCACCACATCCGGCCCGGGCGGCTGAAGTCCTCGGACGGGCCGGTGTAGTAGATGCCGCCGTCGTGGGTCGGGGCCAGGCAGCACTCGAGCCTGCGGATCGGCTCGGGGATGTCGAAGTGGACGTCGGCCATCTCGGCGACGGTCCGGTCGGAGAGCGCCTGCATCCAGTCACGGAACCGCTCGCGGCCGTGCACGATCCGGGCCGGGTCGGCGTCGAGGACGGCCACCGCCTCCCGAACGGTGCTGCCGGGCTTGATCCGGTCGGCCGTCTCCAGCTTCTCGTCGTCGAGCCGCTTGAGCTCTTCCCAGCCCCACGCATAGGTCTCGTCGAGGTCGACGGTGGCGCCGAGGAAGAAGCGGTTGCACAGGGCGTACTCGTCGCGGCCGACGGCCTCGCGCTCACGGCCCCGCGGTGCGAGCTCCTCGCCGATGAACCGGCCGAAGTCCGCAAACGCCGCGCTGGCGCCGGCGGCGTTGCGGGCCAGGTCGTCGGCCAACGTGCCCTCGGCGTCCAGGCGGTCGGCCAGGTCGACGAACAGGTCGGTGCTGCCGTCCTGTCCGGTCCAGCGACCCACCTGCGCGGCCACCTCCTGGAGCTGGCGTCGCGCCGAGACGTGGCCGGCGTCGGCCGAGTCGAGAAGCGTCTGGCGGTACTCCGCCAGCGCCCGCGGCACCGCGGCCAGCCGTTCGCTGATGTTGCGCTGCGCCTCCTCGCTCTCGGTCGGCATCAGGTCGAGGACGCCGCGCACGTTCTGCATCGGCCCCGCGGTCATCGAGACCTGGCTGGTGACGATGCCGGCGTCGTACATCTCCACCTTGAGGCCGAGCCGTTCCACGAACGCCTCCTGGGCGACCCGTTCGCGCTCGTCGACCGGCGTCGCGTCGAGCGCAGCGGCGAGTGCCTGCCTGTCCAGGTCCGCGCGCTGCGCGAAACCGGCGGGGGAGAGGTCCGGCAGCCGGTCGTCGTGCCCGGCGATACCGGCGTACGCCGCCATCATCGGGTCGAGGGCGGCGGCCTCATCGAGGTACCGCTCCGAGATGGTGTCGACGGCCCGTTCGGTGCTCATGTCGCCACCCTAGGGTCGGCCTCAACGCGATTCGTCTGCGGTCGCCCGGCGCGAACGCCAGGCGAGACCGCAGACGAATCGGTAGGGATCGGGGCTCAGTGCCCCATCTGGCGGGCCTTCATCGGCAGCTGGAACCCGAGCACGAACGCGACCGCGATCAGCACCAGCGAGACCAGCAGGGTGTGCTCGGCGGCGAGCACGTGGCGGCCGGCGATAGCTGCGGCGACCGGGCCGCCGTCCTCGAGCCGGATGGTGGCGAAGAACAGCGTCGCCAGCGCGGCCACACCGATCGAGGCGCCGAGCTGCTGGAACGACTCGAGCATCCCGGAGGCCGAGCCGACCTCGTGATCCTCGATCTCGCCCATGATGATGCTGAACAGCGGCACGAAGATCATGCCCATCCCGAACCCGTACACGACCATGCCGGGCACCAGCTGCAGCCAGCCGACCCCGTGATCGGCACCGCCGGAGCCGTGGATCGAGGCGTACAGGAGGAACGTGCCGGCGGCCATGATCACCAGGCCGACGTGCAGGATCGGGCGGCCCACCGCGGTGGTGGCCCAGGCGCCGACGCCGGAGCCGAAGAACGCACCGATCGCGAGGCCGGCGAGGTACAGGGCGGCCTTCATCGGGGTCATGCCCAGCCCGATCTGGAGGAACAGCCCGGTGGTCAGCGAGAAGCCGACGATGCTGCCGAAGAAGACCATCGTGAAGACGACGCCGGAGACGAAGGACCGCTTGCGCAGCACGCTCAGCTCGACGAGCGGGGTCTCGCCGCGGGCGATCCGGCCCTGCTGGCGCTTGCCCACGACGACGACCAGCGGGACGGCGGCGGCGACCACGCCGACCAGCCACACCGGCCAGCCGAGCGTCCGGCCCTCGACGAGCGGGAACACGACGAGGAAGCTGACCGCGGCCATCAGCGCCGTACCGACCCAGTCGAGGCGGGCGCCCCGGTGCGCGGGCTCGGAGTCGGGCAGCACCTTCCGGCCGACGACGATCGCGAAAACGCCGACGGGGACGTTGATGAGGAAGAGCGAGCGCCAGTCGGTGCCGAACGCGTCGAGCTTGATCAGCGCACCGGCCACCACCGGACCGAGCACCGTCGAGAGGCCGATGGCCGGCCCGAACGCCGCGAACGCCTTGCCGATGTCCGCCGGGCCGAAGATGTCGCGGATCAGCCCGAACGTCTGGGGGATCATCAGCGCCGCGGCCAGCCCCTGGGTCACGCGGCCGGCCACCAGCACGTCGCCGGACCACGCGACCGAGCAGAGCACCGACGAGGCCACGAACCCGACCAGCCCCGCCATCAGCATCCGCTTGCGCCCGTAGGCGTCTCCCAGCCGACCGCCCGCGAGGAGGCCGACCGCGATCGCGAGCGTGTACGCCGCCGCGATCCACTCCAGAGCGGACGACGAGAGCGTCAGGTCCCGCTGGATCGACGGCGCCGCGACGTTGAGGATCGTCGAGTCGAGGATGTTGAGGATCATCGCCGCGAGGATCACCGCGAACCCGATCCACTTGCCGTTGCCGGCGGCCGTGCTGGTCGTCTGATCGTCGCCGACGACCGCAGTGGGCCGCTCGAGGGTCTGAGTTGTCATGGTCTGAACCTAGGAGCCGATCAGGAACGTTTCGTTCCTCATTATGAGTAATCTTCGAGGCATGTCCGAGACATCGGGACGACTCTTCTCCCTCCTCTCCCTCCTCCAGACGCCGCGCGAGTGGCCGGGCCCCGAGCTGGCCCAGCGGCTGCACGTGACCACCCGTACCGTCCGCAACGACGTGGAGCGGCTACGCACCCTCGGCTACCCCGTCGAGGCCACCCGCGGGCCGGTCGGCGGCTACCGCCTGGTGGCCGGCGCCGCGATGCCGCCCCTGCTGCTGGAGGACGAGGAAGCCGTCGCCGTCGCGGTCTCGCTGCGGACGGCGAGCGGCGGCGCGGTCAGCGGGATGGAGGAGTCCGCGCTCCGCGCGCTGACCAAGCTGCAGCAGGTGCTGCCCAAGCGGCTCGGTCATCGGGTCGACGCGCTCCAGTCGCACACCGCGCGCGTCGCGCCGTACTCCAAGGGCCCCGCCGTCGACGGCTCGCTGCTCACCCTGATCGCGAACGCCGCCCGCGACCGGGAGCTGGTGCGGTTCGAGTACAGCGACCGGTCGGGCGCGGGCTCGGAGCGCAAGGTCGAGCCGTACCGCCTGGTGAACTGGGGTCGCCGGTGGTATCTCGTCGCCTTCGACCCGCAGCGCGACGACTGGCGCACCTTCCGCGTGGACCGGCTCAGGGAGACCCGGTCGACCGGCCACCGGTTCAAGCTGCGCGACCTGCCCGCCGAGGACGTCGCGCAGTGGGTGGCCTCGAAGATCCGCACCGTCCAGCAGCAGGCGATCGGCAGGGCGCTGGTGCAGATGCCCGCCGACGAGGTGCTGCGCCGGCTCGGGCCGTGGCTGCAGGGCGGCGGCGTGGAGCCCCGCGGCGACGAGGCGTGCGTGGTGACGCTGGGGGCGAACTCGTACGCCGACCTGGCGTTCTGGCTCGGCGTCCTCGACGCCGACTTCGAGGTCGTCGACTCGCCGGAGCTCGGCGAGGCGGTCGAGCGGCTGGCGGCGAGGTACGCGAGGGCCGCGCGATGAAGCGGTCCGTGAGCGACGTGACCTGGGAGGCCGCGAACGCCCGCCGGTTGACCCACCACGGCCTGGCGGCGCCGTTCGCCCAGGGCACGACCGTCGCCGACGTGGCCGCTGCCCTGTGCGGCGTGCACGCGCAGATCCTGTCCGCCGCGGAGATCTCGGCGGCGATGCGCGTCGACGGGGCGACCAGAGCCGACGTACGTCGTGCCTTGTGGCAGGACCGGACCGTGGTGAAGACCTTCGGCCCGCGGGGCACCGTGCACCTGCTGCCCACCGCCGACCTCGGGTACTGGATGACCGCGCGGGGTGCGGTCCCGTCGCGCAGCCCGTTCCCCGAGGACGTGCGGCTGAGCCCCGAGCAGACCGACGCCGTGGTGGAGGCCATCGGCACGGCGCTGCGCGACCGCGAGCTCACCGTGGACGAGCTCACCGAGGCGGTCGGCGACCTCGCGGGCGCGTGGGCCGCCGAGCCGGTGATGCCTGCGTTCCAGACCCTGTGGCCGAGGTGGCGTCAGGTGACCGACCGGGCGGCGTACGCCGGTGCGCTCTGCTACGGCCCCGACCGCGCCCGCAAGGTCACCTACACGCGGCCGCCGGACTGCGACCCGGTCGATCCCGACGTGGCGGTGGCCTGGGCGATCGAGGAGTACCTCCGGTCCTACGGCCCGGCGACGCCGGCGAGCTTCGCGCCGTGGTTCGGCGCCGCGTCGGCATGGGCGACCGAGCAGATGGCGGCACACCCGCGCCTGGTGCGCGTGGACCTCGACGGCGAGACGGCCTACGACCTACCGGAGGCGGCGTACGGCGGACCGGTGCCGGAGGGCGTCCGCCTCCTGCCGTACTTCGACGCGTTCGTGGTGGGCAGCCGGCCGCGGCACCGTCTCTTCCCCGGGAGGGCGGCCCAGCGGGCGCTGGTGCCGTCGGGACAGGCCGGCAACTACCCGGTGATCCTCGTCGACGGCGAGGTGGCCGGCGTCTGGCACCAGAAGCGGTCGGGCAAGCGGATCGCCGTCACGGTCGAGCCACTTCGCCGGCTGTCGAAGACACAGACGGCCGACCTCGAGGCGCAGGTCGCCCGGCTCGGCCGGATCCTCGAGGGCGACGCCGACAAGGTGGAGCTCACGATCGGCGAGGTGAGCGTCGGCCCACACGCGTGAGCACGGCGGGGTCGGCCAGCAGCTCGATCTGCCGGACCCGGCCGTCGACGACGGTGAACGCGAAGACCACCTTGACCTCGCCCAGGTGCTGCCAGCAGGACGCGGCGCCGCCGTCCAGGGTGGCCGGCAAGGCGGCCTTGGCACGCCCGGCGAAGAACTCGGCGATCTCGCGGCCGCCCTTGAGGTACGTCGCCTGCGACCCCATCGCCTCGGCCGCCTGGTCGGTGAGCACCTCGGCGTCGGGGTCGAGCAGCTCCAGCAGGGCGGCGAACTCGTTGTCGCGCGAGGCCGCCATGAAGGCGTCGACGACCGCTGCGTCGGCCGCGGCGAGGTCCTCACGTGGCTCCGGCTCCTGGAGCCGGCGCCGCGCCCGGCTGGCGAGCTGGCGGGTGGCCACCTCGGACCGGCCGAGGATCGGCGCGATCTGCTCGAAGGGCACCGCGAACACGTCCTTGAGCACGTAGGCCAGCCGCTCGGCGGGTGACAGTGTGTCGAGAACGACGGTCATGGCCTGCCCGACCGCGTCGACCATCTCGACCTGCTCTTCCGGCGTCGGCGCGGCGTCCACGAAGTCGATCCCCTCGGGCAGCGCATCCTCCCGGTGCGCCGTCCGGCTGCGCAGCAGGTCCAGGCAGATCCGCGACACCACGGTGGTCAGCCAGCCGGGAAGGTTGTCGATGTCCTCGCCCCGCTGGTCGGTACGCACCAACCGGATCCACGCCTCCTGCACGGCGTCGTCCGCGGCGGCCTCGCCGCCCAGCATGCGGAGTGCCAGCCCGCGCAGGCGCGGTCGCTCGGCCTCGAAACGCTCCGCGAGCTCGATCTCGTTCGTCATCGGTCACATCCTCCATCGCCGGTCCGTCATCCCACTGACGACCCCTCCGGGGCAAACGTGACAAAGAAGGAGTGAGAAAGATGTTCAAGACCGTGCTGACCCCCGTGCAGGACCTCGACGCCACCAAGGCCACCTGGACCGCGCTGCTCGGAGAGCCGACCAGCGACACCCCGTACTACGTCGGCTGGACCGTCGACGGCCAGGAGATCGGGCTGGTGCCGGGCGATGCCCAGGGCATGTCCGGCGCCACGCCGTACTGGCACACCGACGACATCGCGGCCGCCGTCCGGTCGGTCGTCGGCGCCGGAGGTACCGAGAAGCGGGCGCCCCAGGACGTCGGCGGCGGCAGGCTGGTCGGCCTGGTCGCCGACAACGAGGGACACGTGTTCGGGCTGATCCAGGACGCGGGCTGACGGTCACGTAGCGTCGGGCGTGGCCGCTCGACGAGAGCTGGGAGGACTACCGCCCGCCGCCCGGATGGGACGAGCCACTCGTCCTGCCGGAAAGCCCCGCCGTCCGGGAGGCCCGCGGGCTGGGCTGAGGGTGGCGGCTGCCATGCGCGATGCGGCAGAGTGCCAGCATCATGGGCTGCGCTCGGAGACGCTCCCACGCCGCCGGCCCGGCGGTGCTGTTGTCGAGCCTCATCGTGCTCGCGACCGCTCTCGCGGGGTGCGGCGTCACGCGCGGGGACCAGAGCCGCGACATCCTGATGATCATCCCGAACAGCCCGGGTGGCGGGTACGACCTGACGGGCCGGGCCGCGGTTCGCGTGATGGTCGACGACGACGTCACCGGCGGCGACTTCACGGTCGACAACGTCATCGGTGCAGGTGGAGCCGCGGCCATGACCACGCTGATGGGCAAGGCCGGCGACGAGCACACGATGATGACGGTGGGCCTCGGCGTGGTGGGCTCGCTCTACTCGTTCGGAACCGAGTACCGCCTCAACGACGCCAGCCCGCTCGCCCAGCTGATGAGCGAGCCCGAAGGCGTCCTCGTACCCGGCAACTCGCCGTACCAGACCATCGACGACCTCGCGCAGGCCTGGAAGGCCGACCCCGACTCGATCGCCGTGGGCGGCGGCTCGTCACCGGGCGGACCGGACCATCTGTTCCCGATGCAGCTCGCGCAGACCATCGGGGTCGACCCGAGGGACGTCAACTACGTCTCGTACGACGGCGGCGGTCCGCTGACGAGTGCGTTGCTCGGCGAGAAGATCGCCGTGGGGTTCTCGGGCCTGGCGGAGTTCGAGGGCCAGATCAAGGACGGTGAGCTGCGCGTCCTCGCGGTGTCCGGTGAGGAGCGCCTGCCCCAGGAGGCGTACGCCGACATCCCGACGCTGACCGAGTCGGACATCGACCTGGTGTTCCTCAACTGGCGCGGCGTGCTCGCACCGCCGGGGATCTCCGACGAGCGGCGCGAGGAGCTGATCGGCTATCTGCAGACGATGCACGACTCTCCGGGCTGGCAGGAAGCCATCGAGGAGAACGGCTGGACCGACGACTTCAAGACCGGCGAGGACTTCGAGCAGTTCCTCGACGAGCAGGACACCCGGGTGAGCGACACGCTGGAGGGGTTGGGGCTGCTGTGACGACCCACGCGACCGGCGGACGCCGGATCGACAAGGCGCAGTACGGGCTGGCCGCGGTGCTCGCGGTGGTCGGCGTGTGGACCATCGTCGACGCGCGCGGGCTGAACGTCGGCTTCGGTGACCCGATCGGACCGCGGGTGTTCCCGTACGTGATCGGCTCCGTGATGATCGTGCTCGCCGCGGTGCTCGCGTTGGCGACGACTCGTGGCGACGTGCCCGAGGCCGAGGCCGGCGAGGACGTCGACCTCACGACCAGGGCCGACTGGCCGACCGTCGGCAAGCTCGTCGGCGTCATGCTGCTCAACCTGCTGCTCGTGAACCTGCTGGGCTGGGCGATCACCGGAGCCCTGCTGTTCGCCGGCTGCGCGTGGTCGCTCGGCAGCCGCACGCTCGTCCGCGACCTGATCGTCGGCGCCGTGCTCTCGGTCAGCAGCTGGTACTTCTTCTACAGCGTCCTCGACGTCCCGCTCACGCCCGGGATCCTGGACGGCATCCTCTGATGGACACCCTCAACCTGCTCCTCGACGGCTTCGGCAACGCCGTCACTCCCGAGAACCTGATGTACGCCTGCATCGGCGTGCTGCTGGGCACGTTCGTCGGCGTGCTCCCCGGCATCGGGCCCGCCATGACGGTGGCCCTGCTGCTGCCGCTCACCTACGGCCTGGACGCCACGCAGTCGTTCATCATGTTCGCCGGGATCCTGTACGGCGGCATGTACGGCGGGTCGACCACCTCGATCCTGCTGAACACGCCGGGGGAGTCGTCCTCGGTGATGACGGCCATCGAGGGCAACAAGATGGCCAAGCGCGGACGCGGTGCCCAGGCCCTGGCGACCGCGGCGATCGGCTCGTTCATCGCCGGCACCGTCGGCACCCTGTTGGTGGCCTTCTTCACGCCGGCCCTCGCCGACCAAGCCGTCAAGATCGGCGCCCCGTCGTACTTCGCGATCATGCTGCTCTCGGTCGTGCTCGTGACGAGCGTGCTGGGCGAGTCCAAGCTGCGCGGCTTCATCGGCCTCTTCCTGGGCCTGACGATCGGCCTGGTCGGCCTCGACCTCTCGACCGGCCAGCCGCGCCTGACACTCGGCTCCCTGGAGCTCGCCGACGGCATCGACATCGTCGTCGTGGCGGTCGGGGTCTTCGCGATCGGCGAGGCGCTGTGGACCGCCGCCCACCTGAGACGGATGCCCGTCGAGGTGATCCCGGTCGGGCAGCCCTTCATGGGCCGCGACGACTGGCGTCGGTCGTGGGGACCGTGGGTGCGCGGCACGGCGATCGGCTTCCCGTTCGGGGCGGTGCCGGCCGGTGGCGCCGAGACGCCGACCTTCCTGTCGTACGTCCTGGAGCGACGGCTGCACAAGCCGGGCAAGGACCAGGAGAAGTTCGGCGAGGGCGCCATCGAGGGGGTCGCCGGCCCCGAGGCCGCCAACAACGCCAGCGCCGCCGGGATGTTCGTGCCGCTGCTCGCCCTCGGCCTGCCGGTGACCGCGACGGCCGCCGTGATCATCGCCGCGATGCGCACGTACGGCATCCAGCCCGGGCCGACGCTGATGGCCGACCAGCCCGAGCTCGTCTGGACGCTGCTGGCCAGCCTGATCATCGGCAACACCCTGCTGCTCGTCATCAACCTGCCGCTCGCGCCGTTGTGGGCGCGGCTGCTGCAGATCCCGCGCCCGCAGCTCTACGCGGGCATCCTGTTCTTCGCATCGCTGGGCGCGTACAGCGTCAACCAGGACCCGTTCGACCTCGCCCTGCTGCTGGTCTTCGGAGCGATCGGCTTCGCCATCCGGCGGTTCGGGATCCCGGTCCTGCCGCTGATCCTCGGCGTGATCCTCGGACCCCTGATGGAGACGAAGATGCGGGAGGCACTCGACCTCTCGAACGGCGACGTCAGCGGGCTCTTCAACGAGGGGCTGGCCGTGTTCGTGTACGTCCTCATCGTGGCGGCCGTCGTGGCGCCGTACGTGCTCGGGTTCATCCGATCCAGGAGGTCTGCAGCATGACGGTCGTGATCGGCTACATCCCGAACCAGTACGGCGAGGCCGCACTGGCGCTTGGCCTCCAGGAGGCCCGCGAGCGCAACCACTCGATCGTCGTGGTCAACGCCTCGCGCGGCGACGCCTACGTGGACAAGCGGTTCGTCACGGAGGACCGCATGAGTGACCTCGAGGCCCAGCTCGTCGACTCGGGCATCGACTACCGCATCCACCAGAGTGTCGGCGTCGACGTCGGCGCGGAGATCGTCCGCGTGGCCGAGGAGTCGCACGCCGAGCTGGTCGTCATCGGCATCCGCACCCGAAGTCCCGTCGGCAAGGCGCTGATGGGGTCGGTCGCCCAGACGGTGATCATGGACGCGCCGTGTCCCGTGCTGACCGTGCGACCGGACGTGCTGTGACCGGGAAGCCCTTGCCTCGCCTCGTCGCCGGAGCACTGGGTGCGTCCCTGGCCGCCGTGCTGCCGGCCGTTCCGACGCCGGCGGCCGAGGCGCCGGCGAGCGGTCGGGTCGCGTCGGCGGACTGTGTCGCCGAGGGCGGCGGCGGTGCCGTGCGAGCCCCCAAGCTCGTCCGGCAGATCGCGACGGGCGAGACGGGATGGTTCTCCTCACCCGGCCTGGTCGACCTGGACGGCGACGGCCGGCTGGAGATCGTCGCGCCGTTCTACTCGACGTTCGTCTTCGACGCGCAGGGACACCAGCTGGGGAAGGGCACCGCGAGCGAGGGCCGCGTCTACGCGCCGTCGGTCGTCGCGGACCTCGAGGGCGACGGTGTCCCGGACATCGTGAGCGCGGGCGGCTCGGGCACGGTGGCGGCGTACGAGTTCCGGGGTGGTGCCCTGCACGTCAAGGACGGCTGGCCGGCGTCCACGGACAGTGGCGGCCAGTCGCCGGAGGCCCGCGGCATCGCGGCCGCCGACCTCGACGGCGACGGCCGGGTCGAGGTGGTGGTGACGACGACCAACACCTCGCCGAGCGGCGCCCAGGTCTTCGTGTTCGACGCCGACGGGCGGCTCTACCAGCCGCAGGGCGGCCACTCTCCCGCGTGGCCGCGCTACAACCGCCTCGCGGGCACCGGCAACGACCTACGGTTCAACAAGGTGGGCAACCACGGCTACGGCGCGTACGGCGAGAACGTCGCCATCGGCAACATCGACGACGACCCCGAGCTGGAGATCATCACCACCTTCGACAACCACCAGATCAACGCGTTCAACCTCGACGGTACGTCGATCCTCGCATCGCCGTGGTTCACCAACCGCGAGTCCGACGCCGACGGCCTGCGGATGGGCTGGGGGCAGTTCATCCGGTGGGCGGACCCCCAGGTCGAGCGGCGGCACTACCACCAGCACACCGGGGCGTGGCCGAGCCCGGCGCGCCAGACGTGGCTGCAGTGGACCGCGTCGCCACCTGCGGTGGCCGACCTCGACGGCGACGGCCGCAACGAGGTGATCGGGCTCCCCAACGCCGAGCGGCACATCCCGTACCGCACGCAGGGCTACGCGTTCATGGTGCTCGACGGCGCTTACGGCGACGGCAGCCGGTCAGCCCGGCGGCACCGGGGCTTCGAGAAGCTGCCGATGTCCAACCACCCCGTCTACCGGCCCGACGGCGACTGGTACCCGCCCAGCGGCATCCCCGCGCCGACCGTCGTCGACATCCTCGGCGACGACCGGCCCGAGATCGTCGCGGCGCTGCCCGGCGGCAAGGTGTACGCCGTCGGCCCGGACGGCGACCGCCTGTGGACCGCCGAGTACGCACCGCGCCGCGCGAAGACCTTCGCCTCGGAGGTGGTCGCGGCCGACCTCAACAAGGACGGCACTCCCGAGCTGGTCTTCGGCACGTACGCGCTGCACCGCAACGCCGGCCGGCTGGTCGTGCTGTCGGCGCGGGGCAAGAAGCTGTCGGTCACGCGGCTGAGCCACCAGGGCCAGGACGGCAACGGCATCGGTGTGGCCGCCGCTCCGTCGATCGGCGACCTCGACGGCAACGGCACGCTCGAGATCGTGCTGACCACCTTCGACCACGGCGTCGACGTCTACACCGTCCCCGGCTCCGGCACGGCGTGCCTGCCCTGGCCCACCGGCCGCGGCAACGTGCTGCGCAACGGGATGGGCCCGGCGACGAGCTGACCAGCGGCTCTCAGATGCAGGGGCCGTGGCCGAGACGGCGCAGGCCCTCGAGGTCGCCCGGTCCGAAGGTGGTCAGCTCGTTGTTGTCGTCGTACATCAGCTCGCGCGGGGAGTCGACGTGGTCGAGGCCGAGCACGTGGCCGAACTCGTGGAGCAGCACCGCCAGTGCCTCGCTGTGGTCGCCCCGCTGGGTCAGCAGGCTGTAGTAGTCGCGCGACAGCGCGATGGTGCCGGCCACCCGGTACGGCGTCCCGCCGGGGCTGGTCACGACCGGGCTGCCGCCCAACCCGGCGATGTGCTCGGTCAGCTGCGCGATCGCGTCGCCGTCCTGCCAGGACACGCTGACCGGGTCGCCGGGGCGGATCGGCGCCGCCTCGAAGTTCCAGTTGGGCGCGTGTCCGCCGAAGGCGCCGACGACCACGATGTCGAGACCGGTGGCCGAGCGCACCCGCGCCACGGCCTCGCGCACCAGCCGCTCGGCGTCCGGTGGTCCTCCGGCCGGGTAGACCGCCACCTGGAGCAGGCGGCACGAGCTGAAGGCGACGGGCTGGTCACCGTTCATGGCCAAGAAGGCGTACGTCGGCTCCCGGTCGCCCGGGTCGGTCCCGGCGAGCCGGGGGAGCAACGCCACGGCCAGGGCCGCCACCAACGCCACGATCGCTATCCACCGCGACGAGCTCGGCCGCGTCGGCTCCTCGGACGGGGGCTCGGCGAATCCCTGGTGCTGCCGCACGTCGCGCAGGATCCGCTCGTACTCGGCCTCGCTGATCCCCAGCTCGGCGGCGGTGGGCAGGGTGGGCTCGTCCATGGCCCGGCGAGCCTACGTTCTCCACGCCTCGGGCGCGCAAGGGCAGAAATGCCGGAACCGGAGTGGAAGTAGATGAGGCCTGGTGTCAGTTACCTGACATGCGAACACCATCGGTTGCTCGTCGGGTCGTCCGGAGCCCGGCCATCGGCTTCCTTCTCCTGGCGCTGGCCGTGGTCACCCCGGCAGCCTGCAGTGCTGCTCCTGCTCGGCCCGAGGCCAAAGCGCCGGCTTCCGCGCCACTGCGCGTCCTGGGCCTGGGCGACTCGGTGATGTCGACGACCGACGACGACGGGCGTGCCTTCCTCGACGTCTACGCCGACCGGATCGCCGCGCGCACCGGCCGGGTGGTCGAGGTGACGATGCTGGCCGATGGGGGTTCCACCAGCACGAGTGTCGCGGACGCGCTGACCGACGACGCCGACGCGCGGGCCGCCGTCGCGGGTGCCGATGTCATCGTCCTCTCGGTCGGGGGCAACGACTCCGACCCGTTCGCGACGTACCCCGACGGCATGTGCCGTCCCGAGCAGCCGTTGGCCGAGTGCCTCGAGCAGTACGACCCGGTCCTGGTGCCGAACTACCGGACGATCCTCGGCGAGGTGACCACCCTGCGTGCCGGCCGGCCGACCGCCGTGCGGATCACGACCGACTACAACCCCTTCATCGGCTGGACCGAGGCACCGTCGCCGACCTTCGGCGTGGACTTCTACCGCCAGGTCGAGGCGGCGGCCACCCAGGCGCTGTGCGGGCTGGCCTCCGAGATGGCGGCGGTCTGCGTGGACACGTCCCGCTTGTTCAACGGACCGGACGGCTCGCACGACGCCAAGAGGTACCTGGCCGAAGACCATGCTCACCCTGGCCCGCGGGGAGTCCGCGCCATCGGCCTGGCCATCGTCAAGTCCGGCCTCGACGAGCTCGGACCACTAGAGGTCAGCGGGGCAGGCCGCTGGCGCGCCAGGCGCCGGGGCCGTGGGGCAGGGAGGTCCTCATCCGGCGGGCGGGGTCGGCCCAGGAGCTGCGGGGCTTCGGTCTCGTGGGTCCGCCGCCGGCGCTCATCGCGGCGATCACCGCGACCAGGGCCGCGACCTCCTCGGGGGTGGCGTCGCCGCGGACGATGCGGAGGACGGGTCTGTCCGGGGTTTCGGTCACAGCCAACTCTCTCCCATGCTGGTCCGCCGTCCGCTCTCGGCCGGGATGGCGATCGCCGAGTCGGCGCTTCGGCCTCCCCCGCTTCGCTCCTCCGGCAGAACCGCCGACTCGGCTCGGATCCCGCTGTTCGGGGGCCGCTCCGCGACCCCGCTCACAGCGGGATGTTCCCGTGCTTCTTGGCCGGCAACGACGCGCGCTTGGTGCGCAGCAGGCGCAGGGCGCGGACCACCTCGACGCGGGTCTCGTGGGGAGAGATGACGGCGTCCACGTACCCGCGCTCGGCGGCGATGTAGGGGTTGGCCAGCGTGTCGTCGTACTCGGTGACCAGCTCGGCGCGACGGGCTTCGGGGTCGTCGGCGGAGGCGAGCTCCTTGCGGTACAGGATGTTCACCGCTCCTTGTGCGCCCATCACCGCGATCTGCGCCGTCGGCCAGGCGAGGTTGATGTCGGCGCCGAGGTGCTTGGAGCCCATCACGTCATAGGCGCCGCCGTAGGCCTTGCGGGTGATGATCGTGACGAGCGGGACGGTCGCCTCGGCGTAGGCGTAGATGAGCTTCGCGCCGCGGCGGATGATGCCGTTCCACTCCTGGTCGGTGCCGGGCAGGAAGCCGGGCACGTCGACGAACGTCAGCACCGGGATGTTGAAGGCGTCGCAGAACCGCACGAACCGCGCGGCCTTCTCCGAGGCGTCGATGTCGAGGGTGCCGGCGAACTGCATCGGCTGGTTGGCCACGACACCGACCGGCTGTCCCTCGACGCGGCCGAAGCCCACGATGATGTTGGGCGCGAACAGCGCCTGCACCTCGAGGAACTCCTCGTCATCGAGAGTGGCGGTGATGACGTCGTGCATGTCGTAGGGCTGGTTCGGGGAGTCGGGGATCAGCACGTCGAGGGTGCGGTCCAGCTCGGAGAAGTCCAGGTCTGCCGGGTCGTCGTACGTCGGCGCGGGGTCGAGGTTGTTGGGCGGGAGGTAGGAGAGCAGCGCCTTGACGTACTCGATGGCGTCCTCCTCGTCGGACCCCATGTAGTGGGCGTTGCCCGACTTGGTGTTGTGCGTGCGCGCGCCGCCGAGCTCCTCCATCGTGACGTCCTCGCCGGTGACCGTCTTGATGACGTCGGGGCCGGTGATGAACATGTTGGAGGTGCCGTCGACCATCACGGTGAAGTCGGTGACCGCGGGGGAGTAGACGTGCCCGCCGGCGCAGGAGCCCATGATCATCGAGATCTGCGGGATCACGCCGGATGCATGCACGTTGCGACGGAAGATCTCGCCGTACAACCCGAGCGAGACCACGCCCTCCTGGATCCGGGCGCCGGCGCCCTCGTTGATGCCGACGATCGGGCAGCCGGTCCTGATCGCGAGGTCCATGACCTTGGTGATCTTCTCGCCGTAGACCTCACCGAGGGAGCCGCCGAAGATCGTGAAGTCCTGCGAGAACACGCACACCTGACGGCCGTCGACGGTGCCGTACCCGGTGACCACGCCGTCGCCGTACGGCCGGTTCTTCTGGAGCCCGAACGCCGTCGACCGGTGCTTCGCGAGCTCGTCGAGCTCGACGAACGAGCCCTCGTCGAAGAGCATCGCGATCCGCTCGCGGGCGGTCCTGCGGCCCTTGGCGTGCTGCTTCTCGACCGCCTTCGCCGAGCCCGCGTGGACCGCCTCGTCGAGCCGCCGGTCGAGGTCCGCCAGCTTTCCGGAGGTGGTGTGGATGTCGATGCCTGAGTCATCTGGGGGGACGTCGGTGCCTTCGCCGATCGACGGGTCGGGGTGCACGGATGAGCTCACCTGGGACAGGCTAGACCCGTGACTGACGTGGCTCCGGCACGCCCGGCCCTGGACCCGGACCGCCTGACGACGCCCGTCGACTGGTCCGTCGAGGTGGTGGAGTCGACCCCGTCGACCAACCTCCTGGTCGCCGAGCGAGCCCGTGCCGGCGCCGGCGAAGGCCTGGTGGTGGTGGCCGAGCACCAGACCGCGGGCCGGGGGCGGCTGGACCGTACCTGGGAGACGCCGGCCCGATCCGCGCTGACGATGTCGGTGCTGCTGACGCCGCAGGCCCCGGCGACGGACTGGCCCTGGCTGCCGCTGCTGACGGGGTACGCCGCCTCGCTCGCCCTCCGCCGCGTGGGCGCCGCCGCGACCCTCAAGTGGCCCAACGACGTGCTGCTCGCCGACCGCAAGGTCGCGGGGATCCTCACCGAGCGCATCGAGACGCCGCAGGGTCCGGCCGTGGTGGTCGGCATCGGCATCAACGTCGGCATGACCCGCGAGGAGCTGCCGCACGACGGGGCCACCTCGCTGGCCGTCGAGGGGCTCGACGTGGACCGCACCGACCTCCTGTCGGGACTGCTGCAGCGGCTGCGCGGCGAGTACGACGCGTTCGAGCGCGGCGAGCTGATGGCCTTGCGGGCGTCGTACGCCGACGCGTGCGCCACCGTCGGGCGGGAGGTACGGGTCGAGCTGCCGACCGGCGAGACGCTGACGGGCCGCGCCTCCGGCATCGACGAGGGCGGCCGGCTGCTGGTGTCCGGCTCGTCCGGTGTCGTCCCCGTGTCCGCCGGCGACGTCGTGCACGCCACGATCACCTAGCCCGAACCCGTAGACGGGTCTCGCACACCGCGCTTTCGGTGGTCGAGCCGGGCGAGCGCCAGCGAGCCCGTGTCGAGACCTCGCGGGCTCGACCACCGGAGGACGCCGTTCTGGCACGATGGCGGCGTGGCCATCTCGAAGAACCTGCTCAACGAGGGTGAGACCGTCGTCTTCGACACCCGAACCCACCCGAAGGCGCTGATCCTGCCGTTCCTGGCGCTGATCGTGATGCTCGCCGTGGCGATCTTCCTCGACAAGGCGATCGACAACTCGACGGTCAGCCTGATCATCTGGATCCTCGCGCTGGTCGTCATCGTCTGGCTGTCGGTGTGGCCGTTCCTGAACTGGCTCGTCGCGAGCTACACGGTCACCAACCGTCGCCTGATCACCCGCTACGGCGTGATCACCCGGCGCGGTCATGACATCCCGCTCACCCGGGTCAGCGACGTGGCGTACGAGAAGGACCTCATCGACCGGCTGCTCGGCTGCGGCACGCTCGTGATCAGCGACGCGAGCACGCACGGCCAGGTGCCGCTGCACGACATTCCGCGGGTCGAGGAGCGGCAGCGCGTGCTCAACGACCTGCTGCACCGCCTGCACGACGGCATCCCCGGCAATGAAGGCATCTGAGGAAGGCTCACCCGTCCCCGACCCCGACCGTCCCACCGCCGAGGACCTCGAGCTCGCCATCCTGGGCGAGGATCCCGTCTTCAACGCCAGCGACGTCGCCGCCCAGACCGGCGTCACCATCGACCAGGCGCGCCGTCTGTGGCGGGCTCTGGGCTTCCCCGACCGCGGCGCCGAGGTGGCGTTCACGGCGTCGGACGCCGAGGCCGTCTCCACCCTCGTCCAGCAGGTCGACGCCGGGCTCATCGACTTCGACATGGCCGTCACCCTGACCCGTGCGGTCGGCCAGACCATGGCGCGGCTGGCCGACTGGGAGGTCGCCACCCTCGTGCACCGGGTCCAGGAGATCGAGTCGGGCGACGCGGCCACGGGCAGCCGCGCGACCTCCGGGCTGCACCTGATCGAGCAGATGAACGAGCCGTTCGAGAGGCTCCTCGTCTACGTCTGGCGACGGCACCTCGCGGCAGCGGTGGCCCGGGTCGAGGCGCTGGGGTCCGACGACGAGGACCTGCGCACCGTCCGGATGACCATCGGCTTCGCCGACATCGTGGGCTTCACCGAGCTCTCCAACGAGCTGACCCAGAGCCGGATCGGCGACCTGGTGGAGATCTTCGAGTCGCGCTGCGCCGATGTGGTCGCCGGCCAGCGCGGCCGGGTCATCAAGACGATGGGCGATGCGGTGCTGTTCGTGAACGACGACCCGATCCGCGCCTACGACACCGCGGAGGGCATCATCACCGTGGTCGGCCGCGACCCGCGGATGCCCGACGTCCGGGTCGGGCTCGCGAGCGGCTCGGTGGTGATGCGCCTCGGTGACGTCTTCGGGCCGCCGGTCAACCTCGCGTCCCGTCTCACGGCGGTGGCCCGGCGCAACCGGGTGATCGTCGACCAGGCGACCGCCGACCTGCTTCCGGCCGACCAGTTCGAGACCCGCCGCCTCCCCGCACGGCCCCTGCGCGGGTTCGGGCTGCTGGAACCGGTCGCCGTACGGCGGCACTGACGGCCGCGAGGCTGCTTCGGCCCGACCGGACCTCGGACACGACTTTTGCCGTTTTCAAGCGCCGAACGGCCGATTTTCCTAACGTTTCCCTGTGCTCGAGGTTCAGGACGTCCGACTCGACCCGCTCGCTCGCCGGGTCTGGCGGGCGGAGCGGGAGATCGTGCTGTCCCGCAAGGAGTACGAACTGCTGCACGCACTGGTCTCCCGGCCGGGCGAGATCGTCAGCCGTGACGAGCTGATGCGCGACGTCTGGGGCGCCAGTTTCTGGACCTCCTCGAAGACCATCGACGTCCACCTGGGATGGGTCCGCCGCAAGCTCGGCGACGACTCCCGCCGCCCGATCCTGATCAGCACCATCCGCGGGCGTGGCCTGCGGTTCGAGGTGGCCGCGCCCGTCGAGGTCTAGCCCCCAGCCTGGCGTGCGAAGGCTGGGGTGAGGCGTAGAGGTTGAGGAGTGCTCGGCGCAGATCCGAGCCCCGCGAGGAACTGCGCGACACGTCTCGAAACCCACCGGCCGAAGGCAGTCACGCTCGCGTCACTACGCTGACCCCGTGCCGACGGACGGGTCCACTCGCGCGCCCACGGTGGCCGTCATCGGCGGCGGCCAGCTGGCCCGGATGCTGGCCGAGCCCGCCGCGGCGCTGGGCATCCCACTGCGGTTGCTGGCCGAGGGGCCGGACGTCTCCGCCGCCCAGGTGATCCCGGACCACGAGGTCGGCGACTACCGCGACCTCGACGCGCTCAGGAAGGTCACCCAGGGCTGCGAGGTGGTCACCTTCGACCACGAGCACGTGCCGACCGAGCACCTCGAGGTGCTGACCGAGGCGGGGGTCGCCTGCCGGCCCGGGCCCGGCGCGCTGGTGCACGCCCAGGACAAGGCGGTGATGCGGGCCCGGCTCGGCGAGCTCGGCGTCCCCTGCCCCCGCAACGCCGTGGTGGCGAGCGTGGACGAGGTGGCGGCGTTCGGGTTCCCGTGCGTGCTGAAGACGACCCGGGGCGGGTACGACGGCAAGGGCGTCTGGTTCGTGACCTCGGCCGACGACTGCGCGGAGCCCTTCGCCGCGGCCGCCGCGGCCGGCGTACGCCTCCTCGCCGAGGAGCGGGTCGACTTCCGGCGGGAGCTGTCGGCGCTGGCGGTGCGGTCCCCGAGCGGCCAGGCGGCGGCGTACCCCGTCGTGGAGTCCGTGCAACGCGACGGCATCTGCCACGAGGTCGTCGCCCCGGCGCCCGACCTCGATCCCGCACTCGCGGGCGAGGCGCAGCGGCTCGCCCTGCTCGTCGCGGGCGAGCTGGACGTCGTCGGAGTGCTTGCCGTCGAGCTGTTCGAGACCACCGACGGCCGGATCCTCGTCAACGAGCTGGCCATGCGGCCGCACAACACGGGGCACTGGACCCAGGACGGCGCGGTCACCTCCCAGTTCGAGAACCACCTGCGCGCGGTGCTCGACCTGCCGCTCGGCTCGCCCGCGCCGCGGGTGCCCTGGACGGTGATGGTCAACATCCTCGGCGGGTCGGCGGAGACCGGCCGGCTCTACGACGGGTACCGCCACGCGCTGGCCCGCGACCCGCACCTGCGGGTGCACCTCTACGGCAAGGACCTCCGCCCGGGCCGCAAGGTCGGCCACGTGAACGCCTACGGTGTGGACCTGGCCGATTGTCTGGAGCGGGCGCGGCACGCGGCCGCGTGGTTCGCGGGGGAGTTGGGAGACGAGAGTGAGTGAGCCCACCGTCGGTCTCGTCATGGGATCCGACTCCGACTGGCCGGTCATGGAAGCCGCGGGTACCGCCCTGAGCGAGTTCGGCATCCCCTGGGAGGCCGACGTCGTCTCGGCGCACCGGATGCCCGAGGAGATGCTGGCGTACGGCGCCGCGGCCGCGGGTCGCGGACTGCGCGTGATCATCGCCGGCGCCGGCGGGGCCGCCCACCTGCCGGGCATGCTCGCGTCGGTCACGCCGCTCCCCGTCATCGGCGTCCCCGTCCCGCTCAAGCAGCTCGACGGACTCGACTCCCTGCTCTCGATCGTGCAGATGCCCGCCGGCGTACCCGTGGCCACCGTCGCCGTCGGCGGCGCCCGCAACGCCGGCCTTCTCGCCGTCCGCATCCTCGCCGCGTCCGACGAGGGCCTGCGCCAGCAGATGGCCGACTTCCAGGCCCGCCTCAAGACCGAGGCCCAGGAGAAGGGCGCCGTCGTACGTCGGCAGTCCGGCGGGCCGACCAAGATGGGCTTCTAGCGCGTTTCGGTGGTCGAGCCCACCGAGCCGCTAGGCGAGGCGGTGTCGAGACCGGGTGACCGTGCGGCGAAGGTCTCGACACGCTCGGCCGTGGCCGGCCCCGCGGCTCGACCAGCGGGGTTGCTCAGGTGGCGGGCGTGGTCTCGGTGTAGTCCGCGTCCATCGGCTCGAGCGTCCCGAGGGACTCGGCGACGACCAGCGCGTCGTCGCCGATCTCGAGGCGGAAGTCGGGGGGCGGGTTGACGAACGCGCGGCCGCCGCGGCCGATGGCCAGCAGGGTCGCGGAGTGCTCCGCGCGCATCTTCGAGGACAGCTCGTCGATCGACAGGCCGATGTAGGTGTCCGGCAGGTTCACCCGATAGAGCTCCGAGCCCTCGCCGCCCGACACGATGTCGGTGACCAGCTCGGCCAGGCCGGGGTACAGCGAGGAGCGGGCCAGCAGCCGCGAGGCGATCCGGGAGGTCACCATGATCTCGTCGGCCTTCGCGCGCCGGAAGTGCTCGACGTGGGCCGGGTTGTTCACCTCGACGACCGTGCGGACGTGCGGCGCGATGGACTCGATGGCCATCACGGTCAGGATCGAGCGCATGTCGGCCTCGTTGGACGCGTCGGCCGGGCACACCACCGCGGCCATCGCCTCCTCGATGCCGGCCCGCCTGAGGTCGTCCGCGCTGGTGACGTCGCCGTTCACGAAGTAGACGCCCGGACCGCCGGGGTTCTTGTCGGCCTCGTGGATCAGCACGATCTTGCGGTCGTAGTCGTCACCGTCGAGCTCGGCGAGCAGCTCTCGCGCGGTCGAGTTCCAGCCGCACACGACGATGTGGTCGCGATATCCAGAGGCACCCATGCCTTGGCCTTCCTTGAGCAAGAAGTCGATGAGGAAGCCGACCAGCGCTCCGGTGATCGTCGCGACGATCGCGACGCCGAAGAGCACCAGCAGCCAGCTGACCACGAAGCCGACCAGCGAGTCGACGTGCGAGGCGTCGCCCGAACCCATGACCGTCGTGACGCCCCAGTAGAAGTTGCGGCCCAGGTCCTTGGACCACGCGCCGACGCTGTCGCGGCTGCCCTCGGCCGCGTTGACCAGCAGGGCGGCGACCATGACGACGAAGAACAGCCCGGCGAACAGGCGGATGAAGAACGTCCTGTCGACGTTCCGGGTCATCAGCTGGACGTGATACCCGATCCGGCGCAGCAAGGGGGCCGCGAAGATCGCGGCGAACAAGCCCCTGGCGCGGCCGCGCATGCGTTCCCCTCTGATTCTGCAGACCCGAGAAGCCGAAAAATGATCGGCTCATCTTGTCAGAGGACCGGCGCGCCCGTCATGACATCTTCGGTTCAGGTCCGCCGTCGCCACTCGATGGCCGGACAGGTGTCCATCACCATCGGCATCCCGGCCGCGACCGTGCGCCGGAAGGCGTCCTCGTCGATCACGCCGAGCTGGAACCAGACGCCGCGGGCGCCCACCGAGACCGCCTGGTCGGCGAACTCGCCGGCGGCCGACGAGCGCCGGAACACGTCGACCACGTCGACGGGGAAGGGCACGTCCTCGAGCTTCGCGTAGCCCTGCTCACCCAGCACGACCGGTGCGTCCGGGTGGATCGGCACGATCCGCTTGCCCTGGCGCTGCAGCAGCTCCGCGATGCTGTACGCCGTCCGGCGCGGGTCGGCGAGCCCGATCACGGCCCACGTCTCGCACTCGTCGAGCATCAGGTCGACCCACTCCTGCCGCTGCCATTCGCTCACTCCGGTGAGCCTAGGCTGGCCCCCATGAGCGACGACTACCCGCTGTTTGCGCTCTCCGAGGAGCACCAGGCGATCCGCGAGGCCGTGCGGGACCTGTGCGCGGCCAAGGTGGCGCCGTACGCCGCCGCGGTCGACGAGGAGGCCCGCTACCCCCAGGAGGCCGCGGACGCCCTGCAGGCGGCGGACTTCCACGCCCCGCACGTGCCGGAGGAGTACGGCGGCGCCGGCGCCGACGCGCTCGCGACCGTGCTCGTGATCGAGGAGGTGGCCCGGGTCTGCATGGCGGCGTCCCTCATCCCTGCGGTGAACAAGCTCGGCTCGCTGCCACTCATGCTGGCCGGGTCGGAAGACCTCAAGAAGGCGTACCTGACCAAGCTCGCCTCCGGCGAGGGCGGCTTCTCCTACTGCCTCTCCGAGCCGGACGCCGGCTCCGACGCCGCCGCGATGAAGACCCGCGCCGTGCGGGACGGCGACGACTGGGTGCTCGACGGCGTCAAGCGCTGGATCACCAACGCCGGCGTCTCGGAGTTCTACACGGTGATGGCGGTGACCGATCCCGAGAAGCGCAGCCGCGGCATCTCGGCGTTCGTGGTGGAGAAGTCCGACGAGGGAGTGTCCTTCGGGGCGCCGGAGAAGAAGCTCGGCATCAAGGGCAGCCCGACCCGCGAGGTGTACCTGGACAAGGTCCGGATCCCCGCCGACCGGATGATCGGCGAGGAGGGCACCGGGTTCGAGACCGCCATGCGCACCCTCGACCACACCCGCATCACCATCGCGGCCCAGGCCGTCGGCGTCGCCCAGGGTGCGGTCGACCACGCGCTGGGATATGCGAAGGAGCGCCAGCAGTTCGGCAAGCCCATCGCCGACTTCCAGGGGATGCAGTTCATGCTCGCCGACATGGGCATGAAGGTCGAGGCCGCCCGCCAGCTGACGTACGCCGCCGCCGGCCGGTCCGAGCGCAACGACAAGGACCTGACGTTCTTCGGCGCTGCCGCCAAGTGCTTCGCCTCCGACGTCGCCATGGAGGTCACCACCAACGCCGTCCAGGTGTTCGGCGGCTACGGCTACACCCGCGACTACCCCGTCGAGCGGATGATGCGCGACGCCAAGATCACCCAGATCTACGAGGGCACCAACCAGGTCCAGCGGATCGTGATCGCCCGTCAGCTGCTCGGCGGGATCCAGTCCGAGCTGCCGTGACCCCGGCCGCCGGCGTCGTCGGTGGACGCGAGTGCGAGGTCGATCGCTTCGTCGAGCGTCAGTTCTCGGCCGCGTGCCCGGGCCTCTGCCCAGGCTGCCGAGCCGAAGCGGGTCTCGGCTGACGAGAGATAGCGCTGGGTCGTCCTACGGTCCAGCGGGAGCTCGCGTCCGGCGAAGCTGTTCCGCAGTCGCTCGGCGGCGCCGGCCAAGGTCGCGGCACGAGGGAGGTTCCCGGTGGCCGCTTCCGCTGCGGCGATACCTGCCAGTCCCTCGGCCGTGCCAGCAGGCTCTGCGAGCTCGCGGAACGCGGCGAGGCTCTGCGAGAACAGGACGCGGGCTCGGTCCGGATCGTCTTCCATCAGCGACGTGATCCCGAGGTAGCCGACACAGCGTGCCCGGAAGCGTGCGTCGCCGATTCCCTCGTAGGCCGCCAACGCCTCGCCGATCGCCGTGCGCGCACGATCGGTGTCTGCGGCGGACAGCAAGCCCAGGCCGAGGTTCAGCAAGGAGGTGGCCAGGATCCAGTCGTGGTCCAGGCCGCGGGCGATGTCAAGCGCCTCCGTCAGGAAGGTCACCGCCCCAGACGCATCCTCGCGCGAGATCGCCACCATGCCTCGGATCGTGAGAGCGTCGCGTCGCGCACGAGCCTCCCCATGCTGTCGAGCCAACTCCTCGAGCTCGAGGGCCGATGCCTCTGCCGCCCCGTCATCTGCTTGGTGGTAGGCCAGCCAACCGACCCCCCACAGGGCGGTCATCCGTACCTCGTCGGACCCGGACGGATGCAGGGACAACCCCGCATTCAGCCACCGTCGTCCCTCGGTCAGGGCGCCGCTCGCCACCCAGTACTGCCACATCCCGCCTGCCAGCCGAAGGAGGCTGTCGGCATCTTCATCCTCGGCCGCCCACGTCAGCGCCCTCCGCACGTTCGCCTCCTCGGCGGTCAGGACCTCGAACCAGTCGCGTTCCCTGCCCACGTTCTTCGCCACGTCGGCAACCAGACGAACGAAGAAGTCGACGAACGCACGCCGCAGTCCTGCCTCGGGTCCGCCTGGCTCGCCGGCCCTCACGAACTCACGGACCACGTCCAGCATGCGCCAGCGTGTCGCTTCGCCCGCAAGGCCCGACCTCGCGTCCAGGAACACCAGGCTCTTGTCCACCAGCCCACTGACGGCACCCACCACGTCCACGCCCGGGCCGCACAGCTGGTGCGCGGCGTCGAGACTCCAGCCGCCCGGGAAGAGGGCACCGACGCGGAACACCCTCGCCTCCGCGTCACTCAGGGAGGCCGTGCTCCACGCCAGCGTCTCGTGCATCGACCGGTGCCGGTTCGGCCGGTCACCACCGGGATCCACGAGGTCTGCGAGCCCGGCTCCCAAGCGATCGTGCAGCGCGGCCAGTGGTAGATGTCGAACGCGCCCTGCGGCCAGCTCCAACGCGAGGGGCACGCCGCTCAACCCGCGGCAGATGCCGATCACGAGCGCCGCATCGGCATCGACACCGGGAGTCAGGTTCCCCAGGCGGTCCAGGAAGAGGCGGGCAGCCGGGGTCTCGAACCATTGCGGATCCGATGAGACAGGGACCGCAAGCGGTTGCAGCGCCAGCTCTACCTCTCCGGCGATCTTGAGGCGTTCACGGCTCGTCGCGAGAACGCGAAGGTCAGGAGCCAACGACAGGGTTGTCGCGAGGTCTGGTACCACGGAGAGGACGTGCTCGAACGTGTCGAGAAGGACGAGGGTCGGGCGACCCGCCAACTGGGTGGCAACCGTCTCGGGCGAGGAGTGCTCCGGCACACCGATGGCCCTCGCCAGGGCGCTCAGCACGAGGCGCGGATCGTCGTGCGCCGCAAGGTCCACCACGTGCACTCGGCCGCCGAAGAAGCTCTCCAGCTCGGCGAGGGCAGCGAGCGCCAGCCGGGTCTTGCCCACTCCGCCAAGCCCGGTGATCGTCACCAGCCGGGTGGCCCGCGCGCCGAGCGCGCCGACGATCTCCTCGAGCTCACGTTCCCTCCCGATGAGCCGGGTCATCGGCCTCGGCACGCGCGGGGCCGCGGTGGGCCCCGGGGCCGGGCCTCGACCGCGCGCCATCTGGAGGAAGTTCGCCTGATCCTCGTCCGTGAGGCCCAAGGCGACGCTGAGCCGTACCGCGGTGTCGGCATAGGCGCGAGACCGCACCCCTCGCTCGATGTCACTGACCGTGCGGGCGCTGACTCTCGCGCGATCAGCCAGTTCCTCCTGCGTGAGCCGCGCGGCCTCACGGTGGCCTCTCAACAGGTCTCCCAGGACCGACATCAGACGTCGATGTTACTCGGTGGGGAACTCGGTGACCGACCTTTCATGGTGCGCAGGCGTCGTACGCGCGAGTGTCGAGGCGAGCAGGAAACCCCGAACCGACCGAGGAGGAACCATGAGCCTGGAGCACCACAAGGACATCGCACGTGGGCTGTACGAACGGGTCAACGCGGGGCACGTGGAAGCCGTGGCAGACCTCGTGTCGTCGGACTACGTGGAGCACGATCCTCTCCCGGGGCAGGGCGCCGGCAAGGAGGGTGTGCTCGACCGGTTCTCCCTCCTGGTGACAGCCCTGGCGCCGCGCTTCACGATCGAGGACGTGGTGGCAGAGGGCGACCGTGTGGTGGTCCGATGGACCAACTCCGGCACCCACGTCGGCGAGTTTGCCGGTATCCCTGCGACCGGCAGGCCGTTCACCATCAGCGGCATCGACATCTACCGAGTGGTCGACGGACTGCTGTGCGAGCACTGGCACGTCATCGACCAGCTGTCGATGTTGGGGCAGCTCGGCCTGCTACCGGAAGCCGCCGACGCGTGAAGCACATCGAGACCCCGCATAGCCTGGCCACGTGACGGACCAGCTGACGACCATCGAGATCACCGTCCCCGACGGCGCGGCGGAGGCGTACCTCGCCGGACCCGACGACGGCACCGCGCCGGGCGTGCTCTTCTACATGGACGCCCACGGGCTGCGCCCCCAGATCGAGCAGATGCTGGAGCGGATCGCCGGGTGGGGCTACACGGTCATGGCGCCCAACGTGTTCCACCGCAACGGGTCGGTGGCGGAGCTCATCGAGGAGCGTGAGCACGTCTTCGACCGGGTCAAGGGGCTCACGCCGGAGCAGATCGGCGTCGACGCGCCGGCGTACGTCGCCGCCCTCCGCGAGCGCTGCGCCGACGGCGGGATCGGCACCACGGGCTACTGCATGGGTGCGCGCCTCGCGGTCCGGACCGCCAACGCGCACCCCGACGACATCGTCGGCGTCGGCGGCTTTCACGGCGGCGGCCTGGCGACCGACGACCCGGCGAGTCCGCACCTCGGCCTGCCGAACGCCCGTGCCGAGTTCGTCTTCGGACACGCCGACCAGGACCGTTCGATGCCGCCCGAAGCCGTGGGTCGGCTGGGGGAGGCGTTGGCGGCGGCCGGGCTGGTGTTCATCAACGACGTCTACGCCGGCGCTCCGCACGGCTACACGATGAACGACACGCCGGCCTACCACGCCGCGTCCGCCGAGCGGCACTTCCGGGTGCTGGAGGCCCTGCTCGAACGGACCCTGCTCGATCGGACCCGCGACCGAGCGCAGCAGTGAGCGACCCCCAAGCGGTCGCCGCGGCCTCCGCGGCGGCGATGTGGGCCGGCGACCGGGCCAGCCAGAGCCTCGGCATGGAGATCGTCGAGGTCGCGCCGGGCCGCGCCGTGCTCCGGATGACCGTCCGCGAGGACATGGTCAACGGCCACGCGATCGGCCACGGCGGCCTGACCTTCGCCCTGGCCGACTCCGCCTTCGCCTTCGCCTGCAACAGCTACGACCGGCAGACCGTGGCCGCCGGCGCCGAGATCCGCTTCCGCGCCCCGACCCGGCTCGGAGACATGCTCACCGCCACCGCGACCGAGCGCAGCCGCGACGACCGGTCGGGGGTGTACGACGTCGAGGTCACCCGCTCCGGCCCCGACGGCGACGTCGTGGTCGCCACCTTCGTCGGCCACAGCCGCGAGATCGGCGGGTCGTTCGTCTGACGTCCCCCGGCCTCCGTCGCCTGACCGAGTCGACGATCCTCGAGCGGTACGTCAGAACTTCCTGGGCGTTTCTGTCCCTTATCGGGGGTTGCAACCCACAGGAACGTCCGGGATACCCGGTTAACCGGGTATCACGACCTGCCGCCGCTCAGCCCGCAGCGCCCGCGCCCCTGGAACTGCTCGTCGAGCTCGGCCAGCGGTAGCCCTACCGCGCGAGCCCCGACGGCGTACAGAGGTCCTTGCCGATGCCCTCGGTGTCGTCCTGGATGACGTGCTGGAACATCTCCTTGGCGCGGGCCTGGTCCCAGTGCACGGCGAGGTCGGAGATCGGGACGCCGCAGGTCAGGCCGTTGTCGCCGTTGACCCGGGTCATCGCGACCGCGAACTGGGCGGCCGCCACCGGGTTCATGCCGTCGTCGATCTCGACGAAGTCGGCGCCGGCCATGTTGAGCGACCAGTAGCGGAACGGGTTGATCACCGACCAGGGCGACATCGCCTTCTTGCCGACGGCGGCGACGACCTCGCGCTGGTGGGCGGCGCGGTCGAGGTCGCCGAGCTGCTGGGCGTGCCGCGAGCGCGCGTACGCCAGCGCCACCTCGCCGTCGACGTCCTGGCAGCCCTTCTTGATCCGGAGGTTCGCATCGGCGTCGACCATGTCCTCCTTGGGACAGATCTCGATGCCGCCGACCGCGTCGACCAGGCCGACGAACCCACCGAACCCGATCTCGACGTAGTCGTCGATGCGGATGTCGGTGTTGGCCTCGATGGTGCGGATCAGCAGCTGCGGGCCGCCGAAGGCGTACGCCGCGTTGATCTTGGTGGTGCCATGGCCCGGGATCGCCACGAGCGAGTCGCGCGGGATCGACATCAGCAGGTTCGGACCGGAGCCGGTGTGCAGCAGCATGATCGTGTCGGTGCGCTGCCCGACGTCGCCGCCGGTGTTCAGCTCCTTGCGCTCCTCGGCCGTCAGGTCGGCGCGGGAGTCGCTGCCGACCAGGAGGTACGTCGTCCCGGGCTGGTCGCCTGGCCGGTCGCCGGGCGGCATCGCGTCGACCTTGCTCACCTTGTTCCAGGCGATCAGGGGCACGACGACCAGAAACACCAGCCACAGGAGCAGGAGCAGCCAGACATAGCGGAAACGGAAGTGGATTCGTCGGCGCGAGCGCCCGCTGGCCGGCGGTGGCGCGACGGGCGGAGGGGTGGCACGGGTGGCGCGACGCTGCAGGGAGTCCTCCGATTCGGTGCGGAGCTGGGAGCGACGCTGTCGGGGGCTGATGTTGGCCTGCGACTGTGAGGGGGGCTGGATGGGCATGACCCGGGTCTCCTCGGGACGCTCTTGGCGGGGGACGGGCCTGGTGGCGTCGCCGGCGCGAGGAGGGGCTCGGTGCCGCCCGCTGCGATCGCTCTCGGACTGGCCGTCGGGTGGTCCGCTCGCGCCGTACAGCCACTCGTACTCCGGCGTGCCTTCCTCGGGCACGCCGTCGCCGGGGGGCGGCCCGGAGGGCCCGGCGGGGGGACTGCCGGTCATGGCGTGAACCTACCTTCTGAGCCCACGCGGAACGCGATCCTGACGGCGGTCGGCCGCCCGCGGCGCGTCGGTCCCCGCTGGGACGGGTGTGACTGGTGATACTAGCGGGGTCTCACGCTCCTTCCCCAGCAAGAGAGGCACCGCCCGATGCCGCCCGCATCTTCCCCCGGGTCCGATCTGGCCTACGCCCGTACGACGACGCGCGAGCGAGCCGCGCGGGTCCGCTACCGCCGCGCGCTGATGCTGATGGCGATGACGCTGGTCGTCCCCGGCTCCGCGCAGCTGGTCGCGGGCAACCGCCAGGTCGGCCGGGTCGCCATGCGGACCTGGCTGGTGCTGCTGACCCTCGCGGTGCTGAGCGTGCCCACGGGACTGGTCTGGCACGAGTACGTCTTCTGGGCGGCTTCCGACACGGGCCTGCTCAACCTGCTGCGGTTCGCGCTGATGGCACTGGCGGTCTGCTGGGCCGCCCTGCTCGTCGACGCCTGGCGGCTCGGCCAGCCGCTGTCCCTGAGCCTGAGCCACCGGCGCACGGTCGTCGGGCTCAACGGCCTCCTGTGCTTCTCGGTCGCCGGCACCCTCCTCTTCGGCGCCCACCTGGTCGGCGTACAGCGCCACTTCATCCTGACGATGTTCAGCGGCACCGAGGTCAGCGACGCCCATCACGGCCGGTTCAACGTGCTGCTCCTGGGCGGCGACTCCGGCGCCGGGCGGTGGGGCCTGCGGCCCGACTCGATGACCATCGCGAGCATCGACGAGGAGACCGGCCGCACCGTCCTGGTCGGCCTGCCGCGCAACATGGCGAACTTCCCGTTCGCCAAGGGCTCGGTGATGGCCAAGCAGTTCCCGAACGGCTTCGGCTGCGAGGGGTGCTACCTGAACGGCGTGAGCACCTGGGCCGAGGACCACACGGCCCTGTTCGGGAAGTCCGAGCACCCCGGCGTGGACGCCACGATCATGGCCATCGAGGGCATCACCGGGTTGCAGATCAACTACTGGGCGATGGTCAACCTCCAGGGCTTCCGCGACCTGGTGGACGCCGTCGGCGGGGTCACCCTCAAGGTGCGCCAGCCGATCCCCGTCGGCGGGCTGGGCAGCGACGTCACCGGGTACATCCAGCCCGGCACCCGCAAGCTCGACGGCCACGACGTGCTCTGGTTCTCGCGGGCCCGCGACGGCTCCGACGACTACTCGCGGATGGCGCGCCAGAAGTGCGTGATGGGCGCGATGCTGCGCCAGATCAGCCCCCGCACGGCCGTCACCAACTTCGAGGCCATCGCGAACGCCTCGTCGGCGATGATCTCCACCAACATCCCCGCCAGCGAGGTGGACCGCTTCATCTCCCTGGCCCTGAAGGCCCGCGGCCAGAAGGTCTCCACGGTCTCGCTCGTGCCACCGATGGTGGTCACGGCGCACCCGGACATCCCGACGATCCGGACCATGGTCGAGACCGCGATCGACCGCGCCGAAGGCCGATCGCCCGCTGCCGCGCCGGAGACCACCGAGGCCGCCCCGACCACCACCAGCGAGACGCCGGCGCCCACTCCCGCCGACGCCACCACGCCCGTGCCGGACCCGACGACCGCCGACACGCCCACTCCGCCCCAGGTCGTCACGGGCGGCTCGGTCGGCAACCTGAGCAACGGGTACGCCGCGAACCAGGCCGACGACCTCGGCGCCGCCTGCTGACACCGGCGCGAGCGACCTTTCGAGTCGCGTCACCTGCGGTGGCCACGGTCGGCGAGTGCGACAGGATCGCGGGATGACGACTACCTCCCGCACCGCCCTCGTCACCGGTGCCGGCAGCGGCATCGGCCGCGGCACGGCACGGCACCTGGCGTCGCTCGGACACCGCGTGGCGGTGCTCGACCGGGATCCGGCCACGGCCGCGGAGACGGTCGCGCAGATCGCGGGTGACGGTGGTCAGGCTCTCGCCGTCGCTGCCGACGTCGCCGACGAGGCCGCCGTGAGGGAGGCGATCGCCTCGGTCCGTGACGAGCTCGGCGAGGTGGAGATCCTGGTCAACAACGCGGGCTTCGCGCGCGACGGCGACGTGACCGACCTCTCCACAGAGGACTGGGACGCCGTGGTGGCGGTGCACCTGCGGGGCACGTTCCTGACGACTCGGGGCGTGCTCCCGGCGATGCGCGCCGCGCGCTGGGGGAGGGTCGTGAACGTCTCCAGCATCTCCGCTCTCGCGCACGGCGGTCGCGCCAACTACGTGGCCGCGAAGGCCGGCATCGAGGCGTTCACCAAGGCGCTTGCCCACGAGGTGGCTGCCGAGGGGATCACGGCGAACGCGGTCGGGCCCGGAGTCGTGGTGACCGGGATGACCGAACACGGCGCGCGACGGCGCGGCCGCTCGCTCGAGGAGCACGTCGAGGCGCTCCGGCAGACGGTCCCGGTGGGGCGGGTCGGGACGCCGTACGACATCGCGCGGGCCGTCGCCTTCTTCGCCGACGAGGACGCCGGCTTCGTCACCGGCCAGGTGCTCTACGTCAGCGGCGGCCCGCACGGCTGAGGGGGCCGGGCACACCGGATCGTGCGGTTGACCCCCTTGGGGCGGGCGCGTCGCAGCGGAGACCATGGACCCATGTCCGCATCCGTTCCTGCCCTCGTCGGCGTCCTGGTCGTCGACGACCAGGATCCGTACCGGCGCGCGATGTCGGCAGTCGTGGATGCGACCGACGGGTTCGCCGTCGTGGGGACGGTCGCCTCCGGTGAGGAGTCGGTCACGGCCGCAGCGGACCTGGAGCCGGACCTGGTGCTGATGGACGTGAACCTGCCGGGCATCGACGGCATCGAGGCAACGCGCCGGATCAACGAGAGCGCCACCCCGCCGGTTGTGGTCCTGCTGTCGACGTACGACGAGGACGACGTCGACCTTGCCGGGTGCGGCGCTGCGGCGTACATCTCCAAGGCAGCCCTGAGCCCGGCCCGGCTCCTGGACGTCTGGTCGACCGCACGCCTCAGCCGGGGACGGGAACCGCGGCCGGGAGCCTGACGCGCAAGGACGACTCGTCGTCGCCAGTGGTGTCGAGCGAGCCCTCGCACGCCTCGACGCGATCGACGATCGCCAGCCGGTTGAGCTCGTCCAGCGTGACGCCGTGCAGCGAGATGACGAGCTCACGGCCCTCGTCGTCGAGGGTCAGGGCCACCGTCCCGGCCGGATGCTCGAGCACTTCCACGCAGCAGAAGTACGCCGCCGCCTCGACGCGCTCGGCGAACCGCGCGGCGGCGACGTCCGGGTGGATCCGTACGTCGTCGGCGCGCTGCACCCGGGCGGCGTACGACCCCAGGGCGGGGCCGAGGCCCGAACGCGTCAGGATCGTCGGGTAGATGCCGCGCGTGAGCTCGCGCAATGACTCGAGTGCGGCCGTGACCTGGGCGACCCACTCCCCGATGACCGCGGCGCCTGTCCCGCCGGGCGTCGCCCGGGACACCTCGCCGCGCAGCTGCAGCATCGTGGGGAGCACCTTCGCCGCGATCGACGCCTCCAGCCGTCGCCTTTCGGTGTCGACGGCGCCGAGGATCCGGTTGCGGGAGGCGGTGAGCTTGCGCGTGCGCTGGTCGAGCTCGTGGACGCGGTTCGCGAGCTCGATCTCGAGCCGGACGTTGCGCAGCGCCAGGGCACCTTGCTCGGCGATGTCGGACAAGAGCCGGCGCTCGAGCGGGCGGATGTCGCGTCCGGGCGGCATCGTGAGCGCGATGGAGCCGAGGTGGCCGCTGTCGTCCTCGATCGGCACCACCTCGTCGGACTCGTCGGACTCGTCGGGGCCTGACCGAGCCGTGCCCGACGGCCAGGTCGCCGCGAACCCGGAGTCCTCCTCACCATCGAGCCGGATGACCACCCGGTCGGCCTGCACGGCCTCGCCGGCGGCGGCGGCGATCGTGGGCAACAGCTCCTCGGCCGCGGGGCTGCGGCCGATCCGACGGGTGAAGTCCGCGAGCGCGTCGTAGGGCGCGGCCCGGTCGCCGTACGCCAGACGATCCGCGAAGCGGACCACCCAGCGCCGCAACGGCTGGAACGCCAACGCCACGACCACGGTGGCCAGCAAGGACAGCCAGAACCCACCGCCCGTCCTGTTCTCCACGGTCCGGCCGAGAGCCACGACCATGCCGACGTACCCGATCGCCACGAACGCCGTGGCGATCGCCAGCACCACGGCCCGGCTCACGATGACCTCGACCTCGTAGAGGCGGTACCGCAGCACCGCCACGCCGATACACCCGACCAGCAGCACGTACGACACGTACAGCGGCACGCTCGACCACCACGTCTGCCGGCCGCCGTTGAAGCCCTGCCCGATGATCAGGGTGATCAGTGCCAGGCCGACGCAGGCGGCGCCGAGCGCGACGACCCGCAGCTGCTGCCGGGTCGGGCCGGTGGCCGCGCGGAGGCGTCTCACCATGGCGACGACGCTGACCAGGAGCATCAGTGTGATCACGAGGACGCCACCGCCGAGCAGGCCCCGGGCAAGGGGATCGGCGTCGATCGGGTCGCCGTTCCGGTTGATGCCGTTCGTGCCGGCCAGGACGAGCCCCAGCACGTAGCCCCCCCACGCCACCCAGGTGGCGCGAGTGGCCCAGCGCCAGGCCGGTGAGAGGTGCTGCCCGGTGGGGACCAGGAGGAAGGCCCCGGTGAGGCACGCCAGCGCGAAAGGACCGCCCAGGGCCGCGGCGATCCAGCCGGCCAGGTGCGCCTGCGCGGACGAGCCCTGGCCGTCGTACTGCAGCACCCAGATCGAGTAGGACTCCGTGGCCAGGGAGATGCTGGTGGTGAGCCCGATCAGGGTGAGGATCCAGCCGATCGGGTGCCGCGGATGGGCGCCCAGGATCAGGGCGCCGAGCGCCACACTCCCCAGGCCCGCGACGTTCACCAGCGGCCAGCCGTGGATGCCGGTCGACTTCACCGAGAGCGGCGGGTACGACGCCACGACGAGCGCGGTGTCGATGACGGCCAAGATCACACTGATGCCGACGGCGACCCAGGCGATCCGGTGGGCGCGCACGTCAGCCCGCCTCGTTGGCGTCGGGAACCGAGACCACCACGTCGGTGCCTCCGGTCGCGTTCGTCCGGACGGCGAGGTCGCCGCCCATGGAGTCGACCCGGTCGCGGATGGTCCCGAGCCCGCCGGCCGCCAGCACCGCCGCTCCGTCGAAGCCGTGTCCGTCGTCGCGCACCAGCAGCGTGAGCCGCTGGTCGACGCGGTCGAGCTCGACCTCGATCCGGGCGGCGTCGGCATGCTTGACGGCGTTCTGCACCGCCTCGGCAGCGCAGAAGTACACCGCTGCTTCGAGGTCCTCGGGGAGCCGGCCGAGCCCACGGTCTCGCACCGAAACCGGGACGGCGCTGGTGCTCACCAGCGCGGTCAGCGCGGCCGCCACGCCCTGCTCGGCCAGCACCATCGGGTAGATCCCGCGGGACAGCTCGACGAGGGTCGTGATCGCGTTGTCGACGGCCTGCTCCTGCTCGGCGAGCACGGCAGCGGCGCGGTCGGGGGCGCGTTCGGACAGGGTCTGGGCGAGGCGGAGGTTGACCACGAGCGCGACCAGGTGCTGCTGGGCGCCGTCGTGGATGTCCCGCTCGAGGCGGCGACGTTCGGAGTCGTGAGCATCGACGACGCGCTGTCGCGACTCCTGCAGGTCCTGGGCCAGTGCGGCCAGGTCCTCCGCGCGGCGGGCGAGGTCGCCACGGAGGCCGACGCCGCGCAGCACCAGGCCGGCCTGGCCCGCGAGGTCCGCGAACAGGCGTTCCTCGACCGGTGACAGCGGCCGGTCGTCGCGCTCCCTCAGGCGCAGCACGCCGAGTCGGGAGCCGCCGAGCGTGACGTCCAGCGCTCGCACCCCAGGCTGGTCGACGTCGAGCCCGTAGGCGCTGGAACCTCTCTCCGGCGGCCAGGTGGCAGCCAGCTCGGGCTCGTCGGCGACCATCAGCCAGACCTGCGCCCACGCCGCCCCGGTGCCCTCGGCGAGCAGTCGCGACATCCGCTCGGGCAGGCCGACCGCCTGGTCGGCGGTCCCGGTGACCGTCTCGGAGAAGCGGCTCAGCACGTCGTACGGCGCCGGCCGGTCCGCGTCCAGCCAGCGCCGTACGGCGGCCTCGAGACGCCACCGGAACGGCTCGAAGCCCAGCGCCACGACGGCGGTCGCGAGGACCGACAGCCCGACCTGGGGCGACTCGGTGTGCCCGATCAGGACCCCGCCGCCCAGCACCACGACCACGTAGACGCCCGCGACCGCGAGGAACGTTCCGGCGAGGACGCTCGGGACGACCCATCGACCGCGCGAGCCGGTCAGCGTGTTGCCTCGACGAAGGTGATGACCGCCATCACGCGCCGGTTGGTCTCACCCTCGTCGTCCAGTCCCAGCTTCAGGAAGACCGCACTGATGTGCTTCTCGACCGAACGCTCGCTCATGTAGAGCGTCTGCGCGATGCTCGCGTTGGTGCGCCCGGTCGCCATCTGCTCCAGGACGGTGCGCTCCTTGTCGGTGAGCCCCCGCAGCGGGGAGCTCGACTCGGCCGACTTGCGCATCATCAGGCCTTCGACGACCTTCGGGTCGAGGGCGGAACCGCCGCGGGCGACCTCACCGAGGGCCCGGACGAGCTCGTCGATGTCCGAGACCCGCTCCTTCAACAGGTAGCCGAGCCCGGCAACGCCGTCGGCGAGCAGGGCCAGGGCGTAGTCCTCCTCGACGTACTGCGACAGCACCACCACGCCGATCGACGGGTGCTCCAGCCGGATCTGCTTCGCGGCGTCGATGCCCTCGGTCGTGTGCGTCGGAGGCATCCGGATGTCGGTGAGCACGGCGTCCGGCTGGTGCTCGCGCACCGACGTGAGCAGCGACTGGGGGTCGGCGACGCTGTCGACGAGCTCGATCTCCTCGACCTCGGCCAGGAGGGCGGCAATGCCCTCCCTGACCAGGTAGTTGTCGTCCGCGAGCACGACTCGCAACGCCATGCCAGGACCCTAGCCCCCAGCGAACGACGAAGCGGCCGGCCCCGAAGGACCGGCCGCATCGCGGTGATGGGTGCTGTCGGATCAGACGAGCACGGGCTCGCGCTCGGGCTCGGGCTCGGTGGCGACGGGCTGGACAGCTGCGTCCTCCCCGTCGTGCGAACCGCCCTCGATGTCGATCGTCGGCAGGCGACGCTCGAGCCAGGCCGGCAGCCACCAGGCGCGGTGTCCCAGGAGGCTCATCGCCGCCGGGACCAGCACCATCCGGACCAGCGTGACGTCCAGGAGGACGGCGACCGCGAGGCCGATGCCGAACATCTTGGTCGTGACGTCGACGTCCAGGATGAACGACGCGAACACGCTGATCATGATGACCGCGGCGCTGGTGATGACCCGCGCCGTCGAACCGACGCCCTCGACCACGGCACGCCGCGGGTCGAAGTGCTTGCGGTACTGCTCACGGACCCTGCTCATCAAGAACACCTCGTAGTCCATCGAGAGGCCGAACAGGATCGCGAACATCAGCATCGGGGCCAGCGGCATGATCGGCACGTTCTCGTGGACACCGATCAGGCTCGCGCCCCAGCCCCACTGGAAGACCGCGACGACGACGCCGTACGCCGCGCCCACACCGAGCACGTTGAGGGCCGCTGCCTTCAACGGGACCAGCACGGAGCGGAACACGATCATCAGCACCAGGAAGGACAGCCCGATCACGGATCCGAGGAACCACGGCATGCGCTGCTGCAACCGCGACGAGACGTCGTCGGTCAAGGCAGTCGAGCCGGTGATCGATGCCTCGACATCGGCGTTGCCCACCGCCGCGGGGACGGTGTCCTCGCGCAGGTGCTCGAGCAGCTCGCCGGTGCGGGCGTCCTGGGGAGACGTGGTCGGGGTGACCACGATGATCGCCAGGTCGCCGGTCTCGTTGGTGACCGGTGCGCCGACCGATGCCACGCCGGCCTGGTTGGCCAGGTCGTGCGTGAGCGTGTCGAGCACGGCACCCGGGATCGGGGCGCCGTCGGTGTCGAGCACCACCTGCAGGGGACCGTTGGTGCCGGGACCGTAGCCCTCGGCCATCAGGTCGTAGGCCTTGCGGGTCGTGGTGTCCGGCCCGTCGTTGCCGGCGTCGGCGAAGCCCAGGTGCATGGAGAAGACCGGGATGGCCAGCACTCCGAGGAGCACCGCTGCCAGGCCGCCGTACCGAGCGGGCTTGGCGACCACACGTGCGGCCCACCGCGCCGAGGCGGAGTCCGGGTTGTACGCGGGCTTCTGCTTGACGAACGGGATCCGGGCGCTGTTCACGCGGTGCTTGACGACGCCGAGCATCGCGGGCAGCAGCGTGACCGAGGCCAGCATGATGACGGCGACCATGATCGCCGAGCCGTAGCCCATCATCTCCATCATCGGGATGCCGGACACCTTCAGGCCGAGGATCGCGACGATCACGGTGACGCCGGCGAAGAGCACCGACAGGCCGGCGGTCGCGTTGGCGCGGCCGATGGCGACGGGTACCGACTGGCCGGCCTCCAGGTTCTGACGGTGCCGGGCCAGGATGAACAGGGCGTAGTCGATGCCGACTCCGAGCCCGAGCATCATCGCGACGATGCCGGTGATCTCCGGGACCGCCAGGAAGCCGGACATGATGCCGATGGCGCTGCTGCCGACCACGATGGCGATCAGCGCGGTCACGATGGGCATGCTCATCGCGACGAGCGAGCCGAAGGCGATGGCCAGGATGACGATCGCCATCAGGATGCCGATCAGCTCGCTGTTGCCGCCGGCCGCCGTGTTGGCGTAGCCGAGGCCACCGTCGTACTCGACCTGGATGCCCGCGTCGCGGAGGTCCTGGACGGCCTTCTCGGCGGCGTCGAACTCCTCGATGCCGACCTTCTCGACATCGAAGCCGACCGTCGCGAACGCGGTCTGGCCGTCGGCGCTGACGGTGGGTCCACGAGCCTCGTAGGGGCTACTCACGGCGATGACGTGCGGGTTGGCGGCCAGCTTCTCGACGGCCTGCTCGACCGCGGCCTTGGTGGTCGGGTCGGTGAGTCCGTCCTCCGAGTGGAAGATGACGTTCGAGGAGTACAGGGTCTGCTGCGGGAAGCGGTCTTGGATGGCGTCGGCCGCACGCTGTGACTCCGAGCCCGGAAGGCTGAAGCTCTCGTCGTACTGACCGCCCTGGGTCGAGTTGAACATGAAGATCGCCGCGGCGATGACCAGCCAGGCGCCGATGACGCGCCAGGGGTGGCGGCCGGCGAAGTGGCCGACGCGGAAGAGAACGTGGGACATGGTGGACCTTTCGGTGGTGGTGGCCAGGGTCTGGTGGTGCGCCCGGTTCGGGTCTGTGGTTGTCATGCCTCGACGCTAGGAACTCCCGATGTCACCGGACATCGCGCCGGCCGCACGCTTCCGGGGGTCCGCCGCTCGGTTGTCCGAAGGCACCGTGCGGAAAGCCGCACGCCGGCATGGGACCTCCCGCACCCCCGGGCCCTCGACCCGGCCCTGACACACTGGCCCCCGTGACCGACGTCCCCCACGAGCCCCGCATCGTCGCGGTCGTGGTCACCTTCAACCGGCTCTCGTTGCTGCGGCGCCTGGTCGCTCGGCTGCTCGAGACACCGGAGCTTGCCGAGGTCCTCGTCGTCGACAACGCCTCCACCGACGGCACCCGCGAGTGGCTCGACACGCTCGTCGAGGAGGGACGAGGTCCCGCCACGAGACCACCGCAGGTTCGTGCCCTCACCCTGCACGACAACCGCGGCGGCGCCGGCGGCTTCCACGCCGGACTCGAGGAGGCCATCGCCTCGGGTGCCGACCTGGCGTGGCTGATGGACGACGACGGCGTGCCGGAGCCCGACTGCCTCAAGGTGCTGCTCGACCACGACGGCTACGACTTCTGGGGCCCTGCTGTGCTGGCCGAGCAGGACCCCGCCCGGCTGTGCTTCCCGATCCGCCTCCCGGGCCGCACCGCCGTGGTCCACCGGATGGCCGAGGTCGAGCTGGCCGCCCGCGACGGCGTGATCCCCGACGTGGTGATCCCCTTCAACGGGGTGCTCGTCACCCGCGACCTGGTGACGCGGATCGGAACGCCGCGCGAGGAGTTCTTCATCTGGGGCGACGACGTCGAGTACCTCTGGCGCGCCCGCAAGGCCGGCGCCCGCACCGCCACCGTCGTCGCCGCGCGGTTCCTGCACCCGGCCACCGACGACCTCGGCACGCCCATGGCGTTCGGCCGGACGACGTACAACCACAGCCCCAGCGACCTCAAGCACTACTGCATGGCCCGCAACAACCTGGTCAACCTCCGCGACTACCGCGGCTGGGCGGCCGCCCTCGCGTTCGTCGCCAAGACCGGCTGGTTCTACACGTTCACGCGGCCGAGCCCCGGGCGGCTGCTGCTGAGCGCCCGCGCGATGTACGCCGGCCTGCGCGGCGACTTCACCGGCCACCGGAGGTATCTCGGTGGCTGAGGATCCGATCGCTGGTCGAGCCGCCGCGAGGGACGAGCGGCGTGTCGAGACCCGGGAAACGGTCGCCGTCGTCGTGGTCACCCACAACCGGGCCGACCTGCTGGCGCGGATGCTCGACGGGCTCGTCGCCCAGACGTACGCCCCCGACACCGTGATCGTGGTCGACAACGCCAGCGGGGACCACACGCAGCAGGTGCTCGACCGCGGGGACCTGCCGCTCCAGGTGATCCGCAGCGAGGAGAACGTCGGCGGCGCCGGCGGTTTCCGGATCGGGATGGAGACGGCGTACGCCGGGGGCTGGGACCGCATCTGGCTGATGGATGACGACGTGCTTCCGGCGCCGGACTGCTTGGCCACCCTGATGGCGGTCGACGAGAGCTGTCTGATGTGCGTCCGGGAGGACCTCGACGGGCAGCTGGTCGAGAAGTCGGCGGTCCGGTTCGACCTACGCAATCCGCTCTCACTGCGGCCCAAGACGGCCAGCGTCGAGACGTCGTACGCCTCCCGCGTCGCGATGCCACCCCTCGTCGAGATCCAGGTGGTGGCGTTCGAGGGCTTCCTGGTCCGCCGCGAGGTGGTGACCGCGGTCGGGCTGCCCGACCCGGAGTTCTTCATCTTCTACGACGACGCCGACTTCGCCCTGCGCGCCCGCAAGGCGGGCCACCGGATCTGGGCCGTGCGCGACGCCGTGCTGGTCCGGCAGCTGGCCTTCTCGCAGGAGCTCGCGCTGGATACGTGGAAGGGCTTCTACATGTACCGCAACCTCTTCGTGGTGCACTTCCGGCACGGCGAGAACGCGCTGGTGCGGGCCAAGCCGTACGCCATCACGGCCGGCGTGGTGGCCCTCAGTCCGTTGCGCGGTGGCCGGGCCGAGGCCGGCAATGTGATCCGTGCCATTCGCGGCGCGCGAGCCATGCAGAAGGGCGCCCGAGGCCGCGGCGCGGAATCGGGCGGGGCACCGACCCGTCGCTAGACTCGGCAGGGTTATCCGGCCGTTATTCATCGCCTAGCGAATTACCAGGGGAATTCTTCGTGTCCGACCAGAGCCTGCCCGATCTTGTCGTCGTCGGCAGCGGGTTCTTCGGCCTGACCATCGCCGAGCGCTGCGCGACCGAGCTGGGGCTGAAGGTTCTGGTCGTCGAGCGACGCCACCACCTGGGCGGGAACGCGTACTCCGAGAAGGAGCCGACGACCGGGATCGAGGTGCACAAGTACGGCGCGCACCTGTTCCACACCTCCAACGAGAAGGTCTGGGAGTACGTCAACCGGTTCACCACCTTCACCGGCTACCAGCACCGGGTCTTCGGCAAGTACCAGGGGCAGATCTACTCCCTGCCGATGAACCTCGGGCTGATCAACCAGTTCTTCGGCAAGGCGCACACGCCCGAGGAGGCGCGCGACCTGATCGCCGAGCAGTCCAGCGAGATCGACAGCGAGAGCGCGCAGAACCTCGAGGAGAAGGCGATCAGCCTGATCGGCCGGCCGCTCTACGAGGCGTTCGTCAAGGGCTACACCGCCAAGCAGTGGCAGACCGACCCCACCGAGCTGAGCCCGGACATCATCACCCGGCTCCCGGTCCGCTACAACTACGACAACCGCTACTTCAACGACGCCTACGAGGGTCTGCCCACCGACGGCTACACCGCGTGGCTGACCAGGATGGCCGACCACGCGAACATCGAGGTGCGGGTCGAGACCGACTTCCTCGACCCCACGAACGGCCTGCGCGACGAGTTCACCGGCAAGGTCCCGATCGTCTACACGGGTCCCGTCGACGAGTACTTCGACCACTCCGAGGGCCGGCTCTCCTGGCGCACCGTCGACCTCGAGCAGAGCGTCGTCGACGTCGACGACTTCCAAGGCACCTCGGTCGTGAACGCCAACGACGAGGACGTGCCGTACACCCGGATCCTGGAGTTCAAGCACTTCCACCCCGAGCGGGTGAAGACCTACCTGCCCGGCAAGTCGGTGATCGTGCACGAGTACAGCCGCTTCGCCGAGGAGGGCGACGAGCCGTACTACCCGATCAACACCGCCGAGGACCGCGAGAAGCTGCTGAAGTACCGCGAGCTGGCCAAGCGGGAGCCGATGGTGCTGTTCGGCGGCCGGCTCGGCACCTACAAGTACCTCGACATGCACATGGCCATCGGGTCGGCGCTCTCGATGTACGAGAACAAGCTGAGGCCGCACTTCGCCGCCGGCGAGACGCTGACCTCCGGAGGGGTCGACGAATGACGAGTACCACCGCCGAGACCGTGGACCAGGCGGCGCCGAGCGTACGTCGCCTGCTCCAGCGCCAGATCCTGCCGATCGACCGCGACACCGACGTGTTCGCGCTGTACGTCGACCCCGAGGAGCCCAAGCTCGACGCGGACCGCTACGACATCGGCGGCAACCGCGCGGCCAAGGACCTCAACAACGCAGCCATCCGCCAGTCCACCTCGACGGGCCGCGCGGTGCACCCCGACCAGATCGAGTCGCGGACGGCCTTCCGGGTCCGCCAGGGCAGCAAGATCTCCTTCGGCACCTACTTCAACGGCTTCCCGGCGTCGTACTGGCGGCGCTGGTCGGTCGTCAGCGAGGTGCGCCTCACGATCGCGGTGGCCGGGGTGGGTGCCAGCGTCACGATCTACAAGTCGATGGCCAACGGGCGCTCGCAGCGGGTGGACGCAGCGACCGTCGAAGGTGACCGCGAGACGTTCGTCTTCGACCTCACCCTGACGCCGTTCGTCGACGGTGGCTGGTACTGGTACGACGTCGTGGCCGGCGACTCCGACGCCCTGGTCGAGTCCGCTGAGTGGACCGCCGAGGTGCCCATCGACCGCCAGGAGCACGGCACCGTCGACATCGTCATCACGACGGTCAACAAGCCGGACTTCTGCGCCAAGCTGCTCACGCAGGTCGGCGAGGACGAGGTGCTGCGGCCCTACCTCGACACGGTGTTCGTCTCCGAGCAGGGCACCCAGAAGGTCGCCGACCACGAGCTGTTCCCCGCCGCCGAGAAGGCGCTCGGGGACCTCCTGGTCATCAACGAGCAGGGCAACCTCGGCGGCTCGGGCGGCTACGCCCGCGGCCAGCTCGAGTCGGTCCGCAAGGGCACGGCGACCTACGCGATGATGATGGACGACGACGTCGTGTGCGAGCCCGAGAGCATCGTCCGCGCGATCACGTTCGGCGACCTGGCCCGCCGCCCGACCATCGTCGGTGGCCACATGTTCTCGCTGTTCTCGCGCTCGGTCCTGCACAGCTTCGGTGAGATCGTGCAGCCGTGGCGGTTCTGGTGGCAGACGCCGCTCGACGGCTACAGCGACTGGGACCTCGCGGCCCGCAACATCCGTTCGGCGCGCTGGCTGCACAAGCGGGTCGACGTCGACTTCAACGGCTGGTTCATGTGCCTGATCCCGCGCACGGTGCTCGAGCAGATCGGCCTGTCGCTGCCCATCTTCATCAAGTGGGACGACCTGGAGTTCGGCCTGCGCGCCAAGCAGCACGGCTTCCCGACCGTCACGTTCCCCGGTGCTGCCGTCTGGCACGTGCCGTGGACGGACAAGAACGACGGCGTCGACTGGCAGGCGTACTTCCACCACCGCAACCGGCTGATCGCGGCGCTGCTCCACTCGCCGTACCCCAACGGCGGACGGCTGGTGCGCGAGAGCCTCAACCACCAGATCAAGCACCTCGTCTCCCTGCAGTACTCCACCGTGGAGATCCGCCATCAGGCGCTGCTCGACGTGCTGGCAGGTCCTGACGGTCTCCACGAGCAGCTGCCGAGCAAGCTCGGTGAGGTCAACGCGTTCCGCAAGCAGTTCACCGATGCCCAGCTGCACGCCGACCCCGACTCGTTCCCGCCCGTCCGCCGCACCAAGCCGCCGCGGAAGGGGAAGGGGCCGGGCACCGAGATCCCCGGCCGCCTCTCGCAGCTGCTGACCGCCGGCTTCGCACCGATCCGGCAGCTGCGACCCGTGCGTGAGCTGTCGAAGGAGCACCCCGAGGCCGAGCTCACCGCCATGGACGCCCGGTGGTACCGCCTCGCGGGCTACGACTCCGCGATCGTCTCGATGAACGACGGCGCCTCGGCCGCGCTCTACCAGCGCGACCCGCAGCACTACCGCGAGCTGTTGAAGAAGACGTTCGCGATCCACGCACAGCTGCGCCGCGAGTGGCCGCGGCTGGCGGAGGAGTACCGCGCCGCGCTGGGCGACATCACCTCGCCCGACACGTGGGAGAAGACGTTCGCGCCGTGGATCGTGCCCAGCGATGGGACCGAGGAGGTTCCCGGTGACTGACCTGCTCGAGCCCGCACGTCCGCACGACGCCGAGAGCCGCGCCGCCGCACTGGCCGGCGTACCCCTGGCCTCTCCCGCGCCCACCGGCGGCATCCGCGGCATCCTCAACCACCGCTACCTGCTGAAGCTGCTGGTCAAGCGCGAGGTGACCGCGCGCTACACCGGGTCGTTCCTCGGGATGCTGTGGTCCTACATCACGCCGTTGACCCAGTTCCTGATGTACATCTTCATCTTCACGCTCCTCATGGGCCGTGGCGGCGAGATCGAGCACTTCGCCGTCCACGTGTTCTGCTCGATCATGGTCGTCGGCCTCTTCACCGAGACGGTGGCGGCCGGCACGCGCTCGATCGTGCGCAACTCCGCGCTGCTGCAGAAGAGCGCGATGCCGCGGGAGATGTTCCCCTTCGCCTCGCTGCTGGTGTCGATCTACCACCTGTGGCCCGAGTTCGTGATCCTCGGCATCTCCCTGTTCTTCGTCGGGTGGGCGCCCGACCTGACGGCCCTGGCGGCCGGAGTCTTGGGCTACGCCATCATCATCGTGTTCGCGCTCGCCCTCGCCGTGGGGCTGAGCGTCAGCCAGGTGTTCCTCCGCGACACCGGGAACATCGTGGCGGTGGTCAACAACTTCATCCGGTTCGGCGTGCCGATGATGTACCCCTACTCGATCGTCGCCACCCGCTTCCGCGGGCACACGGATCTCTACCTGGCCAACCCCATCGCGGACGCCGTGTTGCTCGTGCAGCGGTGCTTCTGGGTCCCCACCACCAGTGACCCGGCAGCCGTGGCGACGCCCGTGACGGATCCTGGCGCGACGGCGGTCGCCGCCATGCCCGACCACCTCTTCACCCGCGGCCTCGTCGCGCTGGCGGTCGCCTTCGTCCTTCTCGTGATCGCGCAGCGGATCTTCTCGCGGTTCGAGAACAAGATGCCCGAAAGGCTGTAATGAGCGACTCGATCATCGTCGAGCACGTCTCGAAGAAGTTCACCAAGCAGTACCACCGCACCCTCAAGCAGGTGACGGTGGCGATGGCGCGCCGCCAGCCCGTCACCAACTCCTTCATGGCGATCGACGACGTGTCGTTCCGCGTCCAGCAGGGCGAGTCCATCGGCCTGATGGGCCTCAACGGCTCCGGCAAGAGCACGCTGCTCAAGCTCGTCCAGGGCGTGATGTCGCCCGATGCGGGTTCGGTCAGGACGCGCGGACGGATCTCCGGACTGATCGCCACGGGCGCGGGCTTCCACCCGCAGCTGACGGGTCGGGAGAACATCTTCCTCAATGCCGCGATCCTCGGCATGGGCGAGGCCGAGACGCACCGCAAGTTCGAGGCGATCACCGACTTCGCCGAGCTCGGCGACTTCCTCGACTCGCCCGTGGGCTACTACTCCTCCGGCATGTATGCCCGTCTCGGCTTCGCCATCGCGATCCACGTCGACGCCGACATCTTCCTGGCCGACGAGGCCCTGTCCGTGGGCGACAAGCCCTTCAAGGTCAAGTGCATGAAGAAGCTCAAGGAGATCCGCGAGAGCGGCGTCACCATCTTCTACGTCAGCCACGCCGCCGGCTCGGTCCGCAAGATCTGCGACCGAGTCCTGGTCCTCGAGAAGGGCGTCCTCGGCTTCGACGGCGACGTCGAGGAGGGCATCACCTACGTCGGCTACGACGACGAGACCGAAGGCACCGACGAGGAGCTCGGCTCCGAGGTCTGACGACACGCTCGGTGGTCGAGCCCGCCGCGAGGAACGTGTTCGATCGGTGGTGGAGCCCGCCGAGCCGTTGGGAACGACTCCTATCGGTGGTCGAGCCCGCCGAGCCGCTAGGAACGACTCCTGTCGGTGGTCGAGCCCGCCGAGCCGCTAGGCGAGGCGGTGTCGAGACCCGGCGAGGGTTGTGGGGTCTCGACACGGGCTCGCTGGCGCTCGCCCGGCTCGACCAGCGAATGGCTCGAGGGGCGACGCGATCGGTGGTCGAGCCCGCCGAGCCGCTAGGCGAGGCGGTGTCGAGACCTCGTTGACCGTCAGGAAGGCCGCTTTCCTCGTCTACGCGCCAGCTCGTGCAAGTCGTCCCACCGTTGCTCGATCAGGGCCAGCCTCTTGGGCCGGCTCCAGTTCTGCACCTGCTTCTCGCGAGCGAACGCCGCTCCGATGTGTTCGTGCTCCTCGGCGTACACCAGCTCCACAGGTAGGCGCTTGGCCGTGTAGGCCGAGCCGTCGCCCGTCTGGTGTTGATAGATCCGGATCTCTAGCTCGGTGGTGCTGCCGACGTACAGCGAGCCGTCCGAGCACTTCAAGATGTACATCCACGCCATGACGTGAGCGTCGCGTAACGAGCGGTTGTTCGCCGCTCGCAGGCTGTTACCTGTGGATAGCGGGTCTCGACACGGGCTCGCTGGCGCTCGCCCGGCTCGACCAGCGAGTGGCTCGGGCGAGGTGATCGGTGGTCGAGCCCGCCGAGCCGCTAGGCGAGGCGGTGTCGAGACCTGGCGAGGGTTGCGGGGTCTCGACACGGGCGCTTGTGGTGGTGCGAGCCGCTGCGAGGAACGAGCGGCTGTGTCGAGACCTCGCCCGGCTCGACCGAGCGAGTGGCTCGGGCGAGGTGATCGGTGGTCGAGCCCGCCGAGCCGCTAGGCGAGGCGGTGTCGAGACCCGGCGAGTGTTTGCGGGTCTCGACACGCTCGACACACGAGGCCGTGGGTTTTGACAAATCCCAGGTCGTACGGCGTGTCGACTGGAAATTACAGGTTTGTAGTTACTCAGAAACCCTTTCAGCGCCTCTGTGACTCGTGTGACAGTTGCTCCTCGTGTGACTCTTCCCCTCGCACTGGAGCAGCCCCTCATGCCTTCTCGTCCCACCCTGCCCGAGCCTCGGTTCCGGGCGCGTTTCGTGACTGCGTGCCAGCAGCTGCTGGCGCTCGCGGTCGTGTGCGCGGCCCTCACCCCGGCCGTCAGTGTGGTGAGCCTGGACGTCGTGAGCGAGCCGTCGCCGGAGGCGGCAGGCGCGCTGATGTCGGCGTACGGCGAGGAGGCGCTGAAGTCCAGCAAGGTGCCGACCGGTCCGGTCTCGGCCGAGCTGCACGAGATCTCGCTGACCCAGCCGGCGTCCGGCAGGTACGCCGGCCGGTCAGGCGCCCCGCTCGGCCGGATCGTGCCCACCACCCAGGCCCGGGTGGCGGCCACTCCCGGCGGGGGCGCTCGGCTGACCAGCGTCCCGCAGCAGGTCGTCGGCTACGGCGCCGTCGGTGTCACCTGGGCCCACGGCGAGGCGATCCCCGACACGGACCTGTCGTTCGAGGTCCGCACCCGCACGGGCGACGCCTGGTCTGACTGGACCGACCTGGAGTACCACGACGACCACGGCCCGGATCCAGGGAGCGCGGAAGGCCGGCACGCCCGTCCGGGCACCGACCCGCTGCTGGTCGGCCGCGTCGACGACGTTCAGGTCCGCGCCGACGCCAAGGCCGGGCTGCCCGACGACATGAAGCTCGCGGTGATCGCCCCTGGCAAGCCGAAGCACTCGGTTCAGGAGCGGGCCGCCATCGACACCAGCACGATGGATGGCAACGACGGCTCGCATTCGGCGTACGACCAGACCGCCCTGGAGACCGCGGAAGGCGAGGCCTCCCAAGGCGAGCTCGGGCTGGCCGCGGCGACGTACACCCCGCAGCCCGTCATCTACTCCCGCGCGCAGTGGGGCGCCAACGAGAACATGCGCGACAAGGGATCGCTGCACTACTACGAGGTGCACGCCGGCTTCGTGCACCACACGGTCAACGCCAACGACTACACCCCCGACGAGGTGCCGGGCATCCTGCGCAGCATCTACGCCTACCACACGCAGAGCCGCGGCTGGAGCGACATCGGCTACAACTTCCTGGTCGACAAGTTCGGGCGCATCTGGGAGGGCCGGTACGGCGGCGTGGACCGCCCCGTGGTCGGCGCGCACACGCTGAACTACAACGAGAACTCCTTCGCCATGTCGGCGATCGGCAACTACGAGACCGCCAGGCCGAGCGCGGCGCTGCTCCAGGCGTACGGCGTGCTGTTCGCCTGGAAGCTCAGCCTCCACGGCGTGGACGCCGCCTCGCCGCAGCAGTGGGTCGGCAGCAAGTACTTCGAGGCGATCAACGGTCACCGCGACGCCGCCTCGACGGCCTGTCCGGGCAAGTACCTCTACGCGCAGATCCCGCTGATCCGGCAGTACGCCGCCGCTGCCCAGCAGGGTTGGACGGGCCGCGAGCTCGAGTCGAGCCTGGCCGGCTCGGCGTTCCCCGACCTCCTGATGCGGAAGGCGTCGGACAAGCAGGTCTACGTCCTGCCCACCAACGGCATGACCCGCTTCGGCGCGCCCGCGTCCTTGGGCGGCGGCTGGTCGGCGTACGACGTGGTGATGCTCGTGCCGGACGTGACCGGTGACGGCACGGCCGATCTGCTGTCGCGCGTCGCGGCCGACGGGACGACCGAGGTGCGGCCGGGCGACGGCAACGGCGGCTTCGGCCAGCCGGTCACCACCTTCGGCAGCCTCGCCGGCCACGACCTGATCACGGTCGCCGGCGACCTCGACGGCGACGGGCACGCGGACCTCGTCGCCCGTGACCCCGCCACCGGCCGGCTCGACGCCTACCTGGGCAACGGCCAGGCGGGGTTCACGGTCAAGCAGCTCGGCGACAGCTGGGGCCGGTACGACCTGGTCGACGGCCCCGGCGACGTCGACGGTGACGGCCGGCCCGACATCGTCGCCCGCGGCACCGAAGGCGCCTTCTACCTCGTGCCGGGCGTCGCCGGTGTCGGCTTCGGCGAGCCGGTGCGCATCCGCGGACGCTGGAAGGGCTACGACACCATCACCGGGCACGGCGACTTCAACGGCGACGGCCGGGTCGACCTGCTGGTCCGGTCGGCGGGCTCGAGCGAGGCGTACGTCAAGCCCAACCGCGGCAACGGCCGCTTCGGCCACGCCCTCGGGCCGGTACCCGGCCTCGGCGGCCTCACCGGCCTGCAGGCCGGCGCCTCGGCGTTCGGCGCCGCCGCGCCCGACCTGCTCGCGCGCAGCGGCGACACCGTGGTGCTGTTCCGCAACTCCGGCACCTACGAGACGGCGACCCCCGTCGCGAGCGGGCTGGTCCTCCCGAGGGCCGGCCTCCTGCTGAGCGCGGGCGACTGGGACCGCGACGGGGCTGCCGACATGATCGTGCGCAACAAGAACTCCGACCGCCTCCTGCTCTACCGCGGCGACGGGCAGGGTCACTTCGCGGCACCCTCGCGGCTCGCCCGGGGCTTCCGGGACGTCAAGCTGCTCGCGGCCGTCGGCGACATGACCGGCGACGGCTGGCCCGACCTGACCGGCCAGCCGGCCGGCGGCCCGATGATGATCTACCCGGGCATGGGCATCGGCGGGCTGCGGGCGCCGTACGCCGCCTTCCGCTCCATCAAGGCCGGAGCCCAGGTGCCCGTCGGTCGCTGGGACGCCGACGGCGCTCCCGACAGCCTGTTCCGCAAGGGTACGAAGGTCGCGCTGTACCCCGGCAACGGCCCCGGCGGCTTCATCGGTGCCCGCGCCCTGAAGATCAACGTGAAGAAGTACGACTGGATGGTGGGCGTCGGCGACATGGGCGTCAACGGCCACGCCGGCGTGGTGGTGCGCGAGAAGAAGTCCGGCTTGCTCTGGCTGCTGCCGGGGACCGCCACCGGGTTCGCGCCCCGGGTGTTCCTCGGTCAGGGCTTCAAGGGGTACGACCTGGCCGGCTAGTCCAGAAAGCTAGTCGAGGCCGAGGAAGCGGTCGGTGCAGTGCTCGCTGGCCGCCAGCGCTTCGAGACGGGAGACATCGAGCGGGCCCTCGGGGGCCGAGACCAGGACCACGGAGCCGTTCTTCGCGAGCGGCTCGACGAAGGAGGCGAGACCGGAAGGGGAAGCCGGGTTCGCCACTGCAAGGAGTCGGCCGCCGTCGGCAAGAGAGGAGCCGGCGGCGGCCAGGCTCCACAGCTCGTCCTGGGTGGCCCCGCCGGTCACGTCCTTCGGTCGCGAGGTCGGCCCCGGTCGGCGGGTCCCACGGGGTGAAAGCGTCGGGCTGCGACCACACCTCGACACCGACGTCGTGAACGCCGGCGGGCAGCGGCTCGGCGAACCGCACGCCCATCGGCAGCAGCGAGCAGGCCAGGACCGGGATGTGGGCGGCGTACGGCGCCCACCGCTCCACGCCCGCTGGTCCGGTGACGACGGCGTCCGGCTCGTCCCGCACGGTGACGACGAGCCCGAGGAGCCATGCCGCACCCAGGAAGACCGGTCCCAGCCAGTGGGTCGGCAGGTCGACGTGCAGCCTCTGCCCACGCTCGAGGTCGTGCTCCTCGGCCAGCAGCGAGGCGGTCTTGGCCACCCAGTTGGCGTACGTCGTCACGGAGAGCTCGACCCGCTCGCCCGCTCCGTCACCGGAGGCGAGGTCGTAGAAGGTGACCAGGGGACGGCCCGGGTCGTCCCCGATGCGCCGTGCGAGCAGGTCGGCGAAGGTCGTCACGTCGGCAGGGTAGAGGTGTCCGCATCCTGGACCCCCCCGGCTAGCATCGCGGGACGGTTCCAAGAAAGGACGGGATGCGAACCAGGAGCGGGGCCACCAGCTGGGGGACGGCCGTGATCGTGGCGGTGGCGCTGGTGACCCTGGCAGGCTGCGGCGACGAGACCAGCAGCGGCGCCGACAGCGGCGCGACCGACCCGGCATCCTCAGGTTCGCCGGGCTCCTCGAGCTCGGCCGGATCCGCCGACCCGACGGAGCCGGCCGGCGACGTCTGCCCGTACCTCACCGCCGAGCAGGTGAGCGCCGTGACCGGGACGCCGACGAGCGAGACCGCCGGCTCGGTGCACGCCTGCTTCTTCGACCCCGACGGGGGGAAGGGCCCGAGCGTGATGCTCAGCCGCGTCAACATCGAGATCGACCCGACCGACTACGCCGTCCAGTCCAGGGCGCTCTGCCAGGGCGAGGTGACCGACGTCGACGCCGGCGACGAGGCCTTCGCGTGCGTGATGGGACTGGGGCCGCAGGGCCAGCTGTACGTCGACCGCGTGCTCATCTCGGTCAACGTCAACGACGCGACCGACGACGCGGTCGGGATCGCCGACGCGGCCCAGCTGCTCGGTGAGGTGACGATCCCCGAGTCAACCGACTGAGCACGGCCGCCCCGTTTCGGTCACCGGGTCTCGTGACAGGCGCTAGCGCGCCTTCCTCGACCATCGGGCGACGCTCAACCAGCGGGCGACGCCGCGCCGGTCGCCACCGCAGCGCACCAGCGGTCCGCACGGTCGGCGAACTCCGACTCGGCCGCCCCTACGTCGGAGAGGGAGCAGCTCAGCCAGGCGTCGCCGAACAGGCCCTGGAAGAACGCCTCGCGACGGTCGCCGACGTGACGCTGGCACGCCTCGCTGGGGGCACCGAACGCCGGCTCATCGGTGCTGTCCCCGCACAACGGCACGTCGGCGAGGGCCTCGGCACGCCTCCGGGTGATCGGCGGGGCGAAGACCCAGGCCTTCGCCGTGGCGTCGCCGGCGGTCCAGACGCAGCCGTACTCGTGCACCACGTCGGTCACGTCCGGGCTGATCTTGGTGCGCTGCCCGCTGCGGTACGCCGAGGCGTCCTCCGGCGCGCGGCCGAGTGCGCGGCCGACCGCCGCCGGGTCGATGAGGTCGCAGAACGGCGCCCGCTTCACCACCAGGGCCGTGGTGTCGACGTCCTCGAGCGTGGTGGCCTCGTCGACGGCACTGGCAGTCGGCCGTGCGGATGGCGTCGAGGACGCGTCGCCCGTGCAGGCGGTGAGCCCGGCGACGAGCACCACCAGCACCAGCAGCCCCGCCGCCGGCGTGACGCGCGCCGTACGCGGCCGTCGTACGGGCGACATGCCCGACAGCCTAGGGGCGCGACGTTTCAGGAACCCTGGGTCACCTCGTCTAACCTCGATCCGGTGATCCGCTTCGAAAAGGTCTCCAAGACCTATCCCGGTCAGGGACACGCGGCCCTCGACAACGTCAGCATCGACGTCGAGAAGGGCGAGTTCGTGTTCCTGGTCGGCGCGTCCGGCTCGGGCAAGTCCACGGCCCTCCGGCTGGTGCTGCGCGAGGCTCGGCCGACCGCGGGGCGGGTCTACGTCGCCGGCAAGGAGATCAACCGGCTGGCCGGCTGGAAGGTGCCACGGCTGCGCCGCCAGATCGGCACGGTGTTCCAGGACTTCCGGCTGCTCCCGAACAAGACCGTCAACGAGAACGTCGCGTTCGCGCTCCAGGTGATCGGCAAGTCGCGGTCCGAGGTCGCCAAGGTGGTCCCCGAGACACTGGAGCTGGTTGGCCTCGAGGGCAAGGGAGACCGGATGCCCGACGAGCTCTCCGGTGGCGAACAGCAACGGGTGGCGATCGCGCGGGCGTTCGTCAACCGACCGATGATCCTCATCGCCGACGAGCCGACGGGCAACCTCGACCCGACGACGTCGGTCGGCATCATGAAGCTGCTCGACCGCATCAACCGCACCGGCACCACGGTCGTGATGGCGACCCACGACAACGGGGTGGTCGACCAGATGCGCAAGCGGGTCGTGGAGCTGAGCGCCGGGCAGGTCGTCCGCGACCAGGCTCAGGGCGGCTACGGCTTCTCCCACTGAGCCGAACGACCCAGCCGAACGAATGAGCAGACCGGCTGCACCCACCAGCTGAAGAGAGACTGATCCCCTGTGCGTTACACCCTCACCGAGCTCGGGCAAGGCCTGCGTCGCAACCTGTCGATGCACCTGGCCGTCGTGCTCACCCTGTTCGTCTCGCTGACGCTCGTCGGCCTGGGCGTCCTGCTCAACCAGCAGGCACAGAAGGCCTCGGACTACTGGGGCGGCGAGCTGCAGATCACCTTCTGGCTCTGCAAGGACCGCGACTCCAACGCCGCCTGCCTGGGCGAGGTCACCGACGCGCAGAAGCAGGCCATCGTCAAGGTCGTCGAGGACAACCCCGAGGTGGCGGCGTACCACTTCGAGTCGAAGGAAGAGGCCTACGAGAAGCTCAAGGAGGTCTTCTCCTCCGACGAGCTCGACGGGCCCAACTCCGATGTCCCGGTGGTCACCGCCGCGGACATGCCCCAGTCCCTCTGGATCGAGCTGAAGGACCCGGACAAGTTCGAGGGGATCGTCAGCGCCGTGACCGGGCTCGACGGCGTCTCGGGCCACCGGGACGCGCGGGCCACGCTGCAGGCGATCTACAGCACCATGAACGCCCTCCAATGGGGGGCGCTGGGCACGGCGGTGTTCCTGGTGCTCGCGGCGCTGCTGCTCGTGGCGAACACGATCCGGCTGGCGGCGTTCGCGCGAAGACGCGAGATCGGCATCATGCGGCTCGTCGGCGCCTCGACCCTGTACATCGCGCTGCCGTTCCTCCTCGAGGCCGTGGTCACCGCGGTGCTCGGCGTGGCGCTGGCGGCCGGCGCACTGATCGCCTTCGAGAAGTTCGCGATCCTCGGACGTGTCAAGGACACCTTGACGTTCATCCCCTGGGTGGACTGGTCCGAGGTGCAGTACGCCGTCGTGACCATCGCGATCCTCGGGCCGTTGCTCACGTTGCTGCCGACGCTGGTGCTGACCCGCAAGTACCTCAAGGTCTGACCGGCTCTTTTACTCGTGCGGGCCGCGTGTCTGCGCAACCCCCGGCTTCCGGTCGCCTAGCGTCGGCGGTGTTCACTTCCCCGAACACCCAAAGGCGTACAGGTGCGTTCCTTCCCCCGCATCGGTTGCTGGCGCGTGGCCACGGCGTGCATCGCCCTGGCCCTGGCCGTCGGCACCCTGTCCCTCCCCTCCGGACCGGCCAACGCCGGCGAGCTGCGCGACAAGCAGAACAAGGTCCACCGGAAGGTACAGAAGGCCGACCACGACCTCGACGAGTCGAGCGCGGCGCTGCGCCGCGCCACTGACGCGCTGTCCCGCTCCCGCGAGCAGCTGACCGAGGCGCGGGCCGAGCTGGGCGACGTACGGGCGAAGCTCGCCGTTGCCCAGCAGCGTGACGAGGAGATGCGGCAGGCACTCGCCGACGCCGAGGCGAGGTTGGCACAGGCGCAGGCCGACGTGACCAGCGGCAAGGATGCGCTGAAGGAACAACGGCAGGTCGTCGTCGACACGGTCACCTCGATCTACGAGCAGGGCGATCCGGACCTGATGGCGTTCACCTCGATCCTCAACTCCCAGTCGCCGGCCGACATCACCCGCCAGCGCGAGGCGGACAGGTCGGTGGTGGAGAGGCAGGGCAACGCGTTCGACGACCTGACGGCCGCCGAGGTGTTGCTCCGGGTCCACGAGGACGAGGTCGAGGAGGCGACCGCCGAGGTCGCTGAGAAGCGTCAGGAGGCCGCCGACCACCTCGTCGAGATGCAGGGGCTGACCCAGCAGGCGCTGGACGCCAAGAACAAGGTCAAGGGCCTGGTCGGCGCGCGCAAGGACGCCGAGGCGATGGCCTTCAAGGCCAAGCAGAAGGACCGCCAGGCCCTCAAGAAGCTGAAGAAGCAGGAAGCCAAGATCCAGAAGCTGATCCAGGAGGCGATCCGCAAGGCCCGCGAGCGCGCCCGCCGCAAGGCCGCCCGCGAGGCACGCAAGGCGGCCGCGAAGGCGAACAACGGCGGGACGCCCGTCGACACCAACGGGCTGCTGATGCGGCCGGTCAACGGGCCCGTCACGTCGCCCTTCGGCTATCGCATCCACCCCATCTACCACTACTGGGGCCTGCACGACGGCGACGACTTCGGCGCCCCGTGCGGCGCGCCGCTGGTCGCGGTGCACGCCGGCAAGGTGCTGACCGAGTACTACTCCTCGGTCTGGGGCAACCGCCTCTACCTCAACGTCGGCCTGATCAACGGCAAGTTCATCACCGTCATCTACAACCACCTGTCCCGGTACGAGGCTCACACCGGCCAGGTGGTCGGCCGCGGCCAGACCGTCGGGTACGTCGGCACCACCGGCTGGTCCACCGGCTGCCACCTCCACTTCACCGTGATGGAGAACGGCAAGCCCGTCGACCCGATGAAGTACTTCTAGGCGGCCCCTCGTTGGTCGAGCCGCGAGGCCGGCCACGACCGAGCGAGTCGAGACCCCGTAAGCGAACCGCGGCCCTGCCACCGGGTCTCGAGACGGTTGCTAGCGCAACCTCCTCGACCACCGGAGGGTCACGTTGGTCGAGGAAGCGCAACCTCATCGACCACCGGACTCACCGTTGGTCGAGGAAGGCGCGCTAGCGCCTGTCGCGAGACCCGGTGAGAGGTCCGCGGTCTTGTCATCGGGTCTCGACACGGCCTCGCCTAGCGGCTCGGCCGGCTCGACCACCGGGGAGTTGAGCCCGCCTGAGAGGATGTCCGGATGCCGAAGGAGACCGGGCGCAAGCTGATCGCGTCGAACCGGCGCGCCCGGCACGACTACCACCTCGAGGACACCTTCGAGGCGGGGCTGGTGCTCGTCGGTACCGAGGTGAAGTCGTTGCGCGAGGGACGCGCGTCGCTGGTCGACGGCTTCGTCGACATCGAGGACAACGAGGCGTGGCTGCACGGGGTGCACATCCCGGAGTACAGCCAGGGCACCTGGACCAACCACTCCGCCCGGCGCAAGCGCAAGCTCCTGCTCAACCGCGACGAGATCGAGAAGATCGAGCGCAAGGTCAACGAGAAGGGCTTCACCATCGTCCCCACGGCGATGTACTTCAAGGACGGCCGGGCCAAGGTCGAGATCGCGCTCGCCAAGGGCAAGAAGACCTGGGACAAGCGCCAGTCGCTGGCCGCCCGCCAGGCCGACCGGGAGAAGGAGCAGGCGCTGGGGCGTCGCTTGAAGGGGATGGACTAATGGTCACCGGGTCTCGTGACGGGCGCTAGCAGCGCCCTCCTCGACCAACGGGTCGGGTCTCGTGACGGGCGCTAGCGCGCCCTCCTCGACCAACGGGGTCGGGTCTCGTGACGGGCGCTAGCGCGCCCTCCTCGACCAACGGGGTCGGGTCTCGTGACGGGCGCTAGCGCGCCCTCCTCGACCATCGGGTCGGGTCTCGACACGGGCCCGACCACCGAAGTGGTGGAGACGCGGGTCTTCTGGCAGGACCTCGGGCTGCCCGGGCTGTTCGACGTGCACGTGCACTTCCACCCGCCCGACTACCAGCGCCGGATCTGGGCGCACTTCGACGAGGCGGGGCCGAAGATCGGGCGGGCGTGGCCGATCCGCTACCGGCAGTCGGTGCCCGAGAGGGTCGCTCTCCTCAGGGACCTCGGCGTACGACGGTTCTCGGCGTTGCCGTACGCGCACAAGCCCGGCGCCGCGACGTACCTCAACGACTGGGCCCGACAGTTCGCCGTCGATCGTGCCCGAGTCGATCTGGTCGGCGACGTTCTTCCCGGAGCCCGAGGCGGCTGCGTACGTCGGTGCCCTGGTCGAGGACGGGGTCGAGGTGTTCAAGGTGCACGTGCAGGTGGGCGCGTTCGCACTCGACGACCCCTTGCTGGACGGTGTCTGGGAACGGCTAGAGGAGAGCGGTACGCCGGTCGTCGTGCACGCCGGCTCGGGTCCGGTGCCGAACGCCTTCACCGGGCCCGTGCCGTTGGAGCGCGTGCTGCGCCGATGGCCGCGGCTGGCGGTGGTGATCGCCCACCTGGGCGCGCCGGAGTACGAGGAGTTCCTCGCCCTGGCCGAGCGGTTCGAGCGGGTCCACCTGGACACCACGATGGCCTTCACGGACTTCTTCGAGGAGATGGCGCCGTACCCGCCCTCGCTGTTGCCGCGACTCGCGTCGCTGCAGGAGAAGGTGCTGCTGGGCAGCGACTTCCCGACGATCCCGTACCCGTACCTGCACCAGCTGGAGGCGCTCGCAGGGCTCGGCCTCGGGGAAGATTGGCTGCGTGCGGTGTGTTGGGACAACGGTGCGCGACTGTTCGGAATGAACGCTCGTGGCACTCCCCGCTAGGCTGGACGCTAGATTGGGGAGAACAACTCAAGAGGGGCTGATCGGTTTCGACTGGGGACGTTAGTTCCAGGAGAAGCGGGTCGAGGAGCCAGCGTCATCTCGTAAACGATCGCTGGAAACCAACAACTGCCAACGCTAAGCGCAGTCAGTTCGCTCTCGCCGCCTGACGGTGATCGAACGGTCAGACCGGGCATCCGTCTCCGTCCCGGACCCTGGCCTCATCTAGGGGACTTGCTGGTCACTTCCTGTCAGGAGGAGTGACCGGGACTTTTTCCTGACTAGGCCTGTCGGCGACGCGTCAACGCGAGTGCCGGGGCCGAGAAAACGCCATCGTTGACTGCACCCGGAGAAGACCTGGTTCGACGCTCGAGGACGCGGGTTCGATTCCCGCCAGCTCCACGCAGCGGGGGATCGCCAGCTTTGCTGGAGGTCCTCCGCTGTTCTGCGCCCCCGACCGGTCTGTGCCGGTCGGTGCCCATGCGCGGTGAAGGGAGGATCCCCGGCACCTGGTGCCGGGGATCCTCCCTTGTCACGTGTCGATGGCTCAGTCGCGGGACCGACCGGCGAAGAGGTAGCAGCCGATCAGGAAGCCGCAGACGCCGACGCCCAGCAGCGCGTACGACGTGGTGGTACCGAGACTGTCTTCACGCCAGAGCGAGGCGGCGATGCCGACGGGCAGGAGCACCAGCAGCACGATGATGATCCGGCGGACGGGACCCTCCACGGCCATCACGCTACGCACCCTTCGACCTGCGGGAAGGGAAAGTACTGCACCCGCAGCTTGGGATGGCTGGTGGGGCAGATGCCTCCGCGGCTGATCAGCCATTGGGCGGCGATCTCGACGATGGTCCCGGCCACCACGCACCCGATCCCCAGGCTGCCGGCGCACAGCGCGGCCTGGACGATCCACTTGCTGCCGCTGATGAGGTACGTCTGCTCGGTGCGGTTCAGGTAGACGCAGCGCTGGAGGAAGCCGCAGCCCCCCTCGGAGGCCCGCTGGGGGGCGGTGGCAGCGCAGCCCTCGGCGGCGCCGAAGCGGACTGCGTGACGGCAGTGGGTGCTCGACGCGACGGCGGGTGCGGAAGCCGCGACCGCGTGGACCTGGGCAGGCGTGGTGCGGCCCGCCGCCTGCGCGGGCGCCAGGCCGGCGCCCATCAGCGCGAGCACGATCCCCACGACGAGCGTGGCGAGCAGCACCGGTGAGGCGTGCCGTTGATGACGTTGCATGACTACTCCCTCGTGATAGGTGGTGGCTGACCGGGGTCAAGCCGCTCGTCCGTCGGCACGGGCCAGCAGCTCGGAAGGAGCGAGGCCGAGCCAGCCGGACACCCGCTCGATCTCGACGAGGTCGAACGGCGTCTCGCCCGTCAGGCGAGTGGCGACGGCCACTTCGGTGACCCCGAGGACATGGGCCAGAGCGGCATCGGAACGTCGTTGCGATGCCATCTCCGCCCGGACCGCGGAGGCAACGCGTGCCGACCATGTCCCGGGATCCATGTTCATGGACGTGGTATATCCAAGAATGTGGACTAGTGCAAGTGTATGGACGCGTGTCTGTGGATGTGTACGCTCGACCCCCGTGAGAGCCGGCCCCCGATCCGTGCAGACGCCGCTGAGCCGGGCGGTGATCGACGTGCTGAACCGACGCCTCGCGGAGTCCGACCTGGGGTCCGTGCACGGCCTGGCGAAGAACGTGCCCAGCGTGTCGCGCAGCCAGCTCTACCTGCTGCTGCGCGGCGAGGCGGTGATCGACCTGGCCGAGCTCTTCGCGATCTGCGAGGCGTTGGGCGTCACTCCCGGGCAGGTCATCGCCGAGGCCGAGGCGGTCGTCGGCGGCGCGCGCGGCACGGTCGCGGCGTACGACGAGGCGCACCCCATCGAGGACGAGCAGGCCCTCACCGACGAGCCCTGACCCGTGTCGGCGCGCCGTGCCAGCCTGGTGCCCGGGGGCGGCGTCGCGAGCCCACGACGGCAACGGGGGAGGGAGTGGTCCTGGACGAGGACGACGAGGCGGTGCCTCGGGACCGGCTCGACCGGCTGTTCCGGCACTGTGCCGACCTGGGGGTCGACGTCGTGTGGCGCGACCTCGGCGAGCGGCGGCGCGGCGAGTACCACCGCGGCGACGACACCATCGTGCTCAGCCCGCGGCTCACCGCGCGCCAGGCCGTCGCCTGCCTGGCGCACGAGCTCGGCCACCGGCGCTTCGGGCACGGCTGCTCGAGTCCGGCCAACGAGCGACGCGCATGGGAGTACGCCGCGGCGCTCGTGCTCACCCCGGCCGAGTACGCCGCGGCGGAGAAGTGCGTCGGACCCCACCCGTCGGCCCTCGCCATCGAGCTCGGCGTCACGCCGCAGCTGGTCGAAGCGTGGCGGAGGTGGTGGTTCCAACGCGGCGGGGCGGCCGGCACGGTCGCCTGAGGGCCGGGCGCCGACAAGTCCGGCGCGGGGACTGGCAACATGTCGAGATCGGACGCTCGGCTCCGTCCTCCCACGTGCGGCGCCACCGGAGCGCCGCGGACCACGAGGAGACCGACATGCCGAAGTACCTGCTGGGCACGACGTTCGAGCCAGGCGCGGACCCGACGCCGATGGAGGAGTGGACCGAGGAGGAGGTCACCGCGCACCTCGACTACTACCGGATCCTGGGCCGGCAGCTGCGCGAGAGCGGCGAGCTGGTCGACTCCACGATCCTCACCGGCCCGGACCGCGCCAAGGTGGTGCGCTCGGGACCCGGCGGCGAGCCGTTGGTCACCGACGGGCCGTTCCAGGAGTTCAAGGAGTGGCTGGCGGGCTACCTCATCGTCGAGGTCGCCGACGAGGCCCGCGCCCTCGAGATCGCAGCGCTCGTCTCCGCCGTACCCGGACGCGGCGGCGTCCCCGCGTCCCAGCCGACCCACGTCCGCCAGGTCATGGACGAGGGACCGTCCGACGCGGCCGCCATGGGCGAGTACCTGGACACCGCCCACGGCGCGTGACCGACACCCCGCGTCTCGAGGACCTGCTGCGCACCCTCGCGCCGCAGGTCCTCGGCGTGCTCGGCCGCCGGTACGCCGACTTCGACGGCGCCGAAGACGCGGTGCAGGAGGCGCTCATCGCGGCGTACCGCCACTGGCCCGAGGACGGCACCCCGGACAACCCGCGCGCCTGGCTGCTGCAGACCGCCAGCCGAAAGCTGATCGACGCCTACCGCAGCGATGCCAGCCGGCGCACCCGCGAGCTCCGGGTGACCGAGCAGGAGCCGGAGGACACCGACGTACCCCCGGACGACGACAGCCTGGACCTGCTCTTCCTCGCGTGCCACTCCTCCCTGACACCGGCCAGCGCGATCGCGCTCACCCTGCGCGCCGTGGCTGGCCTGACCACCGCGGAGATCGCGGGCGCGTTCCTGGTCACCGAGTCGACGATGGCGCAGCGGATCTCGCGGGCCAAGGCCACCATCCGCCGCGCCGGCGCGCGCTTCGAGACCCCGACGCCGCAGGAGCAGCAGGAGCGGCTGCCGAGCGTCCTGCGGGTGCTGTACCTGATCTTCAACGAGGGGTACGCCGGCCCCGAGCGCGACGACCGCCAGCGCGTGGAGCTCTCGGTCGAGGCGATCCGGCTGGCCCGGATGGTGCACGCGGCCGTCCCGGACGATTCTGAGGCCGCCGCGCTGCTCGCCCTGATGCTGCTGCTCGAGGCGCGGCGGCCGGCTCGCGTCGACGCGGAGGGGCGGTTCGTGCCGCTCGCCGACCACGACCGCGCGCGGTGGGACCGGGCGCGGGTCGCCGAGGGCACCCGCATCCTGGACGCGGCGGTCGGGCGCGGGCCCGTCGGCGAGTACCAGCTCCAGGCAGCCATCGCCGCGATCCACGACCGGGCGGCCACGGCTGAGACGACCGACTGGCCACAGATCCAGGCGCTCTACCACCTGCTGGAGCAGGTCACCGGCAACCCCGTCGTCACCCTCAACCGGGCGGTGGCCGTCGCGATGGTCGACGGACCCGACGCCGGCCTGGCCATGGTCGCCGGGATCGAGGCGGTGCTCGCCGGCCACCCCCGTCTGCTCGCCGTGCGCGGCCACCTGCACGAGCTCGCGGGCGATCTCGATGCGGCGTACGCCGACCTGCGCGCCGCCGCTGACGGCACCACCAACCGCCGCGAGCGCGACCACCTGGTCACCGAGGCCGCCCGGCTCAGGGGCGCCCGGCCATGACGATCTCGGACCCGCCGCCCGCGGTGAAGACCGGGGTCCCGCCTCGGCGTATGCGCTCCAGGACCGGATGGTCCTCGGGCGCGTCGGTGACGATGCCGCTGACGCTCGACAGCGGCAGCACGGTGAAGGGGGAGGCCGCCCCGATCTTCTCGGTGCTGGCCAGCACGTAGGTGTCGGCGGCCCTCGCGGCGAGCGCCCGCTTCATCGCGGCCTCGTCGGGGTCGCCGGTCGTCAGGCCAGCTTCGTGGTGCACGCCGGTGACACCCACCAGGAAGACGTCGGCATGGATCGCCTGTGCCGCTTCGACGGCGGCCGCACCGGACGTGACGGCCGAGTGCTTGAACAGCCGTCCGCCGAGCACGAAGACGTCGACGTTCGGGTGGTCGAGCAGGGCGGTGGCGACCGTCGGGCTGTGTGTCACCAGCGTGATGCGGAGATCTGCCGGCAGCGCACGGGCCACGGCCAGCGCGGTGGTGCCACCGTCGAGGATCACGGTCGACTCGGGCCGGATCAGCTCGATCGCGGCCGCGGCGACGCGCTGCTTGCTCTCCGTCGCCACGGACCCGCGCGTGGCGTAGTCCGCGATCGCCGGCGAGACGGGCAGGGCACCGCCGTACACGCGCTGGCACAGCCCCGCTGCGGCGAGCTCGCGCAGATCCCGGCGGACGCTGTCCTCCGCGACGCCCAGCTCGGCGGCGAGGTCCTTCGCGACGAGCCGGCCATCGCGTGCCAGCCGTGCCAGGAGCAGGTCGCGTCGTTGGGCTGGCAGCATTACGCAGTTCTCCTTGTTGTTGCGTGATCTTGCGTGTTGTGTCTACAGTATCACGCATGATGTCGCTGATGATCCTCATTGCCGGGCCCTATCGGTCGGGAACTCGGAATGATCCGGCAATGATGGCGGCCAACCTCGAGCGGCTCGAGCGTGCCGCCTGGCCGCTCTTCCGGGCCGGACACCTTCCGGTGATCGGCGAGTGGGTGGCCCTGCCGGTGATCCGCTCCGCCGAGGACGATCGGGAGTGCGGGCTGGACCGGGAGCGGCTGTCCGAGCAAGTGCTGTACCCGGCGGCCCAGCGACTTCTCGAGCGCTGCGACGGCGTCCTGCGCCTCCCGGGAGACTCGACCGGCGCGGACCAGGACGTCGCCACCGCCCGGCGTCTCGGCCTGCCCGTATGGTTCCGCCTCGCCGACGTCCCCGGCTGCGAGTCGCAGCCACGAGCCGCCGAACGGGTCGGGACATGACGCCGCCCGTGGCAGGCGGTGCCCGCGTCAACCTGTTCGGCCGCCCCAGCATCGACGGTCACCACGCGTGTCACCGGGTGCGCGGGCAGAAGACCTGGGCGCTGCTGGCCTACCTGGTGCTGAGCAAGCGGGCGCCGACCCGCAACCAGCTCGCCGCCCTGCTGTTCGCCGAAGCCGACGACCCGCTCCGGGCGCTGCGGTGGGGACTGGCCGAGATCCGTCGGGCGCTGCGCGGCCTCGTCACGCTCGAAGGCGACCCCGTCGTGCTCGTGCGTCACCCGGACCTCGTCTTCGACGTGGATGTCGTCGCCAGCGGACCGTGGACGAGCGCCGTGCGCCTGCCCGCCATCGGTGCCGAGCTCCTGGAAGGACTGAGCCTCTCCCGTGCCGCTGTCTTCGACTCGTGGCTGCTGGCCGAACAGCGCCGGCTGGCGGCCGCGACGGCCGACCACCTGCGCGCGGCCGCCCGGGCTTCCGGTGCCCGAGGCGACCTGTGGGCCGCCATCGACTACTCCGTCCGCCGGGTGGCGATGACCCCGCTGGACGAGGAGAGCCATGCGGACCTGATCGGGCTCTACCGGATGGTCGGCGACCACCACGCAGCCCAGCGGCAGTACTGCGCGTACGAACGCGTGCTGGAGACCGAGCTGGGCGTCCTGCCGGGCGCGGCGTCACGGGCGGCCTTGCAGCTGGCCGCTTGTTCTGCCGCCTGACACACGGCGTCGGACGGTCGTCGCGGATGGCTACGGTGACGACCGTGGACTGCCTGTTCTGCGCGATCGCGGCGGGGGAGATCGACGCCGCGCGCGTGCTCGAGGACGACGACTTCGTCGGCTTCCTCGACATCCGGCCGGTGTTCAAGGGTCATGTGCTGCTCGTCCCGCGGACCCATGTGGTGACCCTTCCCGACCTGCCGGCGGCGCTCCGCGACCCCTTCCTCGCCCACGCACAGCGACTCGCCACCGCGATGGTCGAAGGCCTCGGCGCGCAGGGCTCGTTCGTCGCGTTGAACAACACGGTCAGCCAGTCGGTGCCGCACCTGCACCTGCACGTCGTGCCGCGGACCAAGGGCGACGGGCTGCGCGGGTTCTTCTGGCCGCGCACGAAGTACGCCGACGACGCCGAGCTGACGTCGTACGCCGACCGCGTGCGCGCGGCTCTCGGTTGATCGGTTTCGGGATGAAGCGCGCGGGCCTCCTCCAGATCTGTCTCGCCGGTGTCCTCTGGGGCACCGGCGGCCTCGCCGTGCAGGTGATCCGTGAGCACGCTCCCTTGTCGGCGACCACGATCAGCGCCTACCGCACGACGATCGCCGCGCTGGTGCTGCTCGCCGCGTGCGTGGCGATGCGGCAGCTCGGCGACGTGGTGCGGCTGCTCCGCGAGCGGCCGGGACCGACGGTGTTCGTGGGGCTGGCGACCGCGGCGTACCAGGCCCTGTACTTCGCCTCGGTCGTCTGGGTCGGCGTCACCGTCTCGACCGTCGTCAGCCTCGGCGTCGCGCCACTCGCGCTGACCGTCCGCGACGCCGTTCGCCACCACCGCCGCCCCGACCTGGTCGAGGTGCTCACCGTGCTGGCCGCCCTCGGTGGCCTGGTCCTCGTCAGCGGCTCGGCGGGACTGGGCGAGACCGGCCCGCACCCGGTGCCCGGCGTACTGGCCGCGATCGCCTCGGGATCGGCGTACGCCGTCGCGACCGCGGTCGGCGAGCCGCTCGCCCGGTCCACCGCGCCCCTCGTGCTGACCACCTCGGCGACGGTCGTCGGCGCGTGCGGGCTGCTCCCGGTCGCCCTGGTCGCCGGCGGTCCGTTCACGACCGGTGACCCGATCGCCCTGGTCACCCTGCTGTACCTCGGGGCGCTGACCTTCGCCCTCGCCTACGCCCTGCTGTACTCCGGCCTGCGGACCACCAGCAGCAGCGCGGCGGTCGTCGCGACGCTGTGTGAGCCGGTCACGGCGGCCGTCGCCGCCGCGGCATTCCTGGGCGAGCGGCTCAGCGTCCTGGGCCTGCTCGGGATCGTCCTGGTCGTGGCCGCGATCGCCGGGACCGCCCGCGAGCGCCACCCGACCGGTGCGGGACCGGTGGCCGACCCGGATCCGGGCCGTCCTAGAGTGGCGCGCTGAGGCGGGGGCAGTCGCACACAGGAGGTCGTACATGGGTCGATTCGACGGACGGGTCGCCGTCGTCACGGGAGCCGCCCGCGGGATCGGGTTCGCCACCGCGCAGCGGTTCGCCGAGGAGGGCGCCGACGTCGCGGTGATCGACCTCGACGAGGCTGCTGCCCAGGAGGCTGCCGGGAAGCTCGGTGACGGACACCTCGGTATCGGCTGCGACGTCTCCGACTCGGCCGCGGTCGAGGCCGCGGTGACGCGCGTCGTCGAGGAGCTCGGCGGCCTGCACATCCTGGTCAACAACGCCGGCGTCACCCGCGACAACCTGCTGTTCAAGATGTCCGAGGACGACTGGGACACGGTGATGAACGTGCACCTGCGCGGTGCCTTCCTGATGAGCCGCGCGGCCCAGAAGGTCTTCGTGGCCCAGAAGTTCGGCAAGATCGTGAACCTCTCGAGCGTGAGCGCGCTCGGCAACCGCGGCCAGGCCAACTACGCCGCCGCCAAGATGGGCATCCAGGGTTTCACCCGGACTCTCGGCATCGAGCTCGGCCCGTACGGCGTGAACGTCAACGCGATCGCCCCCGGTTTCATCGCCACCGACATGACCGACGCCACCGCCGCCCGCGTGGGCATGAGCGTGGAGGACTTCCGCGCCGCTGCCGCCGACCGCAACCCGGTCAAGCGCGTGGGCTACCCCGAGGACATCGCCGCCGTCGCCGCGTTCCTGTGCAGCGACGAGTCGTCGTACGTCACCGGCCAGGTCCTGTACGTCGACGGCGGCGCCACGCTCGTCTAGACACATCGGTGTCCGACGCGCCGACGCCGGGCGCCTGCGCGGTTCCCCCCTGAAAGACAACCACAATGGAGCAGATTCGCCAGCACGACGGCTTGGTCTGCCCCTGATCGGAGTACTCCCTGTGCGCCTACGCAAGCGCCCTCTCTCCCTCCTCGTCGCCGCCACCCTGACGGCGGCCACCCTCGCCGCGTGCGGAGGCGGTGGCGATGACTCGCCGTCGGCCGCCCCGCAGGCCGATCCCTCGACGCCGTTCACGCCCGAGGCGAGCGAGGAGGAGCTCGCCGAACCCGACACCTGGCCCCTGACCGGTCTCCCGGTCGAGGACGGCGACAGCTCCGTCGAGAAGCACCCGATCCTGGTCACCAAGATCGACAACACGACGTCGAGCTCGCCCCAGGTCGGCCTGAGCAAGGCCGACCTGGTCGTCGAGGAGCTCGTCGAGGGCGGCCTGACCCGGCTCGCGGTCTTCTTCTACTCGCAGGTCCCCGAGAACGCCGGCCCGGTGCGGTCGATGCGTGCCAGCGACATCGGGATCGTCCCGCACAACGACGCCACCGTGGTCACGTCCGGGGCGGCGCGTGTGACGATCAACCGGATCAGCGGCGCCAAGATCCCGTTCATCCAGGAGGGCGGCGCCGGCACCTACCGCGAGACGTCGCGCTCGGCGCCGTACAACCTGTTCGCCCACCTCACCGACACGGCCAAGTCCATCAAGCAGCCCGGCGTGCGTCCCGCCGACTACCTCCCGTGGGGCGACGGCAGCGACCTGCCGCAGGGCAAGAAGGCGACCACCTTCGCCGCGGCGTTCTCCGGTGGTCACCGCACGGAGTGGAAGTACGACGGCGACGGCTACACCAACCTCAACAGCAATGCCGGTGCGGACGACCAGTTCCCGGCGGACACGGTGCTCGCGCTCCAGGTGAAGGTCGGCGACGCGGGGTACCTCGACCCGGCCGGCAACCACGTCCCCGAGACCCAGTTCGTGGGCGACGGCCCGGCGTGGCTGTTCCACGACGGTCGGGTGGTCCGCGCGACGTGGCACAAGGACGAGCTGAGCTCGATCCTCGCGCTGGAGTTCAAGGGCAAGAAGATCAAGGTGCCGGCCGGACACGTGTGGATGGAGCTGGTCCCGGCGGGGCCGGGCAACGTCACCTGGCAGAAGTAGAGCCGGCAGTCGGTTCGGCCAGGGCCTGGAGACCGGCCAGGATCATGCCGATGGCGACCTCGACGCGGTCGCTGGCGGCCTCGGGGTCCTCGGCCTGCGACACCGACTCGCCGGCCGAGGACATCGCGCCGAAGAAGATCCGGGCGAAGGTCTTCTCCATGGCTTCGTCCACGTCCCAGTCGCCGGTGGACAGCACCGAGGCGACGATGACCAGCACGTTGGAGAAGGTCGAGCGCTCCTCCTGCTCGCGGAAGCGCTCGTAGCCCAGCACGGCCGGGCCGTCCTGGATGACGACCCGGCGGTACGTCGGGTCGCGGACCACCGCGAGGAACGCGCGGAGCCCACCACGCGCCTTCTCCCACGGGTCCTGCTCGTTCTTGATCTGGTCGTGGATCGCCTGGGACGCCTCCCGCTCGACGCGCTCGAAGACCGCCTCGAACAGCGCCTGCTTGCCGGGGAAGTGGTGGTAGAGCGCGCCCTTGGTGACGTCGGCCCCGGCCACGATCGCATCGAGCGAGGTGCCGGCGTACCCGTCCTGGGTGAACAGGTCCCGGGCCACGTCGACCAGTGCCCGCTTGGTGGTGGCGGAGTACTCCGCCCGCCGGCCACGGCCCTTGACCCTCACCCGCTCACCCTATGACCCAGGTCACAGGCCGAAGCGTTTGCATACGGCTGGCCGGTTTCATACCGTGAGTACGTACCGACGGTATGTGAACTGTCGGACCCACCAACGACAGGGAGTGATCACATGACCTGGACCTCCTTCCACGACCGCGAAGCCGTACTGCGCGACGTGATCGCCGTCGCGGACGCCCGCCGGGACGGGCTGCTGCCGATGGACGTGGCCGGCGTGGCCGCGGCGTTCGGCGACGAGCTGACCCTTCTCGGCGCCCTGCAGCTGCGCTGGCACACCCGCCTGGGCGGCCGGATCGAGCGAGGGCTGATGGACGAGCCGGCCGACCCCGCGACGGCGAGGGTCGACGCGTGGCGTGCGACGGCCCGCGAGCTGCCGGGCATCCACGCGATCCTCGACCACTACCGCGAGCACCCGCTCGACGAGGCGATGGCGCGGGCCACCTCCGTGGCGGCGGCCAAGGAGCGTGAGCTCGTGCTCGGAGGGTGCGGCACACTGGTCGCATGACCGAGCCCCGCCCAGAGCTCCGGGCCGGGCAGCTCCTCGTCGCGACTCCGGTGCTGCTCGACCCCAACTTCGCGGAGACGGTCGTGCTCTTGCTCGACGCCGACGACAACGGCGCCCTCGGCGTGGTGCTCAACCGCCCGTCGACGGTGCCCGTCGCCGACGTCCTGGAGCCGTGGGCGGCCGTCGTGGCCCAGCCGGACGTGCTGTTCCAGGGCGGCCCGGTCTCCACCGAAGGGGCGCTCGCCGTCGGCCGGCTGCGCTCCGCCGACGACGCACCGGTCGGCTTCCGCGAAGTGGCCGACGACCTCGGGGTGATCGACCTGGACACCCCCGTCGAGCTGGTCGACGGCAGCCTCGACGGGCTGCGCATCTACGCCGGGTACGCCGGCTGGGGCGCCGGCCAGCTCGAGAGCGAGGTCGAGGAGGGCAGCTGGTACGTCGTCCCCTCGATCCCGCCCGACTGCTTCCGCGGCGACACCGGCGGCCTGTGGCGCGACGTCCTCCGCCGCCAGCCCGGCGAGCTCGCCTGGCACTCCACCCGCCCCCTCGACCCCGACCTCAACTAGCCGAGTCGGCGCGTCTGCAGGTCTCCCGAGCGCCGAGTCGGCTCGTCTGCCCTGCAGATGCGCCGACTCGAGGGTGTTTCAGCCGGCAGATGCGCCGACTCGGCTGGTTTGGGAGCTGCGGATGAGCCGAGTCGGCGAGAGCCCGCGAGCGGTGTCAGCCCTTGGGCAACCCCACCAGCTTGCCGACCATGCCGTCGGGGCCGCTGGCCCAGCACATCGTCGACAGCGTGCCGACGCACTGGACGGCGTGGAAGCCGGTGGCGCCGATGGGCGTCCAGGTCTTGCCGCCGTCGGTGCTGACATCGGTGCCGTTGGGACCGACCGCGATGGCGGAGTTGGAGAACGGAACCCAGTCGACCCCGGAGCGGTACCCGGCCACGTTGCCGGTGCGGGTCCAGGCGGAGCCGCCGTCCGTCGTACGCGCGGTCGCCTTGCGGCCGTTGTCCTCCTCGAGGAAGCTGCCGCCGACCGCGAGGCCGACCTTGGAGTTCTTGAAGGCCAGCGAGAACACGCCGCCGCCGTCGGCGTTCGGCGGGATGGTGGTCGTGGCGACCGACCAGGTGTGCCCGTAGTCGGTGGAGTGGAAGACGCGGGCGGCGGTACCGCCCGAGGCGATCCAGGCGTCCGTGATGCCGGCGGTGACCAGGCAGGTGCCGCTGGCCGCGAAGCCGAACTCGCCGTCCTTCGCCTTGGGCATGCCTGCCCGGTCGACCTTCTTCCAGGTCCGGCCGCCGTCGGTGGTCGCGATGACGCGGAACCTGCCGTCCACCGGGTCGCTCATCGCCAGGCCGTGCAGGCCGTCGGGGAACATCGCGAGGCAGTCGTAGAACGCCGCCGCCTCGGTGTTCTTGAAGCGCAGCTTCCACGTCTTGCCGCCGTCGTCGGTCTGGTAGATGCGGCTCTGCCCGCGCGGCCCGATGGCGAGCACCTGGGCGTCCCTAGCGCTGTCCGCTTCGACGTCGCGGAAGGCCAGAGGCTTCTCGGCGTCCGGGCGGACGTCCTTCCACGTCGTACCGCCGTCGGTCGTCCGCCACACGCCGCCGTCATCGCCGCTGACCCAGGCGGTCTTGGCGTCCACCGCGTCGAGGCCGCGCAGGCTCTGGTGGGAGTGGGGGAGGTCCACCCGCTTCCAGGACAGGCCGGCGGCCCGGGTGTCGCGCTGGTCACCGGGGCCGGAGCCGAGCGACGGTGCGGTGGTCGAGGTGAGGGCGAGGACGACGGCCCCGGTCAGGGCTGCGGCCGTCCCGAGGGCGGTCCTGAGTTGAGTGCGCATAACCCCTCACCCTGGCCGGTCGATCCGAAACCTGTCCAGGGCGCGCCGTAGACTCGGACGGGTGACCACCGGCTTCTCGACCCAGACGACCGTCGACACGGATGTTCGCGAGGACCGGCGCACCGTGCCCACGGACGAGGGCGACCACGAGCGCTTCTCCCACTACGTCGAGAAGGACAAGCTCACCGAGGCGATGGTGATGGGCACGCCCGTAGTGGCCCTCTGTGGCAAGGTCTGGGTCCCGAGCCGGGCGCCGGAGAAGTTCCCGGTCTGCCCGGAGTGCAAGGAAGCGTGGGAGTCGCTCAAGGACGACGCGGGCGGAGACTCCGGGGAGTGACATCGCTCGGACCTGCCTGGCCCGAGCGAGCAGCGTGGGGGACCGCGACGTCCCTGCGCGCCTGGCAGTCGGCCGCGATGACCGACTACCTCGCTCGGATGCCGAAGGACTACCTCGCCGTCGCCACGCCCGGCGCGGGAAAGACGACGTTCGCGCTCAGCGTCGCCGCGGAGCTGCTCGGCCGCCGCGTCGTCGACCGGATCACGATCGTGACGCCGACCGAGCACCTCAAGCTCCAGTGGGCTGAGGCGGCGGGCCGCGCCGGCATCCCGATCGACCCGACGTACGCCGCCGGCAAGGGCCGCACCTCCCAGGACTACGTCGGGATCGCCGTGACGTACGCCGGAGTCGCGGTCAACCCGCTGGCCATGCGGATCCGTACCGACAACTACAAGACGCTCGTCATCCTCGACGAGGTGCACCACGCGGGCGACGCGCTGACGTGGGGCGAGGGAGTGCGCGAGGCGTTCCAGCCGGCGTACCGGCGGCTGGCGCTGACGGGCACGCCGTTCCGCTCCGACATCAACCCGATCCCGTTCGTGACGTACGCGCCCGGTGGCGACGGCGTGCCCCGCTCGGTCGCCGACTTCACCTACGGCTACGCCCACGCGCTCGCCGACCAGGTTGTGCGTCCCGTGCTGTTCATGGCGTACTCCGGCGAGATGCAGTGGCGCACCCGCGCCGGCGACGAGATCGCCGCACACCTCGGGGAGCCGCTGACCAACGACCTCAACGCCCAGGCACTGCGCACCGCCCTCGACCCGGCGGGCGCCTGGATCCCGTCGGTGCTGGCCGCGGCGGACACGCGGCTGACCGAGGTACGCCGCCACGTGCCCGACGCCGGCGGCCTCGTGATCGCGACCGACCAGGACTCCGCCCGCGCGTACGCCGCCCTGCTCAAGCAGATATCCGGCGAGGCGCCGGCCGTGGTGCTGTCCGACGAGAAGGCCGCGTCCAAGAAGATCGCCACCTTCACCGACTCCGACGCCCGCTGGATGGTTGCGGTGCGGATGGTGTCCGAGGGCGTCGACGTGCCCCGGCTGGCGGTCGGCGTCTACGCCACCACCACCTCGACCCCGCTGTTCTTCTCCCAGGCGGTCGGCCGGTTCGTGCGGGCGCGCCACCGCGGCGAGACCGCCTCGGTGTTCCTGCCGTCGGTGCCGAACCTCCTCTCGTACGCCGCGGAGCTGGAGCGCCAGCGCGACCACGTCCTCGGCAGACGCATCGACTCCGACCAGGACCTGATGGACGCCGAGGCCGAGCTCCTGGCTCGCACCCAGGCCGGCGAGGCGGCCTCCGACGACCTGCTCGGGTCCTTCGAGGCGCTGGGTTCGCAGGCGCGGTTCGACCAGGTGCTGTTCGACGGCGCCACCTTCGGCCACGCGGGCGAGGTGCACGTCGGGTCCGAGGAGGAGATGGACTTCCTCGGCATCCCGGGCCTGCTCGAGCCCGACCAGGTACGGGCCTTGCTGCACCAGCGCCAGGCCTCCCGTCGCCCCGCGGCGGGCGACGAGGACGTGGTGGCCACCGTGACGGCGTACGAGCAGCTCGCCGTCCTCCGCCGCGAGCTCAACGGCCTGGTCGCCGCGTGGCACCACCGCACCGGCCAGCCCCACGGCGTCACCCACGCCGAGCTCCGCAAGGCCAGCGGCGGTCCCGCAGCCGCCGTCGCCAGCGCCGACCAGCTCCGCGACCGGATCACCCGGCTGCGGCAGATGGCCGCGCGGCGTACCTCCTGACGTCGGCTCTTCGCTGGTCGAGTCGGGAGGCCGTCCACGGCCGAGCGTGTCGAGACCGAGTGGGCTTCATCGGGTCTCGACACGCCTCGCCTAGCGGCTCGGCGGCTCGACCAGCGAGAGGTCTCGACACGCCTCGCCTAGCGGCTCGGCGGCTCGACCAGCGAGAGAGGTCTCGACGCGCCTCGCCTAGCGGCTCGGCGGCTCGACCAGCGAGAGAGGTCTCGACGCGCCTCGCCTAGCGGCTCGGCGGCTCGACCAGCGAGAGAGGTCTCGACGCGCCTCGCCTAGCGGCTCGGCGGCTCGACCAGCGAGAGGTCTCGACGCGCCTCGCCTAGCGGCTCGGCGGCTCGACCAGCGAGAGGTCTCGACGCGCCTCGCCTAGCGGCTCGGCGGCTCGACCAGCGAGAGGACTCGACGCGCCTCGCCTAGCGGCTCGGGAGCTCGACCAGCGAGAGGTCTCGACACGGCTCGCCTAGCGGCTCGGGAGCTCGAGCAGCGGGATAGTGGCGGCATGGCCCTGCGGTCACCGGCGAACGCGCGCGCGTTCCACCTGCTCACCTTCCTCGTCGCCGCGTTCGCGGTCGTCCTCCAGCTGGTGCTGGTGATCCAGGGTGGGCAGCACCTCGGCGACACGAAGCCGGAGATCGACACGGCCGGGAGCCCGGACCTGGGCACCCGGTTGGTGCGGTTCTGCAGCTACCTGACGATCTGGTTCAACGTCATCGTTGCGCTGACCGCCGCCGTCCTCGCCGCCGACGCGACGCGCTCCGGTGGCCGGGTGTTCCGGGCGCTGCGCCTCGACGCCCTGGTCCTCGCGGTGGGCGGCGGGGTCGTGCACTGGTTCTTGCTGCGGCCGCTGCTCGACCTCGACGGCGCCGACTACCTCGCCGACAAGCTGCTCCACATCGTGGTGCCGCTGCTGTGCCTGGTCGGCTGGTTGGTCTTCGGCCCGCGTGGGCTGATCACGCCGGGCGACGTGGGCGCGTTCCTGGTCGTGCCGGTGGGCTGGCTGGTCTACACGTTGGTGCGGGGGGAGTTCGTGGACTGGTACCCGTACCCGTTCGTCGACGTGGGCGAGCACGGCCTGGGCATCGTGCTGCTCAACTGCATCGGCATCTCGGCGCTGATGCTCGCGCTGGCGTTCGCGGCGATGTGGCTGGACCGGAAGCTGCCCGGCCGGTCAGGTGATGAGAGCCAGCACCGCGTCGCCGCGTGACGCGGCGAGGGCATAGAAGTCGCGGAGCATCGCGAACGACGGCGCGAGGTACTCCACGAACACGTCCTCCTCGTCCCAGATGAGCGGGTAGACCTCGGCCCTCGTCATGGCGCCCGCGTCGAAGCGCCGACGCAGGTCGTCGTCGTCGAGCTCGACGAGCGCATCGGCCACCCGTCGTACGTCGCCGGGCCGGAGCAGCCGCGGGGGTCCGTAGCCCCAGTCCTCACCGATCTCGGCGCCACCCATGATCGCCATCCCGGCCGGGGTGGAGGCGTTGTCGACGGTGCCGGTGAGCAGCCAGTGCACGCCGTGCCAGGCCTTGTCGAGATCCAGGAAGTGCTCATCCACGGTGTCCTCCTGGACCAGCCCCTCCAGCAGGTCGGGGTCGACCGCGACCTCCTCGGCGCGTGCCGCCGACAGCATCCTGGCTTCGAACACCATGCCCATGCGGCGATGGTGTCACGTGAGCGAAATGACCAGAGGCAGCATCCGGAAGGGGATCTGGGTGGCCAGGGCGATCACCGTCGTGGAGCGGTCGATCCCCTCGTGGCGGAGCACCTGGTCGATGACCCGCTGGAGGTCGGCGTTGGAGCGCGCGACGACGCGGGCCCACATGTCGCCGGCGCCGGTGATCGTGAACGCCTCCAGCACCTCCGGGATCTCGGCGAGGTGCTCGGCGACGGTCTCGTGCCCGGCGCCCTGCCGGATCTCCAGCGTGAGGAAGGCCGTCACCGGGAAGCCCAGGGCCTCGGGGGAGAGGTCCGGCCCCCAGCCGGTGATCACGCCCGTGGCGGCGAGCTTGTCGAGCCGCGCCTGCACCGTGCCGCGGGCCACGCCCAGCCGCCGGGACGCCTCGAGCACGCCGATGCGAGGCTCGGCCGCGAACAGGTCGATCATCTTGCGGTCCAAGGCGTCCATGGGTGCCTCCATGACTGGACAAGTTGCCTAGCATTTCGTCGTACTGTTGCACACTCTGCCTGCTGCAGGCACCGTTGGCCTCATGACGACCACGCACCACACTCCCAGTACCGGCGGCGCCCTGACCGAGGACGAGCTCAAGGCCGACCTGAGCCTCGAGCAGCTCAAGCAGCTCGTCGGGCTCGTGGAGTACGACGAGGAGGGCGACGTCTTCCCGGTCACCGGCTGGGACGCGATCGTCTTCTGTGTCGGTAACGCGACCCAGACCGCGCACTACTACCAGTCCGCGTGGGGCATGCGGCTCGAGGCGTACTCCGGCCCCGAGAACGGCAACCGTGACCACAAGTCGTTCGTGCTGCGCTCCGGCTCGATCCGGTTCGTCGTCAACGGCGCCGTCGACCCCGACAGCGCACTCGTCGAGCACCACCGCAAGCACGGCGACGGCGTCACCGACATCGCCCTGGAGGTCCCCGACGTCGACCGCTGCGTCGCCCAGGCCCGCAAGGCCGGCGCCCGCGTGGTCCGCGAGGCCGAGGACGTCACCGACGAGCACGGCACCGTGCGGATCGCGGCCATCGCGACGTACGGCGAGACCGTGCACTCGCTGGTCGACCGCAGCCGGTACGACGGCCCGTACCTGCCCGGGTACGTCGCCGCGGAGTCCTCGTGGGTCAAGCGCGACGGCGAGCCGAAGCGGATGTTCCAGGCCCTCGACCACATCGTCGGCAACGTCGAGCTCGGCCACATGGACGAGTGGGTGCAGTTCTACAACCGCGTGATGGGCTTCGTGAACATGGCGGAGTTCATCGGCGACGACATCGCCACCGACTACTCCGCCCTGATGAGCAAGGTGGTCGCCAACGGCAACCACCGGGTGAAGTTCCCGCTCAACGAGCCGGCGATCGCGAAGAGGAAGTCACAGATCGACGAGTACCTCGAGTTCTACCGTGGCGCCGGCGCCCAGCACCTCGCCGTCGCCACCAACGACATCATCGCCTCGGTCGACGCGCTCCGGGCCAACGGCGTGGAGTTCCTCGACACGCCGGACTCCTACTACGAGGACCCCGAGCTGCGCGCCCGGATCGGCAACGTGCGCGTGCCGATCGAGGAGCTCCAGAGGCGCGGCATCCTGGTCGACCGCGACGAGGACGGGTACCTCCTTCAGATCTTCACCAAGCCCCTCGGCGACCGGCCGACGGTGTTCTTCGAGCTGATCGAGCGGCACGGTTCGCTCGGCTTCGGCAAGGGCAACTTCAAGGCGCTCTTCGAGGCCATCGAGCGTGAGCAGGAGCTGCGCGGCAACCTCTGAGCCGCCTACGGGTTAACCCTGATGTCGTCGCGTTCGGCGCGCCGCCATGCTGGTCACCTCTCGTGAGAGCAAGGCGTGGTGATGGCACAACGACGCGGTCGCAGCAGGGTCCTTCGTCGCGCAGCCGCGGGAGGTGTCGGGGCGCTGCTCGCGATCACGGTCCTCGCGCCGGGGGCCGACGCCCGGGTTGCCGAAGCGTCGCCGACCATCAGCAAGCTCGGTTCCGCCCCGGGCGGCTACAGCCTCGGGCGACCGAGCGTGCTGGTCACCAGGAGCGGTGTGGTGCTGGTCGCGTGGAACCAGTACCTCAAGGCTCCGGAGTCCATCCGGCTGGTGCGCAAGAAGCCCGGCAAGTCGTTCGCGGGCGTGCCCGTCCCCGCGGCGGGCCTGGTCTCGTTCGGTGACGCCTACCTGACTGAGGACCGCGTCAACGACCGGATCCTGCTGACGTCCGAGGCTCACGGCCCGACGCTGGACGACCTGGGTCTCTACGTCTGGACCTCGAAGAACGACGGCCACACGTGGTCGAAGCCGGTCCGGGTCTGGGACAGCTTCGCCTCGGGCCAGATCGCTCTGGACGGGAAGGGTGGCTTCTGGGCCATCACCGACCAGACGTGGGCGGTGGTCGCACACGTCCCCGCCACCCTCGCCATCCAGCACTGGCCGGACGACCACGTGGTTCTCAGCGACCGGTTCGCCAGTCGCGGCGCCGTCGACGTCGCCACCATCGACCACTCGAGGAGGCTGCTGTTCGCCTGGGGGGATGGCGCCAACGAGGCGTGGATCCACGTCGGCGACAAAGCGGGGCAGGCCGACGACGTCCGGGTGATGAAGGGGCTGTACGCGGACGGCGCGGTCAAGCTGGGCAGCATTGGCGACCGAGCAGTGCTCGGCGGGATCAGGCAGGTGAGCACTCCGGCGGGGAACGTGACCCGGCTCTACGCCGTGGGCCTCGTGGCGTTCAAGACCTTCACCGCCCACTACGCACCGCGGCTCATCAGCGCGAAGGGCGAGGACGTGGTGGACTTCGGCGTGTCTCCCACGTTCACCAAGGCAGGGAAGCCGACCGGGCACTTCGAGATCACCTGGGTCAACTCCGACGGCCAGCTGCGGACGTCGAGCTCCGGCAAGTTCAAGAGCTCGCACTGGACCATCCCCCAGACGGTGCTGACCTTTCCTGCACAGGGCTACGCCAACCCGACGGTCCCCGACGTCACGGACGGCTGGGCCGCCCTGCACTCCTACGACGGCAGCGGGCGCGAGGTCGAGATCGCCGTACCGACGGGCTGAGTGTCAGCCGTTCTTGCCGACGATCCGCAGCTTCAGACGGAACTTGTCGCTGGCGCCCTCGGAGTTGTGCGCCTTGACGACGACGCGGTACTTGCCCGGCGGCATCTTGGTGCGATCGACGCGCGCCGTGATCGGGACCATCGAGTCGCCCGCCGGCAGGGTCACGTTGAAGGCACGGCTCAGGCCGTACGGGTTCGTGTCCTTCACCCGGATCCGCACCAGGGCGCCGATGTTCAGGGTGACCAGCAGGTGCGTCTTCTTCGGGAACGGTGAGCCCTTCACGCCGACGGCGTGGATCGCGGGGTAGGTCAGCGCCAGCCCGCTGAGCACGGGCTCCAGCCCGTCGCGGGTCTGGGTGTGCGGGCGCGCCTGCGCCGGCAGTGGCGCCACTAGGGCGGCAGTCAGGGCCGCCCCCAGGACGGCGCGCACGAAGTTCTTCATGCGCAGCAGTGTGCGTGGCTCGTGGCGACGCCGCGCGGCTTTCCGGAGATTCAGTCGAGGTCGCCGACGGCGACCATCTCCGCGGACTGCGCGGAGTGTGCCTCGGGCGTCGCGCCGCGCAGGTATTTCGCGCCGTACGCCAGGATCACGACCGAGATCGCGACCGTGCCGGCACCCATCCAGAACGGCGCGTGGACGCTGACGTCCTCCCCGAGACGGCCGGCGACGTACGGCGAGATCGCGCCGCCCGAGAAGCGCACGAAGGAGTACGCCGCGCTGGCCACCGGCCGCTCGACGGGTGCCGCGCCCATCACCGCCTCGGTGATGACGGTGTTGTTGATGCCGAGGAATGCGCCGGCGACGATCACGCCCACGACCAGCGCGGACTTGTGGTCGGTGAGCACGGCCATCATCGCGAGGTCGACCGCGAAGAGCGTCAGCGAGGCGAGCACGGTCGGCACCGAGCCGAACCTGCGCTGCAGGACCGGTGCGACCCAGACCGACGTGACGGCCAGCAGCACGCCCCAGCCGAAGAAGATCAGGCCCACCTGGTGGGCGGTCATGTCCAGGGGGAACGGCGTGAAGGCGAGCAGGGTGAAGAAGCCCATGTTGTAGAAGAGGGCGGTCAGCGCGATCGTCAGCAGGCCGGGGTACCTGAGCGCTCGGAAGGGATCGGCCAGCGACGTACGCCGGCCGGCCGGCGGGGTGGTCGGCAGCAGGAACGCCGTCGCGACCAGGGCCACGGTCATCAGCACGGCCACGCCGTAGAACGGCGCTCGCCAGGTCATGGAGCCCAGAGCGCCGCCCACCAGCGGGCCGGCGGCGATGCCGAGCCCCAGCGCGGCCTCGAACAGGATCACCGCTTGCGCCGTGGACCCGCGTGCGGAGACCACGATCGTGGCCAGGGCGGTGGCGATGAACAACGCGTTGCCCAGGCCCCAACCGGCCCGGAACCCGACGATCCCGCCGATGGTGTCGGAGGATCCGGCCAGCGCCGAGAAGACGATGATCAGCGCCAGGCCCAGCATCAGGGTCCGCTTCGCGCCGAGCCGGCTGGAGACGACGCCGGTGACCAGCATGGCCACGCCCATCACGGCGACGTAGCTGGTGAACAGCAGCGAGACCTGGCTCGGCGTCGCGTCGAGCTGGTCGGCGATCGGCTTCAGGATCGGGTCGACCAGGCCGATGCCCATGAAGGCGATCACGCACGCGAACGCCACGGCCCACACGGCGCGCGGCTGCTGGAAGAACTCGTTCCGGAGCTTCACAGGGTCGCCTTCTCCGAGATGGTCGGGACGGGGTCGACGAGGTCGCGGAGCACCGCGACCGCGGTGGCGATGTCGTGGGAGGTGTGCTCGTGTCTCTCGCCCAACCGCGCGGCGACGGTGGCGCCGTTGACCCGACGCGCGTCGGCGAGGGTACGGCGGCCGCGAGCGGTCAGGCGCACCACGGCGCATCGCGCGTCGGCGGGATCGGTGCCCTTGCTGACCTCCCCGCTCTCCATCAGCCGCGCGACGGCGAGCGACATGGTCGGCTGCGAGCACCGATCGGCGCGGGCGAGGCCGGTCACGCTCATGGGGCCGAGCTCGTCGAGGAGGGAGAGCACCCGGATGCCGGCGGGCTGTTCGTGGAGGCGGCGTACGGCGCGCACGAGGCGGGCGGCGTACATGACCAGGTCGCTGCTCAGGTCTTCGAGCTCGCTCGGCACACTCACGCGTGCAACTATTACATAGGAAACCTATGTATCTCGATGCGGCAGGATGTGACCGTGCCCACCTACGTCGCGTTCCTGCGCGCGATCAACCTCGGCGCGAACCGCAAGTTCCCGAAGGCGAAGATCGTCGAGGCCGTCGAGGAGTGCGGCTTCACCGACGTGGAGACCTACATCAACACCGGCAACGTGCGCTTCTCCTGCTCCCTGCGCTCGCGGGCCAAGGTCGAGGCGGAGCTGGAGAAGTCGTTCCGCAAGCACGCGGGTTTCGACGTGCCGACGATCGTGATGACCCCCGCGGAGCTGAGGCAGATCGCGGCCGATGCGGTCGCGGTCGCCAAGCGGCACAAGGACACCGGCGCGCACTACGTCTCGCTGCTCAAGGAGAAGCCGGCGGCGGCCGACGTGAAGAAGCTCGAGGCGCTCGACCACGGTGAGGACCTGGCCGCGGTCGAGGGACGCGGCGCCCACCTGCTGGTGGTCACCCCGTCGGCCCGCGGCCGGCTCAGCAACGCCACGGTCGAGAAGCTGCTCGGCGTCGCCACCAACCGCAACCTCACGGTCGTCCGGCACCTCGCGGAGAAGTGGGGCGACGCCTGAGCCGCGCGTTTCCCCATGGCGCGGACGCGGACGGGGCAGACTGTCGAGCTGCGATCCAGTTCGAGGGGGAGTGACCGTGACACCCGAGGTATTCCAGGCAGCCCTGGAGCGCGGCGACGTCGAGAGCGCCGCCGAGATGCTGGCGGAGAACGTGGTCTTCCGCAGCCCGGCCGTCTTCGAGCCCTACGAGGGCAAGCCCGCCACCATGGTCCTGCTCAAGGCCGTGTCGCGGGTCTTGCGCGACTTCCGCTACGTGCGCACCTTCCTCGAGGAGGACGGCCGAGGGATGGGGCTGGTCTTCGAGGCGAAGGTGGGCGCACGCCAGGTCGAGGGCATCGACCTCATCCGGTTCGACGCGCACGGCCAGGTCGACGACTTCCGGGTGATGGTGCGGCCGCACTCCGCGCTCCAGGCGCTGATGGAGGCGATGATGCCCGCGATCGAGCGGGTGCTCGCCGAGCAGGGGAACGACGTCGCCCCGTCCTGATCAGGCGATCGTGACGCCGGCGTTCCTGATCGCGACCAGCGCGGCCTTCGTCGTCTCAGGGGCGACCCCGGCACAGAGGTCGAGCAGCACGGAGGTCTCGAACCCCTCCTCGACGGCGTCGAGCGCCGTGGCGCGCACGCAGTGGTCGGTGGCGATGCCGCAGACGTCGAGCTCGGTCACCGCGCGCTCGCGCAGCCAGTCGGCCAGGGTCGCCCCGCCCGCTTCGCGTCCCTCGAAGGCGGAGTACGCCGGCTCGTGGTCGCCCTTGAGGAAGATCGCGTCGAACGGCTGCGGGTCGAGGTTCGGGTGGAACGCCTCGCCGTCGGTGCCGACCTTGCAGTGCACCGGCCAGGTGTCGATGTAGTCGGGCTCGCGCGCCCAGTGATCGCCCGGGTCGATGTGGTGGTCCTTGCTCGCGACCACGACGTCGTACGCCGGGGCGTCCGGTCCCTGCTGGGTCCACCGGTGGAGCAGGACACCGATCTCGTGGGCCACCTCCGCCCCGCCGTCGACGGGCAGCGAGCCGCCCTCGCAGAAGTCGTTCTGCACGTCGACCACGATCAGCGCGCGCGTCATGCGCCGAGGTTAACCATGCAGCATCCAGTCGATGACCTCGGGGAGCAGGGTGTCCCACAGCTCCCACACATGCTCGCCGGGCCGGAAGTCCGACGTGACGTCCGCGCCCATCTTCTCCAGCTCGGCGACGAACCTGCGGTTGCCCTTGACCAGGCCAGGGGCGTCCTCGGTGCCGGTGGACACGTGGAAGCGGGGGAGGGCGTGGCCTTCGGCCGCCCGCAGGAGCTCGAAGACGTCGGCGTGCTCGGGGATCGAGTCACCGAAGATCCCCTCGAAGAGCTCGACCCGCTCCGGACGCGAGGAGAGCTCCTCGAGGTCGAGAGCACCGGACAGCGTGGCCGCGGCGGCGAAGCGGTCGGGGTGGGTCAGGGCGAGCTTCATCGCGCCGTACCCGCCCATCGACAGGCCGGCGACGTAGGTGTGCGCCGGGTCCTGGGAGACGCGGAAGAAGTTGCCGACGACCTCGGGCAGCTCCTCGGCGATGAAGTCCCAGTAGCGCGGGCCGGTCGTCATGTTCGCGTAGAAGCTGCGGTTGACGGCCGGCATCACCACGGCGAGGCCGGCCGCGGCGGCGTACCGCTCGACGGAGGTGTACCGCAGCCAGGCGGTGTGGTCGTCGGAGAGCCCGTGCAGCAGGTAGAGGACCGGGAAGTCCGTGCGCGGCACGGGATTCTCCGCCACGCCGATCTGCTCCTTGGTCGGCTGGGGGAGCACGACCGTCATCGAGCAGCCGACCTCGAGGGCGTCCGAGAAGAAGTCGCAGGTCACCAGGGCCATGCGACCACCCTGTCAGACGTCGCGTGCGCGGCTCACTCGAGGAACTGCGTCGGGATGACCGGCTCGCCCTTCGACATCTGCTGCACCGACCACGGCAGCTCCGCGCGCACCGCGGTGTGCCGGGCCCGCGCGTCGGCGAGCGGCTCGCGGCCCACGATCTCGCCGCCGCGGACCAGCTCGACCAGCAGCGACCGGTCGTTGCCGTCGTTCTCCGGCGGCGTGCCGATCCCGATCACCTCGGCCTCGGCGACCCCCTGCTCGTCGAGCCGGCGCAGCGCGAACTTCCGCCCGCCGACCGAGATCTTGTCGACACTCTTCTTCGCGACCGAGATCAGCGTGCCGTCGTCGTCCTCCCGGGCCACCAGCTTGTAGACGAAGCCACACGTGGGATGCCCGCTGCCGGTGACCAGCTGGGTGCCGACGCCGTAGCCGTCGACGGGGGCCGCGGCCAGCGCCGCGATGGCGTACTCGTCCAGGTCGCTGGTGACCACGATCCGGGTCCTCGTCGCACCGAGGTCGTCGAGCTGCTTGCGGACCCGGTGGGCCAGCACGCCGAGGTCGCCGGAGTCGAGGCGGACCGCGCCGAGCCCGGGCCCGGCGATCTCGACCCCGGCGCGCACGGCCTCCAGCACGTCGTAGGTGTCGACGAGCAGCGTGGTCCCGGACCCCAGCGAGGTCACCTGCGCCCGGAAGGCGTCGGCCTCGGAGTCGTGGAGCAGGGTGAAGCTGTGGGCGCTGGTGCCGGCCGTGGGCACGCCGTACCGCTGCCGGGCGGCCAGGTTGGAGGTGCTCGCGAAGCCGGCGACGTACGCCGCTCGCGCCGACGCGACCGCCGCCTCCTCGTGGGTGCGCCGCGAGCCCATCTCGATGCACGGCCGGTCGCCCGCGGCCATCGTCATCCGCGACGCCGCCGACGCGATCGCCGAGTCGTGGTTGTAGATGGAGAGCAGCACGGTCTCCAGGACGACCGCCTCGGCGAAGGTGCCCTCGACGATCACCAGGGGCGAGTACGGGAAGTACGCGTCGCCCTCCGCGTAGCCCCAGATGTCGCCCGAGAAGCGGTACGACGCCAGCCACTCGCGCGTCTCGTCGTTCACGACGTCCTCGAGGGTGGCCAGCGCGGCGTCGTCGAACGTGAACCGCTCGATCGCCTCGAGGGCGCGGCCGACGCCGGCCACCACGCCGTACCGGCGTCCTTCGGGCAGCCGGCGGGGGAACAGCTCGAAGACCGACCTGCGGTGCGCCGTGCCGCTGCCGAGCGCCGCCTGGAGCATGGTCAGCTCGTAGTGGTCGGTGAGCAGCGCCGTCGACGTCACGGGGTCAGCGTAGGGGTCTCGACACGCCGCTCGTGCCTCGCGGCGGCTCTACCAGCGAACCCCGAAATTCGGTGGTCGAGCCCGGCGAGCGCCAGCGAGCCCGTGTCGAGACCATGTGCAAACATAAGAGGCGTGTCGACAGCTAGTCCGGTCGAAGTCGACCCCACCACCACTCCGGAGACCGACGACATCACGGTCCTCGCAACGCCGTGGGTGACGATCGTGTGGAACGACCCGGTCAACCTGATGTCCTACGTGACGTACGTCTTCAGCAAGTACTTCGGCTACGACAAGAAGAAGGCCGAGAAGCTGATGCTGGAGGTGCACCAGGACGGCAAGTCGGTGGTCAGTGCGGGCAGCCGCGAGGAGATGGAGCGCGACGTGCAGGCGATGCACGAGTACGGCCTGTGGGCGACCATGGAGAAGCAGTGACCGGGTTCGCCCGGCACCGGAAGAGTCGCCTGGTCATCGCGAACTTCTCCGGGTTCGAGGCCGACCTGCTCAGGTCGCTGGCCTCCCAGCTGGTCGAGCTGCTGCGCAACGAGCGCGCCGCACCCGCCCATGCGATCGACCCGCTGGAGGCGCTGCTCGACTTCTCCGGGCCGACCGACGAGCCCGAGGACCCGGTGCTCGCCCGCCTGTTCCCGACGGCGTACCCCGACGACCCCGAGGCCGCGGGTGACTTCCGGCGCTTCACCGAGGGCGCGCTGCGCGACGGCAAGGCCGAGGCCGCGGTGGCCGTCATCGACGGGCTCGAGGAGGCCGGCCTGCCGCCGGAGCTCACCGAGGACGGCCTGGTCATCGATGTCGAGCTCGACGAGCCCACCGCCGAGACCTGGCTGCGCTCCTTCACCGACGTCCGGCTCGCCCTGGCCACCCGGCTGGAGGTCGAGGAGGACGACGAGGAGTACTGGGCGACGCTGCCCGAGGACGACCCTCGCGGCCAGGCCCACGACATCTACCTGTGGATGGGGTACCTCCAGGAGACCCTCGTCGACGCGCTGTCGGCCTGAGGTCGCCCGATTCGTCAGCGTTCCTGTGGGTCCTCGCACCGGGGCGTTCTCTGACGAATCGGTGTGTGGCTGTCCGACGAGCAGGCGGCGCGCTTCGTGTCGTGACGCCCGCCCGTAGGCTGGAGCCGCCATGCTGACCATCGACCAGACGACGTACGACGCGATCGTCGCGCACGCCAAGCGGGACCACCCCGACGAGGCGTGCGGGATCGTGGCCGGTCCCGAGGGCAGCGACCGGGCCGAACGTGTGGTCGAGATGGTGAACGCCGCCGGGAGCCCGACGTTCTACGAGTTCGACTCCACCGAGCTGCTCGCGCTGTACAAGGAGCTGTGGGCACGCGACGAGGAACCCGTCGTGGTCTACCACTCCCACACCGCCACCGAGGCGTACCCGAGCCGCACCGACATCGGGCTCGCCGGGGAGCCCGGCGCGCACTACGTGCTCGTCAGCACCCGCGAGCACGGGAATAACGACGGCCCGGTCGAGTTCAGGTCGTTCAGGATCGTGGACGGTGCCGTGACCGAGGAAGAAGTCGCGGTCGTCCGCGAGCTCGCCCCCCAGACCCACCCCCGTTGACCGGAGGAACCCCATGGCCGTCGAGGTCCGTATCCCCACCATCCTGCGCAGCTACACCGGCGACCAGAAGGCCGTCAGCGCCCAGGGCGCCACGCTGGCTGCGGTCATCGACGACCTGGACGCCAACTACCCGGGCATCAAGGAGCGCCTCGTCGAAGCCGTTGAAGGCCAGAGCGACCCGCGGACGCTGCGCCGGTTCGTCAACGTCTACGTCAACGACGAGGACGTCCGGTTCATGGGCGGCATCGACGCCCAGGTCAGCGACGGCGACCAGGTCGTCGTACTGCCAGCCGTCGCCGGCGGCTGAACGATGGACGGCGGCGGTGCTCGGCGGACCTTCGTCGTCGTCGACGGGGAGAACATCGACGCCACGCTCGGTACGTCGATCCTCCAGCGGCGCCCGCAGCCCGAGGAACGGCCGCGCTGGGAGCGCGTGACCGAGTTCGCGGCGGGGCTCTGGGACCAGCCGGTCACCGGGTTGTTCTTCATCAACGCGAGCAACGGGCAGCTGCCGTTGTCGTTCGTGCAGGCGCTGCTGGCCCTGAAGTACCGCGTCGTCCCGCTCTCCGGCGAGGCGGACGAGAAGGTCGTCGACATCGGCATCCAGCGGACCATGGACGCCCTGGTCGACCACCCGGAAGCGGACGTGCTGCTGTGCAGCCACGACGCGGACTTCGCCCCGCACCTCCAGCGGCTCGACACCGGTGGCCGACGCGTGGGCGTGATGGCCTTCCCGGAGTTCACCAGCGGGCAGTACACCGCCCTCGGCGTGCCGGTCTTCGACCTCGAGACCGACGTGGGCGCCTTCCAGTCGACGCTGCCCCGGGTCCGCGTCATCCCGCTCGCGAGCTTCGACCCCGAGGTGTTCCTGCGGTGACGAGGTACGACGACCTCCTCTCGTCGGTCGGCAACACCCCGCTCGTCGGACTCCCGACGCTGTCCCCGAGCCCCGACGTACGGCTCTGGGCCAAGCTCGAGGACCGCAACCCCACCGGATCCATCAAAGACCGGGCGGCGCTGTGGATGGTGATGGACGCCGAGAAGCAGGGCCTGCTGCGGCCGGGCTGCACGATCCTCGAGCCGACGTCGGGCAACACCGGCATCTCGCTGGCCATGGCGGCTCGGCTGCGCGGGTACCGGCTCGTCTGCGTGATGCCGGAGAACACCTCCGCGGAACGTACCCAGCTGCTGCGGATGTGGGGCGCCGAGATCATCTCCTCGCCGGCGGTCGGTGGCTCGAACGAGGCGGTCCGGCGGGCCAAGGAGATCGCGGCCGAGCACCCCGACTGGGTGATGCTCTACCAGTACGGCAACCAGGCCAACGCCCGCGCGCACTTCGAGGGCACCGGCCCCGAGATCCTCGCCGACCTGCCGTCGGTGACCCACTTCGTGGGTGGGCTCGGGACGACCGGCACGCTGATGGGCGTCGGCCGTTTCTTCCGGTCGGCGAAGCCCGACGTGCGCATCGTCGCGGCCGAGCCACGCTACGGGGAGCTCGTCTACGGCCTGCGCAACCTCGACGAGGGCTTCGTGCCCGAGCTGTACGACGAGACGCTGATCGACGCCCGCTTCTCCGTCGGCCCTCGCGACGCCGTACGCCGCGTCCGCGAGCTCCTCGACACCGAAGGCATCTTCGCCGGCATCTCCACCGGCGCCATCCTCCACGCGGCGTTGGCACAGGCGGCCACGGCGGTCAAGGCCGGCGAGCGCGCCGACATCGCCTTCGTCGTCGCCGACGGCGGCTGGAAGTACCTCTCGACGGGTGCGTACGAAGGCACCATCGACGAGGCCGAGGAGGCCCTCGAGGGCCAGCTCTGGGCCTAGCTGGTCGAGCCGGGCGAGCGCCAGCTCCGGGCCTTGCGCCTGCTCGCTGGTCGAGCCGGGCGAGCGCCAGCCCGGGTCTAGCGCCTGCTCGCTGGTCGAGCCGGGCGAGCGCCAGCTCCGGGTCTAGCGCCTGCTCGCTGGTCGAGCCGGGCGAGCGCCAGCGAGCCCGTGTCGAGACCGCACTGACGTGGAAGGCGGTCTCGACACGCTCGGCCGTGGCCGGCCTCACGGCTCGACCACCGAAAGGGGCCGTGGCCGGCCTCACGGCTCGACCACCGAAAGGGGCCGTGGCCGGCCTCACGGCTCGACCACCGAAAGGGGCCGTGGCCGGCCTCACGGCTCGACCACCGAAAGGGGGCGGTCTCCCCGAAAGGGCCTGCGGCTTAGGGTGCTGACCATGCGTACGTTGCTGCTCGGGCTGGTGGCAGTCGCCCTGCTGGCGCCGTTCCCGACCGACGCGGCGGCGGCTCCCGACGCGACGAGCAGCATGCCGGCCGGGCAGGCCAAGGAGCTGCGCCTGCGCAACGAGATCACCATCGAGGGCGTGCTGAGGTACGGGCGGACGCTGAAGGTCACCCGCGGTGCCTGGAACCGCACACCGGACCGGTACCGCTTCCAGTGGTACCGCGGCGAGACCGAGATCCCGGGCGCCACCGGCCAGACCTACCGGCTGGGCGTGGCCGACGTGGGGAGGAAGGTCAAGGCCCGGGTGTACGTGAAGAAGCACGGGTACGACTGGGGCCAGGCGACGGCGCGGGGCGCGGGCGCCGTCGGTTACCGGGTGCCCGTCCGCCGCACCGTCACCTACCGGATCGAGACGCGAGGGCGGATCACCGCGAGCGTCCGCGAGTTCGCCAAGCTGGCCGCCCAGACGTACGCCGACCCGCGCGGCTGGCGCAACGCGGGCGTCGCCTTCAAGCGGGTCCGCGGCCCCTCGGACTTCTCGCTGGTGCTCGCCGAGGCCGGCTGGCTGCCGCGTTTCTCGAGCACGTGCAGCGTGCAGTGGAGCTGCCGGGCGGGCCGCTACGTGGTGATCAACCTGGTGCGCTGGAAGTACGCCTCACCCTCGTGGAACGGCGCCGGCAAGTCGCTGCGCGACTACCGCAACCTGGTCGTCAACCACGAGACCGGCCACTGGCTCGGTCACGGCCACCTCGGCTGCCCGGGCCCGGGCCGGCTGGCGCCGGTGATGATGCAGCAGTCCAAGGGCCTCGACGGCTGCCGCCACAACCCGTGGCCGCTCGGCAGCGAGCTCTGGTTCCGCTAGGGAGCGGTGACCTCGAGGTCCTGGGCGCGGTCGAGCTCGCTGCCCGGGATCGCCGGGAGCCCGAGCACGTCGAGGACCAGGTTGCCGACATCGCCGTTGCGGATCGGCTGGCGCGCGGCGGCGTAGCCGGGGCGGGTGGTGCCGGGGTCGGCGTACGTCGGGTTGAGGCTGTAGAGGTCGACGCCGGCCGGGACCCCGCCGCCCATGACCAGGAAGGGGATCCGGTAGTCGGCGTAGGCGGAGGCGTTCGAGTGGCTGGTGCCCTGGCCCCCGTGGTCGGAGGTGACGATGAGCAGCGTGTGGTCGCGCTGCTCGGGGTCGCGGAAGAGGACGGAGAAGAGCCTGCCGATCTGCCGGTCGGTCTTCCTGACGGCGGTCAGGTACTGCGGCGACAGCCAGCCCGACGCGTGGCCGGCGAGGTCCGGGGCCGAGAAGTGCACGAACGTGAATGCCCGCGTCCTGTCGGACAGGTCGCCGCCGGCCTGGCGCCGCAGCTCCCGCTGGTCGAGCAGGATGAGCGAGCGGTCGATGGCGGGCCAGGACCGCTGGTAGAGCGAGAACTTCGTCTTGGTGGCGAACATCGCGGTGCTGAGCCCGGCGCCCTCCAGCCGCGAGAACACCGACGCGACCGGGTGCCCGGCCGCGGCCTGCACGGTGCGCGGACGCAGCCGGTCGTCGTCCCACGTCACGCCGTGACCGCCGCGCGTCCGGTCGATCCGGCGGCTGGTGAGCATGCTCGTGTGGTTGGGCAGCGTGACGGTCTGCTCGACCTCGGTGCGCGCGTTGAACGTCCAGGCGCCCTCGCTCATCATCCGGTGGAACATCGGAGTGCGGGTCGGCCCCAGCTGGGTGATCGCTTCGGGGTTCAGCCCGTCGACCGAGATCACGACCACACGGGTGATCTCGGCGGCCCGGCGGGTCGCGTCCGCCGCGGGCGCCGGCGCCGCAGGAGCAGGCGCGGCAGCAACCAGGACCGAGACGAGCGCCGCCGCGGCCGCCGTACGGATGGACCGGGTGGGGGAAGGCATTGGGACAGGCTACGTGTGCTCGTGATCACGGTCGCGTCCGCCATGCTTTCGCGCAGCCGAGCCCCTAGCCTCGTCACGTGCAGCAGCACCACTCGCCGGTCCAGGGCGTCGTCGACGCCCCGATCGGCATCTTCGACTCCGGGTTCGGCGGGCTCACCGTCGCGCGGTCGGTGATGGACCAGCTGCCCCACGAGTCGGTGCTGTACCTCGGCGACACGGCGCGCCAGCCGTACGGCCCGAAGCCGATCGGCGAGGTCCGCGAGTACGCCCTCGAGTGCCTCGACCACCTCGTCGCCCTCGGGGTGAAGGCGCTGGTCATCGCCTGCAACTCCGCGAGCGCTGCCATGCTGCGCGACGCCCGCGAGCGGTACGACGTCCCCGTCATCGAGGTGATCTTCCCGGCCACCCGCCGGGCCGTTGCCGCGAGCCGGACGGGTCGGATCGGCGTGATCTGCACGCGCTCCACGGCCGAGTCGATGGCCTACGACGACGCGTTCGCCGCCGCCCCGCAGGTCACCTTGACGACGCAGGTCTGTCCGAGGTTCGTCGACTTCGTCGAGGCGGGTGTGACCGGCGGCGATGAGCTGATCCGGGTCGCGCACGAGTACCTCGACCCGCTCGCCGACGCGGGGGTGGACACGCTGATCCTCGGCTGCACGCACTACCCGCTGCTCACCGGCGTCATCTCCTACGTGATGGGCGACGACGTGACGCTCGTCAGCAGCGCGGAGGAGTGCGCCAAGGACGTGTACAAGATGCTGGTCGCCACCGACCTGATGCGGCAGTCGGGCGATGCGGTCCACCAGTTCCTCACCACGGGCGCCCCGGAGGAGTTCGCGCGGATCGGCCACCGGTTCCTCGGCCCCGAGCTCGCCGCGGCCCGGCAGTTCACGGGCAGCCTGGTCCCATGAGGCTGACGATCATCGGCTGCGCGGGCTCCTACCCGGGTCCGGACTCGGCGACCAGCTGCTACCTCGTCGAGGCCGACGCCGCCGACGGCCGGACCTGGCGAGTCCTGCTCGACCTCGGCAGCGGCGCCCTCGGCCCGTTGCAGCGGTACGCCGACCCGTTCGGCATCGACGCGGTCTTCATCAGCCACCTGCACGCCGACCACTGCCTCGACCTCTGCGGGTACCACGTGCTCCGGCGCTACCACCCCGACGGCGCAAAGCCGCGGATCCCCGTGTGGGGCCCGGTCGGAACGGCCCAGCGGATGGCCCAGGCCTACGGGCTCCCGGAGGCGATCGGGATGAACGACGAGTTCGCCTTCTACGAGCACGCCGGACCCGTCCGGTTGGGCCCGTTCGAGGTCGAGCCCGTGCCCGTGCGGCACCCGATCGCCACCTTCGGCTTCCGGGTCACCGCGGGCGGACGCACTCTTGCGTACTCCGGCGACACGGGACCGTGCGATGGCCTCGACCGCCTGGCCGACGGCGCCGACCTGCTGCTCGCCGAGGCTGCTTTCCAGTCCGTGGACGACAACCCACCGGACCTCCACCTCACCGGCGCCGACTGCGGTCGGGCCGCGACCCGCGGCAACGTGGGCCGTCTGGTCGTCACGCACGTGCCCGCCTGGTACGACTCCGGCGTCGCGATGGCCGAGGCGAAGGCGCACTTCTCGGGTCAGATCGACCTGGCCGCCGTCGGAGCGACGTACCTGGTCTAGCGTCAACTGGTTGACTCGGTCGTTCCGCACCCGGCGCCGCGCCGGTGCCCGCACACTGCTCCGGTGCGTGCGACGTCCTCGGTCCTCGCCGGCGTCTGCCTGCTCGTGGGCGCGCCGGCGGCTGCCGCGGCGCTCGGGCCCGGGGACGGAGGCGCTCCCGGCGCCTCCTTGCTGAGCGCGCCCGCCCGCGGAGACGCGGCCGTGACCCGTCTGGGCGCCGATCTCGGTGTCGCGGCCGGCCGCAGCGGTCTGACGGGTGCTCGGCTCGCGGAGCTGCTGCGGGCCGACCACACGGCCTGGGTCGACCGGCAGGGGCGGCTCTTCTATGCCGACGCCGCGCCGGAGCCGAGCGGCGCCATGAGCGCGACGTCGGCGGCCGCGGCACTTCCCTACGACCAGACGTTCCTGCTGCACTCGCGTCCGGGCGCGACCCGCGTCATCTACCTGGACTTCGACGGGTACGCCCTGCACGACACCGCGTGGAACGCCTCCGGCACGCCGGCTCTGACCGTCCCGCCCTACTCCACTGACACCGACCCCGCGTTCTCCTCGGCCGAGCTCGACATGGTCCAGGAGGTGTGGGCGCGGGTCTCGGAGGACTATGCCCCCTTCGACGTCGACGTGACGACCCAGGACCCGGGCACGAACGGCCTGGCTCGTACGTCGGCCGCGGACGCGGCGTACGGCGCCCGGGTCTCGGTCTCCGCGGACACCTCCCTCCGGTCCACGATCAGCGGCTGTGGCGGTGGGTGCGCGGGGGTCTCGTACGTCGGCACCTTCGACGCGGTGATGACCGGCTACCCGGAGTACTACCAGCCGGCGTTCGCATTGCCGACCCCGACCTACTCGGCCGCGAGCGTGGCCGAGATCGTCAGCCACGAGGTCGGGCACAACCTCGGCCTCTCGCACGACGGCCAGCTCCTGTCGCCGTACTACCGCGACCCCGACGGCACCCGGATCTGGTCGCCGATCATGGGCGCCGGCTACACCCCGCTGACCCAGTTCTCGAACGGCGACTACATCGGCGCGACCCAGACCCAGGACGACTTCGCCGTGATCGCGCAGCACGGCCCGTCACTGGTCCCGGACGACTACGGCGGCGGCACCGGCACGGCGTACCCGCTCGGCACGGGCGCGACCGCGACCGGCCTGATCGGCTCCCGCACCGACCTCGACGTCTTCCGCGTCGCGGTGTCCTGTGCGGGGACGCTGACCGCGACGCTCTCGCCGGCCGCGGTGGGCGCCGACCTGGACAGCCGGCTCCGGCTGCTGGACGCGGGCGGCGTAGCCCTGGCGATCGACGCACCACCTGCTGCCCGGCCGGCCGCCTGGTCGCCCGTGGTCACCGGGCTCGGTGCCACGGTGTCGCGCTCGGTCGAACCTGGCACGTACTTCGTCGAGGTGGACGGTGTGGGTCTCGACGGCTCCCTGGGGTACAGCGACTACGGCAGCGTCGGGAGGTACACGCTGACGGTGAGCGGATGCGTCGTGCCGCCGCCGCCGGCCCCGCCCACCGCGTCGCCCAGCCCGGCGCCCACCCCGACGCCGACCATGCCTGTGACCGTCACGCCGACGGTGCAGCCGGTGGTCTCCGTGCCCTCCGCGCCGGTGCTGGGCAAGGTACGCGCCGGCCGTCCCGGAGGTCGGACCACCGTCCGCGTGGCCTGGAGGCCGCCTGCCACGACCGGCGGCGCACCCGTGACGTCGTACGACGTGGCGATCTGGAGGCTCGACGCGCAGGGCCGGCTTCGCCGCCAGGGTTCCTACCTGGTCGCGTCGACGGCCCGCACGCTGACGCTCGTCCTGGCTGCGGGTCGCTACTGCTTCGCGGTGTCGGCGACCAACTCCGTCGGTGACGGGCCGCCCTCATCCAGGTCGGTCCCGGTCCGCGCTCGCTGAACGGTCAGGCCAGCCCTGCGTCGTGCACGCAGAGCGCGATCTGGACCCGGTTGGTGACGCCGAGCTTGTCGAAGAGCCGCGAGACGTGTGCCTTCACCGTGGGCACGGAGAGATAGAGCTCCGCGGCGATCTCGGCGTTGCTGAGCCCGCGGCCGACGGCGAGCGCGACGTCGCGCTCACGCTGGGTGAGCTCGGCGAGCCGCGCGGTGGCGGCCGACGGTGAGCGGTTGCCGCTGGCCACCTGGCGGATCAACGAGCGGGTCACCGTGGGCGACAGCATCGGCTCGCCGTCGGCGACCTTCCGGATCGCATCGACGACCTGGGCAGGCGGGGTGTCCTTGAGGAGGAAGCCGTCCGCGCCCGCGGCGAGCGCCTCCACGACGTACTCGTCCGCGTCGAACGTCGTCAGGACGATCACACGGGGCGCGGCGTCGGACGCCAGCAGGGTCCGGGTGGCGTCCAGGCCGTTGAGGCGTGGCATCCGGATGTCCATCAGCACGACGTCGGGCCGCAGCTCGACGGCCAGCGCGACGCCCGCGTGGCCGTCGCCGGCCTCACCGACCACCTCGAGGTCGGGCTGGCCCCCGAGCATGAAAGTCAGGGCCGAGCGGACCAGCGGATCGTCGTCCACGATGAGCAGACGGATCACTCGTCCGGTCATGCGGCCCACGGTATCCAGCCGCGGAGCACGAACTGCTGGCCCTCCCGGCTTCCGCGCAGCCGGCCGCCACGCAGCTCGGCGCGCTCGGTCAGCCCGATCAGGCCGAGGCCGGAGCCGGGAGTACGTGTCGGCCCGAACCCGATCGGGTTGCGGAGCACCACGTCGACGCCGGCCTCGGGCGAGCCGGTGACCTCGATCCGGACCACGGCGCCGGGCGCGTGCTTGCCGGCGTTGGTGATGCCCTCCTGCACGATGCGGTAGAGCGTGCGGCCGACGACGTCGGGCACCGGCTCACCGTCGTCGATGCGGTCCACGAACTCCACGTGGAAGCCAGCCTCGCGCGCCTGGTCGACCAGGGCCGGAAGGTCCGCCCAGGTGGGCTGGGGCGCGCTCGCGAGCTCACCGGTCTCCTGGTCGCGGAGCACGCCCAGCACGCCCCGCAGGTCGTTCAGCGCCTCGGTCGCGAGGTCCCGGATCACGTTCGCGTGGTCGCGCAGCTCGTCGGCGTCCAGGTCGCTGCGGAAGCCGAGCGCCCCCGCGTGCATGGAGATCTGGGAGATCCGGTGGGCGAGCACGTCGTGCATCTCGCGGGCGATACGCGCCCGCTCGGTGCCGCGCGCCTGGGAGACGCGCAGCTCCTGCTCGGTCTCGGCCCGCTCCGCGCGCTGTTCCAGGGTCCAGATCAGCTCGCGGCGGGAGCCGATGTAGAGACCCCAGCCGAGGATGCCCGCGGTCACGACCGTGTTGATGATCAGGTCGACCCACCAGGGGTCGTCGTCGGACTGCATGGTGGTGAAGGCCTGGTTGCACGCGACGCCGACGACGCCGAGGAGGCCGACCTGCCACAGCACGCGGCGGGTGGCCAGCGAGACCGCGGCGAGCACCGCCGGTCCCGACGCCAGCCCGGAGACCGCGCTCAGCGCGGTCGTCACCAGCGCCACGGGCAGCGGCCACCGGCGCCGCCAGCGCACGAGCACCAGCGCCACGAGCCCGACGGCGATGTCCACGGCGAGCCAGGCGCCGTGCCAGTGGCCGGGGACCGTGGCCAGCCCGACGCCGCTGAAGACGAGCATCCCGGCGACCCGCCAGAAGATCCCCCAACGGGTGAGCGGTGGCTGGGCCACCGACCGCCAGGGCACGTCCATGGGGCCAGGCTAGGGCCGACGTACGTCGCCCAGCAGCGGCCGCGGGTATGCACCCGACCCCCTACTTTCGTCTCCGCGATCCGATGCCGAGGTCCGATGTCCGGGCCCGCGAGGCCGGAAAGGATGGGTCCATGATCAAGGTCGAAGGACTGACCCGTAAGTACGGGCAATTCACCGCTGTCGACGACATCAGCTTCACGTGCAAGCCCGGGACGGTGACGGGCTTCCTCGGCCCGAACGGCGCCGGCAAGACCACCACCATGCGGGTGATGGTCGGCCTCACCCCGGCGACGCACGGCGAGGTGACGATCGGCGGCCTCCACTTCCACGACATCCCCAACCCGGGCCGGCACGTCGGCGTACTGCTCGACGCCTCGGCCCAGCACGCCGGCCGCACCGGCCGCGAGGTGCTGACGATCGGCGCCAAGACCATGGGTCTGCCCATGTCCCGCGTCGACGAGATGCTGGCGCTGGTGTCCCTGGACGACACCGAGTCCAACCGGCGGATCCGCAACTACTCCCTCGGCATGCGGCAGCGGCTCGGCATCGCCCACGCCCTGCTCGGCGACCCGTCGGTGCTGATCCTCGACGAGCCCGCCAACGGCCTCGACCCGGCCGGCATCCGGTGGATGCGCGGCCTGCTCAAGGGGTACTCCGACCGCGGCGGCACCGTGCTCCTCTCCAGCCACCTGCTCAACGAGGTCGAGCAGATCGCCGACGAGATGCTGCTCATCGGACGCGGCAAGATCGTGGCCCGCGGCACCAAGGCCGAGCTGCTGGCTAATGCCGGCGGGGCCGGCACCCTGGTCGTCGCGCTCGACAACGACCAGCTGAGCGCGGCCCTGACATCCCAGGGCCTCGAGCACACGCCCGTCGGCCAGGGCTACCGGGTCGATGCCATGCCCGTCGACGTCGGCCGGGTCGCGGCCGACGCCCGCATCGTGCTGACCGACCTGCGCCCGGTAGAGGGCGGACTCGAGGACCTGTTCCTCGAGCTCACCTCCGACACCCAGCGTGACGACCTTGTCCACGCGCCCGCCCCGACAGGAGTCTCCGCATGACCAGCCCGGTGACCGCCTCCACCGCTCCGCTGACCCTCGACGTCAGCCAGACCCCCCGCGTGCCGTTCGGCCGGCTCGTCTCGGTCGAGCTGCGCAAGATGTTCGACACCCGGGCCGGCCGCTGGCTGCTCATCTCGATCGCGGCGTTCACCGCCTTGGTGCTGGTCATCCAGCTCTGGGTGGTCCTCGCGCAGGACCAGACGGTGTCGTTCGACGACTTCGCCGCCGGCGCGAACATCCCCATGAACCTGCTGCTGCCGGTGCTGGGCGTCATGTCGGTGACCAGTGAGTGGAGCCAGCGCACCGCGATGGTGACGTTCTCGCTCGAGCCGTCGCGGACGCGGTTCCTGGCCGCGAAGTTCGTGGGCACCCTCATCGTCGCCGTCGCGGCGGTCGTGATCGGCTTCGCCCTCACCATCGGCGCCAACGCCCTCTACGCGGCGTTCAGCGACAACCCGGTGACGTGGGAGCTCGGTCCCTTCCGGATCTTCTGCTTCTTCCTGCTCTACGTCTTCTCGATGGCGACGGGCTTCGCATTCGGCATGCTGCTCCTCAACACGGCCGCGGCGATCGTCGTCTACTTCGTCTACTCCTTCATCCTCCCGGGCCTCTTCGAGCTCGGCGCGAACCTGATGAACTGGTTCGGCGACGTGCGCCCGTGGATCGACTTCAACAACGCGCAGAACCCGATCATCGAGGCGGACGTGAGCGGCAAGGAATGGGCGCAGCTGGTCGTGTCCGGTCTGATCTGGCTCGTCCTCCCGCTCGTGATCGGCGCCTGGCGGGTGTTGCGGGCCGAGGTGAAGTGACGTCACCCTGACGCCCTAGGCTCCCTCGCATGAGCGAGCGATCCGATGGCCGGGCCGACGACCAGCTGCGCCCCGTCACCATCACCCGTCACTGGCTGGACCACGCGGCCGGGTCGGTGCTCATCGAGTTCGGCCGCACCCGGGTGCTCTGCGTCGCCTCCGCCTCCGAAGGCGTGCCGCGCTGGCGCAAGGGCTCCGGGCTCGGCTGGGTCACGGCCGAGTACGCCATGCTCCCCGGCTCGACGAACACCCGCACGGACCGCGAGTCGGTGCGCGGCCGGATCGGCGGGCGGACCCACGAGATCAGCCGCCTGGTCGGCCGGTCGCTGCGGGCGGTCATCGACTACCAGGCGCTCGGCGAGAACACCATCGTCCTGGACTGCGACGTGCTCCAGGCCGACGGCGGCACCCGCACGGCCGCCATCACCGGCGCGTACGTCGCCCTGGCCGACGCGGTCGGCCACCTCCGTTCCAACGGCGCGCTCACCGGCGAGCCGTTGAGCGGTTCGGTGGCCGCGGTCAGCGTCGGCATCGTCGACGGCTCCCCGCGGCTGGACCTCCACTACGACGACGACGTCCGCGCCGAGACCGACATGAACGTCGTGATGACCGGCGACGGGAAGTTCGTCGAGGTGCAGGGCACGGCCGAGGGCGCTCCTTTCGACCGGGCCGAGCTCGATGCCCTGCTCGCGCTGGCCGAGCGGGGCTGCGCCGACCTGACCCGGCTCCAGATGGACGCCCTGGGCGCGTGAGGCTCTTCCTGGCCACCCGCAACGCCGGCAAGCTCGCCGAGATGCAGCGCATCCTCGCCGAGCACGCGCCGGGCATCGAGGTGGTCGGCCTCGACGCGGTGACGGCGTACGACGAGCCCGTCGAGGACCGCCCGACCTTCGAGGGCAACGCCCTGCTGAAGGCGCGGGCCGGGCTGGCCGCCACCGGCCTGCCCAGCGTGGCCGACGACAGCGGCCTGTGCGTCGACGCCCTCAACGGGATGCCGGGCGTGCTCTCCGCGAGGTGGTCGGGGCCGCCCAAGAGCGACGACCGCAACAACCAGCTGCTGCTTGCCCAGCTCGCTGACGTGCCAGACGCGAGGCGGTCGGCGTACTTCGCCTGCGTCGTCGCCTTCTGCCACCCCGACGGCACCGAGGCCGTGGTGCGCGGCGAGATGCCCGGCCGGGTGGTCCGCGAGGTGCGCGGGAGCGGAGGCTTCGGCTACGACGTGGTGTTCGAGGCCGACGACGCGCCGGGCGTGACGACCGCCGAGCTGACACCCGAGGCCAAGGACGCGATCTCCCACCGCGGCAAGGCGTTGCGCGAGATCGGCCCGCTCATCGGCGCCGCGCTGACCTGACGGCGCGACCCCGGGTTGCGGTGAGCAGGGGTCGGTTCGGGACGCGGGAACCGACACTCAGGCACCGCAACCCCGGGTTGCGGTGGTGCCGGAGGCGGGACTCGAACCCGCACACCCGAAGGCACAGGTACCTAAAACCTGCGTGTCTGCCAGTTCCACCACTCCGGCCGAGCGAGGCAAGCCTAGGTCCCGGGACCGTTTCGTCCGCGGCGACCAGCGAAGGAAGTCGCGGTGATCCGCAGACGTATCGCGACGGCGGCCCTCAGGCGGCGAGACCCAGGTCCCGGCGCAGCTTGGCGACGTGGCCGGTGGCCTTCACGTTGTACTGCGCCAGCGCGACCTTGCCGTCCTCGTCGACCACGAACGTCGACCGGATGACGCCCTCGACGAGCTTGCCGTAGAGCTTCTTCTCGCCGTACGCGCCGTACGCCTGCATGACCGACTTGTCGGCGTCGGAGAGCAGAGGGATCGTCAGGCCGTCCCGCTCGCGGAACTTGGCCAGCTTCTCGGGAGTGTTCGGGGAGATGCCGAGCACGTCGTACCCCGCCGCCTGGAGCGAGGAGAGCGAGTCGCTGAAGTCGCAGGCCTCGGTGGTGCACCCGGGAGTCATGGCGTTCGGGTAGAAGTACACGATCACCTTGCGCCCGCGAAAGTCGGCGAGCGAGACCTGCTCGCCGGTGTCGGAGGACAGCGTGAAGTCGGGGGCGGTGTCGCCGGCGGAGAGTCGAGTCACCTGGGCACGATAACCGTGCGGGTCCCGTTGGTAACCTGCGGGCGTGACCAACGAGATGACCTCGCTCGAGCGCGAGATCGAGGCGACGCGCGACCGGCTGGCCGACACGATCGACTTGCTCGTCTACCGGGCGAACCCCAAGACGATCGTGAGCCGCGAGGTCAGCTCCATCAAGGCGTACTTCGTCGACCCGGCGACCGGGCACCCGCGCACCGACAACATCCTCAAGGTCGCCGGCGGCGTGGTCGGAGTGATCGCGCTGTTCGCGGTGATCCGCCGCGTCGTGCGCTGAGCTGCCTGGCCCGCCCGACCCGCACTGCAGAGGAACCCGTGTCCGACAAGGCCCCCATCAAGATGCTCCACGACCGGCTGCTGGTCGAGATCGACCGCGAGTCGGGCGAGCGGCGGTCCTCCGGGGGCATCGTCATCCCCGCCACCGCCGCGCTGGGCGCCAAGCGCCTGGTCTGGTCGCGCGTCGTGGCCTGTGGCCCGCACTCCCGGTCGGTCGAGATCGGCGACCGCGTTCTCTTCGACCCCGAGGACAAGGCCGAGGTCGAGGTCCAGGGCGAGACGTACGTCGTGATGCGTGAGCGGGACGTGCACGCGGTGGCCGCCGAGCGCCTCGGCGACACCGACAACACCGGCCTCTACCTGTGAGGGCTGCGCTGCCGTCGTACGACGAAGACGTGCGGGTCGTGGTCCCGGCGCCCGGCATCGGCGCCGGCAACTGGGCCGGCGCGGCCAGCGCCGTGCTGGTCGACGGTGTGTTCTGGCTGACCTGGCGGGTACGCCGCCCGCTCACCGAGGGTCGGGGGGTCACCGTGGTCGTGGCCCGCTCCGACGACGGGGAGAGCTTCGAGCAGGTCGCCGAGATCGACCGCGACGCGTTCGGCGCGGAGTCCTTCGAGCGACCGGTGCTGGTGCCGGTCCCCGGCCTGGGCTGGCGGCTGTACCTCTCGTGCGCGACACCCGGCTCCAAGCACTGGTGGGTCGACAGCCTGACCGCGCCGACGGTCGAGGACCTGCCGGCCGGGCGCCGGGAGCTGGTGCTGCCCGGGGACGAGCACACGGCGGTCAAGGACCCGGTCATCACCCGCGGCGACGACGGCTGGCACCTCTGGCTCTGCTGTCACCCGCTCGACGAGCAGGGGCAGGAGGACCGGATGACCACGAGGTACCTCACCAGCGACGACGGGCTCACCTGGGCCGACCGCGGCGAGGTGCTGCGGGGCCGGCCGGGGGAGTGGGACGAGCGCGGCGCCCGGGTCACCGCCGTGATCGGGAGCGACCCGCTCACGGTCCTGTACGACGGTCGGCCCGACGCCGCGTCCAACTGGTTCGAGAGGACCGGCGTGGCGGTCTGGGACGGTGAGCGACTGGTGCCGGACCGGGACCTTGCGCCGATCCGCTCGCCGTACGCCGACGGGGCGTTCCGCTACGCCGCGGCGGTGCCGCTGCCGGACGGTCGCACCCGCTACTACGTCGAGGCGGCCCGCGACGACGGTGCGCACGACCTCGTCACGCTGGTTCGCTAGTGACCCGCTCCGCGAAGGAGCCGCGGCTGTCGGTCGAGAGCCACTGGTCGAAGTCCTGGCCGGTGAGCCGGGCGAGCAGCCGGATGTCGTCGGCGAACCCGGGGAGCAGCCGGGCGCGTACCTCGGGGGCAAGCCGCGGGCGTGCAGCGTCGGCCGAGCCGGCCAGGCCGGCGAGCAGAGGCGCGCTCGCACGCCGCCAGACCTTCGGCGGCAGGAACTGCCCGGCCCAGGCGCCGGAGCGGACCACCCGTCCGAGCGCGGCGGCGCGGGGGCCCGGCCGCACGAACGACCGCGAGTTGTCGCGCGGGACGGACTCGACCAGGCCCGGCGCGATGCCGAGGAACGCGCAGGCGCTGTCGACGGTGCCGCGCGGGTCGTCGACGATGTCGCGGTAGCGCAGCACCAGCACGCGGGCCGGGTCGACGTAGCTGTAGAGGTGCGCGAGCTGCTCGCCGTACCGGCCCAGCTCGGCGTACCTCCAGAAGGGCGCCCACCCGCGGACGATCCGCTCGTGCTCGCGCGCAAAGGCGGCTTCGAAGTCCGCCACCGGCTCGAGACCGTCCGACCACAGGTGCATCCAGTTGCTGTACGCGCGGTCGATCGGGTCGCGGACGACCGCGATCAGCCGAACCTCGGGGAGGTGCTCGGCGATCCGGCGCTGTGCGGCCCGGTGCCACAGGTAGAACGGCGTGCTCTCACCGCGGGCCGTGCCGGGGGGCGCGGCCGCGAACAGGGCGTCGTACTCGGCCCTTCGCCACACCCACTCGCGCTGGGAGTGGCGATCGCCGGGCCCGCGCCAGTGCGGCGGCGGGGCGTCGTCGCACATCCAGTACTTCGGCTCCTTCGGCGTCGACATGAAGACGTCCGGGTGCCGGGTCAGCGCGGCGTGCAGCGCCGTGGTGCCGGCCTTCGGTGCGCCCACGATGAGGAAGTCGGGGCGGGGTGGTCGTGGCATCGCTCCTCCTGAGGCTAACTGTAGCGATCCACTCGACATAGGTGTTCTTCGGTTCCGGCGGGTGGTCCGCGGTCTCCCCCTAGGGGTGTGGCAGCGTGTGACGGACGGCTGGAAGGCTCGCTCCCCCCGGACCCGGCCGGCCCGCTCGAGGAGGCACCGATGGAGGACAGCCAGCACGACGACTGGACGCCCGACCTCACCGAGCACCCGGAGCCCGAGTCGGCGGCCGACCGAGCCCGACGACGGGCCGTGGAGATCGCGCAGGACGCGCGCGTCTGCATGCTCACCAGTGCCGGGGGCGACGGCGCCCTGCACGCCCGGCCGATGACGCCCCAGCAGGTGACCGACGACCTGGAGGCGTGGTTCTTCGTGTCCCGCGCGAGTGAGCAGGCGAAAGACATCGCGGCCCGGCCGCGGGTGAACGTCTCGTTCGAGGGCGGGGACGACTGGTTGTCCGTCGCGGGTGCCGCCACGTTGGTCGACGACCGCTCCCTGGTGGAGGAGATGTGGAATCCCGTGGTCGAGGCGTGGTTCCCCGACGGCCCGACCGACCCCGACGTGGTCCTGCTCCGCGTCGACGCCGAGTCGGCGGAGTACTGGAAGACGCCGGGCGGACGCGTCACGTCCTGGCTGTCGTACGCGCGGTCACGGGTCTGAGACATGACGGAGCGGGCCAGCGTTCGCGCTGCTGGCCCGCTCCCGGTCACGCCCGGTGTCTCGAATCCCCCGATTCCGACACACCAGACCGGATCCCCCGACCACAGAGGAGTGGTTCGGCCACGGGTTGATACGTCGACCCGAGAAAAGTTCTCCGGAGCTACCAGCCGGCCCCGAAGCTGAGGAACGGCGAGGGCGCTGCGTCTTCAGGCAGCTGCGCGGCCGCGTCTGCCAGGGCGTCGGCCGGCGGCTCGCCGCTCGCGACGCGGCGGTGCCACCCCGCGAGCACCTCGCACGCGACGTCGTCGGCGACCAGGGTCGGGGAGGACGTCACGCAGCGCGCGCCGGCGTGCAGCCAGGCGGCGGTCATGCCGACCACCTCGTCGCCGGAGCGGACCGATGCGCGGCCGAGCTCGCACGACGACAGCACGACGGTGTCGGGCGTGTGCGCGAGCTGGTCGATGTCGTAGCCGAACCACGGCCCGTCGGCCAGGTCGACGGCCGAGAAGAGCGGGTTGTCACCAGGGTGCCGACCGTGCCCGGCCAGGTGCAGCACGTCGACCCGCGCCGCCATCGCGGCGACGTTCGCGGCCGTGGCGCGCTCGCCCGTCAGGACCGTCGCTCGCGGCCACGCGGCGGACGCGCGGGCGACCTCCTCCTCCGCCCGGTCGACGTTGGGTCCGGCCACCAGGCCGACCCGGGGCCGCCGTCGCGCCGCGGAGCGCCGCAGCTCGAGCCACCGGGTTGCGGACGGCGGCACGGTCACGGGTCGCCCTGCCAGCCCGGGCAGGAGTGTCCATGGCGTTCCCGCCAGCTGCCCGGAGGGGGTCAGCACCACCCGGCGATCGCCGATCAACGCCAGCATCGGGCCGACGAGGAGGTCGGAGACGACCTTGAGGCGATCGTCGAGCGAGCCCCGGATGGCGGCCGCGAACGGTCCCGCCAGCTGCGAGGCGGCCATGTCGAGGTCGGCCGCGATCCGGTCGAGGTCCTGGCGCACCGGCTCTGCGTCGCACAGCGGTACGACGTGTGCGTCGGTGCCGGTGACCACGACCGCGGTGATCCGGTCGTCCACCGCAATATGCGCCACGAGGCAGGCGTGGGTGGCGCTCAGCTCGGCCTGGACGTCGGCGAGGTCGGCGGGCTCGCCCACGCTGCCGCTGCCGTCACCGAACCAGCTCTGCTCCCTGATGTGGTCGCGCAGCTGGTCGAGCCGCCGGCCGTCGTGCGACTGGGGCGTCGGTTGTGCCGCGTGCAGGACGCGCAGCTCGGTCAGGTCGGCCGCCATCTGCTCGTCGGTCGGGGGACGGACCGGGGCCACGCGGGTCACCAGGGCGCGTGCCCGTTCCGACCATTCGTACGCCAGCGCGGGCGAGCCGTCTTCGAGCGCGAGCCGCAGTCCCTGCATGGCCAGCGCCCGACCGTGGCCCACCAAGGTGCTCTGGAGATCAAGGCTGCCGAACGACGACTGCCAGGCGTGCAGATCCGCGAGGCCGGCGCGGACATGCAGCCGCGCGTTGCGGTGGTCGCCGCGGGCACGGGCCAGCTCCGAGCGCACCTCACGCCACAGCAGTCGGGTGGCCACCGGCGAGTCCTCGTCGACGCGGACCCTGTCGATGCGCCTGCGCGCGTCGGACAGGTCGCCGCCGTGGAGGGCCAGGCGCGCGCTCTGCAGCTGGAGGATCGACGCGTCGCGACGGTGCTGATGTGCCTTGAGCACGGCGACCAGCTCGTCCGCCTTCCGCACCAACGCCCGGGACCAGCCACCCACGGCGATCTCGGCCACCGTAGCCACCGCATCGGCACGCAGCGCCTGCACCTCGCTGCCCTGGGACCGGAACCGGCGGGCCGCCCGCATGGCGACCTTCCGCGCTTCGGCGGGATCCTCGCGGAGCAGCGTGCGGGACAGGGTCAGCTCGCACTCGGCCTGGAAGTTGCGCAGGCGTCGTGCGCCGTACGCCTCGGCGGCGTTCTCCAGCGCCGCGATCGCCTCGTGGGCGCGCCCGGCGGCGGTGAGCACCTCGGCGCGGTCCTGCTCCCCGACCGCGCGGCTGACCGGGGAGAGCGGTGCGAGCACGGCCTTGGCGGCGTCCATCGCCTGGAGGGCGCCGACCAGGTCCCCGGTCAGCAGGCGTGCGTAGCCGAGGTTGTGCTCGGCGCGTGCTCGCCTCTCGGGGGCGTCCTCGTCGCGGAGCAGGTCGATCGCCTCGGTGAGGTCGGCGACGGCCTGGACGGCATCCCCGCGAAGCAGGTGCAGGCTCGCCCGGTTGAGCAGGGCGCGGCTCATCTCGGTGCTGCCGTGCAGCAGCTCGATGGCGGTGGTGTAGTCGGAGAGCGCTGCCCGGTGGTCGCCGACGTACTTGTGCATCAGCGCCATCTGGGACCAGACCAGTCCCTTCGTCTCGGCGCTCAGTCCGGGCCGTTGGAGCAGGGCGTGGCAGGCGGCGAAGCCTTCGCGCATGCCGGTCGTCTGGCTCCGGATGTAGGCCCGCGTCAGGTCGATGCGCGCGATGAGGTCGGGCTCCTCGGTGAGACCACGCGCCTGCTCGAGCATCCCGAGTGCACCGTCGTAGTCACCGTCGTTCATGCGCGTCACGGCGCGCTGGTGCAGCTGGGGGGCGTCGGGCACTAGCCCATCATGGCGTGATGTCCGTCAAGGCAGCCACCGCCGCCCAGCCGCGCGAGACGGCGTCGGCCCGACCGTCGTGCGCCGGGTCGATCTCACCCAGCAGGGCGGCCAGCCGGCCGGCGAACAGAGGGGCTGAGAACGACGTCCCGCTCCACAGCGCGAAGTGGGCCGTGTAGTCGTCCGGGTCGATCGACTCGCGCACCCGGCCGTCAACCGTCGTCCGGGCCACAGGCAGCAGGCCGCCCTCGAACGGGGGCAGCGTGCTCATCACCGACGCGCCGAAGTCGTGCGCGCGCACCCAGGGTCCGGTGTTGCTGAACAGCGCGTCGGTGCCGTTGGGGTTGAGTGCTCCGACGGCGACGATGGGCACGGCGTTCGGATCGGTCGCCACGATGGTCTCGGTGGGATCGGGCCACGGGCACCAGGCTGCTGGGAACGCCGGACGCTCGGTCGCGTCGTTGCCCGCCGAGCAGACGACCGCCACTCCGCACTCGCCGAGCTCGCGCAGGATGTCGTACATCGTCGGGTCGAAGAGCTCGTCCTGCGGCGTCTCGTGGTAGTAGCCGAGCGACAGGCTCAGCACGTCGATGGCGCACCCGCCGGGCTTGCCGTCGCGGTGGCGCAGGGCGAGATCCCTGATGTCCTTGAGCGCCTTGACGAGGTCGCTCTCGACGATCGGGCCTTCCGACGGGAACACCCGCCAGGCCACGATGTCGGCGTCGGGACAGGCCTGGTAGATGAGCCCGGCGATGAAGGTGCCGTGGCCGGCCAGCCCGTCGATGCCACCGTCGAGGGGTCCGATGCGGTCGGGCCACTTCTCGGGGTCGGTGTCGTCGTCGACGTACCCGATCGGGTTGCCGTCGAGGGTGACGTCCGTCTGCACGTGCGCGAGCCACGGGTGCTCGCCGCAGCCCGTGTCCAGGGTCGCCACGACCGGGCGTCTGCCCTTCACGGACTGCGCGCGCGCCGGTGGCGGACCGACGTACTTCACGGGCTGCCGCCCGCCGCTGCCCCGGAGGCCGTAGGTCCCGACCGCCCCCGAGTGACCCTCGTCGTACGGGTGGCCCTCGTCGTACGGATGACCTTCGTCGTAGGGGTGACCCTCGTCGTACGGGTCGGCGCCGATGGGGTGCATGAGCACGATGTGGTCCAGGCCGACGTTGCGCAGGTCAGCCAGCTCGGCGGCCTCCGCCCGCGCGGACTGGAGGAGCACCCATCCGTCGGGAGCTCCGGCCGCCATGCCGTCGACGACGCCCAGATCGAGCCGCACCACCTCGCCAGGGTTCTCGTCGACGAACCAGCGGTCGTCCGAGGCGCGTTCGACCGGCTCCCAGACCGTGCCGGACGCCACGACCCTGCCGCCCTTGTCACGCGTGGCCGCGGTGCGCGCCCTGCTCACGGTGATGTCCCAGTCGAGCTTCCGCGCGGCCCGCTCGAGGGCCGAGATGCTGGCCTCGTCCTGCGGTCCGCGGGACACCAGCAGACGCGGTCCCACGTACACCGTCGGGCGCGGCTCCACGCCCTTGACGGCGAGCGCGGTGCTGGGGTCCAGGACGCGGCCGTTGACGTGCGCCAGGGTCCGGCGACCCGGCATCCCTGGCTCGCGGCTCGACTGACGTGCGGCCTGGCGTGCGGCTTGACGGGTGGGGCGGGACGCCGCGTCCAAGAGGACTCCTCGCTAGATCCAGAACGGTGGGGTGGCGACGGGAAGCCGGGTCTCGCGGGCCGACGTGTCCGGGTCGGGCAGGAACCACAGCCGGGACAGGCCGGGAGCGACGTTGGTGAGCTCGAAGCGGCCGTGCGCGTCGACCTCGATGCCGTCGTACGCCGGGTGGCCGGACGAGGCGCCCGCGACCTGGATCCGCATCGGCACGCGGGGCAGCACCCAGCCATCGATCCGGCGCCGGTCGTGGGCGGAGCTGACGCGCAGCAGGACCCGGAAGTCGGGGCCGGCGAACTCCAAGGACCACTGGCCGACCTCGGCCAGCTGGGCGGCCGAGGAACGGGCGCCCGCCAGCGCGTCGTGCGAGTCGACGAGCGTCATCAGCTCGAACTCGAACTCCAGGTCGATCGCGGCGAGCGTGGCGAGTACACCGTCGGCGAGGTCCCCGGGCGGCGGGTCGAGCTGTTCCCAGAGTCGACGGATCTCGAGCATCAGCTCGTCGTCGTCCGGGGCCGGAGCCGGGTGGTCAGGGGTGGCGTTCATCGGGTTGCTCCCGTCCGCAGCAGCTCTGTGCGGAGCTTGTCGAGGCACCGGCCGCGAGTCGGACCGATGCTGCCGATGGGCATCTTCAGCTCGCCCGCGATCCTCGCGTAGTCGGGCCTGGGCTCCATCGCGACGATGCGTAACAGCCTCTGGCAGCGCTCCGGGAGCACCTTGACGGACTCCCACAGCCTGCTCTGCTCGTCGTTGAGCACGACCTCGGACTCCGGAGACGCCTGGGAGGGCAGGTGCCACTCCAGCGTGTCCTCCTCGACGGCCGTCGAGCGGCCGGCGGTCTTGCCCACCCGCCACGCCTCGCGCCGGGCCGTCGTGCACAGCCACCGCGCGACCGCTTGCGGGTCGCCCACCGTCTCGGCGCTGCGGACCAGGGCCAGCCAGGCCGTCTGTACGACGTCCTCGGACTGCTCCTTGTCGAGCCCGGTCGCTCGCACGACGTGCCAGAGGATCGGGCTCATCACCCGGACCAGGTCGTCGAGAGCCGCCGGGTCACCGGAACGCCAGCGTGCGAACGACGAGCCGGCGGCGTCCCAGACGGACGCCGGGCCCTCGGTGCCGTCGACCGTGTCCCGCATCGTCATCACTCCCCCCAAGAGCATGACCCATGCCCGCTGATACGAACCAGGGCAAAGTAGTGCCGAATCGAGGAGGCTGCCCGTGCCCGTCGAGATCATGAGACCGGCGTCGACGTCAGGGCGCGGCCTATCCTGATCGGGTGGCCTCCCTCGCCGCTGGGCACCAGGACGTCCGGTTCTGCCGGGCACCCGATGGTGTTCGCATCGCGTACGCCGTGCACGGAGCCGGTCCGCCGCTGGTGATCACCACCTGCTGGCTGAGCCACCTCCAGCACGACTGGCAGAGCCCGGTGTGGCGGCACTTCCTGCGCGACCTCGGCCAGGTGGCGACGGTGATCAGGTACGACGAGCGCGGGCACGGACTGTCCGACCGCGACGTCGAGGACTTCTCGCTCGAGGCCCGGGTCGGCGACCTGGACGCCGTGGTCCGGCACAGCGGCGTGGACCGGTTCGCGGTGATGGCCATGTCGCAGGGCGGGCCGGTGGCCATCAGGTACGTCGCCGACCACGCCGACCGGGTGACCCGGATGATCTTCTACGGTTCGTACGCCGCCGCGATGCCGGACCCCAGCCCGGAGCAGGAGGAGCTGGAGCTGGCGTTCGACCAGATGATCAAGGTCGGCTGGGCCCGGCCGGGCTCGGAGTTCCGCCGGGTCTTCACCTCGCTGATGATCCCCGACGCGACGGAGGAGCAGATGTCCTGGCTCGACGAGCTCCAGCGCGTCGCGGTGACGGGTGAGACGGCCTATCGCGCCCGCAGGGCCCGCGTCCGCGCCGACTCCTCCGACGACCTCGACCGGCTGACCATGCCGACCCTGATCCTGCACTCGGTGGGCGACCAGATGAACGAGTTCGAGAAATCGCGGATGCTCGCGTCCGGGATCCCCGACGCCCGGCTCGTGCCCCTCGAGAGCGGCAACCACATCGTGCTCGAGGACGAGCCCGCCTGGCGGGTCTTCGTCGACGAGGTGGCGCGGTTCATGGCCGCCGACGGCGGGCCCGTGACCGAATCCGCACCGCTCGAGACCTTGCTGTCGCCGCGGGAGCTCGAGGTGGTGCGACTGGCCGGTGACGGTCTCGACAACGACGCGATCGCGGCGGCCCTGACGCTGAGCGTGCGGACCGTCGAGCGGCACCTGCAGAACGCCTACGCCAAGCTCGACCTGACCGGCCGCAACGCTCGTACTGCGGCCGTGGCCCGGCTGCACGCCGGTCGGGCGGCGGGCGTGCCTACGCACGCGTAGTCGCCACCCGTCGTACGCGCCGGAGAGTTGCGCGTCGGCGCGGATCCGCGGGAGGTACGCCCGCTCCTAGCGTTCGGGCACGTCCGGACGAGCCGGGCCCACTCAACGAGGGAGCACGCCATGACCGAGGTCGTCGAGCAGTCAGCCGACCAGGCGCTCAAGCAGAAGCACGCCGCCATGTGGGCGTCCGGCCACTACGAGGCCGTCGCCACCGACCTGATCGCCGAGCTCGGGCCGGTGCTGGTGTCAGCGACGCGGATCCGCGAGGGAGACCTCGTCCTCGACATCGCCGCCGGCAGCGGCAACGTCGCCATCCCGGCGGCCCTGACCGGCGCGCGGGTGATCGCCAGCGACCTGACGCCCGAGCTGCTCGAGGAGGGCGCGCGTCAGGCGAAGGAGAAGGGCGCCGTGCTGGAGTGGCAGGTCGCCGACGCCGAGCACCTGCCGTACGACGACGGCCAGTTCGACGTCGCCGTCTCCGCCGTCGGCATCATGTTCGCCCCGCACCACGAGCAGGCCGCCGACGAGCTCGTCCGCGTGGTGGCACCGGGTGGCCGGATCGGCCTGGTCAGCTGGACGCCCGCGGGCTTCATCGGCCAGATGTTCGCGACCATGAAGCCGTTCGTGGCGCCGCCGCCGGCCGGCGTGCAGCCGCCGCCGCTCTGGGGCGACGTGGACCACGTCCGCGCCCTGCTCGGCGACCGCGTCACCGACCTCCGCGCCGAGCGGAGGACGGTGCGGGTGACCCACTTCGCCGAGCCCGCCGACTTCCGCGAGTACTTCAAGACGAACTACGGGCCGACGATCGCGGCGTACCGGCAGCAGCCCGACGCCGCGAAGGCGGCCGAGCTGGACGCCGCCCTCGACGCGCTCGCCGAGCGCTTCGACAGCGGGGGCGGCGGGCACCTGGTCCTGGAGTGGGAGTACCTGCTGGTCACCTGCCGCCGCGCGTGACCCGTCGGAGCGGCGCGTGGTTCGTCCGGGTCGCTAGCACCCGAGGGGGTGGACGGCGGACGCACCTGGGTGGGCCAGGATGGACCGGGTGAGCGACGCCGAGGAGGAGTCGGCCCGGACCGTGGTCGTGGCGGGTGTGGCCAACCTGCTGATCGCCGCAGCCAAGCTGGTCGCCGGGCTGGCGTCCGGGTCGTCGGCGATGCTCGCGGAGTCGGCCCACTCGGTCGGCGACACCATGAACCAGGCGTTGCTGCTGACGGCGCTGCGCCGCAGCCAGCGGCCTGCCGACCCGGAGCACCCGTTCGGCTACGGGATGGCGCGGTACTTCTGGTCGCTGCTGGCAGCCGTCGGCATCTTCGTCCTCGGCGCCGGCTTCGCGGCGTACCAAGGAGTGACCGCCCTGCTGGATCCCGGCGAGGCCGGTTCGCCGTTCTGGTCGCTGGTGGTGCTGGCGGTGGCGTTCGTGTTCGAGGGGGTGTCGTTCGTGCGAGCGGTCTGGCAGCTGCGCCGTGAGGCCGTGGAGGCAGGTCGCTCGACGGCCACCCACCTGCGGAGCGAGGCCGAGCCCGCCCTGCGTGCGGTGGTCTGGGAGGACGGCGTCGCCCTGGCCGGGCTGGTGCTCGCCGCCGCGGGTCTGCTGCTCGACGAGGCCACGGGGATGCAGGTCTGGGACGCCGTCGCCTCGCTCGCCATCGCGGTGCTGCTGGTCGCCGTGGCCTACGGCCTGGGCCGGCAGAACATGGAGCACCTCATCGGCAAGGCGGTCGCCCCCGAGATGCAGCGTGAGCTCGCCGACCTGATCCGCGGCACCGACGGCGTGGACGGCGTGCTCGAGCTGCTCACCATGAGACTCGCGCCGGACGAGGTGCTGGTGGCCGCACGCGTCGACCTGGCCAGCGGGTTCGACCCCGAGGAGCTCGAGGATGCGGCTGACGAGGTGGAGCGGCGCATCCGCGAGCAGTTCCCCGAGGTGCGCCACGTCTTCCTCGACCCGACGCCGGGGACCGACGAGGCAGCCGGGTCACCGGTCTGACAAGCCCGTCGGGAGGATCCGCCGCCCCCGCACGCGCCCGTGGGGGAGGTACGTGCTGGCGGCGGGATCCTCCCGCAGCGGGGGCGTCAGGGTCGCCGGATGACGACGACCTCGCAGCTGGCGGCCACCTGGTCCTTCGCGTCCGCGAAGACCCGGTCGTGGCCGCCGCCACAGCGGATGATGTCGCGTCGGCCGTCGGCCGCGCGGATCGTGTCGTTGCCCTTGGCGCCGCTCAGGGTGTCCTTGCCGGCGCCGCCGACGACCCGGTCGTTGTCGTTGCCGCCCAGGAGCAGGTCGCTCCCGGCGCCACCGATGACGCGGTCCTTGCCGCCGCCGCCGACCACGCGGTCCTTGCCGCGGCCGCCCTTGAGGACGTCGTTGCCACGCTGGCCGCGGAGCACGTCGCCCTGGGTCTCACCGGTGAGCACGTCCCGCCCGGCGTTGCCGGACACCACGTCCCGGCCGCCCTGGCCGCGGACGGTGTCCTTGCCGGCGCCGCCCTTCAGGCAGTCCGGCGCACCCCGGCCGAGGATCCGGTCGTCGCCCTGCTGGCCGCGGATCCGGTCCCGCGCGTCGGTGCCGCGGAGCACGTCGCCCTTGACGCCGCCCTCCTGGACCAGAGCAGCGCCGCCCTGGCAGGTGCCGGTGGCCGGGCCGTTCGGGCTGCTGTCGCAGGCGTCGCCGATCCCGTCGCCGTCGCTGTCGGCCTGGCCCGGGTTGACCACGGTGTCGCAGTTGTCCTTGGAGTCGGGCACGCCGTCGCCGTCGGTGTCGGGACCGAAGGGCGTGGAGTCGCAGGCGTCGCCGATGCCGTCACCGTCGCTGTCCTGCTGGCCCGGGTTGGGCGTCGTGTCGCAGTTGTCGGGAGCGTTCGGCACGCCGTCGCCGTCGGAGTCCGGACCGCCGGGGGTGCTGTCGCACACGTCGCCGATGCCGTCACCGTCGGTGTCGGTCTGGCCGGGGTTCGGGATGGTCCGGCAGTTGTCCACGTCGTCGGTCACCGTGTCGGCGTCGCTGTCGTCGCAGGCGTCGCCCACGCCGTCACCATCGACGTCCGCCTGGCCGGGGTTGACCACCGTCGGGCAGTTGTCGTCCGGGTCGGGGATGCTGTCGCCGTCCGTGTCGGTGCCGGGCGTCGCGTCACAGGCGTCGCCGACGCCGTCGTTGTCGGTGTCCTCCTGGCCCGGGTTCGCGATCAACGGGCAGTTGTCGACCGGGTCCTTGATCCCGTCGGCATCGGTGTCCGGGTCCCCCGCGTCCGCCTTCACGGCGCGGAGCAGCACGTTGTCGTATTCGAAGTCACCGGCACCCGCCACGGCGACCAGCGTGCTGATCTCCGTGACGATCCGGATCTGGTAGTGGTGACCGATGGTCACGAGGCTGGGGTCCAGGGCCGTCACCGGGACCGAGGTCCAGGTGGGCTGTTGGGTCGCGGTCTTGTTGAAGACCTGCAGGCTGGTGTGGGTGTCCTGGTCATCGAGGAACACCTTGTAGTGCGCCCCGCTGACCAGCGCGAGCAGCACGGCAGCGTTCACCCGACGGTCCATCGTGAAGGACAGCGAGTCGGGGGCGGCGCCGCCAGCGCCGTTGTAGGTGAACGACGGGCTGTGCCAGGTGGCCAGGTTGGTGGAGGCCACGCCGGCGAGGTTGGCGAACGTGGACCGGATGTACCCGTCGCCGGTACCGCCGGCGCCGCCGTCCGCCACGTAGTCGTTGTCGATGTCGGCGCAGGTGATCGGCGGGAGGCAGAGCGGACCGATGCTCGCGCTCGAGGACTCCCAGCCGCCGACGGAGGTGCCGAAGTCCCGGGACACCTGGGTCGGGTGGTAGTCGTCGGTCACCGCGATCGCTGCGGCGGCGGCTCCGACGCTCAGGCCGATCGCGACGACGGTGGCCGTCGCGAGTCGAGCGAGTGCGCCCGGTAGATTTCGTGCAGGCATGAGTGGTCTCCCCGTACTCGTCTGCCCTGGTGTGTTCCGTGGGGGGCCGGATCGCGGGGCAGACATCAGGAGGGTCCTCGCGAGCGGTCCGTCGTGTTACCAAGTGAACGTAAGTCATACTGACCAGTTACGCAGGCGCGCCGGAGATCTAGACCATCGGTCCGGTTCTTTTGAGCGCGCCGCACAGGGCCGCGGGTCAGTGCGGCTCGTCGTACGGCCGCGGGGACGGCGGCCGGGGGCCCGGCTTCGGCTTGGGCTTCTGCGGTGGCTTGGGCTTGTTCGGCTCCGGCGCCATGGGCGCATCCTCTCGTCCGGTGGTGGTCCAGAGAAGCATGTCGTGCGGGGCGGCCGTGTCGGGCCATTCCAGCGAGGCGGTGTGTCACCCGGGGCATGGCCGGGTCCTCAACCACCGGACGCGCCCGCCAACTGACCTCCTCAACCAGGGGGTGAAGCGACCCGCCCGTTGAGGGGTATCCCCGTCTCCCGCCTTTGGGGAGGTGCCGCGCGAGACCTCGGTCGACATATATTCCGGCCACTCGTCGGGTTTCCCCCGTACCTGACGAGAGATGTGTGCCCGGACCGCTCGCCCCCGTTGTGCAGGTTCCTGGGCGGTCCGGCACACATAAGACCGCAGTCGGGTCCGGGGTCAGGGCTGCAGCTCGCCCACCGGCACCGCGGCATCGACGCGGTTGCCTGCTGGTGCGAGCGGGCACGCCCAGGCTGGGTCGTACGCACACGACGGCGCGTAGGCGAAGTTCAGGTCGATGACGAGCCCGCCGGCGCCACCGCCCAGGTCTGCGCCCTTGACGGTGTCGAGCAGGTAGCGCCCGCCGCCGTACCCGCCGCCGGGCTTCCCGCAGCCACCGTCGCGGAGCGGGACGAAGACCCCGCCGGCGTACGACGTCAGCCGCCACACGTCGAGCGAGCCGAGCCCGGGCAGGTCCAGGACCCCGAGCCGTTCGAACGGGACGACGCCGTCGGTGCCGGTCTGCACCTCCCACGGCTCGGGTTCGGCGGCCCGCACCTCGACCTCGAACCGCCACGCCGGGTCGTACGGCGCCACGGTCAGGCCGCGGAACGCGTCACGCTGCTCCGGAAGGAGCGGAGTCGCCGGGTGATGGGCGAACAGCTCGTCCCGTTCGCGACGCCACAGCTCGTGACCGCGCGCCGGATCGGCCTCGGCCCTCACGGCGGCGTACAGGGCGAAGACCCGCCGCCGCCAGTCGACCACGTCGTAGGCGTCCACGAGCTCGAACCTACCGACGGCGACGATCGTCCCGCCGTCCAGGCCGACCCAGGTTTCTTCCCTGTGGCGGTGAGTGAGTGTCGGTTTGTGCGTTTCGAACCGACACTCACACACCGCCGGCCCGCCTGGACGTGGCCACCGATTCCGCTGGGTAGGCCCGCCGGATGCTGCTGCCGACGACGCTGAGGTCCGCGCCGTAGACGTGCAGCGAGATGGCCGTGCCGTCGCCGGTGTTGTGGACCCGGTGGATGTCTCCTGGGGGCAGCAGTCCTGCCACGTCACCCGGCAGCGCGATCGCGGTGCCCGACTCGACCAGGCGGCCGTCACTCCTCAGGCGGTACCGCGTCTCGTGCTCGGCGCCCTCGTAGACGCCGACGACGCACCATGACAGGTGGTCGTGGATCGCCGTGGCCTGCCCGGGCAGCCAGACGAGGGCCACCAGGGAGAAGGCGCCGTCGGGGGCGACGTGGAGCACGTGCGACCGGTACGCCGCCGGGTCGCCGATCCGCTGCTCCGGCGACAGCAGCGCGGACGCCGAGAGGGCCGGCCGCAGTGCCTCGCAAACCGCCTCGACGGTCTCGGCGTCACTGCCGGTCGCAGTCCGGACGGCCCGGTCGAGGCCGGCGACGAGGGCCGCCAGGTCCGTGGTCGGCGGGGCGATGGTGATGGTGTTCATGGATGGGTTCCTCTCGTGGTGTCAGAAAGTCGCGGCCGGCTGGCGGCCGAGCGTGGTGGTGATCGCCTCGTCGAGGCGGTGCGCGTCGGCGCCTTCGAACCGCCACGCGACGTGGCCGTCGGGACGGACGAGCACGGCCGTGTCGTCGCCGAGTCGATAGCGGGTCTCGAGCTCGCCGGCAGGGTCGAGCACGTCCCGGCCGACGACGAGCACCCGCGCGGGGAGACCGGACGGGAAGACGTCGCCGTCGAACTGAGCACCGGGGCCGGTCAGCAGAGTGAGCCGCCCCTCGAACAGGTCGATCGTCGAGCGCCGCTCACCGGCGAAGGACACCCACGCGTGCGGGGCGCGAGCCCCGGGCGCCGCGACGACGACCGCACCGTCCTCGGTGAAGGGATCCTGCGTCGTGGGCTGGATCCCGTCGGACCCGTAGACGACACCGAAGTCGTGGCTCAAGTCGGTACCGCGGCCGGGTGCGAACGCCTCCAACGAGGCCAGGGCGTTGTGGAGGCCGACGGGGTAGCGTTCCGCGGCGTACGTCGCCAGCAGCGCTTCGCCGGCCAGACCGCGAGCGGCCCACCCCAGCTTCCACCCGAGGTTGTGGCCGTCGGCGATCCCTGTGTTCATCCCGGTCGCGCCGCGGGGCGTGGTGCGGTGGGCGGCGTCGCCGACGAGGAAGACGCGGCCGGTCTGCATGGCCGACGACACGGCGGCCGCGAAGGTCCACGGGAAGATGCCGATCACGTCGATCTCCAGGTCCGGCACGCCCGCGGCCTCCCGGATGGCCGCGACCACTCGGTCCTCGGTCCACTCCTCGGTGGTCTCGCCGAGCTCAGGGTGCAGCACGCGGTCGTACATCCAGCGTCCGTCGATGCCGGACGGCACGAACACCCGGAACTCCTCGCCGGCCACGATCATGTGGAGGGCGTACTTCTCACCGCCGAGGTGGCTTGCCAGGTCGGCGCGGAAGACGGTGCTCAGGTGGGCGCCCTCGTTGCCGAGGACCTGCACGTCCAGGCCGGCCAGCCGGCGTACGGTGCTGTCGCCGCCGTCGGCGCCGACGACCCAACGTGTCTCGAAGGTCTCGACGCGGCCGTCGTACGACGCCTGGACCGTGACACCGTCGTCGTGCTCGGTCAGGTCGTGGACCTGGACGTCGAAGCGGACCTCGGCGCCGAGGTCGAGCAGGTGAGCGAGGAGCACCGGCTCCACGTGGTCCTGCGGTGCGACGGCGAAGCCCGTCGGGCTCATCCTGGCGAGGACGTCGGGTGCCGCGGCGGCGAGCGGGAACTCCTGCAGCACCGGTCCGGCGAGTGTGGCGCGGACCGCGCCCGCGACCCTGAGGTCCTGGGAGCCGGCCCGGATCTGGCCCTCGAGCCCCCAGGCCCGCATCAACTCCATGGTGCGCGGGCGGAGGCCGGTGGCCTTCGGGAAGATGGTGGTGCCGGCGTGACGCTCGAGCAGCAGGACACGGGCGCCGGCGCGGGTGGCCGCGACGGCGGTGGTCAGGCCCGACGGGCCGGCGCCGACGACGACGACGTCGTACCGAGTGGTGGTCATGGTGGTTCTCCTGGTGTCTGGGTGACCACCAGGGTCGGCCCGCGAGCGGGTCGGGCGGATCCGTAGCGGCTACGGAGTTAGCCCCCCATCTCCGTGATCCGACGTACGTAGCTCCGCGCGTGTCGACGACGACGTCTTCTGCAGCAGGTGGCCGACGTGGGTCTCGACCGTGCGCCGGGAGAGGAACAGCCGCTCGGCGATCTCGGCGTTGCTGGCACCCTCGATCACCAGCTTGAGGACGTCGGCCTCCCGACTCGTCACGCCGAGCGCCGCCAGGGCTGCCGGGACGGCCGACTCGCCGCGGCCGCGACGGGTGGGGGCGCCGGCTCGGCGGAGCAGGTCGCGGACGACGCGGGCCAGCGCCTCCTCGCCGACCTGCTCGTGCTCGGCCAGCGACGCCCGGAGCAGCGGCACCGGGTCACCCCAGCCGTCGACCACCGCGCCGTCGAGCGCGATGGTGCGGAGCAACCGACGCAGCCACGGTGTCGGGGCGGCCAGCTCCTCTGCGTGACCGAGCGCCGTGGTGGCCTCGTCGACCCGGCCGGACCGTCCGGCGGCGACCGCGTCGGCGTACCTGAGTGCGGCGGCGTTGGCCCGCCGTTTCGCGACCGGCAGCCCGGCCAGCGCGGCGCGCGCCTCGGCGCCCCGGTCGTCCGTCGCGGTGCGGAGCAGCGCCCACACCCCGAACTGGTGCAGCGGAGCCGCCGACAGGTGCGCGACGACGGGCGCGATCGCAGCGTCGAGCACGAGGTTCGCCGCGCGCAGGTCGTGCGAGGCGAGCGCGAGCATGGCCCGGATGGCGGCCGGGACGATGGACGCCTCGGGTGGACCGTGCGTCGGATCATCGAGGGTGGCGAGCAGTCGTTCGGTCTCGCCCCGGTCGCCGGCGGCCGCGGCCGCGAGGGCGATCGCGAAGACTCCGCCGATGGCCGCCGCGGGGACGGCCAGCGCCCGGCCGCGCTGGAGGACGTCCTGCGCGAGAGGTACGGCGGCCGCGGGTCCCTCGGAGACGAGGAGTGCGTCGACCCTCAACATGTCGATGGCGGTGAGCTGGCCGAGCAGGCCCGCCTGCTCGGCCAGCCGACGGGCGACGTCGAGGCGCTGAGGAGTCTCGAGCTCCAGCAGGTCGAGCGACGCCTGGCCACGGATCGCCTCGACACGAGCCGCGACGAGCCCGTGCTCGGCGGCGACCTGGGCCGCCCGGTCGAACCAGGTGCGCGCCGCGACGGGGTCGGTGAGCCGGAGCACCTTGGCCTGGACCACGAGGGCGTCGCACAGGAGCTGCGCGCCCCCGGCTGCCTCTGCCCCGGCCACCGCTACGGCGGCGTGCTCGCGGGCGGCGTCGAGCATGCCCGCGCCGTGGGCCGCGTCGGCCAGCACCGTGGCGGACCGCGCGTCGTCCGGCCGGCCGGCGCGCTCGACGTACTCCCGGGCCTCGTCCCAGCGCCCGGCCTGCACGGCAGCCTGGGCGAGGTGGAGCGCGAGCTCGGCGTGCTCGGCGCCGGTCGCTTCGTCGAGAACGGGCCCGACGACGGCGAGCGCCTCCTGGGCGCGACCGCGGAGGCAGAGCAGCCGCAGGCGTACGCCGGCCGCGGGCGCGCGGTGGCGGCCGGTGCCGTCCAGCTCGTCGAGGAGCCGCTCGGCGGTCCGGAACGCGCCACGCCTCACCTCGCGGCCGGCCAGGGTCAACAGCAGGTCCGCGACCGTGTCGTCGGCGCCCGCTCGGAGCAGCAGGTCGGCGGCGGCGCTGTCGTCCTCCTGGCGTCCCCGCGCCAGCAGGGCCTCGGCCGCCCGGCGGGACAGCAGCGCCAGCTCCGGTGGGAGCACCAGCGAGAGCACGGCGTCGTGGGTCAGTGCGTGTCTCCACCGCAGGGTGCCGGCGTCGACGACCAGGAGCCGGGCCTCCTCGGCGGCTCGCAGGGCCTCCAGGACGTCTGGTTCGGGGATGCCGGTGATCCGGTGCAGCAGCGACCAGTCCGGCGCCAGGCCGAGAACCGCAGCGCCGGCGAGCACCCGCCGCTGGTCATCGGTGAGCCCGGCGACTCGCTCGGCCACCTGGGCCCGCAGGGTCGGGGGTACGGCGCCCAGCGGCGTACCCGGCACGTGCAGGGCCACCAGCTCCTCGACGAGGAACGGCAGTCCGTCGGCACGCTCGTCCAGAATGGCCCAGGTCTCGGCATCGGCCGTGCCGAGGGCCTCGGCAAGCCGATGCACCTCGCCGCGGGAGAGGCGCCCCAGCCGGAGCGTGGTGACCTGGGGAAGCCGGGTCAGCGGGTCGGGCGACGGGGCGCCCGGCTCGTCATCGCGCATGGTAGCCACCACCAGCAGCGGAAGGGACGTCGCGGCCACGGCGACATGGGCCAGCACGTCCAGGGAGTCGGCGTCCGCCCAGTGGAGGTCCTCGAGCACCAGCAGGCAGGGGCGGCCATGTCCGACCAGGCCCAGGAACCTGGCGATCGCCTCCCCGAGCACGAGTCCCGGGTCGACCCCGGGCTCCGAGGCAGCTCCGGCCTCGGCCTGCCAGTCCGGGAGCAGCCGCGCGAGCGCCGGGCCGTAGACGCCGAGGGCCGCCGGCGTGACCGGCACGCCGGCGCGCAGCGCCGCAACCAGTGCATCGGCGATGGGTCGGTAGGCGCCACCGCCCTCGATCGCCCGACCGGTCAGCACCACATGGGTGTCCGAGGCCTCCCGCGAGACCTCCCCGACGAGCCTCGACTTGCCGATGCCCGCCTCGCCGCGGACGAGGAACACCCCGCCACGCCCGGCGGTCGTGTCGGCCAGGGCGGCGCGCAGCACGGCGAGCTCCTCGTCGCGACCGACGAGGGAAAGCCGACCCGGAGCCGTCCCTGGCACGCGCCCACTCTCGCGCATCTCGATGACAAGATGCTCGCGTCGTCGCCGGGCACGTAATCGGGTTGCCCGGCGATGGGAGTGCTGCAACCCTCGCGGCGTGTCGACCAACGCCGTGGAACCGCCGTACGACCGGTTCCTGGCGACCGCGGAGGCGGTCGCGCAGGAACGGCCCGAGGTCGACCTCGAGCTGGCACGCGAGGTGTTCGCGGAGGTGGCGACCCTGCTGTACAACGGCCTCGCCCTGGACGGGCTCGACGAGCACGACACCGAAGCCGTGATCGAAGGGCTGTGCGTGGACCTGGTGGCCGAGGACCCCGGCGCCGCCGTGCGCGCACGTTCCCAGGTGGTGTTGGCGGAGCCCGGCGACCTCCACGACCCGGAAAGCGTGTCCCGGTCCTACCTCATCAGTGCGGCGCTCATGCAGCTCTGAGCACGGCCCTACCGATCGAAGACGAGGAGCTGGCTGGTCTCGTACTGGGGGTCGTTGCCGAGCGAGGGCAGTGCCGCCTCGATCCTGGCGAAGCCGACGTCGCGGACCTCGTCGCTCATGTGCTCGAATGCCGAGACCGGGCGCAGTCTCAGCTTCTCGACGTCCTCGGCCAGGCTGGCCGACCGCATCCACGTGACCTCGTCATGGGCGGCGAGCGACCAGCCGGCGGCGGTGAACTGAGCCTTCACGTCGGCCTCGGAGCCGAACATCGTCGCGTCGACGTCCTTCCACTCGGGCACGACGCGGAACCACCAGACGTCCGGCATGTGGTCGGAGAAGTTCGCCTGCACGAAGAGCCTGCCGCCGGGCTTGACGACCCGGCGCAGCTCGCGCGCTGCCCTCTCGTGGTCGACCACGTGGTGCCAGACGAAGAACACCAGGGCCGCGTCACACGAGGCGTCCGGCAGCGGGATCTGCTCGGCGGCACCGGCGACGTACGTGACGCCGGGGTGACCCGCATGGGCGATGGCTCGGGCTCTCATCTTCTCCGACGGCTCCACCCCGTGGACGGGCCCTCCGAAGGCGTCCGCCAACGCGGGGGTCATCCGTCCGGTGCCCGAACCGAGGTCCAGCCAGGTCAGCGGCCGGGTCTCCGGGAGGTGACGGGCGAATGCCCGCATCCAGGTGTCCAGCGCCTCGCGCGACATCCGCCGCCCGGCGTCGTACACGGCGTGCTGGCGAGCGTCGTAGTCGACCGTTCCCATGCCGGCCAGCCTACGGACGCAGTCGATGCCACGAACGTAGGGCGCCCGACGGCCGAATGCTCAGGTACCCGCAGGGAACGGCCCCCGCAGGCGGCGGGAGGCGTCGACGAGCAGCGGGTCGAGGGTGTCGTCGCCCGCGTCCACCAGCTCGTCGAGCCGACGCCGCATGCGCGGGTCCCAGAAGTTCTCGATGTGCCGGGCGATGGCCGCCGCGGCCTCGGCGGTGGGGAGGTGAGCGAACTGACGGGCGATGTCGTTGCCCAGTCGCGCTTCAGGTGCGATGAGCGGCGTGGTCATCTCTGGGGGCCCGTCATGCGTGGGTCTCCGCGGGCTCGCGGCTCTCGGCGACCGCGTGCTCCCCGCGCGCGTTGGCCACGCCGACCTGGACGGCGGTGACCTTGTACTCGGGGCAGTTGGTGGCCCAGTCGGAGTTCTCGGTCGTGACGACGTTGGCACCGGTCACCGGGTGGTGGAAGGTCGTGTAGACCACGCCGGCCGGCATCCGCTCGGAGACCTGCGCCCGCAGCGTGGTCGAGCCGACCCGGCTGGACAGGTCGACCAGGTCACCGGTCGAGATGCCGCGCACCTCGGCGTCGGCGGGGTGGATCTCGAGGACGTCCTCGGGGTGCCAGGTGTTGTTGGCCGTACGCCGGGTCTGGGCGCCGACGTTGTACTGGCTGAGGATCCGGCCGGTCGTCAGGATGAGCGGGAACTTCCGCGTGGACCGCTCGGTGGTCGGCACGAAGACGGTCTCGACGAGCCGGCCCCTGCCGCGCACGAACTCGCCGATGTGCATGATCGGCGTACCTGTCGACGTGGAGTCGAGGACCGGCCACTGCATCGACCCCACCTCGTCGAGGCGGGCGAAGGAGACTCCCGCGAACGTCGGGGTGGTGGCGGCGATCTCGTCCATGATCTCCGAGGCGGCACCGTAGGACATGTCGTAGCCCATCGCCCGGCCGATCGCGCAGGTGATCTCCCACTCGTCCATGCCGACCTTCGAACCGAAGACCGGGCGGACCCGGTTGATCCGCCGCTCGGCGTTGGTGAAGGTGCCGTCCTTCTCGAGGAACGACGTGCCGGGCAGGAAGACGTGGGCGAACCGTGCGGTCTCGTTGAGGAACAGGTCCTGCACGACCACGAGGTCCATGGCCCGCAGGGCCGCCTCGACGTGCTGGGTGTTGGGGTCGGACTGGGCGATGTCCTCGCCCTGGATGTAGACGCCGCGGAACTCGCCGGCCAGTGCCGCGTCGAACATGTTCGGGATGCGCAGGCCCGGCTCGGGATCGAGGGTCTTGCCCCACAGCTTCTCGTAGATGGCGCGTACGTCGTCCAGCGCGACGTGGCGGTACCCCGGGAACTCGTGGGGGAAGGAACCCATGTCGCACGAGCCCTGCACGTTGTTCTGCCCGCGCAGCGGGTTGACCCCGACGCCCTCGCGGCCGATGTTGCCGGTGACCATGGCCAGGTTGGCCATGCCCATCACCATCGTCGAGCCCTGGGAGTGCTCGGTGACGCCGAGGCCGTAGTAGATCGCGGAGTTGGGGCCCGCGGCGTACAGCCGGGCGGCGGCCCGCAGGTCCTCGGGCGCGATGCCGGTGACCTCGGCCGTCGCCTCGGGGGAGTTGCTCGGGTCGGCGATGAAGGCGAGGTACTCGTCGGCCTCCTCGCAGCGCTCGCGGACGAACTCCTCGTCGTGAAGGCCCTCGGTGACGATGACGTGAGCCATCGCGTTGACGAAGGCGACGTTGGAGCCCGGCAGGACGGGGAGGTGGTACGCCGCCTCGACGTGCGGGCTGCGAACCAGGTCGATGCGCCGCGGGTCGGCGACGATCAGCCGGGCTCCCGCCCGCAGTCGGCGCTTCATCCGCGAGGCGAAGACGGGGTGGGCGTCGGTCGGGTTGGCGCCGATCAGCAGCATCACGTCGGCCTGGTCGACCGAGCGGAAGTCCTGGGTGCCGGCGGAGGTGCCGAACGTCTGCTTGAGCCCGTAGCCCGTGGGGGAGTGGCAGACACGGGCGCAGGTGTCGATGTTGTTGTTGCCGAACGCCGCCCGCACCATCTTCTGGACGACGTACACCTCCTCGTTGGTGCAGCGGCTGGACGAGATGCCGCCGATCGCGCCGACGCCGTGCTCGGCCTGCAGCGCCTTGAAGCCGTCGGCGACCTTGGCGATCGCCTCCTCCCACGAGACCTTGCGCCACTCGTCGTCGATGGTGTCGCGCACCATCGGCGACAGCTGGCGGTCCTTGTGGGCGGCGTAGCCGTAGGCGAAGCGACCCTTGACGCAGCTGTGGCCCTCGTTGGCGCCGCCGTTCTTCGACGGCATCATCCGGACGACGCGGGCGTCGTCGCCGTCGCCCTGGACCTCGGCGCGGAACGAGCAGCCGACCCCGCAGTACGCGCAGGTGGTCTCGACCGAGCGGGTGGGCATGCCGAGCTGGACGACGGAGTGCTCCTGCAGCGCGGACGTCGGGCACGCCTGCACGCAGGCACCGCACGAGACGCACTCCGACGACATGAAGTCGGTGCCGCCGGCGCTGATCTTCGAGTCGAAGCCGCGCCCCTCGACGGTGAGCGCGAAGGTGCCCTGGATGTCGGCGCAGGCCCGCACGCACCGGGAGCAGACGATGCAGGAAGAGTCGTCGAAGGCGAAGTACGGGTTGCTCATGTCGAGCGGCTGCGGGTGGGCGACGTCCGCGCGCGTCTCCGGCCGGCCGTAGCGCACCTCGGCCGAGCCGACGGTCGCGGCCAGGGCCTGGATCTCGCAGTTGCCGCGGGCGCAGCCGTCGCAGTCCTCGGGGTGGTCGGAGAGGTAGAGCTCCATGACGTTGCGGCGCAGCTCGCGCACGGCCGGCGTCTGGGTGTTGACGACCATCCCGTCGGAGCAGGGCGTCGTGCAGGAGGCGGGCACGCCCTTCGCCCCGTCGACCTCGACCAGGCACATGCGGCACGAGCCGAACGCCTTGAGCGAGTCGGTCGCGCAGAGCTTGGGGATCGTGACGCCGACCTCCGTGGCGGCGCGCAGTACCGACGTACCGGCCGGGACGTCGACGTGCCGGCCGTCGATGGTGACCGACACGAGGTCGGTTGCGGTGACGGGCGGTGTCCCGAAGTCGACCTCGGGATCCCAGATGCTCTGCCCAGTGAGTTGCCCAGTGAGCTGGGTCGTCATGCGTCGACTCCCTCTCGTTCGAAGTCCTCGCGCCAGTGCTTGATCGCGCTCTGCACCGGCATCGGTGTCAGCCCGCCCATCGCGCACAGCGAGCCCTTGGTCAACGTGTCGCACAGGTCGTCGAGGAGCACCAGGTTGGCGGCGACGTCGTGGCCGGCAATGATCCGGTCGATGGTCTCGACACCACGGGTGGACCCCACGCGGCACGGCGTGCACTTGCCGCACGACTCGATCGAGCAGAACTCCATCGCGAAGCGCGCCATCCGCGCCATGTCGACGGTCTCGTCGAACACCACGACGCCGCCGTGGCCGAGCATCGCACCGGACTCCGCCAGGGCCTCGTAGTCCATGGCGACGTCGAAGCCGGTGGGCGGGACGTACGCCCCGAGCGGACCGCCGACCTGGACGGCCCGCACCGGGCGTCCGGTCAGCGTGCCGCCGCCGTAGCCCTCCACGAGCTCGCGGAGGCTGACGCCGAACGGCAGCTCGACGATGCCGCCCTGCTTGATGTTGCCGGCCAGCTGGAAGACCTGCGTGCCGCGGGAACGGCCGGTGCCCAGCTCGGCGTACGCCGCTCCGCCGTCCGCCAGGATCATCGGCACCGCGCAGAGGGTCAGCACGTTGTTGACCGCGGTCGGGCGGCCCCACAGGCCGCTGATCGCGGGGATCGGCGGCTTGGCGCGCACCTCGCCGCGCTTGCCCTCGAGGCTGTCGAGCATCGAGGACTCCTCGCCGCAGATGTAGGCGCCGGCGCCGACCCGCACGTGGAGGTCGAAGGAGAGCCCGGACCCGAGGATGTCGTTGCCCAGGAAGCCGTTCGTGTACGCCGCGTCGATCGCGCGCCGCAGCGCGGCCACGGCGTGGGGGTACTCCGAGCGCACGTAGACGTAGCCTTCGCTCGCCCCGACGGCGTGCGCGGCGATCGTCATCCCCTCGACCAGCGTGAAGGGATCGCCCTCGACGACCATCCGGTCGGCGAACGTCCCGGAGTCGCCCTCGTCGAAGTTGCAGGCCACGAACTTCAGGTCCGACTCGGTCTCGAGGACCGTCTTCCACTTGATGCCCGCCGGGAAGCCCGCCCCGCCGCGGCCGCGCAGCCCGGAGTCGGTGACCTCCTGGACGACCTCGGCGGGGGAGAGGGAGAGCGCGCGGCGCAGTCCCGCCCAGCCGCCGTGCGACTCGTACTCGGCGATCGAGGTCGGGTCCACCACGCCCACGCGGCCGAAGCTCACCCGGTGCTGCGACGTCAGCCACGGGTGCTCGTCGACGACGCCGATGCACCCCCGTTGGTCGAGGAGAGACGAAGTCGCGTCACGAGACCCCGCGAGGATTGCAGCTACGTCGCTCGGCTCGACGTTGCCGAATCCGACCCGGCCGTCCTCGGTCTCGACCTCGACCAGCGGTTCGAGCCAGAGCATGCCGCGCGAGCCGTTGCGTACGACGAGCGCGCCGGCCGCCTCGAACGCCGCCGCCACCTCGTCGGCGCCGACGGAGACCGCGGCCGCGTCACCGGGGACGAACACCCGGTCGGGGACCCGCGTCACCGCCAGGACTCCGTGAGCGCCGTGATCCGGTCACCCGACAACCGGCCGTGCAGCCGGCCGTCCAGCATCCCGGACGGGCCGAGCGCGCAGTTGCCCAGGCAGAACACCTCGTCGACCTCCACGTCGTCGCCCAGGTGGGAGGCACGGCCCCGCGTCTCGACGTACAACGCCTCGGCCCCCACCGACTGGCACGCCTCGCCCCGGCACAGCGCGACGGTGTGCGCGGCGGGTGGCTCGGTGCGGAAGTCCTGGTAGAAGGACACCACGCCGTGCACCTCGGCGACCGAGAGGTTCAGCACGTCGGCGATGGCCTCGACGTCCTCGCGGGCGATGAAGCCGAGCTCCTCCATCACCGCGTGCAGCACGGGCATCAGGGCGCCTCGCTCGGCGAGGTGCTCGGTGCTGATGGCGCGCACCAGCGCGACCCTGTTGGTCGTGGGCGCAGTCGTCATCGAGCGGCTCCGGGAAGGTGTGAGACGACTTTCATGCTAGTGCCGGAGGGGGCACTCTGACCCCGCTGGGTGCACAGTTTGTTGCGAATCGTGTCCGTTGTTGCGTCATGCGCAATACACCGTGCCGCTGGTCGAGGAAGGGGCGCTCGTGAGGCTCGCCGGGCACGTGGCGACGTCACCAACGATTGAATGACGGTTCAGTCAATGGCATGCTGCGGCCATGTCGCTCGACTTCACGGCCATCAACCCCGCAGCCGCCAAGGCGGGTGCGGCTTCTGGTTCTGCCTCCGGTGACCTGCCCGGACGGGCGCAGTACGTCGTCGTGGGCGGTGGGGTGATCGGTACCTCGATCGCCTACCACCTGGCGCTCCTGGGCGCGACGGACGTCGTGCTCCTGGAGCGCAAGCAGCTCACGTCCGGCACGACGTGGCACGCGGCCGGTGAGGTGGTCTCCGGCGGGACGACCGAGGACGCGCTCTGGATGGCGCGCTACTCCGCCGAGCTGTACGCGCGGCTTGAGGAGGAGACCGGGCTCTCCACCGGGTTCCGCCAGTGCGGCTACCTCCAGCTGGCCACGACGACGCGCGCGGACGAGAGCTTCCGCCGGGAGATGGCCTACATGCGCTCGGTGGGCATGGACAAGGAGATGCTGTCGCCGCGCGAGGTGGCCGACCTGGTGCCGTTGATGCGCACCGACGACGTGATCCACGGGTTCTGGACGCCCGACGAGGGGCGGGCCAACCCGGTCGACGTGACGATGTCGATGGCCAGGGGCGCCCGGCAGCGCGGCGTACAGATCTTCGAGGACACCGAGGTCACCGGCTTCGTCCTCGACCACAGCCGGGGGGCCAGTCGAGTGGTCGGTGTCCGTACCGAGCGCGGCGACATCGAGTGCGAGAAGGTCGTCCTCGCCTCGGGGCTGTGGGGTCGCGAGCTCGCGGCCAAGGCCGGGGTCACCGTGCCGCTGCAGGCCGCGGAGCACTACTACCTGTTGACCGAGCCCATCGCCGGCGTCACGCCGGAGTCGGTGCCGGTGATCGAGGACGGGGAGGCGTACGGCTACTACCGCGAGGAGGGCAGTGGCCTGCTGGTCGGCATGTTCGAGCCGGTCGGGAAGGCGTGGGCCCTGGACGGTACGCCGCGGGACAGCGCCTTCGCCGTGCTCCCGCCCGACTGGGAGCGGCTCGCGCCCTTCCTCGAGGTCGCGATGCGGCGCTTCCCGGCGCTCGAGGACGCAGGGATCCGCACGCTCTTCTGTGGTCCGGAGAGCTTCACCGACGACCTGTCGCCGATGCTCGGGGAGTCGCCCGAGGTCGACAACCTGTACCTCGCCTGCGGCCTCAACTCGGTCGGCATCCTCTCCGGCGGCGGCCTCGGCCACATGATGGCGCAGTGGCTCATCGAGGGGCATCCGCCGCTCGACGTCACCGGTGTCGGCGTCGACCGGGCGCACGAGTTCCAGGCGACGCGGCTGTTCCGCCAGGAGCGCACCGTCGAACGGCTGGGCTTCCTGCTCAACGACCTGGCCTGGCCCAACGCCCAGCCGCGGCTCGGTCGCAACGTCCGCCGGTCGCCGTACCACGCCCAGCACGTCGCCGACGGCGCCCACTTCGTCTCCACCAGCGGCTGGGAGTACCCGGACTACTTCGCCGGGCCGGGCGTCACGCCCACCGTCGAGTGGGGCTTCGCGCGGGGCGAGGGATTCGAGCGCACGCGCGAGGAGCACCTCCACGCCCGCGACAAGCTCGCGATCTTCGACCTGTCGCTGATGTCGCACCACCTCGTGCAGGGGCCCGACGCCATGGCGGTGCTCAACCGGGTCTGCGCGAACGACGTCGACAGCGCCGTCGGCCGGGTCGTCTACACCCAGTGGCTCGACGCGCGGGGAGGGATCATCGCCGACGTCACCGTCACCCGGATGGCCGAGGACACCTACATGGTGGTCAGCGGCGACAACATCCACCGCCGGGTGCCGGCCTGGATCCGCCGGCAGACCCGCGACGGCGAGTTCGTGACCGTGACCGACGTGACCGGCGGCCACTCGTTGCTCTCGGTGCAGGGGCCCAGCTCGCGCGCGCTGCTGCAGAGCCTCAGCCCGGACGACTGGTCCGACGCGGCCTTCCCGTACCTCACCGCGCAGAAGGTCGAGCTCGGCTACACGCCGCTCTGGGCGCTGCGGGTCACCTATGTCGGCGAGCTGGGCTGGGACCTGCTGGTGCCGACCGAGTTCGGTGCGACGCTGTACGACCAGCTCCGTGAGGCCGGCGAGGACGTCGGCTTCCGCCCGACCGGCGTCGGCGCGCTGGAGACGATGCGGCTGGAGAAGGCCTTCCGCGACATGGGCCACGACATCGACTCCACCGACACCCCGCTCGAGGCCGGGCTCGGCTTCGCGGTCGCGTGGGACAAGCCCGGCGGCTTCGTCGGGCGCGACGCGCTGCTCAAGCAGCGCGAGTCGGGCCCGCTGACCAGCCGCCTGGTCAACGTGCTCCTCACCTCGCCCGACGTCGACCTGTTCGGCGACGAGCCGGTCTACTGGGACGGCAAGCCCGTCGGCCACGTCCGTAGCGGCGGCTTCGGCCACTCACTCGGCGCAGCGTGCGGGATCGCCGGGATCAGCCGCGACGACGGCATCAGCGCCGCCGACCTGGCTGCGGGTTCGTTCGAGATCGACGTCGCCGGCACGCGCGTGCCGGCCCGGGTGTCCTTGAAGCCGTTCTTCGACCCGGACCGGTCGCGCGTGCTCGCCTGACGTCAGCGGCGAGTCGAGACCGAGAAGTTGCTGACCCGGAAGGTCGCCGGCTGCCCGTTGGTCGAGACGACCTCGAAACCGAAGCAGATCTGGCCCAGCGTCGAGTCGGCCGACACCCGGCCGTGGTCGACGAGCCAGTCCAGCATCTTCTTGAGCGGCAGCGAGCCGCTGGTGAGGCGGTGACTCGGGACGAACGCGATGTAGCCGTTGTCGTCGGTGGCGTACACCTTCCACGTCGCTCCGCCGAACTGGAGGCCTCGCGCCACTCGTTCCCCGGACGGGACCTGGTGGAAGTTGTCGGTCCAGATCATGACCTCGTTGTCGCCGGGAACTCCGTTGAGCCAGATGTCGTAGGCCGCGTTGTAGATCCCCACGTGCGGCGTGGAGGCAGCGAAAGAGCTGCGGATGCGGCTGAACGAGCTCAGGGCCGGCTCGTCGCCGGTGCTCCAGTTGTGGTAGTCGGCGTGGACGTTCGGGTAGGTCTTGACCGCGCCGTCACCGTTGGAGTTGTCGGCTGTCGCCGTCACTCGCCAGTTCTTGTACGAGCAGGCCGACAGCCTCTCCGAGACGTTGTAGCCGGACACGTTCCACATGTTGTTGTGGACGATGTACCCGCCGTCGCTCCACATCCCGTTGGTGTCCGAGGTGACGAACTTGGGGGCGGTGCAGCGCGCCGCCGCCGCTCGCGCGTCGCTCGCGGATGCGGGGCCGGCCGCGCCGAGCAGGCCGACCAGGACGGCCAGCAGGCCGAGCAGGACCAGGGGACGATTTCTCATGACGTTCTCCTCCCAGCCCCGGCGTGGCGGATCGGGGGCAATCGGGGGCAGATGTAGAGGGGGCACGCCGGGACGCCCTCTAGGGGAGCATCCCTCCTCGGATCTGGCCAATCCGCGGACCAGTCGGTGGACTCAGCGCGACTCAGGGACCGGCCCGATGCGTCGACCCGCGTGCGGGGGTGGTGTGACGCAGGTGGCTCGTGCTCGGGCGGCGATGTCGTCGGGCATCGGGGCCGAGGAGCCGCCGCGGACGTGCACGCCCAGGATCTCCTCGGTGGCCCGGAGGCGGTCGGAGGCCCAGAGCTCGTGCCAGATCCACAGCAGCTTGGGGGCGACGCCGATGATGGACGAGCGGACCTCGAGGTCGTTGCCGGCCGAGACCTCGTCGAGGTAGCGGATGTGGGCCTCGACCGTGTAGAGCGAGGCGTCGTTCGCCGAGCGGTACGCCGAGTCGATGCCCACCGCGTCCATCAGCGCGTCGGTGGCGTGCCCGAGCACCAGCACGTAGTACGCCTCGGACAGGTGGCCGTTGTAGTCGATCCAGGCGTCCTGGACCGGTTCCCGCCAGACCGAGAAGGTCACGCCCGGCCCAGGGCGCGGAGTACGGCGATCACGCCCCGGTCGCGCTCGGCGACCAGGTCGTCGATGGTGCGGCCGGCGGCCTCCCGGTCGACGCCGTCGACGACCGCGTCGCGCAGCTCGGGGGTGAGCTCGGCGGCCTGCAGCCGGGTCCACGGCGACAACAGCGAGGGGCCGAAGTGGTCGAGCATGTGCGCCATCCCGCCCTGGCCACCGGCGAGGTGGAAGGTGAGCATCGGGCCGTGGATCGGCCAGCGCAGCCCGGGGCCGTCGGTGATGGAGAGGTCGATCTGCTCGACGGTCGCCTCGCCTGCGGCCACCATGTGCAGCGCCTCGCGCCACAGCGCCTCCTGCAACCGGTTGGCGATGAAGCCGGGCACCTCGTGGTCCATGGTGATGACGGACTTGCCGGCGTGCCGGAAGAAGTCCGAGGTCCAGGCGACGACGTCGGCCGAGGTGCCGGTGCCGCCGACCACCTCGACGAGCGGGATCAGGTACGGCGGGTTGAAGGGGTGGCCGACGACCGTGCGCTCCGGGTGTGCGCACCGATCCTGCATCTCGGTCATCCCGTAGCCCGACGTCGAGGAGGAGATGACGATCCCTTCGGGCGTGGCGGCGTCGATCTCCGCCAGCAGCGTGCGCTTGAGCTCGAGGTCCTCGGGCGCGCTCTCCTGGATGAAGTCGGCCTGGGCGCAGGCCCTCGCCAGGTCGGGCTCGACCTCCAGGTTGTCCACGCTCGCACCGCTGGCCAGCCCGAGCTCGGAGAGGGCCGGCCACGCCTGGTCGACGAGGTGCCGGAGCCGGGTCTCGGCGTCCTCGGCCGGGTCCCACGCCACGACGCGGTACCCCCTGGACAGGAAGTAGGCGACCCAGCCGCCACCGATCACGCCGGCGCCGACGCACGTGATGGTGCGGACGTCCTCGGGAGCCGGCCGGCTCATCTGGTCACGCATCTGGTCACTCATCTGGGCTTGAGCGCGAGGATCTCGCGTCCCTCGTCGGGCGTGGCGACCTTGGCGCCCATGCTCTCCACGATCGTCCTGGCCCGCTCGACCAGCTGGGCGTTCGTCGCCTTCACGCCCTTGCTGAGGTAGAGGTTGTCCTCCAGCCCGACGCGGACGTGACCGCCGAGCAGCACCGACTGCGCCACCCAGGGCATCTGCATCGGACCGAGGGCGAACGACGCCCAGACGGCGCCCTCCGGGACCTGGGCGACCATGGCGGCGAGCGTCAGCGGGTCGGCCGGGGCGCCGTACGGGATGCCCATGCAGAGCTGGTACATCGCCGGCGCGTCGATCAGTCCCTCCTCGACCAGCTGGTTGGCGAACCACAGGTGGCCGGTGTCGAAGATCTCCATCTCGCAGCGGACGCCGAGCTCCTGGATCTTCTTGGCGCCCTCGCGCAGCATGTCCGGCGTGCTGACGTAGACCAGGCTCCCCTCGCCGAAGTTCAGGCTGCCGCAGTCCAGGGTGCAGATGTCGGGCAGCAGCTCCTCGACGTGGGGGAGCCGGTCGACGCCGCTGACCAGGTCCGTGCCGTCCAGGAACGTCGTCGGGTCGTGCGGGTCGAGCACGAGGTCCCCGCCCATGCCCGCCGTGGTGTTGATGATGACGTCGACGTCCGACGCACGGATCCGCTCGACGACCTCGCGGTAGTAGGAGACCTCGCGTGAGCCCTTCCCGGTCTGGGGGTCGCGCACGTGGATGTGCACGATGGTGGCTCCGGCGCGAGCGGCGGCGATGCCCGACTCGGCGATCTGTTCCGGGGTCACCGGCACGTGCTCGGAGCGGCCGACGGTGTCGCCGGCGCCGGTCAGCGCGCAGGTGAGCATGACGTTCCGGTTCATGGAGCGGTCCCCTTCGTCGTGTGGTGATGGGCGGCGGCGTCCAGCAGGGCGTGGAGGCCGAGGTAGCTGAGGTCGCGCGCCTGGCGGTCGACCAGGAAGTCCTCGTAGGGCCACTGCGAGGTCTTCACGACCACGGCGCCGGTACGGCGGTCGGCGCAGGCGAACTGGCCACGGCTGCCGTCGGCGGTGACCCGGTGGCCCTCGTCGTCCATCGGCCACCAGTGGTAGCCGAAGCCGGCGTGCGTGGTGATGCTGCTGGGCAGCCGGCCGACGGCCGAGAAGGGGTACGCCGGCCGGGCGGCGGCGTCGGCCCAGTCGCCGTCGAGCAGCCGCTCACCGCCGACCGTGCGACCGTCGACGGCCAGAAGTGCGACCCGGGCCCAGTCCCGCGCGGTGGCGGCCAGCCCGCCGCCCGCCAGCGCGACGCCGTGGCCGTCGACGGCCACCACGGCGTCGTGTGCGCAGCCGAGCGTCCACCAGAGCCGGGCCGCGTCGTCGGCGTACGAGAGGCCGGTGGCCCGCTCGCGCACCCAGTCGAGCACCTGGGAGTCGGCGGTGCAGTAGCTCCAGCGGGTGCCGGGCGGTACGCCCGGCCGCACGCCGCGCAGCAGGTCGCGCGAGTCGCCTCCCGTGGCGAAGCAGGCCAGCAGCCGAGAGGCGAGGCTCTCGGGGTCGCGGTGGTCCTCGACCCAGTCCATCCCCGTGGTCATGGTCAGCAGGTCGAGCACGGTGGTGCCGTCGTAGCCGGTTCCCACCAGCTCGGGCACGTGGCCCGTGACCGCGTCGGTCAGTGCCAGCACACGGTCGCGGACCGCGCGTCCGACCAGGTGCGCCAGCACCGACTTGGTCATCGAGGCCCCGAGGAAGAGCGTGCCGGCGTCGAGCCCGTCGGCGTACCACTCGTGGACCACGACGCCGCCGTCCAGCACGAGCACGGAGGTCGACGACGTCTCGGTGACCCACTCCGCGAGCGCCCGCGACCGGCCGGCGCCCACGACGTCGACCTGGATCTCGAGGTAGGACGTCGGCAGCTCGCCACCCGAAGGTGCCGGGACCACCACGTGGGCCCACCCCGGGTCGTGCTGCGGGTCGATGAAGGACAGGGTCGAGAGCCGGGACCCCGCGGTGGAGGTGGTGCTCACCGGCGTCAGTCGATCCTCGGGCTCTTGGAGAGCAGGTTGCGGGTGTACTCCTCCTTCGGCGTCTCCATCACGGTGACGACCGGGCCCGACTCGACCACCCGCCCCTCCTTGAGGATCTGCACACCCGAGCCGATCGAGCGGACCAGGGCGAGGTTGTGGGTCACGAACAGCATGCTGATGCCGCGCTCCTTCCGGAGCCCCTCGAGCAGGGCCACGATCGACCCCTGCACCGAGACGTCCAGGGCGGACGTGATCTCGTCGCAGATCAGGACGTCCGGCTCGGCCGCGAGTGCGCGGGCGATCGCGACGCGCTGCCGCTCGCCACCGGAGAGCCGGCTGGCCTGGTACTTCAGCATCCGCGGGCCGAGGGCGACCTGGTCGAGCAGGTCGACCACGCGGTCGGTGGCCTCCTTGCCCGAGGCGATCCCGAACAGCTCCATCGGCCGCTTGACGATCTGCTCGATGGTCAGCCGCGGGTTCAGCGAGAGGTACGGGTTCTGGAAGATGTACTGGAGCCGCTTGCGGTTGGTCGCGTCTCGCTGGCGGGCGCTCTTGGCCAGCACGTCGCCGTCGAAGGTGATCGTGCCGGTCCAGTCCTTGTGCAGGCCGCCGACCGAGCGGGAGATGGTCGTCTTGCCGCTGCCCGACTCGCCGACCAGGGCGACGACCTCGGCCTTGGCCAGGTCGAAGGAGACGTCGTGCACGACGTGCTTGCGGCCGTAGAAGATGTTCAGCCCCTCGATCGAGAGGATGATGTCGCGCTTGCGGTCGGGGTCGGCGTCCGGCACCACCCCGCGCGAGATGTCCCACGTGCCGATCTCCCCGGCACGGATGCACCGCACCTGGTGTTCGGGGGCAATGGTCGCGCAGCTCGGGCACGTCCTGCCGGCAGGCGTCGATGACGAAGGCGCAGCGGTCGTTGAAGCGGCAGCCGCTCGGCCGCGCGCCCGGTGCGGGGGTGCGGCCGGGGATGCCGGTGAGGGCCCGTGCCTGGCTGAGGTGCGGGATCGAGTCGAGGAGCGCTCGGGTGTAGGGGTGCGAGGGCGCCTTGAACATCGCCTCCTTGGGACCCAGCTCGACGATCTGGCCGGCGTACATCACCGCCACCCGGTCGGCGATGTTCGCCACGACGGCGAGGTCGTGGGTCACGTACAGCGCGCTGACGCCGTGGGCGCGGCACAGCTCGGCCATCGTCTCGAGCACCATCGCCTGGGTCGTGACGTCCAGGCCGGTCGTCGGCTCGTCGAGCACCAGCACCTTGGGCTTGGGCAGGAACGCCATGGCCAGCGCGACGCGTTGCACCTGGCCGCCGGAGAGCTGGTGGGCGTAGCGGCCGAGGAACTCGTCGTCGCTGGGCAGACCGACCTCGGCCAGGCCGTCGCGGGCGCCCTGCATCCTCGACTCCTTGGTGCCGATGCCGCGCAGCTCGAGGAGCTCGACGATCTGCCGGCCGATGCGGATGGCCGGGTTCAGGGCGGAGGCCGGGTCCTGCGGGACGTAGGCGATCTCCTCGCCCCGGACCTGGCGCACCTCCTGCCACTTCATGCTGAGCACGTCGCGGCCCTCGAGGAGCACCCGGCCCGAGCCGATGTAGGCGCCCGCTCGTGAGTAGTTGAGCAGCGAGGTGCCGACGGTCGTCTTGCCGGAGCCGGACTCACCGACCAGGCCGACGACCTCGCCCGGCTTGAGGACCAGGTCGATGTCGTTGACGACGTCGATGTCCTTGCCGGTGAGCATCACGCTCAGGTCCTCGACGACCAGCCCTCCGACCTTCTGGGCCGGGGTGTCGCTCGCAGTTGCGGTCATCAGTTGTCCCCCCGCTGGGCTACCTGGGCGATGCCGTCGGCCATCAGGTTGGTGCCGACGGCGAAGATGGCGATGACCAGCACGGGGGCCAGGACGGCCCACGGCTGGGTCGCGAGGGCGAGGCGGTTCTCCTGGATCATCTGGCCCCAGTTGGCCGCGCCCGGGTCGGCCGAGAAGCCCAGGAAGCCCAGGGCACCGACCAGCCCGATCGAGTAGGTGAGGCGCAGGCCAGCCTCGGCCAGCAGCGGGGCGTTCATGTTGGGGAGCACCTCGGCCAGGATCACCCGGCTGCGCTTCTCCCCGAGAGCCTCGGCCGCGATCACGAAGTCGCGGGAGACGATGCCCAAGGCGACGCCGCGCGCCAGCCGGGCGACGCGCGGGGCGTGCGAGACACCGACCAGCGCGACGAGGATCCAGACCGACGGCTTCTGCAGCGCGGTGAGCACGACCAGGGCGAGCAGGATCTGCGGGAAGGACAGGATCACGTCGTTGAGGCGCATGATCACCTCGTCCCACCAGCCGCCGCCGTACGCCGCCACGACCCCGATCGCGATGCCGAGGACCATGCCGAGCAGCGTGCCGAGGAGGGCGATGAACAGGATCTCGCGCCCGCCGTACATCACCCGGCTGAGCACGTCCTGGCCCAGGTAGTCGGTGCCGAGGAGGCCCGCCGCCTTGTTGAAGGGAGGTCCGGCGACCTCGTTCTCGCCGAACGGCGCGACGTACCGCGCGAAGACCGCGAACAGCACCAACAGGAGGGTGATGCCCAGGCCCACGGTGAACCGCTTCTGCCGCAGGGCCTTGCGGAACGTCGACGGCTCAGCGGGCGCGATCGGCGGGGGAGGAGGCGGCTCTTCGCCGGAGAGGGAGACGTGCTCGTGCGAGTTGTCAGCAGTCATGACGAGATCGCCGTCCTTGCGCGCGGGGTGAGCAGGATGGACAGGAGGTCCGCGATGAGGTTCACCACCACGTAGACGCCGGCGATGATCATGCTCAGTGCCTGGACGACCTGGACGTCGTGGTTGCGCACCGCGTCCACGAGCTGGAGGCCGATGCCGGGGTAGGAGAAGAGCGTCTCGACCACCACGACTCCACCGGCCAGGAAGGCCAGCTGGAGGGCGATCACCTGGATGCCGGGCACGATCGCGTTGAGAAGCGCGTGCTTGCGCATCACGACCTTCTCCGGGATGCCCTTGAGGCGGGCCAGCTCGACGTACTCGCTGTCGATCACCTCGAGCAGGGAGGAGCGGACGATGCGGGAGACGTACGGCGAGACCCACAGCACCAGGGTCAGGGTCGGGAGGACCATGACCTTCCAGTTGTCCCACGGGTGTCCCGCGGGTGAGCTGATCGTCACGGCCGGGAAGATCTTGAAGACCGTCGTGGCGAACAGCGCGATGAGCAGCACGCCGATCACGAACTCGGGGAGCCCGGCCATGGCGAGCAGGACCGTCTGGATCACGGTGTCCGGACGTCTGCGCCGGAAGTGCGTCGAGATCATCGCGACGATGAAGGACAGCGGGATCATCACGATGGCGGCGAGGAACACCAGCACCGCGGAGTTCTCCACCGGACCGGAGATCAGCTCGCTCACCGGCCGGCCGCTGGCCAGCGACGTGCCGAGGTCACCGGTGAGGAGGCCGCCGAGCCAGTCGAAGTAGCGGGAGATGACGCTCTGATCGGCGCCGATCAGCTTCTCGAGCTCCGCCACCCGGCCGGGGTTGGCGTTGTAGTCGCGACCCAGGATGGCCCGGATCGGGTCGCCCAGGGTGGCCGTGGCCAGGAACACCAGGATCGAGACCAGCCACAGGGTGAGCACGGCCAGCCCGAGCCGTCGCGCCAGCCACACCGCCCAGGCCGCGGCGCCGTGCTGGCGCTGCGGCGGCGCGACCTCTTCGAGGGGACTTGCGACGATGGTGCCCAGATCGGTCATGTCAGACCAGTAATCAGATCGGTCATCTCGCTGGTCCTTCCGTCGGTCCTACTGGACCGAGACCTTGTTGAACTTGTAGGACCCGAGGGGCAGGTACTTGCTGCCCTCGAGGCCCTTGACGTTGGGGCCGTAGCCGTCGACCTGCTGGCGGAAGCCCCAGATGATCAGGCCGCCCTCGTTGTACTCGATCTCCTGCGCCTGGTGGAGCAGGTCGGCGCGCTTGGTGTCGTCGAGCTCCTGGGCCGCCTGGTTGACCAGGCCCCGGTGTTCGGCGTTGTCCCAGTGCGTCTCGTTGTAGGTGCCACCCTCGTCGGGCGGGAAGGTGCCGACAACTGCCTGCGGGATGTAGTTGCGGGTGTTCCAGAAGTCCTGGGCGAAGGTGTACTGGAGGTACTGGTCGTCGTAGAAGGGCGCCTTCTTGGTGACCTTGACGTCGACGCCGGCGGCCTTGGCCTGCTGCTGGAACAGGTTCGCGGCGGCGGTGGCGACCGAGCCGATGTCGTCACCGGTGAAGAGCTCGACCTGGAGGCCGTCCGCGCCGGCCGAGGACAGCAGCGACTTGGCCTGGTCGATGTCCTGCTCGCGCTGCGGCAGGTCGCTGGCGTAGGCCACGTCGAGCGGGGCGTACATGTCGTTGCCCAGCGAGCCATAGCCGCTCAGCGCCTGGTCGATCATCTGCTGCCGGTCGACGATCAGGCGGAACGCCTGGCGCACCTTGACGTCGTCGAACGGCGCCTGGTCGACGCGCATCGTGAACGGGACCCAGGCACCGGTGTCGGTGACCAGCGTCCCGCCGCCGGCGCCCTTGATCGTGTCGATGAGGTTGTAGGGCAGGTTGTCGACCGTCTGGATCTGGCCGGCCTGCAGCGCGTTGACCCGGGCACTGTCGTCGCTGAAGTCCTGGATCTGCAGCTCGTCGACGAAGGCCGGGTCGCCCCAGTAGTCGGCGTACTTGGTGAACGTGCTCGTCTTGCCGGGCTCGAACGACTTGAACGCGAAGGCACCAGTGCCGACCGGGTTCGCGACGTCGAAGTCCTCGGGGATGATGCCGAGGGTGTACTCGGCCAGCAGCGAGTCGAGGATGGCGTAGGGGGTCTTGAGCACCAGCTGGAGCGTGGCGTCGTCGACGACCTTGCTCGACTGGAAGTCGAGGATCGTGGAGAGCTGACCGCCCGCGGACGTCGGAGCCTTCGGGTTCGAGACCCGCTGGATGCTGAACCACGCATCGGCGGCCGTGACGGGCTTGCCGTTGTGGAAGGTCACCCCCTGGCGCATCTTGACGGTCCAGGTGATGCCGTCCTTGGACGCCTCGACGGACTCGGCGAGCGCCGGCTCCAGCTCGTAGTTGGAGTTCCAGAACAGCAGCGGCTCGTAGAGGTTGTTGCAGCGCGCGATGTCGGCCGCGGTCACCGGAGCATGCGGGTCGAGGGTGTCCTTGCTGCTGCCGCCGGTGGCACCGTGGATGAGGATGCCGCCGGAGCCCTGGGCCCCGCTGCCGTCGTTGCCACCACCTCCGCCGCCGCCACCGTCGTCGCCGCCGCAGGCGGCGAGGAAGCTGCTGCCGGCCACCGCGGCGACACCGATTCCGGAGTACCTGAGGAGCTGGCGACGAGAAAAGCCGAGACTGTTGTTCCGAGGCAGGTTCACTTCGTGACTCCTCTGTTTCACAATCCGAACGCCGGATGTGGTTGTCTGGAACATAAAGTGGCCCGAGGACGGGGTCAATGGCTGGGAGCAGGTTTCGAGTGGCGTCTCGCATTGCGCAACACGTTTTGCCCGACGCAACGGGCGGTGCGGACCGTCCGTCCACGAGCGTGCAGTCGGTCGAACGGGCGGCTGCACTGCTCCGGGCCGTCGCGGCCGCCACCGGGCCCGCCGGCTCCGCCACGGCGCTCGCCGAGGCCGCCGGTCTCAACCGCACGACGACCTGGCGCATCCTGACCACCCTCGAGCAGCAGCGCCTGGTCACCTACGACAAGGAGACCGGCACCTACTCGCTGGGCTTCGGTCTCATCGATCTCGCGGGACAGGCCGGCGGCGCCGCGCTCGTCACGTCCGCCCGGCTCGTCCTCCAGAACCTCGCAGCCGAGGCGCGCGAGACCGCCGCCCTGGCCATGGTGCGGGCCGGGGTGCTGACCTACGTCGCCGAGGCCACCGCCGATGCCGTGGTGGCGGCGGGCTGGCAGGGCCGGGAGGTCGCGGTACACGCGACGTCGACCGGGAAGGTGCTGCTGGCCTACTCCCATCCGGCCGACGTGCCCTTGCTGTTGCGAGTGGCTCGCGGCCGACGGCTTCCCCAGTACACCCCGTCGACGATCACGTCGCTCACCGCCCTGGAGAAGGAGCTCGCCCTGACCCGCGAGCGGGGGTACGCCGTGTGCCGGGGCGAGTTCGAGAGCACGGCGTGGGGAGTCTCCGCGCCCGTGCTCGACGTCAGCGGACGTGCGATCGCCGTCGTCAGCGTGTGGGGGCCGAGCGACCGACTCACCGAGGACCGGTTCGAGGAGCTGGGCAGGCTCGCGGTCGCCGCCGCCGCGGAGATCGCCGGGCGTCGTACGTCGGCCCCTGCGACGGCGTCGTGACGTGACGGCCTCGTGACGACCTCCGGAGGTTCCTCGCCCATGCCCGGCGACCAGGCCGCAACGTCACGCCGCCCGGATCGCACGCAGCTCCCCCTCGACGTCGACACCGCCGCCCGGCCCATCCAGCCGGTGCGGACCGACGCCGGGTCGCCGAACGTCGTCGTCGTCCTCATCGACGACATGGGGTTCGGCGCGTCGACGGCGTACGGCGGCCCGTGCGAGATGCCGACAGCGCAGCGGCTGGCCGACGAGGGACTGCGCTACACCCGCTTCCACGTCACATCGCTGTGCTCGCCGACGCGGCAGGCCCTGATGACCGGCCGCAACCACCACTCCGTCGGCATGGGCGTGACGTCGGAGATGTCGACGCCGGAGCCGGGGTACCACGGCTTCCGCCCCGCCAGCGCGGCCACCATCGCCCAGATCCTGGGCGGCAACGGCTACTCCACGGCGGCGTTCGGCAAGTGGCACCAGACGCCCCCCGTGGAGGTCAGCCCGTCGGGTCCGTTCCAGCGCTGGCCGATGGGCGAGGGCTTCGACTACTTCTACGGCTTCATGGGCGCGGAGATGAACCACTGGTACCCGCAGCTCTACCAGGGCCGCTACGCCGTCGAGCCGGACCGGCTCCCCGAGGAGGGCTACCACCTGTCCGAGGACCTGGTCGACAAGGCCATCTCCTGGGTCGAGAACCAGCAGGCGATCACTCCGGACCGGCCGTTCTTCGCCTACGTCGCGCTCGGCGCGACCCACGCCCCGTTCCACGTCGCGCCCGAGTGGCGGGACAAGTACGCCGGCCGGTTCGACGCCGGGTGGGACGCCCAGCGCGAGGCCACGCTCGCCCGGCAGAAGGAGCTCGGCATCGTCCCGGAGTCGACCGAGCTGGCGCCCTGGGCCGAAGGAGTGCCGCGCTGGGACGAGCTCGACGAGACCGAGCGGCGCGTGGCCGCCCGGTTCATGGAGACCTACGCCGGTTTCGCCGAGCACGCGGACGTGCAGATCGGCCGGTTCGTCGACGCCCTCGACGAGCTCGGCGTGCTCGACGACACGCTCGTCTTCTACCTGCTCGGTGACAACGGCGCCTCGGGCGAGGGCGGCCCGCGCGGCACCTTCCGCGAGCACCTGGTCGGCCACGGCATCCAGGACGAGACCGCGGACATGGCGGCTCGGCTCGACACCCTGGGCGACCCGACGACGTACGCGATCTACCCCGTCGGCTGGGCGCTGGCGATGAACACGCCGTACCCGTGGACCAAGCAGCTGGCGCACCTCGGCGGCACCCGCGACGGCATGGTCGTGCGCTGGGGCAACGGCATCGCGGCGCGCGGCGAGGTACGCCACCAGTGGCACCACGTGATCGACGTGCTGCCGACGATCCTCGACGCGGTCGGGCTGCCCGAGCCCGCGACGTACGGAGGCGTGGCCCAGCAGCCGGTCGAGGGGACCAGCCTGCGCTACTCCTTCGACGCGCCCGACGCACCGGACCGGCGCACGACGCAGTACTTCGAGATGATCGGCAACCGCGGCGTGTACCACGACGGTTGGACGGCGGTGACCCGTCACGGCATCCCCTGGGAGATGGTCGACACCCCCAAGCGGCCCTTCGACGAGGACGTCTGGGAGCTCTACGACCACGCGGCCGACTGGAGCCAGGCCCACGACCTCGCCGACCAGGACCCCGAACGGCTGCGCATGCTCCAGGGCGTCTTCGACCGCGAGGCCGAGAAGCACCACGTGCTGCCTCTCGACGACCGGGTCACCGAGCGCGAGAACCCCGAGGTCGCCGGCCGCGTCGACCTGCACCACGGCCGGTCCACTTTGTCCTTCGGGCCGAACGTCGGGCGGCTCATCGAGGAGGCGGCGCCGAACGTCAAGAACCGGTCCTTCGTGATCACCGCCGACCTCGAGCTGGTCACCGGAACCAACGGTGTGGTGGTGGCACAGGGCGGACGGTTCGGCGGCTGGTCGCTGTACGTCGTGGCCGGCGTCCCGCACTACGCCTACAACTACGTGGGCCGCGACCTGACCGTGGTGCGCGGCGGCAAGCCGATGACGCCTGGCCGCCACGACCTGGTCGTCCGTTCGGAGTACGACGGCGGGCCGCCCGGCAGCGGCGCGACCGTGACGCTGGAGGTCGACGGCGTGGCCGTGGGCTCGGGTCGCGTCCCGGTGACGACCGCCTACTACTTCTCCTTCGACGAGACCTTCAACGTCGGGGTCGATCGCGGCACACCGGTGGTCGACGACTACCCGGCGGTGCGCAACCGCTACGAGGGGTTGATCCACCGGGTCCGCTTCGACCTGGGCCCGGTCTCGGCAGCGGTGTCCGACGAGGAGCGCGCCCGCGCGCACCACACCCACCAATGAACCACTGCTGTTCGCCGTCCCGCGAGCCCGACCCATCGGTGGTCGAGGTGCGAGGCCGGCCACGGCCGAGCCTCGAGACCAGGGCACCAGGGCTCGTGCCCGTCCCCGGAGGCCTGGCTCTCCTCGGCAGCGACGACCCCGACCACGCCGAGGAGTGGCCGGTACGCAGCGTCGAGCTGGCGCCGTACCGGATCGGCAGCTGTGCCGTTCGCAACCGCGAGTTCGAGGAGTTCGTGAGGGCGACCGGTCACGTCTCCGATGCCGAGCGGTACGGCTGGTCGTTCGTCTTCGGGGGCCTGCTCCCCGACGACTTCCCGCCCACCCGCGGGGTGGCGGAGGCGCCGTGGTGGCGGGAGGTACCTGGTGCTGACTGGTCCCACCCGGAGGGCCCGCACTCGTCGGTCGCCGACCGCCCCGACCATCCGGTCGTGCACGTCTCGCGCCGCGACGCCGAGGCGTACGCCGCGTGGTGCGGCGCCCGGCTCCCCACCGAGGACGAGTGGGAGCACGCCGCGCGCGGCGGCCTGGCGGGCCAGCCCTTCCCGTGGGGCTCGGAGCTCGAGCCGGCGGGCGAGCACCGGATGAACGTCTGGCAGGGCACCTTCCCCGGCGAGGACACCGGCGCCGACGGCTGGCGTGGCACCTGCCCGGTCGACGCCTTCCCGCCCAACGGCCACGGGCTGCACAACACCACCGGGAACGTGTGGGAGTGGGTGGCGGGCACGTGGTCGCCGGGTGACGAGAGCGGTGTCAGCCGCGGCGGCTCCTACCTGTGCCACGCGTCGTACTGCCGCAGGTACCGCGTCTCGGCGCGCCAGGCGCATGCCGCCGACTCGACCACCGGCAACCTGGGGTTCCGGCTCGCCGCCGACGCCTAGGCCTGCCACCAGACCCCGCCGGTCGAGATTGTCGAGACCCGGCCCTGGTGGTCGAGGAAGGCGCGCGCGTCTGGTGGTCGAGGAAGGCGCGCTGGTCACGGAGACCCGGTGACCCGAAACGGGTCTCGTGACAGGACTTCGTCCTTCCTCGACCAACAGGCGCGGCCCCCCGGTGGTCGAGGAAGGCCCTAGCGTGCGGCGACTCCGAGAAGCGCTACGGCGCCGAGGAGCAGCACGCCGATCACCATGACCAGGCCGGTGACCGCGATCCGGTCCCGGCCACTGAGCCAGACGTGCGCCACGACCGCGGACACCCCGACCAGGACGGCGCCGAGGACCCAGGGGGCCGCGTCGCGGGTGGCCAGGTGGGCGACGAGGAGGCCAGCGGCGAAGAGGGCGAGAGCCGTACGCCGCCAGGCCAGCTGGGTGCGTTCGTACTGGTCGTGCGCGTCGTCGTCGGCGACCACGCTCACAGCACCAGCACCACCAGGGCGGCCGCGACCACCATCAACACCACGGCGAGCCAGGCGAGGGCGGCCGTTCCGGGCAGCGGTCGGCGCAGGCGCATCGCGCGCTCGGTGGCTGCCCAGCGCAGCCACGAGACCCCGGCCCCGAGCAGGCCCAGCACGACGAGGACGACGGCCAACGTGGACTGGAGGCCCCGCGGGCCGTCGAGGTCCACGGCGTCCAGGGCCACCCCGCCCGCGAGCAGGGCCAGCGACGTGCGGACCCAGGCCAGGAACGTTCGTTCGTTCGCGAGGCTGAACCGCGGATCGGGTGTCGAGCCCGCGCCGTACACCCAGGCCGGCCACGGGCTGCGTTGCGTCCCGTCGTCGCCGTCCACGGCCCGACCCTAGCGACCGCTTGGCGCGTGAGTGCCGGCTGTCGCTCAGGCGGCGACGAGCGCGAGGTGCGGTGTCGGCGGCTCCGGGTCGCGGATCGGCTCGACCAGGGTGAGGTGGGGTCGGCGCCGGCGCAGGGTGGTGACGGCCGAGTGCACGGCGATCACGGTCCACACGAGGTTGGAAGCGGCGCTCGGCCACGCGCCGTACACCGCGCTGGCACCGCCGGCGAGGACCCCCGCGACGCCGTTGAGGGCCGAGTAGCGCAACGAGGTCGCTTGCCACTGGCCGCGACTCAGCAACAGATAGGCGCTGATGCTGCCGATCGTCCCGATCCACCCCGCCACGAACGCGATCATTTTCCCGTGTTCCTCGAAGTCCTCATACTGGGCCGACGGTCGGCCCGACGGGTCAATGCTGACGCCGGCAAGCAGTAAGCGCAATTGCACTTTCCTTGACCGGGGATTTAGCATTGCTTACATGGAGATCGACCCGCGCAGGCTCCGTTTCCTGCTGGCCGTTGCGCGGTTCGGCGGGGTGCTCGCGGCGGCCGACGAGCTGGGCGTGACGGCCTCGGCGGTGTCCCAACAGATCTCCAAGCTCGAGCGGGAGACGGGCCAGGCGCTGCTGCGGCGGGTGACGTCCGGGAGCGTGCTCACGCCGGCAGGGCTGGCGCTCGCGGAGGCGGCCGAGGACGTCGAGCGCGCCCTGGCGGTCGCCCGCTCGCGGCTGGTGAACGCCGCGGCGGAGGTGAGCGGCACGGTCCGCATCGGCGGCTTCCAGTCGTTCCTCGCCACCGTCCTGGCGCCGGCGCTCCCGGACTGGCGCGCCCGCCACCCCGCTCTCGTCTTCGAGACCGTCGAGGCCGAGGAGCCGGACCTGATGCGGTCCCTGCGGACCGGTGGGCTGGATGCGGTTGCGGTCGAGCTCGACGCGGGTGAGAGCTACACGCCGCCGCGCGGGACCACCGACGTACCTCTCCTCGACGAGCCATGGAAGCTCGTGGTGCCCTCGGGTGCCCTGCTCACCACGGACGTCGTCGACCTGAGCCGGCTCGGGATGCCGTGGATCGGCCTCGACCCCAGCGCCGCGAGCGCCAAGGCGATGCGGCGGGTCCGACGCGAGCTGGGCGGCGAGGAGTCGGGCCGGCACAGCTTCTTCAGCTACCAGAACGGGCTGGCGCTCGTCGCCGCCGGCCAGGGCGTCACGCTGGCGCCGGCGCTGGCCCTGGAGTCCCTCCCGTCCGATGGCGTGGACCTCCTCGACATCCCGGGCCTGGGCATGCGCCGCGTCGTGCTGCGTCACCTCACCCGGAGCCGCACCGCCAGCCCCATCCTCGCCACCGCCACGGGTCTGATCCGCGAGGCCTCGGCGGCCTTCTCCTACGAGTCGTCGGGCATGTGAACCTGAGGCAGGACCCGCCGGGCGGCTCGGGCGAGTCGCGTCGGTGGGGGATGCCACACCGCCACGTCGCTCGGATCCCAGGCGTAGACGGGCGCCGGTCCCGATCGGTCGAGAAGCGCGTCGAGGGCGGGCAACCCGAGCTCGCGGGCGGACCAGCCGAAGAGCTGGTCGACCCTCGGCAGGATCACCCCGACGTCCAGCAGGTGGCCCAGGCTGTGCTCCGCGCTCACGTATCTCTCGACGTCGTCGTCGAGCGGGTAGCGAGCGGGCAGCACCCGCGAGAGCGACAAGAAGATGCCGGTCATGCCCAGCCGCGGGTCACCGAGCAACCGACCACCCGGCGCGAGCCAGCCGAGGGCGAGCCGCGGCGCCGCCACCAGGGCGTGGGCGTAGAGGACGCGCACCAGCACCAGGTTGATGAAGAACCTCTCGACGCGACCCTCACGGACGGCGAGCCCCTCGTTGGCCAGGTACGCCGACGCGATCGTCAGGTTGTGCGCCCGGTACCAGGCCCGAGCCGTGGGTGCCCGGATGAACTCGAGCGTCGCGGCGACGCTGGGGGTGCGGGGACTGCCCGGCCGACCGAACGCGATGGCCGAGGCCTCACAGGTGTCTCGCAGCAGCACGTCGTTCACGGCGCGCCACCACGGACTTCCCGGACACGGACCCGACTCGGGGTTCAGCAGCCCGCGCTCGAGCTGCCATCCCATGAACGCCGACGCGGCCCGCCGGAAGGGCAGATAGCCGCGGTCCACGTCCGCCGGGACCTTGTACAGCGAACGCAGGAACGCCAACCGGGCTCGAGGGTCACCGCCGACGCGGGACACCTGCTCGTCGGCATGAGCACCGGCCGTCTCCGCCGCCACGGGTGGAGTCTGGCAGGCCCAGGTCCAAGGCCGGCTCGTCCCCGCCCTTCGGACCCGCTCATGTCGTTGCCGGGTGCCAGGGTGTGGTCGTGACCCGAGTCGCGCTCTCACGGCTGCGAGGCGAGCGGGTGTCGGTCGTCGACGCCGAGCTCGGCTCGTCGAGTGAGCTGGCGATGGCCGACCTGCCGGCGTACGTGCGGGACCGGGAGGCGGACGGACCGAGGTGGGTGTGGGACGACACGGCGCGCTGGTACCCGCCCCTGCTGCTGGCCGGCGTGCGCGTCACGCGCTGCCACGACCTGCGGCTGGGCCACCACCTGCTGAGGCGGGCGCCGGCCGTCGACTCGTCGCTGCTGGTGGGGGAGGAGTCGGAGCTGTGGGACCGGCTCCGGCCGAGCGCGCCGTCCGACCCTGCCCTGTTCTCCGTCGACGACTCCGCCGAGCACCTGCGGGCCGACCTCGAGGACGCCCGCCAGCTGGCTGCGGTGAGCGCGTCGCCGGAGGCTGCCCGGCTCGAGCTGTTGCTGGCGGCGGAGTCGGCGGGTGCGCTCGCCGCCGCCGAGATGACGCATGCCGGCCTACCGTGGCGGGTCGACGTCCACGAGGAGCTGCTGGCCGAGCGGCTGGGCCCGCGGCCGCCGCGAGGGGCGCGGCCGGCGAAGCTGGAGGCGCTGGTCGGCCAGCTGCGGAAGATCCTGGAAGCGCCGCGGCTCAACCCCGACTCGAGGCCCGAGCTGCTGGCGGCCCTGCGGCGGCTCGGTCTGGACGCCACCGACACCCGGGCGCGCTCGCTGCGCGCGCTCGACCACCCGGGCATCGGGCCGCTGCTCGAGTACAAGCAGCTGGCGCACCTGTTCTCGACCAACGGCTGGGAGTGGATCGACGAGTGGGTCCGCGACGGCAGGTTCCGGCCGTCGTACCAGCCGGCCGGCTCGACCACCGGCCGTTGGTCCTCCAACGGCGGCGGTGCGCTGTCGGTCCCGGTGCAGGTGAGACCCGCGGCCGTGGCGGACGACGGCTGGACGTTCGTCGTCGCCGACGTCGCGCAGCTCGAGCCGCGCGTGCTGGCCGGGATGAGCGGCGACCACGCGCTGGCTGCGGCGGCCCGGGGCGCCGACCTCTACCAGGGCATCGTGGACGACGGTGCCGTGGTCAGCCGCGCCGACGCCAAGGTCGGGCTGCTCGGGGCGATGTACGGCGCGACGAGTGGCGAGAGCGGGCGCATGGTCGCCGGCCTGACCCGCCGCTACCCCCGGGCGTTCGGCCTGGTCGAAGAGGCGGCTCGCGCCGGTGAGCGCGGCCAGGTGGTGCGCACCCTGCTGGGCCGTGGTTCGCCGGCGATGGGTGACGCGTGGGACCGCGACCCGGACGACCCACCGCCCGACGCGGAGAGCATGGCCCGGCAGGACAGCCGCCGCCGGGCCTTCGGCCGCTTCACCCGTAACTTCGTCGTCCAGGGCACCGGCGCGGAGTGGGCACTCTGCTGGGTCGCCGACCTCCGCAACCGCCTGTGGCGCCTCGGTGGCGACGGCCCCCTCGTCTCACGGCCGCACCTGGTCTTCTTCCTGCACGACGAGGTCGTCGTGCACACCCCGCTGGACCTGGCCGACGCCGTGGTCGAACTGGTCACCGAGGCCGCGGCGTCGGCCGGGCGGCTGCTGTTCCGCGACATCGCCGTCGACTTCCCCCTCAACGTCGCCGTGGTGCGGTCGTACGCCGACGCCGGCAAGCCCGGCGCGGCCGTCTGAGCCAGACTCGGCACATGCCGACACGCATCCCGGGCTTCGTCCTCACCGACCACGTCGTCGACGTACCTCTCGACCACACCGCACCGGACGACGGGCGCACGATCGAGGTGTTCGCCCGCGAGGTGGTGTCGGTCGACAAGGAGCACGACGACCTGCCCTGGCTGGTGTTCCTGCAGGGCGGTCCGGGCGGCAAGTCGCCTCGCCCCTTCGCGGGTGGCGGCGGGTGGCTCGGGCACGCGACCAAGACGCACCGCGTGCTGCTGCTCGACCAGCGCGGCACCGGACGTAGCACGCCGCTCACGAGGCTGACAGTCGCCGGTTGGTCGGACGCCGACATCGCGGCGTACCTGCGGCTGATGCGCGCCGACAGCATCGTCCGGGACGCGGAGATCCTGCGGCAGCGGGTCGCCGGCGGCAAGAAGTGGGAGACGCTCGCGCAGAGCTACGGTGGCTGGGTCACCATGACCTACCTCTCGCTGGCGCCCGAGGGGCTCGACGCGTGCTACGTGCTGGGCGGACTGCCTGGCCTGACTGCGGGTGCCGACGACGTCTACGCCCGCACCTACCCGCGGGTGGCGGGCAAGAACGCCGAGTACTACGCCCGCTACCCCGACGACGCCGCGCTCGTCCGCCGCATCGCCGACCACCTCGACGCCGTGGAGGTGCTGCTGCCCGACGGCGACCGGCTGACGACCCGGCGGTTGCGCCGGCTCGGCGGGAGCTTCGGGATGAGCAACGGGTACGAGCAGCTGCGCTCACTGCTCGACGAGGCGTGGCACGGCGACCAGCTCTCCGAGGTCTTCCTGTACGACGTGATGGCCCAGACCGGACACGTGGACGGGCCGCTGTTCCCGCTGCAGGAGTACATCTACGGCCAGCCCGGCTCGGGGGCGAGCGCCTGGGCGGCGGAGCGCGCGATGGCCGAGCACCCGGACTTCGCCGAGGACCGCGACCCACTGCTGTTCACCGGCGAGATGTTCTACCGCTGGATGTTCGAGGAGGTCCGGGCGCTGGCGCCGTTCCGCGGCGCGGCGGAAGAGCTGGCGGCGTACGACGACTGGGGCCCGCTCTACGACCTCGACCGGCTCGCCGCCAACTCGGTGCCGGTGCTGGCGGCGGTCTACTTCGACGACATGTACGTCGACTCGTTGCTGCAGCTCGAGACGGCCAGGTACGTCGGCAACGCGCGCGCGTGGGTCACCAACGAGTTCGAGCACGACGGCATCCGCGCTGACGGGCCGCGCGTGCTCGGCCGGCTGATGGACATGCGCGCCGGACGGGTGTGACCCGGGCACCCGGAGTCGCGGCGGCGGCTCCGCTGAACCGGGTCCCGCGTGTCTTCGGTGTCGATTACGGTCGGACACGCTGCGACCCGAGGACGGGTCCGGGGCAAGAAGAGAGGCGTGACGGGGATGCCGAGGTGGTTCGGTGGCAAGTCCGACGACGGGGTGCCGCGGGAGTGGCGTTCGGCGCTGGAGTCGCTGCTGCGTCCGCTCGACGCGGCGAAGAAGGGATGGGCGCGCGACGTCCGCGACTTCGTGCTCACCGGTTCGCCGGCAACAGCCCTCAGCAACCCCAGCGGCCCGAGCGGCTTGCCGGTCTACAACCTCTGGAGCGGGTTCCAGGGCTCGCGGGAGAGCGCCGCCATCCGCACGCTGTGCGAGCGACTGTCCGACGTGCCCCCGGAGGTCGCCGTCCGGCTGGGCCAGGTGTTCGAGGCCTCGGGCGCGTTCGGTCACTCGACCGGTCAGCCCGCCCACCTGCGCTGGCTCGAGGCGATGCTGCTCGGCTTCGCGAACACCGTCAGCGACAACTACCAGGCCAAGACGATCCGGCTGCCCCTGGACATCACCGTCGTGGAGGCGATGGTGCGGGCGAGCGGCCGCCCGGGTGGCGAGGCGCTGGTGTCGGCGTTCCACGCCACGGGTGCGCGGTGGTACCACGGGCACGGCCGCTACCGCGTCGTGCTCCGCGGGCTCCGGGGGTACGCCGACGCGGTCGCGCGGCATGCCGACGCGCTGCGGCCGGCGATGGCGTCGACCAAGGTCGACGACCGCCTGGTGGCACTCGAGATGCTGGACGGCCTCCCGGGCGAGGTGCTCACGCTGTTCGCCGCTGAGCTCGCCGACTACGCGACCAGCTCCAGCAGCAAGGTGCGCGGCGCCGCACTCGCCCTCATCGGCGACTGCGGGGATGCGGCGTTCGGCCCCCTGAAGGAGATCGCCGTCGAGGGCAAGCCGGGCAACCGCCTCGAGGCGCTCGAGCTGCTGTACTCCGAGGGCGACCCCGACGTGCGCGACTGGGCGCTCGCCACGGCCGCAGAGGACCGGGCCGCCAGCGTCCGCGCACTGGTCGAGCAGTGGACCAGCTCCTCGGCCGGACCGGCGGGTGCCGAGGTCCCCGACGTACCGGCGGTCGAGGTCCCGCAGATCGACTGGCCGACACACGGTGACCCCCGAGCTCACCGCGAAGCTGGAGCTACTCGTGAGCCAGGTCAACCGGGACATCGCCACGTCCAACGAGCAGCAGCGACGCCACGCCGAAGCGTGGCGCAAGCAGCACGGCACCAGCCTGGACATCCGGGCCCAGGCCTTGCTGGACCGCGGCTTCCTGCCCGGGCTGCTCTCGGCACTCGAGACCGGGAAGCCGGCCGTGGACCAGGGCCGTACGCCGCCGTACCAGGTGGCCATCGCGGTGGCGCGAGAGCTTCCCGGCCTCGGCATCGGCCCGGAGGGCATCACCGTCCTGATGGCCCACTGCGGCCTGTTCAAGATGGGGCACCGCGACCAGCTCTGGCCGCCGGCCGGCGCGGCGTACGACGCGCTCTTCCGGTCGACGGGCCGGCCGACCCTGCTCGAGATCTCCACGATGCTCGACCAGCTGGGCTTCGACGGCGGGACCCTCGTGCTCCGCTCCTACCTGACGGCATGGGGCCCGGGACTCGGGCGGACCTGGCCGGACGAGGCGGTGGCACCCTTCATGACCGTGCACCTCGACAAGGTGCTGGGCATGCTCGGGCCCGGCCACGAGCACGACTACTCGGTCCAGGCGCTCGGCGTGTTCCCCGCCCTGGGGACCCTCCCGACGCTGCCGCCCTCGGTCGTCGACAGGCTGCTCGCCTCGGCGCTCGGGTCACGCAAGACCGAGCGGCTGCCCGCCCAGGACGCCCTGGCGCAAGGTCCCGGGCATCGAGGGCGCGCGTGATCCGGGCGCTGTCCGACGGCAAGAGCGAGGTCAGGGCGCTCGCCGCGCAGTGGCTCGGCCGGCTGCGGTACCAGGACGCTGTTCCCGCTCTCGAGGCGGCCGTGGCCACGGAGAAGCAGGACCTCGCGCTGGGCGCGATGCTCGACGCGCTCCAGGCGCTGGGCCAGCCGGTGGAGAAGTACCTCGACCGCGATGCCCTCGCCGGCCAGGCGGCCAAGGCGCTGGCGAAGGGCTTGCCGAAGGACCTGGACTGGTTCCCGTGGGCGGGCTTGCCCGAGGTCCGCTGGGCCGACGGTGAGCGGGTGCCGGCGGACGCGTTGAGGTGGCTGCTCGCCCAGGCGTAAGCGCGAAGACGGCCGAACCGAACGCCGTGCTCCGCAAGTACTCCGCGATGTTCGACCCGCGCGACCGTGAGCGGCTCGGCCAGTTCGTGCTGGAGGCGTGGGTGGCCCAGGACCTCACGCCGATCGCCCACGACGAGGCGCTCCGCCTGGCGGGGCAGGCACGCGACGAGCATGTTCCAGGCGATCCAGCGGTGGCCGCAGTACTACGAGGGCAACCCGCTGCGGAACGCCTCGCTGGAGCAGATCCAGGCGTCGGTGCTCCCCACCTACCTGAAACAGCCGGCCGGCTCGGCGGCTTCGAGCAAGGGCGTGCTGGCGGTCGCGGCGGCCTGCGCGGGCGAGCGCGCGGCACCGGTCGCGCAGCGCTACCTCAAGGAGTGGTACGGCATGCGCGCGGCGCAGGGACGCGCGCTGATCGTGATGCTGGCGTGGATCGAGCACCCGTCGGCCACCCAGCTGATGCTGTCGGTGGGCAGCAGGTTCCGCACCAAGAGCTTCCAGGAGGAGGCCACCCGCCAGGCCGAGCTGCTCGCCGAGCGCAAGGGCTGGACCATCGGGGAGCTGGCCGACCGCACCATCCCGACCGCCGGCTTCGACGAGGACGGCGTGCTCGAGCTGTCCTACGGCGACCGCGTGTTCACCGCGCACCTGCTGCCCGACCTGACCGTGGAGCTGCGTTCCCCGGACGGCAAGCCGGTCAAGGCGCTGCCGGCCGGGCGGCAGACCGACGACGAGGCCGCGGTGAAGGAGGCGAGGAAGACGCTCGCCTCGGCGAAGAAGGAGCTCAAGGCGGTGGCGACGCTCCAGGGAGAACGCCTCTACGAGGCCCTGTGCACCGAGCGCAGCTGGGCCTTCGAGGACTGGGACCGCTACCTGCGACGGCACCCGGTCATGCGTCACCTCACCCAGCGACTCGCCTGGACAGCGACGACCGACGATCGCGTCACCGTCTTCCGGCCGCTCGACGACGGCACGCTGACCGACGTCGACGACGAGGAGGTGACCGTCGCGCCGGACGCGCAGGTGCGGGTCGCGCACGACTCCAACCTCGACGCCCGAGACGTCACCGGGCAGGTCGCCGCCTGGCAGGCCCACTTCGCCGACTACGAGGTGACGCCGCTGTTCCAGCAGCTCGGGAAGGGCAGCTTCGTGCTGCCGGACGACCAGGCGGCGGCGCAGCGAGATCGACGAGTTCCAGGGTCACCTCGTGGAGGCGTTCGCCCTGCGTGGCCGCGCCGCGAAGCTGGGCTACACCCGCGGGCAGAGCCAGGACGCCGGCTGGTTCTACACCTACGACAAGCGCTTCCCGACCCTCGGGATCACCGCGGTCAGGTGACGTTCAGCGGCAACGGCCTTCCCGAGGAGAACCGCACCGTCGCCCTGCAGTCGCTGTCCTTCCAGCGCACAACGGCCCCGGAGGGTGGCGGCTTCGCGATGCGACTGTCGGAGGTGCCCGCCATCCTGCTCTCCGAGGCGCGGAACGACCTGCGGCTGATGGCGGCCGACGGGCCGGGCTTCGACGCCGACTGGGAGAAGAAGGTGGCGTACTGATGGGGGACGTGCCCGAGGAATGGGTGGCGGCGTACGACGCCGCGATGAAGAGCCTGGACGATCGCGACCCCGATCTGGCGGCCTCCGTGCGGACCTGGCTTCTCGACGACGTCGGCGACGGGCCGGCGCTGCTGGCCGCGGTCCGCACGTTCATGACGGGACCAGGGAGGCCGATGTCGGGCAGCCTGCTCATCACCGACCGCGGCGACGTCGCTCCGCGTCCTGCTGGACGGGATGCTGTCCCTTCCTGCCGCCCTGATCGGACGGTTCGTCGCTCTGGTGCACGCGTCGGACAGCTCCTCGCACCGACCCAGCGGGCCGCTCAACGCCGTCACGCGGCTCGCGCGCTGGGCCTGCGGAGATCCCTACGGCGCCGGCGCGATCTCGTTTCCCGTCGCCTTCCTCGAACGCCTGTGCGTGGCCTACCACCTGCCGACGTCGCAGCCGCTGCTCGCCGCGCACGACAGCCTCCAGAGCGGGAGGCCGTACGAGGATCAGGCCCAGCTTCCGCGGTTCGAGGGCTACGCCGACTACGTCCGGCGACACGAGAGCATGATGCGTGACCTGCTGGCCACGACAGCCGTTCCCGCGCGGCTGGCTGCCGTGCAGCTCGTCGAGCCGATCCCCGACGAGCTCCTGACGCCGTACGCCGCGGAGCTCGCGGTTCTCGCCACCTCCGGGTCGGTCAAGGTCCGCGCCGCTGCCGAGCCGCTGCTCGACGAGGTGCGGTGCCGCCGGGACGAGCCCGCTCCGCGGGATCGCCGAGACCGGCAAGCCCGACGCCAGGTTGTGGGCGCTGCGCCGCCTCTGGGCGACAGGTGACGCGGAGCAGAAGTCCTGGTGCGAGTACCGGGCCGAGGCCGACAAGGCCGGGCCGGTGCGGATGCTGGTCGAGGAGTGGGCGTCCCTGGCCACGCTGACGGCCGATGAGGCCGAGCCGGCGGCCGAGAGGCCGGTGTTCGACTGGCACGAGACGGTCCCCGAGGCCGAACGTGCCCGGCTCGACGTGCATGTGTGTCGGCGGCGAACGAACGCGGCGAAAGCATCGACCCCGCGGTGGTCGACCAGCTCGTCGACGCCCTCGCCGCCGGGCGGCCGGGTGACCTGCCCGGTACGCCACCCTCTCGACACGGGCCGCAGCACTACTGGAGCTGGTACGACGACGCGGAGCCGGCTCGGGCCGGCGGGCACGACGGCGTCTGCTCAAGCTGTGCGGACGGCTGTTCGACAGCTACTCCGACACGCCTCGACTGGGCGGCGACTCGCACATTTCACAGGCTCTATGCCGAGAGCGGGCACCCCACGCTCGCCGAGCTGTCGGTGATCCTCGACGACCTCGGCGTTGATGGCGGCACGTACGTGCTGTTCGCCTGGGGTTCCGGCTCGGACTTCCGCACGGCGTTCGGCGAACGCCCCGACGACGAGGTGGCGCGAGTTCACCGCCCTCCATCTCGACACGGTGCTCGCCCACGTCGCGCCGGCCGAGCGCGAGTACGGGCTGGACAAGCGTGCGCCGCACCGCGCGCTGGCCACGCTGCCGGTGCTGCCGGCCCGCGCCGTGGACCACCTGTACGCCGTGGCGCTGGGTCCGCAGAAGGCCGAGCGCCGCGCGGCCCAGGATCTGCTGGGCCGGGTGCCGGGTATCTCCGCGCGGATCATCCCCGTGCTGGCCGACTCGCGGACCGAGCAGCGCGCCGAGGCGGCCGCCTGGTTGGGACGGATCGCCGACCCCGTGGCGGTCGAGCCGCTGGAGAAGGCGTTCGCCAAGGAGAAGCAGGACCTCCCGATGGCAGCGATGCTCGACGCCCTGCAGGCTTTCGGAAAGCCGGTCGAGGACTACCTGCGGCCCGCCGACCTGGCCGACCAGGCGCGGAAGGCGGTGGCCAAGGGGCTGCCCAAGGATCTCGACTGGTTCCCCTGGGACCGGCTTCCGAGCGTGCGGTGGGCCGCAGGCGGCGACGTACCTCCCGAGGTGCTGCAGTGGTTCCTCAGCCAGGCGGTCAAGGCCAAGTCGCCCGAGCCCAACGCCCTGCTGCGCACCTACACCTCGATGTTCGAACCGCGCGGGCGCGAGGAGCTCGGTCAGGTCGTGCTCGAGGCCTGGGTCGCCGAGGACACCCGACCCATCTCGTTGGAGGAGGCGAAGCGGCGCGCCAGTAGGCAGGCCTACTACCTCTACCAGAACATCGCGAATGGGTACTTCGCGAACCATCCCCTGTCGCGGCCGGACCCAGGAGGAGATCGCCGAGGCGGTGCTGCCGAGGTTCATCCGCGACCCGGTCGGCTCGGCCAGCTCCTCCCGGGGCGTCCTCGCCGTCGCGGCCGCGTGCGCGGGGGAGGGCGCCGCGCCCGTGGTGCAGCGCTACCTCAAGCAGTTCCAGGCCCTGCGCCGCACCCAGGGTCAGGCCCTGGTCGCCATGCTCGCCTGGGTCGACCACCCGGCCGCGGTCCAGGTGCTGCTGTCGGTCGGCAGCCGGTTCCGCAGCAAGAGCATCCAGGCGGAAGCCACCAAGCAGGCGCAGGCGCTGGCCGAGCGGAAGGGCTGGTCGATGACCGAGCTCGAGGACCGTTCCGTGCCGGTTGCCGGCCTGGACGAGGACGGCGTGCTCGAGCTCTCCTACGGCGAACGCAGCTTCACCGCGCGGCTGCTGCCCGACCTCTCTCTCGAGCTCAGGTCGCCCGACGACAAGGTCATCACATCGCTGCCGGCCGCCCGGGTCGCCGACGACGAGGAAGCGGTGAAGGAGGCGAAGAAGGCGTTCAGCGCCACCAAGAAGGAGCTCGCGGCGGTGCTCGAGCACCAGACCGCGCGGTTCTACGAGGCACTGTGCACGCAGCGCACGTGGGAGCTCCCCGTGTGGCAGCGCTACGTGCTCGGGCATCCGGTGCTGCGCCACCTGGCGGCCCGGCTGGTGTGGACGTTCGACGGCGAGCTGGCCCGACCGCTGGGAGACGGCACGCTGACCGACGTCGACGACACCCCGGTGAAGCCGGGCGAGAATGCGTCGGTGTCCCTGGCCCACGAGTCGCTGGTCGCCGAGGACGTCACGGCCGCATGGATCCAGCACCTCGTCGACTACGAGGTGACGCCGCTGTTCCGGCAGTTCGGTCGTGGCACCGCCGTGCTGCCCGAATCGCTCCGGTCCGAAGACGCGCTCGGAGATCTCGAGGGCTCGATGCTCGAGTCGTTCGCGCTCCGTGGCCGCGCCGACAAGCTCGGCTACCGCCGCGGCGACGTCGGAGACGCCGCCACCTTCACGACGTACGTGAAGTCGTTCGCCGGCCTGGGCCTGGTGGCGGTGGTGAACTTCTCCGGAAACACCGTGCCAGAGGAGAACGTCACCGTGGCCCTCACCGAGCTCACCTTCGAACGTCCGGACCCACGCGGCCCGGGCACCCGCGTGCTGCTGGGTGACGTACCCCCGGTGCTGCTCTCCGAGGCCTGGAACGACGCCCGCGAGATCGCCGCCGAGGGCACCGGCATCGACCCCGACTGGCAGACGAAGGTGGCCTACTGATGGCGATCCTGCGCGAACCCGCCGAACGGCTGTACGCCGACGAGCTGGCGCGGCTCGCGGCCGACGACCCGTACCCGAGGCCCGAGGGGTGGCGGCTGTCGCCGCGCTCGGTGCGGTCGTTCGTGCTGGGCGACCCGGCGCGGGAGGTGAGCAAGAAGTTCTACGGCGACGACGCCCTCATCGACCGGTGCATCGTCACCTTGATGAGCAACCGCGGGCTGCTGCTCGTCGGCGAGCCGGGCACGGCCAAGTCCATGCTGTCCGAGCTGCTCGCCGCGGCCATCAGCGGCGACTCGACGTGCACCGTGCAGGGCACGTCGGGCACGACCGAGGACCAGATCACCTACTCCTGGAACTACGCGCTGCTGCTCGCCGAGGGCCCGAGCCCACGAGCGCTGGTGCGCGGACCCATGCACGACGGCCATGGAGCAGGGCCGGATCTGCCGGTTCGAGGAGGTGACCCGGGTCCAGCCCGAGATCCAGGACGCGCTGATCGGGCTGCTCTCCGACAAGGTGCTCCACGTGCCCGAGCTGACCGGGGCCGACGCCACGGTCTTCGCCGCGCAGGGCTTCAACGTGGTCGCCACCGCGAACATCCGCGACCGCGGGCGTCCACGAGATGTCGAGCGCCCTCAAGCGCCGGTTCAACTTCGAGACGGTGCGGCCGATCTCCGACCGGAAGCTCGAGGCCCGGCTGATCAAGGAGCAGACCGCGTCCCTGCTGGCCCAGTCGGGCGTCACCACGACCGTCGGCGACGACGTGGTCGAGCTGCTGGTCACGGCGTTCCACGACCTGCGCGACGGCGTCACGGAGGACGGCGCGGCGGTCGAGAAGCCGACGGCGGTGATGTCCTCGGCCGAGGCGGTGGCCGTGGCCCACGCGGCCGCGCTGGATGCGACGTACTTCGGCGACGGAGAGGTCGGCGGCGACCACGTGGCCCGCCAGCTCATCGGCACCGTCCTCAAGGACAACCCCGACGACGGCAAGAAGCTGCGCCACTACTTCGACGTCGTGGTCAAGCAGCGCGCCCAGAAGCGTGACCGGCAGAGCAAGCAGTGGGGCCGGGTGCTCGACGCCCGGCGTGAGCTCGACCGGTGATCTCCACCCAGGAGGTCCGCGAGCTCGCCGGTCGCCTGGTGACCGACGAGCTGGTGGTCCTCCCGGTGCGCCACCACAGCCCCGCCTGCGCCCTGCACGTGCGCGATGCGATCGCGCAGCGGCGGCCTTCCGTCGTGCTCGTGGAGGGTCCGCGCAGCTTCGACCCGCTCGATCCCGCTGCTCACCGATCCGGCGGCGCACATGCCGCTGGCCGTCTACACCTGGTACGTCGACCGCGGCCGATGCGCTGCTGGGGGAGCGCGCCAGCGCCTACTACCCGTTCTGCGACTACAGCCCGGAGCTCGTGGCCCTGCGCGAAGCCGTCGCCGCCGGGATCCCGGCGCACTTCATCGACCTCGACTTCGCGGTGCAGGCGGAGCTCCGGCAGGGCAACGCGGAGGCGTACGACGGCGGGAGGTCGCTGCTCGACGAGCGGCGCTTCGCGCACAGCCGCGCCCTCCAGCTGCTGGCCGATCGACTGGGCTGCCGTGACCACGAGGACCTCTGGGAGCGGCTCTTCGAAGCCTCGCCGCTGCCGCTCGAGGAGCACGTGGCCCGGGTCGCGGCGTACTGCCGGCTCGCTCGGCTCGACCACACCGACGACGACCTGCGAGCCGAGGGAACCCTGCAGCGGGAGGCCGAGATGGCCTTCCACGTGCGGTCGGCGCTCGACGCGCGCCGGCCGGGTGACGGGCCGGTCCTGGTGGTGGTGGGCGGGTTCCACGCCGTGGTACTGCCGGACCTGCTGGCCGCACCCGCCGCAGACCCTCGTCCGCGCGAGCCCGAAGCGGTCGGTGACCAGCGACGCAGCGCTGATCAGGTTCACCTTCGACCGTCTCGACCGGCTCAACGGATACGCCGCCGGCATGACCTCTCCCGCGTGGCACCAGCTGCTGTGGGAGCACCTGACCGCGGAACCGGCCGGCGCACAGCCGGGGCAGCCGCGCAACGCGGCGACCCTGGTCTCCCTGCTCGACATCACCCGCGAGCTCCGGCAGCAAGCACCAGGTGCCGGTGTCGCTGCCGTCCGTCGCCGCGGCGTACGGCCAGGCCCTGCAGCTCGCCGCGCTGCGCGACCGGGCGGCCCCGTTGCGCAGCGACCTGCTCGACGCGGTCACCAGCTGCTTCGTCAAGGGCGACGCCGACGTGGAGGGGCGGCTGGTGCTGTCCGCGGTCCGGCAGGTGCTCACCGGGGACCGCGTCGGCGTCGTACCTCCCGGCGCCGGCACGCCGCCCCTGGTGGCCGACACGCTCGCCCGCCTGCGCGCCCAACGGCTCAAGGTGGATGCCAGCGAACGACAGACCACCAACCTCGACATCTACCGCCGCCCGGCGCACCGCGGCACCAGCCGCATGCTGCACGGCCTGGAGCTGCTCGGCGTGCCGTTCGCGGTCCGCACGGCCGGCCCCGACTTCGTCCGCGGCCACGGCCTCGGCCGCCTGCAGGAGCGCTGGGACTACCTCTGGACGCCCGCGACCGACGGCTCGCTGGCCGAGGCGTCGGTGTTCGGGTCGACGTTGCCGGAGGCGGTGGAGGCGAAGTTCGCGGTCGTGCTGCGCGAGTTCGGGCAGTCCGGTGACCGGGTGAGCTCCTCGGCGTCGGTGGCGCTGCTGGCTCATGCGTGCGTGCTCGGCCTGCACGGCCACGCCGACCATGCCCTCGAGCTGGTCCGGGTGGGCATCGCGACGGATCCCGCGTTCGACGCGGTGGCCGCGAGCGGCCACGCATCTCGGCCTGCTGTGGGAGTCGCGGGAGCCGCTCGAGGCGCGCCAGCTCGAGGCCCTCCCGGACCTGATCGCGACGACGTACGCCCGGGCGATCTATCTCGGCCGCGAGCTGCAGGGCCAGGAGTGCGAGCCCCGGGCGGTGGCCGAGGCGCTGATGCGGCTGCGCGAGCTGCTGGTCGGCACCGCCGGTGCGGCCCTGGACGTGGAGCTGTTCTGGCAGCTGGTCGAGCGGCTCCGCGCACAGCACGACTCCGCGCTCGTGCGCGGTGCCGCGACCGGGGTGGCCTACGCCGCCGGGCGGCTCGACGACCTCGGTCTGGCCGTCGCGGTCGAGGGACACCTGTCGGGCACGGTGCCTGCCGCGGAGGCGGTCGCCTTCCTCGGCGGCCTGCTCCTCACGGCCCGCGAGGCGGCGTGGCAGAACCCCCAGCTGGTGGCCGGGCTCGACGCCCGGCTCAAGGCGTGGGACGAGGAGACGTTCGTCCAGCACCTGCCCGAGCTGAGGCTGGCCTTCGCCACGATGACTCCGGTCGAGACCGACCGGGTCGCCTCGTCGGTGGCCCGGCTGCACGGGTTGGCCGAGCTGGGCCCGCTGCTGATCCGCGACGCGGACGAGAGCGACGTCCAGCGACACGTGGCGCTCTCGGCCCGCGTCGCCGAGCTTCTCGCGCGCGACGGCCTGGCCGGGTGGATGTCGGGGGACGGGCCGTGAACGAGGTGGACCGCTGGCGCCTCGTCCTCGGGCGCTACTCCAAGAAGCGGCTCGAGAGCGGGTGTGCCGAGTGCGGGACCGGCGGTGCGGCGGACCGCATGGAGGAGACCCTGGAGTACCTCTACGGCCGCGAGTACGAGTCGCGCGACCTCCGTCCCGATCGGACGGAGATCGCCCCCGGCTCGCTCGACGACTCCCAGCCGACCCTGGTCGGCTGGCTCGGCGAGGTGCGCGAGCTGTTCCCGCGGGAGACCGCTGAGGTGATCGAGAAGCACGCGCTCGACCGCTACGGCCTGGTCGACCTGGTGACCGACCCCGAGACCCTCGAGCGGCTGGAGCCCAACGAGCAGCTGCTCAAGACGTTGCTCAGCCTCAAGGGACACCTGGGTGCCGAGGTGCTCGAGGTCGCCCGGCGCATCATCCGCCAGGTGGTCGAGGAGCTCCGGCGCAGGCTGGAGATGGAGGTGCGCCGCGCGATGGCCGGCCGGCTGAGCCAGCACCGCCACTCGCCGGTCCAGATCGCCGCCAACTTCGACGTCGTGGGCACCATCCGCCGCAACCTGAAGAACTACGACCCCGAGCGCCGGCAGATCGTCCTGGGCGACCTGCGGTTCTTCGAGCGCAACACGCGGCGACTGCCCTGGGACGTGATCATCTGCGTCGACCAGAGCGGCAGCATGGCCGGCTCGGTGATCCACAGCGCCGTGATGGCCGGGATCCTGCACGGCCTGCCCTCGTTCCGGGTGCGGCTGGTGGTCTTCGACACCAACGTCGTCGACCTGAGCGACGAGGTCGAGGACCCGGTCGAGGTGCTGATGCGCGTGCAGCTCGGCGGCGGCACCGACATCGCCCAGGCGCTCCGCTACGCCGGCCAGCTCGTCGAGAACCCCGACCGCACCGTCCTGGTCCTGGTCACCGACTTCTGTGAGGGCGGCCCGCCCGGCGACCTGGTCCGGGTGGTCTCGCAGCTGGCGGAGTCGCGGGTCAGGCTGCTCGGCCTGGCCGCCCTCGACGGCGAGGCGCACCCGTTCTACGACCGGGCGATGGCCCAGCGGCTGGCCGACCGGGGCATGGAGATCGCGGCCCTCACCCCGAGCCAGCTGGCGTCCTGGCTGGTGGAGGTGACGTCGTGACGGCGTACGACGACCTCCTCGCCCAGCTGTCGCCGCTTCGACGACGACGCCTGGGCGGCCCTCGCCAACCGTGGCCTGCTGCGCCGCGGCCGCAAGGACCTGGAGTCGCAGGCCGTCTCGCTGGAGTCGTCCGATCCCGTGGTCGTCCGCGTCGGCGAGCACGCCGTCTCGTTCGGTGACTCGGGAGCCTCGGGCGCGGCCTGCTCGTGCCCGGCGGCCACGATCTGCCAGCACGTCATCACGGCCGCGCTGTGGCTGGTCGCCTCGTCACCGGCCACCGACGAGTCCGACCCGCACGGCGAGCTGATGGCGATCGACGCGGCCGCGCTCGCGTCGTACGCCGGGCGGGCCGGCCTCCGCTGGGCGGCCCAGTACGTCGCCGACCTCCCCGACGACCAGCCGCGGATCACCCAGGGCCAGGCGGTGCAGCTGTCCTTCACGACGCCGCGGGTGACGTTCCGCTTCATGGGCGGGGGACTGGCGGGCCTCATCCCCGACGCCAAGCTGCCGTCGCCGGAGAAGTACGCCGCCGCCGCGGTGCTCGCCTACCAACGCGCCCACGGCGCCGAGGCGGCTCCGGTCGAACCCGTCCAGCGGCGGGAGACCGCCACCACCCGCGCCCAGGCCGACGGTCGTGAGCGCTTCCTGCAGGCGGCGGGCGACCTGCTGCTGGACACCGTGCGGCTGGGCGCCTCGCACCTGTCACCGGCGGTGCACCAGCGCTACGAGACCATCGCGGTGTGGGCGCAGGGCGTCGAGCTGCACCGGCTGGCGCTGCTGCTGCGCCGCCTCGCCGACCAGGTGGAGCTGCTGCTCGACCGCAGCGCGCGGGCCGACGAGCACGCCCTGCTCGACGAGGCGGCGCGTGGCCTACGCGCTCGTCTCCGCCATCGTCATCGCCGGCGATCCCGTGCCGTCCAGGCTGGCGGGACAGTCCCGCACGACGTACTCCACGGTGCGCTCGATGGAGCTGGTCGGCCTCGGGGGGACACCCTGGCAGGCGGCGTCCGGCTACCGCGGGCTCACCTGCCTGTTCTGGTGGGCGGAGGAACGGCGGTTCGTGTCCTGGACGGACGCCCGGCCGGAGTCGATGTGGAACTTCGACCCCCGCGCACGCTGGACCCAGCCGGCCCCCTGGACCGGGCTGCGCACGCCGGCCCTCACCGCCGGTCGCGCCGTACGGCTCGGCGACGCGCAGCTCTCTGCGACCGGCCGGCTGTCCGGGGTCGAGCGCACCCAGGCATGGGTCGGTCCGCTGGTCGAGCCGCCGTGGTCCGACATGCCGGTCGTCTCTTCGTGGACCGCGCTCGAGCACCGCGTCCGTGGCAGGCAGAGCCTGCTCGACCAACCCGACCCGCTGCGTGAGTGGGTGCTTCTCCGGCCGGCGTCGTGGGATCCGGCGGTCTTCGACCCGATCCGGCAGGTCGTCTGGTGGGTGCTTCGCGACGACGCCGGCAGCGACCCTCCCGCTCAGCATCCGGTGGACGCCGCTCGCCAGCCACGCCGTGCAGCGGCTGGAGTCGCTCACCCCGGACGAGGTGCCCCCGGGCGCCCTGGTGGTGGCCCGGGTCTTCTCGCGCTCCGGTTCGCTCGCCGGCGAGCCGCTCAGCATCGTCCGTGGCGAGCGGGTAGGTCGACGTCCTTCACTTCGACCAGGGTGCTGCCTCCGCGCCGGCCCGTACCCTGGCCGTCACGCCGCAGGAGAACGACGACGAAGCCCCGCAGGTCCCGTTGCCCGCAGCCCTGGCGGACCTGAGGTCATGGCTGTTGGGCCAGATGGAGCGCGGCACGGGCGCGGTCTCGCGCGACTCGTTGACGGCTTCCCTGGGACGGCGTCACCGCCTCGCCCGCGACATCGGCCTGACGGTGTTCCCGGAGGTGGGCCCGATGGTGGACCCTGCGTCGGCGGTGTTGCAGTCGCACTTCCTCGGGCTGCAGGTGGCCGACCTGATGGCGTGAGCGCTCCAACCCCTGGACACCTGCCAGGGGCAGAGGTTCGGTCCCGGGAGGATGAGCGCGTGCGAGCCGCGGAGACGCCTTCGCCGGCCGATGCGGCGTACCTGGTCATCGGCGACACCACGCTGTCCAAGCGCATCTGTCACGAGCTCGCCAGCGGGCGCGATCGGGTCGACCACCTGGTCGAGCCGGCCGACGACGTGCTCGCCGACGCGGTGCTCCGACGTCCGCGCGCCGTGGCCGTCGTGGTTCACGACGACGTGCTGGCGGTCCGCTACGCGCTGGCGATCGCGCACCTCGACCCGTCCCTGCGCATCGTGGCGACGATCTTCGACAAGACCATGGCCGACCATGTCGCCGCACTGCTCCCTCAGGCCGTGGTCACCTCGCCCGCCGCGATCGCCGCGCCCGTCCTCGCCGGACCCTGCCTGGGGCCCGACGTCGTGGCTGCCTGGGAGGGGGACGGTGTCGAGCACCGGGTCGTGCAGGCTGGAGAGGAGCGGCTGCACCGCACCGCCCCACGCCGGTCGCGCGGGTTCCGGCTCGGCCAGCTGGTCCTGCCCCTGGGCGCCCAGGACCTCAGCGCCCGCCTGATGGTGGGCGGGCTCCTGGGACTTCTCTCCGTGCTGGCGATCGACTTCGTCTGGCTGATGCTCGGCGGCCATCACACGGTGTCCGGCGCCTTCCTCGAGGCGGCCCGTGTCGTGGCCACCGTCGGACCGGGACCGACCGACCCGTCGGCGCCGTACGCCGTGTTCTCGGGGGCGGCGATGCTCGCCTGTGTCGGCTTCACGGCACTGTTCACCGCCGGCCTGGTGGAGCGCCTCTTCGAGCCCCGGTTGATCGCGCTGCTCGGCTCGCGCAGCGCGCCTCGGCGCGACCACGTGATCGTGGTGGGGATGGGCCAGGTCGGCATCCGCCTGTGCACCGAGCTACGAAGCCTCGGCGTCCCCGTGGTGGGGGTGGAGCGCAACTCGGCCGCACCCCAGCTCCACGTCGCGCGGGCACTCCGCATCCCCGTGGTGGCGGGGCACGGTGGCGACCGGCAGGTGCTCGAGAAGGTGAGGCTCCGTCGGGCCTTGGCTCTGGCGGCCGTCGGCTCGGACGAGAACGACAACATCGCCGTGGCCATCGCGGCTCATGCCATCGCCCCGGGGACCCGCGTCGTGCTCCGGGCGGGGGAGCAGGAGGCGATCGCCGAGACCCGGTCGCTGCTCCCTCTCGGCGTGACGAGGGACGTGTGGAGCATCGCCGCAGCCGGCATCGTGGCCGTCATCCGCACCGGCGGCAGCGCGGACCCGCTGGCTCACCTGCTCAGGTCGCCGGAGCACGCCTCGGGAACCCGCACCGACCTGCGTCGGTCGTGTGGCCACGCGGTCGTGAGCTGACAGCAGGTCCGCGCGCGCCGCGACACGTCACGGCGCTTCGATCACGGCCATCGTGCAGCGTGAGATGCAGACGAGCTTGTCGTTGTCGTCGACGATCCGGACTTCCCACACCTGGCTCCGACGGCCCAGCGAGATCGGCCGGGCGGTGCCGGTGACCCAGCCGGAGGTGACCGGACGCAGGTGGTTGGCGTTGATCTCCATGCCGACGCACGCCTTGCCCGGTGGGGCCACGAACGTCGCTGCGCAGCTGACCAGCGTCTCGGCGAGCAGCACCGACGCGCCGCCGTGCAGGATCCCGAAGGGCTGGCGGGTCCGGCTGTCGACGGGCATCCGACCGGTCAGGTGGTTCGCGCCGAGCTCGGTGAGCTCGATGCCGAGGTGGCCGATGGCGGAGCCTGCGCTCATCGCGTTCGCCTGGACGAGGTCGGGACTGCGGTGCCAGATCGACGTACTGATCGGGCGGGCATCCGCGGGCAGGTCCGGGCGGGCGACCGGGGCGTCGAGATCGGCTTCAGAGGTTCGTGGCATGGTCCCCATGGTTCCGACTCGACGGCGCCGGGGCAGGCGTGGAACTACCCCAATTGGTGCGACCGATGAGCGGCCCACAGCGTCGGCATAGGGTCACTGGCTACCGTGACTGGCTCGTCCCCCACCTGAAAGCCGAGTCTCCCTGTGCATCGACGATTCCATCGCCCGGTGGCGGCACTGTGTGCCGTCCTGCTCCTGCCAGCCCTTGCGGCCTGTGGCGGGGGTGGCTCGAGTGCGGCAGACGACAACGGCACGAGCTCGGAGGCGAGCGCCGGTGCCGCCGGCGGCGAGCTGGACGAGGTCTCGTTCAGCGGAGACGTCGGCAAGAGCCTCACCGCGTCATGGCACGCGAAGGTCGAGGCGCCGGAGTCCACGACCGTGACGACGTTGGTCAAGGGCAGCGGGGACCCGATCGCGGACGGCGACACCGCCAGCACCTACCTGTGGATCGGGAACGGCTCCACCAAGAAGGACGTGTACAGCGACTACGACAACGGCTCGCCCGAGTCGATACCCAACACCGAGGAGATCGGCGACGTGTTCGTCAAGCTGTTCTCCGGCTCGACGTACGGCTCCCGGGTCGTCGCGGTGACCACCGCGACCGAGCTGTTCGGCGCCTCCGTCGAGAACAACGGGCTCGGGGTCGGCGCCACGGACACCCTGGTGATCGTCGCCGACTTCGTGGAGAAGCAGGCGGAGTCGCCCACGCCCACCGACGACGCGGCGCACGACGCCTCGCCCGACACGCAGCCGACGGTGGTCGAGAAGGACGGCAGCCCCACCGGGCTGGACTTCGCGGGGCTGGACGAGCCCGCGCTCGACACCCCGGTCCAGCGCGTGGTTCTCGAGGAAGGCACCGGGGCGGTCGTGAAGGCGTCCGACACGGTGAAGGTCGACTACCTCGGCACGACGTACGACGCCGACAAGCCCTTCGACGAGAGCTACTCCGGCACGCCCCTGACCTCCGCACTCAGCGGCCTGATCCCGGGCTGGAGCATCGGCCTCACCGGGGTGAAGGTCGGCAGCCGCGTCCTGCTCCAGATCCCGCCCGCGTACGGGTACGGCCCCCAGGGGAGCGGGGCGATCCCTGCCAACGCGACCCTGTGGTTCGTGATCGACGTGCTCGCGGTGCAGTAAGCCCTCGCCCGGTCGCCCTCAGAACTTCGGGAGGTAGTCCCTGACCTTCACCGGCAGCTCGTCGGTGTCCCACGGCAGCAGGATCCGGTCCGGCTTGTCGTGGTCGTAGGGCTCGGTCGGGAAGTTGATGAGCTGGGCGTCCTCGTCGCCGAGGTTGATGATCATGTGCCAGACCCCCACCGGGATCAGGACCTGGCGATCGGCGTCCGGCGACAGTACGACGCGTTGCGTCACTCCGCGGGTCGGCGAGCCGGCGCGGTCGTCATGGAGCAGGACCATCAGCACGCCACTCGCCAGGTTGTAGCGGTCGGCCTTGACCTCGTGGCGGGCCCAGCCCTTGATCTGCCGTGGGCGGACGGAGGTCTGGTAGCACCACACGACCGGCTCGGTCCAGAGGAGCGGGTCGCCGTTGAAGACCTCGAACAACGTGCCGCGGTGGTCGTGGTGATGAACCGGACGATGCACCACGACATCGGCGATGGAACGCACTCTCGACCGTCCCTCGGCGGTCACCGTCGCAATGTCCTGGAACCCGAGTCCCCCGTCCTGTGCCGAGGTCTCGTCCATGGCTGCCGTGTGGGTCACGGCTGGATCATCGCAAATGCCGCAGACGACGCGACAGCCTGGCGACGCGCGACGGAGCGGGCACTGCCTGGCGCAGCCGGCGGCGCAGCCGCCGGGCCCGTCGGCGAACGCGCCGCAGCCGGGCCTCGGTCTCGGCCAGCCTCTCCTCCAGGTCCGCCACCTGCGCCTGGAGGGACCGGACCTCTTCCTCGTGCTGCGCCTGGATCCCGGCATGGAGGTCGGCCAGCTCCGCCCGGACGGACCGGACCTCCTCCTCGTGCTGCTCCCGGAGCCCGGCGAGGGTCGAGGCCTGGGCGCGCGCGAACGGCACGAGCATCGCGGTCGCCTCTCGTCCGGACAGACCCTCGACCAAGCCGATCTCCTCGGTACGCCACTCCGCGCACGGGTGGTCCGTACGACCCGACGTACGTCCCGCGAGAGCCGTCGCGGGGCCGGCCCAGCGCTCGTCGAACCAACCGTCGCGCCACTCGTTCACGAACACGCGGAACGACGACGGGGCGGACTGGCTCTGGGCATGGCGCAGCCGAGCCGACGGGACCAGCGCGACGTCGTACCCGTGGCAGCGCACGTGCGTCGAGTAGTCCTTGTCGACGTGGTTCAGCGGCCAGAGCCGCGGGTCCGGGCCGCCGACCTCGTCGAAGACCCGGGTGCGGGTCAGGCAGCCCTTGCTCGTGACCCAGTCGAGCAGCGTGAGCTTGGTCGGGGTGTCCCGGATGGTCGTGTCGGTGTCGTTCCAGGCCGTGACCACGTGCGGGGGCCGCGCCCAGCCGCCGTTGTGCTCCAGGACCCGTCCGTCGTCATCGACCCGGATCGCCCCGAAGAGGCCCACCGAGGGATGGGCGTCCGCGGCGTCGACAAGGGCGTCGAGCCAGCCTGGCTCGGGCAGCATGTCGTCCTGCACCCAGACGAACAGCTCCGCGTCCGACAGCGTCCGGAGCAGGTGCAGCCCACCACTCCAGCCCACGTTGGCCGACGGCCGCTCCACCAGGACGCCGTCGGGAACCTCGACACGCAGGGGCGCCTCGCGCATCGCGTCCCGGTTGACCAGGCAGCTGACCGCGAAGTCGTGCCGCGACTCGTGGGCAACCAGGGCTCTGAGGCAGTCATGCAGCCGAGGCGGGTCTCCCAGCGCCACCACCCCGAGGTGCACCCGGACGCCGGGGTGGAACGTCACGAACACGCCCCTGAAGTTACTGGCTCGTGATCCCTGACAGCGTGTCGGCCAGCGCGGCCATGGCCACGAGGGCCGGCCGGTCCGGTTCGGCCTGCGTCACGTCGTCGGGCCAGTCCTCGACGACGCCGAGGGCCCACTCCGCCCACTGGTCCACCATGCGCTGGAAGTCCTGCAGGAACTGACCGGTGAGGAGGAGCCAGGGGAGGCGCTCCGGGAACGGGCCGGTCCCGTCCAGGTAGTCGTGCGGGATCGCTCGGGACTCGGTCGCCTGCTGGCGGGCCCAGTCGCGGCTGCGGTGCAGCGTCGCGACGAGGTCGGCCTTGGACCCGTGCTCGGCGAAGAAGACCTTGATCAGAGACTCGAACTCCACCTGGGGGCCGGCTCCGGGGGACGGGACCCACTCGGCCATCGCGCGCCGACCCCGCGCAGTGATCGAGTACGTCGTCCGCGGCCGCTTGCCCACGCTCTCGGTGGACGCGCGGGCCAGGCCGTGGGCGACCAGCTTCTTGGGCTCCTCGTACAGCTTGCTCCTGGCCCGCGGCCAGAAGCGGCCGAGCGCGCGCTCCATCTGCTGCGCGAGCTCGTAGGTCGACCACGGCCTGATGGCGAGCAGGCCGAGGATCGCGTACGACGTCGGCGTGAGGTCGCTGGGTCTGGTCGTCGCCCTTGACATCTCGTCCTCCCGGGTCGCACGATGCATTGGTCCCAAAGGGACTATACCGAGGAGGCGTCATGGCGATGGCGACACGAGTGGCGAACCTGCAGATGGCCGCGGCCTGGGACGGCGCCGACGGTGACCACTGGACGGCGTACGCCGACCACTACGAGCGGACGTCGCTGCGGCACTGGCAGCGACTCGTCGACGCAGTCTCCATCGCGGCCACGACCTCGGCGATCGACGTGGGCTGCGGCACCGGCAGGTCCACCCGCGACCTGGCGCGGATCGCGACCGCCGGCACAGTCGTGGGCATCGACCTCTCCGCCCGGATGCTCGAGCACGGTCGGGCGATGGCCGCCGCCGAGGGCCTGGACAACATCACCTTCGAGCAGGGCGACGCCCAGGTGCATCCCTTCGCACCCGCGGCCGCCGACCTCGCCACCAGCGCATTCGGCGCGATGTTCTTCGGCGATCCCGTCGCGGCCTTCCGCAACATCCGCGGCGGCCTCCGCCCCGGCGCCACCCTGGCCCTGCTCACCTGGCGTGAGATGGCGCGCAACGAGTGGCTCTACGCCGTGCGTGATGCGCTCGCGCTCGGCCGCGAGCTGCCGGCGCCCGCTGTCGGCGCACCCGGGCCCCTCGGGCTGGCCGACGCCGACGACGTACGCCGGATCCTGACCGAGAGCGGCTACGCCGAGGTGGCACTCGACGCCGTCGACGAGCCGGTGGAGCTCGGACGAGACGCCGACGACGCTTACGCGTTCATCGCCTCCGGGGGCATCGCCAGGGGCCTGCTCCGCGACCTCGACGACGACCAGACCGAACTGGCCCTGGCCAGGCTGCGCCGGCTGTTCGACGAGCACGCCACCGGGGACGGCGTGCTTCTCGGCTCGTCCGCGTGGCTGGTCACCGCACGCGTCCCGTGACCGCGGGTCGCAGGGCGCCCTGAAGTACGTCCTTCCGAAACAGGGGTCCCATCACGCGCCCCGCGACGGATCAGTGCGCGCGCGGTCAGAACGACTCGAGCAGCTGCAGGTACTGGTGCACCTGCTGGATCGCGACCGAACCCTCCCCTGCGGCCGACGCGACCCGCTTGACCGACCCTGAGCGCACGTCGCCGACCGCGAAGACCCCCGGCATCGAGGACTCGAACATGAAAGGCGGGCGATCCAGCGGCCAGGCGTCGTTCTCGGGTCCGGTGACGACGAAGCCGTAGCGGTCTCGCTCGATCTCGGCGGGCAACCAGGCGGTGTGTGGCTGGGCGCCGATGAGGATGAAGAGGGCGTCCGCGGGCACGACCTCCTGCATGCCGGTGGCCTTGTCGTGCAGGGTCAGGGTCTGCAGGGCTTCGTCGCCGCGTCCGTCGACGATCTCGGTCTCGTAGGCGACGACGATGTTGAGCTGGCCCTCGATCTCGTCGATCAGGTAGCGCGACATCGTCTCGGCGAGAGTCCCGCGACGTACCAGGATCGTGACCTGGCGGGCGTAACGGGCGAGGTGTACGGCGGCCTGGCCGGCGGAGTTGCCGCCCCCGACGACGAAGACCGAACGGCCGGAGAAGCGCTCCGCCTCGGAGGCGGAGGCGCCGTAGAAGACGCTCCTGCCGATGAGCTCGTCGAGGGCCGGGATGCCCAGGCGCCGGTAGCTGACGCCCATCGCGAGGACGACGACGCCGGTGGGGATCTCCGGGCAGTTCGTCGACGCGAGGTACTGCCGGTCGCCGTCGGAGCGAAGGGAGAGCGCCTCGCACATCTGGATGAACGTCGTTCCGAACACCCAGGCTTGCTGCTGGGCGCGTTGGGCGAGGTCGGCACCGGTGATGCCTCGCTGGAAGCCGAGGTAGTTGCGGATGCGAGAGCTCGAGCCGGCCTGACCGCCGATCGTCTCCCGCTCGACGACCAACGTGCGCAGACCCTCGGACGCGGCGTACACGGCCGCGGCGAGACCGGAGGGGCCGGCTCCGACGACGGTCACGTCGAACTCGCGGGACGCGGGGAGGCTCGTGCGCGCACCGTAGGCGTTGGCGATGTCGATGTTCGAAGGATCGATGAGCAAGCGGCCGTTGCGTTGCAGGACGATCGGCGCATCCGCATCGGACTCCCCGACCTCAGTGAGGATCCTCTGCCCTTCCGACGAGGTGGTGGGGTGGAACACGAACGGCACGCGATTGCGGGTGAGGAGGCTGCGGAGCTCGCTGGCGCGGGCGTTGCCGGCGTCGGCGACCACCGTGAGCTCCCGGGACAGTGACGCGTCAGATCCCACCCACTCATGGAGGAACTCGGTCACGGTGCGGTGGAACAGCTCGTCGGCGGTGCGCCACGGCTTGAGGACGTAGTAGTCGATCTGTCCGAGTCCGATGCCACGACGCAGGGGCTGCGCCGTGGCGTCGACCGCCCACTCGCCCCAGGAGATCAGCAGCAGCCGCCGGGCGTCCGGGAAGAGCTCGTTGACCCGGCCGAGCAGCTCGCACCCGGTGCCGTCGGGCAGCCATTGGTCGGAGAGCACCAGGGCGACCCGTTGACCGGACTCGTGCAGCGCTTCCAGGAGCTTCTCGGCGGTCGTCGTGGCCCGTGCGGTCAGGATCTGGTAGGCGCGCCCGTAGCGGTCCTCGAGCTCTTCACCGATCAGCGCGACGACATCAGGGTCGTCGTCGACGGCCAGGATCACAGGACGGCTGCCGGAGCTGCTGTCGGTGGAGGTCACGGCCCATTGTGACGTTCTGGCTCCGTAACCCGCGAGCGCCGTCGTCGATGCCACAATGACCCGGATGACTGCCGTCGCCACGGGGATCGAGACTGCGCGCGAGGAGGTCTCGCGCTACGCGTGGCGCGAAGCCTTCGGCCTCTTCGCGGCTGCGGACGCGGTCGAGCCGCTGGGTCCCGACGACCTCGACCGGATGGCCGAGTGTGCGTGGTGGATCGGCAAGATGCGGCACTGCATCGCGCTCCGGGAGCGTGCCCACGCGGAGTACCTGAAGGCCGAGGACGTACGACGAGCCGCCGGCGTCGCCGTCGAGCTCGCCGTGCATCACGGTGACCTGGGTGAGACCTCCGTGGCTACGGCCTGGATCCAGAAGGCGACCCGGATGCTGGACGGCGTGGCCGAGGCTGCCGAGCACGGTTGGCTGAAGCTGGCGATGGCGCTCCTCCAACGCGCTCAGGGCGATCTCCCCGCGGCCGTCGGCCTGGCCGCGGAGGCGGCGGAGATCGGAGCGAGACACGGCGACAAGGACCTGTTCGCCATGGGGCACGCCGTGCACGGAATCTGTCTTGCCTTCACCGAGGACCCCGAGCGAGGGCTCCCGATGATCGAGGAGGCCACGCAGGGAGCCGTGGCCGGGGAGCTGGGGCCGCGCGCCACGGGGTGGATCTACTGCATGATGATCGCCGTCAACGCGCAGATGGCCGACTGGCAGCGTGCGGGTCAGTGGACCGAGGCGGCGACTCGGTGGTGCAACCGACAGGCGATCAACGGCTTCCCCGGTGTCTGCCGTGTCCACCGGGCCGAGATCATGCGCCTGCGCGGCGCGTTCGCCGAGGCCGAGCTGGAGGCCCGCACCGCCACGACCGAGCTGGCGTCGTTCAACCTGATCTTCACCGCGCTGGCCTTCCGGGAGCTGGGGGAGATCCGCGTCAAGATGGGAGACCTGGACGCGGCAGAGGAGGCGCTTCAGCAGGCCAGCGAGATGGGCGTGCCGCCGCAGCCCGGACTGGCCTTGGTCCTGGTCCAGCGCGGACGGCCCGAGGCCGCGGCGCGCGCTCTTCGACGCGCGCTCGCCGACACGAGCCTGCTGCCGCTCGACCGGGCCAAGCTGCTGCCCGCACAGCTCGATGTCGCGCTGCTGCTGGGGGAGGTCCAGACGGCGCGCTCCGCCGCCGCTGAGCTGGACGGCATCGCGACGGCACACTCGGCACCCGCGCTCAGGGCGACCGCCGACGCGGGTGCCGCGGCCGTGGCCCTGGTCGACGGCGCCCTCGGGGAGGCCGAGCTGGCGGCGACGGGCGCCCGGTCGCTGTTCGACGAGGTCGACCTCAACTACGAGTCCGCCCGCGTCTCGGTGCTGCTGGGGCGGATCCATCAGGCGCAAGGAGACGCCGACGGCGCCCGGGCCGACTTCACCGCCGCGCTGACGGCGTTCGAGGGCATCGGGGCGCTTCCCGACGCGATCGCGACCCGCGAGCTCCTCCGCGCTGCCTGAGGCAAGGCGGGTTGCCGAAGGCGTCGAGACGTTGCCGCGACCTGGGCTGCGAGCGACAATCGGGCGATGGGAGCGGACGGGGTCCCGACATTCTGTCCGCTGTGCGTCTCGCGCTGTGGTGCCCTGGCCACGGTCGCCGACGGGACCTTCGTGGCGCTGCACCCCGACCCGTCCCACCCGACTGGCAAAGCCATCTGCGTCAAGGGCAAGGCTGCGCCGCAGATCCTCTACGACCGGTCCAGGCTCCTCCACCCGCTGCGGAGAACCAACCCCAAGGGTGACGCGGATCCGGCGTGGGAGCAGATCACCTGGGACGAGGCGCTGGACACGGTTGCCGAGAAGTTGACGACCCTCGCCGCCTCGGACGGGCCCGAGTCGGTGGGCTTCAGCTCGAGCTCGCCGTCCACGTCGGCGATCAGCGACGCCGTCGACTGGGTCCAGCGGCTGATCCGGGCGTTCGGCAGCCCGAACTTCTGCACCTACATGGAGCTGTGCGGGTGGGGGCGCTACCTCGCACCGCTCTACACGTTCGGCGCCTCGGTGCCCGGCGAGTATGTGCCGGATCTCGAGAACGCCGGCTGCATCCTCTTCTGGGGATACAACCCGTCGGTCGCCCGACTCGCGCACGCCACGAGCACCGCCGCCGCGGTCGCTCGCGGTGCGAAGCTGATCGTCGTCGACCCGCGCAAGGCGGGCCTCGCAGCCAAGGCCGACCACTGGCTGCGGGTGCGGCCCGGCACCGACGCGGCACTCGCCCTGTCCCTCACGCACGTGATGATCGAGAACGGCTGGTACGACGCCGACTTCGTCCGCGACTGGACCAACGCCGCTGACGAGATCGAGGGCCGGACCGTCTGGGACCTGCTGGCCTCGCACTGTGCCGACTTCGCGCCGGAGGTGGCTGCGGAGTTGACGGGCGTGCCGGCGGCAGACATCGTCGCCGCGGCGCGGACCCTGTGGGAGGCCCGGCCGGTCGCGTTCTACACCTGGAGCGGGCTCGAGCAGCACAGCGGCGCGACCCAGACCATCCGCGCCGTCGACGTCCTCTACGCCCTGACCGGCAGCCTGGACATCCCGGGCGGGAACGTGCTGTTCGAATCGGTGCCATCGAACCCGATCGACGGGATGGAGCTCCTCTCCGACGCCCGCCCACCTTCGATCGGCTTCCATGAGCGGCCTCTCGGGCCGGCCCGGTTCGGGTTCGTCACCGGCGAGGACTTCTACACCGCGGCCCTCGACGGGCGGATCAAGGCGTTGGTCAGCTTCGGCGGCAACATGGTGATGGCCCACGGAGACAGCGCTCGCGGCCGCGATGCGCTCCGAGGCTTGGACTTCTTCGTCCAGGCCGACCTGTTCATGAGCCCGACCGCCGAGCTCGCCGACATCGTGCTGCCGGTGACGACGCCGTTCGAGTCCGAGGCCCTGAAGATCGGCTTCGAGTACAGCCAGGAGGCGCAGTCGCTCGTCCAGCTGCGACAACCGCTCGTCGAGCCGCGCGGCGAGGCCCGCTCGGACCTGCAGATCGTGTTCGACCTCGCGACGCGCCTGGGCCTCGGCGCGCACTTCTGGAACGGCGACATCGAGGAGGCGTTGCGCCACCAGCTCGCCCCGAGCGGGATCACGCTGGAGGAGCTGCGGGCCAACCCGGCCGGAGTACGGGTGCCGTTGACGACGCGGTACCGCAAGTACGCCGATACCGGGTTCGCCACTCCGTCGGGCAAGGTGGAGCTGTACTCGGCCACGCTGGCCGCCCATGGCTATGCCCCGCTGCCGGCCTTCGTGGAACCGCTCACGAGTCCGCGCTCGCGGCCGGACCTCGCCGACCGCTACCCGCTGGTGCTCAGCTGCGCGAAGTCCTTGTTCTTCTGCGAGACCCAGCACCGCCAGGTCGCGGCCCTGCGCAAGAGCTCGCCCGACCCGCAGGTCGAGATACATCCGTCCACGGCCACCTCCCGCGGGATCTCCAACGGGGACTGGGTCTCCCTGCACACCCCGCACGGCAACATCCGGGCCCGCGCCAAGTTCAACGCCAACCTCGACCCGCAGGTCGTGTTCGGCCAGCACGGCTGGTGGCAGGCCTGCGACGAGCTGGGACTGCCCGGCTACCCGCCGTACGGACCCGGCAGCGCCAACCTCAACCTGGTGCTGCGCCAGACGCCGAGCGACCCGATCAGCGGCAGCTCGCCCTTGCGCGCCTCGGTCTGCGATGTCGCCATGCTCGACGCGACTGGGCCCGGAGGGCCGTGACGTCGTGGCGATGGAGCTAGCGAACCGTCCGGATCAGCTTCTTGTTGACGAACTCCTCGATGCCGTAGCGGCCGAGCTCGCGACCGAAACCCGAGCGCTTGATGCCACCGAACGGTAGTTCAGCGCCGTCGAGCATGACCCCGTTGACGAAGACCATGCCGGCCTCGATCCGGTCGGCCACGCGGGCGGCCTGCTGCGGGTCCGTGCTGAACACGTAGGAGCCCAGCCCGTACGGCGTGTCGTTCGCGAGCGCCACGGCCTCGTCCTCGGAGCCGACCCGGAACACGATCGCGACCGGGCCGAACAGCTCCTCGTGGTAGGCGTCGTTCTCCGGGGTGACGTTGGTGAGCACCCCCGGCGGGAAGTGCGCGCCGCTGGGCTCGCCGGCGGTGACCAGCTGAGCGCCTTGACCGACCGCCCGATCCACCTGGTCCTGCAGTCGCGCGGCTGCGGCGGCCGAGGACAGGGGGGCGATGCTGTCGGCGCCGGCCAGCACCGAAGCGGTGAACTTCTCCAGGAAACGTCGTACAGCTCGGACGCCACGATGAACCGTTTCGCCCCGTTGCAGGCCTGCCCGGCATTGTCGAGCCGGGCCGCGGCGGCAGCCTCCGCGGTCGCGTCGAGGTCATCGGTGCTGAACAGCAGGAACGGGTCGGACCCGCCGAGCTCGAGCACGACCTTCTTCAGGTGACGACCCGCGTTCTCGGCGACAGCCGCGCCGGCACGCTCGGAGCCGGTCAGCGAGACACCGGCGATGCGCGGGTCGGCGATCATCGAGGCGACCTGCTCGTTGGTCGCGTACACGTTGACGTACGCGCCGACGGGGAAGCCGGCGTCACGGACCAGCTGGTCGATCGCGGCCGCGGACTCGGGGCACTGGGGCGCGTGCTTGAGCACGATCGTGTTGCCGATGGCCAAGTTCGGACCCGCGAACCGGGCCACCTGGTAGTAGGGGAAGTTCCACGGCATGATCCCGAGCAGGACGCCGTACGGGCTGCGGCGGATGATCGCCGATCCCTCGCCGTTGAGCAGCTGGACCGGCTCGTCCGCGAGCAGCGCATCGGCGCGGTCGGCGTAGAACTCGTAGATCGCCGCACTGAAGTCGACCTCCCCGAGGGCGTGGTCGAGCGCCTTGCCCATCTCCCGCACGATGATCGCGGCGAGCTCGTCGCGGCGCTCGGTGTGCAGTCGGGACACCTCGTGCAGCAACGCCGCACGCTCGGCCACGGTGGTGCCCGGGACCCAGGTCCGGTACGCCGCCGTCGCGGCGCCCAGCGCAGCCTCGATGTCGGCGTCCGTCGCGGTCGGGTAGACCCGCACCAGCTCACCAGAGGCGGGATCGGTCACGGCGTACTCGACAGTCATGGAGCTCATCGTGCTTCAGAGCACCTTGGACAGGAAGGCCTGGGTCCGCGGGTGCTGCGGGTTGCCGAGGACGTCGGCGGGCTTGCCGGCCTCGACCACCACACCACCATCCATGAACACGACCGTGTCGGCGACCTCGCGGGCGAAGCCGATCTCGTGGGTGACCACGATCATCGTCATCCCCTCCGAGGCCAGGTCCTTCATCACGTCGAGGACCTCACCGACCAGCTCCGGGTCGAGCGCCGAGGTGGGCTCGTCGAAGAGCATCAGCTTCGGCTTCATGGCCAGAGCCCGGGCGATGGCGACGCGCTGCTGCTGGCCACCCGACAGCTGGGCCGGGTAGTTGCCGGCCCGGTCACCCAGGCCGACCCGCTCGAGCAGCTCGAGGCCGCGCGCCCGCGCCGTGACCTTGGACTCCTTGCGGACCAGGACCGGTGCTTCCATGACGTTCTCGAGTGCGGTCATGTGCGGGAACAGGTTGAACCGTTGGAAGACCATGCCGATGCCGCGGCGCTGCGCGGCGACCTCACGTTCGTGCATCTCGTAGAGCTTGCCGTCGGCCTCCGTGTAGCCGATGAGCTGCCCGTCGACGGAGAGTCGGCCGGCGTCGATCCGCTCGAGGTGGTTGATGCAGCGCAGGAAGGTCGACTTGCCGGAGCCCGACGGGCCGAGCAGGCAGAAGACCTCGCCGTTCTTGACCTCGAGGTCGATGCCCTTGAGCACCTCGACGTGGCCGAACGACTTGTGGACGCTCTCGGCCCGAACCATTGTTGCGACCATCGTGGCTGTCATCGGGTGCCTCCTTCGGTTGCGGTGCGGGTGGGCAACACGCGGCCGAACAGCCGTTGCAGGCTGCCGGGGCCGGACGGGGTGCCGTGGTGGCTTCCCCGGGCGAAGCGGCGCTCCAGCTTGGCCTGGCCGTAGCTCAGGACGGAGGTCATCACGAGGTACCAGAAGCACGCGACCATGAGCATCGGGAACGTGGTGAAGTCGCGGGCGCCGATGGCCTGGGCGACTCCGAACATCTCGGTGCCGCCGATCACCGCCACGAGGGAAGTGGTCTTGAGCATCGTGACGAGCTCGTTTCCCGTCGGTGGGACGATCACCCGCATGGCCTGGGGAAGCACGATGCGACGCATCGTCTGGCCGCCCGTGAGGCCGAGCGCGTGCGCCGCCTCGGTCTGGCCGTGGTCCACCGAGAGGATGCCGCCGCGGACGATCTCGGCCATGTACGCCGCCTCGTTGAGCGCCAGCGCGAGGAGCGCCGCACCGAAGGAGCTGATCACCGAGTTGGTCTCGACGCTGAAGGTTCCGAAGCCCAGGGTCGGGAAGATCAGAGCCAGGTTGAACCAGATGACGACCTGGACGAGGACCGGCGTGCCGCGGAACAGCCAGAGGTAGGCATTGCTGACCGCGCTGAGCACGGGGTTGGCCGAGAGCCGCATGACTGCAAGGACGACGCCGAGCACGACACCGATCACCATGGAGAGCACGGTGAGCTTGATGGTGGTGATCGCGCCCCTCAGGATCGAGCCGTCGAACAGGTAGTCCCCGACGACCGACCACTGGAGGTTCTCGTTGGTGGCCACCGACCAGACAAGCAGGGCCACGATGGCGACGACGACGGCGGCCGAGATCCACTGGCCGGTACGGCGTACCGGAACCGCCTTGATCAGCTCGGGGCGGGACGCGGCGGGAGCAGCGGCGGGGGCAGACGCGCTCATGCTCACTCAGCCCCGTTGATGCTGGCGTCCTTGAAGGTGCCACCGCTCATGTCCCACTTGGCGAGGATCTCGTCATAGGCGCCACTCTCGATGACCTCCTTCAGCGCTGCCTGGAAGGCGTCGCGCAGCTGGGTGTCCTCCTTGGTGAAGACGATCCCGACCGGGACGGGGAGCAGGGCCTCGGAGTTGCCGATCTCGAACTGGTTGCCGCCGCCGATGTTCTTGGCGTTGTACGCGCCGACCGCGTCCTGGGTGAAGGCGGCCTCGGACCGGCCGCTCTGGACCTGCATCAGGGCGTCGCGGTCGCTCGGGAACGAGCCGATGTCGATGGCGTTGCCCGCGCACTCGTCATCGTTGAACTCGCCGAGCAGCTTCTCCTGGGTGGAGGCCTTGAGGACCGCGACCGGCTTGCCGCACAGGTCGGCGATGCCGTGGATGTCGGACGGGTTGCCCTTCTTCACCACGATGGACTGACCGGTCATGAAGTAGTTGACGAAGTCGTAGATGGCCTCGCGCTCCTTGGTGTCGGTGATGCCGGCGATCACCAGGTCGAACCGGCCGCCGTCGAGCGCGGTGAGCAGGCCGTCGAAGGCGGTGTGGGTGAACTCGACCTCGATACCGAGGACCTCGCCGAGGGCCTTGCCCAGGTCGGGGTCGAGACCCTCGATCGTCTTGTTGTCGGCGGCGAACTGCTCGAAGGGCGGGTACAGCGCCTCCGTGCCGACGGAGACCTTGCCGGCATCCTGGATGTCGTCGGGGAGCATGGCGTGGAGATCCGCGTTCTCCGACTGCTGGGCGACCGGCTCCTTGGCGTCGCTGTCACTGGACGAGCTGCCGCATCCGGCGAACAGGGTGCAGGCGGCGGCGGTCGCAGCGAGCCAGGCCAGCCGGCGGGGGTGGATGTTGCGCGTCATGTTGCACTCCTCGGGATGGGGACGGCCACTGCCGTTGTGGCTTGCGTCACCAGAGGATGAACCCAAAGTTTCTCATCTGTCAACCCTTGTTTCATATACGGCTCATGGTGTTTCATACGTCCTGGGACGCGGCGCCGGGTCCCGTTCTCGACAGGAAGGCAGAAGCGATGTCCGCAGCGGCACAGTCCGAACCCGACGGTGTCCGGATCGGCGAGCAGCTCAAGGCGGTCCGGCTCGCCCGGCGCAAGACGCTGGCCGAGGTGGCCGAGGCGGCCGGCCTGACCAAGGGCTTCCTGTCCAAGATCGAGCGCGACCAGGCCAGCGCCTCGGTCGCGTCGCTGATCCGGATCTGCGAGACGCTCGGGCTCTCGCTCGGCGAGCTGTTCAGCGCCACGCCGGGTGACGTCGTACGCCGGTCTGCGTACCCGAAGATCAACTTCGGCGGCACCGGGATGTCGGAGTACCTCCTCACGCCCCACGGCGAGCGCCGGCTGCAGGCGATCCTCAGCGAGATCGAGCCGGGCGGCGGCAGCGGCGACGAGCCGTACAGCCTGCCTGCCGACGTGGAGTTCGTCTTCGTCGTGTCCGGCCGTCTCGCCGTCACCCTGCGCGACGAGGAGATCCTGCTGGAGCCGGGCGACACCCTGACCTTCGCCCCCCACGTTCCCCACACGTTCCGCAGTGCCGCCGAGGACGCCACGACCCAGGTTCTCTGGGTGATCTCGCCGGCCCTGACCGACCGACCGAGCGACCCCGGGAGACACCCAGTGAGCGGCCCAGTGATCGACCGACAGCCAGACGCCCGCCCCGCCGGTCGGGCCCGGTGGACGCCTCCAGGGTGCCGCGTTTCGCCGGCATCGCCACCTTCGGCCGGCTGCCCCGGCTCGAGGACGTCGGCCGTGCCGACATCGCGGTGATGGGCGTGCCGTGGGACAGCGGCGTCTCCTACCGTCCCGGCGCCGGTTCGCCCCGCCGCGGTCCGCGAGGCCAGCCGGCTCGTGCGCCCCTACCACCCGGGACTGGACGTCTCCCCGTTCGCGGAGGTCCAGGTGGCCGACGCGGTGACCTGGCCTGCAACCCGTATCAACATCGAGGAGGCGCTGGAGTCCGTGCAGGCGGGCGCGGCGTCCTTGCTGGACACCGGCGCGAAGATCGTGACCATCGGCGGCGACCACACGATCGCGCTGCCGATGCTGCGCGAGATGAGCCGCAAGCACGGCCCGGTCGCCCTGCTGCACTTCGACGCCCACCTCGACACCTGGGACACCTACTTCGGCGCCGACTACACGCATGGCACGCCGTTCCGCCGCGCCTTCGAGGAAGGGCTGCTCGACACCTCGGCGCTGAGCCACGTCGGGATCCGCGGACCGCTCTACGCCAAGGAGGACTTGAGCGATGACGCCCGGATGGGCTTCGGTATCACCACCTCGATGGACATCCTGAACCAGGGTGTCCCGGCGGTCGTGCAAGCCCTGCGAGAGCGCATCGGCACCGTCCCCTCTACATCTCCATCGACAT